>CAWHVB010000006.1:0-379828 GCA_963832715.1 uncultured Ignavibacteria bacterium | reverse complement strand
ATTAACAAATCCAGCTTATGTTAAGAATACTGAAGTGACATACCGGAATTTCATCTGAATCAGAATTATCCTAATCCGTTCAATCCGGTTACTAATATCACTTTGGTTCCCAAAAGAGAAGCGCCGTTTCGCTTAAAGGTTTACGATATACTTGGTAAAGAGTATTAGTGCTCGTTAATGGAAGAAAAGAATGCCGGAATATAGCAGAACCTTTAATGGCAGGAGTCTGGCCAGTGGAGTCACTTTTGCAGGCTCTAGACTAATACAGGTTCAGCGCCTCAGGTAGCTTAGTAGAAAACCTGGTAAGATGATTTTGTTGAAGTGAATCTGCTACGAGGACTAGCTTTTATAAGCATTAGTCGATCTTCAGTAGACTATAAATTTGTCAATACAAACACCTTTATTATCCGCAATTTGTGTCATAACTGTCTGACATAGCCGGGTCTTGCGGACGCCAATCAGCCGATTCAAAGTAGAAATCCGTTTATATGCCCTTCTATCCCAAATCAATTTATCATGCCCGGTTAATCGGTTTACCTTTGACAAAGTTAAAAATCAAACTAAAGGAAGAGTAGGCAAAAATGTTTAATTGATGTTAACTATTGCGAGATTACTTTTATTCTTATTTGTGACAACTTCCTGCGCATTTGACAGGTCCTCACTTGATAATCAGTCCGTCAGGAAGGATGCAATTACAAATTTACTGATAGGGCTCCAGTCAGATAATTATGGTTTAAGGACAAGTGCCGCTTTTATGCTTGGTGAGGTAAAGGCTGATGAAGCTGTACTTCCTTTTAATGACAATGCTCCGCAGTGAAGATAATGAGGACGCCAGAAATAATCCAACTTTAGCACTTTACAAAATCGGTGATTCTAAAGGAATCTATGCTGTGAGTCAGGCTAAGAGATTTGATAGCAGTCTGAAAGGGTCAGGAAAATGTGTACCAATTTTTATAACAAAGAGAGTGCTATTGAAGATAAAGTACGGTGTGAACGAAAGATAAGCGATAGCAGTGAAGTAGCAATAAGGTAAATTGTTTCTTCATAACTTAGAACCTCCTCTAAACCGGGATTGCCCATCCCGGTTTTTTATTATATGATCAGCAAATAACGGAGCAGAATAATTATATTGTGCACTCAATCTTATGCATTTATATAAAGAAGAAATAAAGAAAACCCTGACCTTGCTTATCCGGTCATTATCGGTCAGCTTGGTTTTATAATGATGGGTGTAGTGGACAGTATAATGGTCGGCAGTGTACGGTGCTGTTCCCCTTGCGGCGGCACGGTAGGAAAGCAGTCTCTTTATTCTCGTCTCAATAGTGGGACTGGGAGTTTTTTTCGGTTACGCCGCTGGTGGCCATTGCTGTAGGAGGGAAACGTTATAATGAATGCGGCGTCCTTTTCCGTCAGTTGCTTTAAATCAACTTTGTAACCGGGATGGTAATTGCTGGACTGATATTTGGCGGCTCTTTCCTACTGGCTTATTCACCAGCCTCCCGAAGCTGTACTGCAGGCGCAGTCGTATGCCAGGACTGGGATTCTCAGCTATACCAGCTATGATCTTTTCTTCCTATAAACAGTTTATCGAAGGCTTTTTCAGTATGCGTCCTGCTATGGTCGTCGTGCTCCTGGTGATTTTTTTAATGTAAATGTCATTCAACTGGGTATTAATATTCGGAATGCAGGGTTTACGAGGCTTGGACTTAATGGAGTGGGTTGGGCAACACTCGCATCCCGTATCTTTATCTTGCTTGTCTAATGATTTATGTAATGAGATCAGAATACTTTAAGCCATACGACGTAACTTTCTATTTCAAAAGCATTAACGGGAAGATTATAAGAAAAAAACAGCTTGCATTAGGAATACCTGCAGCCGAGTACAGATTTCTTTGAGGCTCCAGCCTTTCCTTTGCAGTAGTGATGGTTGGTGGCTGGAACCTATCAGCTGGAAGGATCTACAGAGTCATAAATTTAGCTTCGATTTCGTTTATGTGCGCACTTCTCGGACATCAGCTGCCGGGAGCATACGGTAGGAATGCTGTCGGCCGTAAAAAATGTTGCCTGAAACCAGGAACTGGGGTTTACTGCTATAGTCGTATCTGCATCAATAATGGGTTCCTTTGGAATTGTTTTTATCTTAATGAGGAAGGATCTTCCTCATGAAGATAAAACAATTCCAAAGGAACCCATTATTATCAATACGACTATAGCAGTAAACCCCGCTCTCCTGGTTTCAGCAACATTTTTACGGCCGACACATTCCCTACCCGTATGCTCCCGGCAACTGATACTCCAAGTGCGCACATAAACGAAATCGAAGCTAAATTTATGACTATCTGGTGTGCGACGCCACAGATAGGTTCCCAGCCAGCCAACCATCACTACTGCAAGGGAAAAGGCTCCAACCTCAAAGAAATACTGTACTCCGCTCGTATTCCTAATGCAAGTATTTTCTTTATAATCTTCCCGTTAATGCTTTTGAAATAGAAAGTTACGTCGTATGGCTTAAAGTATTCTGATCTCATTACATAAATCATTAAGACAAGCGACATAAAGATACGGGATGCGAGTGTTGCCCAACCCGCTCCATTAAGTCCAAGCCTCGTAAACCCTGCATTTCCGAATATTAATACCCAGTTGAATAAGACATTAAATGTAAATTAGCCAGGAGCACGACGACCATAGCAGGACGCATTACTGAAAAGCCTTCGATAAACTGTTTATAGGAAGAAAAGATCATAGCTGGTATAGCTGAGAATCCCAGTATCCTGGCATACGACTGCGCCTGCAGTACAGCTTCGGGAGGCTGATCAATATAGACCAGTAGGAAAGAGCCGCCAAATATCAGTGCAGCAATTACCATCCCGGTTACAAGGTTGATTAAAAGCGACTGACGGAAAAGGACGCCGCATTCATTATAACGTTTCCCTCCTACAGCAATGGCCACCAGCGGCGTAACCGAAACAGAAATTCCCAGTCCCACTATTGAGACGAGAATAAAGAGACTGTTTCCTACCGCTGCCGCCGCAAGGGAACAGCACCTACACTGCCGACCATTATACTGTCCACTACACCCATCATTATAAAACCAAGCTGACCGATAATGACCGGATAAGCAAGGGTCAGGGTTTTCTTTATTTCTTCTTTATATAAATGCATAAGATTGAGTGCACAATATAATTATTCTGCTCCGTTATTTGCTGATCATATAATAAAAAAACCGGGATGGGCAATCCCGGTTTAGAGGAGGTTCTAAGTTATGAAGAAACAATTTACCTTATTGCTACTTCACTGCTATCGCTATATCTTTCGTTCACACCGTACTTTATCTTCAATACTTCGTTATAAAAATTGGTACACATTTTCCTGACCCTTTCGCTGCTATCAAATCTCTTAGCCTGACTCACAGCATAGATTCCTTTAGAATCACCGATTTTGTAAAGTGCTAAAGCGCTACTATTCTGGCGTCCTCATTATCTTCACTGCGGAGCATTCTCATTAAAGGAAGTACAGCTTCATCAGCCTTTACCTCACCAAGCATAAAAGCGGCACTTGTCCTTAAACCATAATTATCTGACTGGAGCCCTATCAGTAAATTTGTAATCGCATCCTTCCTGACGGACTGATTATCAAGTGAGGACCTGTCAAATGCGCAGGAAGTTGTCACAAATAAGAATAAAAGTAATCCCGCAATAGTTAACATTGATTTAAACATTTTTGCCTCTTCCTTTAGTTTGATTTTTAACTTTGTCAAAGGTAAACCGATTAACCGGGCATGTAAATTGATTTGGGATAGAAGGGCGTATAAACGGATTTCTACTTTGAATCGGCTGATTGGCGTCCGCAAGACCCGGCTATGTCAGACAGTTATGACACAAATTGCGGATAATAAAGGTGTTTGTATTGACAAATTTATAGTCTACTGAAGATCGACTAATGCTTATAAAAGCTAGTAAGACCTGGTCAGCAGATTCACTTCAACAAAATCATCTTCCGGGTTTCTACTAAGCTGCCTGAGGGCGCTGAACCTGTATTCAGTCTGCAGCCTGCAAAAGTAGACTCCACTGGCCAGACTGCTGCCATTAAAGGTTACTGTATATATCCCGGCATTCTTTTCTTCATTAACGAGCACTGATACTTCTTTACCAAGTATATCGTAAACCTTAAGCGAAACGGCGCTTCTTTCGGGAACCGAGAAAGTGATATTAGTAACCGGATTGAACGGATTAGGATAATTCTGATTCAGATGAAATTCCGGTATGTCAGCTTCAGTATTCTTAACATAAGCTGGATTTGTTAATTCATACGTTACTTTAAATTCGCCACCGGTACCCGCAGGGAGATGAAGGATCCTGTCATCTGCATTAAAATCGATATAAGCAGTCCCGTCTTTTTTAATCGCTTTGATCCTGTATGAAGAAGATGCAAAAGCGAGCGGGTTCATGTTTATTTGGCGGTCGTTATTCACCGGTTCATATTTGTAATATAAAGTTACGGGGTCACCTTTGAAGAAAAGGTTTCCGTAAAGGTATGTGTAATAACCGAGTTCAATGGAATGATATCCTGCTTTTCCGTTATTTCCTTTTTCCAGTCCCAATATTTGTCCTCCATACCTGGTTCTGTCGGAATAAACTTCACCATACTGGTGATCAACAAAATAGGTCATAAAAAAGCTTAAAGTTTCATCCGCCATCTGAAGGTACTGCTGATCTCCGGTTAAATTGTACATCATTAACCCGGCTGTAACGGCCTGCTCCATCTGCCACCAGGCTTTTGCTGTATCTGCTTGTCCCCACATAAGCATCTCGCCTGTAACTCGGTTAAAGTCCTTGTAAGGTCCTCCTAGTTCGTGATCATAGCCGTTATCATATACTTCAGCAACGAGATCCTTAGCAGCATTAACATAAGCAGGATTGGGAATAAGCTGATTTATTCTTCCGAGACACCAGCCGGATTTAAGAACGTGTCCCATGATCGTCATAGTCTCGTTATTATTCCAGGTCCAGTCCGAATAGTACTCTTCTACAAATCCGATTGCCTGCTGCGGCATACTGCCGTACAAATGAGTCAGAATATTATCTGCCAGCTGAATTAGTTTATTTTTATAAACATTATCCCCTGTGAGCAGATAAAGCTGAAGAACATTAGTGGTTATAGCATCAACCGTTGCATTAAAACTTTTTCCGGACACCGACGACCAATCATAAGTACCGTTATCATAGTAGCCGAAATTTTGCGGGTCGGGATCCCACAAATGATTTTCGCTGCTGTTATATCCGTCTATCAGATGGTTCCAGTCATTAGTATCACTGGTTGCTTCGTAATAAGCGCCGATTCCAAGTAAAGCATAATGCTGATCGAAGGCGGTTTTAACATCATTCGGGTTGATTGGATTACCAAACCTGTCGATACTGTGGTACCAGCCGTCGTGTGAACTATCCCAGGCGTGAGCATACATAAAATCAAGGGCATGCCGGGCCATAACAAGGTAATTTTGATTTCCGGTAAGCATATACGCTCTTACAAAGCCATATGCATCTCTGGATTGTGTAACCAGGTCTTTGTTAGTACCCCAGCTGACGATGACATTACCAAAACGATCGACATTAGTATAAAATCCTCCGAATGAAGAATCATAAACTCCGGTCCAGAATGAAGCACAGCTATCAACATAAGGAATAGCTTTAGAGGGATCCTGCAGGTAAGGCGATTGCGGAACATATTGTGCAAACGCTGTATTTATTATTAAAATAAAGATGTACAAATATTTCATAATGAACCTCAACTAATGATCATTCCTATTGAACCGGATCAATCACTCTGTGTAATGCTTAATAACTTCTTTTATGTGTTCTTCACAGACTGTACAGAAAGGTTTTGCACCTTTAGAGAACATAATACAGTCAATCATAGGTCTGTACATCCCTTTCGATGAGTAACCGGCACCTTCAAATGCACCGGTTTTTCCCCAATACTTGCTTTTATGGAGAAACTCATCAACCTGGTCGCTGTGTTCTTTATCGAGGTTATTATATTTTTCTTTCAAGGAGTCAATCTGCTCCTCTGGGGCTTTATTCCTCTGAAGTGAAGCAACTTTCTGATTCAGTTCTCTCCTTATTTTCTGCCAGGCAAGGTCAAACTTATCATATTCTTCTTTTTCCCATGGTGTCGGTATTTCGATACCCGGAGTAATGAGGTTCTTCCACTTCAGATTATTCTTATCAAGCAATCTGGTAATGTTTGGTTCAACAGGTTCAACTCCCTTAGGGTAAAAATCGTTGTAGGCTACATCTGAGGTGTAGTACTCATCCGCAAGTCCAGAGAATGAATGTCCGAATTCGTGGAGAAAGATATAATCACTAAACTGGTTATCGCTAATAAAAGTGCAGTAGAAATTGTAAATTCCGCCGCCGCCGTAGCGCGACTCATTAACCATAATATAAATAGCATCATAAGGAACATTTGCAGCAACATCTCTCATTGTTTTGTTATCTTCAGTAAGGATATATCTTTCTGAACCGAGAGAATAGTATGTTGTACTCAGCAGAGTATTCTTATAAATACCCGCACCTGGGTTATCGCATCCGCTGTCGATTGAAGCTTTATATACACCATAGATATTGAAACTGTGCTTTAATTGTTTATAGGGCTGCTGATTGATAAACAGATCTGTAAAATGTTTAAGATCCTTTTCGAATTTCGATTTCTCATCTTTCGTATAGCCCTCACCTATTATAACAACGTCCACCTTTGTATGAGGATCACCTGAATAATACTGTTTGTAAACAGTAACTCCGCTGTTGTCAACTGCTTCGTCTGATATATAAATATCTGCCGGATTGATCACAGTAGAATAAATCTCGTGAAGATTGTTCAGAGAATCCCTCTTCTCCAGTGTGAATTTAATTTCATTCTTCGGAGCCGGTATGATTGCACTTTCCTGGAAAGTCTTTTGAATTCCATTCAGAGCTTCATCGCTTGTCTGGTATTCTTTGAAATAACTGTCGAATCCTTTTGAAAAGATTAAGTTGCCAGACTTATTATCATACACCTTATAATAGTATTGGCCGTTATTAAAATTGTCTATAAGATTATTCAGACTGCCTGCCCAGGTGCCGTATGTATAAATATGATCAATAGTTACCATCTCAGAACTTGAGTTCCCGGTATGATAGTAATCTATGCGCATAGTTTTATCTGTGAAATAATCGTTAAAGGACTGTGCACCCAGCTGCACAAATGCAAATAAAATTAGTATTAGAGTTTTCATATCAAATTATATTTTTTAATGATTCTAAATTTATTAAAGAGATGAGAGAGTTGAAAGTTAATGATGCTTTATTAAATAAAGCAGATTCATTTTGCATTTAAGATATTTATCATTTTTTTATTTCCAATAAATAGGTTATCCCAGATGAATATCCGGATTTTCCGGGAGTTTCCGGAGTGCATCTTTATTAGCTGCTGGAAGATTAAAAAGGTCGGCAGAAAAATTATAAATCACTTTATTCAGTCCCGTACATATCTTAACTTTAGGGTCAGTTTTTTCAGCCTGCTGCATAATTACGGAGAGATGCCGGAGTGGTTGAACGGGACGGTCTCGAAAACCGTTGAACTCTTTTTGAGTTCCGAGAGTTCGAATCTCTCTCTCTCCGCAAGTTATGGGGGACGAGTGGATGGCTGAAAATGAGAAGGCTAGATGATTAGTGGATAAGAATAGGGAGATTAAAAGATATGGGGTTAACCAGGCTTATATCAGTTATTTATCGCTCCATAGCGGAAAGGGAGGGATTCGAACCCTCGGTACGGTTACCCGTACACACGCTCTCCAGGCGTGCCAGTTCAACCACTCCTGCACCTTTCCAAAAGAGACTGCAAATATAAAAATTAGGTTCCCTTTTACCAAAATATTAAAGGCTTTTTGGGACATATTCCTTGAATTTTTAGAGTATATAGATAAAAAAAGGCTGTCTTTTTAGGACAGCCTTTTTACATTTCTATTTTGAGGCTTGTTTACTCACCGAACACGTCAACGTGACCATTTATATGTTTAGTCGAATCGATAATATTACCCTGAGCATCTATAACTCCTGTATGGCATATTACGCAGCTTGTAGGCCAGGTCTGGTAGCGGTGTCCTATCGGAGGCAGCCCATGACAGGAGCCGCACTTTGCCTGTGTACCGTCAACCTGGTTCCAGGTTACGGTTACATTGTTTCCGATCATCGAATCGCTCACGGCACCAGTACTGTCTTCGAATATAAACTGGTACTCAGCCTTTGTAGTATCGCGCTTGAAGACAAAATTACCATGGCAGTATGTATTTGAGCATGAGTGACTGCTGTAATCATACGATGACTCCGTACCATGATTGAAAACTGCGGTACGGCCGAAGTTTATCTGGGCTGGCAGACCATCAGGACTAATATGGCTTGGAGCAAAGAAGTCTGACGGGAAAGTATGACAGTTGGAACATCTTATTTCGCCTGTAAGATTATTTGTAACAAGATGTGCAACGTGAGCACCGACTCCGGGAGCTGTTGTTGACGTATCTCCTGAAACATCACGCGGAGGAAATATGTGGCCGTCTGGATTAGGATCGCCGTGGCAAGTATTGCAGGCAATTGGACCCTTTGCCTCAGTATGACAGCCGAGACAACTCTTACCGACAGATCCTCCGGCAAAATCAGCGCCGTGACACTGCTGGCAAAGCTTCAGATCCCAGTTCTTTTCTTTAATCAGGTTCGCATGAAAATTCGGAGAATCGGGATTGAGGATACCTGTTTTATGAATTGTTAATCCACTCGGCGGCGGCGTAAGATTTTCATTTAAATCGCTGCAGCTTGCAAGAAAAATACCAGCTGAGATTAATAAAACTATATAGATTGTGTATTTCATAACTTTATTCCGTTTTAATCAATCGGTTTTTGAACCATGGCAGTATCCGCAGAAGCCTATACCTGAAGGCGATTGCGGGGAAGCACCGACGTGACAATTAAAGCAAACTGAACCAGGATCGCTATGCCAGTCACCATGTGTGTCTTTCATAAACCCGCCGGGATGAGTCTTAGGATTCGTTCCTTTAATTCCATCATTATCAACGTGGCAGGTTAAACATGTAGGATCAGCGCCCTGAACATCATGACAGGCTACACAAGACTCAATATCGCGTCTTGCAAGTGTAGCATGCTCTCCACCGCCTGTACCGACACCGAGTGTAGTAAAGTCAGGTTTAAGATGGGAAGCAGGAGCTACGCCGCTCAGTTCGAAGTCGTGGTTTTCTGCCTGGTGACATTGAGTGCAGAAGCTTTCGAAGCTATGACAGGTCTGGCATTCGCTTGATTTCTGTTTGGCATCTATTCCGTGTGTAAAGCGATAATCAAGCTGATGCACCCTGGTTATCTGCTGCTGTTTAGGACCATCTACAGAGTTATTAGGGACATAAGGCTTGAAGAAATCTTTTGAAGTGTTATCCTCTGTAATCATAGTCGTACCAGTGTGGCATTCTTCGCAGCTATGATTATCGTGGCACATTATACAATTTGCATCCAGATCGCGGGCTGCAAATTTATGAGTGTGAATGAAATTAACACTTTTATGTGTCTGAGGTAATAAGTCAGCCGTAGAGGTATGGCATGCTTCGCATGCATTTGCGGCAACATTTTCAGCTCCGTGACATGACCAGCAGTCTTTCATTTCGGGGTAAGGCTGTTCGGCCTGAAAAGCATAATCCACATCAGTGATGCCTTTATGACAGGCAACGCACTGAACCTTTTGGTTTACAACGTGGAAGCTATGATTGAATTTCAGTTCAGTTTGTTTTGGCTCCAGCGGTTCGTAGATCTCATCGATATGACATTGATTACAGTTATTAGAATCTTCAACATCGTGGCACTGCGCGCAGTCATTCATAGTCGGTATCAGATTATCTTTTATTGTCGTACTTGAATCAACTTTAGAATGACAGGTACTGCAATCTGCGAGCTCACTATGGAATTTATGTGAAAACTTTATCAGCTTATCGTGGCGCTTCCCTTCCTGTTCAGGTCCGGATGAGAATGCAGAAAAAAGTAACGCAGTGATCAGTCCGATAGATAAGAAAATGTAGAAATATTTTAATTTCATAATGCGTCTGCTAAAAATTTGTATTAAACCAGTAATTCAATTTTGCAAAAAATCGAACATCATCCTGATAAATTTTATTATTTAAATACTGTCCCTGGAGATCAAGAGATAATGCATTGTATGGTCTGATATTAAAACCGGCCAGGATGGTCGTCAGGTTATCAGTTTCAGCATCATCTGAGAGCTTATAATTCGTATAAGAAATTCCCACTGAGGGAGTTAATAAGCCTTCCAGGAAAGTGTAAGCCGTATATAAGGACACTGCATCCATCTCACCGGCATAACCAAGGTTCTTCCGGTATGTGAGGCTGCCGTAATTTGAAATAAGACCGGCTGTTATTCTCTGCGAATTTTCATCCGTATATATGACATCTGCAACCTTACCGCTGATAGAAAACAGTTTAGTCAGTTTATAATTTGCACCGACTTCCATTTCCTGGGTATTAGCATAATCGAATACTGCAAAGATCGAATTATATCTTATCTTAGGCGCCCGGTAATTATAGTAGAGGTTAAAATCAAATTTCTCCAGCTGATCATAGGTTCCGTAAAATTCAAATTTGGATGCCTGCATAAAATTAAGGTCGTAATCAAATCTTGTATCAACAGTAAATATTGAAGGCATCTCATATGCTGCTTCTGCCGAAGCAAACTGATACTGGCTTGAGTTATTCCTTATCAACACCTGGATAGGATTCAGGTCAGCGTCAAGCCGGGTAGCCGTATATTCTTCAGGTTTGAAATTTTTATTGATATAGCTGAGACCCAGGCGGAAATTCTTCAGAGCTGTGGTAACAAATCTACCTCCAGCCAGAAAATCGTGACTCCAGTCATCGGTTACATCAAACTTTTGATAGGCGGGAATATTTCCGCCATAATAACCTGTGAATTTATAATCACCATTTCTATAGTCGAGGTTTACACCATCGAACAATCCCCCGGCGACAGAATTGATTATCGGCTGCCTGCCGAGTTTGATAGTGAAGGCATCAAGAACCTTACGAGCTTCAAAATACAGGTTGTAAAATCTAACTCTTGGAAAATCTTTGAGATCCTGTGAAAGATCCCCTTCGAAATTCAGGTAGGTTCTTAACGAATAATTGTCCTTATTCAAATTCAACATCAGCATTTCATAAGCCTGCAGGTAAGTGCTGGAGGCATTTACAGTATCGAACCGTTCAAAAGAATAAATGGCAGATGAGAATCTGCCATTTAAATTCTGTGCATAAGCTGATGTTAGAATTAATGATAAGGCTATGCTGCAAAAAAGTATTTTTTTCATAGGATTAGTCTTATTAATTCCGAACAAGATTATTAATGATTATTTCGCACCGGGTATCGGATGTTTGATTTTATCCCACATCTTGTCCAGATCCATATTCTTATTAAAAGTCGGGCTTTCAGAATTATGACATTTTACGCAGAATGTATGAATATCTGAAACCATGACTAATCCCTTTTCTTCTGCAGCTTTTTTGTCTTTCATTACAGACATGCTCTTATAGTCTTCGCCGGGACCGTGACAGGTTTCGCACTGAACACCATCTTCAATATTGAATTTTTTACCAAGGAATTTAGCATCAACATTATAACCTGAGGTATGACATTTCAAACATTCAGGTGTTTTTGCTGCTGGTGTATTGAATCCCTTCTCTTTTGCAATTTTATCAGCTTTTTCGGTCTGGAGAGTTTTGTATGCCTGTGCATGCTGAGATTTTTCCCAGATACCATACTGATTTCCCTGTTTTTCAGTCTTGTGGCACATTCCGCAGGTAGCGGCTCCAACAAAACCGTGTTTAGGTTGAGTTTCCTGACAAAAGACGAGTGATGAAAAGAGGACAACGATCAAAAATGATTTTAACATAATGACTCCCACAATTTTAATTATATCACTGTGTAAAATATTAACAATTTATTTAGAATACCAATAAATGCTAAAAACTTCTTATTTAGCAGCGAAAATCATAGATTACTTCCACTGGCCGTCACCTCCCAACAAAAAGTAAACCAATTAAATTGATAACTATTTCAACATTATTAAGTGCTGAATTTTTCAATAGTGAGAAACCAGAATATTCTCTTCTCTTTTAAAGAGAAGCTAATAAATTCAAATAAATTAAATTGTAATAAATAATATTTTACTTTAAAGAATTTTTTCGTATTATATGCAAGCAAAAAACTGGTTGAGGGGTGCAGCAGAAATTATTTGTGTGTCATAAATAAATAAAAATACTATGCAAACAAAAGCACTACTCTGTTGCAGAGCAGTTTTGCTCTCTATTATCTTTGTTTCATCCGCTCTTATTCTATCCTCCTGCGGCAAAAAAGCCCCGAACTCAGGAAACGTTATGCTGAAGGATGGGCTGATCTGTGCCATCCACAGCGGCGAACCATTCACCGGAAAGGTACATGATATTATCAACGCACAGGTCCTTGAGTATGATGTAGTTAAAGGCATTAAGGAAGGCGACTTCAATGTATTTTCCGAGAACGGCAAGCCCCTTATATACGGACGCATCAAGAACAATAAGAATGAAGGACTATGGCAGTATTATTATCCTGACGGACAGCTTGAATCCCAGGGCTACTTTAAGAATGATATCAGCTCTGATAAATGGGTCTGGTATTATCCTGATGGCAAACTGAAAGCTACCGGGTACTACTCTAACGGAAAGAAGGACGGGAAGTGGACTAAGTATGATGAATACGGGAGCGTGACATCTGAAGCAGTTTACAGGAACAATGTGAAAATTGCAGGAATGGATGAAACCTTATCCTGATTTTTCTTTGTCTTTCTTAAATATTCCTTCAAGTTCATATTTCATAAATTTGGATGTAGGTCTTATTCCTTCACCATATTTTTCAGCATAAACCTGGGTGAATTCGGCACCCAGGAAGAGTATCTGCGCCGAGTAATATATCCACAGTAAAAAGATCACGAGCGATCCGGCGGCTCCGTAAGTAGAGCTTAGGGTGCTTGTACCGATATAAAGACCGATCAGGTATTTTCCCAGGACAAAAAGAATCGCTGTAACGAGTGCGCCGACCCAGACATGCTTCCATTCTATGTGTACATCGGGTAGTACCCTGAAGATCATCATGAATAGTAAAAAGGACATCAATAGCGATATGACTATATTTGATAAATCGAGGAAAAATTTAGGGATATTAAAAAAACTCATAGCTATATAGTCATTGATTGAAGATATAAGCGCACTGACAACGAGGGAAACGAGGAGAAGAAATCCTGTACCGATGACCATCGCAAATGACTGCACCCTGTCTTTTAATAATCCCTTAAACATATTTCTGCCGGGTTTTGGCCGCACTTTCCAGATAATATTAAGAGAATCCTGGAGCTCAACAAAAACGACTGTAGAACCGATAACAAGGGCGACAAAGCCAGTAAGGATAGTAATAAAACCCTGACTTGAGTATTGAGCATTTTTTAGTGCGGTTTGGATAACCTCAGCACCATCATAGCCTACCAGTCCTTGTATCTGCGTGATTATCTCCCCTCTTGCTGCCTCCTTTCCGAATATCAATGCGGCAACCGCAATTGATATGACAATGATTGGGGCAATAGAAAAGATAGTATAGAATGAGAGAGCTGCGCCGAGCTTCGGACATTTATCATCAATAAATTTATCAAAGACGTTCCTGGTGAATAGCCAGATGCCCTTCAGGCGGAGTTTAATCATATTTTTTTATCCGGTAAAATTACATATACAAGTTAACTACTTTCTTACGCAGTACATATTGCATATATCAAACCTAATTACTACAGGATTTTTAATAATGTCAATATATTTTGTAACTTTGATTCCCGTAAATTTTATCACACTGCGATAGGATGAAGCTGGTATAAAACAGACAGAGACTCATTCTATTTTAGTTTATGAAAGGCAAGGTTAATCTTGAGCAAGGACAGAGAATATCTCGAGAAATTTCTTTACGTCACAGAATCCGGCATACACGGAGCTGGGCTTTTTACTTCTATAAAGATTCCTGAGGGTCAGAAAATCATGATCATCAAAGGGGAGACAATCTCCGGTGATGAATGCGAAAGAAGAGAAGAATTTGGTAATGTTTATATTTTCTGGAACGGCGAGAACTACATAGATACGGCAATGACGGACAAAATTAAATTTATAAACCACAATTGCAGCTATAATTGTGATATATTCGACAGGGATGAAGATTCATTGTTCCTGATTGCGGACAGAGATATTGAACCCGGTGAGGAGCTTACACTTGATTACGGCTATGATGAGATTTACGAACTCTGCCAGTGCGAAATTTGTTCAGAATATGCAGCCGAAAGTTTTGAGATACAAAAGGCTATCTGATCAGGATAGCCTTTAAAATTATCGCCGGATCAGCATTATTTCTGTTCGGCAACTCTTTTAAGTATTCCCTTCAGTAAATCGTAAAACTTTCCGACAGTTTCAATATTTACTCTTTCATCGGGCGAATGAGCTCCTTCTATTGTTGGTCCGAATGAAATCATATCAAGACCAGGATTTTTTGCTCCAAGGAGACCACACTCGAGACCGGCGTGAATTGCTTTTATTTCAGGGTCTTTTTTGAATAGATTCCTGAATACTTCTTTAGAAGTTTTCAGAATTGCTGAATCCATATCAGGTTTCCATCCGGGATAACCATCACCTTCGGTTACCTTGCCGCCGGCTAAAACAAACGATGATTTTACACTTGCGGCGATATAATCTTTTGCGCTTTCTACCGAACTCCTCTGACTTGTACTGATGTTCAGTTTTCCTCCGTCGGTTGAAATGGTTGCAAGATTTGTAGAAGTCTCAACTAATCCCGGAATATCCTGGCTCATTGCAATTACTCCATGAGGAAGTGCAAGAAGCAAATTAATTATATCATTCTGAAAGTCCGGAGTGAATATTTTATCGTTTTTTTTATCCGACTTACTGAAATTTATCTTCAATCCGCTATCCGATTTCTTATACTCATTGACAAGATTTTTCTCAAAATCACTTATTGTCTTTTTAATTTCGGGTTCCTGACCATTCTTGATCATAATGACAGCTTCAGCTTCACGAGGGATTGCATTCCTCAGACTGCCGCCTGACAAAGAGCTGATATAGCAGCCGGATAATTTATTTAACGTACGGCCGAGCAGCTTGATTGCATTTGCACGGCCCTGAATTATATCAAGACCCGAATGACCTCCTTTAAGTCCTGTAACCATTACTTCAAAAGCGGAATAGCCTGATGGTACATTCTGAGTCTTAATACCAAAAGAGGCCAGCGTATCAACACCGCCGGAACAGCCGACGTAAAAAGCACCATCTTCTTCAGAATCCATATTCAGCAATATTTTACCAGTTACAAATCCAGGCTCAAGGTGGTTTGCTCCTGTCATGCCGGTTTCTTCATCAACAGTAAGCAGTATTTCTATCGGTCCGTGTTCAACGGTTTTATCGTTAATAACAGCCAAAGCAGCGGCAACGCCGATTCCATTATCACTTCCGAGCGTAGTTCCCTCAGCAGTAATCCATCCATCTTCTCTTTTGATCTCAATAGGATCATTATCAAAATCATGCTTTGTGCTTTTATTTTTTTCACAAACCATGTCTATGTGTCCCTGCAGCACAACGACAGGCGCATTTTCATTCCCCGGGGTTGCAGGAATCTTTGCCAAAATATTTCCCACTTTATCTTCCCGGAATTCTACATTCTGTTCCTTCAAAAATGCTTTCATATGATCACGAATCTTTCCTTCTTTTTTAGAAGGACGCGGTACCCTTGTTATTTCATAAAATCTTTTCCATAATAATTCCGGTTTCAGATCTTTAATCGCTGTTTCGGCCATAAAGACTCTCCTTTTTTAATGTTGTATTATTTCGTTTCAAATAAAAAAGACGCCGTCCGGCGTCTTAATTGTATTTCTTAAACTGTTTCTGCTTCGGCTGCTCTCTTCTCAGCCAGCCTGGCATTCTTGCGATCCATGTCCGTCAGGTATCTTTTCCTGATCCGGATACTCTGAGGAGTAACCTCGACATATTCATCATCAGTAATCCATTCAATAGCCTGCTCAAGGGAAAGGGTTGTTGGCGGTTCAAGCCGTATTGCTTCATCAGCACCGGATGCACGCATATTAGAAAGCTGCTTGGTCTTTGTAACGTTGACATGCATATCATTATTTCTTGAGTTCTCACCCACTACCATTCCTTCATAGACCCTTGTTCCGGGTTCAATAAAGAATACGGATCTTTCCTGCAATTTAAACATTGCATATGCGGATGCGGTACCGGTTTCCATTGCAGCAAGCGCACCACGCTGCCTGTGTACGATATCGCCTTTGTAAGGTTCATAACCCTGGAAATTATGATGCAGTATGCCGGTTCCTTTTGTATCGGTCATAAATTCAGACCGGTAGCCGATTAATCCTCTTGAAGGAATAACAAATTCAACCCTGGTATTTTCATTGAACGTCAGCATATTTTTCATCTCAGCTTTGCGTTTACCGAGCTTCTCAATTACAATTCCTACAAACTCCTCAGGAACATCTATTATAACGTGCTCCATTGGTTCGCATAATACGTCATCAATCTTTTTTAATATCACCTCAGGACGTGTAACCTGGAGCTCATAATTTTCTCTTCTCATATTTTCAATAAGTATGGACAGGTGCAGTTCCCCCCTTCCGCTTACCTTGAAGATATCGGGGGAATCAGTCATCTCCACACGGAGACTGACATTTGATTTCAACTCTTTTGACAATCTTTCACTTATATTTCTTGTAGTGACATACTTCCCTTCCTGTCCCGCGAAAGGAGAATTATTTACCATAAAGTTCATTGTAATGGTGGGTTCATCAATGGCTGCGAACGGAAGTGGTTCGGGATTTTTAGGACTAACAATAGTATCGCCTATATCAACATCTTCCAGTCCAGCTATACCGCCTATATCACCTGAGGTCAGCTGATCAGTTTCAACTCTTTTTATACTTTCAAAAGAATAAAGTTTAGTAATTCTTGATTCACTTTTATTTCCCTCTTTAGTTATGTGAACCATTGTATCCCCTGCCTTAAGCACGCCTTTATGTATTCTCCCGATCCCGATTCTGCCCAGGTAGTCATTATAATCGATCGCAGAAATAAGCATCTGGAAAGGAGCTTCAAGGTCGGCAAAAGGTTTAGGTACTTTTTCAATTATTACATCAAGAAGAGGAAGCAGGTTCTCGCTTTCATCTTCAATATTGATCTTCGCGATACCCTGTTTGGCAATAGTATAAATGTACGGGAAATCCAGCTGGTCATCAGATGCTCCAAGGTTTACGAATAAATCGAACACCTCATTAAGAACATCATTAGGCCTGGCATCTTTTCTGTCTATTTTATTAATTACAACGATAGGCTTCAACCCAAGATCAAGTGATTTCTTCAATACAAATTTCGTCTGCGGCAGTGGTCCTTCTGCTGCATCGACGAGAAGGAGAACACCGTCAACCATCTTAAGAGTACGTTCAACTTCGCCGCCGAAGTCCGCATGGCCCGGAGTATCGATAATATTAATCTTATGGTTCTTGTAATGAATGCTCAGATTCTTAGCAAGGATAGTAATGCCCCTTTCTTTTTCGAGAGCATTGGAATCCATTACCCTTTTTTCAACCTGCTGATTATGACGGAAGGCTCCGGTTTGTTTCAGGAGGTGGTCCACCAATGTAGTTTTACCGTGATCTACGTGCGCAATAATTGCAATATTCCTTATGTCATCTCTCTGACTGCTCATCGTATCCTTTCTTATTAAAAATTAGAAATGAAATATATGGAAAAACGCAGGTTTTTACAATGAAATTAGCTATGTACCCCGGGCGATATCAGGTAATAATCTGCGTATTTAAGGCGATTTCCTCAAGTACCGAAGATACTTTAAGACATTCTCTCATATCCCCGGTATATACGACACATTTCCCTTTCACATGTACCTCAAATGCGTAACCCCTGGCTTTCTCATAACTGCAGCCAACCGCTTTTATAAGCTGATAAATTACATCGTCGAAAGTGTGCCAGTCATCGTTATAGAGGACGACTTTACTGGAAATACCGACACTGACTTCCTCATCTTCGAGGATATCTATTCTGGTTTGTTTATCCGGCTGAAGTTCCATAGTGCAAAATTATTAAATAAATAATAAAAATTAAATGTTATTTTTAACAAATACGTCTCCTTCAGCACTCGTATTTTATTCTTCTCATGGGTTACAAAAGATATATGGGAGGTTTGGACAAAAATCCAAACGAATAATTGAGTACCTCAGTTGATACTGGTTACTTTCCAGGTTTGATTTTATAGGAGGGTATGTTTATATTTTTTGCTAAAAATAACTTTAATATTGGAGGTTGAATGAAAATAGCAGTATGCGTGAGTCATGTACCGGACACTGCTACAAAAGTAAAAGTGGGTGCAGATCAAAAGACTATAGATCCTTCAGGTGTTACCTACATAGTTAATCCATACGATGAATTTGCAATTGAAGAAGCATTAAAGATGAAAGAGAAGTTTGGAGGAGATTCTGAAGTTACAGCTATCAGTGTAGGTTCTGATGCAAGTAAAGAAACCATCAGGAAAGCACTTGCAATGGGTGTAGACAAAGGAACTCTCTTAAAAGATGAAACCCGGCGTGATTCTTCAGGTGTTGCAAAAGCACTTGCAGATGAAATTAAATCCCAGGGTTTTGAACTGGTTTTCTGCGGTAAACAATCTGTTGATTATGATAATTCAGCTGTTCCTCAGCTTACTGCAGAATTACTTGGATTTTCATGTATAACTGTAGTCGTATCCCTTAATATTGAGGGGAACAAGGTTACTGCTGAGAGAGAGATAGAAGGAGGCAAAGAAGTTGTTGAAACTGAGCTGCCTGTGATCATAGGAGCGCAGAAAGGATTGAACGAGCCGAGATATGCCTCTCTTAAAGGCATTATGGCTTCGAAGAAAAAGACGATTGAGGAAAAACCCGCGGCATCGGCAGAACAGTTTACTGAAGTCGTCAGTATGAAGAAACCTCCCGAAAAACAGCCGGGCAGGATACTCGGAACAGATAAATCAGCAGTGCCTGAATTAGTCAGGTTATTAAGGGAAGAAGCAAAAGTTATATAGGAGTTTTATAAAAATGGCAAATAAAATCTTAGCAATTCTGGAACAAAGAGATGGTAAATTAAAGAGATCTGCATTCGAAGCTGTTAGCACAGCTGTAAAACTTGCAGGAGACCTTGGCCTTGATGCAGAGGCTGTTGTAATAGGTAATGATATTGAGAATATATCTGATGCCGGTAAATATGGAATAAAGAGGATTATTCATTTTAAGAACGATCAGCTCGGCAATTATTCCACCTCGGCATACACCAAAATAATATGCGACTATGCCCGTGAAGCAGGCGCTTCATATTTAGTAATCGCCGGAACCGCACTCGGCAAAGATCTTGCCCCTCATATAAGCGGCAGACTTAATGCCGGATGTTTAATGGATTGCATAAATCTTGACGCATCTTCAGGAGAGGTTATTGCAACGAGACCTGTATATGCAGGTAAGGCATTAATCGACGTGAAGCTTAAGAGTGACATTAAGGTATTAGTGTTAAGACCGAATGTATTCAAAGCTGAAGTTAAAGATGAGAATGCGTCTGCAGACATCGAAACAAAAAATGTTGATAATCCCGATCTCAAAACCCGGGTTATAGACATTAAAAAATCAGAAGGCAAACTGGATGTAGCTGAAGCCGATATTATCGTATCAGGAGGAAGAGGGCTGAAAACGCCGGAAAATTTCCACCTGGTTGAAGAGCTGGCAGATGCTCTGGGTGCTGCAGTGGGAGCATCGAGGGCTGTAGTTGATGCCGGATGGAGAGACCATCGTGAGCAGGTCGGGCAGACCGGTAAAACTGTTTCCCCTTCGTTATATGTCGCATGCGGAATTTCCGGGGCAATTCAGCACCTTGCAGGAATGAGTTCTTCAAAATATATTGTTGCAATAAACAAGGACAAAGATGCACCGATATTCAGTGTTGCTGATTATGGTATAGCAGGAGATGTATTCGAGATTCTACCGGAATTAACCGAGGAGATCAAAAGAATAAAATCATAGGTATTAGGAGATAAAGTGCAAAAGGTACAATGTGAAATATTAGGATTGTCATCAAGTCCCTCAACCGGCGGGGCTTATGCAATACTGCTGCGTGAAGTTGGTGCGAACAGGAGACTGCCTATCATTATCGGTGCATTTGAGGCACAGGCCATTGCGCTTGAAATCGAAGGCATAAAACCTCCCCGCCCTTTAACCCATGATCTTCTGAAACATATGATTGATAATCTCGGTGCATCCATAGTTGAAATAATTATTGATGAACTGAGGGAAAACACTTTTTATGCGAAGATTGTGCTTGAGGTTTCCGGTCTCACCAATGAAATAGATGCAAGACCTAGCGATGCAATCGCCCTTGCCGTAAGGGCACGATCACCTATTTATGTTGCTGAATCCGTAATGGAAGCTGCTGCATTTATTCCTTCAGAAGAAACCGAGGGGGAAGAAAAGAAAAGTGAGCCCATGGAACAGGAAGAAATACCGAAGACCAAGGAAGCTCAACTTGCAGCCCTTCAGGATAAACTGCGGAAAGCAATAGAAACTGAAGAGTATGAGAGAGCCGCAAAGATAAGGGATGATATACAGAAGCTAACGGGAAATAACTGAAATTAAAATTTATTGGGGTTCTGGTAAACCTGCCTGTAGCCAGGCAGGTTCAACCGAAAACTTTTTTACCGATACTGCATTCCAGACAATTATCTTTACTGCAGAAATTCCTGAACAAGTCAATCATTCCCTGGTAAAGCACGCTTCTTTTCCAGGCATCATTCAGATTGAGAGTATCAGCTACCTCAAAAACAAGACTATTTTCACTTTGCTGATAATAATTCAGATAGACTTTTCGAACCCTTTCAGAAAGATCCTTTCTGTTATATATATCGAAGTAGACTAAAAATACCGGAAGGATTACATTTATAATTATCTCATCTGCCCGTGCAACGCCCACAAAATAATTAATTTTAATATTTGCTTCCTGATCAAAAGTATAATGATTATGCCAGAAGCCGTCCCCTTTTACTATAAGCTGACTTCTCAGCGAGCTTATAATTTGTTTGTTGTTATTATAACTTTCAAAATCGTGTATAATTGCCCGCATCATATTTCCCCTGATTACCTGGCACAAAAGCCTGACACCCCCGGCTATCCTTACGGTTGGGAAATTATACGGTCTTAGTTTTGCAAAATTCCACTGGGTTGAATGAAAGATCCTGCCGTCATAATCGTTTTTGTGAGCTGCCCATATCTCAACCAGCTTCCTCACATATTCTGATATCTCCTCGTCCGGAATTTTATCGGGTGGAGGAAGGAGTCCGCTTATATTAAAAAATGTCGATTCCAATTTCAGAAGAAAATCTTCATCCTTCGCAAACTTCTTAAGGAAATTAAGATCAACACTTGACGCCAGCCTGTGCATTATATCTTTATTTTTCGAAAATCCCAGCGCTTCAAACATAGATTCATAAATCATTTGTTCCCATAAAGCGGTATCGTTGAAATCCTCAGGTTTGAATTCTCTCTTATAAAAATTTTCATCAGGTTCATAATGAACAACGGGTTCTTTCAGATTTATTTCTTTGAGGTAAGCGAGCTCTTTAAGTCTGACGAGAACCTTCTCACATTTTTGTTTGAATCTGCCGAGTCCCAGTTCATATACAAAATCAAGTTTTTCTTTTTCCGGGATTTCATTATTAACCTCAGCACATGGCATTTTATTTATCCTGCCTGATCTTTCGGTCAGTATAGCCTGCTGAATCTTTGTCTGCAGATTACTATTAAGGAATGGTTCAAGAGAGAATGACTGCACTTTCCTGCCGTCCTGAGTGTAAACGTACGAATCGCGCCGGGAATTATTAAAAACTATATGGAGAATAACACTATTGTATTTTTTATTCAGGTGATGTCCGTGGGCTTTCCAATCGGAATGCACACCATCGATTTCAATATCACCTGAAAAGGTAAGGTTTCCTATCTGAATTTTAGCGTGTTTGAAGTCAGGGCCCCCGGTTTCTTTATTCTCCGTACCCGGGTCAACAATCTTAACCAGCTGCCCGTCAGAAGTTTCAAGTTCCTTTACGAAATCCTGTCTCTTCCAGATTTCATAAAGAAATTTTTCCAGAACTTTGTCTTGTTTCATACTCTACCTGCCAGATTCTTTAATGACCACGAGATTCGCGGGTAGGGATCTCCTGCTCCCCAGACGGTATAAAAAGACCAGGTTATTGACGGAATCATCAAGGAATACATTCCTGAAGGAGTACTCCCCTGAACTTACCTGGTAGAACATATCTTTCTTTTTCCCATTGTTATAAAGAAAAATATCGGCACCGGAAATCTTTGGGGGCACTTTAATGGTTACCTCCACCTTAGACGAATCGGTAAAGATTGTATCTTTAGTGGAGATGATTGCCAGTTCTGGAAGCCTTGAGTCGACCTTTAAAAGAACTGACTTCATAAATATCGGGAGTTTGATAATCGAGTTTCCCGGACTCCCCAACTTTGCCTTCCGGAGGCTGTTTAACAGCAGATTCCTGCATCTCTCCCTCTTTTATCCAAGAGGATTGTTTAATGTTTAGAAAACATACTAATATTAAAATTAATAGTAAAATTACGAATAGGAATTTCTTCACATATCCAGTTCTTTTTTAACTTTTGTATTCAGTGTGTTTAATTCTTCAGCAGAAGCCGCTGCAAAATCTTCATTACTGCTTCTATAAATAATTCCCCGGCTGACGTTTATAAGGAAGTTTGATCTTCCGGCTTGTTTAAAAGCTTTAACAACATCTTCCAGGCTTCCCCCCTGCGCACCTACGCCAGGAAGCAGAACAGGCAATTTATTTATAAGCCGCAGATTATTTTTTAATTCATCAATCTGAGTGGCGCCGAAGACAACTCCGCAATTATTATTTGTGTTCCACTCATTAACTTTTGATATTACCCGCTGGTACAGGAATTCTCCATTCTGAAGTTTTAATTTCTCAAAATTATCAGCGCCGGGATTAGAGGTTAGGGCGAGGATAAAATTTAGTTTTTCCTTAAACTGCAGAAAAGGCTGCACCGAGTCTTCTCCCATATAAGGATTGATAGTGGATGCATCGCACTTGAAATAGTTGAAGATTGAATCAGCGTACATTTTAGCTGTGTTACCTATGTCGCCCCTTTTAGCATCCCCGATGATCAGGACATTATTGGGAATCAGGTCTATTGTTTTTTTTAAAGTATCAAATCCTTCCGATCCCTGGCTTTCATAGAAAGCAAAATTCAGCTTATACGCCGCGGCTGCACCAGCAGTTTTTTCGATGATCTGCCGGTTGAATTCGAAGACAGGATCGGGGGAACTTGTAAGATGGTGAGGAATTTTATTAAGGTCGGTATCAAGACCAACACAGATAAATTGACCTTCCGCATTCTTACTTCCGAGCTTTTCAGATGCATTCATATTATTTAAAATTTTTGAACATCATTGATTCGACGGGATATTCTGTTCTCACATTATACTTCGCACTCTTTTTCAGATTATAAGGGATTTCAACTTCACCCTTCATCTCAAAATATATGATCTGACCGATGGGCATCCCGGCATAAATCCTGACCGGCTGCTTTACCGATATTTCCAGTGTCCAGGTATTGCAGAAACCGGCATCACCCTTCCCTGCGGTTGAATGAATGTCTATTCCAAGCCGGCCTACACTCGATTTTCCTTCGACAAACGGCACATATTTTCTTGTCTCTGTATATTCTTCAGTAACACCCAGGTAAAGTCTTGATGGTAAAAGAATAAACCCGTTTCCCGGTATTTCAAACCTATTTATCTGATTATGCAGCCTGGCATCAAGGATCTCACTCTCATAAACTGCCAGCCACTTCCCGAGGTGTACATCATAGCTGTTGCTCCCCAGGTTTTCCCTATCGAAAGGTTCAATTACTATATTGTTATTTTTTATTTCTTCGAGTATTTGTTTATCCGATAATATCAATAATCCTCCGAATCAGGTATAATTTTTACGGGTACGGTATACATTTGCTACAATTCCCAACATAAACATATTGACCATAAGTGAACTTCCTCCATAGCTCACAAACGGCAGAGGGATACCTATAACAGGCATTATCCCGACGGTCATACCGATATTGACCATCAGGTGGACAAAATAGACTGCAAGTATACCAACAGTTACAAGACTTAAAAACTCGTCTTTTGATGAAGAAGCTATTTTAAGGATTTTTAGGAATAAAATGAGGAATAAAATAAGTGTAATAAAGCTGCCGATGAACCCGAGCTCCTCTCCTATCACACAGTATATAAAATCGGTCCATTGTTCAGGAATGAACTGAAGCTGGGTCTGATTTCCTGCAAGGAACCCTTTACCCCAGAAGCCGCCGGAACCGATCGCTACCCTTGCCTGTATGGCATTATAACCCGCACCGAGCGGATCAGCCATCGGATCGATAAATGATTTAATCCTGTTTTGCTGGTGAGGACTCAAAACGTTATACACATAATCGGCAAAAAATCCTGCCCCGAGATTGAGCGCAAAAATAGAACCGCTGAAGAATATATCTTTTTAAAAACGAACAGCGCAACTGAAATGATCACCAGAGATGCTATAAAATAATAAACCCCGAAGAGAGACGACAGAGCAACAAACCCCGGGCTCAGTACAATAAATAAACCAAAAAGGCTGATGCCTTTCCAGAATATCATTGTTATAATTATTCCAATAAAAACAAGTGCTGTTCCCATATCGGGTTCAAGAAGAATGAGTCCCACTGGAACAAGTCCAATAACAAGTGTAAATACAATATCTTTAAATGATTCAATATTAGTATTATTACGGCTGAGAAATGATGCTATCACAAGTATAGTTCCAATCTTCGCCATTTCCGAAGGCTGGAATCCTACACTTCCCAGGTCGAGCCAGCTTTTCGCTCCCGATATCTGCCTTCCCATAACCAGAACCGCCATAAGGAGTCCAAGTGAAAGAAGATACAGGGGAACAGCCATCATCCTGAATGAACTGATAGGAATTGAGTAAGTAATAAAGAAAACAATAAAGGCTGCCATTCCCCAAACCAGCTGCCTGTCGAAATTTCCCGAAGCAGTGGGATGGTGAACCGTAGAACTGTAGATAGCCGCTAGACCTATTCCGAAAAGAAGCAGGCATGGAATAAATATTCCGAAATCAAATTTATCCTGAAGTTTATAATCAATTCGCAAGTGAAGCCCCTATAATGTTCTGATGCAATTTCTGTTCATATTTAAGCTGTTCATCTTTCTTCGTTTTATCTTTCAATAGATATGCCTCAATAAGTTTTTTGGCAATAGGAGCGGCATATGTTGCCCCGAATCCGACATTTTCAACAACTACGGCAACAGCAATCTGCGGATTATCGAATGGGGCAAAACCGATAAATAAAGCGTGATCTTTACCGTGAGGATTCTGAGCAGTACCTGTTTTTCCGGCTATCTGGATATCTTTTGATTTTATTCGTACTGCAGTTCCTGCACCGTTCACTACAAGGAACATCCCCTCTTTAACAATATCAAAGACTTTCTTGTCTATACCAACATCAATTTTTTCAAACTTGAACGGAATAAAATCCTTTGTTTTATTATCAAGATAACCCTTCACAATATGCGGTGTATATGTAACCCCGTCATTAGCAATCAGAGAAACATATTTCGCAAGCTGCACAGGAGTGATACTAACTTCGCCCTGGCCTATGCCAAGACTTGCCATTATGCTTCTTGGCCAGTTAGGGCCATATATTTTTTCATAATATTTAGAACTCGGAATAAACCCTTTGCTTTCCTCGCCAATGTCTATCCCTGTTTTTTGTGCAAATCCGAATTTTAATGCATAGTTATGCCAGTTATCAATTCCGATTTTATATATCAGGTTATAGAAAAAAGTATTGCAGGATTTTTCGATTGCATGAACAACGTTCAATGAGCCATGAACACCATCACATTTAAAGAACCTGCCGAACGTAAATCCGCCGCCGCAGTAGTAAGTATAACTTGTATTGATTACTCCAAGATTAAGAGCAGCAATAGCCTCCATTATCTTAAACGTGGATCCCGGCGGTTTCATCGACATAGTTGCACGGTTAAACAGCGGCTTATCTTTATCGGTATAAAGTTCATTTAAAAATTCACGGGAAGTCACATAAGAGAACTGATTTAAATCATAATCGGGAAAGCTGCCAAGTCCGAGAATCTCACCCGTTTTCGGTTCCATGGCAACGAATGCACCGCGGTATCCCTTGAATGCTTCCTCTCCTGCTCTCTGTACATCTGCATCAATTCCCAGAACAAGGTCATTTCCTTTAACTGATGCCAGATCCGCATCGCCGTTCTTAAACCTTCCGATTTCTTTACGCCTTGAATCGACAAGGATGTAATTGTATCCTTTTTCACCTCTCAGGTATTTCTCATACGCCTTCTCAATTCCATTGTTGCCGACATAATCACCCGGTTCATAATATTCATTTTCTTTCTGGAGCTGTTCGGGGGAAATTTCTTTTGTATAACCGAACATATGCGATCCCATTATACCGTCAGGATAGCCCCGCTGCATCTCTACAATATAATCCACACCAGGCAAAAATTCGGAGTTCTCCTCGAGCCAGGAAACCGTTTTAAAATCTATACCTCTCTTGATCCTTATCGGAATATACTTTGAATAGATCCTGTTATTATAGAGTATTTTATTTATATATCCGGAATCAACATCAAGTACATTTTCAAGGATCCGGTTAAGCTTCCTGTCGTAATCCGCAGGGGTAATTCTAAGGGTATAAGCGGGAATATTACTCACTATTACTTCACCGTTCCTGTCAAGGAAAACCCCGCGTAAGGGAGTCTGCTCAATTGCCTTTATACTGTTGCTGGCAGATTTCTCATCGTACTCTTCATGATTTATTATCTGCATCTGGAATAAGCGGAACGATAACAGGGCAAAGGAGCCTGCAATTATGAAGAAAATAATTGATTTCCTCTGAATAGACCCAAAACCGGAACTTCTCAACTAACTCAAACTCCTCTTAGGATAAAATATTGAAACGATTATACTGATCACTGCTGTATATAGTGCCGGAAGCATTGCCTGTTCAAAAAATAATGCAAGAAAACTCTTGCTTAAATCAACCGTTGAGAAAAATGAATAAACCAGTGTATCAACAAGGGTGCAGAGAAGAACAATAAGAGAGAAGACGTAGGATTTAAGATAGGCTTCTCTTTTATTTTCATTCGAAAAATAACCTGCAATAAACCCGGCAATGGTTTTAGAGAGCATTGCGCTGCCCAGTAAACTACCGGTTATGAGGTCAAAAAGAAAACCATAAACAAATCCCAATACAGTACCATAAACCTGACCGTAACGTACAGCATAAAAAACAAGGAGAATTAAAATTAGGTCAGGAATAACACCGTTTATTGCTACAAGAGGTATGACTGTTGTCTGAATTACCAGCAGGGGGAAAAACAGCAGAATTGAAATTATATAATGAGAACGCATTATTTACGATTGTAAAAATTTAATTCGAGATTGTTTTTTTGCTTGCTTTCAACGATACCCACCACAAAAACATTTTCCACACTGCCGAAGTTCACAAACGGTTTTATTTTCGCCTCGTTAAATATTCCCGTTTCAACTTTGCTCAAACCTACTACAACACCGACGGGAACAGGCACCGGAACTATTGAACTGATTTCAGAGGTGACAATCCGGTCACCCGGTTCTATATCATATGTCTTGGGTACATCGACTATAACCAGGTCTTTTCCATTCCATTTCATTATGCCGTCAATCCTGCTGCGTTCATCTTTAACAGTGAGTTTAAGGTCAATATTCTCGAGTGTTCTTGCTATAGAATAATCGTGTGAAACAGAGGTAATAACCCCCACAATTCCCTTGTCATTTATTACCGGCATACCTGCTTTAACACTATCCTTTTCACCGACATTTATCGTTACACTTCCCTGCGATTTTGTAGAAAGTTTTGAAACCACTGATTGCGGGAATCAGCGGATACTTTATAGTGTCCCTGAACCCCAGCAGATTTTTTAATTCATGGTTTACTATTCCATATTCTCTAAGCCTGTTCACCTGCAGCATAAGCTCCGCATTAACTTCCCGTAACCTTTCATTTTCTTTTTTATATCTCGAAATGTTTATTACATCGCTGACCACGGATGTAACAGCAGCAAAACTGCCGAAAGCTACTGCTCTGACCTGGCGTACTTTGGTATTTTGGTTTTGAGAAAGGACAAAAAGACAGAAAATTAGAAGGATAACAAGAATTATATACTCTTTAAAGTTTTCCCATAATCTGGAAATAATTCTAAACATCAGTATCTGCGGTTACGTATTAAAACTTTGGAATAATGATTTAAATTATCTATCACCTTCCCTGCTCCGCGGACAACTGCAGTAAGCGGATCCTCGGCAACGTGAACAGGAAGATTTGTTTCCATTCTGATGCGTTCGTCAAGACCTTTCAGCAGTGCGCCTCCCCCGGTTATCATTACACCCCGGTCGAGTATATCGGCTGAGAGTTCAGGAGGTGTTCTTTCCAGCGATTGTCTTACAGCATCAACAATCTGTACAACTGCTTCATTTAACGCTTCTCTGATTTCTACCGAGCTGACTTCAGTTGTTTTTGGAATTCCCCCTACCAGATCTCTTCCTTTAACCTGGATTGTAATTTCTTCTTTTAAAGGAACAGCAGAACCTACTTCACATTTGATTGCTTCGGCGGTTCTTTCACCGATAAGAATATTATGATTTTTTTTGAAGTACTGCATTATAGCGTAATTCATTTCATCCCCTGCAATCCTTATGGATTCTTCATTAACAATTCCGGATAATGCTATAACAGCAATTTCAGTTGTGCCTCCGCCGATATCTATGATCATATTTCCAACAGGAGCTTCAACATCAAGCCCGATCCCTATAGCCGCAGCCATAGGTTCAGCAATCAGATGCACCTCTTTTGCACCGGCATGTTCCGCACTGTCTCTTACTGCCCGCTTTTCAACTTCAGTTACGCCGCTCGGAACGGCTACTACCACTCTTCTGGCAGAAAATGCACCGGCTCTTACTCTTTTTATAAAAGCTCTGATCATACCTTCGGCTATTTCGAAATCAGCTATCACTCCATCCCGCATTGGGCGTGTAACACGGATTTCCTTATGCTCTCTTCCCTGCATCTCTTTGGCTTTATTTCCAAGAGCAATAATTCTCTTCGTGTTCTTGTCAAAAGCAACAATAGAAGGTTCATTGAGAACAATACCCTTGTTCTTCACGTAGATCAGGGTGTTTGCAGTGCCTAAATCTATGGCGATATCTGCTGAGAAAAAATCAAATAGACCCATTATGCCTCTTTAATGTTTAAAGTGTCTGATTCCGGTAAAAACCATTGAAATATTATTTTGATTAGCCGCTTCGATAACTTCACTGTCTCTTACAGATCCTCCCGGCTGGATAACTGAAACAGCGCCGTATTTAATTATTTCAAGAAGTGCGTCGGGAAAGGGGAAAAATGCATCGGAAGCAGCCACTGATCCCGTAAGATCAAGTCCGTGTTCCTGCGCTTTTATGGAAGCAATCTTTGCTGAATCGATTCTCGACATTTGTCCTGCGCCTACAGCAAGAGTTGCACTGTTTTTCACGAATACAATAGCATTAGATCTGGTATGTTTAGCTACCGTCCATGCAAAGTTCAGATCATTCATCTCTTTATCACCGGGTTTCTTCTCGGTAATAACTTCTAGTTTTTCCTCATCCAGTGTAGCTCTGTCTGCATCCTGCGCAATGACGCCTCCGGGGATGTTTTTAAAGTTAACCTTATCTACCCTTACCGATTTCAGCTGCTTTAACAGTCTTCTATCTCTTTTCTTGCGCAATATCTCCATTGCTTCATCCGTATAAGAAGGAGCACAAACAATCTCAAGGAAAATCTCATTCAGTTTCTGGGCCAGTGCAGAATCAACTTCTTCGGTAAATACAACTATTCCTCCGAAAGCAGATGCGGGATCGCATCTGAGCGCTTTCACATAAGCCTCATAGGCATCCTTGCCTTTTGCAGCGCCGGCAGGATTCTGATGTTTTATAATCACACAGGTTTTATCTCCCAGGTCCTCTGCGAGTTCAGCTGCAGCCAGAAGATCAAGAATATTATTGTATGAAAGTTCTTTACCGTGCAGTACCTCAAAGTATTTATAAAAATCACCATAGATTGCTGCTGTCTGATGAGGATTTTCACCATACCTCAGATCTTTTTCTCTCTTGAAATTTACTCTTATATGAGAATGAGGCAGAGAAAACCTGTCTTCAAGGTAATTGGAGATATGAGTATCGTAAAAAGCTGTGTGGGAGAAAGCTTCAATAGATAAGCTGAGCCTTGTATTATTGCTTACTTCTCCCTTTTTTAACTCATTGAGGAATGAGTTGTACTGTCCCGGGTTTGTAAGCACCGAGACATACTTATAATTTTTCGCAGCAGCCCTGATGAGACTCGGACCGCCTATGTCGATGTTTTCAATGATTTCTTCGAGAGTTGCGTCGGGATTTGATGCCGTCTGAACAAAGGGGTAAAGATTAACACAGACGATATCCACCTGGTGAATTCCATTCTCATCAGCCTGCTTTATATCTTTGCTATTATCCCTTCTCATAAGAATTCCGCCGAAGATTTTGGGATGAAGTGTTTTCACCCTTCCGTCGAATATTTCCGGGAATCCGGTAATTGTGCTTATTTCTGTAACCTCGATATTCTCAGCAGAAAGTTTTTTTGCAGTATTACCAGTAGCGATGATTCCATAATCCAGTTTTACCAGCTCCTTTGCAAAATCTACCACTCCGCTTTTATCGGAAACACTTATTAAGGCTAATTTCTTCAAAATTATTCTTCCGGTTATTATTCAGAGACTTCAACTCTATTATTTACTATCCGGACTTTATTCTCAGCTATCATTTTTATCACTGATGGTAAAATCCTGTGCTCAATTCTTAGAACTCTTTCGGCAATTTCTTCCGGTGATTTAACATCCCTTATGTCCACGCATTCCTGAGCAATTATTGTACCTGTATCGTAGGATTCATCGACAAAATGGACAGATGCTCCTGAGACCTTTGCAGACGATGCATAAACAGCCTGGTGTACATTCATACCATACATACCTTTCCCTCCAAAAGACGGGAGAAGAGCAGGATGGATGTTTATGATTTTTCCTTTGAAATTCTTAACTACATTATCCGGTACCAGCTTTAAAAAGCCGGCCAGAACAATCAGATCGATATTAAGCTGAGTTAAAAAAGTGGATAGGTCTTTGTAACTTATTAAACCGTCCTTCTCGCCAATGCTATATGTCGGGACGGAATAATTATTTGCAATTTCGAAAGCGCCGCACTCAATCTTATTGCTAATTACAGCTTTTATTTCGATCAGGTCTGCTAATTCCCGGGACTGTAATATGGACAGAAGATTTGATCCTCTTCCCGAAACAAAAACAGCTAAATTCAAATCGATTGCTTAATTAATATTAGCGAAAATTACCGAAATAGTGAAAGATTGTCAATCAATATTGACTGGTACGCAATGAATTTCAGGAGATCAGCCGGGGTATTAATTTTTCAGCGAATCTTCCTGAAGCGGATAAAGCAGATTCTTCAGCTTGTTCTGATAATCATAATTATTTTCTTCATCTGCTTTTTCAGAAAACTGTTTAACTTCCTCCTGGTTGCCCAGCTTTTTATTGGACCGGGCAATATAGTAGTACGAAAACGGAATGACCCATTTTTCATTGGAGGAGTCAAGACTTATCACCTGGTCTGCAAGATCGATCGATTCCTGGAAATTCCCCATATAGTATGCCGCCTCGCTCTTATAAAGCAGGGCTTCGGCCTTCAGTTTTTCCGATTGAATCACAGGAAGAACAGAACTGACAGAATCGTAGGCCGCTTTATATTTTCCTGCTTCTACCATATTTGATATATAAATAAGGCTTAATTCCACGGGTGAAAGGGTCCTTTTAGCATAGAGCTCACCCTTCCTTTTTGCATAAATATCGTCATCAAGATCCATATTCCCATTCTGCGCTTTCTCAAAATACTTGACCGCTTCCTCTCTTTTTCCGGCGGCTTCCAGGCAGATACCCATCCTGTAGGCGGCAATTCCTGTATAATCATTGTCTTCGGCATTTCGCAGGAAATGGAGATAATAGGTCTGGGCAGAGTCGAGTTTATTATTTCTGAAATTTATATCGCCCTTCAGGAAATATGAAAATGAAATAATTTGATTAAACTGATGATTATCTGCTTTAATAACCTTATCGAGGAGTCTGTCTGCTTCAGTCAGTCTCCTCTGCTTCATCAGCAGAACAGCATATGAATAATTAAAAAGAAGATTCTGAGGATATTTTTTTACAAGCTTCTTTAATATCGCACCAGAAGATTCATAATCTATAAGAAAATCCATATCAATCTGGGCGAGATAATACTGGGCTTCTACTTTAGCAAAGTTTCCGTTTTCTGCAGCGATCTCGATGTATTTAACGCCCGTATCTTTATTACCGCTTATTCCCACAAGATTCAGAGCCCACTTAAATGCCGATGGGATCTGGGCGACAGCAAAATTGTATAAGCCCAGTCCAAGATATGCATCCATTCTTTTTGGATTTAATTCAAGCAGCTGTGAAAGAAATGATTCAGATTTTTTCGTGGCCCAGGCGGCATCCAGATAGTTCCCTGCTCTGCCGAAAGAGATTGCCCTGTAATTGTAATTTGCACCCAGTATATACAAAGCCATCTCACTTTTTTCATTGGCGCTGAGTATTGCCTCCCCTTTTTCAATTGCCTGATCTGAGTATACTTCGAAGGTATCCAGATCATTCTTATCTTTCCCGCCGAGGTAGTACCAGAGGTATATACTTGATTCATAATGGTACCCTCGTGGGTCATCGGGATATTTCTCAATCATACTCTTAAATATTTGTTCAGCTTGTTCCCAGTTAAAGCTGTAGCACGCATCGAGACCTCTGGAAATCTGCCTGTCAATTTCAGTCTGCCCGAATAACAAAGATGAGAAAAGAATAATAAAGCATAATGACGATATTGATTTCATTGGGGCTATCGTATTTAAATTTTTAGTAGAAGAGAGTTAAACATTTTCCGCAGCTGCAGATTTTTCGTCCGAATAAACAAGTGCAGCTTTCACAAACTCTCTGAAAAGAGGATGAGCATTTGTTGCTCTCGATTTTAGTTCAGGATGGAACTGGCAGCCCACAAACCAGGGATGATCGGGGATTTCGATCATTTCGACTAATTCCCTGTCCGGTGAGAGACCACTGAATATCATACCTCCATCTGCAAGCCTGGATCTGAATTTATTATTTACCTCATACCTGTGCCTGTGTCTTTCGGAGATAAAACCAACTTTGTAAGCTTTCATTACTTTAGTATTCGGCTGTATATTGCATGGATAGGAACCAAGCCGCATAGAAGCCCCCATATTCTTAATGCTTTTCTGATCGGGCATAAGATCAATTACGCTGTACTTGTTCTGTTTAAATTCGGAGCTGTTGGCATTGGTTATACCGCAGACATTCCTTGCATATTCTATCACAGCACACTGCAGTCCAAGACATATACCAAAGAATGGGATCTTGTTTTCGCGGGCATATTTTATAGCTTTAATTTTTCCTTCTATGCCCCGCTCTCCAAATCCGCCGGGCACCAGGACGCCGCTTATTCCATTCAGGAGCTTTTCAGGATCTTCGTCATCAAATCTTTCCGCGCTGATCGATTTAACAATTACTCTTGCATTATTTTCTGCACCGGCATGCACAAAAGATTCCATGATGCTTTTATAGGCATCGAGGTGTTCAACATATTTTCCGCATAGTGCTATTTCAACAGTTTTCTGGGGATTTTTAACATTATCCACCAGCTGTTCCCAGTCATCCAGTTTGATTTTCCTCTCGGGCAGATGGAGGCGCTTAAGTACGATCAGATCCATCTTTTCTTTGTAAAAAACAAGGGGAACTTCATAAATTGAGGTACAGTCGTATGCAGAAATTACAGATCTTGTATCGACATTACAGAATAAAGAAATTTTATCCCTGATGTCTTTTGCTAATTTTTTCTCTGACCGGCAGATAAGCAGATCAGGCTGGATACCAAGCTCAAGGAGATTTTTTACGCTGTGCTGAGTCGGTTTTGTCTTTACTTCTCCCGCAGCAGGTATATAAGGAACAAGGGTGACATGGATGCTAATTGTATTTTTTTTACCATACTGCATCATAAGCTGACGCACAGCCTCTATAAAAGGCAGACTTTCAATGTCGCCGACAGTTCCGCCAATTTCGGTGATAATTATGTCGTATTCACCAATTTCGGCAAGCTTTACCATTCGCTGTTTTATTTCATCGGTGATATGAGGAATTACCTGGACTGTCGCTCCCAGGTAGTCTCCCCGTCTCTCCTTAGTTAAAACCTCATAATAAACCTGACCGGTAGTTGTATTATTTGCACGGGTAATGTTTACATCGAGAAATCTCTCATAGTGTCCAAGGTCGAGGTCGGTCTCTGCACCATCGTCAGTGACAAAAACTTCACCATGCTGAAAAGGATTCATGGTACCCGGATCCACATTTATATAAGGATCAAATTTCTGGATGGTGACTTTATAACCGCGTTGTTTTAAGAGAAGACCAAGAGAGGAGGCAGTGATGCCTTTACCAAGAGATGAAACAACTCCGCCTGTGACAAAAATAAACTTAACTTTGTTCCTTGAAGCCATATATATTTTTTGTACTGCAATATAGAAGAACTAAGTCGGATTTACAATCTTATTCGGGAATTTGTTAAAATTTTTTTACTTTATTCATCAGAGCCCCCCATCGATTAATATCTGAATGTATTCGGAATGCATAGTTTTACTTCCTTTTTTTGCTTATCGAGTATAGCCTATCTACATTTATTTCATCACCGTACGGCTTTCTCTTTTCCAATTTGAGTATTTCAAAATCTTTATTTTCCAGTAAATTCCTCAACTCATTTTCGGTAAACAGCGAAAAATATATCCTCGCGTTTATACCCAGAAGGTCATTCTGAAATCCTTCTTCCCCGCCGGACTTTACTGTAAGAAATAATAATCCGTTTTTCTTAAGTACCCGCCGGAATTCGCTCAGAACATTCCCAATATATTTTTTGGGAGTATCAATAACAGAGTAGTATGACACAATTCCATCGAATGAGCTGTCTCCGAATCCCATTTCCGCAAAATCCATTGTTAGGAATTGTATCCCGGGAGAATGATTTCGTGCGATTTCAACACACTTTTCGGATAGGTCTATCCCTACCACCTTATAACCTTTACGGGAAATATATTTATCTATATGCCCGCAGGGGCCGCACCCAACATCAAGAATTACCGGTTCTTCACCTAAATAATTTAAATATGTATCAACAAATTGTATGTCATATGGTTTTTTATCCAGCTCATCATAAAACATATCGTAGTATTTTCCGGCGGCTTTATTGTATGCTTTTCTGGTAAGGCCGTTTATTGCTTTTAGTTCTTCCATAGAAATTATTCCGATTCGGAAAAAATCTTTTACTTTAATCATCCTAAAACTAATTATTTTTAACGAATTTTTGCCTAAATGATTATTAAAGCAGACCCGGTCTTTTAAAAGTACAGGAGTGAAACGATGCTCAAAAAACTGCTTGATAAGTCATTTCTGATAAATTACCAGGGGTGAGGATTTTGTTCGGTAATATTTTATTAAGTTGGTATTGAACAAATAAAGATTTCCTATGAGTATGAAGTCTAAGTTATGGTTTATTCTGAAGTTATTATTTTCAGCTTATCTCGGATCGGCTATAGGCTACATAATAATGTCTCTTGGTTCTACAAAGACTGATTACTTTCTGAAAGCCATTTCACCCTCAGTTCTTTATCATCAAATAATAATCGGCAGCCCCTTGGTAATCCTTTTCGCCGTTCTTGGAATAATTGTTTTTCTTTTTTTCAAGTAACAGTTCCTACCAGAGTTTTATTCATTCATTAATTTTTTTTAATCTTTCAGATCAACGAACTTGTTGTGATGGAGGATAATTCTAAGCATACTTTTATAATATAAATTTCCTGCATGAAATTCTTTGCAGCTAAGCTGAATTAGAAAGTATGGGAGACTTTTTTAATTCTATAAGCAATTTTTTTTCATCTCTTTTTTACACCGGCTCAGGTGAAGCCTATAACATAAATAACCTTTTTCTGAAATTTATGATCCTTGCTGCTGTAATAGTAGCAATTGTAACAGGTTTTATTTTTATAGCAGCATACCGTTTTACTGCGAAGAAAAGACCCGACAGAGTAAAGCAGGTATCCGGTAATAAGAAACTGGAGATAACCTGGACGGTAGTTCCTCTGCTTGCTGTTACATTTTTTTTCTTTCTTGCAGTTCGCACAATGTCAGATATAAATCAGCCCTTCACTAATAAAGCGCAGCCCGACATTATAATCATTGCCCATCAATGGTGGTGGGATATGCGCTATCCGGCGTATAATATCATCACTTCAAACGAGCTGCATATTCCGGTAGGCAAGAAATTGCTAATGCGGGTAGAATCTGCAGATGTTATTCATGATTGGTGGGTACCTGAACTGGGGAGAAAGATAGATGCAGTGCCGGGACAATTAAACTATAACTGGATTGAAGCAGACACTGCCGGAGTTTATACCGGCACCTGCAGCGAATACTGCGGAATGCAGCATGCATGGATGAGGATACGAGTTGTAGCACAAAACCAGAAAGATTTTGATGAATGGAAGCAGAACCAGGAAAAAATTCCGGAAATACCTGAGAGTGAACCTGCCCACACTGGTGCGCTTTTATTTCAGCAGAAAACATGTGCAAACTGCCATTCAATAAGCGGCACGCCTGCCAAATCTCATATCGGCCCCGACCTCACCCATTTAGGTTCCAGGAAAACTCTGCTTACCGGTATGCTGAAGAACAATAAAGAAAATCTTACCCGCTGGTTAAAGAATCCTCAAAAAGTAAAAGAAGGTGCACATATGCCGAATTTTATCCTGAATCAAAAGGAAATAGACGCTCTTGTAAGCTACCTCGAAGGATTGAAATGAGCCTGAATTTAAGCATACCCGAAACACAGGATCCTCTTCCGAAAGTCAGTTCTCCGAACGGTCTTCTCAGCTGGTTAACAACGGTCGACCATAAACAGATTGGAATAATGTATCTCCTTTCAGCAGTATTCTTCTTTGTCATTGGATTTGCCGAAGCCCTCATGATGAGGATTCAGCTTATGCAGCCGCAGAATACCTTCCTTTCACCGGAAGCTTATAACCAGATATTTTCAATGCACGGTACTACTATGATCTTTCTGGTACTTACCCCTATGCTTATCGGTTTTGCCACATACCTGCTCCCATTGATGATTGGAGCTAATGAAATGGCATTTCCCAGGCTGAATGCTTTCAGCTTCTGGATGTTTTTTTTCGGCGGTCTGCTGTTATACTTCAGTTTCTTTGCCGGCGGAGCTCTTAATGTCGGCTGGTTCAGCTATGCACCTCTTAGTGAGAAAAATTTCAGTTTTTCCCCCGGAGTGAGCTATTGGGCTTTCAGCCTGATCCTGATGGGAGTCGGGACAATCGGAGCTGCACTGAATTTTGTTTCAACTACTTTAACAATGCGGACAAAAGGTCTTTCCATGACAAAACTTCCATTATTTGTATGGATGGTATTTGTTAATGCATTTCTGATCCTCGGTGCCTTCCCGGTATTGAATGCTGCCCTTGTAATGATATTGATAGACCGTCTGCTCGGCGCTCATTTCTTTACGACAGCTACCGGTGGTTCCGCCGTAATCTGGCAGCATCTGTTCTGGTCTTTCGGACATCCTGAGGTTTACATACTAGCCCTCCCGGCTTTTGGTATCGCTTCAGAAGTTATCCCTGTTTTTTCAAGAAAGCCGATATTCGGATATGAATTTGTAGCGGCTTCCACTGTTGCAATTGCTCTTCTGTCCTTTGGTGTATGGGCTCATCATATGTTTGCTATGGGACTCGGAACTATTTTCAATGCATTCTTTGCAGCTACGAGCGTTTTAATTGCAGTTCCTACCGGTATAAAAATCTTCAACTGGATTGCAACAATGTGGGGCGGGTCAATCCTATTTAAAACAGCTATGCTTTTTGCTACAGCTTTTCTCATCGAGTTTACAATCGGTGGATTAAGTGGTGTTGCCTTTGCTATTGTCCCCATAGACTGGAGGTTAACTGACACTTACTTTGTTGTTGCGCATATTCACTATGTGTTCCTTGGGGCCTCGTTAACGTGTGGCTTTGCAGGAGCTTACTATTGGTTTCCCAAGATCACCGGCAGGATGCTGTCGGAGAAGATCGGCAAGTGGCATTTCTGGACTTTCATCGCAGGATTCAACGGAACCTTTTTTGTTTTCCATCTGCTCGGCCTGCTGGGAATGCCGCGGAGAGTATTTACTTATCCTGACCTGCCGTACCTCGGTTCATTGAATATGTTCTCGACAATAAGTTCGTTCGTGCTGGGTTTTTCATTTTTTCTTTTTATCTATAACATCTTTTATAGCTTAAAGAAAGGAAAAGAAGCAGGTGATAATCCCTGGAATGCATGGACTCTTGAGTGGCTGACTACCTCCCCGCCCCGGCTGAAGAATTTTGATCAGGTCCCGCTTGTTAAAAGCCGAAGGCCCTTATGGGATTTGAATAATCCTGATGATCCTGATTGGAAACGAAAACTAAAGAAGGCAGATTGATTTATGAGCAAACACAAAGTATTGATGGTCATGTTCATAGCTTCGGAAGCTTTATTCTTTATTGCTTTAATTATCTCCTATGCTTATTACAGTCATGGCTCGCCAACTGCAAAATACCTCGATGTAAAGAAGACTGGAATTTTCACACTTTCTCTGATATTAAGCAGTTTGACAGTACACATTGCAGGCAAAGAATTAAATAAAGGAAAAAGAAATATCGGCTGGCTGATTATCACTATAATTCTCGGTATAGTTTTCCTGATCGGTCAGGGTACAGAATATTTACATCTGTACAATCTGAATATCACCCTTAATCAGAATCTTTTCGGGTCTGGTTTCTTTACTCTTACGGGCTTTCATGGGCTCCATGTCTGCCTCGGTTTAATTGTACTTTCGGTCATGGCTGCTATGATTTCCTCAGGCAATTATAAAAAAACAGAAAATGTAGCTTTTAATTCTGCTATAATGTACTGGCATTTTGTTGATGGGGTATGGATTGTTGTATTCAGTGTAGTTTATTTATGGGCGGTATTATGACCATTTGGAACCTTATATATGACTACTGGCATTTTAACACTCCTGCGGCTGCAATAATTGTGATGCTTACAGTTTTTCATTTTATAACAAACAGATACAGGCTCACTAAGAGAAGTATAAATTTTTTTACGGGTATTTTTCTTTTATTTATTTTGACTTTTTCACCTCTTGATTTTTTCGGACACTATTATTTATTCAGCGTCCATATGATTCAGCATATTATTCTGCTGCTTGTTATACCGCCGCTTCTGCTGACAGGAACAGACAAAGAATATTTGCTGGAACTTTTTTCCAAACCCGGGTTAGAGAAATTAGGAAGATTTCTTTTTTATCCTATCACCGCGTGGATGGCAGGAGTGGGGGCAATGTGGATCTGGCATGCTCCTTTATTGTTCATTGCTATGATGCACAGCCATTTTGTACATATAATTGAAATGATCTCTCTTCTTATTTCAGGACTGATTTTTGCTTGGCCGGTTTTCTCTCCCCTTCAATTCAAAAAACTTGAGCCGTTGTACAGCTCATTATATCTTTTTACTGCCTGCATCGGCTGCACCGTTCTTGGTATTTTTATCACTTTCGCCCCTGCGGGATTCTTTTCTTCATATATGACAGGAAGCAGCTCAGTGATCCTTAATTTCCTTCAGTTCAATATGGGATTAACTCCTGACGCCGACCAGCAGGCTGCGGGCTTGATAATGTGGGTGCCTGCCTGTCTTATTTATCTTACTATAATAATGATTATGATGGCGAAGTGGTACAGCTCACCAGAGGAAGAAGGTGAAGAAGGATTAAAATCAGATCGTTTGAAAACACATTAGGAGGTTATTAATGGATGAATCAAAATTGAAACAGATTTCTCAAGAGTATGGCTACGAATTATCTCCGGCGCAGCCTGATGAACTGCCAAAACCCACTTTATGGCCTGTGATACTTGCTTTCGGAATTATCTTTTTCTTTTGGGGATTTCTGACCTCCCTGATTATCTCCGGAGTAGGAGCAGTAATAATAATAGCGGGTTTGGCCGGATGGATAGAGGAATTCAAGGGATGACAGATTTGCCTGAAAATATAAACAGACGCTCTTTCATCATAAAAGTGCTGATGGGTTTCAGCGGATTCATAACATTGCTGGTTTCTATTCCTGTCTTCGGGGCACTTATTGCACCTTTAGTCCGCTCGACACCTCCTGTTTGGAGAAAAGTTGGGAGAGTTTCAGAATTTCAGACAGGAGAAACGGTTATGGTAAAATTCAGAAACTCCACACCGTTACCGTGGTCTGGAAGAACCAGTATGTCTGCATCCTGGCTGCGGAAGGTTTCCGATACTCAGTTTATCGCATTTTCTGTAAACTGCACTCACCTTGGATGTCCTGTAAGATGGGAAGCAGATGCAGAATTATTTTTGTGTCCCTGCCACGGAGGCGTATATAACAAAGATGGTTCTCGTGCAGCAGGTCCTCCGCCAAAAGGACTGACAAAATACAATGTCAGAACCCTGAACGGAGATGTTGAAATACAAGCTAGTCCTATCCCCATTACTACCCTGCTGGAGAAGAAGCGTGGGTAAGCTTAAAAAGTTATGGAAGTGGTTCGATGACAGGACAGGAATAACTAATGCAATTGTTCCGATAGCCCGGCATCTTGTTCCGCCGGGCAGTAAATGGAATTATGTCTTCGGCAGCGCAACTTTGTTCGCATTCATTCTTCAGGTAGTCACAGGCGTCGCATTATCTCTTATGTACCAGCCTACCTCTGAGACTGCTTACCAATCTCTTCAATATATTTCAAACGAGGCATTGCTGGGAAACATCCTGAGAGGAATACATTACTTCGGTGCTTCAGCCATGATAATTTTAATCGGGCTGCATATGATCCGGGTATATCTGCTTGCAGCTTACAAATATCCTCGTGAAATGGGGTGGCTTACGGGACTTGTTTTATTTGTATTAACCCTTGCAATGGGATTTACGGGACAGTTGCTCAGATGGGACAGCAACGGAATATGGTCTGCTATAGTAGCTGCAGAACAAGTCGGGAGGATACCATTTATAGGCACCGAAGCAGCCCGGTTCTTACTTGCTGGTGAAACAATCGGCGGGGCAACTTTGAGCCGTTTTTTCGCGTTTCATGTATTCCTGGTACCTGCATTGCTTTTCGGTATAATAGGATTTCACATTTTCCTTGTTATACGCAACGGAATTTCAGAACCTCCCAAACCGGGTAGAAAAGTTGATCCTAAAACTTACAGAAGCTGGTATCATAATATGCTTCAGAAAGAAGGTGTGCCTTTCTGGCCTAATGCTGCCTGGCGGGATATGCTTTTCGGACTCGTTGTCGTAACTGTAGTAATATTACTTTCCGTTTTAATAGGAGCGCCAAAGATCGGGGCACCTCCTGATCCGGCAAACATTCATTCCAATCCGAGACCTGACTGGTACTTTTTATGGATCTTCGCGCTTTTTGCTCTTATGCCGCCTTCTATTGAGTCATACGTTATCGCATTCGGACCACCGGTTGCAGCAATTATTCTTATAATGCTCCCGATACTTTTTAATAAAGGCGAGCGTAGTCCGGTAAGAAGGCCCTGGTCTGTAATAATAGTTCTCTTTATTGTAACAATGATAGCAACATTATGGAATGAAGGGATAAAGTCACCATGGTCTCCAGATTTTGAAGCAAAACCTCTGCCGGCACATATTGTTGGGAATATAGACGAAATTGCAAAACAGGGTGCAGATCTTTTCTATAAAAAAGCCTGTCTTTATTGTCATACTATATCTGGTTACGGTGGTAAGCGGGGACCGGATTTGAGTACGGTGGCCGATAGACTTACAACGGATGAAATGAAAATAAGGATAGTAAATGGCGGTAAATATATGCCTCCTTACGGACCAAATCTCTCCTCAGATGAATTGCACAAAATAATTTGTTTTCTTAAGACAAGGAAAACAGAAATTAAACAGGAAAAGTCAGGGAACTAATTTCCGGGCCGGTTCACAGAATTTTCAGGTATTCAGTTTAGCTTTCTTTACCACAATAAAAACCACGGCAACAGAAATTATTCCTGATGCAAGTACAAGCATCAGTACAAGGAGATCATTTCCTTTAGGAATAAAACTATAGCATGTCTGGAGTACTTTTTGAATTGTTGAAGTCACTTCGCCTTTTCCTGCTTTTTCTATTGCAAGTTCAAAGTTCGAAGGCAGTATAGAAAAATCCCCTGTCTTTTTGTAACCGGGATCAAGGTACTGGACTATCTTCCCTGTCTTATCCACAAATATCAGTACGCCTTTGTGAAGAAATCCTCCATAACTCCTTTTGAATCGGAACCCTGCTGCATCCGTTAATTTATAAATATTTGTACTGTCCCCGGTTAAAAACCTCCAGCCTGAATCGGGCACTGCTCTATCCGCCATTCCGATCATTGCGCGCTTTTTTCCGGCAGCCATTTTCGGTGTCTCGTTCTGATCAATACTGATGCTCAATATTTGATAATCTATTCCGGGCTCATACTTTACCTTGCCTATCACATCCGAAACTTCCAGCATCAGGGGGGTACAGATACCCGCACAATTGTAATAACAGAAATCAAGTACGGTAGGCTTATTAATGAGATCTTTCAGCAATACCTTTTTCCCGTCAGAATTAGTAAATGTTAAATCCATAGGGATTCGATTTCCGGTATGATGAACTATTTCTGCAGTGTCATAATCGGCATAACTGATTTTCGAAATAAAGAAAGTAGACAGAATGATAAAAAGCAGGTTATAAACCGCTTTGCGCTTATTCAACATTATAAAAGTATTTGTTCTGATTTTAATAAAAATATAGAAAAACTTTTAATTATGAAAAGAAGTAACTCTTTATACATAATTTTAAGATGAGCTAAATACCAGTAGGATTCAAAAACAGGTAGGCATTAATTTAGTTTTTCTGTGTCTAAGATTACACGCGGGAATTTCAGCTTGACTCTTAATCCCCCCGGATTATATTGGATCTCAGAAGTTGATAATTTATTATCAGCTTTCATTTTAATATTTATTAATTTAATTATTAAGATTGATTGGATAGTCAAGTAATCAGAGTAACATCTGAAGAAAAACTATCCAATCTTTTTTTTAAATCTATCATCTCTGCGGAAAAAGGGAAAATGCTGAAGACAGGACTGATGAAAGCAAAAACTGCAGAAGTTAAAATAGTACTGTGTTTTTAAGCACTCAGTAGGAATCCAAAATATCTTTATCTTCTCGTACTGATTTTGCTATAAATTCTTCTGAAATGGTCCCTAAAATCAAACTAATTAATAAAGGGTTGCTAAGCCCATCTATCCTTTTTAAGATCGCAGTTCTTACATCCGTATATTTTGTTGCGGGTAAAATAGGATTAAGTCTTGCCTTTATAAATCCAAGTGCTTCGGCTGTTTGGCCGCCGACAGGTATAGCCATAGCAGCAATAATATTATGGGGATATAATCTTTGGCCGGGGGTTCTTCTGGGCGCATTGATTGTAAATTTAACCATAAACGGATCGATTATCGCCTCTCTCGGAATTGCCGCAGGGAACACTTTTGAGGCAGTTCTCGGGGCATACTTTGCAGAGATATTGATAAAAAACAAATATATCTTTTACACACCTGTTGATACCGTCAAATATTCCTTGTTTACGGGTATTGCCGCTACACTTATCAGCGCGATGATCGGGAGGGATTTCTCTATCTTTCAGGATTTCTGAAGTCGGAGTCTTATCTATATGTTGGTCTTACCTGGTGGCTTGGTGATATAGGAGGAGCTTTAATAATAGCACCTTTCATAATATTAATGGTTATTGACAGGAATTTTAAATGGAATCTTAAAAAATCTTTTGAATTTGTTTTTTTGCTGATCCTTATTTCTTCCATAAGCATTTATACTTTCAAAGACGGCATTCCAACCTTGACTGAAATCTTTCCGCTTATCTTTCTGACTATTCCGTTTATTATCTGGATTGCCGTGCGGTTTAGTCCAAGAGAAATATCTACTGCTATTCTTTTTCTTTACTTGACAATCTTATGGCAGACACTCAGCTATTCTGTCTCTGCCCGGGGACCTTCTAACGAATCCCTGATTCTTATACAGATTTTTATGGGGACTTTATTCATAGCTTTTATGCCTCTTGCTGCAGATGTACAGCAGAAAAAACTACTGCAGAATTCACTTCAGCTGAAAATAAATCAGCAGAAATCAATTTCTGAACTCGGACTTAGTTCAGTTTCAGGAAATAATATTTCCGACATCTATAAAGATGCCGTGAGAATAATATTTGAGACCCTGAATGTTGATTATGTTAAAATCTTAAAGCTCCTTCCGGGAGAGAAAGAACTTTTACTGGTCGATGGAAGAGGGTGGAAAGAAGGACTCCCTGGAAATGCAACGGTTTCAGCTGATCCCGATTGCCACGTCGGCTATACTCTTGCATCTAAAGATCCTGTAATAATATCCGATTTTACAAGAGAAAAAAGATTTCTTAAACCTTCCCTGATTTCCGGTGACGGCATCCAGAGCGGTATAAGCTGCAAAGTCTACGGAAAGGATAAACCATTTGGAGTTCTGGGGGCGTATTCACGCGATAAAAAAGTTTTTAGTAATGACGATGTTTACTTTTTCCAGTCGGTTGCAAATATCATCGGAATGGCAGCAGAAAGATTCGCATACGAAGAGCGTTTGCTTTCATCCCTAAGAGAGAAACAGATCCTTATCAAAGAAATTCATCACCGGGTTAAAAATAATCTGCAGATTATCTCCAGCCTGCTTAATCTTCAGGAATCTTATGTTAATGATGTTCAGATCCGGCAGATGTTCAGAAAAAGTAAAAATCGGATTAGCAGCATGGCTCTTGTCTATAAGATGCTCCATAATAATGAAGATCTTTCGAGAATAAATTTTAAGCACTACCTGAAGGAACTTTCAGATGCAATACTCGATTCCTTCACTTCGCAGAACATAAAATGTACTATTACCAGCGAAGAAGTCTATCTTGAACCGGACCAGGTAACCAATCTTGGTTTGATAATAAATGAAATTATCTCCAATTCAATCAAGCATGCTTTTAATAACTGCAAAGAGGGAGTAATCGATATAAAGCTCTCGTATGCCGACGATAAATTATTACTTGAAGTCAAAGATAACGGCAAAGGCCTGCCGGACAATTTTAATATCAAATCCACGACAACCCTCGGTATGCAGCTCATTACAAATTTAACCCGCCAGGTTCCTGGTGAATTGAAAATTGAAAATGACTCCGGAACAAAATACACAATAACCTTCAGATCCAAAGGCGAAGTTCTGAAGCCGAATAGCATAGATCAATAACGCTGCTGCTCCCGGGATTTATTCCGAAGCTTTCCAATCATTAAGCATTTTTTTCATGCTTTCGAAATCGAAAGGCGGGCTTTCCAACTTTGATCCATAATCTACTGCCTTCTCCATTGCAGCAATGGCTTCTTTTTTATTGTTCATTTTTGCCAGGTACTGAGCTTTTATTCTCTGGTTCCAGTAATTTTCATTTATCAGTACAGAAGCCTGAATCCACCTGAATCCTTCATCTAGATTGATATTGTTCTGAAGACAGTAAGCAGCCGCGGTATTCAGATCCGACCATGCATTCAGATTTCTCGCACTTTCCAGTACAAGATCCCTGGTCGCTGCTTCTACTTTAAATGACACACGGAGCTTCTCCCATATAAGATTTACATTTGCATTATTTTCATCAGTATCTGTAATTGTAAAAGCCATCCTTTCCGTAAAAGGATTTTCTTCGGGTTTTACTTTGATCCGGAGAGCATCTTTGGATTCATCGTATGTCATCGGATCATCAACTTTTGTGTCCTTACTGAAGATAATTTCCCACTCGTTTTCACCTGGAATCATATGGATCCCGAAAGTACCTGCCCCAAGAATATTTCCATTTACTTTAACGGGTGTGCTGAAAGTTATTGAAGTAACTTCATTTGCACCCGTTCTCCATATTTTACCGTATGGCACCAGGTCGCCCCAGATTGTTCTTCCTTTAACAGCAGGAGAACTGTAATCGATGGAAATTTTAGTGATGCCTACAACCTGGCTCACCGATGCATCCGGGCTTGGACGTGGTGTTCTGAAATCCTGCGAAAATGTAAAATTTCCGATTACCATAATTATACATACAGTTAATATATACTTAAGCATAATTCTCCTCGTTATTAATTTATTTTTTTTATGGAAAAGTTTAGAAGATTTTAAAATAATCAATACTGAACTATCATCCAATTGTGGTTCTGTTACTTTTTTTAGAACTCTCGCTGGAGCAATAAAAAAGGGAAGGTAATCCACCTTCCCTGAATAATGGTGTACCAGTATTAAAAATTACTTTAGTACCGTCATCTTTCTGACCTGTACCTTATCGCCGGCTTCCAATCTGTAATAGTAAATACCGCTTGAAAGATTTGCAGCGTTAAATACAGAAGTATAATAGCCTGATTTCATAATTCCATTTGCCAGTTCAGCAACTTCCTGTCCTAATGAATTATACACTTTCAGACTTACATAGCTATCAGAGGAAATCGAATATTCTATCTTCGTAGAGGGATTGAACGGGTTAGGATAATTCTGGCTGAGTGAAAACGTACCAGGAATATTAACAGCAGCCTCAGCCTCACTGGAATATTTATACGTTCCGTCGAAATCAATCTGCTTCAACCGGTATAAGTATATCCCCGGGCGGATGTTATTATCAGAAAAGGCATATGATTCAGGCTGAGTTGTTGTCCCGGAACCCTGAACAAATCCAATTCGTTCCCATTGATTATTAGATTGTCTTTCTATTTCAAATCCTTTATTATTTGTTTCCGATGCAGTAGACCAGTTTAACCTGACCACATTACGCTCAACGTCTGCAGTAAAAGAAGAGAGTTCAACCGGAATAAAGGTTGCCTCACCATCCCAGCAGGAGGCCTGGTAATTAGTAGAAGTTCCGCCCATATTTCCGCCGCCAAAGAATAACCTGTTCTGGTCAGGGACAAAGAAACCGAGGGCAAGACCTCTTTCTGCAGGAGTTTCACTGTCATAGGTCCAGGTATCACTTAACGGATCATAATAATATATGCTTGCATCAGAAGGGTAGGTTGAATATCCTCCGCCTGAACCTACCAGCACTACATATTCCGGTACTTTTGTAGTACTCCATTTACAAAAATTAACGCCTTCAGGAAGCGGTGAAATTGCACTCCACATATCAGTAGACGGGTCATATTTTGCACAGGCTGTAGGATCATCTCCTGTTGGTATCAAGCCGCCGATTAAATAAAGATATCCGTTAAAAAACTGAAGTCCGGCGTATCTCTTGATTAAAGTAGTTGGTGTTAGATCATTCCAGGAATTCCCTGTTATACTATATCTTGAAAGATATGAAACAGGGGGCGTAGTGTAACTTGAGCTGTGAACGTAAATGTAGTCTCCCCCGTCCCATGCCATCGTACTCTGGGAATTCATAATTCCGGTTGGTCCGCTGGTTAAGACCGTCCATGTACCGGTTCCGCTGCCATCAGGAGTAAATTTTTCGAAGACTGCAGCCGCACCAGTGCCTGATAATTTATACAATTCGTTATCGGTGGTAGAGAAAGAAGGATTGTATGCCGGTGTAGTAGGCACTGTTGATGCCATCCAGCTGTTTGTGGATATCTGGTAAGCGATAGCCATAGAACTATTAGCCTGACCCCCAAAAACATAAATAAAATCACCAATCTTACCTCCGATTGAGCGACCGAATGGTTCAGGAGCATCCGGCAGACTGGTCCAATTTATACCTGATGGGGAATCGGAATTTCCAGTTACAGAAGTTCCAATTATTCCGTTTTCTTCAATGTCCTTGAGTGTCAATTGATCAGGGGTTAAAAATGTCTGGGCTGAAGCTGGAAGAATGAGAAGTAGTGAAAATAAAGCGATTTGTAACAAATGTTTCATGTTCTCCTCCTATAGGTAAGTATTAAAGATTGATGAATTTAAGCTAACTATTCTAATAATAAGGTGCAATAATTTTAGCAGAGAAAAGGTTAAGGGATATTTCGGGTTGAAAAATGTATTACTATTTTGTTTCAAAAAAAGTATATTGCCTCAGAACTACTTCACATAAACACATAATTATATAATATTTTATTGGGAGCAATTGTTATGCTAAGGAACCTGTCACCAGAAGAAAGAAAATCAGACGAAACAACCATAATAAGTCTCGGGGTAAGAATTGAAGGAAAAATAAAAAGCAACGGGAATATCAGGGTTGAAGGAGAAATCCAGGGAGATATTGAATCACAGGGAAGCGTTGTTATCGGCGGTAATGGCGAAGTGAACGGCCAGGTAAACGCGGATGTTATAAGCATTGGCGGAAATGTTACCGGAACTGTTAAAGCAAAAACCAGGCTTACAATAGAAGAAAAAGGGAACCTGAATGGCGATATCTTCACTAAATCCCTGGTAGTAAAAGAAGGTGCAAAATTTGATGGAAAGTGTAAAATGGGCGAGTCATCTTCAAGTGGAAGTTATGAACCGCCAAAACCATTAAAGCCTTCTGGCAAATAGCAGCCGTTAATTTTCTTCCCGGTCCTCTCAGGGTTTCAAACCCTTTGCGGACCGGAAAAGCAAATGCAATTTTTCAGGTTTCAGATCTTAACAGATTGTATATCCAGCTAACTATTTATTATTCCGTGCGGTAAGGCGGAGGCTCTGAATTTTACTGCATCTATCATCAAGGGATCTCAGGCTACTCATCAGCCGGTGTACCGCATTATAACCCGGGAAATTATAATCATAACCTGTTCCATATAACAACCGTCGAAACTGATCCTCGATAAACATAATAATTTCTGCTTCACTCTGCCTCCCGGGACTTATGGAGTCAATACTTAAAGCTGTACTCATTATTGCTTCAGCGTCTTCTTCGCGTCGCAGGAGATCCTGAATAAAAGGATAGAAATGATTGAAGTAGTCCATCTGCTCACTCCCTGGATAATCAACTCAATAATTTAATTATATTAATCACTGTGGAGTCAGTTGCAAATTATATTTTTTACAGGAAAAAGCTGTGATATATTTCAAACATATTTCCTGCTCTAACCAGGATGAGGATGCACGATCAAATCCCAGAAAGCTATTATGAATGTCATGACTCCTGATAACAAAAAGATTACTTCGCTGAATTCTCCAACGGAGACTAATATAAATAACACAAACCCAACGAAAACAATTATCATATCAAGTCTGCTATTGCTCTTTCCTGCACCCCATAACCCGGTAATTAATAATATAACGCTTGCTAAAATCAAACTTATTTCATTCCTGATAGTATCAATATAAGCATAGCCGATCAGCCATCCGGAGACTAATATATTTATCCAGTCCTGCCGCATAATTACACATCAGGTGTTATTATTTATATTCATTGCTTAAATAATAAACCAAAGATATTTTGTGATAAAAAGAAGAAATACTGTATACTTTCGGCTTAGCTTATATAAGGGCAATTTTGTATTGAGATATATCACTTTTTTCGTGTGAAAGCAATAAACTGCAAGGAAATAGATGCAAAGAAATATTATCTTTTCTGAGCACAAATCGAGGTCTGATTTGCTACCTTTTGTCTCAATTTGATATATGACATTTTGTCATATATTGTTTTTTTCAACAGTCGAAAATGGCGTTTTTTCGCAGTTTTTGAACTGTCTCATTTTGAGTCCTTCTCCGTCCCTTCTCCGTCTCTTCCCCGTCATTTCCCCGACTCAAATACTATATCTGCCATTTTGTCAAAGGTGTTGAATAATTCAACAAAATTATGATGCCTTGTTTGGGATGATATTCGCTTCTCCGGAACTCATTTTTTTCCTGTTCCTGTCTATCCAGAATGCCCATGGAATAAAAAGCCATTGCAGCAGACCTGCATAACCGATTGCTTCAACAGAAGGCGGGGGCGGACTGAAAATATTCATAAAGTACACAACAATTAGAAAAATAATTAATCCCCAGAATCCGAATGTACCTTTTTTATTTTCCGCCTCTGTACACAATAAATATAGATAAATGCCTCCGGCGAATATCAGGATTTCAAGAATGATCGAAATTATTTCAAAGTTCCATAACCCTATTCCAACCTTGAAATCACTCCAGGGAAAAATCGGCAGATCTGGAATATGAACGATTAAATCAAGGACCCAATGACTTATAACCAGGAGGCCTAATATAAATGCATTAAATAAATTTCTCTTGTAAGCGTAATATATCAAACCGAAAAGGCCAGCCCATATTATTACCATAAACAGGCTGTGCGAATACGGATAGTAAGTAAATTCAAGAGGATTGGCTTCGGTTAAGCCTGGAACTATCTCAACCTTTTCGATCCCCGTTAAAATAAAAACCGGCCAGATAAGATCCAGAAATTGTGCTGCTAAAAACAATGTCCCGAGGGAAATTTCAGGCGCAGCTTTCTTTCCTGCTAATCCGGCTCCGAAATGTCCGATAAACATACTTCAGTCCTTTCATATTCTTACTGAATTGAATCTGATTGTAAATCTTTTAATCATGGATATTTTCTAATATAAATATATTTCAGGCTAAATTTCCACAAATCACGTTCTTAATGCTCAAATTATTGAGCTCGGTAATCAGCTTTCTTTTAACTTATCATCATCTGAATTGTACTAAGACTTGATCCCTTTTCAGCCCTGGTGATTTCACTGCAGACCCTTCTTTCCCCCACTTCATAAAAAACCCCTTAATACATTTCCGTCATAAATTTTTTTATGACAATCTGATTTCAGTGTGCTTTACTCCCCCGGCGCATTCACAGCTCTCGCGCCTGACAGGGGCAAATTTTCCTCGTGCTCCCTCCTATTTTTTAATTTGATTATCAGAGCAAAGATTCAGGATCAAGATGAACTGCTTCTATATCTTTAAAATATTTAACTGTTCCTACTTTAAGCTCGTATGTAGCCTGATCATTACAGACAATAATACCTTTCGGATGCAGCTGAAGAGCACTTACTGTCCACATATGGTTAACTCCTTCTTCAACTACTTTCGCCAGCGCTCTTGCTTTATTCAATCCACTGATTATTATAACAACTTCCTCAGCATCCAAAACGGTTTTAACGCCAACAGTCAATGCCGTTCTCGGCACTTTATCCAGGTCATTATCGAAGAATCTCGAGTTAGCTGTGATTGTATCGTACGTCAGTGTCTTAACCCTCGTTAAAGAACCCAGGGAAGAACCCGGTTCATTGAAAGCAATATGCCCGTCAGGACCGATGCCGCCGACGAATAAGTTTATCCCGCCTGCTTTTGCAATTCTGTCTTCATAATCTTCACACTCTTTTTCCAGATCTTTAGCATTCCCGTTTAATATGTTGACGTTACGTTTATTGATATCAATATGACTGAAAAAGTTGTTCCACATAAACGAATGGTAACTTTCAGGATGATTTTCCTGTAAGCCGACATATTCGTCCATATTAAATGTCGTTACATATTTAAATGAGATAACTCCCTTTTTGTTTAACTGTATAAGTTCTTTGTACATACCTAAAGGTGATGAACCAGTTGGAAGTCCCAGCACAAAATGATTCTTCGCCGTAGGTCTGAACTCACGTATTCTTTTTGCAACATAATTTGCAACCCACTTAGATACCATTTCATATGTTGGTTGAATTATTAGTCTCACTTTATTTCTCCTGTGAATTTTAAGTTTATAAAACAGGATAATCTATTTACACTAATAAAATTATCCTGAATCAGCTATTCGGTAGCCTGACTGATATTTTTACCATAAGTAATCTTGCCGTCAAGGATAGTCAATGCGACTTCATAGTTACTATTCAGCACAGCTATATCTGCATCCTTCCCGACCGCCAGTATTCCTTTCTTATGGTCCAGGTTTAGTACTTTTACTCCGTTTAAGGAAGCCATCCTGACCGCCTCGGTTATTTTGGCCCCTGCAGCTTCAACCATATTCTTAATTGCGAGGTTGAGCGTAAGAGTGCTTCCGGCAAGGGTCCCATCTTCAAGGAAAGCTTTCTTATTTTTCATATAAATTTTCTGGTCGGCAAACTCATACTCACCTTCATGCATTCCCCCTGCTCTTATAGAATCTGATACCAGTATAATCCCGCTGCCTCCCTTAAGTTTTAAGAGCAGCTGTATAACTGCAGGATGAACATGGAGTGTATCTGCTATTAATTCAATCTTTAGTTCATTATGCAGAAGAGAAGCGAGCACAATACTGGGTGTTCTATGGTGGAACTGCTGCATTGCATTAAAAATATGAGTTACATGTGCGGCGCCGTTATCAATAGCATTCAGCACCTCATCATATGTTGCCATCGAGTGTCCGATCGATAGAACAACACCATCCTGTGCAGCTGCACGCATCACTTTATCGGCATCAGGCAGCTCAGGGGCGATAGTCATAATTTTGATTTGCCCTTTAGAAGCATCCCATATTTTCTTCCAGGAATCAACATCGGGCTTCCATAAGTAATCCTGGTTCATTGCTCCTTTAAGCTGCTTATTCAGATATGGTCCTTCCATATGAATTCCCCGGATATTGGACCCGGGATGTTCTTCAATAAAATCAGCTACCCTTCTCAAATCCTTCAGCAGGAGTTTTTCGGGTTTTGCAAAAAGCGAGGCAAGCATAGTTGTGGAACCATTCCTGAGAAAATAAGAGCTGATCTTTTCGATACTTTCACCGTTATCATCGGCAAAGCCATGTCCTGCTCCCCCGTGAACAAGAAGATCTGCAAACCCGGGACAAACAAGTTTACCGTGAACATCAATCACCTTATATTCGGGTGAGAAGGATAGTTCAGAAGATTTCCCAAGTCCTGCTATTTTACCTTTTTCGATTAAGATCGTACCGTCATCAATGATCCTGAAAGGAGTAATTATTTTTCCTCCGGCTAAAGCTAATTTCATATTATTCCTTCACCTGCATCTCAGATTTTAATAAATATTTTTTTTCTATAAAGACCTGACATTAAACCAAACAGCAGAATCACATAACATACCGCCCATAGTAGTGAAGCATTTATGGGTGCAAGCCATGGAACCGAAAATGTGGTTAAAGAGAAAATCCTTCAGCGGTACCGACTGCACTTTAACTTCATCGATTATAATTTCTAAAAATTCTGATAAGAAGTACGCGGCAATGGCATTCATTCCAAATATTAAGAATGGTTTCGTCCATTTTTTATATCCCCTGACGTCAATAAACCAATAACAAATTGCAAGGAAATCCAGTGCAAGTCCTGCAGTATAAATTACATACGAACTCGTCCATAGATTCTTATTTATAGGGAACCATATATCCCATATAATCCCCGCAGCAATAAGAATGTTTCCAGAGACAAACATATAATTTGTTTTTGCTGATTTCTCCCTACTGCTCCTTAATAAGTACCCGGTTAAAACTCCTGTTAAAACTGTTGCAATTGAGGGAATCGAGCTTAACAAACCTTCGGGATCCCATACGCGCGACTGTCCCCATAAATGGTTTCCAAAAATAAACCTGTCTAACCACGCCCCCAGATTTGCAGACGGTTCAAGACTCGCACTCCCTGTTCCGGGCACCGGGACAAGAGTCAATAATCCCCAATAAAGCAGGAGGATTGAAGCAGTAATTATTAGAATAACTCTTTTATCAAACTTTATATAAATAAGCGAAGAAATAAAATATGCAGCGGCAATCCTCTGCAGAACCCCGGGGATTCGCAGCGTTGCAAAATCAAAATATGGAAAACCATTCAGGAATATTCCCAGCAAGAATATCACCAGACTTCTTCTGAAAATCTGAAGTATTATTCGTGAATGAGGTACGTTATGCTCAAGTTTCTTTGAAAGAGAATATGTTATCGCAACTCCAACGATAAACATAAAGAATGGAAATATTAAATCCGTGGGAGTACAGCCGTTCCATTTTGAATGAAGCAGAGCCGGGTAGACATGCGCCCAGGTACCGGGACTATTTACAAGTATCATCCCGGCAATAGTAATTCCTCTGAATACATCGAGCGATACCAGTCTTTCAGATCCTTCGACATTCATTATTCTATCACATAGTGAATAATAATTTATCTTTTTCTAACTGTAATTTTGACAGGCAGCGATTCAGTTCTCGAACCATAACTATCATAAGCTGCTGCTTTAACCGTATGCTTTCCTTCAGGAATATTAAACCACACCCAGCTGAAAGGGGCTTTAGTATTGTATCCTAATGATTTATTATCTCCGAAGAATTCAACTTTTCTGATCGTTCCATTTTTATCAGAAGTTTCAGTTTCTATGTTTAAGTTTGAACCTTCATTTATCCAGACATTTGCCAATGGTTTAACTATTTTAATTCCCGGGGATGAATTCTTTTTCTTTTCAAGAGGAATTCTGACATCGGGCATATTACCATAATAAATAGTGTTTACAAGAGTTCCGAGTGAATCATCACCGGTAATTTCCCAAAACATAAGTCCCCTCAGATCATAAGCATCCACATAATGAATTTTAAGTGCTACCGACCTGGGATCATCGAATGTCCAGAATATTTTTTTATTCGCATTGTAGAGGTAAGGGGCCATTGAGTAATTATCCCAATACACAATAAATCCCTGATTAAGCAATTCCTTCAAATCAAAGAAATCATTATAACCCTCTTCCGAGCTCCCGCTCGTTGAACTTCCCGGCCTGCCAAGACCGTAATTAAGGGAATCAACATTTCCCCACCCTCTTCCATAAAAAGCGGCACCCGGGACTAACTTTGACCTGCTGACGCCGTATATACAGTTAAATAAATGAACAGTCTTATCGAATGAATTTCTTTCTCTGTCAAAAGTAGTATCTACGGCAGATGAAAGCAGGTTAGTATTGTGTCCGGTGAATTTATCCCAGCCCCCGCGGTAATCGTAGGTCATTAAATTGTACCAATCCAGGTATTGCTGATCATGATAAATATTGTAGTACCGTGCGTATTTTTCTGTTGCCGGAACCGCTGCCGTAAGTAAGAATCCGGGACGTATTGAATCAAGTTTGTTCCGGAACAGAGCGAACAATTCAGAGAGATTATTATTATCGTCAGGATTGTGGTGCATACTATCGATACCGCCTTTTACAGGATACTCCCAATCGATATCAAAGCCGTCAAATATTCCGGCAGCTGAACCTTTGCCTCCGGCACTGCCTGCTTCCGGCAAATTACCAGAAATAAATCTGTCAATACATGCATCAACAAAAATTTCCCTTGAGGCAGGTGTCAATGCCGCATCAGAAAAATATGTGCAGCCTTCCCATCCGCCTATTGATAGTACGATTTTAAGGTCCGGATGCCTGAGTTTTAATTTTCTAAGCTGGTTGAACTGTCCCCTTAGCGGCTGGGTAGAATCGTCTTCTATACCGTCAATACTCATTTCAGCGGAATATACCTGCTGATATGCCATATTAGAGTCGAGAAAACCCGGGATGATATTACCTTCCGAATCCGGCTGCGGAATAAGAAAGGCATAGTTAAGTACCGTAATTTTATCCGCCGAATTTCTTTTTTCAATATCCTTTACAAAATAAGGATGTTCTCCTTTTGCACGCCACTCAGGAAAGTATGCAATAATTTCTTTCTTCTGGGCGCTCATAACCGCAGGCAGCATAATTAAAGTGATCAGTAGTAATTTTTTTAACATCATAAATTATTTACCGGTTTACCTCAAATAGTTTTCAGCCTAATATTACTTCTATTTTATTAACGGTTCCCTCTTCCTTAAGAGGTACAGTGCCGGAGACCAAAGTCCCGTTTACGTTTATGGACTTTACTCCCTTTTGAACATTTGCAGGATTTTTAACGCTTATTTTGTATAAGGCACCGCGCCACTTCCTGACAACTTCAAACTCTTTCCATTCAGAAGGGATGCAGGGATCTATGACCAGCCCCTCATATGTTGGCCTGATGCCGAGTATATACTTAGAAACTGCAGTAAAAAACCAGCCGGCAGTTCCCGTTAACCATGGATGTCGTGCTCGTCCAAAGGCAGTGTGGTCCCTTCCCATAATGAACTGACAATATGAATAAGGTTCAGCCTGCCGGATCTCAATTATATCATTCTGATTGTAAGGCAGAATAGCGTCATAATATTTCATCGCCCTGTTGCCGTTCCCTAATTTGCATTCGGCGATTACAGCCCACGGGTTAGGATGACTGAAAATTGCTCCGTTTTCTTTGATTCCTTTGTACACCCGGGTAACATACCCTATGTCATCATCAGGTTTCGAATATGAAGGCCATAAGAGATGAAGTCCGTATTTTGAATAAAGGTATTTATCTACGGAATCCATGCACTTTTCGCCTCGCGACTCCGAAGCAACATCTGAATAAACGGCCCAGCTTTGTGCATTCAGGAATATTTTCCCTTCTTCGCTTTCATGTGTGCCGATCTTAATACCTTTTTTGGTAAATCCTCTCAAATACCACTCGCCGTCCCATGTCTGCTCCTCACAGGCTTCTTTTACACCTTCAGCCATCAGGGAATATCTATCTACATCATCGTGCCGGCCCAGCTGCTTAGCGGATTCAATAAATATCTTAAGAGCCCAGTGATGCATAAAAGAGACCATCACACTCTGTCCGCCGCCCAAGTTGAGGCAGTCATTCCAATCAGCCCGCAGTCCCTGACAGATTCCATTATCTCCGGTGTACCGTGCAGAGAAATCCAGAATTTTTTTTAGGTGTTCATATACAGTCCCCTCACCACCGTCGGCATAGGGAACAACCTGATCGAAGAATGACAGATCACCGGTTTCTACTATCCACTCGCAGATTGAGGCTACCAGCCAGAGTGCATCATCAGCGCAGACATCTTCTATTCCGTGAATAATGTCTTTTGGATCCGGGGTAGGAACAACTGTCGGCAGCTTAACTCCGGGCAGCTTATTTTCTTTCGGTTCAAATACATCGGGATCGAACAGGTGCAGGCCGTAGCCCATACTTGTATGTCCCTTCAGAAGCTGAATTATTCTATATTTTGTTTTTTCCGGATTTGAATGAACCACACCCATTATATCCTGTGATGTATCCCTGTAACCAAGACCCACCCTTCCCCCGGTTTCAATGAATGAAGCGAAACGCGACCAGATAACACAGACCTCCGCCTGGTATAGTGTCCAGATATTGATCATCGAATTCAAACCTGGACTGGGAGTTGAACATTGGAACACTGACATTCTTTCATCCCAGAATTTTTTTAATTGCTTAAAAGCCGAGTCAACATTTTTCATCCTGGAATATTTTTTCTTAATCTCATAACCCTTCTCCTCCCTTGAACCAACGCCCAGCATATAAATCAAACGAACTGATTCTCCCGGTTTTAACACTAATTTCTTATGAAGTGCTCCGCAATGATTGCCTCCCAGTTCACTGCTGTTTAAGCATTTACCTTTTTCTACTGCAGCGGGATTACTTTCTGTCCTATAGCTGCCGATGAACGAATCCCTCAGACAGTCATAACTATCGGGTTCAAAGTTAGAACTAAAATAATGATAGGTCCATGGTTCATAGAAAAAGTCATATTCAATTATTCCATCCTTGTAATTTGATCCGCTGGCATAAAGACTCATTTGAAAATTCTGGTTGTCAATCTCAACATGGTGGAAAGAAAATTCAAGATATGAAAAAACACTCAGGCTCCTTTTTTTCCTGCTTGTATTCTTTATTTTGACATCCCAGATCTCCACATCATCATCAACCGGGATAAACATAAGCTGTTCAGCTTCAATACCATTATACCGGCACTGAAATTTTGTATATGAGAGACCGTGGCGGCAGGTATATTCTGCGTTCCTTAAATTCTTCCCGACCGGCTGCCATGATACCGACCAGTATTTTTTGGTATCATCATCACGGATATAAACATAATGCCCCGGTCTGTCCATGGGAATTCCATTAGGTCTGAACCGTGTGATTCGATGATGTTCAGTAGATTTGTAAAATGAATAGCCGCCTGCATTGTGAGAAATTACGGTGCAGAGGTCTTTCACCCCGAGATAATTTGTCCATGATACAGGAACATCGGGACGATCAATAACATATTCTTTCTGCTTATCGTCAAAATATCCGTATCTCATTACTTTCTCCAGAATATTAATAAATCATTAGACAGCTTCGGGTTCCTCATTTATTTCCCTGAAAGGAACCAGCCATGTTATTAGGAACGAAGGAATGGTTGCGATCATAACCCAGATAAAGAAGTTTTCGTATCCAAGGAAATCGCTTATAAAACCGCTGATCATAGCAGGGATCAAAAACCCCAGCTGCATCAGCGAAGTTGCAAAAGCATAATGCGCCATTTTATATTTGCCTGGTGCAATCTGCTGCATCATATATAATGTCAGTCCGATAAAACCGAAACCATAGCCAAAGTATTCAAAAACAACCGCTACACTTATAATAAAGAAATTTGCAGGCTGGTATATTGCAAGAAAGGTGTAAACCGCAAACGGGATATTGAAAAAGGCGCATAGGATTAATAATGATTTTCTTAATCCCCTGTTTGCAGTAAAATACCCTGCGAGTACCGAACCCAGAATAAAAGCGATTGGTGGAAAAATTCCGTAAAGTACGCCTATATCCTCTGTTGATAACCCGAGTCCGCCGCTGGCAGTTCCGGCTCTCATAAACAGAGGCACTATCTTAACTGCCTGACCCTCAGCAAACCTGTACAAAACAAGGAAAGCAATTCCCCAGAAAATATATTTTTTCTGAAAGAAAGTTTTAACAACATCAAAGAACGTGACGGATGCTTCTTTTAAATGTTTTAACATTTCCCGCCTTACCACCTGTAGGTAAAAATTTAAGATGATAAATACTTAAAAGAATAAGAATTGCTCCGAACGAACCCATCACGATAGTCCAGGCAGGCTTAATACCGATTTGTTTTTCAAGTACTCCCGCCAGCAAAACAAAAGCGCCCTGAGATAATATTTTTCCTACATTATAAAAGGCCCCCTGCCATCCTACATATTTAGCCTGTTCCGTGGAATCAAGCACATTTATATAAACACCATCCGCAGCTGTGTCGTGAATTGCAGAGTTAAGCGCAATAATTCCAAAAAATATGATAGTCCATTCAAAATAAGAAGGCAGCTGCAGGGTGAGGATAAGAAGTCCGAAACTTATACCCCCGAGAAACTGTGTTGCTATAACAAAATCTTTTTTTGTTCTGAACATCTCAAGTATTGGTCCCCACAAAGGCTTAAGCGCCCAGGGAATAGTTACAAGGCTTGTAAAGAAAGCAATTTTAGCATCTGAAATACCAAGGCTTTTGTACATAAGAACCGAAACCACGTTCACAATTACGAAAGGCAGGCCTTCTGCAGTATATAAAGTTGGAACCCAGAAGGCAGGATGTATTTTTTTTGTTCCGCTGACAGTTGATATCATATTGTTCGGATTGAATCAGAATTAATTTATTTAGGCAATTATAAGGTACTAAAACGCAATTAAGAACACGTGTAAAAATAGGGGCCGTCTTTTTACGGACAGCCCCGTGAACAAGTAGGAGAACGCACTTATTTTAGGAGAATCATTTTCTTTGCAATGAAATTATTATCCTGCTGCAAAGTATAGAAATAAATTCCGCTCGAGAACCTGCTCATATCAATATTATAACTATAACTACCTGATGAAATATTCCGGTTGTCAATTACAGTCTTCACCAGCTGTCCGGTTACGTTATATATTTTGAGAGAAACGTTGCCGGGTTTAACCAGCGTGATCGTGACGTTGGTCGACGGGTTGAAAGGATTCGGATATGCATCGGAGAGAGTAAACTTATCAACAACCTGAGGCGTAGAATTTTCAACTCCGGTCCATCCTGTAAACCAGTATGGATCACCTAAAGGGAGACCATCAGTACTGCTGTTTTTAACAGCGGTATTGGAATATGCCAGATCGGCAGCACACGGCAGCGGCCATGGCGGAGTCCAGTCAAGGTTTGTTCCAACCTGTGTTTTCTGGTAAGCATAATACTGTGTTGACCCGTTGCCACCCCGGACGGCAGTAAAGTAGTTCAGCAAACCTACTCCATATGTAGTATCACTGCCTGGGTTAAGCACTTTATCGATGGTAGGGCCGAACTGCGGATCTGCACTCTGGTTTCCGCTTTCTACAAAACCGGGCCATACTGACGGAGTATTGAACATAGCAGTAGTTTTAGCATTCATGAATACAGGGGTATATATTGAATCAACATGAGCTGTATCATTCCATGCTGTCCAGAATGAAGTGAGCCCTGATGACCAGAAGTAAGCATTATTTTTTACTTCTACGGTACGGGCAGCTTCTGCAGCGAGAGAATCTGCTGTTCCATTAATCGGGTGTCCCAGAAAAGTTGCGGCTCTTAATGAATCGAGTCTGAAGAAACTGAACAATGCAGGAACCCGTGGAGGATCAATTTCATCCCATCCGCCAAGATACTCAGTTTTACTTTCGCCCAGTGCATATACATTGTAGAATATATTATCGTTGATTTTGGCATTAACCAGCGGCTCCGACCAGAATGGAGCTTTGGTTGTCAAAAGTACATCGTTATGGGAGAAATCGAAATAGTTTGTTATACCGGTTGTAATGACAGGACCCATCGCTACAGCAAGCATCGTATTATACCTGACATATATTGTATCTGTAAACCAATTACCGGCTCCATTAAGACTGCGGAGAAGTTCAGGTACATAATACGCAGAGGCTACATCGAATCCATTAATAAACTTACTGTTTGTAATAAAGAATTTGTTCCAGTTTGAACTGAAGGCAATTTCGAATTGTGACATAAAATCAAATACGCAATTGTCTACGGTCAAACGAATGTAATCGGCAGAGATTTGGACTCCCTGTCCTAATGCTGTATTGTTCGTATTGATCGGTGTTATACCAAGCAGGTAAAGATTTTTGAGAGTGATGTTGGTATGAGCACCTGTAAAAGTGAAAAATATACCGGGTATCTGACCTCCGCTAAGAACATCAGCTTCAATACAGGGTAGTTTGCCCGTAGTACCATCAGGCACACCTATTATAGATATACTTGACTGTGAAGTAATAGTTGCATCAAGCAGATACGTTGTATCGGTTGAAACAAGCTGATACACGCTATGATTGTTAACACCGCCGCTTACGTCACCATTAATTACCTGATCTAAAGTCAATGGGTTGTTTGCATAGATTTTAAGAGTACCGGTTTGTGCAAAGGATTGACTTGGTGTTAACATGAATACTGTCATCGCAAACAGGAATACTGTTGTGAATAAAGTTTTCATGAAAGCTCTCCTTTCGATTAAGATTGAATTAATTAATTATCTGTATTTGATAGAATATAAAAATCTATCTCCACAAAGCTCTCTATCAGCAAATATATATTCTCACCTCCTTGTACTTTGCTGCCATGGAATTATATTCTGCAATTATTAATAATATTCGATTTATTAAACTCATACTATCTGTTATTTCAGCATTCATTACTTTATGATTAAAACTTTATACGAACTCCAAGGTCCGCCGTCATTCCATAATCCTGCTGCGCCTGAGGCACACCGGTCGGAGCCTGAATGACGTCGACATCTTTCTCTCCGTTTATATTATTTACGTTGCCGTAAACCTGTATCCCGAACCAGGGAAGATCCTGTTTCGCTGAAAGGTCCCAGCGGGTATAAGCTGATGTATTCGTTCTCAACTGCGGATAGAAATTAGGACCAGTAAAAATATTATCCTGGTATATCATTGATACCCTGACAGAGAACCCCTCATAATCATATCCGACTGATATATTCGCAATATTGTCAGGCTGGTAAAGGAGTCTTGCAGTATAAAATGTATCAAGAGGCACTCTTAACCTCGGTGTAACTCTCTCAAGCTTCCCGAAGGGATATTTCTCTTTTGAATAGACGTGGGTATAATTTACATTTAAGACTAATCCGTCAAGCGGATGAGGCAGGTACCAGAAATGAGTCTGCCAGTCAAGCTCAAGTCCATAGTCAGTCGCCCTGTTGGAATCATTTATATAAGTATTTATCTGGGGGTTGCCGCTAGGCGCCGGCGCACCCGAGATCAAAGAAGGTGGAAAATATTTGTATGCTTCGGTCCCCGTAACATAGAAAGTTGTGGGATATATAAGATTATCTATTTGTTTAAGGAAACCTCCTATCGTAAGCAGACCGATCTCGTTACTGTAAAATGAAAAATAGGCATCATAGTTATATGAGCGTGAGGGGACAAGATCAATATTATTATAATTAATAACTCCTTCTGAAGAAGACACATTAATCATGGGAATTATAGCAATAAAATCCGGGTAAGCCAGTGTGCTGCTATAAGAAATACGAACGTCGAACCAATCAAATGGTTTATATTTCAGAGAAGCATCAGGCAGCCAGTACCCATGATTTTGAGTTGCCGTTGTATCGTAGTGTTTATATACACCTCCGAGGTCAGAACTTGTATTCTGGAGTCCGCGTGAAGCAGTATATACAGTCTTTAAATTCTGGTACCGAACCCCGGGAATAAAAGTGATTTGCGGACCAATACCCACAGTCGCCATGATATAAGCTGCACTTTGATTTTCATATCCGGAATAATTATTCATAGTAGACAAAGCCTGATCGTTGAAATAGGAGAGCGGGGCATATTGTGATATAAGTCCGGTACTACTCTGCAGGAATGCGGCAAGATCGGCGAGCATAGGAGCATTCAAGGGATCATTCATATTATACTCCCCTCCCAGGAATTTCCCATAATCATATGTGGGATCTATAAACAATGACATAGGTATTTTATTGCCGTATTGAACTGTACCAAGTGAATGCTGCCCGATAAGGGTGTCAACATACTTTGCACTCTCAAGCGCCAGGCCCTGTGTGCCGGTAGTATGGTATGTATATGATCTCGTCTGGTGGCGATACATCCCTCCGAATTTTATAACGGTACTGATATTATTTGTGATATTAAGATCTTTACTTATATCAAGTGAAGCCGAAAGGGCACGTGCGCCTGAAAAGCTTCCGGTATTTGCGAGGTTATTTAGAAATGAAATAGTCGGATCCGGGGTAGCTGCTTTGGGAATGATTTTCGGATCCAGGTTCGTTTTGCCGCTCAAGGTATCCAATCCTGCTGAACCCTGCACAAAAGTCGCGGTCCAGTCATTGGGATTTTTAGTTTCTGTGTATGTATGAGCAACTACGGCATCCACATAGAATATTGGCAATTCATACTTCATATGCAGAGCATTGGTAATTACACTCAATTTGCTTTTCGAGTAAGCCAGCGTAGAATTAATAATATTGCTCCCGTTAATGCCCTGTATCCCGAAATATTCGCCCCGGTTCTGGATATCGGTTGTACCTGTGCTGACAAAATTTGAAAGTTTCACAGAACCGTCGGGAAGTTTGTAATCAAGCACTACCGCTCCGTCGTACCTTTGTCTGTCTCTCGGAATGTTATTCAGGTTCAATCCCTCAGTAAAGTACAATGGAATTGAATCTCCGTCATTAGTGTAAGCAGCCCCGAACTGATTAGATGTCAGGTTCTTACGTTCAGCATCAAACTGAGCAAATAATCCCAGCCTGTTATCCAGAAATCTGTTTTCAAGGCTTCCCACATACTTGTAATTATTCAATTTGTGATATGCATTAGAAAGAGCATTATATCCGCCCTGAACAAGAACACCAAATTCAGGTACTCCGGGCTGTTTAACTTTCGCTTCCCTTAGTTCAAGATTAACTACTCCTCCTATAACACTAGCATCCATATCCGGGGTGACGGTTTTTTGAACTTCCATTGACTCAAGCATATTAGAGGAAATCATACTAAGATCTACACTTGCATTATTCGGGTTTGATGAGGTCAACTGAACCCCGTTGACTAAAATCTGGTTGAATTTCGGGGCCATTCCCCTGATAACTACCTCGTTTGCTTCTCCTCCGCTCCTTAGCACCGATATTCCGGGCAGCCTTCCAAGAGATTCTGCGGCATTTGCATCGGGAAGTTCCTGGATTCGGGCTGCAGATACTACGCTTACAATTTTATCTGAGGATAACTGCTGGTTAATTGCAGAATTTTGTCCGCTTGCCTGACCGGTTACTGTAACAGTCTCACCAAGAACAGTTACTGGATTAAGTTCAAAGTTCTGCTCAATCGACATCCCTTCTTTTATCTCGATCGTAACGTCTTCAGAATTATAGCCAATATAACTTGCACGCAGAGTATACGTACCCGCCGGGACATTATGGATAACATATTTACCATGGATATCCGTTGCAGCCCCTATGCTGGTTTTAAGCAGTATGACATTAGCCCCTATCAGTTCTTCACCTGTTCCTTTGTCTTTAACGAATCCTTCTATCCCGGCTGCTTCAGCATATGCACTGTTTAATATAAATGAAATGCCTATGATTAAAATGCTCAAGTACTTATTGCGCATTTTCTCTCTCCTTTCAGAAAAAATTCATTAAACTTTTCAAAACAGTTAATTCCAGTTATCTTTTTTAAGTTCTCTTAAAATCAGGCTGCTTGCACCGAGTATTCCGGCTGTTGCATCATTCAGCTTGGAAACTAAAACCTGAACTTTTCCTTTATGAACATTCAACAATTTTTCTTCGAAAGCGTCGGCAGGCAGGCTCCATAAGTAGATTACCTGAATTTACAAGACCGCCGAATAGTATTATCATCTGCGGAGCATAGTGGGCCGACAGATTTGCCATTGCTCTTCCTAAAATCTTCCCTGTATAATCAAAAGACTTTAAAGCGATAAAATCCCCTTTTGCCGCCAGGTCGCTAATTACCTGCCCTGTAATTTCATTATAACTCATATCGCGAAGCGGTCCGGGATCATTATAAACGGCCATCATTTCAAAAACTGTACGTTTTATGCCTGTTGCAGAAACATAGGTTTCCAGGCATCCTGATCTTCCGCAGTTGCATTTCCTTCCATCCGGATCTACTATTATATGTCCCAGTTCACCGGCAAGTCCTCTTTCACCATACAAAAGATTGCCGTCTACGAATATTCCGGCACCCACACCTGTTCCAAGAGTAATAACTATAAAATTTCTAAGACCCTGAGCATGACCATAATAATATTCCCCAAGGGCTGCAGCATTAGCATCGTTTATTATGGCAACAGGGATCTTAAAGTATTCTTTCATTATAGAAACAAAATTTACATTGCTCCACTTTAGGTTGGAAGGTTCTTCAATAGTACCATTTAAGTAATTTGCACTGGGAGCTGCAACTCCGATACCGGCAAGCATATAATCGTTTTTATAGGTATCAAAGGACAGATTTATATTTTTTACCAGTCTCGCTATAAACTTTTCTGCATCTACTTCTCCGTTGGTCGGAATCGAGCTGCCCGAAAGATATTTCCCTTCCTCATTGATGAAACCGAAGACTGTATTGGTTCCGCCAATATCCACTCCGATAGTTAGTTTTTTCTTTTCCATTATCCTGCTTATCAATTTCGTCTCTGGATTAGTTTGTTGTACCGACATACTAATTAAATATTACTTATCTACTAATCCTGAATTCATTAAATAGTTATTTTATAATCATCAAAAATTTCTTTAATGGCCAGCGTGGCTGCACCGAGAAGACGGGGACGGACATTTAAAGATGTTGGAGTTATGATTATATTTTTATTTCTACCGTAAAAAGCACGTTTTTCAACTTCCTGCAGTATCCGGGGATAAATTATGTCCCAGGCTCTGGTTATTCTTCCCCCGATAATGATTGCATGAGGGTCAAAGGCTTTAACTATCGTTGAGATTCCCAGACCAAGGAATTCACCCGTTTCTGTCAAAACTTTTACTGCAGTATTGTCGCCGTTCTCAGCCAGCTTTAATATATCATCAAATTGAAGGTGGTTAAGCAGAGCGGGATCCTGGTTCTTTTCTAAAAGAAATCGTTTGACAGTGGCGGTATCTGAAGCATACCTTTCCCAGCAGCCATTATTGCCGCATACACATTTTTCACCTCCTTCAATTAAGATCATATGTCCTACTTCTCCGGCAGCCTGGAATTCACCCTGAAGCAGTTTTCCCTCAACAACAATACCCGATCCGATTCCATCTCCTATTGACAGAAATACAAAATTAGACAAACCTCCCATCTGGGCCCCGAACCATAGTTCTGCGAGTGCAGAGGCTTTAGCATCATTACCTACAGCTATAATCTTAAGATCAGGCATATGTTTAAGAAACTCCTGACCAATATTAAAATCCTCCCATCCGAGGTTAGGAGCAAAGTCTACTACAAGGTCCTTAGAATCAACTATCCCTGCTACACTTACACCTAAACCTTCTAATTTTCTAATACCAGATCTGCTGCACAGCGTCTGTAATCTTTTAACACATCTTGAAATGAAAGTCTTTGGATCCCCTGGTTTCGTGTCGAATTTTGACTCTGTCAAGACACTGCCGTCGATATCCACTACAGCTATCTCCGTCACTGCAGAATCAATATTTATAGCTCCGATCAATGACCTGCCCAACCTGATCGAGAGGTCAATCGGATTTCTTCCTACATTTTTGTCTTCATTTTTTTGTTCATAGACTAGTTCTTCTTTTAACAGATCGGTAACGATGCTGGAAACCGTACTTTTATTTAACCCCGTCATTCCGGCTATCCTGCTCCTTGAGATGGGCTGGTTCTTCCGTATGATATTAAGTATCATAGCCCGGTTTATATCCCGTACTATCTTTGCATTTCCGCTTATAGCTTTCTGCATCATAAGAAGTTTTTGATCCCAGTATTTAGTTTGTTGTTCAAACCAACTAATCACTCTCAGCGAACATAAATATTTTTTTGGATTAACTCAATAGGCGGGGCAAAAATAATTCAGAATTTTTTTGGGCAGGTTTAACTTAATCTGATAAATAAATAAATCGATGTACTGAATGCACATTTGAAGGTTTTTCTCAGTTATAATCTCAATTTGATTTATTCGACCTTTACCACAACCATAGTCATATCGTCATGCTGAACGGCTTTGCCGATAAATGAGTCGACTTCGGATATGGTTTTATCAAGCAATTCTTTTGCCGGACGATCAAGGTTCTTCGAAATTGATTCGGTTAACCTCAGCTCTGAGAATTCGAGTTTGAATCTGTTCATTGCTTCGGTGAAGCCGTCTGTATAAAACACGAAGGCATCCCCGGGGTGAGTGTGAATTTTAATTTCTTTAATTGTTTTATTGAAGATCCTCCCCTTCTCAAGTCCGAGCGCCAATCCGACAGGATTAAGGAGTTCCAGTTCTTTGTTTCCGGAATGTTTCGCAATTACCGGATTATGACCAGCCCTCGAGAATGTAAGGGTATGTTCCTTAACATCAAATATTCCATATATCATGCTGATAAACGTTCCCCGTTCAACATTCTCATAAAATAATTCATTTAATTTAATCAGGAACTCAGAGGGAGAGTTGACAGTTTTTGACAGGGCCTTCACGAAGCCTTTCGCCAGGGTCATATAAAATGCGGCCTGCGTCCCCTTTCCCGATACATCACCAATTATAATTCCGATCCTGTTAGCATCAAGCCGGACAAAATCGTAATAGTCACCCCCCACTTCAAGAGCCGGTTTACACCGGGCGGCAATATCCAGTCCTTTAAACTCGGGATCCTTTGTAGGCAGAAAACTCATCTGAACATCCCGTGCTATTTCAAGTTCTCTCTGCAGCCTCTGTCTTTCGGTTATATTTTTAACAAAAGCGGGAGTAATAGAATCGTAATCCAGAATTTTATCTCGTGTTAATAATCCAATAATCAGGAATACAGCTATGAGAAATAAGATGATGATCAGGTGATAGCCTGCCTGCTGGTAATAGGCATTCCCGGCTGTGAAGAGGGATACAGCGACGTCAATAGTATTGAAGACAATTAGCGCAATTAATATTGAGAGCACATCGGAGTAGTTAAAATACAGCATAAAGAGCACTCCCATTATCACACCCGTAATAACGCCCCAATATGTCGGAAGCATATCATTATAATTAACGGCACCCCATATTACTGCACAGATGGGAATAAGAATATAAAGTGAACCGAATCTTCTTTTAAGACCGGAAAATACAAATAGAAAAAATATTGCAGTTATGTATATTCCCGGATAAATCGTTCTGTCGATAACACTGAGAGCAGGACTTATGGAATGGAAATGTGAAACTAAACTCGAATTGTCTTTCGTAACAAATGAAATAAACATCATCTTCTCGGAAACAAAAAGGATACCCGTCCATACCAGGTAAATCAGGAATCCCCCTATAATCCCGCTGATGCCTGCTCTGCTGACTTTCGAGTGAAAAGCATATCCCTTTGTTAAAAGATCAAGGGAGATAAACTTTTGTTTCCATGCTTCTCTTGCTATAGTTTCACTTACGGCCCAGCTTATAAAGCCCCCTGCTGCAAGGAAAATCGTACTAAAGATAAGAGGCAGCCATAGCTCCCAGCCTGAGGATGAATCTGCTATAAGAGTGTACAGATTTATGCTGAATGTTAAACCAACAATCAGCCCCATTATGATCGCAAGCCTAAAACTTACTTCGTAAGCCCTTATCCTTTTGTAACCGATGATTATAAGGAGTATGTAGACTACTAAATAAAAAGGAACTGCGGTTGCCGTGGAATAAATGCTGGAATGACTCTGTGAAGCTATGTCCTTTAAATCAAATGAAAGATTGTAACTTGTAATTATATCCCCTCTTATGCTGACATTTAAAAGCAGGTCCCTGTTGATATCAGCCGATCGTCCTTTCCATGAAAATTTATAATCAATATTGTTCTGTCTTTCTGTTCTTTGAACTTTATTCTCACTGAAACCTTCTGTTGATTTATACTGAGCAGTTAATGAACCCTTTTCAGGATCAACCGGGGAATACCTTTTCAAAAAATCCAGTGCCACCAGACGCGCTTCGTCTTCTGAAACAGGATTCAGCTTCAACGAATCATTTAATTCCCTCCTATACATTAACAATCTCCCGCGCGTATCGTAGTTCAGTACAATATCACCGGCAGATACAGATTCTGATTTAGATTCATCACTGGTGATTGAGACATTTTCGTCGGGTTTTTTCCACTCTAACTCCCAGTAATAGCCAGGAATTTTATCTCTGATCAGGTGATTTGCCTCAGAAAAAGGATACGCATCGTAGACACTTTTGAGCAGTTCCCTGTTGGGTCGCAGTGTAGTGATTTCCGTTTTCCTTTCAATGTTTAAGTTCAACTGTTGAATAAGGTCATTACCTTTCTGAGTAATGCTGGTGGAATTATGCGTTAGATGGATTGCACCAAGCTGATTGACAGAGGGATAGGCAATGTATATTATATAAGCCGAAATAATAGATACGGCAAATAGAGAAACTATCAGTAAGATTTTCTTCATTTATTTTCTTCGTTAAATTTTATCCGAATGTCCACCAAAGGAACGCTAATGTTACAACAAGTACAACTGATGCGGCAATGTTAACCTTCCGCCATTTTGAATCCGCTTTGTAATTAATGTCCCCGGTTGAGATTACCAATTTTTCAAGTTTCTTTCCCGCAGGCACTTCCGTTGCGAGGCTGACTGCAACAAGGACTGCCGAGCAGATGACGAACAGGAAGATTGCGAAGTGCAGAAAGTTAATTGAAGCGGTGAACCTCAGGAAATCATTAGACAATGGAGAGATTTTATTCTGTATTTCAAGGACAAGTCTTATTCCGCCAAGGATCAAACCGGTCAGCAGAGCAGCTATTGCACCTTTACCATTCACCCGTTTCCAGAAAATACCGAAAAGAAAACAAGCGGCTATTGGTGGAGAAATATAAGCCTGTACACTCTGGAGATAAACATACATTCTGTTATCGCTGAGCAGTCCAATGAACGGAATCCATAGTAGTCCGAGCACAACCATCACGCCCGTTGTAATACGTCCGAAATTCACTGTGGCTTTTTCATCGGCTCCGGGTTTCAGTTTTTTATAAATATCAATAGTCAGCAGGGTTGAAGTTGAATTAAACATAGCACTTAGTGAGGACATCAGGGCAGCAAGCAGTCCGGCAACTACAAGTCCTTTTAATCCTGAAGGCAGCAGGTTAGTAATCATCCATGCGTATGCCTGATCACCGCTTATAGTTCCTTTCGAAAGGTAGAAAGCAATGATGCCGGGAAGTATAAGAATAAATACTGGTAATATCTTCAGAAAGCCGGCGAAGACTGTTCCGCTCTGTGCGTTTGATAAATTTCTTGCACTTAGAACTCTTTGTACAATGTACTGGTCTGTACACCAGTACCATATTCCCAGGATCGGTGCTCCGAAAACGATTCCGGTCCATGGAAAATCAGGATCCGACATAGGCTTAAACATGTGCCAATAGGAAACGGGAGTTCCCGCTACCAGTTTATCCCAGCCGCCTGCCTGGTTCAACCCCAGAATAGTTAAAACCACCGAACCGCCTATGAGTATGAACATTTGTACAAGGTCAGTATATATAACGGCAGATAGCCCCCCGATTACGGTATAAAGTCCCGTGATTAAAACTATCACAACCGCCGATGTATACATATCCCATCCCATTACAGCATTCAGCAGAATCCCCCCGGCATAAAGCGCTATAGATATTTTGGTAAGAACGTAAGCAATTATCGAAACTATGCTTAAATAATACCTTGAGGCGCTGTTGTAGCGTTTTTCGAGGAATTCAGGCATAGTAAACACACCTGATTTAAGGTAAAAAGGCGTAAATACCCATCCCAGGAGAAGCACGATGAGACAAGCGAGCCATTCAAAATGTCCTACGGCCAGTCCGGATTGCGCACCCGTTCCTGCAAGCCCCAGGAAATGCTCGCTTGAAATATTCGTTGCAAACAGAGATGCACCAATCGCTATCCAGCCCACATTTCTGCCTGCAAGAAAGTATTCTTCACTGTTTTTGTGTTTTTTTCTGAAGTAAAATCCAATGGCAAGAACGAGAATAATATAACCGGCAATTACCACCAGATCGGCTGCGGAAACATTAACTCCCATATAGTACCTATGAAGTTGGTAAAGTCTTCTGTGACAATTATCAGTTTTTTATGGGATTCAAGTTACTTTAATAGGATATATAGGTCAAGAAAATATGCGATAATTACGAAATTCCCCCGGGGTCACAGAACCATAATAAAGGTATTGTTAACATATCGTAATAAACGATATCTTGAATATATGATTAATAGCAGAATTTTTGTTCTTATAATTGCAATGACAGTGATCCTACATTCCGGATTATTTGCATTCACTCCGCCTACCGATTCAGCAAGGATTAAAGCTAACGAAGGTAAAATCATCAGTAAAATTTATATTAATAATATCGATGTTGCCGGTCCTTCCATACAGGATGGAAATGAATGGCAGCCTGATATTTTCGGGGAAATAGGGAATGCGCTTCATTTTAGAACACAAACCTGGGTGATTAAGAATATTCTGCTTTTTAAAGAAGGTGATAAGCTGGATCCGCAGGCCATTGACGACAGCGAAAGACTATTACGAAAATCAGGGTATTTTTATGATGCAAGAATATCTATTGAGAAAGCAGAGGGAAACGGAAAGGTTAATGTGAATGTTAAAACGAAGGATAAATGGACCCTGGATCCTCAACTATCGTATAGTCCCAAAAATAAAAACGGCTATCTTGGATTAAAGGACAATAATTTTTTAGGGATAGGCCATTCTGCAGGTATAACTATAACCCATGATGAAGACAAATATATCGGCTGGGGAGGACAGTTTGACTATACGATGCACAATATTAAGGGATCTTTTGTAGATGCTTCGTTAAATATTGCAAGTAATAATAAAAGCAACTTATTCGGCCTTAACCTGAGCAGAACATTTTTTGCAACAAGCACGAGATGGGCAGGTGGTCTCAATTTTACCTGGAAGCATGATGATCTCAGGTTTATTGATATTAATAAATCAATCACCCTGATTCCCCACAGCTTTGATGCACAGGATTTATGGGTAGGTAGGTCGTTTCCTGTTTTGTTCGGTTCACAGCAGTTCAAACGGAACTCATCCTTCATACTTTCCGGGAGATACTACCGGAAACATTACAGGATCAGGCCGAAGGTATTCCCTGATTCAAATCAGATATTTGAGAATCACAGGCTATACCTGGCAAGTTTTGGATTGATAAACAGGGAATTTTATAAATCGTATTATGTGGATGAATTCGGCGTAACCGAAGATATTCCTGTCGGCGGAATGGCAGCATTCACAACCGGTTCAGATTCCAGGGAATTCTCTAATCGATGGTATTATGGAATGCAGCTTATATATTCGGTACGGGCAGAGAACATGGGATACTTCTCGGGAAATTTTGAACTTGGCGGGTTCAGGTATGCAAATAGCTGGGAACAAAATACTATAAGGATAGGTGTCCTGTATCATTCTCCCCTTCTGTTAAAAGATAAATGGAAAGGAAGAATCTTCATTCAAAATAATTATATTCTTGGGTTCAACAGGTTCGATGCGGAACAGATTTATCTTGACAGGGCCTCAGGTATGCCCGGCTTTAATGAACTTGCAATTCCCGGGCAAAAAAGAAATGTTCTGGATCTTGAGATGAGAGTATTTACTCCTTACACGATACTGGGCTTTGTTATAGGCGGAATTGTCTTTGCAGATTACGGCTTAATAGCGGGAGCTGATCAGAATTTATTATCAAGCCGTGTTTACCAGGGGTATGGCTTTGGATTCAGGACACAAAATCAGTCGATATCAAAAACTAACTTTGAACTGGCAATGGTTTATAATCCTTATAATCCAGCTTCCGGGGCCGGAAGGATAGAAATTACATTTTCTGCGACTTTTGCGCTGGGAAAAAGGGATTTTAATTTTGATGAACCGCAGGTTATTAAATTTTCAGATGATCAATAAGATGGGATTCCTTTCAAACATAAAAGATGAATTGACAAATGTTTCAGCAAGACTTATACTAAAAAAGAAAATTGAAAATTATGGTGAACTCATAGATTTTGAAGTTAACAGCAGTGAAAAAAATATTTACATCTCGGTTTTGCTGAAAGGTGAGGAAAAGCCGGTGCAGGTTGAGATCAGCAGTTATAAATTAATTGGTGATAACCCTTTAATGATTGAGATAAGCGGAATCAAATCGAACAGGGAATGGATAAACAAGATATCTGAAGATTATATTGAAGATAAACAATTTCCCCTTCCTGAAAAATTCGCTCCTTTTATTAAACTTTTATTATAATATTTGTTTCTAATATTGGTAATCATTCTGGAATAGTACGTCTTCCTATAATTTATTCTATTTAACACCAAAATATTTTTATACTTTGAAAATTCTTTTTATAATCCTTTCCTGCCTGATAATTGTCACCTCTGCATTTGGTCAGGATTCTACAAAAAGCTTTGCATTTAAGAACAACAGACCCTCTCAAAGACCCAATCTGTTTTACCAGCCCGATCTTTCCTACAGGATCTGGCAGCAGTTTAATCTTATAAGAGAGGCCAATTCCGGTGATCCTCTTGCACAGCATGAACTCGGGATAAGATATCTTCTTGGAGAGGGAGTTGAAGCTGATACGGTTAAAGCTGCGAAATGGATAAAGAGCGCCGCCGATCATGGCGTTACTGCGGCGAAGTACAACTATGCAATATTACTTATAAACGGCTGGGGGACAGAATGGGATCCTTTCAAAGCATTTAAGTTTTTTAAGGAGGCTGCTGAGGAAGGAATGCCGCCGGCAGAATACGCTGTCGGTCTGCTCTATACCGATAATCTTATTGTTAAACGAAATTGGGGCAAGGCTTACAGCTGGATAAGCAAATCTGCTGAGAAGGGAAATCAGGATGCTGAGGAGACATTAAAAGAAATTAAAGCTAAAGTGCCCGAGGCTAAGATAGATACAACTGCGTCAAACCTGAACCAGGCTGATTCAACTGCAGCACCGGAGGATAATGCTTCGCTTAAATCTTCACTGGGATTGGTCTTCATAGATTTTGAAAATGTACTCGATTCCATTCCGGATGTAACTCATAAAAGACTGCTTGAAGATTTGACTCATTCAGGCTATACCCTTCTCTCAGATTCAGTTAAAAACAGCCTGAAGGATACAAATTTTGTCACAATAGCTTCATTCATTTCCTTAATCAATGAAGCTGCAGAATATGGAAGTCCTGAAGCGTTGGCGTTTCTCGGCAATTTATATGAATCGGGCATTTATTATGAGAAGGACCTCCTGAAAGCAATTGAATATTACATCAGGGCAGCCAGACTTGATAGTCCTACTGCCTCAATCCTTCTTTACAAAATGGAAAAAGCCGGTAGATTTTTCCCATTAATAAAAAATGCAAGTGATGCAGGCAATAAAACGGCAATGTTCGATTGGTACGGACTTGAGATTCTGGGACTTGATCACCAGATCACCCTTAAGGATGCATTAAATCTGCTTGCGGAATCTGCAGATAAAGACTTCACTCCAGCCCTTCTTGAGTATGGATTGTATTTTTATTCATCGGGTAAAGAACAGCAGAATATGCAGAAAGCCTTTACCTTATGGCAGCGTGCTAAAAACCTTGGCTCAAAAGAAGCAGAAATACGGATGAATGCGGCAATTGTACTGGATCAATTGTCAACTTCAAACTATGAAACTAAACTAGATCAGCTGCTGTCTGCATCCGGCAAAGGTTCTGTACTTGCGCAGTCAGCTGTAGCATACGCGTATGAAAACGGTATAGGCTTTGAAAGAGACAAAGCTAAAGCAGTAAAATACTACAGGGATTCGGCACAACGCGGAAACAGGTTTGCATACGACAGGTTAAAATCTTTATATGATTCAATTCGTCCTGCCGGTACTGAATTTAATGTGGACTAACCATATAGGCCCGGCTCTGACGGAACCAAACCCCGTATATCGATTAAAAATCACTCAGTCATTCCATTTATAACGGATATACTTCAGTCAGTAATATATTTTATTTATTTTAAGACGGTATAATTAATTGATTCATTAAAATGAATAATAATATCGACTTGCTTAAATCAAAGCTGCCTGATGTGGGAACTACCATATTCACAGTCATGTCGCGGATGGCGGCAGAACACAATGCAATTAATCTCAGCCAGGGATTTCCGGATTTCAACTGCCGCGAAGAGTTAATTGACCTGGTAGATTACTACATGAGTAAAGGGTTCAATCAATATGCCCCTATGCAGGGCGTACCGGTTTTAAGACACAAAATCTCTGAAAAAATAAATAAGCTTTATGGTCGTAGGTATGATCCGGAGACTGAAATCAACATCACTGCGGGTGCAACCCAGGCAATCTATACTGCCGTCTCAGCAGTGATACATCCGGGTGATGAAGTAATTTTATTTGAACCTGCGTATGACAGCTATGCCCCTTCAGTAAAAATTAATGGCGGCACCCCTGTATTTGTCCCCCTTAACAATACTGATTTTTCAATTGACTGGGATAAAGCTTTTAAAGCCGTAACTGACAGGACAAAGATGATTTTCCTTAATTCACCACATAATCCGACCGGCAGTGTATTAAATGAGACAGATATAAAAAACCTTGAGGATCTTACCAGGGATAAGGATATTTTTGTGATTAGTGATGAAGTGTACGAGCATATAGTGTTTGATGAGAGGCAGCATATTTCCATATCCGGTTCGAAGGAACTCTCTAAGAAAGCTTTTGTTATATCTTCTTTCGGCAAAACTTTTCATACGACCGGCTGGAAACTAGGTTATTGTGCGGCACCGGGGGCAATGATGAAAGAATTCCGGAAAATTCACCAGTTTATAGTTTTTGCGGTTAATACACCTATCCAGTACGCTTACTCGGAGTATTTAGATAATGAAAGTCATTACCTGAAGCTCAATAATTTTTATGAACGGAAAAGAGATTTATTCCTGAAGTATATGAAGGATTCCAGGTGGATTTTCAAACCGGCTTCAGGAACATATTTTCAGCTTCTTGACTATTCACGAATTACGGATATGGGTGATATGGAATTTGCTGAAAAGCTGACAAGAGAAGCAGGTATAGCAACTATACCACTATCCCCTTTTTATAATGAGAAGAGCGGTCAAAAACTGCTGAGAGTATGTTTTGCGAAGAAAGATGAAGTGCTGGAAGAAGCAGCCGATATTTTAAGCAAAGTTTAATAATGAATTCCCTATATCTATTTACATTGTATAATCGTGAACAAGTCCCTGAATTTAATAATGCACCGCCCGGGTTTGTGAAGGCAGTTACATGAACAACCTATTTGACAGACTAAGACGATTATTCCGGTTCTACACCGGTGAACTCAACTATAACGAGTTTCAGAAACTTGTCAAAAGGGACGTACCCGAAGTTTATGATTTTTATGTCCGCAGGATGAAGAAACCTGAGAAGAGCCGAAACAGGATATTGGACTTTTTCCTGTTCGTGAGGAATCTTTTCGCAGAGTTTCTGAACCTTCTTACCCCTATGCGGAGGATCATTTATTCGCTTGGTTTAATACTATTTATTCTTGGTTATTTTGGAAATGACTGGGGATTCGCAATCTGGGGATTTGTACTTATCAACCTTCTCGTAGCTTTTGAACTTGCCGATAAACTTACAGCCAAGGATGAACTTGAAGTTGCTCGTGAAATACAGTTAAATATGATGCCGAAGGTCCCGCCGGAAAATAAGTTTTACGAAATAGCTTGCTATATGGAAACAGCTAAAGAAGTAGGCGGAGATTATTACGATTTTATTAAACCGGATTTAAGTAAGGATAAAACTTTTGTAGTAATTGGCGATGTATCGGGAAAAGGAATGTCGGCCGCACTTCATATGGTTCAGGTACAATCGATCCTTCACAACATTGTTAAAGAAGATTCCTCGCCCAGGGACATATTATTGACACTGAATAAGAACCTCAAAAGAATTTTACGCAAAGGATCATTTCTTACTTTAAGTATTGCAGAAGTAAATTCGGGCGGGGAAATTATCCTATCCCGTGCTGGTCATATGCCTCTCCTGCATTACAGTAAATCTTCCGGCACCTGCTGCAGGGTCACTCCCCGGGGCATGGGCATAGGACTTGCCAACGAGCCGGTCTTCTCAAACTCTACTGAAGAGATCACTCTTATACCGCAGAGCGGAGACGTATTTGTCTTATATACCGACGGTGTTGTGGAAGCAATGGATGAATACTACCGTACATTCGGCGAGGAAAATCTGACCCGGTTGATTTGTGACAACCCTAATAAATCGCCTAAAGAAATTCAGGATATTATTATAAATTCAATCAGGAATTTTACATATTCTTCACCAGTTCAGGATGACCTGACGCTGATAGTAATGAAAGCTAATTAATTTTGGGGAGATAGATGATAGATAACATAAATCTGAAAAAGAGAGCAGCCTACCTGTCTCTGTCCATTGGAATAATCATGTTCTCTTTCAAAAATGGGAGCATACCTGGTTACCGGGTCTGCAGCCATTTTTTCCGATGCGGCGGAATCGGTGGTACATGTTCTGGCCACATCAATGGCCCTTTATAGTATTATATTGAGTTCAAAACCTGCTGATGAGTCTCATTTATATGGTCACGGCAACGTCGAATATTTCTCCGCGGGAATAGAAGGATTTTTAATACTCACCGCAGCGGTGTTTATTATTTATACTTCTGTCCTTGATATCATACACGGTTCAAACTTACGTCAGCTGAATATCGGCGTTATAGTTGTCAGTGCCGCCGGGGGTATAAACCTGCTGCTTGGAACATACCTTGTAAGAATGGGTAAACGCACGAATTCCCTGACTCTTGTTGCAGACGGCAAGCATGTCCTGACTGATTCTTATACGAGCATCGGAGTTATAATAGGTGTTATACTCGTAATGGCAACAGGATATCAGCTGCTCGATCCGATATTTGCAATAGCCGTAGCAATAAATATTTTATACACAGGATACAGGCTAATGAGGGAATCAATCGGCGGGCTGATGAATGAAACGGATCCTGTACAGCTTGAAAAAATTGTTACTCACCTTAACAAAATCAAAAAAGAATACTGGATTGATATACATGAACTCAGGTTCTGGATATCGGGAGATACAATATACCTGGATTTTCACCTGATACTCCCCTACTATTTTACTATCCAGAAATCGCATACCGAAGAAAATGAAATTGAAGAAAAGATGCTTGAAACATTTTCCAATATGCAGATTAAAATTCATTTCGATTACTGTAAGCCGGAACTTTGTAAATATTGCGGTTATTCATCCTGTGATGTAAGGCAGGAAGAAAAAAGAATTTCTTTTAGCTTTAATGCAGAAAAAATGACAGGGAAGCCGATTTATACAATTGTATGAATTAACCCTTTACCTGAGACGGGACTTTATTATAAGCCGGGACCTGAACCTTCTGAAGGATAATAAGTCCTGCAATAAAGAATAACCCTATTGCAAGGGCCGCAAATCTTTCGTTTGACAAATCTGATATTACGCCATATACAAACGGACCGACCACCGCCGAGGATTTACCGAATAATCCGTCATAGAATCCAAAGAACTCAGCTTCCCTCTCGTGAGGCGTCAATAACGCCATCAGGCTCCGGCTGCATGATTGCGACGATCCTATGGAGAGGCCGGCCAGTAATCCAACGACGTAAAATTCCGGAACTGTCTGCACAAAGAATGCCCCGATAATCACAATCACCCAGACAACCAGCGTTATTGTTATTGTTTTTTTCGGTCCGATATGATCAGAAATAATTCCGAATATAAACGAGCCGAGTACTGCAGTACTCTGCACAATCACGAAGAACAGAATTATCTGTTCATCCGTCATCTTGAGTATATTTGAAGCAAATATAGATGCAAAAGCGATGATTGTAATAATAGCATCATTATAGAGAAAAAATGCGAAAAGGAATCTGGAAACTGCCGGATGTTTCCTCTGGAAGAAAATTGCTTTAAATGTCTTAAAACTTTTATCAATACCCTCTCTTATTAAATCTTTCTTCATCGGCTCAACAATATGCGGCTCACTTACAAAAAGAAACAGGGGTGCTGAGAAGAAAAGAAAGAAGGCAGCGGCTACCACAAATGAGAGTCTTATATAAAAATAGTAGTCCGGCGAATCCGCTGAGGGAAGAAGCACCATTACAATCAGGAGTACAGCAAGTGCTCCGATATAGCCCATAGCAAAACCATATCCGGAAACTCTGCCGAAGTTCTTCTTTTCAGTCAGATTAGGGAGGAAGGCGTCGTAGAAAACCAGGCCGGCTTCAAAGCCGATATTTGCAAGAACGAACAGAATAAACCCGAAAAGGATATCTCCCTTGTTCACAAAAAACATCAGTGCAGTGCAGATTACTGAAAGGATAGTAAATATGAGAAGAAATCTTTTACGATTCCTGGAAACATCTGCAATAGCGCCAAGGGGGGGACTCAGAAAGGCAGCAAGCACCATGGAAAGACTTACCGCAAGTCCCCACAGCCATCTCTGACCGCCAGTAACGTAGTTAGAGAAATATTTAGAGAAAATGACAGTAACTATTATGACAGAAAAAGCAGTATTCGCAAAATCGAATAACGTCCAGATGAAAATCCTGCTTCTTTCTTTCATTTAAGCTTACTTTTCCGGGGCTGCTTTGAAATAGTCTCTTCTACTAACCCCCGTCCGCTTTTTTTCAGATTCCCATCATGTTTTAGTTCATTGAGAATTGCATCGAGTATGCCGTTTATAAATTTACCGCTTCCTGCTGTACTGTATATCTTTGCTATCTCAATGCACTCATTTATAGAAACTTTCGGGGGAATATCCGGGAAATAAAAAAGCTCACAGATTCCCATACGAAGAAGAAGCTTATCAATCAGGGCAATCCTTCCCATTTCCCAGTTGTCAACCCGTTCTTTAATTTTCAGATCAAGTTCCTTGTGGTGAATTATTACACGGTTTACCAGCTCATTAGCGAATTTCCTATCCATAGCGTCGTCAAGGTCTGAAAGAATTCCTTCGGTCAATAATTGCAGCGAATCACTGTTTAATTCGAAAGCATAAAGAATCTGAAGAACTCTTTCCCGTACGATTCTTCTTTTAAACATTTGTGTCATTTTACAAGCTACCAACTTTTAAAGAACAATTGAATTTATGAAAATATTTCGAAATATGTACCTGTCAGTTATTACCTTTGAAATAGCTCACCAAGTCTGCCTGAAAAAACAGAATGGCCTGTATATATATTACTGATCCTTCCCACGCTTTTAAGCCTTTCCTCAGCCATTTTATTTGAAGCTTCATAGGTTGGGATCTTTTCCCTGGAAGAAATCTCAAGTATTTTACCGATAACAGCATATATAGTTTCTGCCTGCTTCAATGCGCGGTCCTGCCTGTAGCCCTCAAGCTCATTAGCAACATTCATCAGACCACCCGCATTTATTACATAATCAGGGGCATATAATATTCCTTTTTCCATAAGAAGCGGACCATGGATATCCTCTTTCTCAAGCTGGTTATTTGCTCCCCCGGCTACTATTTCAGCCTTCAGTTTTCCAATTGTGTCATTGTTAATGATGGCACCAAGTGCATTCGGGGAGAATATATCGACATCCAGACCGTATATCTCTTCAGGTTTTACTACCTGCGCTTTAACGGTTTCAAGGACTTTCTGTACTTTTGATTCATTAATATCGGTCAAAAAAATCTCTGCACCTTCATTGTAAAGATGCTCGCAAAGATACCTGGCAACCTGCCCTGCTCCCTGAACAGCAATCTTCTTCCCTGCCAGTGAATCGCTTCCCCACTTGAATTTTGCACATGCTTTCATCCCTACGAATACACCATAGGCAGTAACAGGCGAAGGATCACCCGAACCTCCTAACGCTTTTGAAACGCCGGTAACATACTTAGTCTCCATCCTTACATATTCCATATCCGTTACAGATGTACCGACATCTTCAGCAGTTATATATCTTCCTGCAAGACCTTCAATAAATTTTCCGAATGTTCTGAATAGAAGTTCATTTTTCTGTGTAGAAGAATCGCCAATTATTACAGCTTTACCACCGCCAAGGTTGAGTCCGGAAACGGCTGCCTTATACGTCATTCCTCTTGATAATCTGAGTACATCTTTAAATGCATCATCATGGCTCTTGTAATTCCACATACGAGTTCCCCCGAGGGCGGGACCAAGCGTAGTATTATGGATAGCTATTATAGCTCTCAAACCCGCTTCCTTATTTGAACAGAAGACAACCTGCTCGTGATCGAATTCTTCTATGACTTCAAAATTAATCATCAGTGTATCTCCATTGATTTGAAATAAAATTTATATTGCAAAGAACCAAAATATTAAAATTGCCGCACTTTCCCTTAACTTATTATACAGTTTATTTTCAAACCTGAGGTCAAGATCAGAAGGGGCAACCCGTATATCCATAAGATAAAAATCTGCTATTTCTTTTACCCGAGGCAGATGATAGGAGTCGGAAATTACAATAATATCATTCACACCTGGTTTTTTACTTAAAGTCGAATTTATAAATTGCAACTGCTCTGTTGTGGAAGTAGTATTCTTTTCAATCCACACATTATTTGTATCTATTTTTTTTGTTTTCAAATAGTCGTATGCAATTTCAGCCTCACTCAGTTCTCCGGGAGCATTACCTCCTGTAAGCTGAATTTTCTGAAGGCTGCCATCTTTATATAAACTAAAGGCTTTATCCACCCGTGATTTTAAGCTCGGGCTTGGTTCATTTGTCCATACCGCTGCGCCCAGCACCACACCGACGTTCATACCGTTACCGCTCAGGAAAAAATCAGAAGTATTACCTTTATTAAAATTCAGGTAGAAAAAGGCGAACACCAGCAGAAGCAAAGTGATTAATACGGAGTCGATAAATGCACGTAAAAAGATCAGGCCAGGTTTTCCGGATAAACTGAGCCATATTTCTATTATAAGTATAAATTGAATAAACTGGTAAGTGAAAAACAGTCCGCTTTTGAATACTTTTTCCAGCGGCTGATTTAAAATAGTTATATCGGGAAGGGAGATTCGTGATTTAGAAAAGATCCATGCTGTAAAAAGAAAAATTGTCATAAGGGCTGCAAGCGTAAAGACAATATTGGGAGACAACGTAGTTTTTTTCCTGAATAGATACAGCATGAGTCCTGTTATCAGGATCAGACTGAAGAAAAGATTAAAAAGATTGCCGATATAGTAAAGCCGGAAATAGGAAAATAACGGCAGATGCTGATTATCATATTTGATATAGTATATGAATAACAGATTGAAGAAAGTCAAAGCTAAAACAAACAGAATCAGACTCTTATTATTATCATATATCCCTTTTTTCGAAGCCATCAGTCAGTTATAATAATTTGTGTGATTTGATCTTTATCCAGAAATATGGAAGGCATAAATATAGTCTAGAATTTAGCGAATTGCGAGGAGAATTTGGATGATTGTGAACGGCGAATAAGCAGATATGCGAATTAGTTTGTTACTATCTAATTAATCCGAAATGTGAGGATTGATTTGTCATTTAAAATAAAAAAGGCGTCCTGAGGACGCCCTAAAATTTTATAATCCAAATTACTGGAGTTTGAATACAATAGGAATTGATACCTGAACTTTAACCGGTTTACCTCTTTGCTTACCAGGTTTAAATTTAGTTGCTTTTACAGCATTCAAGGCAGCATCATCAAGTCCGGCGCCAAGACCTTTAATAATTTCAGCCTTGGTAACGTTACCGGTTTCATCAACAAAGGCAAGCACATAAACTTTTCCTTCAATTCCTGCTCTCTTAGCAATCTCAGGATAAACTATTTTGCTTTGTATCGCCTGTATTCCGCCTATTGGTTCAGGCATTTCCTCAACTGCTACGAAGTACTGAGGTTCTTCCTCAACTTTCTTTTCAACTTTAGGCGGCGGCGGAGCTTCTACCTGCTGATTAACATCAAGCTCAGTCTCACCGATTTCGATATCCTCCAGAACATCCTCAGAGGGAGCTTCAATAGGAATCGGCGGTTTCGGAGGCGGGGGAGGTCTGTTCTCCTGTTTGGTCTGCTGAACATCTTCCACCTTAAATAATTCCTGGGGTCCTTCCGCCAGTGCAGTGGTGGCTTTAAGATGCGGGAAAAACTTAAACGCAACTATCAAAAGAGCAAGAGCAATAATTAAGCTGAGCTCAAATATCTTTTTATAACTGCGTCTCAAATCCGCTTTGGGATTCTTATTAAGTGCCATTACCAACTCCTCCTAAAGGGCAAATTTATCGCCCGCCAAGTTAATAAATGATGTTTCTTTTGTCAAATACTACTATAGTTCTTACTATATATTTATTTAATAGTTCCCGGTTTATGTACTTTTTTAGTTTAGACCGGGAAAATAGTCCTTTTCTATCCTGTTTGCGGCTTATATCTTAGAATATTTATGAGCATTTTAACAAATCCAAGACCCAATAATACACCGGAAGAATCTGCCAACCAGTCCAGTATATCACAATCTCTGCCCGGAACAAATAATTGATGAAGCTCATCAAGCCCTGCGTAAGTCAGGATAAATATCAGAGTATACAGCCAGGCTTTCTTCTTGATTTTGGGATATTTGTTCTGAAACATGAGTGCCAGGTTAAAAAGGACTGCCAGAATGAAATAAGCTGTAAAATGTTCGATCTTATCACTGACTCCGGTTTTCGGCAGATCCGCCCCGGGAAGAGTTGTCGCAACAAATAACAGAAACCAGTATATGATCAGCGGAAAATATACCAGCCATTTTTTATTAGCTTCAAGTTTACTAAACAAACGTATTCCTTAAAAATTTAATTGCAGATGAAATATTTTTACTAATATCGGAAGCTGTATAACCAAATTCAGTGGATTTTTTCTGCAATAAGTCGGCCGATAAACTATGAATATATACCGCCGCAACAGCAGCTTCCTCAATATTTTTCTTTTGAGCAATAAATGATGCTATTACACCCGTCAAAACGTCTCCTGTTCCAAATTTAGCCATTCCGGGGTTTCCGGTTGTGTTTATGAGCGCATCACCGCCCGGAGTAAAAATTATCGTGGGAGCTCCTTTGAGCACCAGGAAAGCCCCTGTTTCTTCGGCGAAACCGTGACCGTATTTCAGGATGTCTTTTTCAAGTTCTGTCAGCTCAATTCCGATAAGATGAGCAAACTCTGCATGGTGGGGAGTAAGGACGGCATTTTTCAGATTAAAATGCTGATACCCTTCCTCGCCGATTGCAAAGATTGCATCGGCATCTATCACTATATTTTTATATTGAGCATTTCTAAAAACAGACAGAACTGCTTCCTGCGTTTCTTTTTCCCTTCCGAGTCCGGGACCAATTGCAACAACATCAGCCCACTTTATTCTTTTCTTTAATTCTTTAATGTTCTCTGCTGTCAGCATCTCTTTCTTTTTGTCTTCATAGGCATCGACAATTACTTCTCCAGTATTTTTATGGACAAGTCCTCTTACAGATCTGGGATAAGCAAGGATTGAGGCTCCCGTACCTGATAGAAGCGCCGCTTTAGATGTCAATACAGCTGCCCCCGGCAGACTGCCTGAACCTGCAATAGTGAAGACCTTACCGGCTGAATATTTATAGTCATTCTTCTTTTTCACCGGGATAAACTGGTAAACATCTTCGGGTTCAATCAAGTATTCGGAAGTTTCATATTTATCATATAAGTTAAAACCTATGCCTATACTCCCCTTAAAGATCTCTCCGCAGTATACTGCGCCATTCCCGATATATAAACCTTTTTTTAATTCGCCGAGTGTAATTGTTATATCAGCCATAAAAGCATTTTCAGCATAACCTTTATCGGCGCTCAGGCCTGACGGTATATCAATGGCTGCCTTTAAACCCTGGAATTTATTTATTACATCAACAATAGCATTATAAGGTTCACGCAATGCTCCCTCTATGCCGCTTCCCAGCATTGCATCCGCAATTATAGAATAGTCTTTGAATTTCTTAAGATCATTGACAGATTTAAAATCTGTAATAGTCAGTTTCTCATTATCTCTGCCGAGGTTTTTAAGAATATTGTAGTTTGTCCGGCAATCGGGAGACATTTCATCCTCTTTGCCGATTTTAACGACAGAAGTCTTGTAATGGTCATTAAGGAAATGCCTTGCCGCTGCGTACCCGTCTCCCCCATTATTACCCTTCCCGCAAATAACAACAATCTGTTTAGGAAGATCCAGTTCTTCTCTTACCGACTCAATGTAATTATATATCTCAAGAGAAGCGTTCTCCATCAGAACTACTCCAGGTACTTTGAGATCGTTGATAGCGGATTGATCTGTATCGCGGATTTGTTTTGTTGAAAATAAGGGTATCATATTAGTTCTCTGATAAAAAGATGCCGGTTTTTTGTTTAAGTATTATACTAAACTTTCAAACCGGCTGTCAAAATTCAAGTATAAAATAAATTTTATGACAAAAATGAAGAGATTAAACCTATAATTGTGCCCGGGGCAATACCGAGAACTATAACAAGCAGAACAGATATAATAACTGCAAGCAGTCCAGTACTCGAAACGGATGTTGAAAATTCCTCTTCAGCTTCCCTGAAGTACATCAGAACAACAATCCTGAGGTAGAAGTAAACACTGATAACGCTTGAAATCACGCCGATTATAGCCAGCCAGGTTAAACCTGATTCAATTGCCGAGATGAAAACATAATACTTTCCAAAAAAGCCGGCAAAAGGAGGAATGCCTGCAAGTGAAAACATAAAGACTGAGAGGAGTCCCGCGAGCAGAGGATTTCTTGAACCAAGACCTGCGTATGACCGGATTGACAGGTTAGCCTCATCCTTTCCTTCAATGATTGACACTATTCCGAAGGCACCAAGGTTCATAAAGGTATAAGCAGCCAGGTAAAAAATTATTCCCGCAATACCGTCATAATTTCCGGCTGCAAAACCAATCAGCATATACCCGGCGTGGGCTATAGATGAGTAGGCAAGCATCCGCTTAATATTATCCTGAGCAATAGCGACAATACTTCCGAATACCATCGATAGGACAGCAATCACTGCGAGATATGGAGTGAATAAATGAGGAGTTGCTGTACTAAAAATAGTTCCTAATGTCACAATGATTGCGCTGAATGCAGCAGCCTTTCCACCTGTTGAAAATAAACCGGAAATAGTTGTAGCCGATCCCTCATAAACATCCGGCACCCACATATGGAACGGAAACGCGGCAATTTTAAAGGAGAAGCCTATAAGAAAAAGGAGTATGCCGGTAATAAAAATAAAATCACCTGATAATGAAGAGAACCGGGAAACAATGCCTTCTATCGATGTCGTTCCGGCGGATCCGTATATCAATGCTATTCCATAGACAGTAAAGCCGGTTGCAAATGCCCCGAGCAGGAAATATTTAAGAGATGCTTCGTTAGCCGACTGCTTTTTCCTATTGATTCCGGCAAGAGCATAAAAACTGATTGACATAAGCTCAAGTCCGAGAAATATTGTAAACAGATCTTTTGCTCCTGCCATAAACATCATACCCAGCACTGAACACTGGACAAGCAGATAAAATTCTCCGTAATTTGCGCCGTACTTCTTCAGATAGTCCATTGAAAGCAGACAAACCAGTGCGGCCCCGAAAGTAAAAATGAAGTAAAAAATGTTAACTGTTCCGCCCGTGGCAAGCATATTCTGCAGTACAACGGAAACAGAATTTACTGTTGCAAGAGAATAGAATGCAGCTGCAAGGAAAGTGATCACTGAAATCCAGCTAAGAACAGTTTCGCTCTCTTTCCTGAACATCTCCACTAAAAGGGATATTAGAATTCCAGCACCTACAATTACAAGCGGCAGAATATTGTAAAATTCACGGATATTATTGAGCATATTTATCAGCCTTGGATCTGCTTATCGAGCAGAATAAATTATTCAATAAATAAAATGTCTTCTTCTGTTTCTTCGATTTTAACCCGGTGTTTTTCAGCCAGGTAAACGACGATCTTTTTGTGATTATCGAAATTAAAAATATCTTTCCCTTTTTCTACAAGGACCATCTTTATAGCTTCATATTTTGATACGGCATCCTTGAGATGCTTATATTCTTTGAAATAGATATCGGTGTAGTCTTCATTTTCAGTTATATAAACATGTTTTGAGGCCGGTGAAAAATCCATAATTATATCATCATCAACTATAACTTTCAGGAAGATTCCCTGGAAAGGAAGTATCAGCCTGTTTTTATAAAATAATCCTTGCGGTTTGCTTTTCAGTATCTCATCCAATGCAGCCATGTTCATATTCCTTTAATGAAAAAAGAGAAAATAAATTATCAAGAATAACGGTATAAGTATTGGTATCGAATATTTTATCATATAAGTAAAGAAACTCGGCATTTCAATACCGGCTCTTTCACAAATTGACTTAACCATAAAGTTGGGGCCATTTCCGATATAAGTCATAGAGCCGAAAAATACGGCGGCAACCGATATAGCCCTGAGATAAATAATATCCTGCGAAACAAAATCGAGTACGTGAGCTTTTACATTCACATCAAGAGCATATTTTCCCATCGCGGCACTTAAAAAGTTCAGATAGGTAGGCGTATTATCAAGAAATGATGATAAGCCGCCTGTTGCCCAGTAGAAAGTGCCGGCATTCAGGAGATCCCTGTTGACCCTGGCTTCTTCGGCAATAAGCTGCAGAGCCGGAACCATCGTAAGAAATATTCCTATAAACAGGTAGGCTACTTCTTTAATCGGTTCGAAGTCAAATTCGTTCGACCTGAGAATTTCCGGGTCAGCCTGTTTATAAGACAAGTATACTACTGCAAACATTATCACTTCTCTAATGCCGAAAGGAAGCGGACTCCAGTCGGGCACCCAGGAAAAAACACCAGGATCCAGAAAAACAGAGAAGATAATGACAGCAAGGTAGCCGAGATTTCTGATTCCTCTGAATTCTATCTTACCTGTATAGGAGGCTTCTACAGGTGTGTCGTTTCCTTTGTTATTATATTTATCGAACAGGAAAAATACACCAAGTATAAGCAGGATCATCGGTATCCAGATAAACCAGACATTTTCAATTACCCAGAAAAATGGCACGCCTCTTAAGAACCCGATAAACAAGGGAGGATCGCCAATGGGAGTAAGCGCTCCGCCGATATTACTGACAATAAAAATGAAGAAGATAACATGATAAGCCTTTATCCTGTTCTGGTTCATCTTTATATAGGGTCTTATCAGCAGCATCGATGCTCCTGTTGTACCGATTACATTTGAAATGACGGCACCAAACAATAAAAAAAGAACATTCATGTACGGAGTTGCTTTTTTATCCACTTTGATAAAAATGCCTCCCGAAGCCACAAACAGAGAACTCAGCAGAGCTATAAATGAGATATACTCTGCAAGTATATGTACCAGACTATGGTACTCATTCAGAAAGACCAGGTAATAAACCACCGTAACAAGTCCTAAGATGATTGACATCTTCGGGTAATGTCTTTCCCAGAAGTGTTTATAGAACAGCGGACCCGTAGCGATCATCAGAAGAAGCACTATAAATGGTATTACCATGTAGGGTGAAGGGAGAACATGCTCGCCCGCCTGCTCCAGGATCTTCACCTGCGCAATACTATCCTGCACTGCCGGTATTTCCGCCGCAGATATATTACAATAAAAAAAGAACGACAATATTATAGCCGCAATTATCCTGCTGCCGTTTCTCATATATTTTCCTATTCAATAACTGACTGCACTGGTACATGCACTTGTTCGATAACTTTTGCTGTCGATTTTTCTGATACATTCAAAAACGTACTCGGATAGATTCCAATCCAGACAATGAATATGAAAATAGGTATGAGTACAAGCATTTCTCTTTTATTCATATCAGTTAGAGAGTTCATCCTAGGGTTTGTTACCTTACCGAATGCGACCCTCTGATACATCCACAGCAAATAGACTGCTGCAAAGATTACTCCTGATGCTGCAAAAATAGTATACCACCAGCTTCCCAGTACAGAAGATTTAAACGAGCCAAGAAGAATTAAAAACTCACCGACAAAGCCATTCAACCCGGGCAGACCTATAGACGACAAGGAAGCGAATAATAAGGCAAATGCGTAAAAAGGCACTACCCTGGCAATTCCGCCATACTCAGAGATTTCACGTGTATGGGTTCTTTCATAAAGTACGCCCACAAGTAAAAATAAGGCTCCTGTAGACAGTCCGTGATTGACCATCTGGATTACAGCTCCCTGTATTGCCTCCTGCGTCATCGCAAAGATTCCGAGAACGACAAATCCAAGGTGAGCTACAGAAGAATAAGCCACAAGCTTCTTCATATCCTTCTGCACCATTGCAACCAGAGCTCCGTAAATTATTCCTATTACCGCCAGAACGGAGATGTAGGGAGCAAAATTCACGGCTGCCTGCGGGAAAAGAGGCAGACAAAATCTGAGCAGACCATACGTACCCATCTTAAGGAGCACGCCTGCAAGTATGACGCTTCCTGCGGTCGGCGCCTGAACATGTGCATCGGGCAGCCAGGTATGCAGCGGGAAAAGAGGAACTTTTATTGCAAAGCTGAAAGCGAATGCAGCGAACATCCAGTTCTGCAGATTTTCTTTAATTGTCGGACCGACTTTATATAGTTCAGTTAAATCTGTTGTAAAATGTCCGAGAGGTCCTGAAGCATATACTGCAAGCCATATGATGGCAACAAGCATAAGAAGACTCCCGAACATGGTATAGAGGAAAAACTTTACAGAAGCGTAAATCCTTCTGTCGCCCCCCCATATTCCGATGATAAAGTACATCGGGATAAGCATTGCCTCCCAGAAAATATAAAAGAGGAAAAGGTCTATGGAGATAAACACTCCAAGCATCCCGGCTTCAAGCATAAGCATAAAGAAAGTAAATTCTTTAACTCTTTTATTAATGCTCTTCCAGCTTGAGAGCAGAGTAAGAGGGGTAAGAAAGGTTGTCAGCATGAGCAGCAGCAGAGCCATTCCGTCAATACCCACCTTATAACTTATGTTCAGTTTCTCAATCCATTTAAATTGATGAATAAACTGAAAGCCTGAGACAGAAGGATCAAAATTAAAATATATAAACAGCGATATTACAAATGCCGCCAGAGAAACTATAAGTCCGAACCATCTTACTAAATTTTCTTTTCCTTTAGCGAAAAATAAAAGGATTATAGCTCCGGCAACCGGTGTAAAAAGCAGGCAAGTTAAGAGATAACTGTTTTCCATAATTTATAGACTTAAAATAATCCAGAAAAGAGCGATAACAATTCCGAGCATCATTACTACTGCATAAATCTGGGCTACTCCTGTTTGTATTTTTCTAATTCTTGATGAAATAAGACTAATTAAAGAGGCTGTTCCGTTTACCAGTCCATCTATAATTTTAGAGTCGGTAAACTTCCACAGTACGGTTTCAGAACCTTTAACGATCGGAGTAATTATTGCGGCATCGTACACTTCGTCAACAAAATATTTATTCCACAAAAGGTTGTATAACCCTTTAAACCTATTCGACACATTTTCAGCAATAGCGGGTTTCTTCAGGTAGATATTCCTTGCCAGCCAGATGCCGCTGACAGCAAGTATAACTGAAATCACCATCAAAGTAATTTCGGATCCCGCTGAGTGCGTTCCGTAAAGTGCAAGCTTTCTCTCAGCGTTTTCGAAAACCGGAGCAAGCCAACCCTCAAACATATTTCCGCCTTCACCGGAGAATAAGGCAGGAATACCGATGAATCCGCCGACTGCAGCGAGGAAAGCAAGGATCATTAAAGGAATTGTCATCACTGACGGTGACTCGTGAGGATGAACATCGTGTTTGAATCTTTCCTTCCCTTCAAAAGTAAGGAAGTACAGCCGGAACATATAAAAGGCAGTCATCAGTGCAGTTATGGCACCTATCAGCCAGAGTAAGAAACTTCCGTTTGCGAAAGACATCCACAAAATTTCATCCTTGCTGAAAAAGCCCGACAAAGGAGGAATTCCAGAAATAGCGAGAGAAGCGATCAGAAAAGTCATTGCAGTTTTAGGCATATACTTTTTCAATCCTCCGAACTGCTGGATATCCTGGTGTTCATGCATGCGCATGAATAACAGAACCGGCGCCGAGGAATAAGAGAGCCTTAAAGAAAGCATGAGTCATAACGTGAAATATTCCAGCGGAGAATGCACCTACACCGAGCGCAAGGAACATATATCCGAGCTGGCTGATAGTAGAATAAGCCAGCACTTTTTTAATATCATTCTGGACTATCCCGATAGATGCCGCGAACAATGCAGTAAAAATTCCTATAACAGCTACGAGGGTCATTATTGCGGGTGCGGATACAAAGATTATCGAGCATCTTGCAACCATATACACACCGGCAGTTACCATAGTAGCCGCATGTATCAGGGCAGAAACAGGCGTAGGGCCGGCCATAGCATCAGGCAGCCAGACGAACAATGGGATCTGTGCCGATTTACCTGTAGCGCCGATAAATAAGAACAAAGCTATCAGTGTATAAACGCTCTCATGCACTCCAAGGATGTTTGCACGTGTAAAAACTTCATTAAAATTTAAACTGCCGAAAGTCATATATATTAGAAACATTCCGAGCAGGAAACCAAAATCACCTATCCTGTTGACGATGAATGCTTTTTTAGCTGCATCGCTTGTAGTACTTTTCTCAAATTTACGGTCGTACCAAAAACCGATAAGGAGATACGAACAGAGACCGACTCCTTCCCATCCGAGAAAGAGCAGAACAAAATTATCACCGAGTATCAGGTTCATCATTGCAAAGATGAAGAGGTTCATGTAGGCAAAAAATCTCCAGAAACTCTTATCACCGTGCATATAGCCGATTGAGTATACGTGAATAATGAAACCGACACCCGTTACAATGAGAGCCATTATGAGAGAGAGCTGATCGACCTGGTAAGAAAAGCCGACATTAAGACTCCCAACTTTCATCCAGGTAAACAGACTGACAATATGCTGTCTTTCTTCCACCGGCAAACCGAGTGTCTGCAGGAATGCCCCCGCGGCTACGAGAAATGACAGTCCTATTACGCCACTGCCGATAATACCGATTACTTTTTCATTTTTTATTTTTGAACCGAATATTCCATTCACCAGGAATCCGGCAAGAGGAAGAAGAACAGTTAAGTATATAAGGTTGATCATAAATTTCTGCTAATTAAGAAATCAAAATGGTCAGTTTGTTTTACCATTTCAAAATATTTACTTCATCAATATTCAGAGTTAATTTGTTTCTGAACAAGGCGATTATGATAGCCAGTCCAACTGCAGCCTCAGCTGCGGCAACTGTCATTACAAAGAAAACAAACAGCTGGCCGATTGAATTGCCCAGGTAGGATGAAAATGCAACAAGAGTAAGGTTTGCCGAATTAAGCATAAGCTCAACCGACATAAATACGATGATCGCATTTCTTCTGATCAGCACCCCGGTCACTCCCACAGCAAACATGAAAGCACTGAGGATTAAATAGTATTCTATTGGAATCTGCATAATTTATTCGAATTTCTTTTTTGCTAAAACCAAAGCTCCTATTGTAGCGGCAAGAAGTAAAAATCCTGCGGCCTCAAAAGGAACTACATAATTTGTAAATAACTCCCTGCCAATTGATTCGATAGTACCTGCTTTCACACTGGCGGCAGCCTGACCTGCAACATCTCCCGATTTAGAAAAGAAGATCATATAGGCGATCTGGATGAAAACGAGAGCAGCAACAATAATCGCCATAATTTTAATCGCGGGTTTTTTGCCGAGAATATCCTCCTTCTGCGGTCTCAACAGCATTATCACAAAAAGGAAGAGCACCATGATGGCACCGGCATAAACTATCACCTGCGCAACTGCGATAAACTGTGCATTGAGCAGAAGATAAAGGCCGGCAAGAGCCGCAAAATTCAGTACCAAAAACAAAGCTGCGATAACTGCATCGCTCCGAGTAATCATTGTTACGGATGAAACAGCTGCTACAGCAGCGAAGAGAATGAAGAGGATAACTTCTAAAGACATAGTATGATGGATGATGGTTGATGGTTGATGGATAATGGAGTATAGATTATGGATGATGGAAATGACATTAACATTTTACCTTTTTCAGATTCTGCTGAGCTGTTAATTTTATGGAAATAAATATTTTTTTCAACTCGTAGCTTTCATTTAATAAACTTTTATAATTTTCTTCTTGCGATAATTCTATATGAATTTTACCAATGACACGCAGCCAGTAATTGCTTTCACAGATCTCCTTTAAAACAATACCAACTTTATGTATAAAATCTTTTCCCGATTCGGCTCTCTGAGCTTCTTCATAATTTGCACCAACCGACGTTGACGATTTCGCCAACTGAAATGCAGCTACCTTTAACCCGATAGTTTTAGGTAATGTCTCAATAAATATTAAACAATTAACTCCAAAATTAAATGTCCTCTCCAGTATTGCCTCAGTCTTAGGATTCATCCCTCCCCCATCTTCCATCAACCATCATCCATCCTACGGAGTATTTCTATAGATCATTCTTGGGAATGGAATTGTTTCCCGAATGTGTTCCAGTCCGCATATCCAGGAGACAGTTCTTTCGAGTCCAAGTCCGAAACCGGAATGAGGAACCGATCCGAATCTCCTGAGATCGAGGTACCATTCAAAATCCTTCATCGGAAGCTCGTGTTCTTTTATTCTTTCTATTAAAAGATCAATATTATCCTCTCTCTGACTTCCGCCTATAATTTCTCCATAACCTTCAGGAGCAAGGACATCAACTGCAAGAGCGAGGGCCGGATTTTCAGGATCTCTCTTCATATAAAAAGCTTTAACGGCTGCAGGATAACGATGGACCATCACAGGTCTGTCAAACTGGCTCGAAATTATCGTCTCATCGGGTGCGCCGAAATCATTCCCGTATTCAAATTCACTCCCGTTCTTCTTAAGAATTTCTACAGCTTCATCATATGAAATCCGTGGAAGAGGTTTCTTAACGTTCAGCAGGAACTTTGTATCGCGTTCCAGTACTTTCAGCTCCTCTTCGCGCTCCTTAAGTACCGTCTGCACTATATATGAAAGAAATTCTTCAGCCAAATCCATATCATCGTTCAAATCGGCAAAGGCAACCTCGGGTTCACACATCCAGAACTCAGTGAGGTGACGTTTGGTTTTTGATTTTTCAGCACGGAAAGTCGGTCCGAAAGTATACACCTTACCAAGCGCCATTGCTCCGGCTTCTGCATAAAGCTGACCCGATTGAGTAAGGTAAGCTTTACCAAGATCGAAATATTCAGTCTCAAAAAGTGTTGAAGTTCCTTCACAGGATGAAGGCGTAAGGATCGGAGGATCCATAAGTGTAAAACCGTTCCCATCGAAGAAATCGCGGATAGCCTTCACTATCCTATGTCTTACACGCAGTATAGCAACCTGTTTACTCGATCTGAGCCACAGGTGGCGGTTATCCATCAGGAATTCCGTTCCGTGTTCCTTCGGAGTAATAGGATAATCGCGGGATTCTGAAATTACTTTAAGGTCGGATGCATCCAGTTCATATCCGCCGGGAGCTCTTTTTTCTTCTTTAATTTTCCCCGTAATTTCTATAGAAGATTCCTGTCCGATTTTTCCGGCTAAATCAAATACCTCTTCGGAAACATTTCCTTTAAAAAACACACACTGGAGGTACCCGGTTCCGTCTCTAAGGATAAGAAAATGCAGTTTACCGCTCGATCTTTTATTATAGAGCCAGCCCTGTATCTTAATTTCTTTGCCAACGTATTTCGATAAGTCTGATATGAATATTTTCTGCATTAATTACTGCAATATGTTAAAAATTTTAATTGCCAAATATAAAGAGGGGTGGATATAAATGCAAAGAATTAAAGAATTAGCGGAGTCTGTGAATTGGATTTAGCGAATTGAGAATTAAAGAATTAAAATCCTGACCAAACGGCAAATCAAATATTCATCTCATCTTCCTTCATTAAGCTGATTAAACAACTCCTCACCTTTCTCTCTGAGGTTTATTGAATGTCCCACTGCAGCTTCAAACTCATCCGTTTCGATCGCATCAATTGCCGCATCAATAAAATTTTCTGTGGGCATACCGCCGTGAGACTGAGTTTTATCTGCGCGTCTCTGGTGGCCAAGCTCAGTATCAACCGAGGGAGGTATTATCTCGAAGACTTTCACCGGGGTATTCTTCAACTGATGTCTTAACGACATAGAAATAGAATGAATAGCTGCCTTAGTGGCGCAGTACACCGGCATAAACGCGATGGGTACGAATGCGAGTCCGGATGAAACATTTACAATAGCTGCTTCAACGCTTCTTTTAAAATGTTCTGCGAATAACGAGGCGAGGTGAATGGGGGCAGTAAGGTTGATTTCAATCTCCTGCCTGACTTTATCTATATCAACTTCCTTAGTCATATTACATGGGAGCTGGATCCCTGCATTGTTGATAAGGATGTTCAGTTCAGGAAATGTTTCAACTGACCATTGATAGAGTGCTTCCCTTTCCTCGACAATGGATACATCACACATCGTGGTTATGATTCCGGGTAGACTATTCTGTATCTCCTGCAGGCGATCTTCCCGTCTTCCGCATATGATGACCGTATTGCCCAGCTTCACGAATTTTTCCGCGAAACCTCTTCCGATACCCGAAGTACCGCCGGTTATTAAAATTGTATTTCCTGTAGTCTTCATATCACCGCTGTAATTTAATTCTTCTGAGGCAGAGGAAGTTTAATAATGGTCACTTTAAAAATCAAATTGAAAGTAAGGCACGAAGAAAGAACTGGAGAAGAAATTAGTGATCATTAATGGTGAATTTGTAACAGACAAGCAGCAAAGAATATGTATTTATTTGGAACACAACTGACAAAATGTCAGTCGTTTTAATAATGCCGGTTTAGAGACGGAGAAATGACGGAGAAGGGACGGAGAAGGACTCAAAATGAGACAGTACAAAAACTGCCAAAAAACTCAATTTTTAGCTGTTGAAAAAAATGACACCCTGACAAAATGTCTGTTGCATAATGATACATCTTAACTTATTTCCGCAGGAGTGTTAATCTACTTAATTACCCCCGGTATACCTCAGGATGGTCTCTCCTGAAGCAAGGGGACGGGATTCAAGCAGTTTAAGTTTTTTATGAGGGATACCCTCATTGAATATAAGTTTTCCTTTTCCCAAAAATACCGGGGCAATGCATAAGCGGTATTCGTCAAACAAATCTGCATTCATCAGAGATTCAGACAGATTACCGCTGCCGAATACAAACATGTTCCCGCTGCCCTGCTGCTTCAGTTTTGGAATTTCGACCGCCGCATCTTTCACTATTGTTGTATTGTTCCAGTCTGCATTTTTAAGTTTTCGTGAACAGACAACTTTGGGAATGGTATTCATGTATTCAGCTATTTCACCTTCAGTTTTATCTGCCGCAGCTTTAATCCAATAATCGGCCATACCTATATAGGTCGTCTTTCCAAAGATCAGCATATCGGCTGATTTCAATTGCTCCTTACTTAAGTCCTCGAGTTCTTTGCCCCACACGAGCTGGTGAAAACTCAGATCCCATTTTTCTTCACCTTCAAAATATCCATCAAGCGTGACCAGATTCCACATTATTAATTTTCTCATAACATTTTCCTAAAAGAAAAAATATTGGTAAAGGATCCGTACAGCATTTAAACATAAGAAATTATGATTCATTATCTGTTTTCTCAACCGCATATCGTATTGCCTCTTCAAGGGTATCAATGTTTATATCTTTCAGCGTCCTGAACTTAATACAATAACCGCTCACACTCGCTTTGCCTATTTTTTTTCCATAAGCATGGGCTAAGTATTTTTTATCTTCTATACCAAAAATATAGACAGAGATCCCAGTTTTGTTTGCACTAAAACCAATTTTATAAAATTCCCTGGTTTTGCCATCGGCATAATTTATCATATGCAATCCATAGCCGATATTCGGGTTAGAGACAGTTTTGTTTTCGCTGTTTTTACCATCGAGGAACCATAATTTACATTCCGGCATCACCTGAAGTATCATATTATGCAGCTCCTGCATATCACTCCGTTTCGGTTCAGGCTGACTATTAATATACTCTTTAATGTATTCCTGTGTTTTCATAAAAATAAAATTAGAGTTTGTTTACTTTCAAAGTAAAATGATTAATGGAGAGAAACAACTGATCAATGTCATGAAAGTTTAGTTCGTAGCTAATAGTGATGAGCTGTAAGCGGCAGGCTGAAGAGGCTCCTTTTTTTATTATCAGAAAGACTATCTATTTTATTTTTACAATCATTCACATACATTTGTATGGTATGAATCAGGATAAGTTTTATAGTGAATTATTCAGGCGGGAAATCCATAAATCGGAGCCTGAATACAAACAGAAAGCCATAGCTGAAGCTCTTTTTCGTGTACATCGTCTGGAAAAAGAAGCATGCTCATGTTTGAAGTGCCGGCAGGACCTGGCCAAGCTCAGGGCTTTCCTGGAAGCAAGGATGAGCGGTAAGAGATGATTTATGTGTGAAGAAGTGTGGTGAGAAAAAGGAGAAAATAAGAAGTTATTTTGATTAAGTTCTGATCATACCTTAAGTTTCCGAATCTAATTCCGTATATTTTTAAGAAACCTTGATCTGATGAAGTCAGAAAAAACCAATGAAGATCTTCCCGTTGTAGAGGTAAAGGATGTCTACAAATCGTTTAAGTCGGTTAAAGCCGTAAACGGTGTGAGTCTTTCTATCAAGCAGGGACAGTTTACAGCACTACTTGGTCCCAACGGAGCAGGAAAAACTACGCTTGTTGAGATGATAGAAGGAATACAGAAACCGGATAAGGGAGATATCACAATTCTTGGAAAGAGATGGGAAGGACATCAGAATGAACTGCACAGATCAATAGGTCTTTCCCTGCAGGAAACACGCTTCATCGACAAGCTTACGGTTGAAGAAACGATGAAGTTATTCGCAGGTTTCTACCAGCTTGGGGATGACAGGGTGAGTGAAATTATTTCTGAAATAAACCTGAACGATAAGAAGAAAAGCTACACCGTTAATTTATCAGGCGGTCAGCGCCAGAAGCTTGCGCTTGGATTAGCACTGCTGAATAACCCGAAACTGCTGCTGCTCGATGAACCTACAACAGGTCTTGATCCAAACGCAAGAAGGGAGATATGGCATATACTTCTTCAGCTGAAAGCAAAGTCGCACACTTCGCTGATACTGACCACTCATTATATGGAGGAAGCAGAACAGCTTTGCGATTATATCATTATAATCGACAGCGGCAGAATACTGCTGGAAGGTACGCGAGATGAGCTGTTAAATTCCGACAATAAGAAAATCATCGAATTTACTCCTGAGGCTTCGGATAACGATCTGAATGAGTTAATAAGCGGCAATTCCGATTTTGATATAAAATGGGATGAGGATACCAGGAAAGGGATTATTACGATTGACGACCTTGAAAAAGAGCTGCCGGAGTTCATCAATTATCTTAAGTCAAAAAATATTCAGCTAAAGAACTTCGAGAGCAGGAGAAAAACACTCGACGATCTGTTTACTACACTAACGGGAAGACATCTTAATGCGTAACGAATCGTTAAACCAGTTTTTCACTCTTTTCTCGATGCATTCCAAAACACTTATGCGGGAACCTGCTGTACTGTTCTGGGGTGTAGTATTTCCGCTACTGATGGCATTAGGACTGGGATTAGCCTTTACACAAAAACTTGATACAACGCATAAGACCGCAGTAATTAATTCCGGAAGCGTTACTGACTCTTCAAACAGGTTTGAATTGTTCCTGAAAACAAGAACAGAAAGATCTATTGACAACACTACCGGGAAAGAGCAGTATAAAATTACCGTGAAGGATAGTAAGCTCGGAAATAACACTTACATTTTTGAGAGAACTTCACAGGCAGAAGCGATGAGGATGCTGAAACGGGGTGAGATCAACCTGATAATAGAAGAAAAAAAAGGTGAGACTGAATTTCATTTCGACCCTGTAAGTCCTGAAGCTCATCTTACTTATCTCAATCTATCAAGAGTTATTAATAACAAAAAGATCACTACTGAAGATGAAACCGTTTCACCCCTCACTCTCAAGGGAACCAGATATATAGACTTTTTCGTCCCGGGTCTGATAGCAATGGGGATGATGATGTCATCGATCTGGGGACTTGGATACGGTATTATTGAGAACAGATCAAAAAAACTTCTGCGCAGGATGATAGCGACTCCAATGAAGAAATCGTATTTCCTCATTTCTCTCATCACAGTAAGATCTATAATGAATTTTATTGAGGCCGGACTTCTTTTTCTCTTTTCATACCTTGTGTTTGGAATAACAATACAAGGAAGCATATTAGCACTGATACTGATCTTTATTGCCGGCAACATTGGTTTTGCCGGAATTGCGATTGTCACCTCATCCCGGACAGCAAATCCTGAAGTAGGCAACGGACTTATTAATGCCATCTCTACACCAATGATAGTCCTCTCAGGGATATTCTTCAGTTATCACAATTTTCCCGACTGGGCGATAGGATTTATTAAGATACTTCCGCTGACACTGCTTGCTGACGGGATCAGAAGCATTTTTATAGAAGGTGCGGGTTTACCGGATGTAATAGTTCCCTTCTTTGCTTTACTGATTACCGGCGTAATCTGCTTCTATATCGGGTTGAAATTTTTTAAATGGTATTAAAACCTCCCAGGTTTTCACCGCGCTAAACCAAAGTTCTCATCTATCGCAACGAAGATTATGCAGCACACATAGTAATTCGGTTACGTATCCAGGCGGGATGGTTTCCATTTACGAAAATACTCTGCAGAAATATAGGAACCTATTACCAGAAGCGAAGCAGCTCCCTGTGCCAGGAGACCCTGAATATTTGGGAAGACAGCAAACCACATCCCAATCCATTCCGGAAAAGAGATCCCGATGGAAGTAGCAGGAATCCATCCGGCCTGCTGCATTTCCTGTACACTCTCCCCTACCATCACCAGCAATACTACTCCCAGCATTACTCCTGTAAGGATCAGCATTTTCTTATACGGAAGTTTTTCATTAGCAATGAAGGTAAGTACTGCCACAATTGCAGTAAGGATTAAACCGACCCCGACGCCTGCGAGCACCAAACCATTCCCCGCCTCAAGTCTTAGCTGCTGAAGAAAAAGAACCACTTCAAAACCTTCCCGATAAATTGCAGTAAACCCTAAAAGAAGAAAACCGCCCGAAAGTCCTTTTCTCTCCTTCTCATCTTCAGAATCCATCAGTCTTCTTCCGCGATTGGTATGGTTGGAGATCCATCCTGTCCAGTAAACCTTATGGAAAAACCAGTTCATTACAAGGAGGAGAACAGCAATCGCCAGCAGTCCCGTAGCTGCCTGAAGATCAAGTTCAGGAAGGTTTATTGCAGAAATTGCTGCAACAACAATAAACCAGGTTAGCAATGAGGCGATCAATCCTAGTCCGGCACCAATGATAATACCGCGAGAATAACTCTGTTTATGAGCCCGTCCTATCGTAGCCGTAATAGCCGCAAGCACCAGAATAGCCTCAAGACCCTCCCTGAATACCAGCAGACCGCAGCTGAGGATTGCGGCTCCTGTACTAAGACTATGATCCGCAGCATCGGGAGCGCCTGATGCTGTTATTCCCTGCCAAATCATTACCCCGATTATAATTATAGTCCCTGCCGCAATTAAGATATTTTTGCCTGTTAACAGTTTTTTATTTCTATAATGAGTGCTTTTCTTTGTATTCTTATCGCCTTTACTCATAATTGAGGTATAATCTGCCAGTCTTTGTTATTAAGATTGAATCTGAATAAGGAATATCAAGATAATATCTGCGTAATGCAAGTCCTACCAATGAATTACCTGATTACGGGTGATAGTCACAATAGGCAGGTCTTATTTTGGATCTGACGGCAATCTTTTTGATATTTTTAAGGTCCATTAATTTTTTGATAATCTAAAGAACAATATTGGAGATTGGGATGAAGAAGATTTTTGCTGACGGCAGCTTCAAATACATTTTTCTTTTTCAGGTTCTAACCTGTTTACTTATAAACACAACTTCCTATTCACAGGACACTCAACATCAGAAGGATTTACAAAAAGATGATTCACTCATAGTCCACCGGCAGCATATGATACATTCAAACAGTCATATGGTCATGCCTTTCGATATGAATATGGCGACGCATTATTTCATAAAGGGAGATAATGGAGGCACAATAATGATCAAATCAAAGGAGAGAGATGATTCAACACAAACTGCCTTAATTAGAAATCATCTCAAAAAAGAAGAGCAATTATTTTCAAATGCCGATTTTAAGGATCCGAAAACTCTTCACGGAAAAGACATGCCGGGCCTTGATATATTATCCTCCTCAAAAGGAAAATTTGATGTTAAATATTATGAAATACCTCAAGGCGCTGAGCTTATTTTTAATTCCCAGGATACTACTGTTATACATGCAATTCACGAATGGTTTGATGCACAGCTGAGAGACCATGGTAAAGATGCAAAAAGCCGGCTTGATTAAATCAAAATATTGTTTCCGGAATACGGATCTTGACGGTCAAAAAAATTACTCCTTTCCGAATCTAAAAACTGACAACTGCATTATATAGTCGATTTTATCCCATTTTTGATAATTTTTATTACTGTGGATGGGAATTTTATTTAATAATTACATATTTAATGACAATTATGCCAACGGCATAGATGTTGCATTTAATCGTGCGATGCTATATGTTTGACAACAATTGATGAAAAGAAAACTATTTATATTGACATTACTGGGAGTATTCCTGTTCTCATCAACAGGGTTTCCAATTGCTCTGCATATTTGCAGCGTAAATGGTTTATCTCCGGCAGCCAGCTGCAAAATGCATCAAGAAGTGAAAAAAGAGCATAGCTGCTGCAGCAAGGAAGAAGAAGCCCCGGTTAAAATAACCGTTAATCAATTTGACGGATGCTGCCAGTTTAAAATAGTAGAGAGCAGCCTGACCGATCAGATCATTATTTCAGGTAATGATCTAAATATCAAGACTAATGTTAGTTCATTAGTCACCGGAATCATTTCATCATATCATTCACCCGCATTTTCTGTTTTAGACTTCAGCAGCAGCAGTTCTCCCCCAGTTTCTGACAACCATATCTATTTAACTATCTCAGTTTTTCTTATTTAATACTCTTACAATGTTTTTTAAAGGGACAGGGATTCCTGTGCCCCGGTTAATTTCAAAGATTAACACTTTAAGGGATCAGAGCATCTGATCAAGAATATTGTAAGAGGATTTTTATGAAAAAAGTTAAGCAGGTAATATTTCTGTTATATTTTTTAGCCGCAACGGGTTGGACCTACAGTCAGTCGCTGGACTCACTAACTGCACGGGCAGTGAAAGTTAGTCCCAGGTTAAAAATGCTTCAGGCAAAAACTGAAGCTGCAGCGGACAGGATTGAACAGAATTCCAACCTTCCTGATCCGACTTTAACCTTAGGATTGGCAAATCTTCCTGTCAACAGCTTTTCTTTCACACAGGAGCCTATGACGGGAAAGGTTGTAGGATTAAGCCAGGGAATTCCTTTCCCCGGTAAACTTGGAACTACTGCAGATGCTGCAGAGAAGGATGTTGAAATAGTTCAGCAGGAAAGCACCGACGCTAAAAATGAAATTATAAACGATGTTAAACAGAATTATTACGAATTAAGCTATGTACGGAAAGCAATCTCAATAGAAAAGGAAAGCAAAAAGCTGCTTGATGATATTTCAAAAGTTGTAAGGACAAAATATGAGGTCTCGACTGCAAGTCAGCAGAACCTTCTGAAAGTTGAGCTTGAACTGACAAATATTTCCGATAAGATTGCGGATCTTAAGAGCAGGGAATCTGCGCTGAATTCAGCATTAAATGCACAGCTTCTTCTTCCGCCCGGCAACGTAATAAAAACAGAAGAAATACCGGAAATATCGTTTAAGCAGTACACTATTGAAGAACTTGATACCCTAGCCGTGCAGAACCGTGCTTACTTAAAAGGCTTCCGGCTTGCGCGGGATAAAGCCGTTCTCCAAGGACACCTGGCGGAATATGACCGTTACCCTAACTTTAATCTATCAGTTCAATACGCACAAAGGGATGAAATAGCAAAAACCAACACTCCCCTTACGGACTTCTTCTCCGTGATGGTAGGCATCAGCCTGCCGCTCAATTACGGCGGAAAGGTAACGGCAAAGGTGCAGGAAGCCGAATCGATGGAGCGGCTTTATGAACAGCAGTATGCTTTTGCTCAGCAGGTGTTAGCTCAGAACTTCGGAAGCTCGGCCGCAAAGCTTAACTCACTTGAAGAGAGAATAAAACTCATCAGGGAAGCGGAATTTCCACAGGCTCAGCAGACTTTTAATTCTGCCTTATCGAGCTACCAGGTGGGACAAATTGATTTTATCAACGTAATTGATTCTCAGAATAAACTTTACCAGGTGGAAACAAGCCTTTACCGGCTTGAAACAGATTACCTTAAGGAAATATCAAAACTTGAATTCCTCACCGGATCCAGCCTGAATAATAGTTTGAAATAGGAGACTGAAATGAAAAAGAAATATTTAATTATAGCATTAATAATTATCACTGCAGGAGCCCTCGGATTTATTTTGAAGTCAACAATATCCGGCAGCAATGAAATAAAAACTGAAAAACAGCTGTATACATGCGGTATGCATCCGCAGATAATCGAAGACCATCCGGGAGACTGCCCGATCTGCGGAATGAAGCTTGTTCCGGTTAAGAACAGCACTACCGGAAATAGTCAGCCGGGTGAACGAAAAATTCTCTACTGGCGTGCTCCTATGGATGCGAACGAAATATACGATCATCCCGGCAAATCGAAAATGGGAATGGATCTCGTACCTGTTTATGAAGATGAGGCAGGAAGTGCAGGAATCGTAAAGATTGATCCTGCTGTGGTTCAGAATATGAATGTAAAGACAGCTTCTGTTCAAATGAAAAATCTTTCCTCAATTGTTACAACGAACGGGGTTCTTAAGTCGAATGAAAAAACCGACTACATCGTTACCACAAGAGCCGGCGGCTGGATTGAAAAGCTTTATGTTAATTATACCGGAGAAAAAGTATCTAAAGGTGAAAAACTGATGGATATTTATTCTCCCGAACTTGTTTCAGCCCAGCAGGAATTACTGACCGCTCTTTCATATAATAACAGCGTAAACGGGTCCTCCCTGAAAGAAGTGCTGGACAGCGGAAACGAACTTGTGAAAAATGCCGTTAGAAAACTGCAGCTGCTCGAAGTTCCGGAAAAGGATATAGAGAGGCTGAAAGAAACGAAAGAAGTTAAAACATATGTAACGCTTTATGCAAAGAACGGCGGCACAGTTATTTCAAAAGATGTACTGGAAGGGCAGAAAATAAATGCCGGAATGCCTTTGATGCAGATATCGGACTTATCGAACCTATGGCTTCTTGCCGATGTTTACGAGTATGAACTTTCGAAGATAGATAACGGTTCTCCCGCTAAAATAAAATTTAATTATCTGCCGGGACAAACGTTCAACGGCAAGGTTGCCTTCATTTATCCTACCCTGGACCCCAAATCGCGCACAGTGAAAGTAAGACTCGATATAAATAACAGGGACGCAAAACTGAAGCCTGAAATGTTTGCAATCGTAGAGATTGAAGGAAGGGAATTCGGTCTAACTCCTGTTGTACCCGAAAATGCTGTAATAAGGAGCGGTGCTAAAGATATAGTAATAATCGCACTCGGGGAAGGAAAGTTCAAACCTCAGCCTGTTGTTCTCGGAGGGTATTCTGATGGTTATTACCAGGTTATAAAAGGCCTGACCGAAGGGACAAAGATAGTCACCTCGGCTCAATTTTTAATCGATTCAGAGAGCAACCTTAAATCAGCTATTGGTATGATGCAGGATGCGACAGCTGATACTGATACGTCCGGAAATAAGATGGAAATGAACAATAAAAAAGAACTGCAGGCCCCCGAAAAGCCGGTAAAGCTTGAAAAGAAAACAGAGATAAAGCACGAGCCTGCTGCCCTGACCAAAACACCTGAGAGCATAGTACGCACGGGAGTAATTGACCTGCAGGCTATCGATAAGAACAAGGACGGTAAGCTATACCAGGATGAAATGGACTGGAATGTAATATCAGATGAATCCGGCAAATGCTCTCTCTGTGGAATGACGCTTACCGAATTAACTATCAGCCAAGTACGTAAGAACCTGGAGGATAACGGATTTAAGGTAAAGGAATAAAAATGAGTGATGAGATGACATCCGGCAATTCAGAAAAGGAAGGACTGATTCAAAAACTCATAGAGTGGTCAATCAATAATAAATTTTTGGTTATCCTTTTTACAGCGGCATTGATCATGGGTGGTATCTGGGCAGTCATCACAACCAAAGTAGATGCAATACCGGATCTGAGTGATGTTCAGGTGATTATTTATACTGAGTATCCGGGTCAGGGTCCACGGATAGTTGAAGACCAGGTAACTTACCCGCTTACTACAAAGATGCTGTCAGTTCCGTATGCCAAAGACGTAAGAGGTTATTCGTTCTTCGGATTCTCGATGGTTTATATAATTTTTGAAGACGGTACAGACCTGTACTGGGCAAGGAGCAGGGTGCTCGAATACTTAAACGGTTTAAAGGGACAACTTCCTGAAGGTGTGAGTCCTCAGCTTGGACCTGATGCAACAGGACTCGGCTGGGTCTATCAGTATGTACTTCAATCGGATAAGAAAGATCTGCAGGAATTAAGATCTATACAGGATTATTTCCTGAAGTATGAGCTCGCTTCAATACCGGGTGTATCCGAGGTTGCTTCGGTTGGAGGTTATGTAAAACAGTACCAGGTTAACATAGACCCAAATAAGCTTGCTTACTACGGCATCCCACTGCAGAAAGTTAAAATGGCAATTCAGCGGAGCAACAATGATGTAGGCGGGAGACTGTTGGAGATGGGTGAAGCCGAGTATATGGTCAGAGGGTTAGGCTACATCAAAAGCACTGACGATCTGAAAAAAATATCTATCGGAATTTCAACGAACTCAGGTTCACCTGTATACCTAAGTGATGTGGCTGATGTAACCATCGGACCGGAGCTCCGAAGAGGATTAGCCGACTGGAACGGTGAAGGAGAAACAGTAGGAGGAATAGTCATCATCCGTTATGGAGAAAATGCTCTATCTGTAATTGAAAAAGTTAAAGAACGTTTAGCTGAACTTAAAAAGTCGCTCCCGGCTGATGTGCAGATCAAAACTGCATATGACCGTTCAAGGCTGATCGACCGTGCCATCGACAACCTGAAAGACAAACTGTTTGAAGAAACAATTGTAGTTGCACTGATAATCATACTCTTCCTGCTGCACTTCAGGAGTTCCCTGGTTGCTATATTTACACTTCCAACGGCCGTACTTGCGGCATTTCTTGTAATGAAGCTTCAGGGTATCAATGCAAATATAATGTCGCTCGGAGGCATTGCAATTGCGATAGGGGCTATGGTGGATGCCTCAATCATACTGGTGGAGAATGCCCAGACGCATATGGTGCATAACCAGGAGAAACCTTTAAGCGAGCGGCTGCCTCACTGGCAGGTTATTCTTGAAGCAGCTAAAGAAGTCGGGCCATCCATCTTTTATTCATTACTGGTCATTACTATTTCATTTATTCCCGTCTTCACACTTGAACAGCAGGAAGGAAGAATGTTCAAACCCCTTGCATTCACAAAGACTTATTCTATGGCTGCTGCTGCAATCCTCACAGTGACAATTGTTCCCATTCTGCTGGGTTATTTTGTAAGAGGCAGGATGAGACGGGAAGATGAAAACCCGATAACAAAATTCCTTGCACGGTTATATCATCCGGTAGTTGATTTTGTGATGAACAAGAGGTGGTGGATTATAGGTACGGCAGTTTTAATAGTGGCCGCCACTTATATCCCCTATTCAAAATTAGGATCAGAGTTTATGCCGCCGCTAGACGAGGGTGATCTGCTTTATATGCCTACTACCCTTCCGGGTATTTCGATCACGAAAGCAAAAGAAATTCTTCAACAGACTGATAAAATCATTAAAACATTTCCGGAAGTTGAAACCGTATTCGGTAAAATAGGCAGAGCTGATACCCCGACTGACCCCGCGCCTCTTTCGATGATTGAGACAACGATAAGACTGAAACCCCATGATCAGTGGAGACCCGGTATGACTACAGACAAACTTATCGAAGAAATGAATAACGCTATTCAGATACCGGGACTTACAAATGCGTGGACAATGCCGATCAAAACAAGAATCGATATGCTGTCAACGGGAATTAAAACTCCAGTAGGAATAAAAATAGCTGGTCCTGATCTGAATGTTCTTCAAAATATAGGAAAACAGATCGAAGATGCGGCTAAAACAATTCCCGGAACAAGGTCTGCTTATGCTGAAAGGTCTGTCGGAGGCAATTATGTTGATTTTGATATTGACCGTGAAGCAATTGCCCGTTACGGGTTGACTGTAGGTGATGTACAGGATGTATTTATGTCCGCAGTTGGCGGAATGAACATTACAAAAACCGTTGAGGGCCTTGAAAGATATCCTGTCAATCTTCGGTACCAGAGAGATTACAGGGAAAACCTTGAAACCTTAAAGCGGGTACTGGTTCCAACTCCCCAGGGCGGCAATATTCCTCTCGAGGAGCTTGGGAATATAGAGGTCAGGAAGGGGCCCCCGATGATAAAGTCAGAAAATGCAAGACCAAACACCTGGGTATACATCGATATCAAAGATATAGATGTCGGCACCTACGTTAACCGTGCAAAGGAAATAATAAATAAAAAGATAACACTCCCGCCCGGTTATTCAATTAAATGGAGCGGACAATTCGAGTATATGGAGAGAGCATCCAAACATTTAATGCTCGTAATCCCTCTTACCATACTAATTGTTATCGTACTTCTTTATATGAATACAAAGTCGATGCTGAAAACAGGCATTGTACTTCTGGCATTGCCCTTTTCTATGGTAGGGGCAATCTGGTATTTATATATAGCGGGGTTCCATTTAAGCGTTGCTGTCTGGGTGGGCATCATTGCACTGCTCGGGGTAGATGCGGAAACCGGTGTAGTAATGCTTCTTTATCTTGATATAGCTTATGAAAATTTTAAAAGAAGGGACTTCTGAAAAACATTGTGAATCTTAAAGAAGCTATATTTGAAGGAGCTGTGAAGAGAGTACGCCCCAAACTTATGACAGTTTTAACGATGTTATTCGGTCTTCTTCCCATCCTAATAGGTATTGGAACAGGGAGCGATGTAATGAAAAGGATTGCGGCACCGATGGTTGGAGGGATCCTGACAAGTCTGATCCTTGAACTGACAGTTTACCCTGCGATCTTTTATTCAATTAAAAAAAGAGAACTAACAAAACAATTAAGTAATAATTTTAATCAGGCAGATAACCAAGCGGAGAATAATATAAAATGATAGGCAATCTACTTATTACTGCTTCTATAGTGAGTGGTATTTTCACAATAATTATGTATTATTATACATACCGAGGGTATACAAATACTCTCGCAGCCGCACGCAGAGGGTTTTATGTTATGGCAGCATTAGTAGCCGGGGCAAGTGCATTCCTTCTGTACCTTATCCTTTCCCATCAATATCAATATAACTACGTGTTTGAATACAGCAGCGGGGACCTTTCCTTCGGACTGCTGCTCTCATCATTCTTTGCGGGACAGGAAGGAAGCTTTTTACTGTGGCTTTTATTTTCAGTAATCGCAGGACTTATTCTGATTAAGAATCTATCTAAAGATACCGCACAGGAATCATCTTTTATGATGGTTTATACTCTGATAGCGGTTTTCCTTGCAGTTCTGATCAGTCCTTTCCTTAAAAACCCCTTCACCTCAATCTGGGCCGATCCAAATTATATGCAGTTGAAATATTTTAACTCATCATACCTTGGAATGCCGGATCTGCGGCGGTTCATAATGGCTGACAATACCGGCAGCAGTTCCTGCACATGGGTCCCCAACTGCAGGCAGTCCTGTCTTCATTAAACATCCCCGTTGACAAATTTCTTATAGCAGGAAAAGGTTTGAATCCTCTGCTTCAGAACTTCTGGATGCAGATCCATCCTCCCCTGCTTTTCGTCGGGTTTGCAATGACAGCTATCCCCTATTCATTTGCTGCATCTGCAGTTATCAGGAAAGATTACAGGACCTGGGTAAACAAATCACTTCCCTGGCTTTCAATCTCTATGGCTGTGCTGGGACTTGCGATCATGATCGGCGGCTACTGGGCTTACGGAGTTCTTGGCTGGGGAGGATTCTGGGGATGGGACCCTGTTGAAAATTCGAGTCTGGTTCCCTGGATAATAGGAGTTGCTCTATTACACACTTTAATTATTCAGAAGAATACGAGAACTCCGGAAAACTCCGGAAAATATGTCAGAACCAACCTTGTACTTTCAGTATTAACTTTTGTGTTTGTTGTATACAGTACATTCCTGACAAGAAGCGGAATTCTTTCAGAGGCATCAGTCCACTCTTTTGCAGTTCCCGGCAAGCTGACATACTTTTTCTTAGTCGGCTTCATGCTGACAATTGCAATATTCGGTATCGGCGGAGTAATCTTCAGATGGAAAGACATAAAGAAAATTTCATCACCGGTAGAATCATTTCTTAACAGGGAAAACGGACTTTTGTACGGCTCGGCTCTTTTACTCGGTTCTGCTCTCATTATCATTCTCGGAACTTCAGCCCCCATTTTCGGCAGTGCGATGGATACGGAATTTTATACAAATATGAATTTCCCGCTAGCTATTATGATGATGCTTCTGATAGCCTTTTCTCTTTTGCTCAGATGGCGGGCTACCGAAAAGAAAGAATTTATAAAAGGATCTATTCTCCATTTTACTATAGCCCTGGTTTCAGCTGCGGCTATAGCATTTGCAGCAGGAATGACGTCGCTTTATTTCATTATTTACACGGTTGCCGCCTGCTTCACAGTGGTTACGAACATCACTACTATAATTAAAAGTCTTAAGATCAGTTATCTTCTTACAGGGGGACAAATTGCACATATCGGTGTAGGGATTTTTCTTCTTGGGGTCCTGCTTTCCGGCAACTTCTCAACCTCTGAACAACTGACACTCCCTAAAGGGAAAGAAGTCAATGCACTGAATCACACTTTTATCTTCACAGGGTACAACAGGATTAACGGCAGCGATAAATATTCTTTTGATGTTCAGATAAAAAGCAAAAACAGAACAGTCAAAGCTTCACCAGTTATGTTCATATCCAGTTTTAATAATTCACTTATGAGGGAACCTGATATCCTACCAGGCTGGGGAAAAGATATTTATATATCTCCGGTTGGTTATGACGAGAATGGGACCGGGAGCGGCGGTTCCGGTCCAACACAGGAAGTACTCACAGTTGAAGCAAGCATCAAACAGAATATGGACCTGGTATGGTCGGGAGTTATCCTTATAACAGCCGGTTTAGTAATCGCCGCATTCAGACGCAGACGGGAAAATTTATTAGTGCAGTCATAAAAAAACGAATCAATAATCACCATATATAAAGGAAAAATAAAATGAAAATATCACCCTTAAAACAATCTGTTCTTTTTGCATTAATGCTTACATTTCTGCTGACTGCAGGTGTATCGGCACAGGAGAAAAAAGATGATGCAAATTGCTGTTCTGCAAAAAGCAAAACTGAAAGTATGAACCATTCAAAGATGAATCATTCAGCAGTGATGGAGATGAGTGACTCAACCAATGTAGAGTGCAGTGATTTGACAGCAAAAGAAGTGGACAGTAAACTGGATGCATGGAATGCAGTTTGTCCTGTAAGGGGAGAAAAAATCGATCCTAAAGCCAACAAAGTAGAATATAACGGAAAAATCTACGGCTTCTGCTGCAATGGCTGTGATAATAAATTTATTGCAAATCCTGAAAAGTATTCTAAAAATCTGAGTGATGACGGAAAAGCATTCACAGGCACGAAGTAAAGAAATTATCAAACAAAAGCTGCGGGATTGCAGGAATAATTCCTGTAATCCCGTTTTGCATCACCGTATTCAAAATGTTGACTATCACATATTTTCAAAAAGATGAACCATTATATATTTAACTGTGTCTAATAATTAAAGAACACGAGGTAAATAAAATGTTTCATAACTGGATGTGGGGCGGAGGTATGTGGTTCGGATGGATATTCTGGCTGGTCATAATAGGAATTATTGTGTGGCTGCTTATAAATCAATCTGGCAGGTACAGGTACCAGAACCAGGTAAATCCGCACATTGAATCACCCCTTGATATCTTAAAGAAGAGATATGCTAAAGGAGAAATCACAAAAGAACAATTTGATCAGATGAAAAAGGATCTGCAGTAGGTGAATTAATAGGCGGAGCGTCGGATAACAGGCAGCAGTATCACTGATATCACAGATAATATGGACTGACTTAAGATATATTGCTGATAACGATTAGAAAGACTCAATTTTATGCGTTCTAAAATCAATAAGTTATTCGACAGGTTCTCATTTTTAATCTCCCGTTTTGCAGGGAGCAGCTTCGCATTCGGTCTTGCATTCAGCCTGATAATCGTCTGGCTGCTATCGGGACCAATCTTCCATTATTCGGATACATTGCAGCTCATCATAAATACAGGAACGACAATCATAACATTCCTGATGGTCTTTCTTATCCAGCGAACACAGAATAAAGATTCTACAGCCCTGCAGCTTAAGCTGAACGAATTAATCGCAGCTACCAAAGGCGCCAGCGACAGTCTCATTGATATTGAAAGTTTAACCGAAGAGCAGCTTGATGCAATCCATAAGTATTATACCGTTCTTGCAGAGCAGACCAAAAAACAATCAAGTCTCAAAAGAACTCATTCCATAGATAAAGCAAGGCGGATGGCGGAAAAATAAAGGGGTTAATACTAATATTAAGGCCGTACATCAACAATTATCCAAAAACTTAATTAAGTTTAAACTATTATTTTATTACTCTACACGGGAGAAGATATCTTGAGTGTCCTTTTTTCACCTTTTCAAATCAGGAGTTTAGAACTAAAGAACAGGATTGCTGTTTCCCCTATGTGCCAGTACTCGAGTGAAGAAGGCATGCCGACAGATTGGCACTTCGTTCATCTCAGCTCACGTGCTGTAGGAGGAGCTGCCCTGGTAATGATGGAAGCAACTGCTGTTTCACCTGAAGGGAGAATATCACCTGATGATGCAGGGATATGGAGCAATGAACACGCCGATGCCTATAAAAAAATCACAGACTTTATATCTTCCCATAATTCTGTTCCCGGAATTCAGCTTGCGCATGCAGGAAGAAAAGCTTCGACCTATTCTCCCTGGAAAGGAACAGGGAAAGTAATTTCTGAAGAAGGCGGATGGCAGACAATCGGTCCTTCGGCAATTCCATTTGCGGACAATTACCCTCTCCCCCGGGAGATGACAAGAGATGAGATTCTTTCAGTGATAGGCCAGTTTAAATCGGCAGCTGAAAGAAGTATGAGAGCAGGCTTCAGGTTAATTGAGCTTCATATGGCCCATGGTTATCTTGTCCATGAATTTCTCTCTCCCCTTTCCAATCACCGAAAAGATGAATACGGAGGGAGTCTTGAGAATAGATGCAGGCTTGCCCTGGAAATTTCAGAGACAGTGAGAAGAACTATACCGGATAATTTTCCCCTTTTTGTCCGCATCTCAGCGAGTGACTGGGTTGAAGGCGGCTGGGATATCGATCAGTCAGTTCAGCTTGCAAAATGGTTAAAAGAAAAAGGGATAGATTTAATTGACTGTTCAAGCGGAGGGAATGCGGCTGCTGCAAAAATTCCAATAGGACCCGGCTACCAGGTCTCATTCGCTGAGCGGATCAAAAAAGAAGCCGGGATAATGACCGGTGCAGTAGGAGCAATTACCTCACCCATGCAGGCTGAAACCATCATAAGGACGGGACAAGCAGACCTGGTTCTACTTGCGAAAGAAATGCTGCGTAATCCATACTGGCCGCTTTATGCTGCGAAACAGCTTAATTCGGAGGCTGACTGGCCTGATCAGTACCTTCGAGCAAAGTAGGAGTTCACTTAGAATTCATTTCTTAATTCTTCGTTAGATGTTCGTGTCAGATATGCAGCCTCATCCTCCGTTTCCCCTGCCGGGATCTTGAAATAAATTCTTACTTCAGTTCCATCTACCCGCCTGTACTCGACCTCCCCATCTATCTGGGTCAATAATGTTTTAACAATTGAGAGCCCGAGTGTTTGGGCATTTTCAACATCAAAAGCTTCAGGCAGCCCAATTCCGTTGTCCTTTATCAAAAAAATGTAGCAATCATCATGATCCTTTTTTAAAGAAATAAGGATCTTGCCGTTTTCGCGATTCGGAAAGGCATATTTTATTGCATTAGTTACCAGTTCACTGATAATAAGTCCAAGAGTTATTGTTGTGCCTATCTCGGCAGAGACATCATCCAATTCGAGTCTTGTCCCAATTCTTCCTGAGTCATTATTGTACAGGTTCAGTAAGTACACAACTAGCTCATTTATATATTCTTTCAGGTTAATACTCGAGAGGTTTTTCGATTTGTAAAGCTTTTCGTGAATAAGGGCGATTGATCTAATTCTCAGTTGACTGGATTTGAAAGTTTCACGTATTTCAGGATTATCAAGGGTATTAGCCTGAAGATTTAATAAACTCGAAATTATCTGCAGGTTATTCTTCACCCGGTGATGGACTTCCTTCAGCAGGATTTCTTTTTCCTTCAATGAATTCTCAAGCAGCTCATTTTTTTCTTCAACTTCATTAATATTTCTTTTCGAGTTCATCCTTGGAATTCCTGATCTTTGCAGACATTTCATTAAAACTCTCGGCAAGAAAGCCGAGTTCGTCAGTCCTGTTAAGTTCAATACGTGAAAAATGGTTTCCTTCGGCAATTTTAGCTGCAGCCATACTCAATGTATTCAGCGGCCTGGTAATATTCCGGCTTAAAATCCAGGTGAATGCAAATCCAATTACAAGGAGGAGTAAACCAAAAATTACGACCCACTTAAGGAAGTTGCCTGTATCCTTCAGGATCAGGTCTTTACTCAATTCGACAACACAAATCCAGGGAGTTCCGGGGATAGGATTTTCCTCTGCAAGGACGTGATCACCACGCCGGCTTATATACTCAAGTGAATGCTCAGTGCGCTGCGCATTGAGCCTGGAATCATTAATGACCGCACTGAGGTTCGTCCAAACAGAACTATCCTTGTTACCGATAAGAATATTTGCATTTCGTCCCAATAAGTAGGTCAGTTGTTCTATTGCTTTTTTTGTAGCGTGAATCCTCCTCCATCTCACCACATATCCATAGAGCTGATTGGCTTCAGAGATCGAGATCACCATAGGGAAAATTACCGTATCCCCTATCGATTTTAATCTTCCTATAAAATATCCGGCAGGAGAAGCGGCAATAGTGAATGCTGAATCACCGAGATTTGAATACGTAAATTTTTTATTTGTACTGTAAAGAAGTTGTTTATCCTTACTCCACAATTGAACCGCCTGTGTAAGCGTATCATAGTTAAATTTTAATTCATCATAGTTATCAAGTATTTCTTTGTTATTATCATCCGGATTAACCAGGAAATTCATAACCGGATCCGCCTGAGCCGTCTGACTGGTTATTGAAACAAGATTCCTTGCCTGCAGACCGAAAATAGAGCTGAACTGGTGCGTTAAGGTATTAAGGCGGTCATATCCAGCAGCCAGGGAGTTCTTTCTTACAGTGAGATATGAATAACTTATAAACACCACCAATGAAACAAATAAAAGACTGAAAATGAAAATTGGAAGCCGTTTTTCAATTGAATAGTTCATAAATCTGAATTTTTTCATAAATGCAGTCAGTTTAAGTTTATAAATTCGTTTCTATTACTTAAATGTTAAACATAACATTGAATAAAATTCTCTCCGGCATTTGAGGCGAACCGTTATAATCCCAATATCTCTCATCAGTAAGGTTATCGATGGTCAGGTTGAGTTTCAATGATTGATAATTGTAAAACAAGCTGCCTCTAACAATAGTGTAGGAAGGTATAGTAAGAGTATTAAGATCATCGTAAAAATAATCACTGCTGTAGTTAAGACCGCCGCCGATACCCAACCCGTGCAAAACACCCTCCTGAATACTATAGCTTAGCCACAATGTTGCCATGTGTTCCGGTACACCGAGCGGACGTTTACCTACCAGCGATGAATCGGCTTTTTCAAACTTACTCATATTATATGCATACCCGAGCAGAATATTCAACCCTTCTACAGGGTTCGTTCTGATATCAGCATCAATTCCTCTGCTGATTTGTGATGCATCCTGAATAGAAAGGAGAGGGTTGGAAGGATCTTTTCTTACTTTATTGGAAACTTTAATATTGTAATAACTAATAGTTGACGAGAGACGGCTATTGAACAAGTCGGCTTTTATTCCGCCTTCAAACTGATTTGCAAACTCAGGGTCAAAACTCTGTCCCTGTATATTTGAAGTGATATAATTGAACCCCTGCATGTAATTTCCAAAAACAGAGAGCTGGTCGCTGATAAGCTGATACGTAATTCCCGCCTGGGGACTGAATGTGCCCTGGGTAAATGGTTTCGAATTATAAGTTCCGGCTACCAGATTTTTCGTGCCATTATAATCCATATAATCGTATCTCAATCCAAGCAGAATATCCAATTTTTCGGTTAAACTTAATATATCATTTGCATAAGCCGAGTAGGAGTTTCTGCTTTCATCCGAGCGAAGCGACAAATCATAACCGGTTCTGAGCTTAGCGGCATTAAGTACTGGCATTACAGCCTTGCGGTAATTCAAAGTATCTGCCGTCAGTATAATAGATGCAGATGAGATGACATCCACCCACTGATAATCAAATCCACCAATGAAACTGTTCTTCATTTCCCCGATAAGGAAATTGCCGACGATTCCGGGCTGTATATCGAATGTATTTATATCTCCGTTAAAATCATAAATTCTGCGTGAAAGCAATGAATCATTTATAAACATAGGGATAACACTGGAACCATTATAAGAATAGTCAGCCACGGCAAAATTTGAACTTAATTTCCAGCTGTCGGAAAGATTATATTCAATCTTTGAATAATAATTATTTGAGACAGCGGGCGGATGTGTTAGATTTTCAGAACTATATGATTTGAAATAATCTGTTTTGATCTGACTTATGCTGCTCTTCCCCAGAGAAGCCGCACCAGCGAACAATGTATTAGCTGACAGATCTATTTTATTAAACTCAGCCTCCACAAGAATGCTAAAATCTGCATTCGGTCTGAACAAAAAAACAGGGTCTATAACAGTTGTTTTTTTAAATCCATAATCCTGGAAACTTCCCTCCGAATGGACAGCCGCATTTATTCTCAGAAGCAGACTATTATCATCATTCAGCGGAAGATTTACATCACCGTAGTACCTTTGAAGGTTGAAACTCCCTAAAGTCATTCCTGCACTATAGTAAGGTGAGGTAAATGGTTTCTTCGTTACACGGTTTATCAGGCCTCCATACCCGATTCCCCAGGTACCATATACCGGTCCCGAAGGTCCCCTTATCAATTCAAGTCTTTCAATCACCTGTGGATCACCGCCGTCAGGACTAAAGCTATAAACACCGTTTTTAATGAATGAATTAGTCAGGAAACCACGGATAAATATGCCCGTAATTCCGGTTGCATTTTCCGAGGATATGTTTCCGCCGGGGATGGAGGAAAGGGCGGTTGTATATTCCACAACATTCTGCTCAGTGAGAAGTTCGGGGGTTGCGGCACTGTACGATTGCGGATTCTCAATATCCTTTACAGGCAGTTTAGCGATATATTCACTCGGGGGATTTTGGAATTTATTAATTTTGTCAGCATTTACCACTATTTCGGGTAGTTCTTTTGCGGATTTTTCAAGGATAATATCAGGATAAATATTATCCCCGGATTTTAATATCACCTGGATTTCCTTGGTCCTGTATCCCACCGATGAAATTTTCATCGTATAAATCCCGGGATTAAGATTTGATAATTCAAATTTTCCATTTTTATCAGTATAAGTACCGAAATTAGTTCCCTCGATAATGATATTTACCAGTTCAGCAGGGTTTCCCTCAGCATTCAAAATTGTTCCTTTAATTGTGCTTTGATAATTCTGAGCATGAGCAGAAATATTAAACATTATTATGAGCAGGAATAGGGCAATAATCTTCATATAAAAGTGCAAAGAGCTTTTAACGGTTTTAGCATGTATTTTGTTGGTAGTATCATTCCGGTAAAATTGAGGTTAAATTTCGAATAAAAATTTTAAAGTTTTTTGTCTAATATCACATAAAACTTATTTATGACATTAATTAAAAACGTTCTTCTGTGATATCGACAGGTAGAAGAATGCCATTAAGATAAAAGAGGATTAAACATCACAGAATAAGTTGAGGTAGTGGATTAAATTTAACCTCAAGCCATCTGCTCCTTTAATAGCGAGAATCATCCTATTACGATGAGCAACCCCCCGTTTTTTGCGGGGGGATTTTTTTCTCCTTTTTCAGTGTCTAATGTCAGAACGTTTGAAAATATTCCTTGATATATTTGTCTCCAGAATACAAATAATTAAAACCCACTCCTTAAAACCCGGAAAATTCAGCTTTTCCGGGTTTTTATTATTAAGCTGACAGCAACCCGGCAGAATACCCTCTACTTCTCAGTTTTTTTATGATATTTGTAAAAGAAACTAATATATTTATAACGCTCTCCTTTCTCTCATCCATTATATTTAGATCGTAAAAAGAATGAAGGAGAAGAAAGATGAAGTCCAGAATTTTAATTCCAATCGTAATTTTCTTGCTTGCCGGGGTAACTTTCCTGCTTGCACAGAACAAACCGGATAGTGAATTGCTGAAGAATCAAAAAACCGAAAATGAGGCTATCCAGGAGATCATAACGAATCCTCAAATGATGCAGAATTTTATGCATCAACTGGTGAATAATCCTGAAGCTATGAATAATATGATGGGATATATGATGCAGGATCAGAATGCACGGAATATGATGATGAACAATATGTTCTCCACAGCGAACCAGGATACCTCGCTTACAAATTCAATGTATAATATGATGAGTAATTATCCCCAGATGTGGAATTATATGAGAAGCATGATGGGGCATCAGGGTATGATGATGCACAGCGGAATGATGAGATACAGGCATAATAAATAATTGAACATAAGGAAGTTGTCTCAGCAGGTCCCCTCTGCCGGGACAGCCTCCGGGTTTATCCCATTCCGTGTTTCCAGCCGATCTTCACGAGAAGCCAGTTCATCGGATAAGTTACAATCGCCCCTACGATTAATCCAAGGGAACCGAATCCCCAAAATGCCGCTGTATCGGGTTTCGGCGGATGACCGACTACGTTCGGAGTAACAAATTTCATTACTAATCCCATCCCCAGCATCACTGTTATCATCGAAAAAAATTCAGCACGTCCGCCTTTCCATAAGGACATTAAAGGCGAGTTACCCATCTCCCTCATTGCGATGTACTGGAATATAAACCATCCGAACGCAAATCCGACAGCATATTCAAACCAGAACTCCGTCCAGAATTCAAACCCTATAATTCTTGATATCACCATTGCCGTCATTATTCCAAGACCGTCTCCACCCACGCAATGGATAACTGATCCGATAACTTTTTTCCACGTTGGTTTTACATAATCCTGAAACCGTTTCTTTTCCTCCTCACCGGAATACTTTTCGATACCACGGGGCCGGCAACTTGCCAGGTATAACCAGAAACCTAACACAGAAAAAAAGATAATTATTACAATCCATCCGGGTTTAAGAGCAAGGTTTACACGAGTGTTAACATAAAGAACATCGTTAAATGCCCAACCGGCTGCAAAAAGTCCGAAAATATACCAAGCGGCGACAAAATAAGGGTTCATTAAAAATCCCAGGAAGGAAAGATCCATTTTATGCTTCGGTTTAGTAAATAATAAAATATATATTTTCATCATACGAATCTCTTTGACTGCTGTCATTTTCAATTATTATTGTGATAGAGGCTTGTGTCACAAAAGCTTAGGCTAATTATCACTTGATTAGCGGATATTAAAGTTTAAAAGTGAGGCAGTATAAAATGAGATTTTTTGCCGGAGTTTTAGTTACAATAGTTGTTGTTGTTATTATCGGATTGATCATAATTTACTCGGGCTGGTACAATGTAAGTGCAGCCAATAAAGAAAAGGGTTTTACCAGGTGGGTACTGAATACTACAATGGATAATTCAGTGGAAAAACATTCAGAAGGAATAGTGGTTCCTTCTATGAATTCACCGGAAATGATAAAAGAAGGCTTTGCACATTATGACCATATGTGTAAAGGATGTCATGGAGCTCCCGGGAAAAAAGAAACAGAGATGGCAAGAGGCCTTAATCCCAAAGCACCGGATCTTTCACGCAGTGCAAAGGAAATGCCTCCGGAGGAACTTTTCTGGGTAACCAAAAATGGAATAAAGATGACCGGCATGCCTGCCTGGGGTTTAACTCATTCTGACGATAAGATCTGGGCGATGGTTGCTTTCCTTGAACAGCTTCCGGGAATGAGCGGATCAGCATATGATTCTCTGGAAAAGCACGCACCGAGAGAAGAGGCTGAGAAATAGTACAAGAAAATCCTTCCGTTACTTTGTTATAAAGTAATAATAAGGGAATTATTCTCTACCCTTGTAGTATACTGGATTAATTTGGAAGGAGCCGGTCCCTGTACTACATTTCCGTTCAGATCAAACCTCGACCCGTGACATGGGCAGACGAATACGTTATTCGAACTATCATAATCAGTAACAAAGCATCCCTGATGGGTGCATATTCCGGAAATAGCTCTATATGTATCGTCAGAATTATGCTCGGCAAGAATGGCTTCACTTCCGCCCGCATACTCCACCACAGTTCTTGTATTTTTTGCTGCTATAGGAGAGGAAGCATCAAGGCTGACGCTTATTTCATTATTCGATACTGAAGCCTGTATTATCGGCATTGCAGACACGCTGGAAGGGCCGGAGGGTCCGCTGCCTTTACAGCTGTTTAATATTGTACTGATCAATCCGCTGGCTGAGATCAAAGCTAACGTGCCAGTAGATCTTACAAAAAATTCTCTCCTGGAAATTTTCATAGATTTCATTTCAGGATTTTTATGTTTTCTTATTTAATATGTTTTTTAATCTAAGCCAAAGTTAAAAAAAATATTTAAATGGAACAGGGAGAATCCGATTACGTTATTCTACCAGTCCATAAAGATAAAAAAAACAGCAAGTACAATGAGTCCAAATCCGATTGCATGGTTCCATCTGAAATGGATGTTAAGGTACAAAATAGAAAATATTGTAAATACAGTAAGAGTTATAGTTTCCTGTATGGTTTTCAGCTGAACGACATTAAATTCCCCATAGCCGATCCTGTTTGCAGGAACCTGGAAACAATATTCAAAGAAGGCTATTCCCCAGCTAATTAAAATAACTTTCCAAAGTGAAACCTGTGTAAATTTCAAATGCCCGTACCAGGCTACAGTCATAAAAATATTCGATATGGAAAGCAGAACAATCGTTTTCATAAAAATCCTGTAAAAAATAAACGGGAAATTTATGATTAAAAATATTCGTGGACAATGGGGGTAAACTTCTGAAGCACAAGGCGGGTTTTATCAGAATTTAAAATAATCCCCTTGAGAAAATTTCTCCATTAACAAGCAGGTGTCAAGAAACTGCAGCTTCAAGAATTATTTCTCAGAATGATGATAAAAGATACTTATACTGCGAATCGTGCATCCTATTAAGAAACTCCTCCGCCCTCAAATTATCACCGCGAAGAACATAAAGACGATAAAGATCGGCAAGAGATCTGTCTTCATTTTTTTCCCGAAGATAAATTTCACGGCTGGAGATCTTGCCTACAGGATTGAATCCTTTAAGCAGTTCGAGCTCTTTTTTTGTGACATTATGTTCAAAAATAGTTTCCACTCAACCACCTTTATTGATTGTGTATAAATTTAATACATTCAGAGGGGATAACCTTTGAAAAATATCACAATTATTCCGGCAAAAACCAGTACCTCTTTTAATTATAAGGCTTTAACCAGTCCTGAATATTTTCTTTCTATCTTGAAGCCAAACCTGTAAAAATACTCGGGACGGAAGAATCCTGTAGTAACGAATTTAATATTATCAGATTTTGACCTGCTCATAAGCTCATTCATTAAACCCTCGCTGATACCTTTGCGCCTGTAACGGTTAGAGACGACGATTTTTTCCATATGAACAGTTTCCTCATCGCTCCGGTTATAGAACAAACCACCGATGATAAATCCGCGCTGAGATACTGCAACCAGATATTGATGCTCCGGCCTGAAGTTAACCGTAAGATTTGCTTCGAGGAAGAGCTGATGGAGTTTTGAGATTTCCTTTGGATTTACCGGGTTCCTGATGAGGAACATATTCCCATCATCATCCTGCAGCTGAACTACAAGATTAGGCTGCCCTGCAAGCTCGGATTTTATTTTTAACAGCTCTGCAGAATCTGATGGTTTAAGATGCGGATAGCCCAACCGGGTAATGAAATAATTTTCTTTTTCGTCCGGTTCAAATTCAAAATTAAGCGCAGATATAAGTTTAAGAGATTCCTCTTTGGAGATCTTACGATGTCGCTGCTTTACGGCCAATTCGCTTAAAACATCTTTAAACCTCTGCGCAGAATCATAGAAAACCGTTTCAAGGAAGAACCTTGTTCTTACAGCCGGATATTGTTCTTCAAGATCGAAAAGATGATAAGTCTCATAGAGTTCGAAGATCATTTCTGCCTGAGCTGAGAGGGATGCATCTTTATTTAGCTTGTACCAGCGATGGAATCGTTTAACTGCAAAATAAAGCTGTTTAGGCAGAAAACCATGATCTCTCACATTCCGGATAAAGGATTTGATACGGTTAATGATTTCATTCCTAACCGGGATTCCTGATTTTTCGAGTTCTTCCGCGAATTGATTAATTAAACTTATCCCGTTTTCAACGCCATCTGCTTCGATAATGCCCGAAAAAATCGCGTTCCACACAGAAGCTTTTTTTATAAGAGGGTACCTTTCTTCCGTTTGTTTTACAAAGCTCTCATAAAAATTCATTATCAAATTAAGTATCGTATCTGTTTGTTCCCTTTTATAAAAAGAAGTTATGATGCAGCCTGTCTGATAATCATGAGAAGACACGATTATTCCGTCGGGTGTAATATTTGCAAGCTCTGTCTTCATACCAGACAACCTCCAGAATTTAAAATATGCTGCTGCCCCGTTCCAGACAAAGAATTTCCAGAGATTGCGCAGTTTTTCATAAGCAGCTTCATCATTAAGTTTATATTCACGCCGGATAAACCTTTCAATCGATTCATCGCCTATAAATTCTTCAGTCCATAAATTATATCCCTCCCATAACCCGCCGAACTTTGCAGCCAGCTTATCATCGTACAATTCCGTCCCTGCAATAACTTTCCATTTTATTTCCTCTTCAATATCCTCGACAGAAGTATTCCTGTTGAGGTGTATAGCTATATCGAACCCGCCCTGAAACCTGGTTTGTACCGTAACACGAAATACCGACCTGTTTTCAATCTGAGAATAACTGCTGATCCAAACCCCAGAGGGTAAAATATTATTGAGAGAAACAAGGACACCACCGCTGAAAAGAAAAATTGCTTCACGGATAATCTGGTTTCCGCTGATTGCTTTTTTAAGAATTAACTGATCGCTTTCCGAAATTTCCTGATCGAATATTAAAACATCATCCCACCGGTACTCTTCCCCTGTTTCAGGATCAATCGCAACACGCTGAACTTCTCCAAGCCAGGCAGTAAATAGTTTTCTGATTTCCAACCTTGATTTTTGAGCAATATCCCGGATATCCTTCCTCAGACCATACAATTCCTGAAGCAGAAAGGTTCTCCTGATCCTTTCAAAACTAAGCGGATGGTTAATGCCATAACTAACAAGAAGTTTAAAAAGCTGCGGGATGGTTGTTTCGCTTAAATCTGTTTTTGGCGTCGTTGACTGAATCAGATTTTGCAGCACACTTTCAATTTCCTTAAGGTTATCACCGCCCCGGCTGACAATATTAATCTCAGTTATTATTTCATCATTCAAAAATTTGGGATCGATTTGTGTATACAAACTCAAAAGTTTCAGAAAATTGTCTTTCCTTAAGGTCTGAAGAGCGGCACTGAACATTTTCCTTTGTACTGCAACATTGTTCAGCAGATTAGGACGGAAAGCGATTTCAACGGCAAGTTTGTAATGGTTTGAAGCAGTATCCTTAAGTATGTCACTGAAATATTTTATTGATTCTTCATTTTCTTTTATTTGTTCCGATTGCAGCAGAACGGCAGCATAATGCAGAGCCGAAATTGATATTTCCCCGGATTCTGAGATCCCCGCAAAATTATCCACCATTTCATTATCAGGACTAACGGGAACGACCCGTTCAACAAATTCGATATCCTTTTCAGCTTCTGATTTTCTGAACCATCTAAAAATTCCCTGTCCGGCAAAATCTACAAGCTGAACATTACCGAGGAAGTAGAAGGGGTTTGTAAGTAAATCCTGAAGGTCGATCTGCTTCGAATTTATCAGGTAAGAATAGTTCCCTATTTGAAATACATTCTGATCCCCCTTAAGAATCTTAATGACCAGAGAAGATTTAACTTTGGGTATAGAAAGAACATTATCAGCAAGAATCACATCCCGGCTTAATGCCCCTTTCTCACGTAAAAACCAGTTAGGTATTTTAACTTCATACCTGCCAAGCGGAAGAGACAAATGATCTTTCTTGTACATGGAATTTATGATCGCGTCAAAATTCTTTTCTATAATTCTGCGTTTGTAAGTTCCCTTAGGAGTGAGCTCGCGATGTGCATCACTGAACGCCCTGTCGATTAATCTAAAATCCAGTATCCTTTCAAAAGGTGCGAGAAAATTGTTTACTGTAACAATTATAGATGAAAAATATTCCTGCCGTTGTTGTTCATCCATACCTATGAGAGGAGAAGATACGGATTCAAGGTCAGGAAAGATCAGAACAGAATTAAAAGGGCGATGATCCCCCACGAGAAAAACCTGCCTGACAAATTCAAAATCACGAAATAGATTTTCAATTTTCTGAGGTGCGATGGTTTCCCCTTTTACATTCTTATATATCTCTTTTTTCCGATCTATAATTTCAATAAATCCATCTTTATCCATCCGCATGATGTCGCCGGTTGCGAGCCACCCCTCTTCGTCGAATGTTTCTTCCGGTTTTTGATTATAATAATTTATCATCACATATGCGCCACGGATTAATATTTCACCATCCTCATTCAGTTTAATTTCCATGCCCGGCAGCGCTTTACCAAGGGAATTTTCGCGGTATTCAAAAGGCGGGGTCATTGTGATTCCCCCTGTTGCTTCGGTCATTCCAAATCCGCTCATTAATTCCACGCCATATCTTTGCAGGAACCTGAAAACATCCGGCGGCAGATAGCCGGCAGCAGAAATTCCCCATCTGAGTGATCCGCCGGTTACATCGCTGACGGTCTGCTTTATTTTATCTTCGTCCTCTTCTTCAATGTCAACTCTTGTCGTTATATACTCATAGAGCTGGATCCATTTCTTGGGAATAGAGATAAAAATAGTGGGCTTAATCAGCTTCATATTCTCGATCATCGTTTCAACAGCAGGATTCTCCATAAAACAATATTCGGCACCCCAGAAGATCGCGCCTGCCATTTCCAGCCATCTTCCGAACGTATGATAAAGGGGAAGGAAGGCGAGGAATCGATCGTCTTCACCGATAGCAGGAATCGCCATTGCGCGGCAGAATCTTTTATAGACAATATTAGTGTGAGAAAACATTATTCCCTTCGGCTCACCTGTTGTCCCTGAGGTATACATGAGCGTAGCAAGCGAATCCGGTTTAATCACAGCGTCATTCTTTATTTTATCACCGGATGCCATAGCTTTTAAATTCTTCAAAATTAATTACCCAATCTTCCGTGGCGTTTCCTTTAAGCATTACTGCAATCTTTAGATCAGGGATCTGGTGTTTTATCGATCTGATTTTTGAGAGCTGCTTTTCATCATTGACTAAAAGGAAGGGAGCCTTTGTCTGGTTCAGAATAAAGCTGATGTGTTCAGGAACTGAATTTGCCGGGATCATAACATTCACGATTCCTGATGTTAAACAGGCAAGATCAAGAAATACCATATCGGGACTATTTTCAAGAAGGAAGGCCGCGAACTTATTTTCACTCTGAAGTTCATAAAATAAATGCTTAATAGATGAACCGTATGCTGAAACTATATCTGAGGTCTTCTGCCAGTTATAATCAATGGTCTTACGATCGCTGATCACGCGGAATAAATTTTTCTTCTTATACTGTTTGACTCTCTGTTCAAATAAAATATCGAATGTATAAGAGCTCTGAATGATAAGAGCAAGAGTTAAGTTATCCCATCTTCTTTCGTTATAGATTTTCTGAAGAAATGCCGAATAACGAAAGAGATTAAGGTAGTTATGAATAATAGAAATGATTTTGGGGTCGGATTCAGCCGGCAATGAAGCAAGATATTCACCGAAAGCAAAAAAAGAATCTTTTTCAATCTTCTCCATAAAAAGATCTGCAAACCCGCTGCTGAATAATCCCTCTAATATATTCACCCACATATCGGTTTCAGCCTTAATGCTGAAATGTTTATCAGTCACCGCGCGGCCGAATTCCACCTGTAGATCGAGTATCAGAGTTTCAGCCTCGGTATTCTCTAATGCAGCTTTTCCAGCAAGAAGTTTATCGTTAATGTCGGATAAAGATGAAGTTGTTTGATTGTTCATTATTCACTTTTCAAAAAAAAATAGAAAGAAAATTGTAGAAGGAATATAATAATTTATTAAAGAGAATGTTGAGACAGCTGATTGTCAAAAAAAAAACGTCACGGAATTGTCCGTGACGTTTTTCTGAAGGTTTATTCAGAGAAAGGAAATCTATTATTTTACTTCCGCCATTTCCTCTATACCTGCCATAGCTTCAAGCATAGCAGTTGTAATGGATTTTGGTCTTTCAATCGGATAGCCGAGTCCACGATCCCAGATAATATTTGCAACAACCCCAAGGGATCTTCCGATAGCAAATAAAACTGTGTAGAAATCATATTCCTTCAAACCATAGTACCATTGAATAACACCTGACTGTGCATCAACATTCGGCCATGGATTTTTAGCTTTGCCCTGTTCAACCAAAATCGGAGGAACAACTTTGAAGAGCAGATCTACATACTTGAATAACGGATCGTTTGGTAAATGCTTTAAGCAGAATTCTCTCTGAGCCATATACCGCGGATCAGTTTTTCTCAGTACTGCATGCCCGAAACCTGGAATAACCTGTCCGCTCTTCAACGTATCCCATACAAATTTCTTCATTTCTTCTTCAGTCGGGATCTTACCTCCCATACTGTCGTAAACACCCTGCAGCCAGTTTAAGACTTCCTGGTTTGCAAGTCCGTGTAATGGACCGGCAAGACCATCAACCAGGGCAGAAATTGAGTAGTAAAGATCAGAAAGAGCACTTGCAACAAGGTGTCCTGTATGAGCACTGACGTTTCCGCTTTCATGATCACTATGTAGAATGAAATACATCCTGGCTACATCATCATAAGGTTTCTTAATACCCATCATGTGAGCAAAGTTTCCACCGAGATCGAGGCTTGGATCTGATTCAATAATATCGCCATTTTTATATTTTAGTCTGTAAATAAAAGCTGCAATTCCTGGAATCTTTGCAAGAAGATTTAAACCATCTTCGTAAGTAGGTGACCAGTAATCGTTCTTTTTCAGGTTTCCGGTATTGTATTCTTTAACAAATTCTGATTCGCGCTGCATTGATACAATAGCTGCGGAAAACATCACCATTGGATGAGAATCTGCCGGCATCGCTCTCAAAATATCATACACATATTTAGGAACATCAGACCTTTTGCGGAATTCATCCGCAACTTCCTTTACATCTTCTTCCGAAGGTATATCGCCTGTAAGTAAAAAGAAGAAAAAACCTTCGACATAAGGCATTTCACCGCCGGGAACTTTTGGTAGTTTTTCAAGGACTTCCGGGATTGTCAAACCGCGGAAACGAATTCCTTCATTCGGATCGAGATAAGAAATATCTGTTACAAGGCTTTTGATACCTCTGGCACCCCCAATTGCCTGTTCGATAGTCACTTCCCCAATTTTAACATTACCAAATTCTTTAACTAAACGCGCTGTACGTGGACGCCAGGCTTCAATTTTGTCCTGGACTTGTTTTTTCAATCGTGACATTTTCTCCTCCTGAGATAAACATATTGAAAATTTTTAATTCCCTTAAAAAAAGGAAAATTAAAACTATTGTATATTAAATATACAAAGAAAAAATATTTGTTTGCTCTTAGCAAATAAGATAATTGTGATTTTTTTCTATTTTTTTAACCCGGTAACATGCTGTCACAGCAGGTAATTTCTTAGAAAAGAACGCCTATGTTAAGGATTTGGCAGATTTTAGAGCTAAGGCTGGAATACTTTTTCTAAAAATTGAAGGCTGAATGTAAAAATTGATCCCCTTCCTGGCTCACTTCTCACCGAGATCTCGCCGCCGTTTTTTTCAACAAATTCCTTGGCCAGAATTAAACCAAGTCCCGTTCCTTCTTCCTCGTTGGTACCTGGTCTTGATTTTTTCGAGACTATATCGAAAACAGTACTTAGAGTATCCTGATCCATACCGACCCCGTTGTCGGAAACCGATATTAAGAGGCGACTGCCTTCGGGCTTAGCAGAAACCTCAACCCTTCCGCCATTTTTAGTGAATTTAATCGCGTTGGTCAGAAGATTACGTATAACGGAGTTTATCATATCTTCCTCGGCAAGGACGAAATAATGATTTTCGATGATATTTTCCATTTTAATGTCTTTTTGACGGGCAGAGGCAGCAAGCAGTTTCAGGTTCTCATCGACTAGTTTCTTTATATTAATTTCTCTCGGTTCAATCTTTATCAGCCCGAGATAGAACCTCGAAAACTCAAGGAGATCATTCAGCAAATTGTATATATGCCTTGTCGATTCATAGATCGAGCCTATAAAAATGTCCCTCTCATCGGAGTTAAGATCATTAATCTCGTTTTTTAATATTTCAGTATACCCCATCAAAGAATTAAAGGGACCCTTCAAATCATGCGATATCAGGGACAGGAATTTATCCTTTGTCTCGTTAAGTCCTTTCAGTGTTTCTGTATACTCCTTTCTCTCCTCTTCAATCTGTTTCTTTTCTACTGCCCTTGACAGAGGGAATATTATACTGTTAAGAAACTCCTTCTCCTTCACGCCGATCAGATTTTCTTTATAGTATTCCTTTATGACGATCGCTCCAAGCTTATTATCATGTACCTGGAGCGGTACTCCAAGCCAGCTTTGCAGATGGGGACAGCTTGTTTCTACCTTACCCGAAGCGATTAGTTCATCGATATCATTTTGTTTGAGGAGCAATATCCTGCCGAGGTTAATAACATATTCGGTAAGTCCTGTATTGAATTTTCGTTCTTTCAGAGGAGGTTGGATCTGGTCGTGGTAGTATGGAAAAGTGAGACAATCTCTTTCTTCATCATAAAACGCGAAGTAAATATTATTAACAGGGATGTACATTGCAAGGATTTCGTGGAATACCTCATATAATTCATTAAGTGAGGTGGTACTGTTGGCTGCCTGGAGCAGCTTTAAGGTAGCCTGCTGGATTTTTTCCTTTTTATTGATTTCGGTGATGTCCCTGATCACCACCTGAATAGCAGGATTATCCTGGTAAATCGTAGGTATTGCAGCAAACTCAACGTCTATTGCGCGGCCGTCGAGGGTCCTGAGCTGTTCATTCCGGCCTTCAACAACCTCACCTTGTTTGAATATTTTCTGCATCCTTTCTCTAATGAGGTCCACATATTCTTCCTGGATAAAGTCAAAGATGTATTTATTCCTGAGTTCTTCTTCAGATTCAGCACCGAATAATTGCACGGCGTATGGATTTGCATAGACGACCTTTCTGCCTGATATAATACCAATTGCAACAGGCGATTTTTCTACAAGTCTTCTATATCTTTCTTCATTCTCTTTTAGTTTTTTGTCGAGCTTATGTTTATAAAGGGCCATTTCAATTGTGGAGGTAAGGTTTTTCTCATCGAAAGGCTTCAGTATATAGCCGAACGGCTGCGTAAGTTTAGCCTGTGAAAGAGTACTCTCATTTGCAAAAGCGGTCAGGTAAATTACGGGAAGATCGACGTGGTTTCTTATCTCCCTGGCTGCATCGATTCCTGTCATCTCACCATCCAGCATTATATCCATAAGGATGAGATCAGGAAGAATGGTTATGGCTTTCTCTACAGCTTTTCCACCCGAACGAACGATCTCAACTATTTCGTACCCGAGATTTTCCAATGTCCTTTTCAGATCGATAGCAACAATGCTCTCATCCTCTACAATAAGAATTCTAACTTTTTCGTTCATAGTTTAAGAAAAGGTTTAAGCAGAATTAATATAAAATTAAATTTAATAGAATAATAATATTCCCGTGTGATAAAGAAATTTTGTAATAGGTACGGGGTATTAAGATTGATCAGAAACCGGCAAAGTAAATGAAAAACTGGTACCCTGGTTAATTTTACTCTTTACTTCAATTCTTCCGCCGTTCTTTTCAACAAATTCCTTCACAATCAGCAGTCCCAGTCCTGTGCCGTATTCCCTCTCTGTACCCGGTGTGCTTATTATTTCCTCAGAAAGAATTTTATCCAGCTCATTCCTGCTCATTCCGATTCCGTTATCCTCGATAGTGACTTTTACATGCGTGGCTTCATCGAAGAAAGGAATAACTTCGGTTTTGATCTTCACCTCTCCCCCTCGCTGGGTAAACTTTATGGAATTGGAAATAATATTCTGCACGGTTGAGTTCAGCATATCTTCATCAGCGAATACAAAAACATCCGCCTTAAAATCGGCTGAGAGTGAGATTTCTTTACGGATAGCGTTTCCCTTAAGGAGGTTCAGGTTCTTTTTTAAGAGGTTCGTAAGGTTTATTTCAACCGGCTGAAAATCAATTCTGCCCACCTGGAACCGCGAATACTGAAGCAGGTTGTTGGTCATTCCATACAGATTTTTCGATGCTTCATATATTACATTAAGATATTCCTTAACTTCATCATGAGTTAAGCTGTCATATTCAGTAGTAAGTATTTCAGAAAATCCAAGCAAGGAATTAAAAGGACTCCTGAGATCGTGTGAAATCAGCGAGAAGAGTTTATCTTTCGAGGTATTAAGCTGACTCAATTTCAGTATTAACTCTTTCCTTTCCTGCTCAACTATTTTTCTTTCGATTGCCCGGGATATCGGATAGGATACTACTTCAAGTATCTGTTTTTCTTTTTCGGTGTAAGTATCTTCATTTTCATAATCCTGCACCACCAGAGCTCCCATTGTATGATCGCGTATTTTTAGCGGGATGCCAAGCCATATAGCAGACTGTGTTCCTACAACTTCGGTTTCTCCTTCTTCAACAAGCTCGTTATCTCTTTCCCTTGTAATTAATTCAGCTTTACCTGATCTTAAAATATACTCTGTGAGTCCCCTACCGAATTTAATCGGAGGGGCATCTTTATCGTATTTATCAATAAAATAAGGGAAGGTGATCAGGTCATCCTGTTCGTTATATAATGCGATGTAAAAGTTTTCTGCCAGCATCAGCTCGCTGATACCGGAATGAATAAAATGAAAGAGTTCTTCAAGGTCGCTTTCAGCATTTGAATTCTGGATTATTCTGAAAACAACTTCCTGGATCTTTTCTTCTTTCTTCTTTTCGGTAACGTCAATACCAAGAGACATTATCCTTACGATCTTCCCTGTCTCATCACGCAGGACGGCGTTATTGTACTGGATTATCTTAGGTTCACCTGATTTTGAAATGAGGACAATCTCCCTGTTCTGAGGAGGAGGTATAATTTCACGGAAGGTTTTCTCTATATTTTCTTTCAACTCACGTTTAAGGTTGTCAGGTACCAGGGCAGTCCATTCTTTACCAAGAATCTCCTCCTGCTGAATACCTACCAGGTCGCAGGCTTTTTTATTTATCATTCGTATCTTCTGGTCCTCATCAATTACGAGTATCAGAAGGTTTGCCAGGTCGAATACTGTTTCTAAATTCTCATTTGAATATTTAAACTTTTCAACAAGGTTGTCCGCCTCAGTGTATTTCTTAAGAGTTCCCACGCTGAAAAGATTATTACCGAAAGTATCTATGAATCTTGTGGCTTTATCCTGCAGCCAGGTTTCTCTTCCGTCTTTTGTAATTACTAAATATTTAGCAGAATAATGTTTGGCTTCCCTGCCGATAAGATCGCTGTCCCTTGAGGAAAAATCATCTGAAGTAATTTCAGATACTTCCTTAACAATGTTCTCAAATCCTATCTCATTGATTTCGGCGCAGGTATACCCCGCCAGATTATAAATTTCTGAACTGATAAATTCATATTTCCCCGTTTGATGGTTCAAATGGTAAATTACCGAGAGGTCGGTAATATTAAATTCCGATTCCTTAATCGAAGTTTTTCCGGAAGATTTCAATTAGAATTTCCTTCTTTCTGATCAGCACTGAATTTAATATCAATTATTGTGCTAATTAGGATTTAGTCTCTTTTAGGCAATTACCTAGTTTAAATCCGTCAAATATATTCGTAATAAGATAAAGATTCCGATAAATATATTAAACACAATTGCGATAATGAATTATAAAAATTCTCTTGACAATTTTTATGAATAGAGCTATTTTTATGTAGACTAAATCTAAATAATATTGTAATTCTTACTATTTTGGATTAAAAATGAAAACTGCTGCAGAATTAAAGTGCGGAGAAATAGGTATAATAGACGAGATCGATGAGAAGCATCCATCATCAAGACGAGTACTCGAATTCGGATTCACTCCCGGTCAGGAAATAGAATTGATAAACAAATCTATATTCAATGATCCGTTGGCATTTGCAGTCAGGGGAACTCTGATTGCTATTCGCAAAGACGAGGCAGATTGTATTAAACTTTCATGAATGTTCAGACAATAAGTTCCATTCCGCTTGTATCGCTGGTTGGTCCTCCCAACTCGGGGAAAACTACTTTATTCAACTATCTTAGCGGAAAAAATTATAAGACGGTAAATTATCCGGGCGCCACTGTTGAGTACTCTATCTGCAGGGTACTGGAGAGGTTCGGCTATGATGCTAATGTTGTGGATACTCCCGGAATTATAAGTCTCCTCCCGGGCTCACCGGATGAAGCAGTTTCAATCAATTCTCTCTATTCTCATCCGCGGCTCGGTACACCCGATCTTATTGTTGTAACTGTTGATGCCAGCCAGCTTTCCAGGCATCTTTTACTTGTAAAACAACTGCTTTCCTGCAAATTTAACATTGTAGTCGCTTTAACTATGCTTGATCTGTTAAAGAGGAAGGGCTATGGTATCGATTCTTCTAAGCTTTCGGAATTACTATCCTGCCCTGTCGTAAATGTTGATCCCCGGACGGGAACCGGAGTGAATGATCTTGTAAGCGAAATGGAACTTCGTGTCAATCGCCAGAGTCCCGCAGATAAACAGCTGATCACACGCATGAATGGTGAAGGTTCGTTCAGCGGGTTGCTGGCAATGTATAAGGAGATAGAGATTATTGAGCAGGAAGTGCTGACCAAAACGGAAGCACATCCCGAAGTTAACCTCGTAAAAGCGAACAAACAGCTCAGGATATTAATCAATCCTAAAGCGAAGATTGAATGTAAACAGATTGACAGGACGACCTTAAAGATAGACAGGCTACTGCTGCATAGGATCTGGGGAATATTTTTCTTCTTCCTTATAATGGCGGTAACTTTTACCTCTATTTTCTGGCTTGCTGAACCTCTAATGGATATAGTCGATTCGGCTTTCGGGTTTTTGTCCGGCGCCGCTTTCGATCTCCTTGGTCATAACTGGTACGGAGATCTGTTAGCAAATGGTATTATAAGTGGAACCGGTTCGGTGCTGGTATTTGTTCCCCAGATCCTGATACTATTCCTTATACTCGGACTTCTAGAAGACAGCGGTTACCTGGCCAGAGGTGCAATGCTGATAGACAGACCATTATCTAAAATAGGTTTGAATGGAAAATCATTCGTCCCCATGCTCTCGGGATTTGCGTGTGCGATCCCCGCAATGATGGCTACCAGGACAATACCAAATAAAAGGGAAAGGTTCCTTACAATATTTATACTGCCGTTAATGAGCTGCAGCGCAAGACTTCCTGTTTATGCCCTCCTGATCGCTTTTCTATTTCCCGGTGATAAATCGTGGCTGGGAGGTATAATGCTTGCCTGTATTTATATCTTCAGTGTTGTCTCTTCTGTTACAGTAGCCGGGATCATTAATAAATTTAAGAACACTCTTATTAGGACTGAAGATAATTCATCGTTTATACTTGAACTGCCGGCATACAGGAAACCCAAGGTTAAAGTTATTGCAATAAACACTTATCATAACGCAAAACACTATCTGAGAAAGGCAGGACCAATTATCCTCGCCTTTTCAATAGTTCTTTGGTTCCTTACTTATTTTCCTAATACGAATCCGCAGATCGATACACATAATTTATCAGGTGATCAACTGGTTGAAACCCAGGCGGCAGCAAGGCTGGCATCCTCGTACGCAGCTGATCTCGGGAAATTTATTCAGCCTGTGATGACCCCGATCGGTATGGACTGGAGAGTTGGCGTATCTTTGATAGCGGCTTTCGCAGCCCGTGAGGTATTTGTAAGCTCACTTGCTCTGATCTTTAAAGTAACGGATGATAAAAGCGATAATTTCCAGAATTCAATGATTAAAGCAATGAGACAGGCTGAGATTGAGGGCACTAATCAGAAATTATTTACCACCTCCACAATTATGGGGCTTGTTGTGTTTTTTATATTCGCTCTTCAGTGTCTTTCTACTGTAGCTGTTTCCAGGAAAGAAACAGGCGGGTGGCGGATTCCCCTTTTACAGATACTGATATTTACTTCTACAGCTTACATACTTACTTTTATTACGGTTAACGGCCTTAGAGCACTTGGTTTCAGTTGAAACAAATATAAGCGAAGCGGCGTTTCGCTTTACAAGTTTTCAAATAAGCGAAACAGCGTTTCGCTTTACAGGTCAGATAACTCCTTGCTATTATAACTATTCCATAATATTTTTGATATGTCAAAAGAGTAATGAAATTGAAACATCCACAGGCGACTGAAATTTTCAGAGAGTTCCTTAAAAGTGAAAAAAACAGGATAACTCCCGAACGGTTTGAAGTAATGGATTCCGCACTTGATTACGAAGGTCATTTCGGTGCAGATGATCTATATATCCTGATGAAGAATCAGGATTCAAGAGTCTCCAGGGCTACAGTCTATAAAACCCTTGAGCTTCTGGTTCAGTGCGATCTGATCAGTAAAAGAAACTTCGGCGAAAACCTTACCAGGTATGAAAGCAACTTTAAGAAGCAGCGTCACGACCACCTGATCTGTGTGGACTGCGGGAGGATCGTGGAATTTGCCGACCCTGCTGTAAAAGAGCTTCCCGAAAAGATCAGCAGTGAACTTGGTTTTGATGTAGAAAGTTATTCATTCAATATTTTCGCCCGCTGTAAAAATATCAAGACATGTAAATACAATAAATCGAATAACTAAGTATGGCCCCTCAAAAATACCCGATCAACTGGAAGAAAAAAGATTTTTCAATAAAGATATTCTGCTCCATTCCGAATGTGGCAACCGGTATTCTTATAAAAGGCGGAGATAATTATTTTGTGGTCGACCCGGGAGACGGTATACTCCGGGACCTAAACCACGAAATCGGAATGAAGCAGATCCTTGGTATCTCAGACGTGTTTGTTACACATGGCCATCATGATCATGTGGGCGGGGTGTGGGCCCTTTTAACTTATATGAGGGTTATGCACAAGACTTCCCCGCTCTCTATTCACTATCCAGACGGGTGCGTGGAAATCGAAAGCATTCATAGCGCCTTTAATAAGGTTTATGCCGGAACCATGCCCTATAAGATAAACCTTAATGTAGTAAAACGTCCCACTAATTTTAAACGGAAAAATATTACTATCCGCCCTTTCCCTGTGATCCATAAAGAATACCTGCACGATGGAGTTACAACGAGACAGGTTCCTGCGCTTGGTTATTCTTTTACTCATAATGGTATTAAAATATGTTACGGGGGCGATACTGCCTATTGCGACGATCTTGCTAAACAGGCTAAGGGTGCTGATCTTGCTATTGTTGAGGCCGGACACGAAGATGATACACCTGATGATATGCATATGACGATGAATGAAGCAAAAACAATTGGTGAATCAGCAAAAGAATATTTCCTGGTGCATGTCCCTGAATAACTTTTGGATTTTGTACATGCAGGAATTTGGGGATGCTGAGTGAATTTCAGCTTAGAATATTTAAGTTAGTAAGAATATAATTTCCTATCATAAAAGAGAAAAAAAACATGAAATACCTCTCGCTATTTTTGCTCCTTGTAATTTTAACACCATTTTTGTCTGCCCAGGATTCAGACGATCCTTACAGGATGGAAGGGGAAAAACATCTTCAGAATATAAAAATGCTTACCAATAAAGGTGAGAATGCGGAAGCCTACCTTTCCTTCGATGAACAGAAATTAATATTCCAGAGCAACCGCGGCGAACTCCCGTGCGATCAGATATTTCAGATGGGGATTGACGGAAGCAACATAACCATGGTATCCAATGGTGAGGGGAAAACGACCTGTTCCTATTTCCTTCCGGGTGATACTGCTATAATCTATGCATCGACCTTCGGTGCTGATAAAAACTGTCCTCCTCCGCCCGATTTTTCAAGGGGATACGTCTGGAAACTTTACCCGCAGTTTGATATCTATACCGCTGAACCGGATGGTTCTAATCTAAGAAAGATGACCGATACGGAGGGTTATGATGCTGAGGCCACTGTATCTCCTGTCGGCGACAAGATTGTGTTTACTTCTACAAGAGACGGCGACCCTGAGATATATACCATGAATCTTGACGGCAGCGATCAGACAAGGCTGACCCATCAAAAAGGTTATGACGGCGGACCTTTCTTTTCACTGGATGGAACTAAAATAGTTTTCCGTGCAAGCAGACCGAAGACAGAAAAGGAATTCGAGGACTATAATGATCTTGTACAGAACGGACTTGTAAGACCTACTGCTCTGGAACTCTATGTTATGGATGCAGATGGAAAAAATATGAAGCGGGTGACGAATTTCGGTAAAGCAAGTTTCGCTCCTTTTTTCTTCCCGGATGCCAAGCGAATTATTTTCTCTTCAAATCTGAATAGTGAGACTGCAAGAAACTTTGATATCTATATGGTTAATGTCGATGGTACCGGTTTAGAACAGATTACATTTAATGAATCTTTCGACGGATTCCCGATGTTCACCCGCGATGGGAAGAAACTTGTTTTTGCTTCCAACCGGTTTGGAAAAAAACAGGGTGATACAAATATTTTTATTGCAGACTGGGTTGAATAATGAGCTTAATCACTTTACGTCATAATTCTTCCCGGCTTTCATTTTCTTAAATAGTGAAATGGTATATGCCCGCTTAGATACAGGAAAATTTAAACCGGGAAGTTCGTTTTTAGTCGGATTTTTGTCTTCAGAGTGACTTATAAATTTTCCTGTACTAACTTTAGATTAAACTTAATCTACTGTCACTATCATTTGAGGAACAGTAACAGGCGGCTCTGTCTGGTTCAGCTTGAAAGTATACTGCTGATTCTTTGTTCCTTTGATCTCGAATGTATGGTACTTACCATCATCAGGCACAGGAAACTGTGAAGCAGATTTATCCGGGTGTATAACTTCTAAACTGTAATTTTTATCTTTTGCAGTAAAGCGGATATGTTTTCCATCTCCCATCCCAAGACTACGGACAACCTTGTTGTCATACCAGAAATCACCTTTATTCAGGTTGACTTCTTTCATACGTACCTCCGTTAATTATTTTTTTGTTAGTATTATTTGTTTGAACTGATTATCTGTTCTAAGGTTTTTCAATTCAGGAATATGATCTAATTCTTCTACAGCATACCCGTTGTCTAATGCTTTCTTAACCCACTCCAGGGCCTTATCTCTATTCTTCAGCTGCTCATACACCTCACTGATGAGAACCATAACGTTGACATCTTTCGGGTTTAGTGATTCGACCTTTCTGATAATTGTCCTTGCACTATCAGCCAGGTTCAACTCAGTACAGTAGCTTGCAATATTTGTAAGCACCTGAGGATCGACAGGGTTAACTTTAAGCTGCTCTTCAGCCAGGGCTTTTGCTTTCCTCAAGGCAAAAATGATTTTGGATGAATCGGCAGAGCTCTGCCTGTATGCTCCTGCGAGATATCCCCAGACACTATAATCGGAATCCTGGAGTTTTAAAGCCTTCTCATACATCGATGCAGCATCCCTGTAAAGTCCCTCATAATAATAAAGGGTAGCAAGGTTAGAGTAAACGCTGTAATCAGGTTTTATCTCTATAGACCGTTTGAACATAACGATAGCATCAGCCTTCTGATCCATATAGTAATACATTGCCCCAAGGTTTCTGTATGCAGCGGCGTTTAAAGGCGTCATTTTTATTACCTGTTCAAACTGTTTAGCTGCTTCCTTGTAATTACCGTGCAGGTAATAGAACACTCCTAGGTGATTATATCCTGCCCAGTAGTCGGGTCTCATTTTTATTACTTTTTTATAAATTGATTCAGCTTCATCCAGTTTTCCCTGTTTGTTGTAAGCAGTGGCCTGTCCCTGGTATGCATCAACATCAGAAGGATCTATATCCTGGGCAATCAAAAATTCCTTGTTTGCTTCAGGGTATTTGCCCGTTTCAGTGTATAAGCTTCCTAAAGTAATATGTACCTGTGCCAGGTTTTGATTTAACTTATCTGCCTTAATACAATTCTCTTTTGCCTTGTCAACAAGGGTGATATCTTTTGTTTTAGCATAAAGCTTAAGGTATGCTTCTCCCAGGCCTGCATAAGCAAGGGCAAATCCGGAATCTGCAGCGATAGCTTTATTCAACAGCCGGATTGTTGCTGCAAGGTTATCGGTATTTGAAAAATTAAGAAGGTTGCCCTTCGCTTCCAGGTAAAAATCATTTGCAGCAGAATTGCTGGTCTCACCTGCCTTCAGCCTGTTCCGGATTTCTTCCTCAACCGGCAGATTGAGCATTTCGGCAGCTTTGAGAACAGCTTCATCTTGTATTGTAGATATTTCAGTCTGCGGTTCGTCTATAACTCTTGAACTAATCTGTCGTTTTTGTGAGGGATCGATGAGGTTGAGTATTAACTGCCACCGGTTATTTAATTTTTGCATGCTTCCGGTAATTGCCAGGTTTATGCCAAAGGCATTTAATGCATCTTCGGGAGAAGAGACTTTACTCTTCTGCATCTCACTTACAGGTACAATCCATAATTTTTCTTTGTACTGTTCCAGCTGCGAAAGTTTGCTTGTGATTATCTCACTCAAACCGTCAGCAATAGATTTTTCTCCGGATCCTATGATGCTGAATGGAAGTACAGCAATATGTTTTTCAGCGGGTACTAAGGATGCATCACTGCCTCCCGGACTATTTGCACGGGATATATAATCATATAATAAAAATCCAGTAAGGATTACCAGGACAATAACAGCAGCCCACCTTAATGCAGTCGATTTAAGAAGCGGCGCTTTTTTTTCACTGGCACTCTGAGTTATAAAAGAAAACTGCCGGGAGGATGATTTCATCGAGGCTTCGGGAGATACCCGCAGTAATTTCAGATCGTTAAGGAGTTCTGTAACCGACTGGTACCGGTCCTCTTTATTTTTTGCAAGGGATTTAAATATTATTGATTCTAATAGCTCCGGAATATTTTCATTAAAGGATTTCAGTCCCCGGGGATTTTCATTTAATATCGAATAGACAACCGCCTGGTCATAATCGCCCTTAAACGGCAGCTGTCCTGTAAATAGTTCATACATTACAATTCCAAGCGACCAGATGTCTGTCTGATGATCGACGTTTTCCCCGGTTGTCTGCTCAGGGGACATATATGAGATTGTTCCGAGGGTAGTTCCCAGTTTTGTCAGATTTTCACCGCCTCCCAGTTTCGCCAGCCCGAAATCCATTATCTTAACTGCCCCATCATCCGTTACCATTATATTGGATGATTTAATATCGCGGTGTACAACACCTTTTTTATGTGCCGCCTCAAGGCCCTGGCAAATTTTAATAGCAATGTCCAGGGCTTCATCGTAAGAAACTTTTCCTTCTTTGATCCTGTCTTTAAGTTCAACGCCATCAATGTATTCCATTACAAGAAAGACTCTCGGATTGCCTCCCTTTTCATCACTTTTTTCAATTGAATAGATTGTTGTAATATTCGGATGGTTCAGAGCTGCAGCTGCCTTTGCTTCCGTTCTGAACCTGTTGAGACTTTCTTCATTTACTGCTATATGATGAGGCAGGAATTTAAGAGCAGCTACCCTGTCAAGCTCAAGATCATTAGCTTTATATACCACACCCATTCCGCCTTCCCCGAGCTTCTCTGTAATTTTATAATGAAGTATTGTACTTCCGATCATTTTAAGGCTAACATTATTGGATAAAAGTTATCTGCAAATTAAATGACACTCCGATAACTGCCGGGAGAAAGAAAGAATATGGTTTTGTGTATCAGAGAAGTTAGTTAAATTTTTTCAGATTTAACACACCTCAAGATAATCAAACTGGCCTATCCTGCAATAGGGAATCAATTAAAAAAGAGCGGGATTTGAAGGAATTATTTTAGAAAAGTGAGTCTGCAGGTGTTTCCAGTAAAGAACTTCATATATGAAGATCCTCTTTTCAATGCAGAATTCAATAGTGGAGCGATGGAAGAAGAGCGGATTATGCTAGTATTATACACGGAGAAAAGACGGTTCATCTCTAATTCACCAGCTAAAATGATATTGTATAGTTCATAAAAAAAGGCAGCCTTATGCTAAAGCTGCCTTCAATAATTTCCGTAACCGTTAATCTTGTTACTTTTATATTATGCTTATTGTTATCTTGATTTTCTCCATTCCGGGAACCTTCCTGGTGTATATGGAGCTCCGTATTTCTCCAGGTCTGATTCAAGTGCTTTAACCTCTCCGTCGATCGACTTCAGCTGGCTGAGCAGACCATCAAATTGAGAAGCGGCAGCATCATAGGATTGTTCGTAGGTTGTTGTGGGGGCAGACGTCGTTGTCCATAATGCTGATGTTACAAGATCCACCCTTTCTTTTACGGAGGTTGGAGACCCGCCTTCAATTTTTGCTCTGATGGGGTCACCGTTGAGATTGCGGTTAAAATCATCCAGATCTTTTTCAATTTTCAATACAGTATTATAAGTTTCCTCCGGAACCTCTGCGCCGTCAATTACAGCCTTCTTGAAATATTTAATTTTATCATCCAGTGATTTCCTGTACTCGTCTGCTCCGGAGATTGCCCTTGTGAGTTCAGCAACTTTCTTATTGAACGTATCAAGCGACTGCTGGTCTTCAGCTGGCAGAGAAGCAAGGTTGATTGATTTACATACAAATTCCTGCGGGGCAACAAGTTCAGTAAATTTCCCATCCTGGAACTTTGAAAGCGATACTTGGTATGTTCCCGGCACAACCATATAGCCTCTATCCGGCTCATTCCACGGAACGGAATCATCAAATGGTTTTAAAGAGACAGGTGTAAAGGGATTGTATCTGAAATCCCAAGTAATGCGGTTCACTCCTTTTTTGGGCTCAGTCTTTATTTTCCTTATAACATTTCCCTGGGCATCGGAAACGGTGAACAGGAGGTATGCGCCTGGTTCTTCCTTCTCATTAAACAACTGATTATAAGTCGGGTATTTTATCTTCTCATTTTTCTTCTGTTTTTCTTTTTCCTCATCCCTTCTCTGTTCCTTCAATGATTTAATTTCGTCTTTGAGATAATAGGTAAAGACTGCTCCGAAATCCGGATTGGGAGCATTATAAAAACTTGCACCCATAAAGCCCACGCCGGGGAAAGCATATGGCTGAGCTTCAATAAACATCAAAGCATCTTTTACGGGAAAAAGATAGGCGTCTTTTTTGAGGTTTTCTTTCGACATATATCTCAGAGGCGAATAATCATCGAGTATATATATTCCTCTTCCGAATGTTGATACGACGAGGTCATTTTCTCTCCGCTGAATTGTCAGGTCCATAACCATTTCGGTCGGAAGTCCGTTCTTAAGCGGGATCCATTCGTGACCGCCGTCGACAGTGAAGAAAACACCGAACTGTGTGCCGATGAACAGAAGGTCCCTGTCAACATTATCTTCGGCAATCGTAAAGGTGCTTCCATAATCCGGCAGGTTTCCGTTATACAAGGACCACGATTTTCCGCCGTCGGTAGTTTTATAAACGTATGGTTTGAAATCGCCTGCAACAAAATTCTCACAGGCAGCATACGCAAGGTTTTTATCGAAGTGCGATGGAGCAATCTGTTCTATCCTGGCGTACTCCGGCAATCCGGGAGTTGATGCCTTATTCCAGTTCTTACCTCCATCCGTTGTATAATAAATCAACCCATCACCTGAGCCGGTAAACAGCAGGTTCTCATCAAGGGGGGATTCCGCTATTGCACTTAGCTGAGCCATCGAGCCTCTGCGGGCCAGGTCATCTATACTCCATGATCTGTCCATCAAGTCCTGCATCTCTGGCGGAACACCTCTTGTAAGATCTGGACTAATAATTTTCCAGGTGCTTCCCTGGTCATCCGTTCTGAATAATTTGTTGGCACCGAAGTACAATCTATGATTATCATATTTTGAAATAAGCAAAGCTGCATCCCAGTCGAACCTGTAAGCAGTATCGGCAAAGTCATAAGGTTTAATATATAACCTCTCGCCGCTTTTCTTATCGAAGCGAACAAGGCCTCCGTTCTGAGATTCAGAGTATATTATGTTAGGATTTTTCCAGTCAACCTGTGTCTGGAAACCATCACCCGAACAGGTATAATACCAGTCCTGGTTGGTTATTCCGCCTGTATTTATTGTACGCGAAGGACCTCCAAAACTGCTGTTATCCTGTGAACCTGCAAAAACATTGTAAAAAGGAAGATCGTTATCGGTTGTTACTTTATAGATTTCAGCAATAGGTATATTATCCTTAAAATCCCAGTTCTTTCCCTGGTCGTAGGTTTCGTAGACACCGCCGTCGCAGCCAGCGATCAGATGATCATTGTTATCAGGATCAATCCATAAAACGTGATTGTCAACGTGTTTCTTAGCCTCGCCTAAATTCTCCCAATTCTTTCCGCCGTCATTACTGACCTGCATAAAAACGTCCATACTGTATACACGGTCCACATTCTTTGTGTCGCAGAAAAGTTTCTGAAAATAAAACGCATAAGAAGAAACATAACTGCTCTGTTTCGACCAGCTCACACCTCTATCGGTACTCTTGTAGACTCCGCCTTCTTTTGCAGCCTCAACAATCGCATAAAGAATATCAGGGTTAACGGGAGAAATTGCAATTCCTATTCTTCCCATGTCAGCTGATGGAAGTCCTTTACTCATTTTATCCCAGGTTGCGCCGCTATCGGTACTGCGGTAGATCCCGCTCTCAGGTCCTCCGTACACTCCGGTATACAGGTTTCTCATCCTCTGATGCATTGAAGCATAAAGGATATTTGAGTACCTGGGATCCATATGAATTTCAAAAGCGCCTGTATATTTACTGACTGATAAAACATTATTCCATGTTTTGCCGCCGTCGGTAGTTTTGTATACACCTCTATCGCCGCCGGAAACCCTGGAGGGGCCATAAGCAGCAACATAAACTATATTGCCGTCCTTAGGGTCAACAACAATTCCGCCGATCTGTCTGGACTCTTTCAGTCCTGTATTGCTCCAGCTTTGGCCGCCGTCTTCACTTTTATAAACACCATCGCCGTATATAACATTATTCTGGTTATTGTTTTCCCCGGTCCCAACCCAGACTACATTAGGGTTTGTCGGATCGATAGCTATTGCTCCTATCGCATAAGAATTCTGATTATCAAATGCGGGAGAAAATGTAACTCCGCTGTTTGTAGTTTTCCATAATGAACCATGTCCCGAACCGACAAAGTATTCACTATGATCGAAGGGATTTACTGCAAGGGCAACTACCCTTCCTCCGGTAATAGCAGGACCAATGCTCCTGAAAGACAGCCCGCTCATCTGAATATTTTTCAAGGAATCGGGTTCAGTTTTATCCTGTGCATTTATATTTAATGATAATACAAACAGGAATACAATCGCAGAGAATAATAGATTTTTTTTCATAATAGTACGGAATATTGTTTTTGAAAATAGATATGTATTTGAGGAATCAAGTCTAAGGATTTCAGTCTTTAAGTAAAATTCAAATTCAAATTAAAAGAAAGTTTTAATTAATTCTAACCAAATTATTATATTTTTTGATGAATGGCAGTATTTTGGGATGAATTACTTGTAGGGCGGCTTTTAGTGGCTAGACAGAGATCGGACTCAACATTAGCAATCATCCATTGTCCTGCAGCTCCGGATTTCGACCGGCGGCTGCCGGTCTCAACATCGAGTTATGGAGGGGTGAAGTGGTAACGAACCTGCCTATCTTCCAGCGGGCGGCCAGCATAATACAGGACTCCGAAGTTTTTATTTAATCGGTGGTCAGAGGGATAACTTTTAATATCATCGCATTCTCTTTATTCTTTTTTTATATTTTGGTTAATATAACCACGGAATTATATGAAGTGTCTACAGAAAGAATTCAGTATTAAATCAAAAGGGAGAGGTTTTCATCTCATAACGGACGAGATAATGGATCAGCTTGGTGAGATAAGAGATATCAAGACCGGCGTCGCCCACATTTTTATTAAACATACATCTGCCTCACTTGCAGTAAATGAAAATGCGGATCCTACTGTAAGAAGCGATATGGAAAAACATTTCAATAAAATGGTTCCTGAGAATGCTCCATATTATGATCATAATGCGGAGGGGTCGGACGATATGCCGGCTCATATAAAGTCTGTAATGCTCGGCAGCAGTTTATCTATTCCGGTTAAGAATGGCGAATTCAATCTTGGGACATGGCAGGGCATATACTTGTGCGAGCACAGAAACCGCGGAGGAAGCAGGAAAATTGTAGTTACACTTATTGGAGAATAAAAAAAAGGCGGACATCAGCTGACTGATACCGCCTCTTTAACTTTGAATTTTAACCTAATAATAAAACCTGAATCCCACCCTAAACATTATTCCGCTCATATCGAACACTCTTTCAAATGTTCTTTTAACACCGAACGAATCTGTTGTTTCGTAAGTCCAGCTAGGAGCCGAAGAATGATAAGCGAGTTCGGCAAATACGTCAGCCTGTCTGCTCATTTCATAAATGCCGCCTACGCCCACTCTCCAGTTTAGATCAAACGCTGTTTGAAATTCATCTTTGGATGGATCTACATAGTCATTATAATTTATCAGCAAAACTTCTGCACCGATACCAGCAGTTAAATACGCCTGTGTATACGGCGCAACGAGTGTTTTACCGGTAATGTGAATCATAAGCGGAAAGTCGTGCAGATTTGTTTTAGCTCTCAATTCATTTATTTGACCCCCGCCGATCGGGTTGGGGTCCTGCTGGTTCAAACTATTAATAAGTGTTTTATCGACATAATTTTTATGATACCAGTCGAAACTCCATCCGAAACTAAAATTTTTATCAACATAATGTGCTCCTTCATAACCAATAATAAAGCCGCCGCCGGCGGATGAAGGCGAGAAAATGCCAAGTTTTATTGCCGCAGTATTCACCTGGGCATACATTCCCGACACAGATAACGCGAAGATAATAACGAGTAACTTTTTCATCTTTTCCTCAAATTTATGAGTCTCCCCCAAAAAGCAAATCAAATGCCATCTGAGAAATGATTATCCTGTTCTATTTCAGTGTTCAATTAGTACTTAGTGTATAAAAAGTACTACAGCAGGTATATTTGAATAGACATTTATAACTGCAGTCAAAAAATAAAAAAGCCGGATCAATTAACCAATAAATCCGGCTCTTAGAAATTCATAATTCTTTTTTATTATCCTGCATATCCCCATTTCTTCTTATTTTCCTCCACCTCTTAGAGGTTGGAAGAGGCTTCCCTTCTTCGCGCTGCGGGACAACTCTCTGCTTACCAACAACTCTTGCGTTGAGTTCGATATCCTCTTTAAAAATGTCGGGGACCATTTCCTCTTCGAAAATTGCCTCCCACGGACATTCAGGGACACAGGCATTACAGTCTATGCATTCATCAGGATCAATCAGCAGCATTTCTTTCGGGATAGAAGGATCATCGCCGGTGTATTCGTAGATACAGTCGACCGGGCAGACCTGGGTGCATGCGACATCTTTACAGTTAAGACATAATTTTGTTATGATGTAAGCCATGATTATTCCTTTAAGAATTAATAAAAATCTTTTTGATTATCCTGACGGATGTTTTCTTTTCAAGTGTATTCTGTAAACAATATTCAAGAATAAAAAAATATTCCCGATTAAGCAAGCAGGCATGTGCCGGCCACAATACTTCTGAGCCGGGGAGACAACAAATGCTGCGCAGCTAAATTATTAAAGATTTGATAAGTGAGGGTTAAGCAAGGATTTTTTTATATTTGCTTTTTTTAATCTCATTCGGAAACCGGAGGATAATATAATTATGGATAATATCAGAATATTGTTCGTCTGCATGGGAAATATCTGCCGTTCACCTGCCGCGGAAGGTATACTCAAAACCATGGTGGAAAAAGAGAAACTTTCAGACAGAATTGAGATTGATTCAGCAGGGACAATAGATTATCACTCAGGGGAATCACCCGATCCAAGGATGAAATCCCACGCCGCAAGCAGGGGTTATTTTCTTAAAAGCAAAGCCCGTCAGTTCGACCCCAAAACCGATTTTGAAAAGTTTGATTATATAATCACAATGGATGATGAAAATTTTAATGAAATTTCAAGATTAGATAAACAAAAGATTTACAGGGATAAGATCCATAAAATGATTGAGTTCAACAGACATATTAAAGCAGACGAGGTACCTGATCCTTACCTCGGAGGACCGGAGGGATTTGAGAAAGTAATTGATATATTGGTGGATGCGTCGAGAGGATTGCTTAACAGGTTAAAGAATGAGCTTCAATGAGAAAATAAAGAAAGAAATCGAGCAGAGACTGGATTCTGAAGTAAAACTTCACGAAAGCCTTTCAGGCGGATGCATCAGCAATGCCTATAAACTAACGATGGCATCAGGGAAGAAGTTTTTATTGAAGATGAATGATGATACCCCTCCCGATATGTTTGAAAAAGAAGCTCACGGTCTGAACGAACTGCAGAAGGCTGGTTCCGTAAGAGTCCCCGGTGCTAAAATATATTCCGGAAATTACCTGGTGACTGAATTTATTGAAACCGGAAGGAAATCCGCCACCTTCTTCAGCGACTTTGGGAGAGATTTTGCCCAACTGCATAAATGCAGAAGTTCATCGTTCGGATTCTATGAGGACAATTATATAGGGTCAACACCTCAGAAAAACCTGACCGATGCTGACGAGGATAAGGACTGGACAAAGTTTTATTTTAACAAAAGACTTCTCTTTCAATTACTGCTTTGTGAAAAAAACGGGTATGCCGATGAGGATCTGAGGAAAAATTTCAGTCGGCTTGAAAGCAAGATAAGTGAGATACTGAAAGATTCTGAAGAGGAGCCTTCACTTCTTCACGGCGATCTATGGAGCGGAAATTATATGGTTGATGAGAATGGAAACGCTTGCATTATAGATCCCGCCGTATATTACGGTCATCGTGAAGCTGACTTAGCAATGACAAGATTGTTCGGGGGGTATCCGGAGGATTTCTACAAAGCATACAATGACAGCTTTCCGTTAAAGGAGGGGTGGGAATACAGGGAGAATATATATAAGTTATATCATGTTCTGAACCACCTGAACTTATTCGGCAGAGGTTATTATTCGCAGGCACTTTCGCTGATCAAATTTTATTTGCCGGGGTAAATATACGGGGTTGAGCATTGATAAATGTTCAGGTTTTTAAAAGCAACACTGTTTCGCCTTACAGGTTGTGAAGCGAAACAGTGTCTAAGTTGACAGGTTATTAAGCGAAACAGTTTTCGCTTTACAGGTTTACTGTTTTTTGACATCAAGAAGATCGATGTCGAAAATCAATGTTGAGTTTGGAGGTATAACCCTGTTAGGTCTGTTTCCATAGCCAAGAGCAGGGGGAATTATAAACCTTGCTTTACCGCCCTTTTTCATCAATGCGATACCCTCATCCCATCCCGGGATTACCATATGTGCACCAAGTTTAAATGTAAAGGGTTCATCCAGTTCAACGGAGCTCTGGAATTTTGTGCTGTCTTTTGCTAGGAAACCTGAATAGTTTACAGTAACGAGATCGCCCGAATCCGGCTGTGGTCCGTCCCCTTCTTTAACAATGGCATATTTTAAACCATCTTTAGTAGTCTTATATTTGGTAGAATCGACATCCCACAAGTTAGCCACGACAGGTTCTTTTGCATCTACAAGAGTAATGACAGCTTTCAGATCACTATTCGGCGGGATAGGTCCTATTCCCTGCTTGCCATAGGCAAGTTTGGAAGGAATAATAATTGTTCTTGTTCCTCCTACCTTCATTCCCTCAATTCCTTCTTCCGACCCTTTTATGAATGTTCCTTCCTTAAGTAAAAACTTATAAGGTTTTCCCATCTTAAGAGTAGAACCAATTGATTGCTTTGCTTTAGTAGAATCCTTTGACCAGTCCTTAAACGGATTTCCAGTCGAGTCCTTAATAACCCAGGCACTGAAATTGATTGATATGAGATCGCCCATTTTTGCTACCTTGCCAGTACCGACAGTATCATCAGTATATTTTAGCCCGTCGTCTTTCGTAACTACCTTAGGATTGTTTGAACATCCCGATATATATATAAGTGTAACAGCGAAAACGGCTAACGCAATTAATTTCTTCATTATAAATCCTTTATTTTGATCTATAAATATATTTATTTACAGTTATAAATCATAAAATCGGAATGTTGATAAATGATGAGGATCATAATACTGATGGTTTTTACCGGAATTATTTTTTCCCTGGGTTTCAGGAAGGGTCATATTAACCAAAATGATGGAAGGCAGCAGATGAAAGATACGACAGGTAATATCATCATTGATTCGGATTATAATATTGATGAAGCTCTAAATGGAATTCTCATTCCGGCAGAGATAAAGAAAAACCTGATCCTTATCGAGGTGCAGTACTACTCATTCGACAATAAACTTCACCAGGGCCAGCTGGTAATAAATAAACAATTGAGAAGCGACATTATTAAAATATTTAAGAAGATTAAAGAAGAAAGATTCCCGGTAGGAAAGGCAGTCCCCATAGTTTATTACAACTGGGATGATGAGAAATCGATGGAGGATAACAATACTTCGGCATTTAATTACAGGTTTATTGCAGGGACAAAGAAACTATCGAATCATTCATACGGTACGGCAATTGATATTAACCCGTTATTTAATCCTTATATTACAAAGGATTTTCATCAGCCTGCAGGGTCGGTATATGACACCTTACGGAGAGGGACGATAACCGGGAATTCATTCCTTGTAAAAGAATTTGAGCAGGCAGGCTGGGACTGGGGAGGAAACTGGAAAAACAAAAAAGATTATCAGCACTTCGAAAAAGCAGTACAATAATCAGATTTTCTTAAAGAAAAACTCCAGCGGACGCCATACTCTTTTGGCCCATGAAGCCTCGTTATGCTGTCCCTCTTTATCTTCATACCATAAAATATCTTTACCTTCTCTGTAACCTTTCTCTTCCAGAGCATTTATCATCTCTTTGGTGCCAGGAGCGAGCAGAGAATCCAGACTATTGCCGCCCCAATCAAAATAAAACTTCAGGTTTTTGTGAATGCCATTATATGCCTCAACATCATCTACGTAGTCGATATATTTATATTTCAATGCAGGCGATATACACATAACTTTAGAAAAGATACCGGGATAATTCCATCCGAGCATGAAGGATATCAGCGCTCCCAGGGAAGACCCCCCGACAGCGGTATTTTCAGGATCCTTCAATGTCCTGTATACCGAATCAATAAACGGCTTGACCTTTCTTACGATAAAATTCATATAGGCGCGGCCTGTATCATTATCAGCATACTCAGAAGATCTCCATTTCGTATTCGCCAGTCCTACTATAATAACCGGTTTAATTATATCATTTTTTATAAGACTATCGGCAGTTTCATCCATCTGCCAATCAATGCCGAACGCTGATGTAGAGGGATCAAATAGATTTTGTCCATCCTGCATATAAAGGACAGGATACCTTTGATCCGTTTCATTCTCATAGCCGGGAGGAAGCCACACGGAAATATCCCGGGGAAGTATACCTTTCCCCTTCATATCTCTGTAGTAGTCTAACTTGCCTGTGACCTGGCCTTTGAGTTTATAAGAGAACTGATCTTTCCAGTATTCAATACCAAGGTTAATTGTGGTATCGTCGTTTACAACAAGTTTATAGTTGCCGGGAACTGTACCATTCTCCATTACTGCTTCTGTATCCCACGAACCGCGGGTGAATTTGTACTCAACACTATCACCGGCTAGAAATGAAACAGATAATTCCCATAAATTGTCCGATGTATTAATTAAAGAAATTTTATCGGGATGCCAGTTACCCAATTCAGGCCTATTTCCGGTTATATACACTTTTTCACTGTCCGGTATATTATTTGTGAGAATTCTAAATGTTACTTCCCGGGATTCCTGTGCCCTTACCGTGAGGAACGAAAGAATAATGAACAGCCAGTATTTCATTTAAGATCCGAGTGAACTAAAAATATTTTTTAACACTGCAAAATAAGAGAATTATTTTACTAACAGAATTGTAAAAATTATCAATTATATTAGTGCATTATTTTTCAAAATCTAAAGATTTTTAGTATGAAAGTTGGTTCCAGGCTTCTGTTACTATTGGTGTTCATATCGATAATAATATTTCCGGGGAGCATATTCCCTCAGACTAAACCGGATGCTGCAGGTGATGTTTCTATAAAAAAGTGGAAAGATGATAAGACCGCTGCATTCAGTTTTACTTTTGATGATTGTATGCAGTCGCAATATGATTATGTTTTTCCCATCTTTGAACAATTTGGGTTCAAGGGGACATTCTATGTGATTACCGGTCCGCTCGATGATCCCTACGGACCCTACTGGAGATACGGCACCTGGCCTGAGTTCATTGAGATGTCAGATGCGGGAAACGAGATTGGCTCCCACACAGTCACTCACCCTCACCTTCAGAACCTTGCGATCGGCGACACTTTAACCTCAGGGACCTTGATATACGAGTTATATCAATCGAAGAAAAGTGTGGAACGAAAAATCCCGGAAAAAAAATGCATTGATTTAGCATATCCCTACTCGGAATACGATAACGATGTCCTTAATTATACCGCTGAGTTTTACGAAGTTGCACGCGCCATTTCGGATAACCCTGTTGATTCGACATTATCAGGACAGCAGTGGTATAAAATAGGGTCCCGTGTGATTGAATTCGATATGCCGAGAAATACTCCTTCTGATGATCTTGATGAGCTTCAGCAATTCGAAGATTATGTAGATAACACTGTAAACCACGGAAAGTGGGGACTTCTGCAGGCACATGATGTCATTCCTTTCGATTCCATTGCATCAGCTATCGCACAGGGATCCTACCAGCCTATCTCTGTTCAGTGGTTCAATTCCGCTTGTCAGTACGTATCAGACGCTGAATCAAATGGCGATTTATGGGTAGCACCCGTAAAGGATATCACCCGGTATATGAAGGAGAGAGAATGCTACGATTATAATATTATATCTGTTACCGATACCAGCATAAAAATTAATATTACAGATACACTGAATAATGATATATACAATTTCCCGCTCACAGCAGACATCATTGTACCAAACGACTGGTCGACAGTATCAGTCTTCCAGGGTTCATTTTATGATTACACTTCTTCGTATTCATCAGGCGGAAGCACTATTATCGAAACCTCTGTTATTCCCGACGGGGGTACCGTCACACTGTATAAGGGATTGGTTTCCGGAATAAATGAACTCGCCCAAAAGCCCGGTGAATTCAGACTATACCAGAATTATCCGAATCCTTTTAATCCTTCTACCACCATCAGCTTCACCCTGCCTAAAGACGGATTCATTTCCCTGAAAATATATAATTCATTAGGGGAAGAAGTGAAGACAATTGAACAGAATTATCTTGCCAGGGGCAGCCACACTATAAATTTTGATGCATCAAACCTTTCAAGTGGAGTTTACTATTACAGGCTGAATGCCGGCACCTACTCAGCAGTGAAGAAAATGATCCTGCTCAAATAAAAAAATAACCTCCGCGGCTAAGCGGAGGTCATAATGAGTTGAACCTCTCATTTTTTAGTTAGAAGACTGTCCTACCCCTCGGGTCATAATCTTCTTACACCCCAAAATTAATCACTTAATTTCTAAAGCACATCAGTATAAGTACTGATATCCGGAAAAAAAATTTCGCTAAAAACGCATAAAAAACCCCTGCATTGGGTGCAGGGGTCTGGAGAGAGTGTGTTGAAGCACTATAAAGTTCAGAAGTTCATCCTACCCCATAGAGTGTACTTCTTATTTCAAAAGTAATACATTAAAATTATGAATACATCAGTATAAGTACTGAGTTTTGTATTCCCGGGAAAAAAAATGTCATATAGGTAATTGTACTGATTCGCTGATCAAAAAAACGCATTATATTCCATCTAAAAAAAATGATCTCATTTAAAAATTTCCATATCGTAATTAAAACAATATTTGAAGAAAATTTATTCAATATTGAGGAGTACCAGGATAAATACTATTTTAAGAAAAAGGTTCAGGAATATTTCCCGAATGTATCTGATAATATCATATTTGACGCTATTGACTCCTTCAATAAAGATACTTCCATACAATTTCAGAGACAGCGCCCGCTGCAGCAGCTCAGCCAAAAGCTGTATCCCGGAATTGTGAGCTGTTATGAAAGACGAGTTACATGAGTATCTAAAGTACTTTCTGTCTCCGAACAACCCTATTCTCTTCTCCCTTCTTTTTGTAGTACTGATTACGGTTTTAGTCTACTTTATCTCGAAATACATTATTCTGCCGCTTAATAGAAAGCACCAGCACGAAAAACACGAATTAGAACTTAAAAACAGCAGGCTGATGGCTTTGTTTGCTGAACTTGATCCTGACCCTATAATCAGGATCGATATAATAGGAAGGGTTCTTTTAAGCAACCAGGCGGCAAAGGATCTACTATCGTTGAATACAGGATCCGGAAATATTCTCACAATCCTGCCGTTCCTCTCTCTGAATGAAATTAAAAATGGAATTGAAACCGATAGCAAATTCTCCGGTACACTTAAATTATTTGAAAACCATTATACCGTTCTTTTTGTCGGCAACTCTAACCTTCGCATTGCGCAGATATATTTCCGTGATATAACCAAGAGAAAAATCCTGGAAGACCGTTTGAAAAAATTGGGGAATTATCTACAGGAGCAGATCGAAGACGAGAGGAACAGGATTGCCTCAGAACTGCATGATAGTATTGGTCAGGGACTCTTATTAATCAGATTAAGACTGCAGAAAATGGAGGAACAGCTCAGCAATACGTCCGATACTAATGATATAAATGAACTGAACAATGTACTTGAAGATACGCTAAAGGAGCTGAAAACAATTATTTATAATCTCAGACCTAAAATACTCGATGAACTTGGATTAGCAGCTGCGGTCACTTCACTTGTAAAATTAGTGACAGATCAGAGCGGCATAAAAGGGTCGCTTAATATACACAGTCTCAACGGAAGACTTGATAAGAAACTCGAACTATTTACTTTCAGGCTTGCCCAGGAGACGCTTAATAATATTATAAAGCATTCGCAGGCAAATGAGTTTAACCTGATTATACAGGATAATACTAATAACCTGCGGCTGATTGTATCGGATAACGGTTCAGGCTTTGATCCGAATTCAGCTGCAAACCAGCAGGAACCGGGGGGATTCGGCTTACTGAATATGAAAGAACGGGTAGAAAGTTTCGGGGGAGAAATTAAAATAGATTCGACACCGGGCCAGGGTACGGTGATTATGGCAACTATTCCAATAAAGGGAAATTAAATGACAGGGAAAAAAATAAAAATTCTGATTGCAGACGATCATACACTTTTCAGAAGTGGTGTTATTAGTCTTATCCGTGATGAAGAGGATATTGAAATAATCGGTGAAGCTTCAAACGGGAGCGACGTGGTTAAACTTTATAAGGATCTTCTTCCTGATTTAATATTGATTGATATTTCAATGCCTGAAAAAACAGGACTGGAGGCAGCAAAGGAAATCAGGGACAGGGATGCTTCCGTTAAAATATTATTCCTCTCAATGCACGAAGGCGCCGATTATATCTATCACTCAATAAAATCGGGCGGAAACGGATTGATCAATAAGAATATCCTGAAGGGTGAACTCATCCATGCAATCCATACGATTATGGGCGGCAAATCTTATTTCGGACATCAATATTCCGAAAGCGATATAGCAGAAATAATTAAGAAATATGAAAGTTTTATTGAGCCGGCTGTTTTTATACAGCCCACCCGGCTTACAGAAAAAGAAAAGGAAGTTCTTTCACTGATAAGCGAGGGCTTGACCAGCAGCGAAATTGCTGATAAGTTAGACATAAGTAAAAGGACGGTTGATAGTCACAGATTAAAGATTATGCAGAAATTAAACCTGAAATCACTTCCCGAACTGATCAGGTATTCAATAGATTTTTCAACAGCAAATGGTTTAAGACTCCGGGATGCTGAATGAGCGAATTTCTATCTTAACTTTATAAACAAACAAAAGTGAGGACCAATGGCTGAGAGCAATACGTATGGAGAAATAATCTCCCTGGAGACAGCAGAGCAGGATTTCGGACCTGTATCTTCGTCGGCAACAATTTCATCCGATCAGTTAAAAGCTTTATCGGATAGGACAGTAAACCTCATGATGTTTAATCTTGCTGGCGGAACAATATATATTCTGGGTGATGAACGCAGTTTGCTATATCCCGAAGGAGCTGAGGTTTCTTCCGGAACAGTGTTTAAGGTTTATTCTAAAACAAAAGTACTTGAACTTATGAACACTGGCAAAAAGGCAGAAAATGCGATTGAGATGCGCGGGGAGACTTTAACTATTTCCAACGGAGATCATACTCTCGAATTCGGGACGCTCTGTCCTCCCTGGTGCTCGGAATAATATGATTATACCGAAAATTATATTTTACATTAATGTCTCGTTTTGGCTGCTCCCTCCCTTTAGACAGAAAGGGTGCAAATACTTTTTATATTTTCTCATCCTGGCGTTAAGCGATCCTATTGTTATGATAATAAACTGGTTCCGGCCCCTTGAATCGTCAGTTTATTACCTTGTAGTCAGTACATTCATCCTGATAGTTCTTCTGAAGAAGAAATACCTGTTGTTAACACTTATACTGATTTTATTTGCGGCGATTTACTTAAGCAACCCGGAAATCAGGATGTTTACTTTCCTGGTTCATTTTATCATTCTACTTTATTTTTTAAGAGAATTTATAATGATAATATCGAAGGACAGCGGTATTCTTATATTTAACCTGATGCTGGTTTTATATGAAGCTTCGATAATATTTAAATTTGCAGCTTCATACCTCTCTATAGCAGGATATTTATACTTCTACTTAACAACCGCCTTTGAGATTTTTATTGCATTGTTCTTTGCTATCTTTAATGAAAAGAATAGTCCTTTTATAAAATTACAAATGGAACCCCGGGAAATAGAATGAATAAATCTGTTTACGGGATTATTTCTTTATGACCTTTGCCTGATGTCAAAGCTCAATACGATCAGCAGTACTTACTATTAACCGAATAAGGAATTAAATGAATATATCAGAATTCAGAGAAACAGGACATAAATTAGTTGATCTCCTTTCAGATTATCTTGATAAAATTGAAGAGAACCCTCTTCTGAAAGACACCGATCCGAAAGTAATTGAAAAATTATTTGATGAACCTGTTCCCCGGGAAGGTGAAACTTCAGAGCAGATAATCAAAGAACTTGAAGAAAAATTATTTCCTTATACAACAAACGTTAATCACCCTGGATATTTTGGTCTTATTACACCGACCCCTTCACCGATAGGCATACTAGGGGATTTTATCGCCTCTACATTAAATCAGAACCTGGGAGCTTATTCAATAGGACCCTCCGCAGTTGAGATGGAAAAAAGGACCGTTAGGTGGCTGTGCGATCTTGCAGGACTGCCTGCGACTGCGGGAGGCAACCTTACCAGCGGCGGAATGATGGCTAACTTTATCGGGATGAAACTTGCGAGGGACTGGTCTTCCGGAAACAGGGCGCAGCATCAGGGAGCCATTTTTGAACACGTTGTTTATGTATCTGAGGAAAGGCATGTTTCGATAGATAAAGCTGTTGATGCGGTGGGACTCGGTAGAAAATCACTTAAAACAATCCCCACTGATGAGGAATTCAGAATAAATCTTGATGCCCTGGAAAGCGAGATAAAACAGGATAAGAAAAATAATCTTATTCCTGCCTGCATTATCGGGCTGGCGGGAACAACTAATACGGGCTCAGTAGACCCTCTTCCTGCCTTGAGAGAAATCGCAAGCAGGTACAATGCCTGGTTCCATGTTGATGCGGCTTACGGCGGCGGAGTACTTTTATCTGAAAAAAGGACAGGTTTGTTGAAGGGTATAGAAACTGCCGATTCCATAACCATCGATCCTCATAAATGGTTCTACGCCCCGCTTGATGCCGGAAGCATCCTCGTGAAAGATAAGCGGCAGTTAACACTTTCTTTCGGTATCCAGCCCAGTTATCTAAAAGATAATATTGATAGTGAGAGGTTTCAGTATTTTGTTCACAGCTTTGAACAGAGCAGGCGGTTCAGGAGTCTTAAGGTATGGATGAGCTTTAAGAGATACGGCACACGGCAGCTGGGACGCTGGATCGATTCAAATATTGACCAGGCGGAACACCTTTATAAACTTTGCAAAGAAGACAGAATACTGCGCCCTGCGGTGAATCCTCTTATGTCGGCAATTTGTTTAAGATTCGATTCAGATAAACTCTCACGTTCCGAGGTAGATCTGCTGCATAACGAGATCTCGCGTAAGGCAGAATTATCGGGGAAATTCTGGATCTCTACAACTGAGTTAAAGGGCAGAATATTTTTCAGAATAAACCCGGTAAATTTCCGTACACGGTTAAAGCATATTGAAGAGCTGTACAATTTCCTCAAGAAAGAATGCCTTGAAATGGAATCCAGGCTTGTGAAACTTTCCGGGGGAAATTAGGTCCGGCATCATATTTCATTTGGCAGGAAAACTTTATTTTATATTTTTGGTAATGAATTTGTTTTCCGTATGAAAAAACTTATACTGGTAATATTAATAGTATCATCACTTCCCCTCTTTGCGGGAACCCTCCCTGCTGAGAAAGCAAGGGGATTATTTCTTGTTTTCGGCGTAGGGCCCAGGTTTCCTATCAGTTCATTTTCCAACCAGTCCTCTTTCGGCTATGGATTTGATGTTGAATTGGACTATACTGATAACGAATACCTTCCGTTTTTTCTTTTCACAAAGCTGGGCTTTCAGCAGTTCCCGGGATCTCAGACTTTTTATCAGTCATCCGATTATTCCAACTACTCTATTAATTCTTTTCCTCTGACCGCGGGAGCAAAATATTACTTTCCCCCTCTGCTCGAAAAAGTGGTTTTATTTATGCCGGTAGTAGAAGTATCAGCCGCATATAACTTTACTCAGGTGCTGCATCAATTTAAATCGGGTACCGGCAGAAGTAATTTTGTAGAAAATAATTCAAGACTTGGATTAAGCGGCGGAGTAGGAATTTCAATGTTCCTGCTGGAAGTTATGGCTACTTATAATTATTTTCAGTCCACACAATATGTGGGAATCGACCTCAAAGTAAGACTCCCTCTGTATATATCTTATTAGGAGAAATAAAATGTCCCATCAGAATTTAATAACTGAAACCAAAGGTTCTCTGATAATCGTTAAAATTAACAGACCGGATAAATTAAATGCATTAAATGAACTCACAATAACCGAATTAAACGACGTATTCAGCGGTATTAAAAATGATGATGCTATAAAGGCTGTCATCATTACAGGCAGCGGCGAGAAGGCTTTTGTTGCCGGAGCGGATATATCCGAGCTGCATCAGCTCGATATGATCTCTGCGAAGTCATTTGCAGAAAAGGGACAATCGGTGTACAACCTGATTGAAAGTATGGATAAGCCGGTGATTGCCGCAGTGAACGGGTTTGCTCTGGGCGGAGGATGTGAACTTGCACTCGCTTGTCATATAAGATTGGCCTCTGAAAATGCCAGATTCGGACAGCCTGAAGTTAACCTCGGAGTTATTCCCGGGTACGGAGGGACACAGAGACTCGCACGTCTTATCAATCCCGGGAGGGCGATGGAGTACATACTTACCGGCGATATGATAGATGCAGCAGAAGCTTTGCGGATCGGTCTGGTCAATCATATTTACCCGCAGGCAGAATTATTATCCAGGGCTGAGGAGATGGCAAATAAAATTATTTCAAAGGCCCGGCACGCAGTGAGGTTTGCGGTCAAAGCTGTATCTGCAACCAAGGAAATATCACAGAGAGAAGGATTAAATTACGAAGCCAGCCTTTTTGCATTATGCTGCGGTACTGAAGATTTTAAAGAAGGAACATCAGCATTTCTCGAAAAAAGGAAAGCAGACTTTAAAGATCGTTAAAACGGAATCCCGGTTTTTCTCCCGATGAAAATTAAATTTACCAAAGGCACCATAATCCAGATTTTATTAATTGCCGTTGTTCTGCTGCTGGCGGTAAATATTATACTGGAAAAGTATTACCGTCCGGCACCTCCCGGACCGTATAGAAATCTCTGCCGATTCAATCAACAAAAAATTCCTGGCATCTCTCAGAAATTATAATATTGATTCCTCCTGGATCACTCCCTCAAAAGTTTCCGGCAGGAAGGATGACTCATTAAAATTCAATTATAATGTGGATGTCCCCTCCGATCTCCCGGCAAGTCTTCTGCTGCGCGAAGTACAGGATCAGTTTGACACGAATGAAGTAAATATTCTTTCAAGGGAGGTTAAGTCGGATCATTCTACCGAACTGGACATTTCATCCGGAGATAACCTTAAACTTAAAGCTGTACTGCATAATAGCAGCTCAATAAACCGTAGGACGGATACTATAGGATTCGTTTTAACAGGTATTGAAGACCTCGACAATGACAGGCTTCAAAATCTTCTTTTAATTCCTGAGCATTTTGCGGCACTTCTTATTCCTTCCAAACGCTCGCAACAGCTTCTGAAAACATTAAGAGATAATCAAAAAGAGGCGGCGGTTATTCTGAATGACGATATTACCGAACTGGAGTTTAAATTAAATACCGGTTATTCATCAAGACGGATTAAAAATTCTATACTATCCATCCTCGGAAAATTTCAGAATGCGGCTTTCTTCGTGATAGATCAGAACTCCGATATTTATAATTCGGGTCATTATGATATGATCAGCAAAGAATTTGCAAAAAGAAATATAGCTTTGATCAGAAAGGATATATTTACTGAACCCGCTGTCTCCTCTCCTGACGGCATACTTGCAGCGATAAGATCAACAGAAAATAAGAGCAGGCTGTTTATAATTTCCGCTGAGGACTTCATCGATATGCCCCCGTTCCTTGCGTCTCTCAGAAAAACAGGGTATAAATTCATCAACCCTTCAGTATTGATCAGGCATTGATCATCAACTGTGCAGAACTGAACCTTTTTCGTCAAGTTCCGTTATTTCACCCTGGTAAATATCTCTTAACTGTCCCTCTATCTTTTCTTTATTGCCCACAATTACAGTTGTGAGTTGATCAGGGAAAAGATTTTCTTCAGCGGCTTTAATTACCCTCTCACGGGTCACTTTTCTGATCTCATCTAAGTAAGTCTTAAAGTAATCTTCTGGTAGTGAATGGATTACCTGGCCTATAACGTTAGAGGCAATTTGTCGGTACGACTCAAAACCTGACGGGAACTTCCTGATCAGTGAAGATTTTGCAAACTCAAGTTCTTTTTTAGTTATCCCGTTTCTGATCTTTTTAATCTCTCTGAAAATTTCATTTACAGCAGCTCCCGTATTTTCAGAAGAAACAGAAGTTGATATAAATATATATGCAGAAGATTTTAAATAAATAAAGCGTGAATAAACACCGTAGGTAAAGCCTTTATGTTCACGCAGATTAAGGTTCAACCTGCTTGAAAACTGTCCGCCTAAAATAAGGTTCAGGATGCTTCTTGCATAAAAATCATACTCATTTCTATTGAAAGAAATCAGTCCGGTTCTTATTTCACTCTGCACACTATCTTTTTTATCAATGACATATAAACCGGGTTGTCTTTTGCTTGTGTCTATTATAATTTGTTTTTTTACGGCAGGACGGCTCCAGGTTTGAAAATATTTATTTAAAATATTTCGTAAACTTTCAGTCTCATAGTCCCCCGCTGCTACAAGGAAGGAGTTCTCGGGAACTACAAATTGGCTGTAGAAATCCTTTATTTCCTGCAGAGAAATCGAATCAATATCATCGATATAACCCATGGTCGGAAATGCGTAGGGATTATTTTCGAACAACTTAAACTCAAAGACCTCGTTAGCTATTTCGTCCGCCTCATCGCTGGTCTGCAATATTCTTGTTTTTATTTTCCTTTTTTCCCTGTTTAAGTCCGTCTCATACAAATGTGAATCAGTAAGGATAGTTGAGAAGAGATCGAGTCCCCTTTCAAATTCATCCTTAAGGATCTGAAGCGAAAAATAGAGCGAATCCTGATCACAGCTTATACTAAAACTGGCTCCAAGAATCTCAAACTGGTCGCTCAACTGAAGAGAATCATAATCCCCCGCTCCTTCATCAATCGTCATAGCCAGCAGATTTGTCAATCCTTTTTTACAAGCCGGATCATATTTACTGCCGGCTTCAGTTACGAGACTCAGGCTCAGCAGAGGAAGAGTGCTTTTCTGTATAAAATAAACCTGAAGATTATTATCCAGCTTAAACTGCCTTACTTCCGGGAGGTTAAATTTAATTTTTCTTAACCGGTGCGGTTTTTTATTTCTGATAACTTCTATGCTCATTTTTTTGGTACTACCCTTAATTCGATATATGGTTTGGTGAAATATTCACCGGTAACGGATTTAATTTTATCTATGGTGGCCATATTATAGCGGTTCAAATCATAATTGAATGAATTCGGTTCATTGAGAAAAAAGTTGTAATAATTAAGCTGGTTTGCCATTGCATCGAGGTTCTGCAGGGAAAAGATAAATCCTGATCTGATATTGTTCTTGGTTTTTTTCAACTCACGTTCAGTGATGCCGTTTTTCTCTATTAATTCCAGTTCCTTAAATATTTCATCTTTAACGGTATCGGGCGATTTATCTTTTTTTACAGTGGCTATAATCATAAAATGTCCTGCCAGCTTACCCGAATAGTGATAAGCGGAGACGTCCTGGGCGAGCTCCTTTTCAAACACTATGTTCTTGTATAATCGTGAGTTTTTGGATCCGGATAATATGTCGGCCAGTATATCCAGTGCAGCATCGTCATTTCCATAAGCTTTTTCCGAAGGCCATGCCAGGTAGATTCTTTCAAGTTGTACATTTTCCTCCCTCGTAAGAAATTTGTTGCTTTCCAGCTTTACTGGCGAGGAAAATATTTCAACGCTCTTATTAGAATCGGGAATTTCCGAAAAATATTTTTCAATATTCTCCTTGACAAATTTTTTATCAAAGTTACCGGCTATTGAAACGGTTGCATTCGAAGGAGAATAGTATTTCTTGAAAAATTCTGAGACTTCATCCAGGGTGAACCCGGAGATATCATCTACGAGGCCGATTGTAGGCCAGCTATAGGGATGATAGCGTGGGTAAAGATTAGAGAGGATGATTTCCCAGGCCAGTCCATAAGGCTGATTATCATATCTTTCCAGTCTCTCGTTAATAACCACGCTTTTCTGATTATCCAGTTTTTCCTGGGTAAGTGCCTGCAGAAAGAATCCCATCCTGTCTGATTCAAGCCAGAGAGCTAATTCAATGAAATTTGACGGAAGCTTTTCATAATAGTTTGTTCTGTCGAAGTTAGTTGAGCCATTCAGACTGCCCCCAGCTTCCTGAATGTACCTGAAATGCATTTCCTTCGGAACATTTTCCGAACCCTGGAACATCATATGCTCAAACAGGTGAGCCATTCCTGTACTTCCCTGTTTTTCATTTGCCGACCCCACTCGATACCATAAATTAACCGCAGCAAGAGGAAGATTATCGTCTTTATGAAGAATTACTTCCAGCCCGTTTTTAAGTTTGTACTTCTCATACTCAATATTTAATAAATCCATTATTTAATGCAGCTTATCCTTCTGATTTTTATATTAATGCAATAATTTCAATACTCTATCAAGCCGTATCGATCCGATTAACCTGAAAAAGTCGGAGAAAGGAATGTCCCTATCCCATGAAAAGAGAGTAATAAACGCCTCTCCGACCACCATATCCCTTGCAACGAAACCCCAGAACCGGCTGTCAAGACTATCATCCCTGTTATCGCCCATCATAAAATAATAATCCTTTTTAAAAGTGTAGGAAGTGACCGGCTTGCCTTCGATTGTAACCATACCGTTCTGCATACCGACAACTTTTTTACCGTACTCCCTATCGATTGTTATTTCCCACTGTTCAATATTATTTGCGTTTAACGGAATGGTATAGCCTTTTTTCGGAACCACGAGCGGTCCGTAATTATCCTCATTCCATGGCATTCCCTTCGGGAAAATACGCGGTTCAATCATTCCCCTCGGCTCCGGGTAGGGCTGAAGGTATTTTATGTGAGTCGGGATCCAGAATTGCTTTCCGTTAACGTATACAACCTTGTCAATAATCTGAATAGTATCACCGGGAGTGCCTATACACCGTTTTACATAATTTACTCCAAGCTCATCGGCTTTGAGTTTGTCCCGCGCGCCGGGAAACTCAAACACCACAATATCTTTTGGCCTGGGGTCGCGGAATGCAGGCAAAGTAAAATGAGGAATCTCTACTTCCGTGAAAGGGATATATTTAGGCGAAGATGAACCATAGATGAATTTATTGACAAGTACAAAATCTCCTACAAGAATTGTGTCTTCCATTGAACCTGTAGGGATCCGGGTATTCTGAATGAAAAATGTTATAATGAAAAATGCAGCTATTCCTGCAAAGAGCAGGGATTCAAAAAAATCTTTGGTTTTTTCTTTTGAAGTTTTCTCCTTGTTTTTTTCTTCTTCTGATTTTATTCCAAAGAATCTCTTCAAACCGCTTTTAAATGACAATGTTAACTCCGTCAATTTAATGAATGATGGCCTGCGGGATGGGTCCCGCATAGTATTACTCAAATAAACTATAAACTTAAATATATAAAAGAATTAGAATAGAGAGAAAGACAAATCGCGGAGGCAGCACCGTCCTTCCAAATCTCCCTCTCTCCTTTTGTTCCGCTTCCTTTAATACGCTACCGCCTCCAATTCCTCCCATCCGGCTCAATCTTTCCTAACAGATTATTCCGCGGGTTGTACATATCACAGAATCAGAATACTTAAATCTTAAATTCAATACTTACAATAAATAACCGGCGATTGTGTATGAATATTAAAAACGTTTATCATACTATAACAGGGAAACTTCAGGATTGGCTGAATACTCTTATTCAGATGCTTCCGAATATTGCAGTTGCTATAGTAGTACTCATACTCTTTTATATTGCGGCAAAGCTGATAAAGAAGTTTACTTCAAAAGTTCTGAATAAATTCTCCGATCACATTGCTGTTATAAGGCTTATCTCGCAGATAATGTTCCTTGTGGTTTTCCTGATGGGATTTTTTATTTCGCTGGGAATATTAAACCTTGATAAGGCAGTCACTACCCTGCTTGCCGGTGCAGGAATTATAGGACTTGCCTTAGGGTTCGCATTTAAGGATATCGCTTCTAATTTTATCAGCGGAATAATACTTACCATCCATCAGCCTTTCAGGATAAACGATATTATTAAGTCAAATGATTTTTTCGGAACAGTCAGCAAGATCACTCTCAGAACTACCAACATCACCACGCCGCAGGGTGAGAGGGTTCTCATCCCTAATAAAGACGTATTCCAGAATCCCCTGGTAAATTACAGCCAGACCGGGAGAAGACGAATTGATTTGAGCGTTGGCGTATCCTACGGCGACGATCTCGAAAAAGTAAAGAATATAACCATCAATGCGGTTAAAGATGTTCCGAACAGAATAGAAGATAAAGAAGTTGAGTAATTTTATTCTGAATTCGGGAATAGTTCAATCAATTTTAATGTAAGGATCTGGACAAACTATACTACACAAAAAGAATATAAACACAGTATCAGTGAGGCAATTCAGAAAATCAAAAAGGCATATGATGAAAATGACATTATGATCCCGTTCCCGATAAGAACGCTGGATTTTGGAATAAAGGGCGGAGAAAAACTTTCAGAGGTTCTGAATGAAAATCATGGTGAAGAGGATAATGATGAGAAAGAGAGCTGAGTTTTAAACTCCTGAGGCGATTTTCTGTGAAAGTGAATCCTTATATTGAATTTTGTTCAGTTCACTTATAATATGGTCTTTAACACTATTAAATTTATCCCTGTATCTATCTTCAATTGGATTGGATGAAGGCATCTTTTCTTTTAATGGATCAACCTGTACGCCATTTTTCCAGAAGCGATAACACAGATGCGGACCGGTAGCTAATCCCGTGCTCCCGACATAACCGATAACCTGTCCCTGCTTAACGCTTGCTCCGCTTCTAATCCCCTTTGCAAATTTTGACATATGAAGGTACTGTGTTGTGTAAACAGAATTGTGCCTGATTTTCACATAGTTGCCGTTGCCCCTCGTATATGCTGCTGCTATAACTACTCCATCACCAACACTTCGGATGGGTGTACCTGTTGGAGCAGCATAGTCTGTCCCCAGGTGAGGCTTCATTCTTTTCAGGATCGGATGATATCTTTTCATTGTAAACCTTGAACTTATACGGGAATATTCAAGCGGAGCTTTAAGGAACGCTTTCCTCAGACTTTTTCCGTTCTCATCAAAATATTCATCTTTTCCATCCTCATTAAAACCTATGGCATAATAATCGTCTCCATAATGATTGAAGTATGCTCCCAGGACCTTACCTATTCCAATAACATTACCGCCTGCAGATTCTTCCTCATAAATCACCTTGAAGTTATCACCCTTCTGAATATGGTAGAAATCAATCTGCCAGGCAAAGATTGCTGAAAGCCGTACAAATAATTCCGGATCAGCTTCATTCCTTTCCAGCGCCGTATACAGGGAGTATTTTATTATTCCCGAAACCTCTTTCCGTTTTCTGGTTATCTCCCGGCTCCCTGGATAGACATTAACTGTATCTTTTAAATCGACAACCACATAGTCAACAGGATTTTTTTCGTATACAAAGTACTTAAGTGATTTCAGGGAATCCCGGTACAATCTATAATTTCGTCCTGCAATCACCTTTCTGAAATCAAAAATCTCTTTATAATCTTTCTGAAGATCATATATTGTAGAATCCGCAACCCCCGCCTCATTAAAAATGTCTGAAATTGTTTCGTTTCTCTTAATTGTTCTATTTTCTATAGTATAAGAGTCTTCTGCAATGCCGAATTCATCAGCCGCATTTTTAATCTCGGAAGTTTTATCCGCAGCGTTTGTTTTTTCACTTGCAGAACTATCGCTCCGTATAAATGAATATACAAGAATGAAAAATGTAAGGATTGAAAAAGTGATGAGTAGTCTGTTAAGCTTTTTGTCTTTAACCATAATTCCGGGGTATGTCTATAGTGCTATTTGTCACAAAACTAATAATTTAACTGCACTGATTCAAATTAAAGGAATACCCCGGAGTCGATATATATGCTGCTAAGTTATTATATACTATACATTTAGATACCCTTATTATCACCAAATATTTTAGTGGATAATATGTGGATAAGTTGTCGAAAGCGTAGAATAATAAACCTGGTCAGGTTTATATGTCTCTTTTTAGATCAAATAAGCAAAATTTCGTGTACTAGCCTGAACAGAGATTATCCACATACTTAATAACATTAAAGTAAAACTGGTAACCATCAAATTTGAATAGTGTTATCTTCAGTTGTAGAAAGCATAATGTTCCACACGTGCTTTAAATCATTATGATATAAATCACGTAATTGCCATTTTATAATTCAGTGTAAATCCCGCGATGAATTATTTCAATGTAATTTTTATATTGACGATCAAACAATAAAAATTTGAATATTATAAAAAAATATGGTTTGGTTTTACCGGTTTTAACCGCCATCTTGTTGTCTTCCTGCCGTGAGGATGTCATTGCCCCTGGAAATGAAGCAGGAAATGTAAACCAGCCGGTACGGTTAAAATCGGGTTCTTCTTATACGTTCATTATAAATGCAGAAAATATATCAACTTCCTTTTTCGACTATTCTGGGGTGAACAGTTCACATTCTCAGCTTCTATTATCCCTTGAAGATTATTCTCAGGGAAGAGCCGGCTTTAATATTTATGATACGGGGAACAGGCTTGTCTACCAAAAATTGATGACAGAAAATGTCAAACCTATATCTGCAAGTCTCGACGGCATTACTCCCGTCTATTTAGAAATTACTTTCAACAATTTCAGCGGCAAGCTGAGAATACAGGTTTTCAGTAATTAAGCCTACAGGTCAAACTTCTTTCCTTCAGATTCATTATTTTTAATTCATCTCCGATTAACACGAAGGAATTCCAATGGCAAAACGTACTTACAGAAGCAAAAGAGGTATGCCCCCGGGGTCACTAATTTTCACCGGCGAGCAGAAGATGTCATCAATGAAGATAACGAGTTTTGATTATGATGATAATACGTTTTACGAAAAAGAAATTAAAAATGTTGATGAGTTAAAACATTTTAAGGAAGACGGACGGATAAGCTGGATAAATATCTGCGGTCTGCATGAGGTCGATAAGCTGTCGAAGATTGGCGAAATATTCGAAATCCATCCGCTTATTCTGGAAGATATTCTGAACGTTAATCACCTTCCGAAACTTGAGGATTACGATAAATACCTTTTTCTCGTTGCTAAAATGATTGATACCAAAAAAGAAAATAAAGAACTGAAAATTGAACAGGTTTCCTTCATACTCTCAAAGGATAATTGTCTTCTGACTTTTCAGGAAGAGGAAGGGGATGTATTCGACCTGATCAGGGACAGGATCAGGAGCGATAAAGGCCGGATCAGGAAGCTGGGAGCAGACTACCTTATGTACAGGCTGCTGGATGCAATAGTCGATAATTATTTTTTCGTATTAATGGATATGGATGAGGTTATAGAGGGTCTTGAAGATGATCTCATATACGAGCCTACAAAGTCGACCATTGAAACTATTCATGATCTGAGAAAAAAAATTATAAAAATCAGGCGTGCAGTAACACCTTTGAGGGATATTATTTATTCTATTGAACGTGAGCGCTATCCTTATATTGCTAAATCAACATATATTTTCCTTCGAGACCTTTACGATCATATAAGGCAGAATATTGAAACTATGGAAAATTACAGGGAAATGTTAAACGGGATGCTCGAAATATACCTATCAAGCTCTGGACAGAAACTAAACGAGGTTTTGAAAGTATTAACTATAATATCAACTATATTTATCCCGCTGACCTTTCTGGCGGGAATTTATGGAATGAATTTTAATACTTCAGCAAGCCGATGGAATATGCCTGAACTTACATGGCAGTACGGCTACCCTGCTGTACTGATTGTCATGGTAATTATTGCTGTTGGAATGATCTTCTTCTTTAAAAAGAAGGACTGGTTGTAGGAAGACAGCTTTTAATCTTTTTTTGATTGATACTTTCCCTTAAGTTTGCACAATAATTTTACTGATACGATGAACCAGTTACTTGAATCAAAATTAAAGAACCTTCCTGATTCTCCCGGAGTTTACCAGTTTCTAAACGAAAACGGCAGGGTGATCTATGTCGGCAAGGCTAAGAACATCAAAAACAGGGTGAGGACTTATTTCCAGAAGAATATCCCGTCAATTAAAACTCAGACGCTTATCGGAAAGACGGCAGATCTTGAGCTTATTATTACGGACAATGAAATTGAAGCCCTGGTACTGGAAAATAATCTTATAAAGGAACTGAAGCCGAGGTATAATGTAAATCTCAAAGATGACAAATCATATCCTTACATAAAGGTTACAAATGAGCCCTTTCCCAGGATTTATCCCACCCGGCGGATTATCAGGGACGGCTCCAGGTATTTCGGTCCTTACACAGATGTAAAATCGATGAAGTCATCGTTGAGAATGATAAACCAGGTTTTTAAGATCAGGAGCTGCAAACTTAACATTACAGCTGACGCAATAGAAAAAAGAAAATTCAGAGTTTGTCTCGATTACCATATAAAAAAATGCGACGGCCCCTGTGAGGGTTTGATATCGGCGAAGGACTACGGTGAAATGGTAGATGAGGTAACAAAAGTGCTGCGCGGTAAAACCGATGATCTGATAAAGGAATTAAAGGCAAAGATGGATACCGCTGTTGAACTGCTTGAGTTTGAGAAAGCTGCCGAACTGCGGGATAAAGTTGATCAGCTTTCCGTAATTTCTTCCAAACAGAAAGTAGTAAGCGATGATTTTGACGATAGGGATATCATTGCTGCAGCATACGAAGGGAAAGATTCAGCATGCACCGTGTTTAATATTCGGAATGGAAAACTCACTGGTAAAAAACAGCTTAGACTATCTATGGAAATCGGCGAAGAAGCAGGTGATATATATTCTGCTGCGGTTAAATTTTATTACGGGGAATTTGTTGAAGTTCCGAAAGAGATTATTCTGGAGGAACAGCCCCCCGACAAAGAAACACTGGAAGAGTGGTTAAGCAGTAAGGCGGAACGGAGAGTGAAGATAACAGTTCCTCAACGGGGTTCGTTGAAGTCGCTTGTAAAAATGTGCAAAGAAAATGCAAAACTGCAGTTAAAAGAAATTCAGCTGCAGAAGATGAAGAATCAGGGACAGGTACCATATGCTGTATCTGCGTTACAAAGAGATCTTAGATTGAATATCCTTCCGAGAAAAATCGAATGCTTCGATATATCGAATTTGCAGGGAACCGATTCCGTGGCTAGTATGGTAGTGTTCGAAGACGGTAAACCTAAGAAAAGTCAGTACAGGAAATTTATTATTAAAAGTGTAGACGGACCTGACGATTTCGCAAGTATGCAGGAAGTGATCCGGAGAAGATACTCGAAGCTTAAAGAAGAAAATGCTCCTCCTCCAGATCTTATCATGGTGGACGGAGGAAAGGGGCAATTATCCAGCGCAGTTGAAATCTTGGAGGAACTCGGGTTCAAAGATTATAACATAATCGGGTTGGCAAAACGTTTGGAGGAAGTTTTCTTTCCCGGGAAATCTGAAGCCGAATCCATTCCCAAAACTTCATCAGGACTCAAACTGCTTCAGCAGGTAAGAGATGAAGCTCACCGTTTTGCGATCACCTTTCACAGGGGAAGAAGAAGCAAGAGGACCATAAAGACTGAACTTACAGATATAAACGGTATCGGTCCCTCCACTGCGCAGATCTTGTTGAAGGAATTAGGCAGCTTGAACGCAATAAAAAATTCCTCTTTTGATCAGCTTTCAAATATTGTGGGAAAGAAAAAAGCTGATATACTGCTTCAGCATTTCCGGGATAAATAATCTGAATATTAAGACAACCTGCCGGATCATTTAATTCAATTTTATTTTCTAATATCACCAAGTCTATTTTCGCAGACATCAAAAACATTCAGCATAAACCCGGTGGATACTGACTATGTGGCTGGACTTCGCATAAAGAGTAAGGAAACAGCGGCATATAAATCAATGGATTTACAACCATTTGATCCTGATTTTTTTCAGATACGATTCCCATTCTGCACCAAAAATTCCGGCCAGCATTTTTTCTTCTTCCATTGAATACGTTCTTGAAGCGAAATAGACGACAAGGCCGAGCAGGAAACCCAGCCAGGTGTTTAATAAAAACCCTATCCAGGGAAGTACAAGTAAGGAAACACCTGTATATAAAGGATGCATTACAATACTATAAGGTCCGCTGGTGATCAGTTTCTTCTTCGGAACGCAGGAAAGGATTAAAATGACTGACCATACCCACACGATTAAACCTGGAATAAGTATAACAATTGATAAAATCTGTAAGAGTTGATTCGGTCCGCCCACGCTGAAAATACGGGGGTATAAAATATTAAATATTACACCGGTAATTATAAAGGGAAGTGCAGTCAGCATTATCTTACCACCGCTCCCCACAAGCACTTTCAGTTTCATTACTCACCCTCCTTTTATTAAATTTATATTTTCAGGCTAAATTCCGGCTAAACGCATCACAAGGAACAATACAAGTCCCAGAGTAGCTCCGAGATAAATTATTCTTATATATTTCTTTCTCTTCCTGGCTCTTGTTCTTAAAATCATAATTGATCCATAAGCGATTGCCGAATCCATCACTCCGATTGAAAACAGGTATACCGGAGAAAGCCATTGCGTGATAAAAGGAACAAAAGTCAAAAGGATCACGATAAGGAACAATGAACCGCTTATCCTTACTGCTGTCTTATCGCCGAGTGAAATAGCAAGTGAACTAGATTCAATAACCATATCTCCTTTAACATCGGTAGAATCAGCAGCTATCTCTTCTCCCAGGTCAACCAGCGCGGCAATGAAGGCAAAGAGTATCACCAATCGATGGAACGGAAATCCGACCGATGCGCCGCCGAAAATAAATGTCATTCCCACTGAGATACTAACCATCAGGTTGCCCGGAAGGCCTGTTTTCTTGAAGTATTTGTTATAAAGAAATCCTGTTACTGCAAGGATCAAAGAAATGATAAACAATTCCGTGCTGATTAAAATACTGAGAATAAGTCCGGCAATCATTAACAGTATTGAAAATACTAAAGCTTCAGCTGGGGATACGAGATTTGAGGGAATAGGTCTTTCCGGAGCATTAATTCTATCGGTTTCCACATCATAATAATCATTAAGAACCAGGATACAAGCAGAGATTAGAAACACTGAAAGGAACCCTGTTATTATTAAATAGGGCGGAGCGAAGCGGCCCTTTGCAAATATTTGCCCCATTATCACGCATATACCTGCAGCCAAAGGAAGTTCAAACCGAATTAATTTCAGCAGACCTTTAACTTTGTTCATTTTCTTTCTATCCTCCCCATCGCTGGAAGAGATTTTGCACCTTCCTTTTTCTTCTCACTTCTAACTTTTTATTTAACGGACCTTTCCCAACGCCTGCTCAAGGAGAGGTTCCATCAGTCTATAGCCGGCAAGAGTCGGGTGGACGCCATCCTCTGCAAGTTCTTTATCAAGCCCTTTTTTATCATTAACCATATGAGAATAATAATCGAGATAAATAATATCATTTTCCACACAGTAAGTCTTCAGCATAGTATTCAGTTTTATTACTTTATCGGCAGGCTTCAATCCCGGGTTCCAGGGAAAATCAGCAGCGGGAAGAACTGAACAAAGCACTACACCGATATTGTTTGCGCGGGCAAGCTGGCACATCGAAACAATATTTCCAAAAACATCAACCAGTTCTATAGGACCTGTATTCTCAGCGATATCATTTATGCCGGCAAGAATCACAACCACTGACGGGTTAAGATCGATTACATCCTGACGGAAACGCAGGAGCATCTGAGAAGTTGTTTGCCCGCTTATTCCCCTGTTAACGTACGGTTTTCCTTTAAAGAAACTGCTGTCAATCTCCCCCCAGAACTCAGTAATAGAATTGCCCATTAACACTACCCGCTCTTCAGCCGAGGCTGCAGTACCAGAGTAATTTATTTTCTTCGCTATACCGTTTAAGATTTCCGAAATCTTCCATTCTTCTGTTGTCCTGACTGTATAAGAAATGTGGAATTAAAAAGAGAAAAACAAAAATAAAACTTCTGTTCATATTATGTTTAATTGATATAGTACATTAAATTACTTTTAATGAACTTTTGATACAAGGATTAAGTCCCCTTCCCGTTACCCATTTTTTCCTGCCCGAATATTTCAGCAGATTAACACATTCAGGCAGCCTCAACTATTCACAAATTTCTGCCCATATTTTTAATTAGTTCAACAGAATGCTATTCCTGGTATAAAATAAAAGTATTGCGTTATTTGCTGAGGAGGCTGACTTTCCATCCTTTGCTCACAAAGGACTTGATATTTAATTTAATAATCAATAAACCCACGTGCCGTAAATCTGTATGCCGACTCCTTTAATAGTCTCATCTATGCCGAACCTCTCTGCGTTATCATTTTTATAGTAATCCAGCGGCATAAAAGTTAAGGAAGCCATATTATCATCAAACACAACGTCATCGTCCAAAACCTCAAGCTTATATTCTTTTGACACCGATGCATCATATGGGAGGTCCGGATTTGAGCTGGAATGCGCTTTGGTATAAGTATAAGTCGATAAATAATAAGCGTCATGCTCAGTATTTGAGCGGTATATTGTGGTGCCGCCCTGGCTAAGCTCTACGAACACATCCGGTCTTCTCGTTAGAGGCAGTATAGGATTATTGACGTCCCAGTATTTCCCCTCAGGATTCTTTTCCGGGAACCGTTTTACGCGGATCTCTGTAATGTGCATTTTTATGGGAGTATTTATCACTACAGGATCAGGATCTCCTCCTGTACTGCCGGTATCGGTTGCTACTGGGTTGCTGTTTTTTGAACATCCTGTTAACATGATTGCGGTAAATGCTACGGCAAATACCAGGTAAAATGTTTTTTTCATCTTTCATCTCCACGTTTTTTTTGTAAAAAATTTGCTTCTACTACTAAACGCAGAAAAAGGAAGTAAAAGTGATAACGAGTCGTCCTGTGAGAAACAGGCAAGTAGGAAGGTTTTAAGAAAAGGATTAGATAAGAGGAAGTAAATTCGACAGTAAAAAATCGGAAAATCCTGACTGACATTTTGTCAAATGTGTATTTTTTCAACAGCCGAAAATTGCATTATTTCGCAGTTTTTAATGTGTCTCATTTTGAGTCCTTCTCCGTTCCTTCTCCGTCATAACTCCGTCCTTTCTCCGTCATAAACCCTGTGACTGACATTTTGTCAAAATGTTGAAACTCTCAACAGCTCAAAATCAACCATCAACGTGAAATAAACTGGGGAAATTTCTATAAAATGGAAATCAAATTTATACCATTATCGTAACTTTTTTATTAAATTATTTCTTGATAAGTTGTGTCTGATAATAGCGGGAGAAAGATATGATAAAAACTATCGGGGTCATTAATATTATTCTTTTGTCTCTGTATTCTCCTTTTCTATCCGGGCAGCTTTCTCATAATCGCTTCCCTGTTTCTGTAAATGAAAGAATATTCAATAACTTGTTGCCTGCACTGAATTTAAATCCAGGTAAAAGCAATAACTTCATCAGGCTTGATAGTTTAACCGTCCAATCAATAACCGTTTTCTCTTATTCAAAACACAAATTCCAGTACAATATAAATAACCTGATGTCTGAGCAGCTGGTTTCGTCGTACATCGGGAATGAATGGGAAAACATTTTTAAAAGCAATTATTTTTACGACGGTCAGGACAATTTAATCCAGGCATATGACCTGGATCGGAACTCCAATGGATGGGACTCCACTTACTCTACTGCATACTTTTATGAGAATGGATTTCTTTCCCGTCAGGAAATTCAGACATACACTAATCCGCAATGGATTAACACGCTGAACACCTTATTTACATATACTCCTTCCGGAAATATTGAAACTACCCTAGAACAGGTATGGGCTGGTAGCTCCTGGAACGATTTGTTTTTATCTACTAGATATTATTCAGAACCAGGTAAGGTCGATTCCATTATATTCCAGATCCCGGCAGGCGCCGGATGGCAGAACGATAAAAAATCAGTCTTTTATTATACCGCAAACGGCACAGATGTGGATTCTATTATATCCGGTACATGGTCCAATGAACACTGGGTAAACCTGGTGAGGAGAAATATCACCAACGATGAGCACCATGACAGGATCAGTGTAGTTGACCAGGATTGGATAAATAATGAATGGATTAACACCTCCAGGTTGAAATACACTTACAATGCGGAACACTATATCGAATCAATCTATGGAGAAGCCTGGGAAAATAACAACTGGGTAAGTTACGATGTTGATATGGTTTTTCAGAATCCAGATGGATTTACAATCGGCTTTATCGGTGCCAATGAAGTACATGGTTATTATTCATCTATCACAGGTGTCAGCGAAGAGGACGGTTCTGAGATTCCCGGCAGCTTCAGTTTACTCCAGAATTATCCGAATCCCTTTAACCCTGCAACAACCATAACATATTCAATCAGCGAGAGAAGTTTAGTAAACCTGAAAGTTTTTGATATCCTTGGAAAAGAGATTGCCACTCTGGTTAATGGAGTAAAAGAAGCAGGGACTTATTCAACTATCTTTAATGCTTCTGATTATCCGGGCGGCGTTTATTTTTACAAAATGACGGCTAACGGCCGCATCTCGGTAAAGAAAATGATATTACTAAAATAACTCTGTACTTAAAATGGGAATAGTAAGTAGAAAAAAGCTTGGTGTACAACTTTAAGTCGGGGGAGGTAATCATAAACTCCTCCCCCTGCTCTCTGGGAAAATAACGCCCCTGATATCAGGCTATCTTTTTGCCTGCAGAAGGACCTGGTTTAAGTGAATGTATTTCTGAAATGTTAACAACCGCGACTGCGTAAGGTTTCGGCCTCCCCATTTTAACCGACATTGCTGCTGCCTGCTCGTATAACTCCCCGCTATCGATCAGAGACGCATCGCCTACAAACCTGTAACCGTCAACTACTTCACGGTTTACTACAGCAATAGAAACTTTAGAACCTCTTTTAATATTAGCATAGGTAGCACCGCCTGTGCCTTCGTTAAAAATAAGCGATTCATCAGATAATACCCTGGTGGAACGTTTGGGGGCTACATTAGGTGTACCGTCAGCATTCACTGTAGCAATGAAACATTGCTGAGCAGCAACCATATCCTTCATTTCCTGGTTTAACTTTGCCATTGATTCTTCCTCCCTTGAATAAAAAAGTATTAAGAAAAAGCATTGGTCAAATTTACTAATTCTGTATGAAATATTTCGTCAATTATATGGATTAATTACAACCCGTAACCTACGACCTTGAGGTAAATCTTATTTATCAGTATGAGGTAGATCTTGTTTTTATCTTAATGAGGAATATTCTTTTGCAAGGGTCATTTCTGTATTTCAACTGGCTTATAATCCACACGTTTGCCGAATATATACAGCACAGCAATCAGAACTCCTGAGATGATCAAAATTGAAAGATAGGGAGAGAAACCCCAGGCTGTTGGTATGTCCCCGATAAGCATACAGAATATAGCTGTGATTACAGCATAAGGAAGCTGTGTCCTTACGTGTTCAATATGGTCGCAGCCTGATGCCATTGAGCTGAGGATTGTTGTATCGGATATCGGAGAGCAGTGATCGCCGAAGACGCTGCCGGCAAGCACAGAGCTAATAACTCCGTGAAGGATAATATCATAGTCTGTTGGGTTATAATGGTTCAAAACCGATACGGAATGTGCCAGAGGAATTACTATAGGCATAAGGATAGCCATTGTCCCCCAGCTTGTACCTGTGGCAAAGCTGGTTAAAGCACATACAAGGAATACAATGACAGGCAGGAATCTGGGATTAACAGTATCACTGATTAAGCTTATAATGTAATCTGCTGTTTTCATATCCTGCGTGATATTACCGATTGACCATGCCAGGGTGAGAATGATCACGGCAAGCAGCATCGATCTCAGTCCCAGGAACCAGGCATCAATTGTCTCGTTCAAAGTCATAATCTTCTGCCAGAGGATCATCACAGCAGCTATGAGGCACGCCGAAAAACTCCCCCATAGAAGTGAAGCATACGAATTGGAATTTCCAATTATATTCCTGAGGGTATAATCGGTTATTCCCTGCTCCTTGAGCGAATCTATACCGGTATAAACTAGTCCTATTATAGTTCCGATAACAATAACAGCTATCGGAATTATACCATTGTACCACTTTGCCTTTTCTTCATTTCCGAATATATCCGATGTCTCTGTAAGGTCTTTGGAGACGGTTGCTCCATCTCTGTTAAGCTTCCCCTCATCCACTGCTCTTTTTTCTGCTGTATACATCGGACCAAAGTCTCTCTGCAGAAAAGCAGTCATAAAAACGAATATCAGCATTGCAATAGGATAGAAACGATAAGGGATTGTCTGAAGGAAAATATCGTAGGCATTTTCCGTGGATCCGACAATATTCAATCCGTTTTGTATTAAACCTACTTCATATCCAATCCAGGAGCTCACAATAAATATGCTTGCAACCGGAGCAGCGGTAGCATCTACAAAGAATGACAGCTTTTCTCGCGATATCCTCATCTTGTCAGCGACGGGACGCATAAGATTTCCCACAACAAGCGAGTTTGCATAATCATCAAAGAATATCAGTATGCCCGAAAACCATGTAGCAATAAGACTGGACCTTCTTGTTTTTGCAAACCCGGTTACAAGATTCGCAATGCCTCTTGTCCCTCCGCTTTTCGAAATTAATCCAATTACTCCGCCGAAAAGGAGAGTAAAAACGATTACCTGGATATGCGAAGGGTCGGCTATGGCATTAATTATATAAGTATCAATGAGTCTTAGAAATGCCGTTAAAGGATTGTAGTCATAAATAAAAACAGCACCCAGGTAGACACCCAGCATTAACGAAACTATCACCTGGCGAAATATCAGGGCAAGGATGATAGCAATTAAAGGAGGCAGGATGCTGAGAATTCCGGGTAGGGCCCTGAGGTTCGACTGAACTTTGAAGCCTTCCGCGGTTATTTTGAAATCACCGCTATGATCAAGTGATAACGAAGTGTCAACGGAGCCTTTCTTTACCTTAAGGAGATAATTCTGTGTTCCCCTATCTGAGCTAAAAACAACCCTGAGATTCTGAAGTGAATCAGGCAGTTCGCTTATCTTCACCGGGAAATTAATTCCCTCCAGCACAATAGAAGGAGTATTAATCTTCTGAGGAAAGGTGCAGACTGTCAGTAAGAGAAACAATAAGATTAGTTTCAAAAGATACCGTATAAATTATCTTCTGATAAGGATTTAATTTGAGGAGAAATATAAACCCCCCGGAGAAAAAATCAAAAATATTTTTATAACTTTGTACAAATCTTATTCAGGTTTTTTTCTAATGAACAAATCCTTATTTCCGGCTCTTGTCCTGTTATTAATTTTTTCTTCCTGTCAGCTCTTTGAAAAGAAAAACACTGACAGCGTGAACCTTCAGCAAACAGTTCAGAATGTTATTGCGGGAACCGATACCACATCAAAACTGCTTAGTCTGAGAGATAAACAGCTTCCGCCTGCCGATGATCCGAATTTCATCAGGATAGATACATTTTATACCTTCGGGAAAACATACTACACTATACTGGCAGAATATCCTAACCCTGTCTACAACAGATTTGCAATCGTTGATCCAGATTTCAATGTACTTCTGATAGACAAATCGTTAAACGGATATCTTTCTGAAGAAGTAATTCACACAGGTCAGCTGCATTTTATCCAGGTTGAAGAGAATTACATCTCCAAAGGCGTGCTTGGTCTGAAGCATATAAGTCTTTATTCAATCGACGATAATGGTGAGGCAGGTCTCGTTTTCAGAACATATACTGAACTGAGAGAACCCGGGATCACATACAAACAGGATATTGCCAGTATTGAACCCAAAGAGATTCAGACAAAAATATACAGCACAAATCAGGCTGAATCAAAGTTGGACAGGGATGGCGATATCTTCAATTATGATGCAAAAACTGTGGGCTACAGCAGTGAGGACCATGTTTTCGATTCTTTTGTACTTTCTGAAGTTCAGGCTTATGTATCTCAATCAGATAAGCCTGAAATAACCAGCCGGGATTCATATCTAAGACAGTTAGGGATAAATCCTCAAATAACAACTACAAACCATAGACTCGGTAATTTCTCAATGCCTCTTTCCGCAGAATGGAACGAAGTTAAAAATGTAAAAATCTCGGTGATGCTGAACCACCCTGTCAGCGGCACAAAGTTTATAAATAATCATTACGGTGCCGAAATTTCTGTAATTCAAATACCTGCTGAAGATTCTTCTGAGAGTTACATACGCTATCCTCTTGAGAATATTTCATCAGGCAATTACAGGGTAAGGTTCAGTGATAAAACCTCCGGAGGCAAATACTATTACCAGTTCTTCGAATATAGCTGCGGAAATGAAAAATTCCTGCTGATCCTGCAGACATTGAAAACGACATACGAAGAATATAAATCTGATTACCAGAATCTTATCAATTCTTTTTCGATGGAATGCTGATGTACAAGATGTTAATGTTTCTGAAACAAAGCGATGACAAAAATGTTCTAAAACACTTCAGCGATTTCACACTTCCTATTTTAAGGGATCTTTGCGGTAATGATGTTAAAGCAGCAAAAGTAGAAAGCAGCCTTCTGCTTGAGCAAAAGTACACCTGGTTTTGTGAAGCTGCTGTAAATTCAAAAGATCAGTGGGATAAAATGATGATCTCAAAAGAAGGAAAAAAACTGAATAAGGACCTGACGGATTTTCATCAAAACATCGATTTAATATTTGTAAACTTTGACGAGGAGATATGAACCTTTACCTGGCAAGACACGCTGAAGCTGAAAATACTCAGCCCGGAAAGAAAGATGCGGATAGAAAACTTACAAAAGAAGGAATTGAAAGTACAAAGGGAGCGGCAGACAGGTGGATCTATTTCATCAATAAGCTTGATTTTATTTGTGCTTCTCCATATACCAGGGCCGTGGAAACTGCTGAAATAATTGCCAGATCGTTTGAATATGAAAAGGAGATTATCAAAGATGAAGTTCTGGCTTCAGGCTCATTCACAAAAGATCTCATAGAATTGGTTAATTCACTCGGTGGAAATGACATAATGGTTGTCGGTCACCAGCCTGACTTATCCGAGCACGTCTCCACACTCATCTCTTCTAACGGGGCGCTGATCGACTTTAAGAAGGCTGCCATTGCTAAAATATCCTTTAATGGGAAAGTCAATCCCGGGAAAGGCTACCTTGAATACCTGATCCCTGCAAACATATTGCTGAAATAAAAAACCGGGTAACCGTTACACAAGCTTTATGCCTACCGCTGCTTCCTTCCGGACCTGACGGGGTTCGGCACTGACTTGTTAACAGCACCCGGAAATTTTAACAAAGTTCCAAAAGTGAGGTTCAAATTTTTAAAAATATAACTTATGTATCAAGTTATTTAGTAATTATTCTTTCTTATTTTTTTTCTGTTCGGACAGTGTGTTTCTTTCCCAGAATATTCCCCCGCTGAATCCCTGTATCGATTTATCAATTTCAGCAATGTTTAACCGCTTCTGCGCCAGGAGGCAGTAATACTTCATCTATTTCCACTCCGCTGAATTTTCTTCCAAGTTTTTTAGCTGTTACTGCATGAAGCCCCCGTACCGAGAAAAGGATCGAAAACCATATCTCCTTCATTTGAGCTTGCCAGGATAATTTTAGCAAGCAATTTTTCCGGCTTCTGTGTTGGATGAACAGTATTTTCGGGCATCGACCAGAAAGGGATTGTAATATCCGTCCAGATATTCGACGGATGTGTAATCCTGTAATTCGACTCTTCATCTTCAACCCAGTCTTTGGGTTTTCCGTTTTCCTTGTATGGAGCAAGCACTTTTCTCTTTATTTTCACGAGGTCGACATTAAATGTATAATCCTTTCCGAACGTAAAGAACCATATATCTTCTGAACAGTTCTTCCAGTTCGTTTTTGCTCCTCTCCCCTTCTCTCTTTCCCAGGTGATCCTGTTCTGTAATTTAAAATATTTTGAACCTGCATTGTATATTGCAGCAGAAGCTCGCCAATCCCCGCAAATATATATTGAGGCTCCGGGTTTTAAAAGTCTGACAAGCCTCCCAAGCCAGCTGTCCATCCAGGATTCATACTGTACGGAATCGATTATATTAAAGGAATTCGAGCGGAACTTCTTATAGATATTATAAGGAGGATCAATGAACAGGAGATCAATAAATGAGTCCGGAAGAAAATCAATTACGGAAAATAAATCCTGGTTTATTATTTTATTCACAAGCAGATCGAAAGATGCGGTGGAAGATATCTTAAGAAGGTTTGATTTTAACCCGTCAGCTTCACCCGGGTCAATTTCAAGTGAACGGTTGTAAGGAGCTTTTATTTTCTTAGGCAATCAGTTATCAGGTCTGGTTAATTAATTTATTGTATTTCTTCCTGATAATTTCGAGTTCTTTTCCTACAATTTCAACTTTCTGAGAAAGTTCATCACCCAGCTTTTGAACCGCCTCATTAAATATGCCTGCTTTTGCTGCATTTTCAAGCTTTACACTTATTTCCGAAATGATATCCATACCGAGCGTAAGACTGCTTCCCTTCAACTTATGAGAGTTGAAAAGCAGTTCCTTTGAATTCTCATTTTCTATAGCATTCAGAATTTTACTGATAGTTTTCGGCAGTTCATTTATATACACATCCAAAAGTTCAATCAGGAAAGCCGCATCTTCATTTGAATGTACATCCTGAAGGAAAGTAATTTTTTCTTCATTTATTATTGACGGCCGGGGTAATTTATTTATCTTATTTTTTTCATTTACGGCAATTTCCCCCCATTTCATCAGACAGTCCCTCAGTACCTCCTGAAGCATCGGCTTTTGTATAAAATCGCTCATACCTGCGGCAAGACAGGCTTCTTTATGCTCTTCAATATTATTAGCAGTCATTGCAATTATTATGGGCTGCTTCTCCCTGGGGATTGCATTGATTATCAACCGGGAAGTTTCAATCCCGTCCATCTCAGGCATATACATATCCATCAGCACCAGGTCGTAATGTATCTTCTGAATTGCATCAAGCACTTCCAGTCCGTTGGCAGCAGCATCCCCTCTGTAGCCAAGTCTTTCGAGCATCTTCAATGCAACCTTCTGGTTTACAGCATTATCCTCAGCCAGCAGGATCCTGAGGGGATACTGCATTCCCGGCAGAGTTTGTTTGTATTTTGAACTATTATTCTTCAGAACGGCATTGTCAGCAGTTAAAAGATTTCTAAGTGTATCTCTAAGATGAATATATTTAACAGGTTTATTTATAATTGAAACCTTATCGGGCCTTGTAGTATTCCGCTCTCTTCTTGTCATTATACCCAGTACTATGACCGGGATAGGGCTGCCGTTTTTAATTTCACGTATTTTTTCAACTAGGCTAAACCCATCCATAAATGGCATATGCTGATCGACAATAGCGGCGTCAAAGACTTCCTTCTTTAAAAGGTCAAGGGCTACCTGGGGATAGGTTGTGCGGATAGGGATCATATTCCATGAGAGAACCTGTTCGGTCAGGCTCCTCAATGAGACTTCATTGTCGTCAATTATTAATACTTTTTTATTCTCGAGCTCTTCATATTTCTGCTGATATATCTTCGACTGGAGCTCGACTCCTTCGGAAATAATAGTAAAATAAAACGAACTGCCATGATTGATCTTACTTTCCACCCACATCTTACCGCCCATAAGTTCAGCAAGCCTTTTGCTTATTACAAGCCCAAGACCCGTTCCGCCATAAGACCTGTTGATCGAGGCATCTAATTGAGTGAAAGCCTGGAATAGCCGGTGTTTTTTATTCTCAGGTATTCCGATCCCCGAGTCTTTCACCATAAATTTTATTTCATACTTATCATTATCAAGCATAGTTGACGATACTGAAATAAATATTTCCCCCTCTTCAGTAAACTTCACCGCGTTGCTGATAAGATTAGTTAATATCTGCCTTACCCGTGTAACATCTCCTTTTAATGTGGCGGGACAGTCATTATCGATATAATAAACCATATCCAGTTTTTTTTCAGCCGCCCTCGTTGCAAGAAGATCCAGGGAATCTTCAACACACTCTCGTAATTTGAATGGATGAGCTTCAATCTCCAGTTTCTCAGATTCTATCTTGGAAAAATCGAGGAGATCATTTATGATTACGAGCAGCTGATCACCGCTTAATCTTATAGACTCAACATATTCTTTCTGTTCATCAGTCATTTCAGTATCTAGCAGAAGCCCTGTCATTCCTATCACGCCATTCATCGGTGTCCTGATCTCGTGACTCATCAGTGCAAGGAATTCACTCTTTATCCGGGCAGCATTTTCTGTTTCTATCAAAGCTTTATCAAGTTCGTAATTTTTCTTTATCAGTTCATTCTTGATATTTTCCTGTTTAATTACTGCGCCTATCGTAGTAGCCATTGTAGAGAGAAAATACTCTTCATCTTCACTCCATCGTCTGTCTGTCCTGCAGTCATCAAAACCTATAAAACCCCAGTATCTTCCATCTATCATAATAGGGACAAGCAGAATCGATTTAATATTCCTGTCAACAAAAACTATTCTTTCCTGCGGCGGCAGTTTTTTAATCAGGAACTTAAGGGTTCTTCCATTTTCAAAGTTTCCGTAAAAATCTAGCGAGGCAAACCTTGAATAAGACAGCCTCTGGAGAATGGGATTTTTTATCTGCGATTCGGAATTAACAGATGACCATTCATACAGAATGCTTACAAACATTTCCTCAGTGTCTTCGTTTACCTGGTGTTTATAAATGTAGACCCTGTCAACTTCCGCAGCAATACCGAGTATCCGCAGAGCTTTGGTTAATCCGTTTTCGAACTCTGATGTTGAAATCGCCGTTTTTGTAGCTTCTGCTATGCCTGCAAGAAGGCGGTCTTTCTTTCGGAGGAGTCTTTCGTTTGATTTTCTTTCGGAAATATCCCTCAGTATGCTCAGAAGATATTTTTTCCCGTCAAGGTTATCTATAAATGTATTTGAAACTTCAAGATCGATAACAATACCGTTCCAGAGCCTGACACTTGACTCATACTTCGAACTGAAGGAGTCGTTTTTGAAGAAGTCCTTATATTTCTCTAAGGCATCTTTTCCGGTAAGATCATCATAATGTGTAGATAAGAGTGAGCCCTCAATTTCTGCTTTATGCTTGTCGATCATTTTAGCATAAGCATCATTGCACATAAAAATATATCCCTCTTCATCTGTTAGAAGCATGCCTTCTGATGATTTATCCCATACTGTATGGAATGTTTTCTCAGATGATTCGAGTTTCTTCTGTGATTCAATCCTTTTACTAACATCTCTCAGAGTGGCCTGTGCAAAAAATTTGCCGCCCAGCTCTATTATTCTTCCATTTATTTCAACAGGAATTAAACGGCCGTCCCTGTGCATTATATCCATCAGCAGAGTTATTTCCTCTCTTCCTCTGAATAGTTTTAGCACAAGATTGGTATAATCGTATATTTTTGATTCAGGGATAAAATCAGTGAAGGGTTTTCCGGTAATTTCATACGGTTCATAACCGGATAGTTCTTTACATGAGGGACTTATATAAGAAACCTTCCCCGAAGCAGAAAGCCTGATAATAACATCCAGTGAGGCCTGGGTAACGAGGTTAAATTCAAGATAAGCATCACGATAATGTGCTATCGCATTTGCTAAGTCTGTTAATGCCTCTCCCTGCCGGTTACTATGTCCATTCTGTTCAAGTAATTCCTTTAGCAGAGACTGAAGTTTTTTTAATTCTTCCAGGTTATGTTCAATATTTTGTAAATTTTTCTTCAAATAAAGTAAAATTCACCTGGTTAAGTACCTGAATTAGATTGCTTAGTTGAAAATGCCCATAGATATCGAACATTTCGTGGATAGTGTCTCAAATTTTATTCCAGAGTGAAACACATTCTATCAATCAGACACTTTTTTTTGGCACACAATCATTAAAATTCATTTCTGCCATATTAAGATTGTCGTAAGAAAACCAACTCATTCCTGGGGTAGCTGTTTGCTTCGCTTATAAGTATTCTCTAATTTTGATCACAAATTTTATTGAAATATGGAGACTTTTACTCTATGAAAAGAACTATTGTTACTATGCCCGGAGATGGAATCGGTAAAACAGTCCTTCCGGAATCACTAAGAGTACTTGAAGCAGCAGGATTTGAAGCTGATTATGTTCATGCTGATATCGGGTGGGACTTTTGGTGCAAAGAAGGTAATGCTCTTCCCCAGAGAACGCTTGATCTGCTTGAAAAACACAAAATAGGATTATTCGGAGCAATTACATCAAAACCCAAGGATGCAGCTGCGAAAGAACTTGATCCCGCCTTGCAGGATAAAGGATTTGTCTATTTTAGTCCTATAGTTGGCTTAAGGCAGCACTTCAACCTTGATCTTTGCATTCGACCCTGCCGCTCGTTCAAAGGTAATCCTTTAAACTTTATAAGAAGGGACTCGAAGGGCGGATTCGAAGAACCCCTGGTAGATACAGTAATCTTCAGGCAGAATACTGAAGGCTTATACGCAGGAGTTGAATGGACTAATCCTCCCAAAGTTGTAAGAGATGCTCTTGAAACACATCCCAAAATGAAGGCATTTAAGAATGTCCCCAGCGAAGATATGGCTGTATCAACAAGGATAATGTCGCGTAATGCATGCCGTAGGATTATACGGGCTGCATTTGAATATGCAAAAAATTATAATTATAAAAATGTAACTATTTGTGAAAAACCGAATGTACTTCGCGAGACTTCCGGTTTAATGGTTAAAGAAGCCAAAATAATTGCAAAGGAATACCCTGATATAGAACTATGGGATACTAATATTGATGCACAAATGATGTGGCTGACAAAAAATCCGGAGATTTATAGAGTCATTGTGGCAGAGAATATGTTTGGCGATATTATAAGTGATGGTTTTGCAGGACTCGTAGGCGGATTGGGATTTGCCTGCAGTGCTAATATAGGAGAAGAAGCTGCAGTTTTCGAACCGACACATGGTTCGGCTCCCAAGTACCAGGAGTTAAATCCTTCTATTGTAAATCCGATTGCAATGATATTGAGTGCCTGTATGATGCTTGACCACATAGGTGAAAATGAGAAAGCTGAAAAGATTAGAATCGCAATTGCGAAGGTGGTGGAAGAAGGCAAAGTACGGACATATGATATGATGAAATTAAAAGGAAATGCGGAAGTCTTTAAACAGGGAGCGTGTACTACACAGCAAATGACTGATGCTATTATAGAGGTACTCTAAAAATACTACCGTTAAGTATGTTTCATTTATCTTAAAGGTATGATGATGAACGGAATCACACTAATTCTCTTTGCTATTGTTTTCTACGCAGTAGCATACCGTTTATATGGTAAATTCATTTCCAAAAAACTAAAGATAAATGCGGATACAGAAACTCCATCACATACCCTTTATGACGGGGTTGATTATGTTCCTGCAAAATCCCCGGTTCTTCTGGGTCATCATTTTGCATCTATCGCGGGTGCAGGACCGATTGTCGGTCCTGTAATTGCCGCCGGCTTCGGGTGGTTTCCTGTTTACATCTGGGTACTGATAGGGGCTGTTTTTATTGGCGGAGTGCACGATTTTACAACAATCATTGCATCCATCAGGCATCAGTCGAAATCAATTGGCTTCATTATTGAAAAATATATCGGCATCAGCGGAAAGAAGTTATTTCTTCTTTTCGCATGGGCCACTTTGATTCTTGTAATAGCCGTCTTTACAATTATTGTAGCAGATACTTTTGCAGGTATACCTGCTGCTGGTACATCCTCCATCCTTTTTATGCTGTTGGCAATAATATTCGGACTTTCAATTTACAGGTTCAAAGTACCTTTATGGATTGCTTCAATCATAGGTGTAGTTCTCCTTTTTTCCTGTATCCCTCTTGGAGAAATGTTCCCTCTTCACCTTACTAAGCTTGCCTGGCAGCTGATACTTTTCGGGTATATATTCATAGCTTCAGTTACTCCGGTATGGATTTTACTTCAGCCTCGGGATTATTTAAACTCTTATTTTTTATACGCACTTATGGTCGGCGGAGTAGTTGGCGTCTTTTTTGCTTCACCAAATATGAATATTCCTGCAGTCGCCTCCTTTTCTCTGGACAAAGTAGGCTATCTGTTCCCCGCGCTCTTCGTCACTGTAGCATGCGGAGCAGTAAGCGGCTTCCACTCAATTGTAGCAAGCGGTACTACTGCCAAACAGCTGAATAAAGAAACAGACGGAAAACTGATCGGGTACGGCGGTATGCTCATTGAGGGAGTCCTCGCTGTTCTGGCACTCATAGCAGTCTCAGCCCTGGGCGGCTCACAATTTACAGAGATACTAATTAACAAAGGTCCCGTTGCCGCTTTCTCAATCGGAGTTGCAAATTTCATAGAAAGTATTCCGTTTCTCCCGGTAACCGCTGCAACTGCTACAAACTTTGTAGCCCTTGCAGTCGCGGCATTTGCATTGACTTCACTTGATACAGCTACGAGACTCGGCAGATATACCTTCCAGGAATTCTTTGAAATAAACGGAAGTAACGTACAACCATTCATTGTTAGAAACAGGTTTGCTGCCACGGGTATAACAGTTTTCTTCGGTGCAGCATTAACTTTCAGCGGACAAACAATGTCGATCTGGCCGGTCTTCGGCAGCGCCAATCAGCTGCTGGCTGCACTTGCACTTCTTGCTATCACAGTGTGGGTAGCTAATTTGAAAGAGAACTATTTGTTCGTGCTTATCCCTATGCTGTTCATGTTCGGCGTCACGCTGACGGCATTAGGAATGCTCTTTTACACGAACATCTCAGGCGGTAATTATATACTTTCATTTATTTCTGTACTTTTGTTCCTGCTTGCAATCCTCCTGGGAATAAAAGCATATACAGTATTGGTTCATAAACCCAAAAAGATCAAAGAGGAATTAATTACTCAGTAAGAGGAGCTTATGCGGAATAAGGTATTAGAGATCTGGCCGGAAATTAATTGGATAAAAAATGAAGAGTTAAAAGAAAAAACTCTCCGTTGCTGGGAATATGCAATTGGGAACAGCGTACTTAGTCCTGAAGATCTGCAGGTAATCCCCTTTTCGCTTCTTATAAAAGACTGCAGCATTTCCTTTATGAATCATAAAAGAACGGCGGTTCAGCTTTCCGTTGATATAGCGAACAGGATGAAAGCAAACTTCGGCACGGAAATTAAGATCGATATGGATATGCTGATATCGGGAGCTATCCTGATTGATGTTGGTAAACTTGTGGAATATGATAAAGTTGACGGGCAGCTGACTACAAGCAAGGCAGGCAAATTATTACGCCATCCTTTCAGCGGAGTTTCAATTGCTGACCGTTTCGGGCTTCCCCCCGAAGTTCAGCACATCATAGCTTACCACGCAAAAGAAGGCGACCTTGCAAAAAGAAGTGTTGAAGCAATAATTGTACATCACGCCGATTTTGTTTCTTTTGAGCCATTTAAGGCATAACATTATTACATTTTGAAGATTGAGATAAGGATGAATATATGAGTCAAACATTAATTGAAAAGATAGCTCAAAAATATGCAGTGGGACTTGAACCCGGTCAGAAAGTTCATGCCGGGGACTACCTGTCAATCCGCCCTGCCTATATTATGACACACGACAATACGGGAGCAGTTATCCCGAAATTCAAGTCAATAGGGGCTAGTAAACTCGCAAACCCCCGTCAGGTTGTTCATACTCTCGATCATAATGTTCAGGACAAAAGTGAAAAGAATCTTGAGAAGTATAAAAAGATAGAAGAATTTTCAAAAAGTATGGGCGCCGATTTTTACCCCGCAGGCAGAGGAATAGGACACCAGATCATGGTTGAGGAAGGTTATGCATGGCCCGGCACTATGGCTGTTGCTTCCGACAGCCATTCAAACATGTACGGTGGAATTGGATGCCTCGGTACTCCTGTGGTAAGAACCGACGCTGCAGCATTATGGGCTACGGGCAGAACATGGTGGCAGGTCCCCCCTATTGCTAAAGTTGAATTAAAAGGCAAACTGAGGAAAGGTGTGACAGGTAAGGATCTGATCATTGCACTCTGCGGTTTCTTTAATAATGATGAAGTGCTTAACCACGCAATAGAATTTACTGGTGAAGGCGTAGAGAATCTTTCTATAGAAGAGAGACTCACTATCGCTAATATGACAACTGAATGGGGAGCACTTGCCGGTGTTTTTATAATTGATAAAAGAACTATCGACTGGCTGAAAAAAAGAGCAGAGTTTATCTCGAAGAGAGGTCTGGAAAAAGTTAACTCTGATGCCGACGGCAGCGGAATTCATCCCCGGATAAACATGAAGCATATTGAAGAACTTGAGAAAAATATTCCTGAAGCAGATAAGGATGCTTTTTATGCTAAGGAACTGACTATTGATCTCTCTACTATTGAACCGCTTGTCTCCGGTCCTAATACGGTAAAGACTATGACTCCTGTATCAGGATTAAATAACGTAAAGATAAATAAGGCCTACCTTGTCTCTTGTGTGAACAGCCGTGTAGATGATATAGCAGAAGCTGCATCGATAGTAAAAGGGAAAAAAGTTGCCGAAGGAGTTGAGTTTTATATAGCTGCAGCATCAAGCGAAGTTCAGGCTGAAAGCGAAAAGCAGGGTTACTGGCAGACGTTGATCGATTCAGGGGCCATTCCCCTTCCCCCGGGATGCGGACCCTGCATAGGTCTGGGAGTAGGTCTCCTCGAAGATGGAGAAGTTGGAATCTCAGCAACAAACCGAAACTTCAAAGGAAGAATGGGATCTCCTCAGGCACAGGCTTATCTTGCCTCTCCGGCTGTTGTCGCCTCTTCTGCTGTCACCGGAAATATTTCTTACCAGTGGTCGGAGCAGAACAGGAAACTACTGGGAGAAATAAAAATTAATGAAAAACAGGAAGCTGAGGCTGAAGAAGTAAAAATAATCGAAGGATTTCCTAAACTGGTAAAAGGAGAATTAATATTCTGCAACCAGGATAATCTTAATACAGATGGAATTTTCCCCGGTAAATATACCTACATCGATGACTTTACTCCGAAGCAGCAGTCAGAAGTTGTCATGGAAAACTATGATCCCGAATTTGCTAAGAAAGCCAAAGAAGGAGATATTCTGGTAAGCGGATTTAATTTCGGAACAGGATCATCAAGGGAGCAGGCAGCTACTGCATTAAAGTATAAAGGAATAAAATTAGTCATTGCCGGATCATTCAGCGAAACATATAAACGGAATGCTTTGAATAACGGCTTTCTTATTATCGAATGCCCGAAACTTGTAAATGATCTGAAATCTAAATTCGGAAAAGAAAGTTTAACAATTACAACAGGAATAACAGCAGAAATTGACTTCTCAAAATCAGCTATCAAAATCAATGGAAAATCGTACTCAATCGATCCGGTCGGAGTGCCGGCACAGGAACTAATTGTGGATGGCGGACTGGAAGAATGGGTTAAAAAGAACCTAAAATAATCAGGGAGAAAGATATGAAAAATCGTATCATGTTCGGGGTGCTTTTCTTCTTTGTGCTAAGTATCAATTCATTTTCGCAGCCAAACCTTTCCTGGGTTAAAATTTATAACGGCGGGTCTCTCGAATTTTCAAAAAAAATGGTAAGGGATGTGAATGGCAATTTTATCGGAACTGGCTCCAGTGTAGTTTCGGATCCCGGATGGTCTAACTATGGTATACTGACAATAAAATATGATCCGTCAGGTAATACTCTATGGACCGCAGTAAAAGATAATTCCGCTAATGCAACTGATGAACCCACATCGCTGATTCTGGATAAAGACAACAACATTATAACTGCTGGCTACTATGGGCAATACATGATTCTGGTTAAATATGATGAGTCCGGCAATGAATTATGGTTTCACGCATTCAATCCGGGATATGATTATACTCTGACTGACCAGCTATGCACGGATGGATCAGGGAATATTTATTATACCGGAAGTTCTCCTAAGGGTCAGGGTTTATGGCAGCCTTTTGTCAGGAAATATTCCGCTGATGGGAATTTAGCCTGGGATAAAAATTTTGATTTAGGGGGATATCAACGGCTTGTGTACGATGGAAATACCAATTTTTATATCGTGGGCTCTCCGGTTCCCGAAGATTCCATATGGAAATGTACTGTGATCAAATTCGATACTTCAGGGAGTATAATCTGGAAAAACAATTTTGGCACAAATGGAGATCTATATTATCAGCCTCTGAAGCTGATTCTTGATTCAGATCAGAATTTTTATGTACTGGGGAGTTACGGCGACTATTATTTTCAGCAGATGACTGAGTTATTTAAATGTGATTCATCGGGCACCTTAATCTGGGATAAATTAATAAGCGACACAAGCAATGTGTCAATCTGGCCTTCGGATATATGTCTGGATTCAAGAGATAATATATATATGTCAGGTTACAAAGGAACATTTGCTTCAGACGGCAGACTATTAACGATGCGTTTTAACCCGGACGGAGATATCATTTGGGAAAAATCCATAAGCGATTCAAACCGCTACAGCAACGGAGAATTTCTCGGAATAGATGCTGATAACAATGTTTATAACTTTGGTCTGATCCAAAACCTTACTTTTCCTGGTTATAGGACTACTTTTGCAGTTAAATATGATAGCCTCGGAGTGCAGCAATGGAGATTGAATAACGGTTATATAACAGACCATATATCAGCGTCTATAGTAAATGCAGATGATGATTTTACACTTTTCTTTACCGATGATGGTGCAAATTATAAAACAACCCGGTATTCTAATAATCCTATAAAAGTTACAGAATTCGATCGGGATTTTTCATTTGAACTCAAACAAAATTACCCAAATCCATTTAATCCTGTTACAAAAATATCATATTCATTATCCGTCACCTCTTATGTGATCCTAAAGATATTTGACATCCTCAGTAATGAAATCACAACCCTGGTCGATAAACAGCAGACACCGGGAGCATACACTGCGGAATTCGACGGTTCGAATCTATCAAGCGGTGTATATTTCTATAAAATTATCTCGGGGAATCATAGTGAGGTTAAAAAAATGATGCTTCTGAGGTAATAATTAAAATTTAATAATAAAAAAAATATTAACATTATGAACAAATCTATCTCAAGAACTATTTCTGAATTTGCTATAAACTTAAAGTATGAAGACCTTCCTTCTGAAGTGAAGGATCAGGTAAAGAGATTCTTATATGATTCGATCGGCTGTGCCTACGGCGGATATCATACAAAAGATGTTAATATTCTCAGAGAAATTTATACGGATATGGGAGGTAAACCGGAATCAACACTGATAGGTTTTGGAAATAAAATGCCGGCAGTTAATGCTGCTCTGGTTAATTCCTTAATGATACGTGCACTCGACTTTAATGACATCTACTGGAAGGAAGACCCCTCCCATCCATCCGATCTGATCCCGGCTGCCCTCTCTACCGGGGAATTGGCTGACTCCTCCATGAAAGACGTAATTACAGCTATTGTACTTGCTTATGAATTTGAACAAAGGTTGTGCGAATTTGCTGTCCCCGGCATCCGTGAACGTAAATGGCATCACGCGGCTCTTACCCAGTTCGTGTCCCCTATTGTTGCAGGAAAGATCCTCGGACTGGATGTCGATCAGATGGTCAATGCAATAGGAATAAACGGAAGTCATAACCATACCATCGGCTGCCCTACAGCCGGAAAACTTACCATGATGAAAAATACAGTGGATCCCATGGCTGTTCAGTCAGGTGTGTTCGCTGCACTTATGGCTCAGAAAGGATATACGGGAACTGAAGCTGTATTTGAGGGTAAAGAGGGTTTTATGGATACGTTCCAGGGATGGAATGCGAAGGAACAGACTCTCTCTCCTGTTAAAATGCAGGGACGTGACGGCATATCGGAATGGAAATGGAATGTCGACAAACTCATTGGCGGACTCGGTAAGAATTATAAGATACTTGAATGTGGAATGAAGGCTTTCCCTACAGAAGCACTGACTCACACTCATCTTTCAGCCACATTAAATGTGGTTACAAAAAATAATATTTCATATGATCAGATAGAGACAGTAACTCTCACTACGCTGGCGCAGGCTTATGATATCTTGTTTGATCCTCATAAGTACCGTCCTGAATCCAGGGAAACAGCTGACCACTCACTTCCCTACTGTATTGCCGCAGCATTGGTGGATCACAAAATTACCACTCAGTCTTTTTCAGATGAAAAAATGAAAGATCCTAGGATCTGGGAAGTTATCGATAAAATTAAAGGTGAACCGTCTCAGGAGTTTGAAAAAATGTTCCCTGCAAAGCAGCCGAGTAAAGTAATAGTCAGAACAAAAGAAGGAAAAGAATATTCTGAATACCTTGAATATCCAAAGGGTGATCCAAGGGAACCTATGACGATGCAAGACCTTGACAACAAATTCAATGCTCTCTCCCAAAAACTTTTAGTCCCTGAAAGACAAAACGAAATTAAAGAGCTGATATTCAGCTGCGAGCACCTCACTGCCCGTGAGTTTATGAATAAACTTATCATTTGACCGATACTTTGTTGGTCATCAGTAGGTTTTAGTCCTTAGCTAAAGGATGTTTCCACACACCGCTGGTTGTACCGGCATAAAGAATATCGTCCTTAATGTAAAGGGATAGTACACGCTTATCTCTTAGCTTATAATTAAAAGGTATCCATGTCTTTCCTTCATCATTTGAAAATACTACGCCCAAATTCCGTGTAGCCGCAAACATATAGTTTTTATAGACAGCCAGATCATCAAACTGGTAAAAATATATACTGTCTGTCTGTTCTTCCCAAGTTTTACCGCTGTCAACTGACATGATTACTCCATATCCTTCTGTTAAAGCATACAATCTGTTACCCGAGCTAGCAAAACTCTTTATATATCGTGAAAGCAGTAATGAATCTTTACCCGATATCTCCCAGTCTGAACAATTACCTATCGTGGAAAACATACCACTACGGTTCGCAGTAGCAATAAAGGATACCTCACCCATTGAACCGAATGCGCCAACTGAGAATCCATGAACACAAAGGCTCCAGTGTCTGCCGGTATCAGCCGAGCAGAGAAGATCTCTTCCTGAGTCAATAAAAAGAAGATTATTATGTGCATAAATGTGCCGGATATCGCGTGAATCGAGAACTTTTGACCAATCATTTCCATCATTGCTCGTTGAATAAAGCCCATCGAATGTTGCACAAAAAATAGTTTGTCCGATAGCAGCCAAAGAACGGAATTCTCTTGAATAAATATTGTCGGTTAAAAGCTTCCAGTTCTTTCCGTCATCTGAGGTGGAATAAATTCCCATCTGATAATTCATTCCTAAAAGATTTTCCCTGCACGAAGTAATAAGGTGAACTTCGGTATTTTTAATTCCTGTATTTATTTCATTCCAGCGCTTTCCTTTATCCTTCGATACAAAGATTCCTCTTTCCGTTGCTGCATATAGTTCATTATTCTGATCAAGTAGTGTGAAGCAGTGAACACCCCTGAGAAATTCATTATTGGCCGGCGTCCAGTCTTCACCGTTGTTTTTAGAATAATATATTCCTGATTCAGTGCTCACAAACAGTTCAGGGAAATTTCCTGTAACAGAATAGATCCTCGTACGGTTAAAAACCGGATTCACTTCTTCCCAGGTTTCGCCGAAATCAGTCGATAAATACAATCCATTAAAGTCCGTACCTATAAAAAGCCTTTCCCTGCTCATATGTATAGTACTTATTGGAAACCATACAGATTTTGGATTGTTAGGATAATGCCTTACCGGAAAATCCCTGTTGATGGGTCGCCAGTGACTGCCATTGTCAGTCGAAACAAATATTCCATCGAAAGTTCCGGCAAATAAATATTTTTCATAAGAAAGCAGACAATTTGCACTATTTTTTTCTAATCCCGAATTAATTGCTTCCCAGTTTTGACCATTGTCGGATGAACGGAATGCTCCCTGACTGTTAAACCCCGCAAAAAGATACTTACTGTTTGCTGTAAATGAATTGCAGTAAGTCATTTTGTCTGTAGGCAGACCGCCTTTCACGTAATTCCAGGTTATACCAAAATCCGTGGATTTAATAGCACCCGAATCAGTGCCTGCATACATGTCTTTTCCACACATAAACAATGTGAGGATTTTCTGATCCGAAATTCTATTGCCGGTCCTAATCCAGTTCTTACCCTTGTTTGTGGATCGGAAAATTCCATTCCTTGAAGTGCCCGCAAGGAGTAATATTTCTTTATTATCTATCTTACTCCCTGCAATACAGCCGACAGTTCCGCCGTAAGGCCCATTTGTCTGAATCCATCCGGCAGTCATGGATTCAGGAACCTCATTATGAAGAGATGTATCAAAGGGGGGTTCTGTTATTTTCGGATGCATTTTATCAACAAGTTTGATAATGTCATATTTTACAATAGAGTCCTTGATATTATTCCCTATCATCACCAGCAGAGAATCTCTCCGATAAGATCTGAAATTGATTAAACGGGTTATGATATTTGACTTTTCTTCATCGGAAGAGGCATTTGCTAACCGGTAAAGGTCTTTGCAAAGTTCATAATGAAAAAGTACCGCATACGAATTCACCAGTTCCTGTGCCCATTCCTCGCCATAATGACTAACTTTCTGCTTAAAACTATTTATTGAATCCTGAGTCGAATTTCGGTAGTCGTAAACAGAGCTCAAAGTTGAGTATAAAACTGGAGGGTCGACGAAGCTTTTGGACAAAGTGTACTTGAAGGGATTTATGTCCAGTATGGGAATATCGCTAAGAGGATTCTTAATATATACGGATTTCGTTCCTACTATCCTTAATTGTGTTCCTGGGGGATATCTATATTCCAATGACTTTTCATCGGTGGACATTAATTCACATGCTGGACCTAAATCATAAGGTATTATATCAACTACTTTCGGATTTTTCACAGGGAGGTATACAAAGTCTTTAATCAGAATTCTCAATCCCTGAAAACTTCTTTCAAGTGAATCTGAATATAATGCACCGGTGTAGCCTGCAACTTCACCTATAAAAATAAATTCATCCGGATTAAAACTGGCGGGTGGCACATATATCGTTGAGCAGGCATAGGCCGACATCCTTAAAAACAGAATAGCTGCTGAAAGAAAGAAGACTTTCCGCATTTCGCTTTACCCTTTAATGAAAAGTTATATCTTCGTTCGCTTAAATATATCAATTTTCCTGCTAAAAGATGATCTGTATGAGATATAGTTGCAGTTTATTTATTAAATTTGAAATCATAAATAATTGTTTACATGTATCTTTTTAACCATCCTTCATCGGGAAATTATTTATAAAATGAGCAAATCAAATGATTCAGCTGTCGCGGGTAAAAGAGGCGACATGGTCCGTTCCGACTGCTATTTTGAAATTGAGAAAAAAAACTCCGGAGGAATAAAAATCAACCTTCAGAGCAAAGTTGAAGTCATGTACGGGGAATCTATCAAAAAACAGATCCTCGATATGTGTAAATTCTTCGATATTAAAAATGCTGAAATTCTTATGGAGGACAGCGGGGCCCTGCCGTTCACTATTGCAGCCAGGTTTGAGATGGCAGTTAAAAAAGCTCCTACCTGAGACTATCACCGAATATCTGCTTCCCTTCAATAAGAAAAATCGATATAAATCTTCGAAGGATAAACTGAGAAGAAGTAGACTTTACCTTCCTGGAAATGAGCCGAAGTTTTTTATAAATGCGGGACTCCATTTTCCCGACGGCATTATCCTTGATCTTGAAGACAGCGTCGCTCCTTCAGAAAAAGAAGCAGCACAGCTCATCGTAAGAAATGCCCTCCGCTCTGTTGATTTTTATGGTGCAGAAAGAATGGTACGAATAAATCAGCTGCCTAAGGGATGCGCTGATCTGAAATATATTGTTCCTCATAATGTGCACGTCATCCTCATACCTAAATGTGAATCCGCCGGTCAGGTCAGGCAGATCGAAAAGGAAGTGGAAAGATTGCGTAAAGAGCATAATGTGAAAAATGATATTTATTTTATGCCTATCATTGAGAGTGCTTTGGGTATTATCCAGGCTTATGAGATTGCTTCTGCGTCAGAACTTAACTGCGCACTCGCTATAGGACTTGAAGATTATACCGCAGATCTCGGCACTCAGAGAACCAATGAAGGAAAGGAAAGCATATTTGCCCGTCAGATGCTGATTAACGCGGCAAAGGCAGCAAGTATACAGGCTATCGACACAGTCTTTTCCGATGTCGGGGATATGGACGGATTGCGGCAGAGCGTAATTGAAGCAAAGTCGCTCGGCTTTGAAGGTAAAGGATGTATCCATCCCCGCCAGATACAGGTTGTGCATGAAGCATTCGCTCCAACTCCGGACGAAATCGGAAAAGCGAAAAAAATAGTACTCGCTTTTGAAGAGGCGGAGAAAAAGGGACTGGGCGTTGTTTCCCTCGGCAGCAAGATGATCGATCCGCCCGTCGTAAAACGTGCTTTAAGAACAATTGATCTCGCAATTCTAAATAACATGCTTGAAAAAAGACTGGCGGGACAGCATTTAACAATTATCCATTTTAACCATATAGCAATTAAACAGAATGAACTTAGTAAAAAACGCCGCAGGCAGATTCGTGCCTGATGAAATAAACGGAATACCCCAGATCCCATTTAAGGGTGTTAATAAATATAAACCTCAAGGCAGCAAGGCGAAGCCCCCGGTAAGGAGCTGTATTGATTATCCTGCCGATGGAAATAAAGTTGTTAAGAGCCTTAAAGATGCTTTGAAGAAAGCAGGTCTCAAAGATGGAATGACTGTCTCTACACATCACCATCTCAGGAACGGTGACGTGGTTACTAATATTCTGTTTGATACCATTAAAGAAATGGGAATAAAGAATATCAGGTGGTTTCCGAGTGCCTCATTTCCCGTTCACGAACATCTCATCAAATATCTGAAAGATGGGACAATTCATCACATTGAAGGAAGTATGAACGGACCTTTAGGCAGATTCACTTCTGAAGGTAGGATGAAAGGTGTGGGAGTTCTGCGCTCACACGGCGGAAGGTATCAGTCAATCCAGGATGGCGAGGTTCATATAGATATAGCTGTAATTGCCGCACCCACAGCTGATCCTTTCGGCAATGCAACGGGCGACCGCGGCCCTTCAGCATGCGGACTCCTTGGTTTTGCTCTTGGCGATTCAGAATATGCCGATAAGGTAGTTGTCGTTACAGATAACCTTGTTCCCTTCCCCTGTGTACCCTGGCAGATACAGGGAAATAACGTTGATTACGTAGTTCAGATAGATTCACTAGGCGATGCCGCAAAGATTGTATCCGGAACTACGGAAGTTACAAAATCACCCGACAGGCTCTTAATAGCAGAGTATGTTGCACGGTTCCTTGATGAGGCTGGAATTATGAAAGACGGATTTTCGTTCCAGGCAGGAGCAGGAGGAACTGCCCTCGCATTTGCACTCTTCCTTAAAGAAAAAATGAAGGCTAAAAATGTAAAGGCCAGGTTTGTAAGAGGCGGAAGTACAAAGTACCTCGTGCAGATGCTGGAAGAGGGATTGACAGATTATATTCTTGACGGACAGACTTTTGATCTTGAAGGTGTAAGAAGTATGAGGGAAAATGAGGATCACGTTAATACCTCACCCTTTACAAGCTATAACTTTCACGGCAAGGGAAACTTCGCATCAATGCTTGATGCGGTAGTTCTGGGCGCGACAGAAGTTGATGTAAACTTTAATGCAAACGTTGTAACCCATTCCGACGGTTACCTTCTCCACGGCATTGGCGGATGGCAGAATTGCCTGTTCTCCAAATGCACTATACTTGCAATACCTTCGTTCAGGGATAGGATCCCGGTTATCGTGGATGAAGTTACAACTCTATGCGGACCCGGCGAACTTATTGATGTTATCGCAACTGAACGGGGTCTGTGCATAAATCCTGAAAGAAAAGACCTTCTTAAGGCTTTGAAGAATTCTTCCATCCCGTTGGTCGATATAAAAGAACTAAAAAAAGAAGTTGATAAGATTTGCGGCGGAGCTCCCGCAAAGCCGAAGATAAATAAGGATAAAGTCGTTGCGGTAATTAAGTGGGTAGACGGAACCGTGCTTGATTCTGTCTTCGAAGTAGTCTGATTAACTGAAGCAGAAGTTCGATTCTGCATTTGCACCTCGGTCAATGACTCCGAAACCAATAATTCCGGATTCGCTTAAATGATCCCATCTGCCGGTTAACCCCTCGTTACATATTCCCGGGTTGAACCCTTTTTATTTTTTCTGAATCAAACTATTCCGAATAATATATTTTAGAAATATTTAACTATTTCAGAGGTAACAATGTTAAAAACAAACCTTACTCACGTTCTTTCTCAAAAAGAACATTCAGAACTATTAAATGATAATGAAAATGTGATGATCTGCTGCGGCAGAATGGGACCGATGTGCATTCCTGTGTATGAAGCTATGGAGGAATTGGAGACGAATATCCCAGAGTAAAATTCGCTGATATGGCTTTTGATTCACCTGATGCAAAAATTATCAGCAACCTTCCAGAATGCGAGAAATTTTTCGGGACTTCCGTTTACCGTTTATTATAAAAACGGAAAAGTCTAGAAGCTACTACCAGTATCCAATCAAGAGAACAGATAACAGAAATCCTTAAAAAACATTTATCTAATGGTAAAAATGGAAAATCATTTTGATGTAATTATTATCGGTGGAGGTCCTGCCGGACTAACAGCAGGGATTTATCTCTCGCGTGCCAAACTTAATACATTGATCCTAAACGAAGGCGCTGTGGGCGGACAACTCGTCCTGACCCACGAGATAGCAAATTATCCCGGAGTTGAAAGTATAAGCGGATATGAACTTGCCAGGAATATGAAATTGCAGGCACAGAAATTTGGATGTATAATTAAGATCAAATATTAAGATTACATCAATAGAATTAAAATGACGAATTAAAGAAAGTAGTGGTTAACGACAGGGATATCTTTACAGCTGACGCGTTATCTATTCCACCGGAGGCAGATCAAGACAAATTGGAGCTGCCGGGGAAGATCCGTTTAAGGGGAAAGGCATCTCTTATTGTGCAACCTGCGACGGTGATTTTTTTCAGGATAAAGAGATTATCGTTGTGGGAGGCGGAAATACTGCACTGGAAGAAGCGGTTTCTCTGACTAAGTATGCTTCAAAGGTAACAATTGTTCATCAGTTTGATCACTTTCAGGCCTTCGCTCATTATGTTGATGAAGCTGAAAAAAATGGAAAGATCAACTTCATTATGTCATCCGAAATCACTGAGTTTATGGGTGATGAAAGGCTGACATCTATTAAGATAAAGAATAAGATAACGGAAGAAATTTATGAAATGAAAATTGATGGTGCTTTCATTTTTATAGGATATGTTCCGAACACCGAATCACTCGAGGGCCTTGTTGAATTAAATCAATGGAAAGAAATTATCACAGATAAGGATATGAAAACAAATGTCAGTGGAGTTTTTGCCGCCGGTGATTCTATCCATAAGAAATATCGTCAGGTTACCACTGCAGTTTCGGACGGCACTATTGCAGCCTTGAGTGCTGCTGAATTCTTGAATAACCTTAAAAAGGCAAAAACTGAAACTGAACTGGTGGTCTGAATAACTCCCCTCTCCTTCCACAATCACAGCGGCCTAAGAACGTCCCTCCATAACAGTGATTGCGGTATGTTCCATTTCTTCATCATAATAAAAGAGGAATAATTATCTTAACTTTACTCTAAAGACAATACTGATTAGGATATAATTGAAGGGAATAATTGGAACCATTAGAAATTTTAGAGAAGTACTTTGGCTATAATGAATTCCGTGGAAAACAGGAAGAGATAATCCGAAGAACTCTGAATGATCAGAAACATTCACTTGTTATAATGCCGACAGGAAGCGGTAAATCCCTCTGCTACCAGGTACCTGCATTGTTAATGGACAGCGGGACTATTGTTATTAGCCCCCTCATTGCTCTTATGCAGGACCAGGTTGACACCCTCCGGAAAAAGGGAATAAACGCTGCTTTCATAAACTCGACTTTATCCAAACAGGAAAGAGATCAAAGGCTCAAACAGTTTGTTGAGGGTAAAATCAAGATGCTTTATGTCACCCCTGAACGGTTCCGTAAACCTGAATTCGTTAAGGCATTGCAGAAGGTTAGCATCTCACTCTTAGCAGTCGATGAAGCCCATTGTATCTCCGAGTGGGGACATGATTTTCGTCCCGATTATTCACGGCTTGGCGAGTTCAGGGAACTAATGAACAACCCGCTTACAATCGCGCTTACCGCAACTGCTACTCCTGAGGTACAACAGGATATAATCAATAAACTCCGTCTAGATAATGAAGATGTTAAAATCTTCCACCAGGGTATAGAAAGGCCTAATCTTAAGCTGGAAGCGCATGATATCTTCGATGATAAAGAAAAAACGGAATGGATGCTTAAGATAATTAAGGAATACAGCGGTTCAGGAATAATATATTTTTCGCTTATACAGACACTGGAAAAATTCTCTCAGTTACTGCGCGACAAGAAAATCCCGCACGGGATTTATCATGGAAAGCTTAATGATAAAGAAAGAAAACGAATGCAGCGGGAATTCCTTAACGGGAACCAGGACCTGATACTTGCAACAAATGCGTTCGGTATGGGAATCGACAAACCCGATATACGTTTTGTTATCCACGCTGAGGTACCATCCTCCGTAGAATCGTATTATCAGGAAATAGGCAGAGCCGGAAGAGACGGAAAGCCATCTGACTGTCTTCTTCTTTATAAACAGGATGATGTCTATATCCAGATGGATTTTATAAAATGGTCCAACCCCGACGCCAATTTTTATTCAGCGCTATATGATATACTTAGACGCGATGTCTCTGCGGTGAATTCAATGGGGGTAGAGTATCTCAGGGAACAGATGAATTTTAAGAACAGGAATGATTTCAGAATCGAAACTGCCCTGGGTATTTTTGAAAGGTACGGAGCTATAGAGGGATCCGTTGAGAATAAAGATCTAAAAATAACAGGAGTATATCCCCCGGAGCTGGAGGATGAAGAAAGACTGAATGCAAAATTAGTAAGCGACAATAAAAAACTCCTTGCAATGATCAATTATTTCAAAACTGATGAATGCAGAAGAGTATTTATATCCGAATATTTCGGATTTCACGACGAAAAACCGTGCGGCAACTGCGATAACTGCCTGTTAAACACAGCTATTATGGACTAATAATCTTTACCTTCCCCTTCGGTTGATCTGACTTACAATATATTATTTTTATTTGGTTATAATTAATGATCAAATATGAATAGGTTGTAAAATGGACTCTCACAACATAAAATATTTCATAGTACTAGGACTGCTTTTTCTGGTCTTCCCTGCTCTCGGGGAGGCCGTAAAAAGAAACCGGAAGCGAATGTAATATATCACATTCCGTTGCTTATTGTGTTTAACCTAATAAGATATAAAACAAATGGATGATATAATTGTTCGTTCACTTGAAGGAATAAAAATGAAAATAATATACAGCTTACTGCTTACTATCTGTCATGATAGCTGCCGGATGCAGCGATAATAAAGATAATCAGTTAAGCAGTCATGATCAGGATAAAACCAGTAGTCCGCCTGCAAAAAGCGTAAAGGTTTCAAATGATACTTTACTCGGTGGAGATACATTCGTTACAACGGGACCGGCAGGTAAAATGGACCAGAAACAGGGAAAAATAGTAATGATCGCTGATTCAGGATTGGCTATGCCTATAAAACTGGAGGATAAAACATTGATGGCCATGGGACTAACCGACAGTACAATGTATAGGGTGAAGAAGGAGGGCAATCATACTGCTCTTGTTATGCCGGATTCAGATATGGTTTTAAAGGACGGAAGAATGATGCTTCTCACTGATGACGGTGAAATGCTTGAAGTTAAAATCATAGGCGATCAAATGGTCGTATTAACTAATAACAATACGATGCTTCCGCTTGAAAAGAAATAACGAAACACGATAATTGTGAAAAAGGGAATGATAACCGTCATTCCCTTTTTTTAGTAATTTATCTGTTTTAACTTGCAGTGAATACAAAATATAAAAATAATGATGAAAACCGAAAAACAGAACGAAACCACCCTTTATATCAGAAATATGGTCTGCAATAGATGCATTCGGGTTGTTGATGAGGAATTCGGAAAGCTTGGATTGAATATAAAAAACATAACCCTCGGGGAGGTAATAGTCGAGGGAAAGCTTAATGAACAAATGATTGAGAATATTAGAAGTGTTCTTGAGGATAACGGGTTCGAACTCATCGAAGACCGTAAAATTAAAATGATCGAACAAATTAAAATTTTAATCCTCGAATTGGTTAGAGATGATGAGAAAATTAGAGGTAAAGTTAATATTTCCGATTATCTCACAGATAGAATGAACTCGGATTATCACTATCTAAGCACCCTTTTTTCATCCATTGAAAATATTACAATCGAACATTATTTCATACTCCAGAAAATTGAAAGAGCTAAGGAACTGCTGAAATACGGAGAGCAGACTCTTAGTGAGATCGCATTTAGACTCGGGTACAGCAGTGTGGCTCATCTTTCTGCACAATTCAAGAAAGTAACGGGTATGAATGCCAATCAATTTAAATCACTCACTGAAAATACACGCAAACCGCTTGATAAGGTTAATTGAGTCCTGAAGTATTCAGTTCTTATCCCGATTGCCATATAAATCTTTCTAAAAATTATATAACGTTTTGATTTCCGTTGAAGCTTATATTTGTACTGTCAAATTAAATATCAAAATAAACGGAGCTAAAAATGACAACAAAAGAGATCAAAATAGACGGAATGAGCTGCGGACATTGCGAAATGGCCGTTAGAAAAGAATTATCAAAACTTGATAATGTAAAAGTTAAGCAGGTGAAGATCGGCCAGGCGGTAGTAGAATATGATGAGACAAAAATAGCAGAACAGGATTTATACAGAGCAATAGAAGAAGCGGGATACCAGCCTATTAATTAACGAAAAGAATATGAAAACCCAGGAAATTAAAACATTAACCCTTCCGGTGGAAGGAATGACCTGTGCCAGCTGTGTCGCCCGTGTTGAGAAGGCCCTTAAAAAGATAGATGGCATCGGTGACGTAAATGTGAACCTTGCTACAGAGAAAGTAACAGTATCCTTCAACCCTTCGCAGACCGGGATATCGAAATTTACGGAGGTCGTTGAAGACGCAGGATATAAACTTCTGCCTCCGGAAGAAGAGAAGGGTTCCGGTGGAAATGAGGAGTTCGAATCTGCTTCAGAAGTTCAGCATAAAGAAGCTTATAAAAAGCTGAAGACTGAATTTATATTCAGTGCAGCCGTTTCAATTCCTGTTATGGTTGTCAGTATGCTTCAGATGACAAGCTGGTTCTCAAATGTGAACCCTCTTACTCCGGCAGAAATCAATAAACTCCTTTTCCTGGCTTCAACTCTTGTAATATTTATCTCAGGAAAAAGATTTTTCGCTGCTGCATGGAAACTCGTGAAACACTTTTCCGCAGATATGAATACACTTGTAGCTGTTGGCACAGGAACCGCATATATCTATAGTACAATTGCAGTTCTCTTCCCTGAACTGCTGAATCTTCCTAATGCTGCGGGACATATATATTTTGATACCGCCGTTATCATTATAACCCTGATACTAATGGGAAGACTTCTTGAGGCAAGGGCGAAATCGAAAACTTCGTCCGCAATTAAAAAATTACTGGGGTTACAGCCTAAAACTGCAAGGGTAGTCAGAAATGGCATACAGTCTGATATTTCTGTAAAAGATGTAATTCACGGTGATACAATCATAGTAAGGCCCGGTGAAAAGATTCCTGTTGACGGAACAATTACCGAAGGCTTTTCATCAGTAGATGAATCGATGATCACGGGTGAAAGTATCCCCGTCGAGAAAACTGCTGGAACGAAAGTAATAGGTGGAACCATCAATAAAAACGGCAGTCTTACAATAAAAGCTTCCGCTGTAGGAAAAGATTCCGTAATTGCCAGGATTGTTAAACTTGTTGAAGAAGCACAGGGATCGAAAGCTCCGATTCAATCACTTGCCGATAAAGTAGCTTCGATATTTGTCCCTGTAGTTATTGGGATTGCTGTAATTACTTTTCTGATCTGGTATTTTATTATCGGGATTCCGTTCACTTCAGCTATGCTGAATTTCATTGCCGTGATGGTTATTGCATGTCCCTGTGCTTTAGGTCTTGCAACTCCCACAGCAATTATGGTAGGAACAGGCGTAGGTGCATCCAATGGAATTATGATTAAAAATGCTGAAAGTCTTGAACGGTTAAACTCTGTGACAACAGTAGTTTTTGATAAGACAGGAACAATTACTATCGGCAAGCCGGTGGTTACTAACATTGTAACCAAAAATGGAATCGATGAAAATGATCTTCTCAGAATGGCAGCATCCGTGGAAAGCAAATCGGAACATCCTCTCGGGACAGCTATTGTTGAATTTGCTGCGTCAAAAAATATTAAGCTTGATGAAATTACTGATTTTAACTCACTGACGGGAAACGGAATTGAAGCCTATTCTGGGGATACAAAAATTATAATCGGCAATCCCGCCCTGATGAAGAATAAAGAGATACGGTTGAACCCTGAAGTTATTCAGGAAATAGAAATCTTGAGCAATGAAGGCAAGACAGTAATCCTCGTCTCAGTCGGTAAAGAGCTGGCAGGAATGATTGCCGTAGCAGATGTACTGCACAATGAGACCAGGAAAGTAATCTCAGAGCTCAAAAAGAAGAAAATTCAGGCGGTTATGCTGACAGGTGATAATAAAAGGACAGCTTCAGCTATTGCAAAGGAAGCTGGTATTGAACTGGTATTTTCAGATGTAATGCCGGCAGAAAAAGCCGAGATCATCGGAAAACTGCAGGCGGAAGGCGCAGTTGTTGCGATGGTTGGTGATGGTATAAATGATTCCCCCGCTTTAGCCCGGGCGGATGTCGGAATTGCTATAGGCACAGGGACGGATATAGCCATCGAAAGTGCAGATATAACTTTAATTAATGGTAATATTAATGAGATATTAAGTGCCTTAAATCTATCGCACAAAACGATCAGAACTATTAAGCAGAATTTATTCTGGGCGTTTATATATAACGTAATCGGAATCCCTTTAGCTGCGTTGGGATTACTTAATCCTATGATAGCGGCAGGAGCAATGGCAATGAGTTCCGTGAGCGTTGTATCAAATTCATTAAGATTAAGAAAATCAAAAATCGGGGGAGAATAAAAAATATCCATAATAACCGGGATTCACTCCGGCTCAGAATGACCGATTCCCGCAGATTTTTAATTGAATATTATTTCTCAGATTGTCCGGATACTACTCTTTAAGCATATCCAGAAGGTTCAGTTCGATTTTCTCCTCACAAAAAAATGGTTCTCCGTATCTTTTATCAATCTGGAAACCAAATACCTGCGCTCGTGATTCAATATAATTCAGAAATTCCGGCCGGCTGATGAAAGTTTCCGGTTCTTTACTTCGCGGATTATGAAACTGACTTTCATAGCACTGCACAGCCTTCATTTTCGTCCCGAAGCTGTCGGAAATATCTATGATAAACGAAGGCTCGAACTGGTATGTCTGCATATAATAATAAAGTTTTCTCGGTCTGTAGGCAGTCTGTGCAACTTCTCTGTCGGAAGTTTTTAATTTAGAAAGCCCTGTAGCAAACATAGCTTCTTTAACTAGTCTGCTTGTATGTATATGATCTGGATGACGATCGTTGAAATATGGGGCAAAAATAATTTTAGGTCGGTACTTTCTGATCGTCAGGACAACCTTCATCAGGTTTTCTTTTTTCCTTTCAATATCGCCGTCGGGAATTAGTAGGTTTTCCCTCAATGAAACCTTTAGTATTCCTGCCGCCAGGAAAGCTTCTTTCTGTCTTATCTCCGGGGTTCCCCTCGTACCAAGCTCGCCTTTAGTAAGGTCGATAATACCCACTTTAAGATTACTCATTGTAAGTCTGGCAATCGTTCCGCCCATCGCTAATTCCGCATCATCAGGATGGGCAGCAAAAACTAGTACATCAAGATTCATTAATTCTCCCGCTATATTTTCTGGATTGGCAAACTTAACAAAATTTTTTTTTGGATTCCATTTACAACTATTGTATATTATTTGAGGTTTTTACAGACCAATCGAGCAAATTAAATATACCAGGTATTAAAACCCGGAATCTTCCGGGCTTAATGTATTTTATTATGTCTGTCCTGAAACAGCTGTAAACATACACTATGAATATTATAACCTTTTAGAAATTTAAACAACGCGCAGTTTTCGGGCTGCGGCTTTCAATTAATAAATGCTCAGGAGATATGAAAAATTTATATTTACCTTTCTTGTTCGCCTTTCTCTTTTCATTTTCTCTCTCTTATTCACAAAATTATACCTGGCAGTTGAAACAATCCGGTTCAAGTCTTGGTGATCCTATTTGTGTGAATAACTGGGATGATAACATCATTTACTATGGTTCGGGCAACCGGATCTATAGAAGTACCGACCGCGGGGATACTTTCTCACCATTCGGGAATGTAATTCCCAACTCCTCCTCCATTAAATGCGTTATCCAGAGTTCCTACGATGAAAATACTTTCCTCGTAGCAATTGAAAATACTCAGCAGACCATGAAGACCATTGACGGCGGGTTGACCTGGACTCCTACAGGATCCTTTTCCTGGTATTATTTCGGAGTTCCGGTTCAGAAAGATCCTGTTCATCCCGATACTCTCTATGCTATGAACGGCAACCAGTTCAAAGCATCTTATGATTTCGGATCTACCTGGAATACCATCTCAAGTTCGCTCCCGTTCGGGTCACCCTGCGATATTGATGTTTTCCCGGACCAGCCTAATATCATTATCGTCGGCGATAACGGATATGGTATTGCAAGGAGCACTGATTATGGCGTGACATGGACTCACCCGTTCTCAACCGGAGGTGAAACACCAATCATCGCTATTGATAAAAACATCCCCGGCCTGGCATGGGCAACAAAATGGTCGGGCGGCGGCGGTTTCCTTAAATCAACTGATTACGGTGCCAGCTGGCAGCCTATTCCGTACTTCAGCGGAAAAAATATGTGGGGATTATCTATCGCACCCCAGCTTCCTGATTATCTGATATCCGGAGAATATTCAGGCAGCAGTTATATTACACATAATGGAGGCATTTCCTGGACGGTCGTCGGCAACCCGTCAAGTAATTATGCTTACCATGTTGTCGATACTGCAACGGTATTCGCCGCATTTGGAAGCGGTTTGTATAAACTCTACTCACCCTGGTTTATTCCGGTTGAGCTTACCTCGTTCACTGGCAAGGTTGTTAACGGTAAGGTTATGCTGAACTGGCGTACGGCTACCGAGACAAACAACCAGGGATTTGATGTTGAGACCAGTACTGACAATAAATCCTTTCAGAAAATCGGTTTTGTGCCCGGATATGGTACCTCAACCCAAAGTCATACTTATGCATACAGTACGGATATGCCTAATTCAGATAAACAGTATTTCAGATTAAAACAGGTTGATTTTAGCGGAAAGTCCGAATATTCTAATGTAGTGGAAGTGTCCTCTCCCCTTCCATCATCATACAGTATCTCACAGAACTATCCTAACCCTTTCAACCCGACAACGAAGATAGACTTTGAAGTACCTGCTGATGCGAAAGTTAAAATCACCGTTTATAATGCTCTGGGACAAAAGATCACTGATTTAACAAACCGTCAGTATGCAGCAGGAAGGTATGATGTTAGCTTCCTTGCAGGCAACCTTTCCAGCGGCTTATATTTTTACGTTATAGAAGCCAGGGGAAATGATGGTTCCTCTTTTGTAACTACCCGTAAAATGATGTTAATGAAATAATTTCTGCTTGATGTACCGCTCTTTAACAGGGCGGTACTTCTTAAAAGCAAGTTCATACCTTATTATTCAATAAAAAATAATTATTATGAAAATTAATTACTTATTACTCCTTTTATTTATTTCTGTAATTATATATGCCGGCGTTGATTTTCAGACCGGTATTGCAGGAACAACTCACCTTAACGGCCAGGGATGCGTTTGCCATAACGTAAACCCTGATGCATCAGTGCAGGTGTGGATTGAAGGACCTGATTCTCTGCTGAAGGGTGAAACCGCTGAATATCATATTTTTCTTACCGGCGGTCCGATGGTAAAAGGTGGATTTAATGTCGCCTCAAGGTTTAGCACGTTAATCGCAACCGATCCCGGAACCCAGATATTGGCAGATGAACTCACTCATAACCAGCCGCGAGTTTTTGCAGGGGATACAGTCTCCTGGTACTTTAATTATACAGCAGCCGATTCAGTCGAATGGGATACGCTTTACTCAACAGCAAACAGTGTAAACGGTGATGGAATCCCGTCAAGCTTAGATCATTGGAATTTTGGAGATAATTTTCCTGTAAGACTCCTCGATATAGTTCCTGTCGAATTTGTTTCATTTAATGCAGCAGCTGCAGATGACATTGTCAATTTGAACTGGGTTACCGCTACAGAAACAAATAATAAAGGATTTCAGATTGAACGGAGAGAAAATCTTTCAGGCGAATGGAGACAGATCGGATTTGTAGAAGGGAAAGGCACATCCTCGAAAAACTCTTTTTATGCTTTTTCTGATAAACAACCCGCTGCCGGGACAGCTTACTACCGGCTCAAACAGACCGACTTTAACGGCGGATATACTTACTCGAATATAGTAGAGGTTGAACTGCATCTATCGGGCTATTCACTTGAACAGAACTATCCGAACCCCTTTAATCCCTCGACTACAATTAAATATTATACCGCCAGCCCTGGCAAAGTTGTTTTGAAAGTTTATGATTTAACAGGAAAAGAAGCTGTAGTGCTTGTGAATGAAAATCAGAACGCCGGAAGTCATTCGGTAAATTTTAATGGATCATTACTATCAAGCGGAATGTATATTTACAGACTTACGACCGGAAATTTTTCGGCTTCAAAGAAGCTGCTGCTCCTGAAGTAATTCCCTTTCTCGCAGTCCGGTATTTCCGGACTGCCTTTTATTTTCTTTCACTCCCCTCTTTTTTATATTAGCACTTGTGTTATCCATATTCACAAGGGAGAGGATATGCTGTATAGGATTTTTTTATTAATAATCTGCTCAATAATAACAATGACTACAAATTTCGCACAGCAAAAGAAAGCATTTATAAACGGCAGTATTTATACCGTTAATGAAAAACAGCCTGAGGCAGAAGCCGTTTTAGTTGAAGGTGACCGGATTATTTTCGTCGGAACCAATAACGATGTTAAAAGCAGGATAGATAATTCGACCGAAGTGATTGATCTCGGTGGTAAGTTTATGATGCCTGGCTTTAATGATGCTCATCTCCATTTTTTAGGCGGAGGCTTTTACCTGATGGGCATTGATCTTCGTCCCGCAAAATCTATCAAAGAGTTTAGGAAAATACTTGGAGATTACATTAAAAGATATCCGGAAAAATGGGTTACAGGCGGAAGATGGGATCATGAAAGCTGGGACGTGCAGAAACTGCCTTCGAAGGAAGATATAGATGACGTTACATCCGGAACTCCCGTTTTTGTCAGCAGAATGGATGGTCATCTTGGCCTTGCGAACTCCGTGGCACTTAAGCTTGCAGGGATTACAAAAGACACCCCGAATCCTGAAGGCGGTTTAATAGTTAAGGATAAGGAAACAGGCGAACCTACAGGAATATTAAAAGATAATGCGATGACCCTGATGTTTGATGTTATACCCGATCATAATGTCGACGATTTTTACGAGGCAGCACAGACTGCGTTGAAGGAGGCAGGAAGATTTGGTATAACTAGTGTGCAGGATATTTATTCTATGGAGGAAAGACCTGCCCTTAAGGCATATAAGAAGCTTGAATCCGAAAATAAATTAACCTGCAGGATATCATTAAGATGGCCGATTGATGATTATAAATACCTTGTGGATAATAAATTGACTGCAGAAACCGGTGATGATTTCTTAAAGACGGGTGCAGTAAAAGCATTCTCAGACGGCTCTCTCGGATCGAGTACTGCGTGGTTTTGGGAACCTTATGAAGGCGACACAACGAATACAGGACTTCCGAACGATATAATCATTGACGGGAAATTAAAAGAATGGGCCGCCGATGCAGACCTTAAGCATATCCAGGTCTCAACCCATGCCATTGGTGACAGGGCAAATTCATATATGCTCGATCTTTATGAAGAAATTAAAAATGAGAATCCCGGGTGGGACAGAAGATTCCGGATAGAGCATGCTCAGCACGTCCGGCCGTCTGATATCCCGCGATTTTCCGATATCGGTGTAATCGCCAGCGTTCAGCCTACTCACGCAATTGAGGACGGTGTATGGGCAGTTAAAAGGATTGGGAAAGATCGTATAAAATACACACATCCATATAAATCGTATGTGGATAATAATGTAATAGTCTGTTTCGGCACTGACTGGCCTGTTGTCACTATCGACCCTTTTTTAACGTTGTACGCAGCAGTCACCCGTAGAACTGTAGATGGTAAAAATCCCGGCGGATGGATACCTTCACAAAAAATATCAATCAGGGAAGCAATTAAATGTTATACTCTCAACAGCGCATATGCAGAGTTTACAGAAAAGGATAAAGGAAGTATTGAACCCGGAAAGCTTGCAGATTTCGTGGTACTGAGTGATAACCTGGTGACAATTGATCCCGTTAAAATTAAAGATGTTCAGGCTGAGATGACGATTCTCGGCGGAAAAATAGTTTATAAAAGATAAACTAATTTCCTTTAGTTAAACTTAGTGCAATCCATTCATCCATCTGAATAGTTTCGAGATGATTAAATCCTTTTGACGAGTACATTTTGACTATATCCTGTTCATCTCCCTCAAGCAATCCTGACAAAAGGATAATCCCCCTATTCTTTAACCTAGATGAAAATTCTTCTGGTAGTTCCATCAGAATATTCTTCTGAATATTAGCCAGTATAATATCATATTCTTCTCGCGGCACTGTGTTAATATCGCCAATCTTAATTTCAACCTGCTCGGATACATTATTCAGCTGACAATTTTCCAATGCATTTTCATAACACCATTCGTCAGTATCGAACGCTAGAGCTTTTGCGGCCCCAAGTTTTACAGCTGCGATGGAAAGTATTCCCGAGCCTGTCCCGGCATCAAGAACACTGGTTCCCGGTTTGATGTATTTTTCAAGCAGCCTGAGAATAAGTTTTGTTGTCTGATGTTCACCCGTCCCGAAAGCCATTTTAGGATCAATCGTTATTACAATCTCATCTGATTCGATGTTGTAATCCTTAAATGAAGGTTTTATAACCAGTCTATCGCTGACCTTAATTACATTCAAAGATTTTTCCCACTCTTCATTCCAATTCTTTTCTTCAATCACAGACTCTTCCACATTAAAATTCCTGAGCAGACCTTCCTGCTTTAGTTTTTGGAGCTGCTCGCTTATTCTTTCATGATTTACTTTGCTTTCCATATCCGCAAACACCCGAAGACAGTTTACATCTTCATTAGTCCCTGTTATCTCAAGTTCCCACATAATACTGTTTAGTATTTCAGGATTAAAAGGATCTGACGTGATTATATATTCTTTGTACTTTTTCATTAAGAATTGAAATGAATTGAGTAAAGAAGATTTGTTAATACTGTGCCTACTTGCAGCAATGTATCCTCTCCTATATTTTCCATATTATCTTTATCAGAATGCCAGTAATTCCTTCTTTCCACAGGCGTATCGGCTCCTACTAATTCAGCATCAATAATATCAATAGTCTTAATGCCGGCCTGGTTAAGCGGGATATGATCATCATAAATTGCTCCCCCCGTCCTTGGGACAAATGCAGCGGCATTAAGATCTGCTGCCGTATTCCAGATTAGATTTACAATGTCCGGAGCATATTCCATCGAATTCGCCTCTTTCATAAAAACTGCCTCTTTATCACCTACCATATCTAGAAGAATGGCAAACCTGGGATATATGCCTCCGGGAATATGAACTGAATAATATTTCGATCCGAGACAGTAGTTATCCAGATCGTTTTCTTTTCCGTAGTCTTCCCCGTCAAGTAAAACAAGGTCAACCCCTATACCTGGTTTTTGCTTATGAAAAATACCTGCCAGTTCCAAAATTACACCGCATCCGCTTGCACCGTCATTTGCTCCCGGTATAGGAAGATCCCGTTTTGTGCTGTCTTTGGAGTGTTCCGATCGGGGACGAGTATCCCAATGTGCACAGATTAAAATCCTGTTCTTATCGCCGGGATTAAACCTTGCAATAATATTAGTTAGATTTAAGTTTTCATTATATCCGGGATAAGTAAACGGCTGTATTATTACCTCATCGGCGTACCTGTTAAGCTCATTCTGAAGGTAAGTCAATGCAAGCGCATGACCGTTTGAGCCTGGGTTTCTGGGCCCGAAATCAACTTGGGCTTTTGTGTAATTATATGCATCTTCCCCGCTAAAGGCAGGAATGCTGTCATTCTTTTGAATACTGAAAGCTGGTTTAGATATTACATCTTCCTCTTTTTTTTCACATCCGGCAATAATGATTGGAACAATAAGAAGAATAAATAATTTTTTTAATTTCATCATTTTAAGAAAAGCCTATTTGAATTCAGAAAATATTTTAAGATAATCTGCATATTATTCATATTGACAGAGTAATTCACAAATTTTGTTTTGAATATTCCTTGCATAATCTGTTTGATCGATAAAGTTCTGTTCCATTATCGAAAATGCAATTATATGGTTATTTTTTCCTTCCGCATAACCGGATAAACAGCTTACCCCGCGAAGAGTTCCTGTTTTGGCATGAACCTTCCCCTGTGCAGGCGTCCCTATCATTCTTTTTCCAAGGGTACCGTCTATGCCTGCAATAGGCAGCGACTTATAGTATATGCGGAATATGTCTGGATCATACGAATACATATATTTCAAAACACTTACTATCTGTTCGGCACTTAAGAGATTATATCTGGAAACACCTGAACCATCTGCAATAACATCGCTCTGTTCATTTATTCCACAGAGAGTAAGGAGTGAATCAATTACATTCAGTCCTTGTGTTGCGGAGACAGGGTAAGGGTTGAACGATGCAGCAAGAGAATAAAGTGTCATTTCAGCACTGAGGTTGTCGCTGTGTTTATTCATATATACCATCACAGAATCATATTGCCGGCTGAACACAGATATCCATTTTGCAGAAACGGGTTTCCTGAGCAGGCTGACATTGCCGCCGATTTTGATTCCGTTCTTCTCAAGTTTTTCTTTAAATAGAGTAAGAAAATATAAATCAGGACGAAAAATATTAACGCTATTCTTAATAGTATCAGCCGCAAATTCTGGCGGCAGTATATATCCCGAAATATAAATGTCATTTTTCCTGTTGCGCCAGTCCCTGGTAATCCTGATCTTCTGAGTTTCCACGGAGGAGGTCACGGCATTGTTAATAATTTTGATATACCCGGTCGCAGGATCTGTCGTAACTAAAGGTTTCTCACCTTGTCCGGAACCTGTAACATATACATCTATAGAGTTGCTATTAATATTCAGAGATGAGAGATAAGGTGCATCAGTGGAGGGATCATCATCCCACATCCAGCCCCATCCCCAGAATACAGAGTCTTTTTTGGAAACATCTCCGTATATATTACCTGATATTTCGCTTATTCCGGCTTTCTTAATATCTTTAATGAAAAGGTTCAGGTCTGAAGTCCTGAAATCAGGATCGAATCCTCCCACAACATACAAATCTCCGAGAAGTGTATTATTAACAATCTCGCCGGTGTATTGAACTGAAGTAATAAAATTGTACCTGGGACCAAGGAATACAAGCCCTGCAGCCGAAGTCAGTAATTTCATATTAGAAGCAGGGTTAAGCAGTTTGGTCTCATTCGTTTTGTAAAGGTATTCTCCCGCTGTCAGGTCATATACGTCAAGAGCAATTGAGGAGGAATTAAAAAAATCATCCTTAAGGATTTCATCCAGTTCATTTTTAAGCTGGCTTTTATCCAGTTGTGGAAAGATCCCGGGAGAAAAGTAAATGAATTCTAATATGATTAAATATATTATCTTCATATCAGAAATAAGGCCGTACCCTGAATTCCGCCCCGAATTTATTTTCAACTACGTCCTTCGCTTTACCAATCTCAACTTCATCGATGGAAACCACAGACATTACAAGGTGATCCACGTACTGCTTTACACTTTTGGCAAAGGTTACCATTTCATTGAAAAACCTTGTATCAAGCTTCATTATTTTTGCGTACTGTCTCGGGTCGACAGTATTAATGCTTATTGAAACTGTGTCAATCAGTCCGTTAAATTCAGGAGTGATATCTCTTTTATTTATAAAACTGCCATGTCCGTTTGTATTGAGCCTTGTCTTCCCTCCGTTAGCCTTAACATATCTGGCAATTTTCTTAACTACATCCCAGCGTATTGTTGGTTCTCCATAACCGCAGAATACAATTTCTTCGTAGTTAGCTGGGTCACCGATTTCCTCAATATAAATTTCCGCTGACGGTTCCTCATCTTTTTTCATTTTCAGGTTATAACCATGCAGAGTGGCATCACCCTTCCTGCTGCAGAAGAAGCAATCAGCATTACACCTGTTCGTAATGTTTATGTAGAGATTTCTCCCGATAGGATATGTAAAACTTATTTGCTTATTATTGCTCAGACCGAAAAACCTGAAAGCATTAAATGATGTTACCCTGGCAATATCTTCAACCTTCACATTATGTATCTCCGCAATTTTCTCAGCAACTAAATTAACGTGTGCAGGCTCATTTCTTTTGCCGCGGTTCGGTTCGGGAGTCATAAAGGGAGAGTCTGTCTCTAATAATATGTTATCCAGGCTTATCCCGGCAGCAACCTTCCTTAAGTCATCTGATTTCTTAAAGGTAATGTTTCCAGTAAAAGAGATAATGTGGTTCATCTTGATATATTCAAGAGCATCTTCCAGGGAAGAGTTGAAACAGTGAAACTGTGCCCTGAGATCATTACCGCAATAGGAGGAAATAATTTTCATCATATCCTCATCTGATTCCCGGTTATGAATAACAACCGGGAGCTTAAGTTTAACTGCAAGATCAAGCTGTGCCTGAAATGCCTCGATCTGTTTCTCTTTCGGAGAAAAATCATAATGATAATCGAGACCTATTTCGCCGATGGCAACAACTTTAGGATGCTTTGCCAGTTCTTCAATTTCAGCAAGCTGGGAAGATTCCCAGTCCTTAGTATCATGAGGATGTACGCCTACAGCTGCATAAATAAGATCATATTTATCAGCAAGCAGAAGCGTTTTTTTTGCTGTAGCTATATCGGTTGATGGTACGATTATGTAATCGACTTTGTTAAGCCTTGCCCGTTTAATAACTTCATCAAGGTCATCTTCAAAGTCCTGTAAAAATAAATGTGAATGTGTATCGATAAACATATGCCCCCCTTTCAGAAATTAAACTGCAAACTTAAAGAATAATTCCTGACAGGTTTTAGATTTCCAATTAATTCAACATAGTTGTAATTTAAAACATTGTCTGCATTAAGGTAAAGGGATGCAGGAATCCCTAATGAACTGAAATTGTAAGACGCACGAAGATCAAGCACATAAACTTCAGTGCGTAGATCCCCGTCGTTAATTATTCTTACAAGTTCATCATCAATTTCTTCTATCCTGCTCCAGTATCTGAAATCAGCACCCAGATCCATGCTCCACAGGTAATAATCCGCTGATCCGACAAAAATATGCCTCGGTCTGTATTTTAGTGCTTTCTGTTTATTCAGGTCTCTCGTCCACAGATAGGTGTAGCTCAGTGATAAACTAATTGTTCTGTCAAAAAGATTTGATTTGATATCAGTTTCGAGCCCCTGTATCCGTGCACGTGTAACATTGCTGAAAACTGCTAAACCGTCTGCCGGATCAATCCTAGGTTCAATAAAATCATAATATTCACTCTGGAATAATGCCGCATCAAGATTAAAATAATCTGAGGGGAGATAGGAAGCGCCAATTTCGAAGGTAAAATTTGTTTCAGATTTAAGATCGGGGTTGGGCTTTATGATAATTCCGCTGGCCGTTGTGGATGTGAATGCCTCTGCAAGCGATGGTGCGCGAAACCCGGTTCCTGCAGAAGAACGAAGTATGAGATCGTTAGTTAATTTATAGTTCAGACCTATCTTGGGAGATAATGCATTTTCCCCTTTAAGTGAATCCAGCTTTGAATAATCATACCGTATACCTGCAGAAATAGTTAAAGGAGAAAAATAAGATATGTCGCCCTGGACATAAATTCCACCGCTGATCATATCCGGGTTTCCAAAGAGATTAGATTTTACGTTTGAGCTTAATCCTTCTATACCCGTTACGATTACAACCTTATCAGAAAAACTCTTATTAAGCTGAACCTCACCGCGGTAAAGGTTAGTCAGAGATTTATCCATCGCAGGTGAAGTATCATTCCAGTCTGTCCTGTAATAGCTTGTCTTTATATTCAGAAGCAAATCCTGATTGATAACATTTTTATACACAGCGCCAAACAGGTATCTCGAAGTCGTGATCGTCTGGCCTTGCTGATCATCTGCAGGAAGGAGTGCATGACGTGAATCTTTCCAGTAATAAAAGTCACCCCCTTTTTTATTTAAAGTATTTGCAAGTATTGTAACAGAACTGGCCGGGTTAATTTCAAATTTTCCTTTCAGAAATCCTATATATTTATGAGTGTAACCATTCTGTTTATAACTCATATCCTCAAGTCTTGTCAGTGAGGCTTCAATTCCGAAATCGCCGAACTTCTGAGCATGTGCAAGTGTCAGTCCATTAAAATATCTGTTCTCATCAGACCATCTCCATTCGCTATATGATGGTTTATCATACATACCTATAAATGATTTCACAAAAGTTGCCGGCTTTTCAGGAATATCATTAGTTATCACATTTATTACCCCGCCTATAGCAGTAGAGCCGTATAAGGAACTTGCAGCTCCTTTAATTATTTCCACTCTTTGAATAACAGGAGTCGGTATCATCTCCCATATAGTCTCTCCTGTATCGCCTGTATAAAAAGGGATGCCGTCCAGGGCTAGCAGTACTCTCGAACCCGCTCCCCTGCTGTAACCGCTCGAGCCGCGTATGCTTATCTGGTCTTCTGTCATATTAACGCCGGGTACATAACGCAGAGCATTCTCAAGGTTGCTGAAATTCTTCTTTGAAAACTCGCCTGATGGTATCACATCGGCGCTGACCGGGAGATCAGTGATATACTGTTCCCTCTTTCCTGCTGTTACAATCACCTGCTGAGTTTCAACAGATGTTGTGGTCATCGTGATACCCATCGATAATGATTTATCTTTTATCGTAATATTTTTAAATACACTATTATAACCGACCGCTGAAAACTTTAAGTTATAGATTCCATTTGTCAGCCCGTCTATTTTATAATCTCCGTTCTCATCCGAAGACGTCCCTGAACCGGTCCCCAACAGAATAATATTTACCCCAACCAGAGGTTTATTCTCAGGATCTGTAATTTTCCCGCTGACCGAATACGTCTGGGCAGCCAGATGTGCAGTAAAAACCAGTACGAAAATATTTAATAAAATTATTTTCATTTATTAACCGCCCGGAGGTTGAGGGGGAGGGTTATTAAAATCGCATCTGATATTTATGTTTTTAACAAAGTATTGATCTGGGATAACAAGCTTTCCGGGATGAGTTGTGTCTCCGTAAGCGTAGTAAATTCCAACTACCTTCCAGTCTTTCCTGAGCAATGAAAGATTAGCTGTGTTCTGCTGGACAACAGCAACATACGAGAAAGAACCTGGTTGGATCTGAGCGAGGGCACTATCCCTTGAATCAAAATCATAGGCGGTTACTCCATAAGGAATTTCGCCGCTTACAAACTTCAGATTAAATATGCTGAAATCATCAGGCGACTCAAGAAGACTGTCAAAAGCAACAATGTGCGTCCTTTGAACACTATCCGGCCAGGTTCCTATAAAAGTAATTCTCCCCCCGAATCCCGGTATATCATCCGTCGATCGTGGTTCTATTCCTTTATCGCATCCAGAATTAATTAATATCGGAATGAATAAAATCGGAAGAATAATTCTTTTTAAATAAAACATAAGGAAAAGATTAAATTACTTCGCCAATCTTAACAGGATGTTCATTTATTTCGTTGGAGAGAGAGTTTATTTTATTTTCATCATCCGGTGCAACAACGGCAATCAGGCCTATACCAAGATTGAAAACGTTTCTCATTTCTTCAAAGCTTATTTTCCCGGTCTGTTGTATCAGCCTGAATATAGCGGGTAATTCCCACTTATCCCATTCAATATTTAACCTCAATCCGTCGGGAATAATTCGTTTCGTATTCCCTACTATACCGCCTCCGGTAATATGGGAAAATCCTTTGATATGCATATTATCATTCAGATATGTAATCAATTTTAAGTAGGATTTGTGAATGCGTAGAAGCTCATCGCCGAGTGACGAACCAAGATCATCTATCCTGCTGCCGATTTTAAATTTCGGAAGCAGCACTTTCCTTGCAAGCGAGTAGCCGTTTGTATGAAGGCCGTTGGAAGGAAACCCGATCAGTATGTCCCCCTTTTTAATGTGGCTTCCGTCCACAATACGCGACTTATCCACAATACCGACGATCGTCCCCGACATATCGTATTCGTCTTCCGAATACAAACCGGGCATCTCGGCGGTTTCGCCACCGATAAGTGCACATTCATTTTCTTTGCATGCTATTGAAAATCCTTCGATAATCTTTGCAGCTTTATCGGGTACAAGTTTTCCGAATGCAAGGTAATCCAGAAAATAAAGAGGTTTTGCCCCACAGACAGATATATCGTTTACGCAGTGATTTACCAGGTCCTGTCCGACTGTATCATGCCTGTCAGCAGCAAAAGCGATCTTCAGCTTCGTACCTACTCCGTCAACACTCGAAACGAGGACAGGCTCATTAAATCCTTTCAAATCAGGCTGGTAAAAGGCCCCAAAAAGGCCTATATCAGAGAGAACATTTTTGTTAAATGTAGATTTTGCAAATCCTTTTATCCTTTTAACCGTCTCATCACCGGCTTCAATATCAACTCCGGCTGCCTTATAAGTTGAATTATTTATCATAGTTTTCTTTATAATACTGAGGAAAAATCAAACAAAATTTACTATGAAATGAATTAGGAAACAAAAGAATATTACTTCCGGTACTAAATTAGACTTAAATAGTACTTTTATCACTCTCAGTTATTGACTGCTAAAATATCTTTAAAATATTGCGTTTTTTAATTATTTTACCACGATTTTGGTTTAACAATTTTAAGTGATTTTTTTTATATTAGCTTCTCAAAACGATAAATAATAGCAATGGGACAAGAAGAATTAAGCGATAGGGAAAAATTGATCTTAAGATCGATTATTCAGCAGTTTATACTGACTGCTTCACCTGTCGGTTCACGATTTATTACAAAGAAATACGATATTGGTTTTTCACCGGCTACGGTCAGGAATATTATGTCTGATCTGGAAGAATCCGGATTCATCGACCATCCCCATACATCTGCAGGAAGAATACCGACTGATAAGGGATATCGATTTTATGTTGATTCACTGATGCAGATTCAAAAAATAAAAAATTCTGAAAAAGGCTTTATAAATAAAGAATTTAAAATTGAACCGATAGAAACCGATGAGGTTTTACGTCTTACTACTGCCATATTAAGCAATATAACTAAACAGCTCGCCTGTGTAACTTACCCCAGGCTTGATTCGGGGATCATGTCAAAACTGCAGATCGTTTCTCTATCATCAAGCAGAATCCTGATCGTTATTAGTATAAAGGGCGGACTTGTGAAGACGATTACGATGGAGATAAATTCTGAAATCGAACCTGCCCGGATTGAATCGGTGCAGAACTTATTGAATGAACGTTTATGCGGATTGACTTTCCGGGAGATAAGATCCTCCTTTAGTGAAAGGTTTAGAGATGTTGAGGAAGGTCAAAGACCCGTAATCAGGCTTTTTGTTGATTCCGTAGATAAGATTTTCAAAGATATAAATTCGAAGGATAATGTATACCTTACCGGGGCAAGTAATATTATAAAGCAGCCTGAGTTTGAAGATCCGGAAAAGTTTCCGGGTATAGTAGAGCTAATTGAAAACAAAGATATTATTATTCACATTTTGGATAAAAACACTGATTCAGCTGCGGACCAGGTATTCATCTCAATCGGAAGCGAGAATCAGGATCGCAAACTGGAGGAATATAGTTTTGTAAGTAAGGAATATTCAATTGGAAGTACTTCCGGAACATTAGGAATTATAGGACCTAAAAGAATGGAATATTCAAAAGTTGTTGCCATAGTTGATTATATGGCCAAAATGCTCTCTGAAATTTTAAAGAATGATTAATTACCGGAGAAACGATTATGAAAAAAGATAATAAAGAACAGGAAAAAGAAGCAAACACTAAATTAAACCAGGAAACAAATGAACTACAGGATACTCCTGACGAAAACAGCGATTTATTAATGAATAAAAACAGACGTATAGAAGAACTTGAAAACGAAACTGCAGATCTGAAAGATAAGTTGTTAAGAAGAGCGGCTGAATTTGAAAACTATAAGAGAAGAACTGAAAATGATCAGCTGAATCTCCTTAAGTATGCCGCCGAGTCATTTATTGTTAAACTCCTTCCCATCGTTGATGATTTTGAACGATCTTTACAGCATATCGACAATACTAAAGATGACGAGTCTATTAAACTGGGATTAAAACTGATTTACGATAAACTTATGAAGGTGCTTAATGAACAGGGTGTTACCAAAATCGAATCGGTTGGACAGCCGTTTGATGTTAACTTTCACGAAGCTCTGATGCAGAGGAAGGCCGATGACGTACCGCCGCATACGGTACTTGATGAACTTGAGAAAGGCTATATGTATAAAGACCGTGTTATCCGTCATGCTAAGGTAATTGTGAGCGAGGAAAATGAGGAACATTCGGGGAGTATAAATTCAGAAAGTGAAAATAAAGAGGAATAATATTCTTATATGTCAAAACGCGATTATTATGAAGTTCTTGGTGTGGAAAAGAGCGCTTCAAAAGAAGAATTAAAAAAAGCTTACAGAAAACTTGCGATGCAGTATCATCCTGACCGTAATCCTGACGATCATGATGCTGAAGAAAGATTTAAAGAAGCAGCCGAAGCATATGAAATCCTGAGCAGTGATGAGAAGAGAGCCAATTACGACCGGTTCGGCCACGAAGGTGTAAGAGGAGGACAACAGGGATTTTCGGACATTAACGATATATTCTCCCATTTCTCTGATATTTTCGGCGGAACTTCTATCTTTGATGATTTTTTCGGAGGAGGACAAAGACGGTCCCGAAGAAGAACAGGAGGTACTCCGGGTTCTGATTTACGGGTTACTCTCTCCCTTACGCTTGAAGAGATAGCAGAAGGTGTTTCCAAAAAATTGAAAATTAAGAAACAGGTAAAATGTGATGAGTGCGGCGGTTCGGGAGCTGAGGCAGGCACTTCAAAGAATACCTGTCCCGTATGTCATGGAACAGGAGAAGTTAAAACTGTTTCAAGGTCTGTTTTTGGTCAGTTCGTTAATATTACTGCCTGCAGTAATTGCAATGGCGAAGGTACAGTTATAGATAAACCTTGTAGAAAATGTATGGGCGATGGCAGGGTTCAGGATGAGGTCAGTGTAAAAATCGATGTGCCTGCCGGCGTCGGTGATGGAAATTATATGACAATGCGTAATGATGGCAACGCCGGAAAACGTGGCGGTCCAGCTGGCGATCTTATAGTCGTATTCAAGGAAATTCAGCACGAATATCTGGTACGGGAAGGTGACGATATCTTGTATGATTTGTATGTCAGTTTTCCCGAAGCTGCGCTGGGCGGTGAAGTTGAAGTCCCTACATTGAACGGTAAAGCAAAGTTAAAACTGGATTCGGGAACACCATCAGGCAAACTGCTGAAGATGAGAGAAAAAGGTATAAAGCATCTTAATCATTCAGGACGCGGTGACCAGATAGTAAGGGTAAATATAGCCGTTCCTAAGAAACTGAATTCAAAGGAAAAGGAACTACTAAAAGAATTACTCAATAGTCCTAACGTAAAATCGTCATCCGGATCAGAAGAGAAAAGCTTCTTTAAACGGTTCGGATTTTAGTTTTTCAGTGTGTTGTTGTATTCAATTTAAAGTCTAAATAAGTGGAAAAATAATTCGGGATTCCGGGGTGTTTGAGAAACTGTCCAGAATAATTGGTTTTACGGAAACAGAAATCAGGGTTCTGTTATTTCTTATTTTTGTTTTTACCGCAGGCTTGGTGTATAAAGCTTACAAATTCAGTCCTGAGAAGGTTGATTACACCAATTTTGATTACTCCGCAGAAGAAAAGCTCTTTAAAGAGTCAAATGATGATGAAAAAGCCCCGATTGTCCGTGTTGAAGATGATAAATATATTGACTCTAAGCAGGAAGTTTTAGATTTTAACACCAGTAATTTTCATAAAAAAGAAGCTGTTAAGCTTCCCGGCATAAAGAGTATAAATATTAATACTGCCGGGTTAAAGGATCTGGTAATTCTTCCCGGAATTGGTGAGAAAACCGCCGCAAAAATAATCGAATTGAGGAATTTTAAGGGCGGGTTTAATAACCTGAAAGAGCTTCTGGAAGTAAAAGGTATTGGGAAAACCAGATTTAATAATATTGAAAAGTTTCTATATATTGAACAATCAAATTTTTTCAAAGCTCCGGAGGAAAAATGACTAAGCCAGAACCCTGGTATATTCACGCTGTACTTTATTTCGTCATTGTTATTTTAGTTGTAATATTAGTTAAAGTTGCAATAATTGATCCGAAAGATGTTGTCGAAAAAGAAAAATATTACAAGCAGGAATCACATCTCAGAATGAAGAATATCAAAGAAGCTGAAATACTATGGAACAAGAAGTACGGACATTTTACCGGAAACCTTGACAGTCTGATAAATTTCGTAAAAACTGATCCAATGGTTGACAGCGTGGAAAATGCTTTCGATTCTCTGTCAAGAAGACCTGCCAACCCATTTGTGCCTTTAACTTCCGGCGAATTTACTCCCGATAGTCTTTATAAAACTCCTAAGTCAAATCAGCAGTATGTTCTGCAGGTTGATACTTCAGTTTCTGCAGACACAATTTATGGTAGGAATAACCAGGTGAAGAGGATAGATTCCAGCCTGGTAATCGGAAGTCGGTACTATTTGGAAGATCCGGATGGATATGGTTCTGTCGGAAGTCTTGAAAGTGATGCTTTGAAGAATACGGCATCATGGGAATAAATAGAATCTGATGACAGGCTTTGAAAATCATGCCGGATTTACAATATCTTCTTCCAAGCTGCAGGTTGTTGAAATTATTCAGAAAGACGACCAGTTTGTCCTTGAAAATGTTGACGAAGCTTTCTTAAATGAACCATTAGATTTAACACAGGATAAAGAAACTAAAATCAGCGCCCTTTTACAGGGCGCTTTTGATGAGATACAGGTCAGGAATCCGTTTAAAAGCACGGCAGCTTCATTTTCACTCCCGCTTGAAATTTTTAAGGTTGTTCAGCTTCCCTACGATAACACCCTGCTGCACCAGGATTTAATAGAAGAATTCAGGTGGGAATTGTCTCTTATATTTCCAGGTATCAACCCTGCCGACCAGGTATTACAGTATATAGAGATAGATAAGAATAAATTCATAGATAAAAATACTTCAATTGTAATTTCTGTCTCAAGAAAATATATCAGGATTATTAAAGCCTTCTGCGATAAGAATAAACTGAAATTAAAATTCATTGATAACATTCATCTTGCCTCAGAGAGAGCGTTATCTGCTACAAACCCTGTATCCGAAAAGGGCTTAATCCTCAGCTTATTCCTTGCAGGTAAATATCTTTCGGTATTGTTCTCATACCAGGGCAAACCTATCTATTTCAGGATCCGTTACCTTCATAATTCGGGAGACATCGTAAAGTTTGTTGCATCTGAACTTGATTCCAATCAGCATCCTAATATCAATAGACGATTACTTGAATCCGCATTTATCAGCGGTGAAGAATTATCATCTTCAATGATTGAGACATTGAGAGATAAGCTCGAAATTCCTTTAATTCATTTTAATCCGCTTGCAAAAATAAAACCGAATCCCAGGTTATTTGAAAACAGGTATTTCTCGGAGAAGTTCAACTCATTTTCCGCTTCAGCCGGAATAGCCCTGAGATTAGCCTGAGACTCGTTCTTTGCCCCCCGAACTTTTTCTTTCGTAATAAATACAATTAGACTGAACTGGTAATTTCTGCATTATTTATTTATCTATAAGTAGCTCGTTGACTGAATTTATCATCCGCTAGAAAGATTTATTTATGAGAATGAGAATTATTTCCGGTGAATTGAAAGGCAGGCTGATAAAAGTTCCTGATTCGAAATTAATTAGACCTACGACTGATCGTGTCAGGGAGACGTTCTTCAACCTGCTGAATAACAGGATTTCATTCGAAGACATAAATGTACTGGATCTTTATTCAGGATCGGGTTCACTCGGTCTCGAATGTCTCAGCAGGGGTGCATCTTCCGTAGATTTTGTGGAAAAGAATTATGCTATTTCTAAAAACCTTCAGGAAAATATTGACTCGTTGAACCTCGCTGTTAAAAGTAAAATATATAGAATGGAGGCAGTGAAGTTCACTTCCCTCTCAAACCATAAAGAATACGATCTCATCATCGCTGATCCGCCTTTCTTCAAAGACGATATCTATAAAACGGTTGAAAATATTATAACTAATAGATACCTTGCCGATGACAGTTTTATATTTATCGAGCGATCCATACAAACAAAATTAAAAGACACCGGTAATTTTAAAAGCGAACCTTTTAAAATCATCGGTGATACATGTCTTTATCAAATCGGCATCTAATGAAAATATTAATAGCATTATTTATTACAATGGGAGCAGCATACTCCCAGAGTTTTATACGGGAATTAAATTCTATTCCGGTAAGTGACTCACAGGGAAGCCTGGTAAATATTTTCTCAGGCGGAACGAACAACCTTGAACACCAGTTTGTAGACCTGGATAACGATGGTGATTATGATATTTTTTATCTCGATAGCGATGGAACGTTTGGCTGGTATGAAAATACGGGGAATGCTGAGAACCCTCATTTTGTGTTGTCGCTCGATACAATTCCCGGATTGTTTTTCAACGACTGGTTCTATCTTGTAGATATTGATGATGATAATGATTTCGATTTATTTACTGGTGCAAATGGTGCGTTTATTCAATTCAGACGTAATACGGGTTCACCTTCTCTGCCCCATTTTGTGATTGAACAGGATACCTTAAAAGATAATGACGGGCAGCCCATCTATAGTGAATTTGGATGTAATCCGGTCTTTGCAGATATAGATGGTGATGGGGATAAAGATTTTATCTCAGGCAACTCAGTCGGCACTCTTAATTTCTATGAAAATATAGGAACACCTTCCGGTTTTAATTTAAAGTTTATAACTAATCAGTGGCAGGGAATAATAATAATAAGCGGCGGCAAACGGGATGATTTCAGGCATGGTGCAAGTTCCCTGGATTTTGCGGATATCGATAATGACGGCGATCTGGATCTGTTCTGGGGTGACTTTTTCAGCAGAAGCCTTTACTTCATTGAAAACAAGGGAACTCCCTTAGTTCCTGATATGCAGGTGGTCTATAACAGGTTCCCGCATAATCAGGATAGTGTTTATACCAGCGGTTTTAATATGCCGCGCTTCGTCGATATCGATAATGACGGTGATCTTGATTTATTCGTCTCGGTTCTCTATGACCCTACTGTACCGCAATCACTTATGTTTTATAGGAATGACGGTAATGCCGGCTCCGATAATTTTCATAAAGTAACCGAAAATTATCTTAAAACCCTCGACGCTGGTAATGATAGTGCCCCTTATTTTATTGATCTTGATAATGATGGTGACTTTGACCTCCTGCTCGGTTCTTCAAAAAATCCTGACGGCACATTGTACTATTTTCAAAATACAGGCAGCAGGACGACCCCTTCTTACTTATTGATGGATTCAATTTATTCAGGTATCCAGGGCGAACTCTCCGTTAGTCCTGCAGCAGCAGACCTTGATGGAGATAATGATCCTGATCTGCTTATAGGAAACTTTGACGGAACCCTCTCGCTTTACCTTAATACCGGAACTCCCTCTTCACCTTCGTTTAAGCTTAGCGGAAAATTGAAGGACAACCTTGGAAATAATATTGATGTGGGCGTATATGCCAGGCCCTTTATTTTTGATTATGATAATGATGGTGACCCGGACCTTGCGGTTGGAGCTTTTAATGGGAAGTTTTATTTCTTTAAAAATACGGGGACATCATTATCTTATGAGTTTACCGCAGATACATCATTTATTCATAGGCTTAATCCTTCTGATCCCCGCTCCCCTGTTATAGATGTGGGGGACAACAGCGCCCCATTCTTTCTTGATTATGACAATGATGGTGATTATGATTTTTTTACCGGCAACCGGGATGGATTTGTATATTATTTCAGAAATGACGGCACCAATGTCCAACCTTTGTGGACTTTGGTTACTGATAATTTTATGGGACAGGATTTCGGTGCTGATGCCGCCCCCTTCTTCATCGATATAGATTATGACACAGATCAGGATTTTTTTGTTGGTAATTTAAAAGGAGGTCTGTATCTTTACAGGAACCAGACCGTGACAGGTATTACAGATATTACTCAGAATCAGATCAAAGATTACTTTTTGATTTCTGCGTATCCTAATCCTTTTAATTCTGATTCGGAAATCAGATTTGAAACAAGTAGGCAGGATCATTACTCCATAAGTATTTTTGATATACTCGGGAGATCCGTCATCAATATTTTTGACGGCACCCTGACCAAAGGTATTCACCGGTTTAACTGGAACGGAAAGAATAAAAATAATATTCCCGCTGCCTCTGGAATTTACCTTCTGACAGCAGGTAATAAAGCTTCTATAAAGACAATTAAATTAATTCTGTTAAAATAATCTACCGGAGAACTAATGAAAAAAGTTATATTACTCTTTATACTGGTGTACACAGGAAACTTTCTGAATGCTCAGCAGCTGAATACCGATCTACTGAGCAACCTGGATCAATATCATTCTGCCGGATACAATGATATCTGGGGTTATACTGATCAGAATGGCAGAGAATATGCCCTGCTCGGTGTTAATACCGGGACTTCCGTAATCGACATTACCGATCCCTCAAATCCTGTTGAATCTGCCTTCGTTACAGGCCCGGGTTCAATCTGGAGGGATATCAAAACCCATGATCATTATATGTACATGGTTTCCGAGGGCGGAAGCGGACTCCAGATAGTAGACCTGGCAAATCTTCCGGGCGGCGTAACTTATATCGGAAATAATACTACATACTTTACAACTGCTCATAATATTTTTATCGCTGACGGTTATGCATACGTAGTAGGAGCAAACAACGGCAGCGGAATTCATATTCTGGATCTTTCAGATCCTGAAAATCCGGTACAGACAGCATATTATTCATCAAGCGGTTATGTGCACGATGTTTATGTATATGATGATACGATTTATGCATCATCGGAAGATACTTATGATGTAATCAATGTTTCAGATAAATCAAATCCTCAGCTGGTCAGTCAAAGTGTTGCTCTGCCGGGTATATATGCTCACAGTGGCTGGCTTACCGAAGATAAGCGGTACTTTGTAGCTTGTGAAGAATTTAATGTACGTGATGTGACAGTGTGGGATCTTCAGGACAGATCTACCTGGGACTTGGTCGTACCTACCTGGCAGATGCCTGAAAATACCCCTACCCATAATGTGTTTATCCGTGGTCAGTATGCTTATATGTCATACTATAAAGATGGTTTTGTATGTCTTGATGTATCGGATCCGACTAATCCTGTATATGTGGGAAGGTATGATACTTATTCCTCAACCTCCGGAACCTACGAGGGAGCCTGGGGATGCTACCCGTTTTTTCCGTCGGGAAATGTTATAATTTCCGATATAAGTACGGGACTTTATGTGCTGGATTTTCTTCCCGATAATGTACCTGTTGAATTAAATTCCTTTACTTGTAAAATCTCGGGAGCATATATAGCTCTAAGCTGGAAAACAGCAACAGAGACGAATAATAAAGGATTTGAAATTCAAAAGTCCTTCGATAAACAAAACTGGCTATCTATTGGTTTCACAAATGGTTATGGGACCTCTACTAAACCACATTCTTATGAATATTTAGATAAAGATCCCTTAATTGGGATATCGTATTATCGTTTAATTCAGCGGGATTTTGATGGAAAACAGAAGATTTATGACCCTGTTGAGATAACATTCGATGCTCCGGCACAATTCTCGCTTGAACAGAATTATCCGAATCCTTTTAATCCGACCACTTTAATAGAATATAATATAGGGATTGATTCACACGTTAATCTTACTATTTATAATTCTCTCGGACAGAAAATAAAAACTCTTGTAAATGAAAATAAATCAGCGGGAGCATACCAGGTGAATTTCGATGCTTCAGACTTTGCTTCAGGAATTTATCTGGCTAGAATAGAAGCAGCAAATTATACAAAAATGATTAAAATGAGTCTTATCAGGTAATAATTTTGATATTAATAAAATTCCCGGTAGTGTGCTTCTGCATCTGTCGGGAATTTTTTTATTTTATCCCCCGGTATGTAAATCTTTTGACCAGGAAAATTGTGCTTTTTGGTGTTTATTATGTCTCAAGCAAGGGTTCAGCCAGGATGCTGCATGGGTACAACTCCGGTATAACTCCGCTTAACCCGGGGTCTAGCAGTTTTATTAAATCCGTTGAATATTTAATCATTTTCTGAACAATTTAATCAATTTATCTTGGAGTTATCTATCTATACTCCTATCTATTTCCAGTCAGGCATTAATCCTTCGGGCACAATCATACGTCTGTCTGTTCCATCAGCATCCATTATCCAGATTGCAGGCGGAGTTGATCCATCGTTTGGAGCATTATTAAATATTATCTTTGATCCGTCCGGTGAGAACCTGGGATTCGTATCATTTGTTCCGGCTGGTTTATTTATAGATACATCCGCTGAATCAGCCCCATTAATCGAATAAATAAAGATATGCGAATTAAGCTGTCTGGCGTCCTGGTTTTCGTATCCGGAAATATCGTGAGTAAACATTACGCTATTTCCATCCAAGCTGAACGAAGGACGTTCGGTAATACCTGGTTGATCATCTATGAATAATGACATATTACCCCCGTCAGAATTCATCAGGTATATCTCAGAGTTATAAACATTGCTTCCCATAGTCAGCACAACAAGCTTATTCCCCTGAGGTGATTGTTCAACTTCTCTGAAGTTTCTCCCTGCTGGTGCCGTTGCAATTGCTGTTCTGCCCGAGCCGTTAACTGAAATCGAGTACAGCTTATCGTTATTGCTGTAAAAGAACTTCCCGTCATCAAATGACCAGCAGAAGCCTACGCCGTAGTTGTTGTACCCTGCAACAGGTATATTTGTAACCCGGAAAATATCGGTGCCATCCGGATTCATTGTATAAATATTTGCTCCGATGTTTTCATCGGATGTAAAAGCAATTTTACTCCTTCGTGAATTATACCTTGCCCACCATTCCCTCGATACCAAATCTGTTAAGCGGATTGGGACAGCATTGGAAGTATCGTTTGAAAATATTTCATAGTTGTCATCAATCTTAATGGAGTAAACAAGCGGGTTGTCGGGAAATGCCATAGTTGTAAATGACCAGGTTTCACTATTGGAAGTTGATCCCGCTGAATCTTCTGCTGCTACCTGCCAGTAGTATGTTGTGTTGTATTCAAGATCCGATACCTCTACAGTAGTGTCTTTAATGCCGGATGCTATAGTTTCGCGTGTAAATGATCCGGACTTAAAGAGATATACAGTGAAAGAAAGAACTGAATCCTCAGCATCGGGATCGCTTGCTTTCCACGAAAGAGTTAAGTTTACGGGCTGATTCACGGAAGCATTAGAAGGCGAAGGTTCTGCCGGGGAATTAGGGGGGGCGTTAGTTCCGTTATCGGCTTTTAGAAATATTACAGCATCGGTGGTTGTATTTTCTCTTACACTTACTGAAACACTGCCTTTCTTATAACCATTCTTCTGTGCAGTAATTGTGTAGTTCCCCACCGGAATATTATCAATTGAGAACTTCCCGTTTGAACCTGCGATGAGAGCATTTGTTGGGGGACTTGTTGTAATATTAGCTCCTGCAATAGCTGAGGATGTGCTGTCATCCAGGACTGTACCCGAAATGGAACCGTATAATTCGGGCTGCACGGTATCTTCTTTACAAGAGGGAAAAAGTATTATTGTAAGTATTACAAATGCATTCCTGAATAGTTTAACCTTGCTTGACATTGTTTCTCCGCTTAGAAATAATTAGTGCTTTTGAATTTCTGAACCTTTTAGTTCCAGTTCTTTGTCAGCTAGAATGATTTTTTCCTTCTGTACAACCAGGTGTATTTTATAGACCGCATCCATCGAGAGATCAACGGTACTCTTGGAAAGTATCTTCGTACCTTGAGCAGGAACCATTGCCTCCCCTGACTGGTTTGTAGATGAATTCCCGCTTTTACTCTGTTTGTCGAGTGTAAGAGTATAAGACACATCTGTTACAGCCGAGGTATTATTGGTGAATACGCCTTCAATATTAAGCTGATTCCCATTCACCCTGTATTCAATCCGGCCATTAGAGTCTGTTATCTGGCATAAAGAACTGTTAGTAAAAACAATAAAAAATATTGCTGCCTCTAATACCTGAAAAAAATATCTTCTCAAACTTACATTCAAAAGCACTTAATGAATTCCCCCGTTTATAATCGTTAATCTCATTCCATTGCCATTCTGATGGATCTGGATTGGAATTGAGGTCGGCACGGTCTGGACCTGATTTATTAAATTATTGTTGCCGAACTGGAAAATACCATATGTAATCCCATCCCCTATTAAATCCTGCTGAACAAAATTTCCGTCACCCGATTGTTGAACATTGGTTGAATTAAAGTCCCCCACAATATTTATATCTGCATAGTTACCAGAGCCATATTGACCGACATTTGTATTGTTAGAAGACCCATTCTGAGTAGATGAAGCAAAATTATTATAACCCTGCTGATCTATTTCTGCAGCATTCGGCAAAATTCCAGCATTCCCACTTTGATTAATATTTGCCTCATTATAGCTCCCAGCCTGCTGTATCATAGCTGCATTATTTAAATTAGGGTTCGAATTTATATTCTCAATATTTTGATGGGTATTTAAAAAAGCTGAATCTAATAAATTTGTCTGCGCTTTGAGATTAAAACCATAGAAGACAATGATTAATGATAGACTAATTAAAAAATTTTTCATAGTGAACATTTTATTAAATATAATTGGGTAGGGCTTGCATAAGCCCTACCTTAAATGTTAATTATGTGAGGATTAGTGTTGATTTATAATTGCATAATTACTATTGCCTAAAGACTGGGTAATTGTTCCCATATTATTATCATTTGTCTGGTAAATATGAGCTTCATTTAAATCTGTTGAAACTGCAATATGAGCTTCATTATCTCTACCAAGTTGATACTCAGTAGCAATATTACCACTACCATTTATATCAATATAACCATTATTAAATCCGACATGACCGTTATGGTTCAGATCATCCTGATACTGTGAGGTATTATTACCGCTGCCATTAACATATGTATGTGCTTCACCACCTATTTGTGCCTGATATTGATTTGAGATATTATTATCACCAATTTGCCATGACTGCAACTTTGAACCATAACCACCAATGCTTGTTTGATTTGCTATATTAGATGAACCCTCTTGGTAAACTGTCATGTCTTTTATTCCTGATACACCATAAGCAGCAATTGTATTCTGTGATGATGTATTAGATGTTCCTTCCTGATACATCAATACACCGGAATATACTCCTGATTTTTCACTATAATTTGTTCCGATATTTTGCGAACCAGTATTTGAGGTTCCTTGTTGATTAATAGTTCCGGTACTACGATTACCAGTCATATTGATCGAAGCATTGTTGGATTCACCATTCTGAGTTACAAAAGCACCATCTTGCCAATCCCCATTATATTGAGCCTGATGATTGTTTGTGACTGGCAAGCCATTTGAACCTTGATTTATATTAGCAGTATTTAGTCCAACCCCTAATTGATTAACGGCCGCAATATTCGATCCATACTGATTTACATTTGCTAAATTTCCACCGGTTGACCCAGTTTGGTCAACTGTTGCGTTGTTTGTAGCACCAACTTGATTAATATGTGCTTCATTATCTTGTGCAAAGATATATCCACTTATAAAAGTGATGGCTATTAAAAGAGCAAATAACTTTCTCATTAGAGTTTCTCCTAAAAATTTTAGAAAATAGTTTATAAAAAATCCCCTCGGACATTGGGTCCGATAAGTTTCATAAAAGCACAACAACTTATCTTTCCCGGCTATAGCTGAACATTAAGGAGAACTCACCAATTTACATTTAACCGATTTTTTCGAATATTAACCTGTCAAATGTTTTATTGGTGGCGCCTGAGTTTGTCAGGGACTTCAATACACTTGTGTAAAGAAGTGCCGCTCTTGCGCCGCCTTATTGTTCAAACTTTTCCTCGTTAAATTACTCCCCGTGTCTTGTACCCCCTCCTTTCCATCGCTGCATTTTCCATAATATGACCTCGTCTTATTTATTAATTGATTAGTTGGTTAGTATTTCTTTCTATATAACCCACTCAATTTCACTATCCCGGATTTTGCCGGGTTAATTTCACATTCTGCATTCAATAAAGTCCCGGGTTGATCTCAGATTAGAGAAGATCCCGGGTTCAATCTTACACCACATTAAGAGGAACAGAAAAATCAAATATTTCAAAGAACCATAAAGAAGTTTTTATCTTCCTATGTAATATCTTACTCCGAACAGAGCTTCCCAGTAATAATCGTTGTATTTACCTCTGTCGATTTTATCGAGATTGTCTGATAGCGAATAATTAAACGTTAATCCCATATCAATTCCTGTCTTGCCTGTTATAAATTCGGCTCCTGCCCCTGCTTTTACAGAAGGATACCATCGGCTGTCAAATTCAAAGAAATCATTATCCTGCACCATAAGTCCTACACCGGCAAGAAGGAAAGGCGACAGTTTGTATTCCGGAAGCATATAATATTCAGCCTGCAGACCAATAGAATTGATGGTCGCTGAATAAAATTTGTACCCTTCCAGCATTTCTCTCCCGAATGTCAGTGAAAGTGCAAAATCGGATTCCGGGAAATAAGAGGCGGAAATGCTGCCGCAGGCTTTCGTCAATGGATTAGGGTAATCACCATTATATTGAGAAGCTCCGAAACTTAATCCTACAGAGAAATTCTTTCTTGTTGTCATCGCTTCCATCCCGAAATAATCTGTCTTTGCCGCAACTTCTTTTTCATTCTCGTACTCTCTGTATGATTGAAGAACTTAAATCAGCAGGATTCTGCAGTGCCCATAGGTTCTCTTTTACTCCTTCTATAACAAGACTCTGAACAGCTTTTTCGATAGCCTCTGTCACACACATTTCGGGAGGCTCATTGTAGCTGTAGCCTGTTTCAACTTCCAGAAGTCTCTGGAAATTAACAAACCGGTAAAGTCCAACGTCAACCATCTGCGAAAGTATGGTTTTCGTTGTATAGACCGTCTTTAATATTCTGCCGCTTTGAGTAGAAATTGCACGAAGGTAGATAGTTACCCTGTCCTGCCTGTATTGTCCCGATGCACCGACACCAAAGTATTTTATGCCGGATCCTCCGGTCAGAATATTCGTATCGTATGAAATGATGCCGCCCTCCAGGATTACTCCTGCAAATAATAGCGGAGGCAGAAGTTGAGAATCCTCTCCCGTGTCCCCCTGGTAATTTGCTCTGCTGGATCTTATAATTTTTCTTTCATTAAGCAGATCTGATAAGCCTTCTCTTTCAATGACAACAAACCAGCCCGAATCTTCGAGAGCCCGCAGTAGTATTGATGTAGCTCCTTGTGTAACTGCTGTCGAAAATGTCGAACTCGTTGATGAGGTTTTATATTGTCCGGTTTGATCCCTGAACTTGTATACGGCAGCTACAATCTTATCCTTGGGCGGCGGAAGTGAACGCAGGTCCCTGTTTACCGCAGAAGGTGTCCCTAAAGTCGCGTCTGTTGTCTTGAGCGGCTGCATAAAGGTCGAGCAGCCGAACGAAGATACCATCAATATCATAATCAGGATATAACTTAAATACTTTGATTTATTCATCACTATTCTTTCAGGCTTAGAAATATGGAAGAACTACTGTAGTCTGATCACCTGTTCCGGTATCGAAAATATCAATGTGCACGCCGTCTCCTCCGGGAGTAATATCTATTGAGTAATCTCCCAGGTCATAATGCCCTGCTGTCAATCCGGCCTCACCAAATACATTGGTAAGAAGCTGCCGAGAAAGCTGACTTAGTATCTGCTGGTTAAGTGAATTCTTAAAATTCTGAAGAGGGTCCTGCGAATAAGGATTATAAGCCGAGCTTGAACCCGCCGTAAATCCATTTTGAGCCTGGGCTTCGCTTAATAATGTCTGCCCATTGTAGTAATAACCCCCGAAAGATGGATTTACCGGTGTATAAACCAGCTGTTGAGCCATAGATTCTCTTATCCCAATCAGGAACAGTACAGCTGTGATAAATATCATTTTTTTCATTCTTTCCTCAATCTTTAAAATATTCCCGAGCCCTTCAGGTCGTCTCCTGCGAGCTGTTTTTGAATCGATTCATAGTTCTGGATGTAATTAAAAGATAGTTCCACACCATACTGTGCCATCGCCTCAATGACATCGTAACGGGGCTGCAGTATCTGCTGAAAGATCTCGTTGTCATTTATCTTAATTGTCACCTGGGTGCCTAGCTGCGGTAGTGGTTTCTCTTCTATTACTATTGTGTAATCGCCGAAGTTATCCGGCGCCTGCCAGTTTGAGTAAAACAAATCATAAAAATCGTGACCAACTTTCGTCTGCGTCTGATCCACTATTAGTCCCTCAACCTCAATATCCCTGAAAGCATTTTTGGCAATCTTTTCGGTAAAAGTCTTTAGTGTATCTTCTCCAAATAAAGATGAGTCCTTTATAATTTCCTGGACAAAATTGGGATTGCGGATTTGCAGTGCCTGGTATGGTTTAATTATATCCGGATTCACAATGTTCCCTTTATTATCCTGAAAAATCCTGTGCCATTCGTGAGGATTATTGTATATACTTTTCTTCCTGGCAATCTCCCAGAGATTGTCTCCCGGCTTCACGATATAATCAATGGCAGGGTTTTCCATCTCCCATTTTTTCAATTTTTCGGGAAGATATTTGTAAACTATTTTCTGAAATTCAGGCATTGAACTTTTTTTAAGTAATTGTAGTGAATCGACTATCCCTGAAAAATATTCTAATGTGCTGTCCCTGTTATCAATTTGTTTTACTAGTTTACTCAAATAATTCCTGTAAGAAGTGAAAGCAGAATCGGAACTGCTTTGCGCTTTAGTTAATGAACCGTATATAAGGATGATACATCCTATAAGTAAGATTTTCTTCATTGACAGCTGATATTTCTTCTACGTAGAAGAAACCCTCGTATTACGACAGGAATTATTTCCCTCAATTCCAAACTCTGTATCTGATTTTCAAAGTGTGTGCCAAATTTGACACCTTAAAATTTTGACCTGTTACTGCTTTATGAGACATTTGCTTGTAAAATTATTTTCCTGGGGTAAAATAATTTTACCTAATAAATATCGACAGACGTCCGTAACTGTTTTGCTATCCTGTCAAAATCAGGAAAATAATATTTACGATCCTGAATGTTCATCTCGAAACTTATGTAATCAATTTCATGCTCGGGAATCATTTCAACAGATTCCTCAATAAATATTTTATCTAGTGAGATTATCTCCATTACTTTATCCGCGTAGAAAGAGACCTTCTGCCCGTATATTTCCATGAATAAGACTCTGCTTGATTCTGATAATTTGTCGACGTAAAGCGAGTAAAATGAAGCAAAATCTATAACTCTGTATTGCTGCTCTGAAAATTCATTGGTAAGCCTTTTTTCCCTCCGCTCTGTTTTAATCTCCGATGGTTTCAAAATAGCCGTAACCAGTTGAAGATCAACGCAGAATTCCTTACCGCCGATTTGAAAAATCAAAAGACCGGATATATTTTCTATGGATTTTAAAGTTGACATCAAATCAGGAAATAGTTCCCGTTAATAAAAAGTTGTAATTTTCCCTCACTTTTTGTTGTCAATTTGCATACCACATCGTTATCTTTCTTTTTATATGGATAAAAGATAATCTGATGAGTTTGGTGATTTAGAAGGTAAAAGTATGTTACTCAGAGTAAAAAGATTTTACCCTAAATCCATAGATGGAGAGGTTCAGTTTTGTGAAATACCATAGTCCCTGATTTTACTGTTTAGAGTAGGTTTGGATATCCCGAGAATGGTGTAGGCTTTCTTTTTGTTCCAGTTTACAGAGTTGAGTACATTTAGGATGTGTTCTTTTTCAACTTCAGCTAAGGATAAATTAGAATGGTCAGTAACCATTTCCTTATGGAAGATTTTCTGCAGAAGTATATTTTCTTTTTCCAGAACATCCCCTTTCGAAAGTACGACTGCCTGCATTAATATATTCTCAAGCTCTCTAACGTTACCGGTCCAGTGGTAGTTTTGAAGCATTTCCATAACTTCAAATGGAATTTTCCTGACTTTCTTATGGAGCTCGTTGTTTATTTTTTTAAGGAAATGGACTACCAGCTCTGGAATGTCCTCTTTCCTTTCACGAAGTGGTGGAATGTTGATGGATAATACTTTAAGCCTGTAGTAAAGGTCCTCCCTGAATTGCCCCTCCCTTACCATTTCCTCCAGGTTCCGGTTGGTGGCAGTAATTATCCTTGCGTTCATTGGACTTGAATTTTCTGACCCCACTTTCTCAAATTCCCTTTCCTGGATAACTCTCAGAAGCTTTACCTGAAGATCAGGCGATATTTCAGATATCTCATCAAGGAATATCGTCCCTTTCCCCGCCAGCTCAAATTTTCCCTTTTTGTCCTTTATCGCACCCGTAAATGATCCTTTAACGTGTCCGAATAGTTCGCTTTCAAGCAGCGATTCTGAAAGAGCTGTGCAATTGACGGGGATAAATGGATGATCTTTTGTTATACCGGAATAATGAATTATTCGTGAAATTAATTCTTTGCCCGTTCCGCTTTCTCCATGAATGAGGACGGTTACCCGGTTCATAGATACCTGGCCGACAACTTTAAAGATTTCCTTCATCTGTGATGATCTTCCGATGGATTTATTTTTTACATCATACTTTTCAAAGTCTTCCTCAACAGAGAAATTCAGTCTTTCGCTGAGACTTCGGCTTTCTAGCGAACGTTTGATAAGAGATTTAAACCTTGGTGTATCAATCGGTTTTTCAATACAGTCATATGCTCCTAGCTGCATAGCTTTAATTGTGGAATCTACATCTTCATAAGCGGTCATTATTATGCAGGGCATGGTATCGTCAAATTCTTTGATTTGCTGAAGTACTGCTAACCCGTCAACTTCAGGCATTTTAAGATCAGTGATCACCAGGTCGGGATGTACATTATGAATAATATCAATCCCTTCAACTCCGTTTATCGCGGTTGAAACTTCGTAATCCATACCTGTTAAAAAAATTCTCAACGAATCAAGTATGGATTCCTCATCATCTATTAGTAGAATTTTCTCCATTCAGATCACGCAAGTGGTAATGATAATTGAAAAATAGTATTCCCCGGCTCTGAAAATATTAAGGAAATCGTACCGTTATGTTTTTCTATTATCTGCTGAACTATTGAAAGACCAAGACCGGTTCCGGTCCTCTTCGTAGTGTAAAAAGGCTCGAAAATATTTTTTACAGGTTTAACACCACAACCCGTATCGCGGATAAAGACTCTGTGCATTTTCTTTTTCTCATCAATTACGGAAAGAAATTCAATCTCTCCGTCCTGTCCGATTGCGTCAACACTATTTTCAATCAGCTGCATAAACATCGTTTTTAATTCATCTGAGTCGCCTTTAACCCGGTCGGGACTGACTTTATTTATAATTGAGATATTCTTTGATTCAAATACAGGCTGCATAAGCTGAAATACTTGTTTGAGCAGATTGTCAGCCCTTATTTCACCGAATAACTCTACTCTTTTCTTGGAATATTGAAGTACATCCTTTAATAGGTTTTCAAGCCTTTTAATTTCTTTATTTATAATCTGGAACGATTGGCCGCAATTCATATCTCCCTGTATTTGTTCCATCAGTATATCAATATTCAGCTTAATGGCGGTAAGGGGCGTCTTTATTTCGTGCGAAAGGTAGCTTGTCATTCTTCCTAAAGCAGCTAAACTCTCTGCGCGTTTCATCTTTTCTTCTGCTTCTTTCTGTGCAGACACATCTTCTTTTACCGCTACAAAATGCGTTATTTCTCCAAGTCTGTTTTTTATCGGTGAAATAATTGCATGTTCATGAAAAATCTCCCCGCTCTTCTTTTTGTTGATAAAATCACCAGTCCATTCCTTGCCGGAAAGAATGGTGTCCCATAAAGCTTCGTACTCAGCCCGTGTTTTATGGCCTGACTTTAATAAACTGGGAGTCCTGCCGATTATTTCCTCAGGCTTATATCCCGTGATTTCTGTAAATTTGGGATTTACATATTCAACTATTCCCTCTTTATTAGTAATAATTATCGCTGCGGGGTTCTGTTCAACGGCTTTTGATAATTTTCTGATGTGTTCTTCTGTCTTTTTCTGCTCTGTAATATCTTTGGCTACCCCAATAAACCCTATCGGTTCGCCGCTGTTATTTTTGACTATTGAAGTCTCAAGGTAAATCGGAAACAGGCGACCGCTTTTTGTCCTGTTTATAAGTTCTCCCTTCCATCTCGAATTACCTACAATCTTTACAATATATTGGTCAGGTTCAGCACTCAGAATCCGCGGGTTTTTTCCAATGATTTCGTCCTTACTATACCCGTATTTGTCAAGAAATGCTTTGTTGACAAAAATAAATTCATCATTCTTATTGGTAATAGTAACCATCTCGGAGATGCTGTTGATGGAGTGTCCTAAAAGTTTCAACTGCTTATTCTGATTCTCCTCGAGAGAAAGATCCTGTACCATCAGGATAGAATAAAGTAAATCTCCGTTTTGATTTCTTATAACTTCGGAATGAATAAGTACAGGAAGAAGTTCACCGTTGTGTTTGACGTATCTCTTTCTGATCTCATAGTTATTAATTTCACCGTTCTGAACTTTGTTCATAAACTGGAAAGTTGAACCAAGGTCTTCTGAGTAGGTAATCTGCCTTATATCTATACCTTCCATCTCTTCGGCTGTGTAATAAAGAAGTTCGCACAGTTTCTGATTTGCATCAATAATTTTCCAGAAGGGGTCAATTAACGCGATTCCCAACGGTGCATGCTCAAATACGAGTTTAAATTTTTCTTCATATTCAAAAGGTAGGGTGGAGGAAGTACCGGTCAACGACAGTTTACTTGAACTATTGTCAAGGTCTGGACTGGCGGTTGAATATTCTTCAGGTTTTTTGAACATCAGGTTGCCCCTTTTCGGTCATCGTGTTTTTGCATCTCTTTTTCTAAAAATTCCCACCATCCCATGTGAATTATCAAGTATTCACTTTTTTCAAATTGAACATAATGATTTTCAACCTTAATTTCTATAAAAAGCTGTGCCATATTTATAAACTTAGTATCATAGAAAAAAAGGGTCAATAGGAACTTTATTTCAAGTATCACTTCAATGCTTTCGCATCTTGTATCATTGCTGGTGTCTCGCAATGAAACTATGTGTATAATAATAAGTCTTATTATGCAGAGCGCTGTGGCTAAAAAATTATAAAAATGACTTCCTTTTTTATTGAGAATATTCTTAACTTCATTTTTACAATCGAGCTTTCTTAATAAAAAATAATTCGTTTAAAAGAGACCCATGAGAAATCTCTATACTCTTTTCTCAGGTATATTATTGTTGATAATTTTTATAGCAGGATGCAAGGATAAAGTAACAGAACAACCCCCATTAGTCGACGCAAATAATAACGGATTTGAGTCGTATAAAGTTGCGTCCATATTTGCTGATAATTGTGCTGTAGCAGGATGCCATAAGGGCCCTGATGCAGTTCATAATCTGTCTATGGAGTCTTATTCAGCAATGATGAAAGGTTCACTCGGTCGCCCGTTTAATGACAGTACCCATACTCATACCCATAAGGGACTCTCAGGATCCGCTGTCGAAGTCTACGGCGGGGAAGCAGTTATACCCTATCATTCTGAGCAGAGTCTGCTGTATAACCTTATAACTGGAAATGTGGTTGATTCGACGATGAGGATGCCTTATCAGAGAGCACCTTTAAGGGCCGAAGATATACAAACTATCAAAGAGTGGATAGATAACGGAGCTAAGGATGTAAACGGAAATGTTCCTTTCAGCAATTCTGATCATAAGGTTTACTCATGTAACCAGGGCAGTGATCAGGTCTACGTCATCGATACTGATGCAAAACTGGTTTCACGCATACTGAATGCAGATTTTAATTCAACAATAATTGATGCCCCTCATAACGTTCAGATGTACGGTGACTATTATTACTTTACCGAGGTGGCCGGACAAAAATTCATTAAGGTGGATGAAGCATCTAATACAATTATGGGAACTGTTGAGGGTATAGAGAAAGCCGGGATGATTCAGATTACTCCCGGCGGTACTAAAGCATTTGTATCCCGGTCATCTACCAGTGCACCAATTTATAATATTATATACTCGATAAATACAGCTAGTATGCAGATCGAAAATCAAATCAGTCTTCCTGTTATAGGCGTCCCTCACGCCCTTGCCTTAAGTCATGACGGTCGCACGTTGTATGTTGCTAATATGACCAAAGACAGAATCTCTGTCGTTGATGCCGTCACCGATGAATTTGTCGAAGATATAGTCCTGCAGCATACTTCGCCTCCTCCTTACTATGAACCGATGCATATGTATATCTCCCCTGATGATCGGTATTTATATGTAAACTGCAGAACTTCCAGTTCAATTCTTATTGTAGATACACAAACTAAACTCATCGTTAAGGAGTTTCCTGTTCCCGATCATCCGATGCAGGGAGCAATATCGGCCGATGGTAATAAGTACTATGCAGTTTCCCACCATGAACCTTATCTTTCAGAAATTACAAAATCAGGTAATGATTGGACAATCCAGGAATACCAGGTTGATGCTTTTCAGCATGCCTATGGTGCTGACCTTACACCCGATGGAAAATATTTATATGTAGGATGTTCAAATGATGAGAATGAATTTCAGCCGTATTTTCAGATTCCTGGGAAAGATCGTCCGGCTTTAATGTGTGTTTATGATGTACAGAATCATGAACTCGTTAAGGTAATGGATATCGGCAGTTATGCTACGGGAATTGCCGCAAGGTAAAGCTGTAGTATTCAATTAAACCCAAAAGCCCGGATTTTCCCGGGCTTTTTATTTCCTCCGGATTACTCAATTATTGTAAAAAAATTATATTTTAACCGTAGAAGTTTCTTACGTTTACCTGTGAAGGAAATTTATGAAGAAAGTTATCTACCCGGGAACATTCGATCCTGTAACCTATGGACATATAGACATTATCAAAAGAGCCAGGGAACTGTTCGATGCAGTGGTTGTAACTGTCGCTGTCAACCCGGGGAAGTCCCCTCTCTTCAGCCTCGAAGAAAGAGTATACCTGCTTAAAGAAAGTCTTAAGGAGTATGATAATATAATTGTGGATTCTTTTGATGGACTCGTGGTGGACCATGCTCACCAGGTGGGAGCAATAGGAATAATAAGAGGACTAAGAGCAGTTAGTGATTTTGAATATGAATTTCAAATGGCACTTATGAACAGGAAACTAGCGAAGGATATTGCGACGGTCTTCCTTATGCCGGGTGAAAAGTATACTTATTTAAATTCTTCAATTGTTCGGGACCTTGCAAAATTGCAGAGCGATGTGGGCGAATTTGTGCCCCCTGTTGTACTTACTGCTCTTAAAAAGAAATTCAAAGATTAAATTCTTACCAATCCTGACTGTTTGTCGCCCGTCTTCAATGCCTAGCGATAGTAACATCACATCCACAGCATAATATTTGTAAAAACTTACAGGTACATTAGTCATCAAGCCGTATGCCGGCACCCCCTTATCCTGGGGAAAATACAATTCACTAATCCCTTAATTAATTCGCTCAACCTGCCCGCCGCCAGTTAGGTTCGCTTATTCCCCTCGTGCTTATCGTCAATAATTTGTTTCTATCACGTTGTTCTAATAATTTTTTTAGAATTTTCTTTTTAATGGAAGAACAATCGAAAAAAGTTATAATTCCTGCCTTGATCGGTAATCTTTCTATTGCGGTTAGCAAATTTGTCGCTGCCTTTTTAACAGGTAGTTCGGCTATTCTCTCTGAGGGAATCCATTCACTCATTGATACAGGTAATGAAGGATTATTATTGCTTGGACTGCATATGGCGAAGAAACCCGCAGATGAACTTCATCCATTCGGTCGTGGTAAGGAGGTTTACTTCTGGAGTTTTGTAGTTGCTCTGTTGATTTTCGCTGTGGGAAGCGGGGTTTCAGTTTATGAAGGAGTTCGTAATATTCTTCATCCCGCTCATATTGAAAACCCGCTTATAAATTATATTGTCATAGGAATAGCATTTCTGTTCGAAGGAACTTCTTGGACCTTTGCATTGAAAAATTTTAATAAAATGAGAAATGGCAGAGGATATCTCAGTACCGCACATACAGCTAAGGATCCCTCAACCTTCATGGTTTTATTTGAGGATAGCGCTGCACTGACAGGCTTGATGGCTGCCGCTCTCGGTATCTTCCTTGAACAGACTACCGGAAATACAATTTATGATTCGCTCGCCTCAATTTTAATCGGTGTCATTCTCGCTATTACTGCATCATGGCTCGCCTATGAAACTAAAGGTCTCTTAATAGGCGAAAGCGCCGGCAGTGAAATAATCAGCAGCATAAGGTCTGCGCTTTCGGGCTTCGACGCTATAGAGCACGTTAATGAGATACTTACTATGCACGTCGGCCCTCACTATATCCTGGTGAACCTTAGTGTGGATTTTAAGGATTCGCTCTCAGCTGAGGATGTTGAGAATAATATTGATCTGATGGACAAAAAAATCAAATCGGGGAACAGTGATATAAAAAGAATATTTATTGAATCGGAATCTTATAAGAAAAAGGAAAAAACAAAATAACATATCAATACAAAATTCTTAATCTTTTCATTTGCTATTTCTTGTTGTATATTTCACATGGATTTAGGAAACAACCCATTATAAATATTTTCCGGCTCATTATTTAACAATTTTTTTCTTTAGGAAAGGAGCAAATCATTGTTATCAGACAGAGTCATTAGGATAACTGCGTCCCCTACCATGAAAGTCGCTGCCGAGGCTAAAAGACTGAAAGCAGAAGGGATAAATGTAATAGATCTGAGCGTTGGCGAGCCGGACTTCCCTACCCCCCAGAATATTAAGGATGCCGCTAAAAAAGCTATAGATGAAAATCATACAAAATATACTATAAATGCTGGCACCGTTGAACTTCGTAAAGCTATAGCAAATAAGTTTAAAAAGGATAATAACCTTGATTATAAATTAAGTGAGATCATCGTTTCCAGTGGTGCAAAGCAAAGCATTTTTAACGCAATTCTTTCTACAGTATCTAAAGATGATGAGGTGATTGTCCCCGCTCCTTATTGGGTATCTTATCCCGAGATGATCTCCCTTGCTGAAGGGAAAACTGTCGTTATTGAAACCACTGAAGCAAGCGGATTTAGAATTACCCCTGAACAGCTGGAAGCTATGGTAACACCGAAGACAAAGCTTTTTATTCTCTGCAACCCTTCAAATCCAACTGGCTCTGCCTACAACAGAAAGCAGCTTGAGCAGATTGCAGAGGTTGTTAAAAAATATAACTTCCTGGTTATTTCGGATGAGATATACGAAAAACTTCTGTATGATAATTTCGAATTTATCAGCTTTGCGTCGCTCGGGGAAGAAATGAAAAAAAGGACAATCCTTGTTAATGGCGTCAGCAAAACCTATTCTATGACTGGGTGGAGGATCGGTTATACTGCGGGACCTGAGGAAGTGATTAGGGCGATGGATAAAATCCAGAGTCACAGCACTTCACACGCATCATCGATTTCACAGCAGGCAACCATCGAATCGTTGAACGGGCCGCACGAATACCTGAAAATAATGCAGATGGAATTTCATAAAAGAAGAGATTACCTGTATGATATGCTCCTTTCTATAAAAGGCATATCCTGCTATAAACCGGAAGGAGCATTTTATCTCTTTCCTGATTTTTCAAGTTTTATGCACAAATCTTATAATGGAACTAAAGTTAATGATACCCTGGACCTTGCCATGTATCTTCTTAATGAGGCAAAGATTGCCCTTGTGCCGGGCAGCGCTTTCGGTGCAGAAGGATTTATGAGATTTTCTTATGCTACTTCAATGGAGAATCTGTCTGATGCGGTTGAAAGATTGAAAAAGGCCCTCTATAAGCTTAACTAAACAGATTAATTGTCTATCATCATTTCAAGTGATCTTATTATATCCGGTACCGGCATAATCTCACCTGTCCATAATTCAAACGCTTTTGATGCCTGGTTTACCAGCATCTCTGTTCCGTTAATTACTTTGGCCCCCTGTTTTGAAGCAATACTGATTAACCTTGTTTTCGATGGATTGTAAACCAGGTCGAAAACAATCTGTTCCTTATTGAATGCTTTTTCAATTGAGATCACGGCATCATCCGTCTCTGGATACATTCCCACGGGAGTGGCATTCACAATCAATCCTGATCTTTGAAAAACCTCAACCAGGTCGGATGGAAAAAGCTCATAACATTTTATTGATTCATATTTCATCTTATCGGTAAAATATTTCTTCAAAGCTTCTGCTTTTTGCTCTGTGCGGTTTATTATATTTATTTGTGACGGTTTGAAGTATTTAATTAATGTGTAAATTACTGCACGTGCACTTCCGCCGGCCCCCACAACTGTCATTTCTTTACCGGTAAGACTGCTTTTATACTTATCGAGTGTTTTTAATATTCCGTAAACATCTGTATTGTACCCGCTCAATCTCCCTAAGTCGTTCACTACGGTGTTAACAGCTCCTACACCGGCTGCTTCATCAGAGATATTGTTTAATAACTGTATAATATTTACTTTATGCGGAATCGTGACGTTGAACCCTTTTATCCCTAGCGCAACCATACCTTTTACTGCGTTCCCGAGGTTTGCTGCAGGCACGTCAAAAGGAAGATAAAGATGGTTCAGTTTTTTGAGATCGAAAGCGATATTATGTATGAAAGGAGAATAAGTCTGTTTAATAGGATGTCCTATTAAACCCACGAGCACAGTATCCATGTGTAGGGTGTTTTTCATAGACCTTATTTCGGGAAAATTAACTTAAGCTAAAGCGTTTAACACGGAAATGACAGCCGTGTATAACTGTCCGTGATCAGAGCTCCCCTAATAATTTTCTAAAGAGCTTTGACGATTTAATCTCAGGATATTCTTTTGCAAATTCTGATTTGATATCGGGATCAATCACGAAAGCTTTTTTAAGACATTCCACAGCTTCCTGCGTCCTGCTTAAAATAAAATTGATCTTTGCCTTTCCGTAATATGATGAGGCATCTTCAGGCGAAATCTTAATACACTGATCGAAAGCTTTCTGCGCTTCCAGCCAGTCTCCCATTTCAAATAGTGTTTCAGCCAGGTTAAACCATATTTCGTAGTTTTCCGGTTCTATTCTGGCAGCTTTCCTGTAGCTCCTTATAGCTTCCTGCAGCTTGCCCAGGGAATATTCAAGGTCAGCCTTTGCATACCACGCATCCGCTCTGTCCTGCGAAAGTGAAATTGCTTTGTTGAAATCTTTTAATGCAAGCTGGAATTTACCGGCAGAATCATAGCAGAATCCTCGTGCAAGGTAAGCTTCATAATACTTATCATTTATCTTGATCGATTCCGAATAATAATCAATGGCTTTATTTATTTCGCCCAGTTCCTCGTAAATATTTGCAATGTTATAACAGGAAGCTTCGTCGAATTCGTCTATTAAAAATGCCTCTCTGAAACATTCAATCGCCTGCTGGTAACGGCCTAAATCGGCAAGAAGATTTCCTTTATTAAACCAGGCTCCTGCAAACTGCTCCTTTATTGCAATTGCCAGGTCGTAACTGTCAATTGCTTGCTCAAGACGGTTTAATTTAGTTAGTACTACACCACGGTTATACCAGCCGCTTGCATTGTAAGGGTCGGCGTCCAGGAATTTTTCATAAACTTCAAGGGCGCGTTCATTATAATTCAGATTTTCATAGCAGAATCCAAGTTCATAGTATGCATCTGAAAAACCCGGATCATTCTGAATTACTCTTGTAAAGAACTCGCAGGCAACTTCGTAACTTCCGCCCTTCTGGTATAAAAGACCGAGGTTAAACAGCGATTCTTCGTTGTCCGGTTCCTGTTCAAGTGCCGTTTCCAGCGAAGTTTTGGCATCATCCATTAGACCAAGATTTTCTTCTGCCGCTGCCCTTTCAATCAATGCTTCTGAATCGCCGGGATTAAGGGATAGTGCTTTGTTATAACACTCTATAGCTTCATTGAACTTGTATAAACCGTTTAAAAGTCCACCCTTTTTGACCCAGTACTCTGAATTATAGGGAGAGACTTCAATTAATTTATCGACTAAATAAACTCCATCTTCAAAATGAGAATTGTCAATACAGGTCTGAATTACATCTTCGACGGTCTCCATGCAGCTGTAAATGCTGACTTCTTCAACAAGTTGTCTGCATCTTTCTATTTCTTTAGAAACTTCATTGTTCATATCGGGATTGTCATCATAGCTGTAATCGGGTTCGAAAAATGACATTCAGCGTTCTCCAAATAATTAAAAATTCCGCAAAAATCTATTACTAATAAAGTATAAAATCAAGATGATTTTAATCAACCTTATTGTTATACTATAAACCCTGATTGTAAATTTTAGGCCAAAGATCAAAAGCTGAAAATTCGATGATTTTCAGCTTTTTTTATAATCACACTACTTAGAAAGTACCGAAGTTACCTTTTCAGCGGCATCTTTTAGACTGCCGGCAACCTCAAAATTTAAACCGGATTCGTTTAATAGTGTTCCCGCTTCTTTAGCATTTGTTCCTTCCAGGCGTACTACAATCGGGACGTTAATATCCATTTCTTTTGCGGCGTCAATAACACCCTGGGCAACTCGGTCGCATCTTACAATTCCGCCGAAAATGTTGATCAGGATTGCTTTAACATTTGGATCTGATAAAATGATCTTGAATCCATTGGCTACAGTTGTCTTATTTGCACCGCCGCCGACATCCAGGAAGTTGGCTGGCTCTCCGCCTGCTAACTTAATTATATCCATAGTTGCCATCGCAAGCCCGGCCCCGTTAACCATACAGCCTACATTGCCGTCTAATTTGATATAATTCAGACTGAATTTAGATGCTTCAATTTCTAGAGGATCTTCTTCATCAAGATCACGATAATCAAGTATGTCAGTATGCCTTTCAAGTGCATTATCATCAAAATTCATCTTTGCATCAAGTGCTATTACATTTCCCTCCTGTGTAACAACAAGCGGATTTATTTCTGCAAGTGAGGCATCTGTTTCCTGGTATGCTTTGTATAATCCGCTAAGGAATTTTACTGCATTTTTATTCTGTGCACCTTCAAGTCCCAGTGCAAAGGCAAGCCGCCTCGCCTGGTAGCTCTGAAGTCCTACTGCCGGATCTACGGTTTCTTTTATTATCTTCTCTGGAGATTCAGCTGCAACTTTTTCTATCTCCACTCCTCCTTCTGTTGAAACCATAATTACATTTTTGGAAACTGCCCTGTCAAGTGTTATACCGACATATAATTCCCGGGCTATGTTTATTCCCTGTTCAATTAACAGACGTTTTACAACTCTGCCCTCAGGACCTGTCTGGTGTGTTACCAGTGTCATTCCCAGCATCTGGTTGGCATATTCTCTTACCTCATCTATACTTTTGGCAACCTTTACTCCGCCGCCTTTTCCCCGTCCGCCGGCATGGATCTGGGCCTTTACAACCCATACGTTTCCGCCTAATTCCTCCTGTGCAATTCTGACAGCTTCGTCAGCATTAAAAGCTACTTTACCATTGGGAACAGCTACATTGTACTTTCTAAGTATTTCTTTAGCCTGGTATTCATGTATTTTCATTTGTATCCCTGCAGTTATTTTTGAAAAACGAAGGTGCTTCTATCAAAAATCAGCATCCTCTTTACTTTCTTGATTGAATTCCATTACGGGGATAAAAATCCCGAATTCAGAATTTAAAAATTACGGTTTTTGATGTAGATAATCAATTTAAAGAGCTTCTGCCCGATTTAAGAAGCTTCTTCGGCGATTCACGGCATAGATTATAGGCATCGCCAATTATTATTTTTACCCGGAATCATACTTATTTTTTTCTCCCATTGTTTTAACCGCCTTGTGTTTTTGAACCCGCTTCATTATACTTTTGAATAATTTCCGGATGAGTTCCGGAGGGACAAATGACTATCACTTGATTGATCAAAGAGTTCTGACCAGATCCCTGTTCACCTTTGACATTTTTGTCAAACGTAAAATAATTCAACAGTCCAAAACCGCGTTTTTTCGCACCTTTCTAACTGTCTCATTTTGAGTCCTTCTCCGTGCCTTCTCCGTCTCTTCTCCGTCATTTCCCCGACTCAAATACTGTCTCTGCCATTTTGTCAATATTGTAGAATTATTCAACAAAAAATTCATCTCTTTTTTACTATCTGTCCCCTGGATTCTGGATTCGTAATCTTCTATAAATTCTCAGCAACGAATAAAGATGATTTTTATAAAGAGGAAGACTATGAGCCTTTCCTTTCAGGGATATATTAAATAAAAAACCCTCTCTGAATCTCAGAGAGGGTTGGGGAGTGCATATACCCGCTTTACTGGATATATTTATTTACACTTTGTATGACTGTTTTAATCTGTTCCGTTGATTCCTATCGGAAGCCTGGTATTAAGTTCAAGCCACATTGCTTGAAGTGTGATTTCGGTGGAGCTTACAAGGAAAGTGCATTTTAATACCATATCGTCGTCTCTATTCAAAACTGGGAAGGTTTTGGTAATTGTTAGTACTTCATCATTGGTAGGATAGAAATTATCCCTCGTCTCAGCCGATATCGTTCCTGCATAACTCTCACTTATCGGTGGTATACAAACGGTGCAGACATTAGTTAATTCAGCGTTTGCATTTAACTGAACTGAGATAATTTCCTGAGGATTGGGAGGGATGGGATCAAGTAAATTGATTGTCATCTGGTAGTCTACTGTACCATCTATACTGATATAAGAATTCAAAACAGGATATGGATTGTCAAGATTACCCTGTAATTGAATAGTACCCGATATCGTAGAACTCGAATTCTTTTCAGGATTGCCCTGGGTTGAAACCGGATCTGTGATAGAATTTTCCTGGCACCCTATCATAAAAAGGACTAACAAAACAACTAGAGGTAAAAGTAACTTTTTCATTGTGCACTCCATTATAATTATTTGTGAATTGTTGGTTAAAAAACCTGTGGCCAATTAACAAAATTCAGAATGGGATTACCTAGCACTTATGTTTCAACAGGTTGGATTATTGTTTCAAATGCTTGCACCTATGTTACATCCCGTTGTAGTTATGTTGCAAAATGCATTTTCGGCTCAAAATGAAAGGGATTTAGGAGGAGATTATTTAGTTTAAGTTGTACCGGGTTAATTTAATTAACATTATTTTATGCTTCGGAATTTTGATCGTCGATGATTTACACAGTATCATAAAAAAGAGACATTCAATGAACAGCCTCAAAATTTATACTATCGGTGTTTATGGTTATACACCTGACTCCTTCTTCAAAAAACTCACCGATAATAATATCGATACATTTTGCGATATCCGAAGAAGACGCGGTGTACGGGGAGCTGAATATACTTTCGCTAACAGCAGCAGATTGCAGGCCCGACTGAAAAAACTCGGCATAAATTATCTGCATATTCTCAACCTTTCACCATCTGATGAATTAAGACAACTGCAGTATTCGCACGATAAGGAACAAAATCTATCGCAGCGAAAAAGAGAATCCCTGTCCAAAGAGTTTATAAAAACCTATAAAGTACAGGTGCTTAAGAATTTTAATTTTCAGTCGCTTCTGGATCAATTGAATGCTCTCGATTCAAAGAAGGTGGTTCTATTCTGCGTCGAGAGAAATCCTGCAGCCTGTCATAGGTCTCTGGCAGCTGAATATTTGAATAAAAAATACAGTTTCCCTGTCAAACATTTGTAATTTATGATCTGCCGGGACATTCGCTTCAGATTCACCCCACTATAGTAAGATCACCATATTAACCCTCCACACACTTGAACCTGTGTGACAATCGCATTTGTCTCAACCTCACCCGACTATATAACTTTTCGCTCTTCCCTATTGATAATCTTTGAATACGGTCATATTTTTCATTCTAAATTTATTGGAATATTGATGGCACTCTTAAGAAACAATAAAACCATTCCTGAACTGTACTCTTTTCTCACTGAGGATTTCGGGAAAGATATGACCCGTCCGGTTATGATGAGAAAGGTTGACGGGAAATATGAAGGAATCACTTACAAAGAATTTAAAGAAGAGACTGATAATTTTGCTAATGGATTAGCCGCCCTTGGAATTAAGAAGGGCGACAAGATCGCAATAATAGCAGAGAACCGGCCAGAGTGGGTTTACTCCGATATGGGAATACTTGCTCTCGGTGCGGTTGATGTGCCGATGTATCCCTCATTGACTGCAACATCAATAGAATTTATTCTTAACAATTCTGAGTCAAAGGGTGTAATAGTCTCTAATAAATTTCAGCTTAATAAACTTTTAAAATATAAAGCATCATTGAGACACGTCAGCTTTATTATCTTAATGAATGAAAAGGATATGCTCCCCGATGTTCAGTCCCTCTATTCATTCAAAGATGTTCAGGAGATGGGAAAGATATATGGGAATAGTCATCCTGGACATTTGAAGGATAGTATGAAGAATGTACACGAGGATGATCTCTGTACTATAATTTATACCTCCGGTACTACAGGTGAACCAAAGGGGGTAATGCTTACACATAAGAACATCCTGTCAAATGTTAACTCGGCACTCGAATCATTTCCGATTTCACAGGATGATATTTTCCTTTCCTTCCTTCCTCTTTGCCATATTTTCGAACGCATGGCAGGCTATTATACCGGTTTCTCTTCCGGAGGAATGATATGTTATGCAGAGAGTATAGAGACAGTCGCTCAGAATTTCATCGAAACTAAGCCTACTATATTAACGACGGTGCCTCGACTTTTTGAGAGAATGTACTCAAAAATAATTAAAAACGTGGAAGCTCAATCGCCGGCAAAACAAAAAATATTTCATTGGGCTATCAAAATAGGAAAACAGACGGCTAAAGCCAGGAAGAAGGGAATGCTGAATCCGCTGCTTGCAGCGAAATTTAAAGCGGCCGATAAATTAGTGCTTTCTAAACTAAGAGAAAGAACGGGAGGAAAGCTTAGGTTCTTTATTTCAGGAGGTGCGGCTCTATCTCCCGATCTGGGAGAATTTTTTGAAGCAGCAGGAATTCAGATAGTTGAAGGTTACGGCCTTACTGAATCTTCACCTGTTATAGCGGCTAACCGGGTCGATGATTATAAATTCGGTACGGTGGGGAAAGTTTTCCCCGGTGTGGAAATTAAACTCGCATCCGATGGTGAAATACTCGCACGGGGACCAAACATTATGCAGGGCTACTTCAAGAATAAAAAAGAAACAGATGAGGTGCTCAAAAATGGATGGCTTCATACCGGCGACATAGGAAAATTCGACGAAGAAGGTTTTCTCCGGATAACTGACAGAAAGAAGCACTTGTTTAAAACAACCGCTGGAAAATATATAGCCCCTACTCCAATAGAAAATTTATTCCTGTCTAGTAAATATATCGATCAGTTTGTACTTATCGGCGATAGGAGAATGTATCTTAGTGCACTCATAGTTCCTGATTTTGAGGCAATTAAAGAATATGCCGACTCTCATAAAATCACCTACAATAGTATTGAAGATCTTTCGAACCACAAAGTCATAAAGGAGTTGATGGAGAAAGAATTGGCCCAGATTCAGAAAAACCTTGCGAATTATGAGAGGGTCAGAAAATTCACTCTCCTTGAAAAACCATTCTCACTTGAAACTGGAGAGATCACCCCGAGCCTCAAAGTGAAACGAAAAGTCGTCGAGGAACGCTATAGCGATAAGATTGAAGAAATGTATTCCGGCTTATAAGAATTTGTAAAACGAAACGCTGATTCGTTTCTTCACCTTGTAAAGCGAAACGCCGTTTCGCTTTGTCGTTTCGCTTCGCCGTTTCGCTCTGCTTACTCACCTTACTGAATCCTCAAAACCTGTTCCCAGACTGAAAGATTGGTTTTCCTACTTGCCTAAAAATTCCATCATCCGCTGATGAATATGACCGTTGGTTGCAAGGATACGCTTTGAATAAATGTCTATCTTCTCTCCCTGAAATCCCGTTACCTTCCCCCCTGCTTCTTCAACAATCAGCATACCCGCGCAGATATCCCAGGGATGCAGGTGAACTTCCCAGAACCCGTCAAATACACCCCGCGCAACAAAGCAAAAGTCAATGGCCGCAGAGCCCAGCCTTCTTATCCCTCTCGAGGCTTTTGTTAATGCAGTAAATTTTTCGAGAGCATTATCAGGATTTTCGGAAATGTTGTATGGAAACCCTGTTACAAGAACGCTGTGAGCGAGATTATCATTATTACTTACCCTTATTTTTTGTGAATCAGCAAACGCACCGCTCCCCGCCTCAGCAGAGTATGTTATATCCTGCATAACATCATATACTACTCCTGCAATAGTCTCACCTTTTTTTTGAACACCGATTGAAATTGAAAATATAGGTAGCCCATGAGCAAAGTTTGTTGTGCCGTCAATAGGATCGACAACCCACAAATATTCAGGCTCATTGTTGGTTTGTCCCCCCTCTTCAGCAAGTATACTGTGTGAAGGATATTTCTTTTGAATAAATTCTTTTATATGTTTTTCGGATGCTTTATCTATATCGGTTACGAGATTAGCTTCATTAGTTTTATATTCTATACCAAACTTTTTACCGAAACCTTCCCTCACTATTTCGCCTGCTTCGTGTGAAACCTGAATTATATCCTTTATCATTTTATCCTTTTTTGCCCGTAAATATAATAAAAGCAGACGGTAACCTCTGTGTTGATTTGTAAACTATGGTGGCATATGTCATTTTTACTTCCTTGAAAGCCCATATCCAATTTGGTATATTTCCTTACTTGAATAGAATTTGAGAAAAGAAGGAGTTTTAACTTGAAGAAAATTGATCAGATAGAGATTTCTGAATCAGGAGATAATTCAATCGTAGATAATATGCCGGAAATTCTTCCGGTTCTGCCTTTAAGAGATATTGTAATTTTTCCCTATATGATCTTCCCTGTTCTGGTGGGAAGGGAACAGTCCATCCGTGCTGCTAACTATGCACTTGAAAATACAAAGTATATATTTCTTGCAACACAAAAAAAATCGAATATTGAAGACCCTAAAAAGGAGGATATCTATAAGGAAGGAACAATCGCAAAAATTGTTCAGATTCTGAAACTTCCGAATGGACTGATGAAAATCCTTGTCGATGGTCTTCTTCAGGGAAAAATAAAAGAATTCACTGGCAATAAAAATTTCTTTGAAGCAAAAATTGAGGTTATCATACCGGAGGTTCAGAACGACCATGAAATGAACGCTCTCGTCAGACAGATGTCTCAGTTGTTCAAAGAATATGTTAAGATTAGTAGGAATATCCCTAATGAAACAGTAACTGCTTTTGAAAATATTGAAGAACCTGACAGGAAGCTCTTTTATGTGGCTGCAAATATTAACCAGGTAATGGATGTTAAACAATCAGTCCTGCAGAAGTTCATCCTTAAAGAGCAGTTTTATGAAGTAATAAAGATCCTGAACTCTGAAATTGATATCCTTAAAATTGAGAAGGAAATCGATAGCAAAGTACAGGAAAATATCGCTAAGACGCAGCGCAAATTTATAATTCAGGAACAGATAAAGATCCTTCAGGATGAGCTTGGGGATGATGAGGATGCGTCTCCTGAGGTTGCAAAGCTTAGAGATCAGATTAAGAAAGCTAAAATGTCTCAGGAGGCTGAAACAAAGGCACTTGAGGAGCTTAATAAATTGAAAAAAACTCCTGCTATGTCTCCTGAATCTACCGTGATCAGAAATTATCTTGAATGGCTTACCGAGGTTCCATGGTCAAAAAGGACTAAGGATAACCTCGATATAAAACACGTAAGGAAAATTCTCGATAAAGATCATTTTGCTCTGGAAAAACCTAAAGAAAGAATTATTGAACATATAGCTGTTCTCAATCTTGTGAAACAGATGAGAGGACAGATACTCTGTTTTGTTGGACCTCCCGGAGTCGGTAAAACGTCTCTCGGTAAATCAATCGCCCGCGCCCTTGGAAGAAAGTTTGTACGAATAAGCCTCGGCGGTGTTAGGGATGAAGCGGAAATAAGAGGTCATCGTAGAACTTATATAGGATCAATGCCGGGTAAAATCGTTCAGTCAATGAAAAAAGCTGAAACTATCAACCCGGTCATGCTGCTTGACGAAATTGATAAAATGAGTATGGATTTTCGCGGTGATCCCTCATCGGCTATGCTCGAAGTTCTCGACCCTGAACAGAACCACACATTCAACGACCATTACCTGGAAGTGGATTATGATCTTTCCCAGGTCATGTTTATAACCACAGCCAATGTCAGGTATAATATTCCTCTTCCGCTGCAGGACAGGATGGAGATAATTGAACTGCCTGGCTACCTCGAGCACGATAAAGTTGAAATTGCAAAACGGCATATAATCCCTAAACAGCTGGAAGCCCACGGCCTGCTGAATAAAAAAGTTGAATTCAAGGATACTGCTGTTCGTAAGCTTATATCGGAGTATACCCGCGAAGCAGGCGTCAGAAACCTCGAAAGAGAAATAGCTTCTGTTTGCAGAAAGCTTGCCCGTGATATTGTTTTGAGTGAATCTTCAAACGGGAAAGTGAAAAAACAAACAAAATTTATTGTTGATGAGGACAAAGTTGAAGAGTATCTGAAGGTTCCCCGCTACCGTCATCAGAAACATATTTCGGAAAAAAGAGTCGGTAGTGTTACCGGTCTTGCATGGACAAGCGTAGGCGGTGAACTGCTTAGTGTTGATGTTACAATTATGAATGGAGCTGAAAAGCTGACATTGACCGGTCAGCTGGGAAATGTTATGAAGGAATCTGCTCAGGCTGCTCTTAGTTATATCCGTTCAAATGCTAAAAAGCTGGATTTGAACCCTGATTTCTTTAAGGGAAAGGAAGTTCATATTCATCTGCCCGAAGGTGCTATCCCTAAAGATGGCCCGTCTGCCGGCATAACGATGTCAATGGCTCTCCTTTCTGCGGTTAGTGGAAAACCGGCAACAAACGACGTGGCCATGACCGGCGAAATAACCCTCCGCGGGAATGTTCTTCCTATCGGAGGTCTCAATGAAAAACTTCTTGCAGCTAAAAGAAATAATATAACTCGGGTTCTTATTCCAAGGGATAATGAAATTGACCTGAAAGAGATTCCGAATGAGGTTAAAGAAGGTCTGGAAATTATAACTCTTGAACATATAGAAGATGCTATTCCCTATGTTTTTCCTTCCATGAAACAGAATGGAAAAAGTAGGACATCCTCAAAAAGAAAGACTTCATCTTCCCCGAAGAAAAAGAAGAGATAAAATTGCCTGAATCTTTGATTGTAAATAATGAACTCTCAATTGAGGAAAAGTACAAGCTTCTGTCTAAACAGCTTAAGTCTCTGTTGAATAAAGACGAAAATATTTTATCTAATTTATCCAACTTTACAGCAGCTCTTAAACAGACATTTGATAAAATTAGCTGGGCTGGTTTTTATTTATATGACGGAACTAAGCTTTATCTTGGTCCCTTCCAGGGTAAAGTCGCCTGTACGTTGATAGATTTAGGCAGAGGTGTCTGCGGAACTGCTGCATCAGATAGAAGAACAATTATTGTAGAAGATGTGGATAAATTTCCGGGACATATAGCCTGTGACCCGGAGTCAAAATCCGAAATAGTGATACCAATAATTAAAAATAATGAATTATACGGAGTTCTTGATGTAGACAGTGCTCAGTTGGGTTCATTTAATCAGATAGATCAAAAATATTTAGAGGAATATTGCGCTTTTCTTTCCTCTGAAATAATTTAGCAAATCATTCAGTAATAATTTAATTCCCGATGGCATATTTAGTAACTGCAAGGAAATGGCGTCCTCAAATATTTAGTGAAGTGGTCGGACAGGAACATATAACCGCTACTCTCAAAAATGCGATTAAAACAAACCGTATTGCCCATGCCTACCTGTTTACAGGCCCCCGGGGTGTTGGTAAAACTACAACTGCAAGAATTCTGGCTAAAACCTTAAACTGCCTTAATCCAAAAGATGCCGAACCCTGTAATGAATGCGAGATGTGTAAATCAATTCTTAATTCACAATCCCTCGACATTATTGAAATAGATGGCGCTTCCAACAGGGGCATCGATGAAATCAGAACATTAAGGGAATCTGTGAAATATGCTCCCACAAAAGGGAAATATAAAGTATATATCATAGATGAAGTTCATATGCTTACCCGCGAATCCTTCAATGCTTTTCTGAAAACACTTGAGGAACCTCCGGGACATACGATTTTCATTTTTGCAACCACCGACGTACATAAGGTTCCGCTTACAATTATTTCAAGATGTCAGCGTTTCGACTTCAGAAGAATCCAGATGAATACCATCAAAGAGCTTCTGAACAAAATTGCTCTGGATGAAAAAATACAGATCGATGATAAAACTCTTACAATAATTGCACGTAAGGCTGACGGCGCTCTGAGAGATGCAGAGAGTTATTTTGACCAGGTAATCTCTTTCTGTGGAAATAAAATAGATTCTGCTACTGTCTCGCATATGCTCAACCTTGTGGATGATGAACTCTTTTTTATGCTGAGCGATGCTGTCCTGGAAAAGAACTTCAAGACGGTTTTTGAGGTTACGAAAATGCTTTATGAAAACGGCTGGGACTTTGTTGATTTTATGGACGGACTGACCGAACATTTCCGGAATATCCTCACTGTAATACTAACTGAAAGAACTGAGCTGATTGAGACTGCAGAAGTATACAGGGAAAAGTATATTAACTACCTTGGCAGCTTTACCGAAGGCGACCTCTTGAGGATCCTCAATTTTCTGAGTAAAACTCAGCAGGAATTGCGTTACTCTCAAAATCAGAAGCTTAAAGTGGAAATCTCATTAAGTCATTTGATTGGGCTTGAAAAATCATCTACTATATCTGAAATAATTTCTGATCTGGCTGAAAAAAAAAGCCCGGAAATAAATAGCAAACCGCAGCCCGTCTTTAAAGTAGATATTCCTGAAAAAAAGCCTGCGTCTCCGTCTCCGTCTTCAGCTCCTAAAAAAACCCTCCCGGATCATGCACCGTATCAGCCTGATTCTTCCCCAGCCATTGACCTTGATAGTATTAAAAGCAGGTGGGAAGGTTTCGTAAATATGGTAATGAAGGAAAAAGCCCTGATTTTGGGACCTTTTTTGAACAGCGTAGAAATTGAAAGCCTTCATACTAATAACCTTGAGATGATTTCTTCAGACTCGCACGCAGCAGTTATAGTGGAGAACGATAAGGAATATCTCGCAAAAAAAACTCTTGAATATTTCGGCAGGAAATTAAAATTTGTTGTAAAATTAGGAATTAGCCCCGATAAAGGTGAAAAGCATCTTAAAATAAGCAAATCTGTTGATATCGGTGAAGATCCTTATGTAAAAGCCATTATCTCTGAATTGGGCGGAGAAATCATAGAATGAAACCTGATGTTTCACTTTAATCCTGCTGATAGGATAAAACAGCGTACCTGCATCCTGAATGTTATCTAAATACGCTCTAAATACGATATAAACGGGGGGTAAAAACGCTTTAAATACGGTACTACCCATTTCTAATAGACAGCTTTCCTGTAGAGATCTTTCTATTTTGAATAGGTTCAAAATCGTTATAAAATTCTTATATTCTTCACTTCCCTTTTTTGATAAATAATATGAATATTCGTATTTTAGTAAATGGCCAAAAATATGATTGTTGCAATTGATGGCCCTGCTGGAAGCGGCAAAAGCACTTCTGCGAAACTGGTTGCACAAAAATTGGGCTATCTTTATATCGACACAGGCGCTATGTATAGAGCCGTAACTTTTTTATCTATAAAAGAAAAGTTAGAGTCTGAAAAAGATATTGTCGAACTCGCTGAATCTGCCGATATTAAACTGAAGTTTGAAAAAGGTTTTACTGAAGTAATAGTTAATAACATTAATATTACTGATGAACTTAGAACTTATGAAGTTAACACCATGGTCAGTAATATCAGCAAGATTGAGGGTGTGAGAAAAGCTCTTGTCAGTAAGCAGAGAGAATATGCTTCTAAAAACGCAGGGATAGTAATGGAAGGCCGGGATATTGGAACTGTCGTATTCCCTGAAGCTGACGTAAAGATTTTTCTGACTGCGTCATTAAACCAGAGGGTTGAGAGACGGTCAAAAGAATATGCAGATAAAGGGATGGATATCCCTGTTGAAAATATTAAAGAGAACCTGATGCAGCGCGACAGGATCGATTCTACGAGGCATTTCAGCCCGCTTGTTAAAGCAGATGATGCCGTTGAAATAGATACTTCATCAGTTACAATTGAACAGCAGGTTGATCTTATTTTAGAACAGGTTAAGAAAAAAGAAAATTTTATTAAGTCATCATAATTACTTTATGTTAAATTAAATATTTGCAGTTGTGTTTTTCAGATGACTTGAACATTAACTGCAGAACAATTATTTATTTCAGGAGGATTAATGTCCGAAGAGACGAAAGAAAAGTCCAGAGGTGTTGTAACAGCCGATGATTACGAAAAAGCTAAAAGAAACTTTCAGAATGAGGAGTATTCTCAGGAAGAATTCCTGACCCTTGCTAAACTTTATGCTGATTCTTTCAGAGATGTTAAAGAAGGTGAACTTGTCAAAGGTAAGATTGTACGCATTCAAAACGACAATGTTATCATTGATGTAGGATTTAAGTCAGAAGGTTCCGTCCCTAAGAATGAATTCCGTGAAGATGAGGAAATTAAAATTGGGAACGAAGTTGAAGTAGTTCTCGAAAGTGTGGAAGATCAGGAAGGTAATCTTGTCTTAAGTAAACAGAGAGCAGATTTCCTCAGGATTTGGGAGAAAGTTGTTAGCGCTCACGAAACAGGAGAAATCCTGCAGGGTAAAATTATAAAACGTATTAAAGGCGGAATGGTTGTGGACCTTATGGGTATGGAAGCTTTCCTTCCCGGTTCACAAATTGATATTCGTCCTATCAGAGATTTTGATGCATTTGTCGGACAGACAATGGATTTCAAAGTGGTTAAGGTTAATATCCCTACCGAAAACGTTGTGGTTTCTCATAAAGTCCTTGTTGAAGAGGAAATCGCTGATCAGAGAAATGCAATCCTTGAAAGCCTTGAGAGAGGTCAGATCCTTGAAGGAACAGTTAAGGCGATAACTGACTTCGGTGTATTCGTTGATCTCGGCGGTGTTGATGGACTTATTCATATTACAGATCTTAGCTGGGGACGAATTAATCATCCTAATGAAGTGGTTAAACTTGACCAGACTATTAAGGTTGTAGTCACCGACTTTGATGAAGAAAAGAAGAGAATATCCTTAAGCTTAAAGAAACTTCTCCCCCATCCATGGGAAAACATCGATGAAAAATATAAGGTCGGAGATAAAGTTTCCGGCAGGGTTGTTTCTCTTACAGACTACGGCGCTTTTATTGAAATTGAAAAAGGTATTGAAGGACTGATCCATAATTCTGAAATGAGCTGGACACAGCATATAAAGCATCCTTCACAGGTTGTTGCGATGGGTCAGATAATTGAAGCTGTAATTCTTAGTCTCGATAAAGAGGAAAAGAAAATTTCTCTCGGTATTAAACAGCTTGAACCTGATCCATGGGAATCTCTTATGCAGAAGTATCCTGTTGGCTCCCAGCATTCAGGTATAGCAAGAAACCTTACTAACTTTGGTGTCTTTGTGGAACTTGAACCCGGAGTTGATGGACTGGTTCATATTTCTGATCTGAGCTGGACTAAGAAGATCCGCCATCCCGGTGAAGTAGTCAAAAAAGGTGAGAGACTTGATGTAATTGTTCTTGGTGTGGATGTTGAACAGAGAAAAATCTCTCTTGGACACAAACAGGTTCAGGAAAACCCCTGGAATAATTTTGAAAAAGTCTATAATATCGGAACCGTGACTGAAGGAAAAGTTGTCAGGATCATTGAAAAAGGCCTGATCGCTGAACTTCCTGAAAAAGTGGACGGATTTGTGCCTACCAACCAGCTGGCGACTAATAAAATAAAGAATATCGCTAATCACTTCCCTGTCGATGATGTGATTCCTTTGAAAGTTATTGAGTTCGATAAAGAAAACAAAAAGATCGTTCTCAGTACAATAGCTGCTCTTAAGGAAAGATCAGAACAGGAAATAAGAGAATATCTTGATAAACATAAACTCGATAGAGTTTCTGTTGAAGAAATAATGAATGCTGAAACCGGAGCAATTGATTCATCAGACTTCCCTATATTTGAACTCCCTGATGATCAGCGTCCGAACCGGCACGAAAATTCCTAACCGGATTCTCCGGATATTTACTGAGCGGGAATAAGATCCCGCTCTTTTATTTTTAAATAGAAATTGTTTATTTGAATAAGGTTGCATTACATACTCTCGGCTGTAAGCTGAATTTTGCTGAAACTTCAACTATTGGCAATCAGTTCCTCACCAGGGGATTTCAGGTAGTTGATTTCAGGGAAAATGCGGATGTTTATGTTTTTAATACCTGCACAGTGACCGAAAATGCTGAGAAGGAATGCCGTCAGCTCGTGAGACGAGTGCTTCGGCAGAATCCTGATGCCTGTATTGTCGTTACCGGCTGCTACGCTCAGCTGCGCCCTGAGGAGATCGCTGCCATCGAAGGAGTTGATGCGGTATTAGGTACCCAGGAAAAATTCAGATTATTTGAGATCTTAAATAACTTTGAAAAGAAGGAGATGGCTTGCGTTTTTGTCTCACCTGATGGTGAACAGACTGATTTCGGCCCCGCCCATTCATCGGATGCTGATAATAGAACAAGAGCATACCTTAAAATTCAGGATGGATGCGATTATAAATGTACTTTCTGTACGATTCCTAAAGCACGTGGACTTAGCAGAAGCATGGATCCTGACTCTGTCATAACTGACTTCAAAGCACTCCTTGATCGGGGTTATAAAGAAATAATATTAACGGGAGTCAATGTTGGGGATTATGGAAAGCATTATCAAACTAATTTGTATAATCTCCTTCTCCGTATGGTTGATATAGATGGAAAATTCAGAATACGGATAAGTTCGATAGAACCGAACCTCCTTACTGATGATATTATCGAATTGGCTGCTTCAAATGATAAGATGTGCAGTCATTTCCATATACCTCTGCAGAGCGGCAGCTCCGGTGTCTTGAAGAAGATGAGGCGTCGGTATAAAACCGGAGATTATGAAAAGCTTATCGATAAACTGCATTCTGCAATACCTGGAGTAGGCATTGGGGTTGATGTTATTGTAGGATTTCCGGGCGAAACTGAAGAGGATTTTATCTCTACTTATAGTTTTTTAAGGGATCTTGATATCTCATACCTGCATGTATTTACTTATTCAGAAAGACCAGGGACCCCAGCTTTTGATTTTACTGACCAGGTTGATGTATTTGAAAGAAAAAGAAGAAATAAGGTTTTGAGAGATCTCAGCATCAGAAAGAAAAACATGTTTTATCAGAAAAATACAGGCATGGAACTCGAAGTCCTGTTTGAGGCAGAAAACCATAATGGGCTGATACAAGGTTTTTCATCAAATTATATTCGCGTCTCATGCCCTTATGACCCTGTTCTGGTAAACAAGCTAGCCCGGGTTAAAATCAACTCGGTAAATAATTTAATTTGTTCGGGAGAACTGAGGGCGATAAAAAAATCAGTTGACTCATTAGCATCTTAATTATAAAATTAAAATTAAAAAATTATGAAATATTCCCTTTTAGCTCTTCTTTTCATTTCATCCCTAACATTTGGACAGATCGCCGATTCAAGATCATCATTAGAATTAAAAAACCAGGTTATTGAAAACCTAAAAAAAACATCACCTGAAATTAATCTTTCTTTTGAGCGAACTAAAAAGAATCCGGGACTCGCAATCATTTATTCGCTGCTCCTTCCCGGTATGGGCGAATTATATGCAGATGGTTATTCCAGCGGAAAGTATTTTACCATCGCAGAGGGAACTCTCTGGGGTGTTTTCATCGGGATGAATACTTACGCCGGCTGGCAGAAGGAGAATTATAAGGCTTATGCAGCTGCCAACGGAGGCGTTTCTCCTACTGGAAAGGATGCTGATTTTTATGCAACTATCGGTGATTATTCCAGCGTAAATCAATTTAATGATGAACAGGCGTTAAATCGTGACTTCAGCTTAATGTATAATGTTGAAACGAATTACTGGAATTGGCCTTCTTCTGAGCAGAGAAGAACCTATAGAGGTATGTGGACTTCCAGTGAACAGACATACAACGATATAAGGTTTATTGTAGGAGCATTAATTGTAAACAGAATAGCCAGCGCAATCAATGCGGTTCGCCTTGTTTCTGCTTATAATAAAAATCTTAATGCTGATCTGAGCTGGAATATATCGGTAGGCTTACAAAACAAAGCTGAACTTCCCACAACTCTTGTTTTTAACTTTCAAACCTCACTATAACCCGGGTATTATTCGACGTTTGTTATCTATAATTAGAAGGGGAGTCAGCTGACTCCCCTTCTTAGTAATAGTTAATTACTTAAGTAGTATTAACTTCTTGGTTGAAGTAAAATTGCCTGCGGATAAGGTATAATAGTATATTCCGCTGGCAAGTTTGCTTGCATCAAATATAACTTGATGGTTTGTTGATTCCATCCAGCCATTAACGAGTGTTGCTACCTCGTTGCCGAGTACATCATAAACTTTCAATGAAACATGACCTCTCTCCGGAGTAGAAAATTCAATAGTGGTCGTTGGATTGAAAGGATTCGGGTAATTCTGACTTAAATAATACTTGGTTGGTTTATTTACGTCAATCTCTGCAACCGGTGAGTATGCATACTTCCCGTCGAAATCGATTTGTTTTAGCCTGTAGGTATAGTGACCAGGTTTAACAATATTTTCATCATTGTAGATATACGCATGACTCTCGGTACTGTTTCCATTTCCCTGAACAAAACCAATTTTAGACCACTCAGCAGTGGTTTGATCATCAGTTTTCAGACTTCTTTGAATTTCAAAACCGCTGTTGTTTAATTCTGTAGCAGTTACCCAGCTCAGCATCACACTGTTATTATCCAGATGCGCAGTGAACGAGGTGAGTTCAACAGGTACATTGTCAATCACTTCAAGAGTAACTGATCTTCTGTGCACAGGAATGCCTGTAACGCCTTCGCCCTGCACATTAATGGTATATGTTCCGTTGGGAACTGTACCTACAGTATGAATGGTCATGGCGATACTTCCCGGGAAGGAGGTGATTGTGTTTCCGGGAGTGAAAGTAATGTCAAATGAACCTGTCGCGGGTGCAGGATCGACATCCGCAGTAAACATTGCCTCACCGTCAAATAAAGTAACCTGCGGGATTTCTACCGTATAATCCGTCTGATCATTCGTATTCCCTACAGTATTTGAAGGTGGATAAACCAGCATCGCAAAATCAGGGAAATATCCGGTGTAGCTCGCGAAACTTCCATTTCTGAAGTCGGTCCATACCATCATTGAAATATTACCGGCCGATGTGATTGCATCATAATCACCCTGGTACCTCGGTGTACCGCCGCCGCCGCATGAAGAACAATTTATCTTCATCTTGGCATTTGAAACCTGCTGATTCGGTGCAAAAGTAATTCCGCCGTCATCTGAATAACTTGCATAAATATAAGCACTGTCTGAGGTTGGTGTATCTCTGGTATCCATCCATTTCACGAACAGTCTGCCTGTTTCTTTATCGCACCATGTTGATGGGTGCCACTGATGATTGTTTACGGTATTGGGATCGTCATTTACGACTACTGCAGACGACCACGTCGCTCCCTGATCTGTCGAGTAACGACAGAAGATATCTGGTTTGTTGCCGCTTCCGGCTGGTGTATTGGAAGCATATACAAGATACAGCCTTCCCCTGTAAGGACCGTAACTGTTATCGGCAGTTATGAACGGGTATGGTCTGGTTCTCATATTTTCTACTGAATTCCTACCGCTTACATTAGTGCCCACATAACCTGCAAAGTTGTTTGTTGACATTAATGTAAATGTTGCCCCTCCGTCGGTTGAACGGAATAACCTGTAAGTGGCTGCAAAACTGTTGCCTTCATTCGTAACAAAATAAACGCAGCCGCCGGGTACATCGCCGCCGATAATATTAGGTCCTACTGCGGGCATTGCCCCGGGAAGTGGAGAACTGTTTGTTGTAAAAGTCTGGGTGAAAGTAGCTCCGCCATCTGTGCTTCTTGCAAAGTTATGCCCCGTAAAAGCTGTATTAGTCATAGTGGCATAAACGTAATTCGCAAACGGGCCGCTTGTCTGATCTGCAGCCATCCAGCACTTATCACCGCCGCTTACAGCATTTACAGCGCTTGACCAAGTCTGGCCGTTATCTGTCGATCGTATAACTTTAGCACCGGAAATACTTCCATACATCTGCATATAAAAAAGATTTCCGAGGCTGTCATATGCAGTTACAGGATCTCCGGCAACTGAAGTACCAAATGAGGGGGTTGATGCCAGCCAATCATGACCATCATATGTTCTGTGAGCTCCATTGATGTTGAAGGCATTGAAATACTCAAGCGGGTTGGTGGGATTTGATGACATATGAGGCTCGGCAAAATCCACACCGATATTAAAATTGTCAAATCCGTCGATTGTAATTACATCCCCATTGACATTAGCCGGAACATACGATTGTATAAGTTCCGGGGTTAAATGATCAATTCGTGATCCATCGACCCCCTGGGAATAAAGGTTGGTTGAAAAAAAAGATAACAAGAATAGGGCAAAAAGGAATGTTGATTTCCGGTATAATTCCTTATTCATAACACCTCTCGTTTTTATATTTATATGACTGGTTAATTAAGTGGTTAAATATTTCCAAATTAAGGTGAGATTTACTTGTCAGCTGCTCACTTTATTTGTATTCAACAACCCGGGACCTGAAAGTGAAAATATAAAATAATTTCCTTAAATGGAATAAAAATGTGACATGCGGATAATTATTTTTTAACATTGAATATTCTTTTAAATTCTTCAATATCATTAATCGATTGTATCCGTCTCTCTTCTTCATCCTTCTCGCTTCTTTTTTTCAGTTCTTGGGCAAACTCTTCTGATAATATTACTGAGCAGCTGCAGACTCGTGCAAACTCCCTTAAATTATTGTCGGAAGTAATAAGCGTGACATTTCTTGTATTTTTTGAAGATGAAATTTCGGACTTAATTTTCTCATCAGCAGTTTTATTTTCGGAATAAATTATTTTTGCCGAATTCATTCTGATTGGAGTATTTTGATAACCATCAAAGTGAAGTGAAACCTTTACTCTTTTGTTTTGAAAATACCTCTCGGTCAAAAAGGCAAGTTTTTCCCTGGCAGCCTGTTTATCCTTATTCTGAAGATTTTGTAATTCTTTGATTTTTCCTATCAGGTTGTTGCCGTCAATTATGTATTTCTGCATTAGTACCCCCTTCCGCTGTAGAACTGATCCTGTTTTGTAACCTTTAAATCCTGAAGCTGAGGTGCTTTAACCCTGATTTCAAAACGATAACCGCGGTACGTTCCGATAGGATTCCAGGTAAAATCCATTAACCAGCAATGCAGATCCCGTGAGATCCTTATCTGCGGCGCTGCGAACTCATGTCTTTGAAAATCGTAGCTGCCCGTAAAAGAAAACTTCCATTTGGGAGTCAGGTTGAAGTTTATACCTCCGCTTAAGTTTGAGACTTCAGTTTTTTGGCTGGGAATTGGTTTAGTCAAGGAATAATTATATGTCAGCGAAAGGTCCCAGGGAATTGTGAAATCAGGTTCTTTGTCTGAATATAATCCTTTGTATACATTATCCCCGTTCTGTAGTTCATACTCACCCTCTTGTTCGGGTGTTTTATTGTCCTCCGCAGATTTTAACTTTTCACCCGAAAGAGTTGTGGAAATGGAAAAGCTGAAATTTGTAAGCCGTAAAAATCCTTTCCCTTCGTTTATAAGAAACTTATTGATCCTTGAAGTATTTCCCTGGTAATCGTAGGGAGTAAAATTAGAACTCCCGGAGAAATTGAACCAGTCTCCTACCTGTGTTCTGTATTGTAGACCAAGATCCGACAGTTTCATAGTATCTGCAGCAAAATTATAGCTCATTGAAGCCGAAAGATTAAGCAGTTGTATCTTCTGTTCTTTTGAGGTGGTGTCAGAAAGGTCAGGCAGTGTCTTCATCTCAAAAATATTTCCCAATGAAAAAGTGATTCTCTGGGCTTCACTGGAAGGGGCGCCGCCGAAAACTTCTCTTTGAAATTTATCATAATGAATAACTTTATTATTAGGATCGAGATATGAATCATAATATCCCCAGAACGGTTTTGAGAAATCAGGATTGTAGTTGTAGGAAATGCTTGGATTTACAGTATGTCTTATAGCATTTACCCCGAAACTGTTTACTGGAAAGATTCCATAAAACTTGGTGGAGGCGGTTACACCTAACCCGAAAGTCCTTACAAAATTCAACTTCATGCTCATCATTAATAAAGGTTGTATCATTTCCGGTGAGCGGCGAGATACCTCTTTCGTAAACGACCCTTTTATTATACCATCTTTCCTGGTAGCGTACAGATGGAGCAATACTTAGGTATCCGATCTTTGGAGATAAGCCGGCTGAAATCTGGTGATTGAACCCGCCTCTTATATTTAAATTGCCATTCGTTTTTGTCCTGTTATTCTGGAACTGACCTGAGTAATTATAACCGAATAACTCGTACCATTTTTGTTCGCCAACTCCTTTGCCTCTGAATGGATAACTTTGTGACTTTGTGAATGTCAGGCTCGGGAGCACTTCATTTATATCCCCGGTCTGAAGCACCTGTCTCCTTGTATAATTGGCAGATAAGACTGTTTCCGGATTCGTCCCATGTTTTGGAAAATGTCGCATTTGAACCTATTTCATTCCTCAGTAGCTCATTGAAATCCGTCACATTTCTCGAAAGATAATTACCGGAAGTAAACTCCAGGTTTGCATCAAAACGCATTGTTGGTGTAAATGACTGGTTGTGGCTCCACTTTATTCTCCAGTCTATCCTCTCGGTCCGTCGGGATCTGTCGGAATACCGGATTTCAAATCTGAATAGTCTCCCTGGAAACTACCGGTAAAATTGTATCTTTCAGCATAACGCAATCTTGAATTAGCCCGGTAACTTCCGCGGGTATAATAATCGCCTGTCAGATTCCAATCCATATAATCGCTTATCGCCCAGAAATATCCGAACCTCGCAAAATATTTCCCGTATGTTCCGTCATCTCCAAAAACGGGCGGAATAATTCCTGAACTCCTGCCGGACTGTAAAGGAAAAACGGCAAAAGGCAAAGGCACAGGAAACGGAACATCGCCGACGAATAACCATATCCATTCGGCCATTACTTCCTGCTTTTGAACTACTTTCATTTTGGGAGAATAAAAGATAATAATCCGGATCCTTCTTGTCGCAGGTAGTATAAATTCCATCTTGAATAAAATACGTGTCCTTGTCTACCTTTTTTATTTTCGAACCGGTGTAATAAGCTCCTTCATTTTCAGTTCCTGCAGTAGCAATAAATCCTCTTTGAGATTTAAAATTAAACTTCATCCTGAAACCTTCATAGGTCTCCCCTTTATCTTTGAACACCGGAGTACCGACATATTTCTCGCAGGTATCTGTAGGAACACCTTCCGCCTCTACTCCCCCTGTTTCAAAATTAACTTTTATATTTGCAGCTGTTAAATCAGTTTGTTTGTATTGAATTTCGCTCTCACCGTAAAGGTACATTTCCTTTATCATCTATCACAAAAATAAAGAATCCGATGAGCTGGTGTTTATAACTGTATCGATATCACCCTTTTTGTCTTGACGGAATCGGTATGAACTGAATCAGGAATCCGTACCGGTGAATAAATCGAATCAGTGGGAATATAATACCTGTCGAATCAATTTGCTGAGCAAATTCCTGAAGAGAACATAATATTATTATCAGTAAAAATTTTCTCATTTAAAATTGATCAATGAAATTAATTTACAAAGTATATTTATGCTCTCAGGATTTATAAAACACTAAAGCCGATGCCCCTTTAATTCCGGCATCATTTTTTAATTTTGCAGGATGAACTTCTACCCTGCTCCTAAAGCGGGTTAAAACCCGCGAGGAAGCTGTTTCCTTTATCGAATCAAACAAAGGTCTACCAAAACCGGATACTCCTCCTCCGATAATAAAAGTGCTGACATCAAGCAGATTACTGACAGAAGCTAATGCGCATCCGATGAAATATCCCATTTTCTTAACAATTGATTGGGCAAAATTGATCACCTTCTTCAGAAGCCAAATCAATAATTTTAGGAGTTAAGCTGGCTTAAGGTCGTTGTCTATCAATTCCCATATTTTGGACGCCGGGTGGTCAGGCAATTTCCTTTTTAATCCGGCTTACCAGGTAATGATTGCCAACATAGGCTTCAATACAGCCTAGTGAACCGCAGTTGCACCTGGGACCTTCGCTGTTCAATTGTAACGTGACCTATTTCTCCCGCAGCGCCGAATTCTCCCCGGTAAATTTTTTTATCGATTATTATTCCGCCGCCAACCCCTGTTCCTAATGTTACCATTATAAATGAATCATACTTCTTTCCAACTCCGAATATTAATTCCCCGATTGCAGCAGCATTGGCATCATTTTCAACATAAACCTTTTTATTAAATTCCTTCTCAATCAGTTTGCCTAAATTAACTTTCTCCCAGCCCGGAAAATTAGGAGGATTTTCAACTGTTCCTTTCTTCACTGAAACTACACCCGGTGCACCAATTCCTATACCGTAAATCTTCTTTTTAGTATTGTTTAAGTATTTCTCTTATTCCTTTTTTGATCTGCTCAATCACTGCATCCGGTCCATCAGCTGATTGGACTCAACTGAAACTTTCCTGATAATCTTTCCTTTTTCTGAGACTATTCCAATTTTAACGCTCGTTCCGCCAAGGTCAACTCCAAGTGTATATTTTTCTGTTTTAGCCATAATTATCCTGCCTGGTTTATTAAGCTTTTTCCGGGAAAGTAATAAAATCCAATTTGTTTAGAAAACAATCATAAATTTATAAAAAGTTAAGTTGTAAAAACTTGATTTGAGAAAAAATTTTAATCATTTGGTATACCGCCGTTAAATGGAATTTCTTTAATTTGAGGATCATCGAATAATAATCCGAACCTGAGTAATAGCACAGGTAGGACCATTATCAGATACTTCTCCCATATCTGGTATGAAAAAGGCATAACTATTAAGTAAATAAAGAAGATCATTGAAAGCAGCAGTTCAGTATTTATACTTCCGGCCTTTACCAGTTTAAGATCTTCTTTTAAAAAGATCATTATTAACCAAATACCTAAGGAAAAGAAAACGAATAGTATAATTTCTGTTAGTTCTCCTCTTCCGGCCAACGAATAAATAAGCTTATGAAAAAGACCTACAGTTTCGATATGATTTTGTACGACACTGACCTGAGAAGCTTCGACCGGAAAAATAAAGTAAATACTGCCTAGAATGGCAGCAGGTATCAATAAATTCCTGTAATTAAATAATCTGGTAATGAAAATCAGAAGAAGTGGGAAAGCGTATATAGAAGAAAAAGTAATATATGTCACAAATGCATGAGGGTTCCATAAGACTTGTGTATCAGGCAAAAATTTTTTAACTCCCAAAGGCGGTGACAACCCCTGCCAGATGGTTACTAGGATAATAAAGGGAAGGGAGGAAATAAAAAAGTAAAGTGTATACTTAAAGAATTGTTTGTAATTCCCTCTATATTTAGATTTTATAAAAACAAAAATCCATAAGGCAATCATAAAAATAATTGCGTATTGTCTGCTTAATATTGCCAGACCCAGAAAAAGAGCAGTTAAAACGGGTTTGTCGCGTTCAAAAAAATAAAGAGCGCTAATAGCGAAGCACATTGTCATTATATCTGTAAAAATAAAGACACTGAGTCCCCATATATATGGATTAATTATTATGACGCCGCATATAAGTAAGCTGAACTTTTCATTATTTAAAATTGAGCTGACATACCTGTAAAGCAAAACGAAAAACAAAAAAGAGATAATCAGCGAAAGTATCCTAAGCGCGACCAAACTTGTGCCGAATAATTTTCCCCAGGCAGCGTACACTGTATACACTAAAGGTGTGGTAACTTCAGGATAATCTCTGAGAATATCCGGAAACGGTGAAGAACTGAATAACTTTATTGTTTCAACAAAATGAGATTCATCTCCATAGTATGGATGGTTTATTGCAGCCAGAGCGAGACTGATAATAAAAATTAAGGAGACTGCTAGCCAGATTTTATAGTAATTTGACAATAGGAATAACTTCAATTAGCCGGCAAACACGTTAAAATAATATTCTTTTGAAGATCCGGTTTATTTGTTGGTAAACTGCACGCTCACAATTTTTAATTCGCCTGGATATTTTATCGGCCCTAGCGAAGTTGAAACTGTCGGTTGTGCATAGAGCGTCAGATTGGATGAAGAACCTGTGCTTCCGCCAATAGCCAGGGCAAGGTTTATTAGGTCCTGGTATCCCTTATTCTGGAAGAATCTTACCAGGTCCAGGTTAATCTGAAGCGGTATTATACTGATTTCCCCTGTTCCCGGAACGGTTACTTCATTTTTGAGTCCTCCGGAAATAGTCTCTTTATCATTGATAAGTAGTCTCCAGGGAAAATCTCTTATTGTGGCGTTTGTACTGGGATAGCCTCCTGTGCCGTCATTCGGATTCTTCGCCTGTATGTTCAATACAAATGAAACCGGTAAAGTACCGTTTGCAACCGCCTGGGAAATTCTGAGAATCTCTATAGAACTGAAATCTGATAATTTGGATTTACCTGCAAGACTTACACCATTTACAGTAAATCCATTTATTTCCCCGAGTTTAAATTGAAGTCTTGAAAGATTTACAAAAGATTGGTAAACACTGCACCCGCTGATTGTAAATGCAAGTAGTAAGATATACAAATACCTTTTTTTCATTGTAATCCTGCTAATTAGATAGAATTATTTTCTGCGATTCATCAATTTTCTGCAATATTTGTTGGGCAACTCTCAGAGCGCGTAATCCGTCCTCTCCTGATACAACCGGCTTTTTATTATTTATAACCGATTCAATAAAGAGTTGGAGTTCGTACTGTAGAGCATTTTGCTCTTTTATTTCTGGCTGCTCGTATATTACCCTTCTCTTTTTTTCACCGACTCCGATTTCGCCGAAGGATAGAGTGGTTATACCAGTATCCTGATCGATCGGAACAAGTCTATACACTTCTGAAAGTCCGGTTATAAAATCCAGGGAAATATAATTGTCTCGCTGAAATATTCGCATTTTTCGCATTTTCTTCTGTGAGATACGGCTTGCCGTGACATTTGCTACTGCCCCGTTTTCAAACAGTATCCTTGCATTTGCAATATCTATAGAATCGGAGACAACGGCAACTCCGGAAGCATCAATCTGCTTCACTTTACTTTTAATCAGGCTTAGTATAATGTCAATATCATGAATCATCAGGTCCAGAACAACAGCTACATCTGTACCACGGGGATTAAACTGTGCCAGTCTGTCTGTCTGGATAAACTTCGGTTCCAGGATATACTGCTCAAGGGAAACTAGCGCAGGATTAAATCTTTCAATATGACCAACCTGAAGATTTATATCTCTTTCAGCAGCTAAATTCACGATTTCCTCAGCCTGTGGAATAGTCGCCGTGATGGGCTTTTCGATAAAAACATGCTTGCCTTCCTTAATACATTCTTTTGCGAGTTCGTAATGTGCGCTGGTTGTGGCTGCAATTGAAACTGCATCAACCTGTTTGAGAAGGTCTCCAAGACTATTAAAAACTTCAATGCCGAATTCCTCACTTACCGCCTTCGACTGAAGCTGATTAACATCAAAAACACCTGTTAACTTGCAGTCAGGCATAGTACTGAACATTTTGGCATGAAGTTTACCGAGATGCCCTGTACCTGCTATTCCGATCTTTAATTTTTCCATTTCAACCTTTATTGCTGTAGATTTTAGCATAACCGATTATATGATCATATCCGCCAAGATCCTGATCATTATAATACAAAAATATGTAATAATAATTCGTTGTTGCCCAGTCGTTGCCTTCAAGGGTATACCAGTCTATATCCTTCACACTTGTCCCCGATATTTCACCTGTAACATACTGGTAATCATATATTCCTCGTTTTAGAGAAGTTGTTATCGAATATACCCCGCCCTTCTGAACCATTTTGTACTCAGGTGTCACTTCCCAATTATTAAATGCACCTACAAGGAATATATCATTAAAGATCTCATTTGGGGGACGAATTGAAAAGACCACATTTTTATAAGTGGCATAGTCGTTCTTATAATTTAAGAGGATTTCTCCACCATTTAGATCCGGAGATCCTTCTTTAAAAAATCTCGAGTATTCAAGCCCGTCAAATTGCGCTTTTACGGTCTCCCCTGTAAACTTATTGAAGTTCCTTATGTCTGTCTGCCTGTATTCATTCCCGGGACGTATATCCCTTATAGAAAAAGTGAATTTTCTATCGCCATTCCAGTAGAACTGTCTTTCATTGGTGTTTAACGTTCTGTCAACTATATACGGGTAATCCGTTTTGTGGTTTTCAATTATTTCCATATGATCCACAAATGATGGATAGAACTTCTCAGGAAGATTAAAATCTGCAGTTATATTAAATATATAGGAAAGCTCAGTCGGGAAATATGTTTTACCCTCCAGCTTTTCTTTAGTTAAACTTACATTCAACGGCAGTTCTCCCTTGATCACAACAAATTTCCCGGAAGCATAAACTTTGGAAGTATCATATGCCCCTGTAATATAGAATTTCCACTTCCCTGAAAATGGGAATGAGATCATCCCTCTTTTGTCCGGAAATGAAGCAGTGAAATGGTATCTGGCTTCTTTTACTGATACCGGAAGCACAGAGTAATCGAGGTCTGTGTATATATTATAACCATTGTTTGCAAGGAATAAGTTTCCTGTTGGATTCCAGTTTTTATCACAAAACCGGAAGACTATACTAAGCTGAGGGACATATTGGGCTTCAATATCGAACTCTATTGTAAGCTTTCCTCCTGTAATTACAGGAAGTTCCGTTACATCCGCATCAGGGTATGCAAGAAGAGATTTCACTATGATGTCCGGCTGACCATAAGTCAACACCGGCATAAGTGCAATTAAAAGAATTAAATATTCTATACAAAGTTTCCCCTAAATGTTAAAAATTTCCACACACTTAATTGATTGATAGGGTACGAATATTCTGACCTGCTCGCTTTCTCTATGCGTTTCGAGGAGAAGACCATCGTCATAAGCCGTCATTAATTTACCCGACTTAAATACTATTTCGTATATTGGCGTATCTGAATGAGGATCAAGCGTGAGACCATAATTCTCATATAGTGTAATATGCAGGGTCTTTCCTTCAAATTTATTCCATTCCATCTTCATTGAGTATCTCCCTGGTTTAATGTCTGGTTGATCTCTTTTATAAAATCATCAATGTCTGCACATAGATAATACTTTTTTATGAATTGCGATGCAATGGTAACTTCTCCCGCATTGATATAATTTGCATAGGCTGCAGCAATCGCAGATTTATTATGCCGGCTCATATCACAATCGTAGTCTCCCGACTCCGAAAATGAATCAAGATAATCGGTTATTTCTTCATTCTCCTGTATGAACAGGTCATAAATATCAGCATTCACTAAATATATCTGCCCGCTGTCATACTTCCAGCAGTTTATCGGAAGGAAAATATCACTGTCTGTGTCATCGCCATTAAATGCCTCGAAATCAGCGTTGCCCGTAACAATAATTTCTCCTCCCTCCTCATTTGAAAAAATATCATAGGGTTCTGTGGTACCGCTGTGCAGTGAATCTGCAAGTGAGAATTCATCTATAGTATTGAAAATGTATATGATGTAATCGGGAAGGTCTGCACTGCCGGATGAATCAATAACGATATACTCATCGACACTGTCACCGTCGAGGTCTACAGTATAATCACGGGGATTATTAAAAGTCATCTCTAAAACAGCATTACCGCCGTTGTCGGTTACCGTCAGTTTTGAATTCTGAATCTGGGCAGTAAATAAGTCAAAAGTAAATGTTTGCTGGGGAAATATCGCCCCGGCAGAAATACAGAATAAGCAAAGAAAGAAAAGTTTATTCATAAAACCCGGAATTTTTTCTTTTCCTAATATAGCGCAATTGAAATTATTTAACAGTTCATTTAAAAATAAAAACTCCCGGCTTAAACCGGGAGTCAAATCCGTCGATTACTATAATCAGAGATTCTTTATTTCATTTGTTAATTTGGTTATTGCCTCTTTAGCATCACCGAAATACATCAGAGCATTCGGGTAGAAGAATAATTCATTATCAATACCGGCATAGCCTACATTGAGTGATCGTTTATTTATCACGACTGTCTTTGCATAATCCACATTCAGTATGGGCATTCCGTAGATGGGACTGCTTTGATCATGGCGTGCAGCCGGGTTAACAACATCGTTCGCTCCGATAACTATTACAACATCTGTGTTGGAAAAATCATCGTTGATGTCTTCCATAGCATACAGCTTGTCATATGGTACCTGAGCTTCAGCAAGCAGAACATTCATATGTCCTGGCATTCTTCCTGCAACCGGATGTATTGCGAACCTTACGTTTACACCTTTCTTTTCGAGTACATTCATTAAATCCCTTACTGCATGCTGTGCCTGTGCAACCGCCATACCGTAACCTGGCACTATAATAACACTGCTTACTGCATCAAGAAGCATAGCAAGTTCCTCGGCATCTATTGATTTGACGTCACCTTTGGGTGAGGTCGTTCCTGTAGCCTCCCCGGATGTACCGGCCGAAGCCCAGCCTCCGAGAAGTACGTTCATCAGGGATCTGTTCATACCGCGGCACATTATTAAAGTCAGAATAATTCCTGAGGCACCGACAAGCGCACCGGCTATAATTAATTCATTATTTCCGAGAACAAACCCTGTAGTGGATCCTGCAATTCCCGAATAAGAATTTAATAAAGAGATTGCCACGGGCATATCTGCGCCCCCGATTGGAAGTACAAGCAGAACTCCAAGCACCAGGGAAACCAGGGTAATTATCAGTACTAATGTGATTGAACCCGGGTTAATTACTAAATATGCTCCGCCGCCGAGAACAGCCAGCAGCAGAATAAGGTTCATTGGATGCTGGAGAGGGTATTTGACTACTTTACCCGTTACCAGTCCTTGAAGTTTGCCGAATGCTATCATTGAACCCGTAAATGTAACTCCGCCTATTAGTAGACTGAGGATGATGGCAATTCCCTGATCTATCGGAAGATTGAAGGGTAATCCATGCTCAACAGGATAATTCGGATTAAGCTTGTAATATTCTGCAAGAGCTACCAGCGTTGACGCTCCGCCGCCGAAACCATTCAGCATACCAACCATCTGGGGCATCCCTGTCATAGGGACTTTAATAGCAAGTACTACCCCGATCAATGAACCTACAATGACGCCAATCAGGATCCATTCAAAAGTTAGTACATGCTGATCAAACAAGGTGATTATGATTGCCATCGCCATGCCGATTGCAGCAAAAAGATTACCTTTACGGGCTGTTTTCGGCGAGCCGAGGTATTTAATCCCAAAAATGAAAAAAATTGAGGATACCAGGTAAGTTATTTCAATTACTACTCTCATTTTCTCCTCACTTTTTCTTTTAAACATTTTTAACATTCTGTCGGTAACAAGAAATCCGCCTACAACATTTATCATCGCAAAGATCACTGCAACCATCCCCAGGATCGTACTAATAGTGAACTGCTCAAGCCCGGCGCTCAGCAATGCACCTACGATCGTTATTCCCGAAATAGCATTCGAGCCCGACATTAGCGGGGTATGCAGGGTTGGCGGTACTTTCGTTATTAGTTCAAATCCGACGAATATTGCCAGCACAAACACATAGATGTGCATTAAAAAAGTTAAATTCTCCATAAACATTTTCCTTCCTTATGTTTGCCGGACATAATGAATTTTCCAGGATTGATTTCATAGCAGCAAACTATTTTAATAATTCTTTTACTCTGGGATTAATCACTTCCTTATTATATGTAATTAGACTCCCTTTCACTATCTCATCATCAAGGTTTAATTTTACATTGCCTTCTTTCCCGATATGAGTTATCAGGCTGAGAAGATTTTTTGAATACATTTCGCTTGAATGGGTCGGAACCAGGCTCGGCAGGTTGGGTTCGCCGATTATATTTACTCCGTATTTTTGGACGGTCTTTCCTCTTTCACTTACTTCGCAGTTACCTCCGAATTCAACAGCCATATCCAGTATGACGCTGCCGGGACGCATATTTTTCACCATCTCTTCAGTAACGAGTACTGGAGCTCTCTTACCAGGTACAAGTGCTGTGGTAATTACAATATCGGCCTCTGTTATATGCTTAAATATTAGTTCCTTCTGCTTTCTAAGAAATTCTTCTGATGCTTCCTTCGCATATCCTCCGGCATCCTGCATATTCTCTTCGGCCTCAACTTCTATAAATCGCCCGCCAAGCGATTGAACCTCTTCCTTTACGGCTGCACGTATATCCGATACTTCTACTACAGCTCCTAATCTCTTGGCAGTTCCGAGAGCCTGAAGTCCTGCTACTCCTGCACCCATTATTACAACCTTGGCCGGTGAAATCGTTCCTGCCGCAGTCATCATCAGTGGAAATATTTTGCCGAGGGTGTCTGCACACATTATAACACTTTTGTATCCGGCAATGTTAGCCTGGGAACTAAGTGCATCCATCTTCTGCGCAAGGGTTGTTCTCGGAATCATATCCATTGAGATCACATTTATTCCTTTTTCCGCACATTTCTTTGCTGCATCCGGATAGTTCAGCGGATATAGAAACGTAATAAGGAGTGTCCCCTCTTTCATTAAATCCACTTCGTGCTTGTTATGCTCCGGATGTTCCATAGGCCTCTGTACTTTGAACACAATATCGGCTGCTGAATACATTTCCTGGAGATTATCAATTACTTTGGCTCCGGCAGATTTGTATTTTTCATCTGTAAATCCCGCCTTTATCCCTGCATTTTTTTCTATGTATATCTCAAATCCTGCTTTAATGAGTTTCGGTACAACATCAGGGACGGTTGCTACCCTGTTCTCTCCTGCAAGGACTTCTTTTGGAACAGCTATGATCAAGGTGTTCTCCTCCTTTAAATTCTAATATAATTTGTAAAACTAAGTGGTTTGAAGACTAAATTCAAACGGCTGGAATGTTTAAGGATCCACAATTATTAATATATGTCGAATCGTTAAATATCCAGATAAATACCTATAAAGGTTGTTCGTGTGTAAGACAATGAAGAGTACCTAGTCCCCAAACAAGATCAAGAGAATGTATTCCGATTACCGGGCGGTCGTTGATCAATTCTGCAATAACCCCGAGAGCCTCTCTGTCGTTAGGATCATTGAAGGTAGGAACCAGTACAGCATGGTTTGATATGTAAAAATTCGCATAGCTTGCGGGAAGTCTTTCCCCTTTGAAAATAACCGGTGAAGGCATTGGAATTTCAACGATATTCAGATGTGAACCGTCAGCTAGTGTTACATCCTCTAATTTTTCCCTGTTTTCCTGCAGTGGTATGTAATTCGCATCCGATTCATTTTTTTCCGATACCAACACTACTGTATTCTCGTTTACAAACCTGCAAAGATCATCTACGTGTCCATGAGTATCATCCCCGGCTATTCCCTTGCCAAGCCAGATTGTATTTCTAATTCCCAGGTATTTACTAAATACATCTTCATAATCACTTTTGGTGAACTCTCTGTTTCTTACCTGGATGGAATCATCCATCAGACATTCTTCAGTAGTGATTAAAGTACCGCATCCATTTGTGTCTATGCTTCCGCCTTCCAGTACAACATGATGTTCATTGTGTATAGCCATACGCTTTTCCAGGCCGCAAACTTTTGAAATAAATGCCGGAAGTTTTTCATCCTTCTTAAAGTTGTCATACTTAGCCCAGGCGTTAAAACGAAAGTTGACCAGAGCTGTTTGGTCTTTCTTCCTCGTTTTAACAAACAAGGGACCTGAATCCCTCATCCAGCCCCTGTCTGTCCTAAGCAGGTAGAACTCAATATTCTCTGAATCTGCACCGGCCGAATGTAAGACCCTGACTGCTTTTTTTTGATGTTCCTTATCTTCTACAATGATTCTTACTTTCTCATCGGGGGAAATGTGTCTTACTATCTCAGCATAAACCCAGGGTATTGGAGAAAATTTCCCGGGCCAGTCCGCTTTATTATGCGGCCATCCTAACCATGTAGCCTCGTGCCGCTCCCATTCTGCAGGACGATAATATTCAGAAATTTTCATAGAGATTAGTTGGTTTCGGTTATAATATATCAATCCAGGAATCTTTTATCGATTCCCGCATAAGAATCGATTCGTCGATCACGTAGAAAAGGCCAATTGCGTCGTATGTACTCAATTCTTTCGGTGTCGACTTCTGCAAATATGATCTCCTCCTTATCAGTTGAGGCTTCTGCAATTATAATTCCCTGGGGATCGGCGATAAAAGAGGATCCCCAGAATTCAATGCCTGCCGCGTTTTTATCAGCTTTTTCCAGTCCAACCCGGTTTACGGCTGCTACGTAAAGTCCATTTGCTATTGCGTGTCCGCGCTGTATAGTTCTCCAGGAATCAAATTGAGGTTGACCATGCTCTTCCTTTTTCATGAGGATGCCAGCCTATTGCAGTTGGATAGAATATTATACTTGCTCCTTTTAAAGCTGTAATGCGTGCTCCCTCCGGATACCATTGGTCCCAGCAGACCAGAGTGCCGACATTTCCAAATTTGGTTTTAAATGATTTATAGCCGAGATCGCCCGGAGTAAAATAAAATTTCTCATAATAAGCAGGATCATCAGGTATGTGCATCTTGCGGTAAAGACCAGAAACTTCCCCATCTGTATTTAGCATGGCTATTGTATTATGATAGATCCCCCGAGTTCTTTTTTCAAAAAGCGATGTAACTACCACTACCCCGTATTTCTTAGCAATTTTACCAAGTACTTTGGTTGAGGCACCGGGAATGTTTTCAGCCAGGTTAAAATTTTCAATGTCTTCAATCTGACAGAAGTACCTTGATCTGAAAAGTTCAGGAAGACAAATTACTTTTGCTCCCTTCTTTGCTGCTTTCTCAACCATGTCAGCAGCCTTTTTTAGATTATCACTTGTATTTTCAGACATCGCCATCTGAATAAGTGCCGTCGTAAACTTTACGGGTACATCAGGCTCGATATTCGTACTCATTATATATCCGGTTTTTTTGGAAAAATCTGATAATATAAAAAATATAAATTCAAAGGATTATATACTAACTGTTCCGGGAGAAGATCGAAACTTATTCTCTATCGGAAATTTTTTGTTCTGATATTAGTTTACCATCCTCAGAATATTCTTTGTTGATTTCCAATTTTCCTTCTTCGTATGTTTCAATATACCATAAAGTTCCGGTATCGCGGTATATCCTGGTGTCGCCTTCGAGCTTGTTTTCATCGTAATTTTGTTCAGACCATAAAGTTCCGTTCTCATAATAAGATTTGGCGGCACCTTCCTTCATACCATTTTCGTAATTGGCTTCTGATTTTAGATTCCCGTTTTCATAATAATTTTTGATCAGACCATTTAGCTGCGAATAGTTATAATTTTTCTCTGACATTATTTTTCCGTCGGGATAATACTCTTTTACAGGCCCTTCTATATTCCCATCGATATAATCATAGACGCCTTTTATTGTCCCATTCTGGTAATACCACCGGGTTTTGCCGTTCTGCGCATCTTTAGAATATTCTGCATCGACCTTTATGCCGCCTTCAGCATAATACTCCTTTGCGTTGCCTTCCCGTAATCCGTTGTGATAAAAATAAATCGAACTGAGATTCCCGTTTTCGTACCATGTCTTTAATGTATCTTCAAAAACTCCATTTTTATATTTTCCTCTTTCTTTGAGTATCCCCGCAGGATAATACGTTGAGTAGTCTCCCTCAAGTTTATTCTTATCATAATTCCTTGCTTCTTTTAGAATACCGGAATCATAATAATTTCTGTAGCCGCCGTCTTTTCTACCTTTGTCGTAATTGATTACTTCCTTCAGTATGCCTGATTCGTAATAATACCTTGATTCACCGTTGAGGATACCGTTTGTATAAGATTCAGCCTTTTCAATGAATCCGCTGGGATAAGTCTTTGTGACAGTAGTATCCTGACTGTAAATTAAACTGTTCAGGGTTAAAGATAATACCAATGTTAAAACACTAGCTGCCGATTGATGAAACAAGTTTTCCTCCTTCGTCATATACTTTACTTGTTTGAATCACCCCTTTTTTATAAAATTCTTCCTTTTTTAAGATTCCGTTCTCAAAATAATCCCTGACCCAGCTATCCAGTTCGCCGTCTGCGTAATTCTCTTCTCTTTTTAAGGCACCATTTTCGTAGTAATAAAATTTAGGACCTTCTGGTTTCCCGTCTGTATAGGTACATTTTGATTCAAGCGTTCCCTTCTCATAAAAGGACTTGTACTCTCCATTCTGTATATCTGCTATATAATGTTCCACAAACTTTATGTTGCCGTTCTCATAATAAGCGAGGAAGATTCCGTTTTTTTTATTACTGCCGTAATTTACTTCAGATTCGATCAGACCGCTTGGGTAGTAATTCCTGGTTATTCCCGTACGTATTCCATGTAGATAGTCAATCGAGGATTCCCTCACACCGTTCTCATAATAGGTAAACGACCTGTCATTTAAAGTATCGTTCTCATAGTGATATTCCTCTTTCAAAAACCCGCTCTCATAATAGTATTTAGCAAAATCCTCTTTCTTTCCATTCTTGAAATAAATTTCGCTTTTAAGCGATCCGTTATCATAATACTGCCGCTCGGTATTTTCCTTTGCTTCAATTTTTCCCAGGTAATCATAACGGACACGGTCTTTAATCTCCCCGTTTTCATATGTATCCAGTACTCTTATTTCACCGGCAGAATCATATAATTTAACTTCCCCTACAATCTTGTCATCCTTGAAGTATGCATCAACAGCAACCTTTCCATTCTCATGGTATACTTTTGTCGGACCCTGCATAACCCCATTGTTGAATGTCTTCTCAACTTCTACTGTCCCCGATTTATAAAACGTTTTAGAGATTCCCTGCAGAAGTCCTATCGAATAATTCCACTCACCCTGCAGTTCTCCCGATTTATAGTAAGTATAAGTTGTGCCGTCAAGTACCCCCTGGTAGTAATTCTGTTTTGCCCACAACTCCCCCGTCTCATAATACCAGAAAGACGTATCTTCTTTTACCCCATCTTTATAATTCCATTCAGTGCTCACGATGCCGTCTTCGAAATACCAGGTCTGTATCCCTTCTTCTTTACCTTCGAAAAAATGCCATTTCTTCCATACTTTGCCATTCGGATAGAATTCAAAATATTCACCATGAAGCTGTCCATTCCAGTAGGTTCCCATAGTCTTGACGCTGCCGTTTGGATAATAGGTCTTCTTAACATTTCCCGAAGAATCAACCTGTGCTGAAATGACTGAAGTAAGGGAAATAAAGAAAAGAATGTAGAAAAGAGAAATTTTGATATTTTTCTGCATCAAATGGGGACTAATCCTTTTTAACTGAATAACTTACTGCAAACTTAAAATTATTCTTCCTTAAGAAAAACGGATAAAGAAATACATAAAAAACCCCGGCATCGAAACACCGGGGGAATTGAAAATATGAAACTGAATAATTATTTAACTAATACGATCTTCCTGCTGTCTTTAAACAATTTTTGATTTTGCAAATCGGAAACTTCAAGTGTATAAAAATAAATTCCTGACGCAAAATCCTGAGCATTCCATGCGACCTGGTAATTACCGGAGGTTTGTACGGAATTAACTAATGAACTTACCTTTTCCCCGAGAGAATTATATATTATCAACGATACATTTGCCTCAACAGGGATGGAGTATTTTATCGTAGTTGTAGGATTAAATGGATTCGGGAAATTCTGAGCCAGGCTAACCTGGCCTGGTACGAAATCAAAATCTGCAAATACCTGGTTGGAATATTTATAGCTGCCGTCAAAATCAACTTGCTTCAATCTGTAAAGAATGCGTCCTGTATATCCTTCATTAATTGATTCATCGGTAAAACTGTACGAATGACTTTCAGTTGTAGATCCGGAGCCTCCAACAAACCCTGCGGTTTGCCAATCCTGATTTTTAAGCTTTCTTTCAATTTCAAAACCATGATTATTTATTTCAGAAGCAGTCTCCCAGTTCAGGATAACGTTGCTGCCTGATACTGATGCACTGAATGAGGCAAGTTCAACCGGAAGGTAAAAGTCGATATAGGCTTCATATACACCTCTGCCGTGTGTACCGGCTCTTAATGTATGAGTCTGAGGACAATAATCCAGATGCATAACTAAAGTGTTCGGTATTCCGTCCGCTAATTCGATCCAGTTTATACCGCCGTCTTTTGTAAGAAATACGCCAATATCTGTAGCTGCGAAATAGGTATCCGGATGTAGAATATCTTCGGTATAAATGAAAACATCATTAACCGGAGTATCCGGAAGATTCCCATTACTATCCTTCCATGAAGCACCGCTGTTCGCCGATGTAAATATTTTTGATCCTCCGAGACCGAAAAATGAAACTAAATAAAACCTCTCATCTAAAGGATTAATATATACTGATGAAATCGTTTTATTAGGGAGTCCGGCACTTATGTTATCCCAGGAAACACCACCGTCGGTTGATCTGAAAATTTTACTCCCTGAAGCTGCAAGCATTGTGTTTGGTTCTGTTTTGCTGATCGCAAGTTCGCTGACTGCACCCGTCCCGTTGATGTTCCCGGAGACTGCGGTCCAGCTTCCGCCATTATTCGTAGATTTGTATAGTTTCTGCCTTGCAGTATAATATGTGCCTGAAATTTCAGGATGATGCACTATTGGAGCAACCCAAACTACATTTTCGGTTTGGTCAATCCCGTTCATTGCATTATACCAGTTAGTTCCGCCGTTTTGTGTCCTGGTTAATCCCCCATTTTGTGATTCACCAATAATATAGTTCTGATCAAAGGGATTAAAAGCCACCTCACCCCCGTCTCCGCCGAAAGCTGCTGACCAGGAAAGAGATGAAAATGTCTGCTGGGTTCCGTTATCCTGAGTACCTCCTAGAATTCTTCCGGGATCGAAAGGACTCGATGTAATTCTGTAAAATTGAGTTAGTGTAAGATCCTGATTCATATTCGTAAAGGAATTCCCATTATTGGTGGTTTTATAAATTCCTCCGTCGTTGCAAATGAAAAATGTACTCGCATCCTGCGGATCAAAGAAAAGATAATGTTGATCTGGATGGACAGGACCATTGTTGTAAGCATTTGAAATATTAACGAAGGTTGTTCCCCCGTTCGTGGTACGAAAAACATCTATTGTCCCTATATAAGCGTCATCAGGGTTATCGGGATTTACCCTGCAGTACATATCATACCATGCCTGACCTCCCTCAAAATCTGTTGAAACCGACACCTGGGTGAATGTTACACCGTAATCGGTCGATTTAAATACCTTAAAGGATGAAGATGTATAAGCCGCAGCATACATATATGCGGGATTACTGTAGCAGTAATCAAAATGCGTCCTTTCACCTAGTACGAGTCCGGAACTGAAGTTTGAAAATGTTACGCCGCCGTCCGTTGAGCGCTTGAAACCTGTACCGGACCCTGCAACAAAAACTGTATCCCCGGAGGGTGTGTACCTTACTTCATCACAACGTCCGCTCAGAATCTGTTGCCAGTTTTCTCCTCCATTGGTGCTTTTGAACAGGCTGCCGTTTCCCATAGCTGCTAAAAGTTCATTATTATGACCGGGACGGATGACTAATCTTGAAAAATACGTGTGGGCGGGAAGTCCGGATGTGTACTGGTTCCAGCTTGTCCCTCCGTCTGTTGATTTTAATAACCCGAGACCTGAGTATGAAGCGCCGCTATACGTTGCTTCGCCCGTACCGGCATAAACTATATCGGGGTTATCTGGATCAATTACGATAGCTCCCATAGCCATTGAGGACTGTTTATCTGTCAGGGGGATCCAGTTTGTCCCGCCGTTCGTTGATTTCCAGACACCTCCATAAGCGGGACCTATATAAATTATATTATGATCCTGAGGATCGTAGGCACCGGACACAATTCTTGACGAAATTTTCCCCCAGTTAAAATATTCTCCGGGTGTCGGCCCCAGGCTGACCCATGTTATACCTCCGTCAGCATAATTATTCTGATCTCTCAGTGCATCACGCTGTCTTATCGCCTTTTCATATGCATCGGCAGGGATATAATTATTGGGATAAGCTCTCTGTTCGAAAAAACGCCATTCTCTGATAAATGCTTTGGAATGTTTTAACTGCTCGGGAGCTGCGTTGTATATAGTATTATTCAGCTGTTGATTTCTGTACTCGACCTGAGAAAAAGTAATCGGCACTGATAAAAGTAAAAAAAGAATAGTAGATAGTTTCATTTAAGGACCTTTTTATATAATTATACCTGGATGGTCTGTTTTGTTTTGATGCCTTAATTATTATTTAGCTGTAATTTAACTTCAGAGGAATTCAGCCCGGCGATTCAATATGACTGATTAAAATAAGTTTAATTATTATCAACATTACAATTTATAAAAATTATCTTTTTATTTGTAACAATTATTTAATTATATTTCTTCATAGATGTCACCTCTAGAAGTTCTAAAAAAATATTTTTCTTATGATAAATTCAGACCTTCCCAGGAAGAGATAATTGATTCTATTCTGGCAGGTAATAATGTACTTGCTGTATTACCGACAGGAGCCGGTAAATCTATATGCTATCAGGTCCCGGCACTGGTTTCTGATAGCTTCTCAATTGTAATCTCGCCTCTTATTGCCTTGATGAAAGATCAGGTCGATAGCCTGAACCGCGAAGGCAAAATAGCAGCCTTTATTAATAGTACAATGAGCTTCCGGGAGGCTGAGACCGTTTTGCAGGATATTTCCTTTGGAAAGATCAAATTATTATATGTTGCTCCTGAAAGGCTTGAGAATATTTTATTCGCTGAAAAAATTAAATCTCTTAATCCTGCCTACCTCTTTGTGGATGAAGCTCACTGTATCAGCCAGTGGGGGCATAGTTTCCGTCCCAGTTACAGCAAAATAAAGGAATTCGTAGATTTTGTTTCAATAAAAAAAATATCTGGATTTACGGCAACTGCCACACCTGAAGTGGTAAAAGATATTGTCAGACAGCTTGAACTGGGAAAACCGAAAATATTTGTAAAAGGATTTGAAAGAGAAAATCTTCGTCTTAATGTAGTAACAGGTTCCAGGAAGTTTGAAAAATGTGTAGAACTTATTTCTATATATAAAACACCCGCAATCATATACGCCTCATCAAGAAAAAAAACCGAAGAAATTTCTGAATATCTACTGATGCATAGAATTAATAGTGCATCTTACCATGCCGGTATGCATCCTGAGGAAAGGAAGAAAATCCAGGAAGCCTTTATTAATGATGAAATTAATGTTATATGTGCGACCAATGCATTTGGAATGGGTATTGATAAAAGAGATATAAAGATTAATTATTCATTTCAATACCCCCGGCTCAATAGAGAATTACTACCAGGAAATCGGCAGAGCAGGCAGGGACGGAAAAGATGCCCACGTTTTCCTGCTTCATGATGATCCTGATCTTATAATACAAAACTACTTTCTTTCCAATGCTTATCCTGATAAAAAACTTATTCAGGATGTCTATAATGCTCTCTGCGATTATGGAAAAATTGCCCTTGGTAATGGGAGTGATGAAGAAATAGCTGTTAACCAGGAATTTATTTCGGCATACACTAAAAAGAAACTTAGCCGGGGCCTTTTGTATTCAGCTCTGAAATATCTTGAGGAGAGCGGCTGCATCAGGATTCTTTCGGAGTTTGATAAAAGATCGACGCTGCAGATAAACTATAATAAAGATGAACTGAGAAAATTTGTCGATAACGTCTCGGATAATATCCTTAAAGAGACAATACTCCTGCTGCTGCGTGAATACGGCAGCCGCGCATTCAATGCACCTGTTCGGATATCTGCCTCGGATCTTTCAGGTGATCTTGATCTGACAATTCCTGAAACAGAAAAAGCCTTAATAACTCTTGATAATCTGGGAGTGATCACATACCGTAAGTCTCTCTCAAATGAGGCAATATTGCTCGCTTCTCCGCGTATACCGGTAGAACGGCTTAATATTAATTATAAAAGAATAAATGAAGGATATCTTCATTCACAGCGAAAACTCGATCAGATGGTCGAGTATGTCTATACCGGAGAATGCCGGTTCCGGTATATTTTAGACTACTTTGGAGAAGAAGCTGAAAGCTATAACTGCGGTAAATGCGATAGGTGTACTCTCGGAGAGATTGTTCCCGAATCGGTGAGAGAATATATTGCAGAAATAATTCTGAGGACATTAAGGCTCCTTAACGGAAAAACTACACAAAAAGTGCTTCTCGATATTCTTAAAGGCAAATCAGCAGAATCCGCTAAACTCGCTACATTCGGATCCTGCAGGAACTATGATCTCAATGATTTAAAAACAGTTATACAGGAACTCATTTCTCAAAAGAAGCTTAAAAAAGAAGGTTCAGCAATAACCATCAAACAGGAACAGCTTCTTTTTGTGGAAGATAAAGAAGAAGTGCTGTACAATTTACCCTCCGGTTATGAGTCGGATCTCGAACTTTTCAATCTTCTGCGTGAAGTGAGAACTAAGGCTTCGAAAAAATTTGTTCAGTCGGCATACCTTATATGCCCTGATGATGTGCTGAGGGAGATCTCGCGAAACAGACCGATGTATAAACAGGACCTGCTGTCTATAAAGGGTTTTTCAAAAAGGATGTTCAACAAAGTCGGCGAAGAATTTCTGGAACTGATAAAATCATTCTCCCCTGATAATAAAGATGAAGTGAAAGAATTACCATCCAATCTCAAAGAAACTTACCTGCTGCTGAAAAAAGGTTATGATCTGGCAGGAATAGCTTCTATGCGGAAACTTTCAGAAGCAGTAATTTCAATGCAGATCGAAACGATTATTCAATATGAACCCGGAATTGAAATTAAAAAGCTGTTCGGAGACTTCGACTACAAGGAGATTGAAAATGAGATGAAAAAAGGGAATACGGATATAAAGGTATTAAAGGAAATATTAAATGGGCGCGTTTCTTTTCCATTACTTAGAATTGCACTTGCCAGTTACAAATTCACTTCTTCTGCTTCAGACTATCAACGCGCGCGATAGCTTCGTCATAAAACTGCTCCCATAGCTCCGGATTATCATTGAAATATTCAAATGAGGATTTATACTTTTCCTCGGTTAATCCGTATTTTTTAAGAATTTCAGCTTTTACGTTCTGAATATTGCTATTCCCGCTTTTTACCGTATCCTCTGCTAATCTTATATCCACATAAGCATTAACAAATTTTTCATGGTCAGCTGATTTTTCTGAGCAGGAGGAGAACATGAGAGAAAATATCACTAAAAACAGATATCCTGAGTATTTTAGTAATCGGGTAAGTAAATGGGAACCTGAATTTAAATCTGAGCCTGGACTTGTATCCGGGATTGGATGGTTCAGTTTTATGACTGTATTTGATTCCAAATTACTTCATTTTCTTACTGGCTTCAAACAAAATCTTTTTTTCTCTCTCCGTCAGATTTTGATACCCCGATTGACTGATTTTATCCAGAATTTTATCTATCTGTTCCTGCGATATCTCATCTTTTTTATCTTCTTTTCCTTCGTCCTTTATCTCATAAAACCGGGCTTCCTGTACATCGTCATCTTTATGCTTTAATGCATCCTTAATTCCTCCAAACGGATTATAAGGTCCCTTGGGTTTATTGGAAGAACCTCGAAAAATATTACCGATAGAGAAAGTGGTTTTCTTATCAACCATTATATAAATAAATCCTGCAAGAGCTCCTCCGAGATGAGCAAGGTGAGCAACGCTTCCTCCCTGGGGTACAGCATACAATTCCAGCAGGATATACCCTATTATTAAATATTTTGCCTTGATAGGAATGAAGAAATAAAGGAAAATATAGCGGTTAGGGAATACCATTGCAAAGGCAATTAACACTCCGAAAATAGCGCCGGATGCACCTATTGTAGGTGCTAGCTGCTCATTAAATAACGGTGGAAAAATAAGCTGGGAAATACCTGCTGCAACTCCGCACATAAGGTAAAAAATAAGGAATTTATTTGAGCCCCACATATTTTCTATTTCTATACCGAACATCCAGAGAGCAAACATATTAAAAAGTATATGTGTAAAACCCCCATGCATGAACTGGTAAGTAATCAGCTGCCATATCTGGAAATTATAACCTATAGGATTGAGAGCAAACCAGTGGTCAAGCAAATAGGCTCCGGGAACGCCCTGGAAAGTAATGCCCTGCATAATCATCTGCAGGACGAAAACAACACCGTTAATTATTAAAAGATTTTTAATCACCGGGGGAAAGAAACTGAATCCGAATCCGCCCGGACGATAATAATTACTCACAAAATTTTCCTTTATTTATCAATGTTTATTTTGAATCACTCAGTGCTTCAACGCCGGGAAGGGTTTTTCCTTCAAGAAATTCCAGTGATGCTCCTCCTCCGGTTGAGACGTGCGAAACCTTATCATCGAGTCCGGCTTTGGTAATAGCAGCTGCAGAATCTCCTCCGCCTATAACCGTTACTGCTCCATTCGCTGTCGCCTCCGCCAGCGCCTTAGCTATAGCAAATGTGCCTTTGGCAAAATTATCCATTTCAAAAACACCCATCGGACCGTTCCAGACAATTGTTTTTGATTTTAAAAGCTCATCAGAAAACAATTTAATCGTTTCGTCACCTATATCCAACCCCATTTTGTCTTCAGGAATCTTACCGGCTTTCACTGTTTCTGATGGTGAATCATTCTTAAATTCGGATGCTGCAACTATGTCCACAGGAAGAAGAAACATAATTTTTGTATTGTCAGCTTTTTTCAAAACTTCTTTTGCAAGCTCAACCTTTTCTTCTTCCAGAAGTGATTTTCCGATTTCCAAACCCTGCGCCTTAAAGAAGGTGAATGCCATCCCTCCGCCGATTATCAATGTGTCAACCTTATCAAATAGATTCATTATTACGTCTATCTTGCCTGATATTTTAGCTCCTCCTAATATCGCGCAGTACGGTCTCTTTGGGCTGCTTAGCGCAGATCCAAGATAGTCAAGTTCCTTCTGCATAAGGTATCCTGCAGCACAGGTATTTATAAAATGTGTTACACCTTCCGTAGAAGCATGTGCCCTGTGAGCTGTTCCAAATGCATCATTCATATAAATGTCCCCAAGACTTGCAAGTTTTTTCGCAAATTCAGTGTCGTTCTTCTCTTCTTCGGAATGAAATCTCAGGTTCTCAAGCAGGATAACATCTCCGTTCTTCATATCGTCAGCCATCTTTTTAACCTCATCACCTATACAATCGGGAGCAAGCTTAACTTGCTGTCCCAGAAGTTCACTAAGTTTTTCTGCAGCAGGCTTAAGACTGAATTCCGACTTTACCTTGCCTTTAGGACGTCCAAGGTGACTCATTAAAATGGCTTTACCACCGTCTTTTATAATTTTTTTGATTGTTGGAAGTGAAGCGGTTATTCTTCTGTCATCTGTTATTTTCTGGTTTTCATCCAGCGGTACATTGAAATCAACTCTTACAAGTACCCTCTTGCCTTTAAGATCCAGACTATCTATCGATAGCTTATTCATAAATTTCCTGGTTTGATCCTTTTTATAAAAAAGGGGACGAGGTAATCGTCCCCGGGAATAATATTATTTTGCAACTTTCTTTATTAAATCGACAACGCGGCATGAATAACCCCATTCATTATCATACCAGCCTACTGCTTTAACTAAATTGCCGATTACCATTGTGGAGAGAGAATCATATATGCACGATGCCGGGTTTCCGACTATATCAGCTGATACGATCGGATCTTCAGTGTATTCCAGTATTCCTTTCATTGGACCATCAGCAGCCTTCTTCATCGCAGAGTTTACTTCTTCAACTGTTACTTCTTTTTTCAGGTAAGCGACGAAATCAGTAATAGAACCATCGGGAGTTGGTACGCGCAGTGAAAAACCGTCAAGTTTTCCTTTAAGTTCGGGAATTGTTTTAGTCACTGCTTTTGCAGCACCGGTAGTTGTCGGAATTATTGAAACGGCAGCAGATCTTGCTCTCCTTAAGTCGCTGTGCGGGAGATCCAGCAGCCGCTGATCATTAGTGTATGAATGAACTGTTGTCATAAATCCTTTATCAATTCCGAATGTATCATTCAGAACTTTAACCATTGGGGCCAGACAGTTGGTTGTACAGGAAGCATTCGAGATAACTTTTTCATCTCCTTTGATAACTTCATCATTCACACCAAGCACTACGGTAGCATCCACATCGCCTTTAGAAGGAACAGTTAAAATAACTTTGTTCGCTCCTGCATCAATATGTTTCATACAAGCTTCTTTAGTTCTGAATATACCCGTTGCTTCTATTACAATATCAGCACCAAGATCTTTCCATTTCAGATTTGCCGGATCTTTTTCAGCGGTAATTTTTATCCTATCACCGTTAACAATGATATCATTCCCTTCTACTTTTATTTCACCTTTGAAAATTCCATGCACTGAATCATATTTTAATAAATGAGCGAGTGTTTTTGCATCTGTCAAATCATTTATACCTACAAAATCAAATCCTCCGAGAGCCAGGGCCCGTCTGAAAACCAGTCTGCCAATTCTGCCGAAACCATTTATACCTACTTTGATTGCCATCCTAAACTCCTTTGTTAAATATTTTGATTAATAAAATTACTTAAAGGGTGTCTGAATTTCAATTCAGAAGCTATTGCTTTATAATAGTTTAAAGGAATTGTGACGGTAATTATGATGAAGATTGGTTTAAAATAAAAAACCTTCAAGCCCGCCGGAGCAGGCCCAAAGGTTTCTAGTTGAGTGGGCAGCAATTTCAAGCCCCTCCAGTAATGACACATGAACTATCGGGACAAACTTTATTACGGACTGGCTACCGTATATTTTCAAACTCTGGAACTATTTTTCAACTTATATGCCATAGTTTATACCCGATTTTTACACTAATTATAAAGCTTTTGATTAGACATATTGATTTAAAATGAGATGTTGTTATTTTTTGAGTAGTATTATGAGAACAGAACACAAAAAAAGAGACGGCACCTCCTGCGAAGATGCCGTCTCTTATAACTTTTCTGTTACTCCCCTGGTTATTTCATCAGGATCATTTTTTTCTCCTGAATAAAATCCCCGGCTTTAATCCGGTAAATATAAATTCCGGTTGCAGAAGAATATCCATTATCATTTAAGCCATTCCATTTAACCTGGTAAGAACCTGCATCCTTCTCACCATTCAAAATGGTCCTGACTTCATTACCGAGTATATCATATACTACCAATTTCACCTGAGCTTTCTTTGGTAAAGAAAAACTGATTGTCGTTGATGGGTTGAAAGGATTTGGATAATTCTGTGACAGGCTGAAATCAGATGGCATTTCAACTGAGACATTGAGCTCTGTTGAATATGTATATGAACCATCAAAATCAATCTGTTTCAGACGATATGTATATTTACCTGTCTTCACCTCTTTATCGGTGTAGGAATATGATTTTTGTTCTGAAGTAGTACCATCCCCTTTAACAAAGGATAAAGTCCGATAATTCTCATTTCCCGATTTTCTTTCTACTTCAAAGCCTTTATTATTCAACTGGGTTGAGGCGGTCCATTGAAGATTAACATTCCTTCCTTCTACTGCAGAATTAAATGAAGAAAGTTCAACCGGTACTGCATCTAACCCGCCCGAAAAACAGGCAACTGTTCCGTTCTTAGTCCCAACCAGCAGTTCATAGCTGGCATTGCCGTCTATTGAAGGGATAATATTTACAGAATTGATTCTGTCTCCTGCATAAGTATGACTGAAGAAAAGTGGATCGCCGGATCCGCTGATGCAGTAAAAAGTCCCGTCCTGGTCACCTGTAACCATATCATCAATGCCGTCATTATTTAAATCGGGTACTGCTGCCACTCCGTATTGAAAGTTCATGGGATAACTCCACAATGCCTGACCATTTTCACCGCTCAGACATGTAACGCCTCCCGAGAAGGCAGCAATTAATATATCATCTGTACCATCGCCATTGACGTCTCTTATCCTTGCAATCTGTATCATACCGGTAAATCCGTAATCATATGACCAGACTTGCGCTCCGGTTTCGCCGTCAATTCTATAAACATGCCCGAAATACTGCGAAGCTACCACGTCAGATGTTTGCCCCTGTACCGGCAGTTCAATAAGTTCTTTTGGTTCATAACCCGAAACAGGGAAAGTCCATACTGCCTGGCCGTTGGCTCCGCTAAGACAGATAACAGCAAGGTCCGTTGTACCGTTATTGCCGGCATCTATTACTGCGTCAGGAACGCTATCACCTGTAACATCATCAACTGATATAATAGTTTTTCCAAATGCCAGGTTCGGGCCCGGGTAATAATATTGCCATATAATATCCCCGTTAACGCCGTTAAAAAGATATGCACTATGATAGCCTGTTCCCTCCTCATTACCATCAGCAATCGCTAATATGTCAGGAATACCATCGCCGTTGAAATCCCTTTGACCATCAACAGCTTCGAAGTCACCCAGGCTGTAATTGTAATCATCCCCGAACCCCCAGATAATATGTCCGTTTATTCCATCGATTGCATATACGTGCTCATTACCTCCGCCAGTTCCGATAACAACATCATTCTTTCCGTCGCCATTTAGATCACTGACGATCGCAATGGCATCCTGAACGCCGTAATCATTAGACTGACCTATTGAACCGGCATTGGAATTACTGAAGAAAGTATTTGATGTCCATAGGGTATCGGTAGTACCGCTTCCTGCTCCGTCAAGAGCCATAATGAAATAGTTATCTGTAGCAATTATTACATCATTAATTCCATCGCCGTTTATATCATTGATGGGTTTCAATCCTTCAACCCTGTATTCCTGGTAGGTCGTTCTTGGATTGTCCGGCACCTGGTATGCCCAGAACTGGTAGCCGGCCTGGTAATTACCTATAATTCCGTTTCCAGTAACGCCTATTCTTACGATAGGATTTTGAGTATCATTGGATTGAATTGACAATGTATCATTGTAGCTTCCTTCCTGTGATGGAGTAAACCTTAACCTTACTATTGAGGTCTCTGCGGGTGCAATCTCGAAAGGAATTGCTTCACTTTCAAAGGAGAACTCCGGCAAAGCGAAATGCATATCAGATATTTCAAGGGGAGTATCGCCAGTATTAAAAATGCTGAAACTCCAGTATACATTCCCGTCCCCGTTCACCCAGACATCGCCGAAGTTGTGGGATGTTGCGCTGAGAACAATGTTGGGACCGCTTACTACTCCCTGTCCTGATAAATTAACTTCAAAAGAAGGGGTAACAATATCATTACTATGAATTGTCATTGTGCCTGTGTACTGCTGAAACGCTTCAGGATGAAAATCAACCTGGATACTCTGATTTGCTCCCGGTGTAATGGTTATTGGAAATGAACCCTCGGACGAGCTGAAAACAGGATTATTGAAATCCAGGCTGGTAATTTGCAGATCAGCAGTACCAATATTGGAAACTGTAATAGATCTGTGAGATGTATCTCCAGCAGTTGTCTGCGGAAACATAACTGAAACCGGAGTTACGGAAATATGAGGCGAACCATTTCCTGCAAGGTTGTATTTAAAAAGCTGTCTGCCGGAAGATGCGCCAACAGGTTCAGCCATAAGCCAGAAGTAGGTACCATCCCATGCCAAACCCCGGGGATTCTGCCTAACGCCCGGTACTTCAGGAACATGCCACGAGAAAAGAGTATCCTTGGAGGTAAGATTAACTGCATAAATATTTTCCGGATCTCCGTCAAATCCATCCATTACGTAAAATAATGTATCCCCTTTCACAGTTATTCCCGTAGGCTGTATTCCAAATACCTGAATCGTATCAACAATATCCCTGGCAGCTGTATCAACTTTGTAGAGAGCGGCAAGGTTATTAGGGTAATAAACGGAAATCCATAATCCTGTGCCATCCCAGGCGGCTCCGCCCAGATACCAGGCTCCTCCCAATGATTGAATAGGAATAGAATCAAGAACATTACCCGACGGCGATACTTTGAACAAATCACATCTTGATGTTTTTCTTTCAACATACCAGAAATTTGTTCCATCAAATGCAAGCCCCTGCGAAGTATGCATGCCGGGATAGTTTATGTTTATTGTAGTCAAATAATTACCGTTTGCATCAACCGATTTTAACACGCCGCTGCCGTTGGCTGTGTTTTCTGATGATATCCAGTAACTTGTGCCGTCATAGGTAAGTCCGTAACCGGAATTAAAAAAATTGTCAGAGGGAAGGTCAACTGTTTCTACTAAGGATTGTGAAAAACCAGTAGTACAAATTAAAAGGAACAAAATGAAGAATAAGTTTTTCATCTGCGTCTCCCTGTATAAGTGAAAGGAAAGATTACATTTTTTTATATCTCTATGTAATACTAGAAATTATTTTTTGGATTTTTAGAATACCACTCTTTGATATACTTTGCAATTTCGGTTGTAGCAGCACCGGGAGTAAACAGTTCGCCAACCCCCATACCGTGTAAAGCTTTAATATCTTCTTCGGGTATTATCCCGCCTCCGGTAAGAAGCACATCATCAATTCCTTTTTCTTTCATAAGTTTCATAATCCTTGGAAATATTGTCATGTGCGCTCCGGACAAGATGCTGATACCAATGACATCAACATCCTCCTGGATAGCAGCCTCAACGATCATTTCGGGAGTCTGCCTTAATCCTGTATAAATAACTTCCATACCGGCATCCCGAAGTGCAGCCGCAATTACTTTCGCACCGCGGTCATGTCCATCCAGTCCGGCTTTAGCAACCAGTACTCTTATTTTTTTGTCCATTAGATTTCAACCTTTATTTGTTACTGCGTTACGAATTATTTCAGCGAATTCTTTCATCGAACCATCTGCATAGATTTTGAATTGGGGACGGTAATTGAAATCGCTGTTGAATCTCGGAATTATATGAAAGTGAAAGTGATAGACTGTCTGTCCGGCTGCTGCCCCGTTGTTAATTATAACATTAAAGCCGTCAGCCTTAAGCCCTGTCTGTATTGCCCTGGACATTTCTTGTGTTGCCTTGCCGAGTTCTGTCAGATATTCCGGCGTTAACTCAAGGTAGTTGTTGAAATGTCTTTTGGGAATTACGAGGGTATGCCCGTAGTTTACAGGTCTTATATCCAGAAAAGCCATTACCATATCATTTTCAAATAATATTTCGGCTTCCCCCTTACGATTTATAATATCACAAAAAATACAATCCATATCCAAAAATAATCTTTATTAATTTTTAAGGCAATAAACATCTCAGGATGAATGTTAAACTTTTCTCCCCAGTCATAGGAAAAAGTGAATTTTAACTTCCTAAAATGAGATATATTCTCTTTTTCTGCCGAAAACACCGAAGAGTCCTCCTGTATGCAGGAAAAGCACGTTCGATTTTTTCTTCCTTAAAAGAAAATTATAATAATATGCGTAAAATGCCTTGCCGGTATAGGCAGGATCAAGCAGGATCCCTGTTTCCCTGAATAACTTATTTACAAGTTCCACCTTTTCCCGGTCGATTTTTTTATAACCTTCTTCCGAATATCCGTTTAATACTGAAAGGTTTTCAGGATTTATTTCAGTTCCGGGATTAAATTCCATTACTGCTCCATGCGCAAGCTGAAGTATTTTTTTCCGGATAACATTCTCCTTATAGAGAACGTTAACAACATAAACACTTTTATTGATATTATTTTTAGCAAGTCCTGCCAGTATCCCTGCAGCTGTTCCTCCGGTGCCTGCCGCCAGAAGAATTCCATCTATATCTTTCCATTTGATCTGCAGGGAAAGTTCATCGATAAAAGAAACGTACCCCTGGATTCCAAGGGTGGTAGACCCGCCTTCGGGAATTACATAAACATTAGTATCTTTTTTCCTGAGGATCTCACTTTCTTCCTGCATAATTTCATTCACAAAATCATAATTCTTCTTATTCATAAAGAAGATTTCAGCTCCTGTTAGTTTGTCCAGGAAAAGATTTCCGTCGGCGTTCGGTTTATCTTGCCCCCAGAGAAATAACTTGGTTTTTATCCCGAGCTTTGCTGCAGCAATTGCCGTCGCTCTCGCATGGTTCGACTGATCTCCGCCGCAGGTAAATATATAATCAGCTTTTTCCTTTCTTGCCTGGTATAATAAATATTCAAGCTTCCGGACTTTATTTCCTGAAAGCTCCATCCCTGTCAGATCATCTCTTTTAATACGGAATTTTATTCCTTCAAAAACGATTTCCTCCAATGGAGTCGGAGTATTTGCAAGATGTATTTTACCTGGTTTTTTCATTCTCTTTCCTTCAGCATTCTTGAATAATATAACCGGGCACGTTTTAAGTCATCCGGGGTATCTACAGCGAGGTTTTCGTAAGGGGTTACAACAACCTTTATCTTAAAACCGTTCTCAAGCATCCTTAACTGCTCCAGTTTTTCGATCTGTTCAAGGTCGGTGGGCTCAAGGCTTGTGAACTTTAGCAGAGAGTCTCTTCTGTAGACATATAATCCGATGTGTTTGTATATATCTGCCTTTGAAACTCTCTCATACATTGTACGCGCATCACGGACGAAAGGAATTGGAGAACGCGAAAAATAGAGTGCGAAATTGTTGTAATCGAAAACAACTTTAGTAACTGAGGGCGACTTGAGCTCTTCGACGGTTTCAATCTTTTTTGCAAGTGTCGAAACATTTACTGAAAGATCGAATAAAAGAGGTTCTATCGCCTGGTCTATCATTATCCCCTGTATGAATGGTTCATCCCCTTGTATATTTACAATAATTTCTGCACCGGGCAGCTGTTCTGCAACATAAGCTATCCTGTCTGAGCCGGTAGCTATATCTTTCGGAGTAAGAAAAACTTTAGCACCGAAGTTCCTTGACACTTCTGCAACCCTGGCATCGTCAGTCGCAATAATTACCTCGTGTAAAAGTTTTGATGTTTTGGAACTTTCATAGGTGTGCTGAATCATAGGTTTGCCCCCGATATCTGCAAGAGGTTTTCCCATAAGCCGGGTTGAAGCAAAACGTGCGGGGATTATTCCAACTATCATTTTTCTCCCTATTATTCCGGCAGTCCGGAACGGTTCATTTACTGTAATAATTGCCTGCTATAATATCCCGTACTTTTCCCATAAGTTCAAGTTCATCATTACGTGATTCAACCTTTGTTGTATCGATAGGTTTACTGAATATGACCCTGATTGTACCTTTATTTATCCTAAGTGAACCTTTGGGCAGGAGTTTGTCAGAGTCTTTGATTGTGACGGGGATAATTGGATAATTTACCTGGCCGGCAAGGTGGAATGCTCCTCTTTTAAATTGTTGGAGTTCCCCGTCTTTACTCCTCGTACCCTCGGGAAACAGAATCATCGAGACAGCTTTACGCTTCATTTTCTGCCTTGCGTTATGAATGCTCTTCAAAGCATTTTCAGCATTACTTCTGTCTATTACTATGTGAGGTCCTGTTAACAGCTGCCATCCGAAAAGCGGGATCTTTGCAAGTTCCTTTTTAAAGATGAATCCTGTTTTTAAGGGAATTGTAAACTGAAGAGCAATTATATCAAATTGACTTATGTGGTTGGAAACGAATATGAAAGGGCCTTTACCCTGGATGTTCTCGGTTCCGGATATTTTCACCTTAACGCCGCTGATAAATAATATTCCGCCGCTGAATATTTTTGTCATGTATTTATAGGTGAAGAATGATCTGTCTAATACCCCTGATAATAAGGCAAGAAATGAGCAGAGGATCGTATAAAGAACTATAAAAAATAGTTTAATGTAGAACAACCCTAAATCTCCTCCAGGGAAATGTCGGCTTCTTTTACTCCACACTCTGTCACGTATTTCCGTACGGCATTTACCCTCTTCGTAATTGAAGGGTGGCTGTAGAAAAACCATTCTACAATCGGATGAGGTTGAACATCGGCAAGGTTCTGATCGGTAAGCTTATGCAATGTAGCTATGAATGCTGAAGGTTTGTTGGTTATTGCGACAGCATATTCATCCGCTTCATATTCAAATTTGCGGGATAAAATATTTGTGAGAGGCGTCTCAATAAGACCAACCAGCATCGCCCATACCGGCAGGATCGGGAGAGCTGCTACCTCCTGCAGCTTCTCGAAACCAAACCAGTCGAGTGAAATACTATATAAATAAGCTATAAGAAAGAGTGTACCGAAACTTGCTAAAGTACCGATAACGATATTTTTGATAATATGTTTTCTTTTATAATGTCCAAGTTCGTGAGCTATCACTGTCTCGATCTCATCATTTGAATAATTATCCAGAAGTGTATCGCCTAAAAGTATTCGTTTTGATTTTCCAAGCCCGGTAAAAGCAGCATTTGCTTTCCTTGTATTTTTACTCATGTTAAACTTGAAAATACTTTCAACTTCTATTCCTGCATCTTCTGCAATTCTGGTAATTCGGCTCTTAAGTTCCTCATTATCAAATGGTGTTATTTTGTAGAAAAGCGGCAATATAACAACAGGTATAAGTCGTGCCGCAACCACAGAAATAACGAAGAGAATAAAAGCAAAGGGCAGCCACCAGAATTCCCCGAATTTGTTAAGAGTATAATAAAATATTAAGAGAATCGGGATTCCGATAACAAGTGAAACTACAAGACCTTTGAAATTTTCAAATATCCATTTCCCGAATGTCTGGTTGGAAAGATCATATTTATGCTCAAGGTAATAATCCCGGTAAAAATTAACCGGGAAGAATAATACAATTCCTGTAAATCCTGTCAGTAATATAAAAGCAAGGAATAAAATATAACTGTTGGAAATATAATACTTAAGGAAGTTCTCCAGTCCCAGACTGAAGTGGAAATAAACAAACGCGACTATTAAAATAAAACTCGTTATACCCTTGAATACGCGTATACCAAGTTTAAGATTATTATATTTTTTTGACTTCATTCAAATAAAACTAAGGAGAGAATAAATCAACCTCAACACATATCGTGATTTAAAATACAAAAAGCTTTATTAAAAAGCTCAGAATTAAATAAACTTACCGCGTCTACCCAAGAAAAGCAGAATTCAAAGATAATCTTCCAGGCGACAACTTAGCTCCGCATTGGAATGACTATACTTATGTTTTGAAGCGTATTCAGAGCGTATTCACTGCGTATTCATTAGGTATTTATAAGGTATTTCGGACTGGTAAATGGCTTTTCGGACGAGTATTAAAAACCAGTTTAATTTCCGCAGAAAGCTTATGATTAAAATTAAGGTCAGGAATTTATTATACTTCATCGAAGTAAATCAGGAACCAGTGGCGTTTGATTCTTGCGGGAGGGAGTTCAGATCATTCTCAGGTCGCTTTGCGGGAGCCAGCCCTGTTTGCCGTCATTTAGCGTTATACGGTAATAATTATCAACTTTATCCTCTACTTTGACTTTTAACCCCTCGTGGATTACAAATGCATCTTTGCTATCGGCATCGGGAGATAGCTTGGCTGTAGCAGACTGCTGAACGACCACGCCGTTTTTAATATTGAATTCCCGGTTATATTTAATTATCGATATCGATATTGATATAATAAGCAGAAAAAGGATGGCAATTCCGGAAAAGAACGATAGCCTTTGAAGATCGGGACGACGGGTAAAGAAATAGAAAACAATTAGTCCTGTAAGAAGAATATAAAAAAGATATGAGAGGTAGACCCAGCCTGAAAAAGTAAGCAGCGCGAGAAAACTTTCCCACCATTGAAAAAGGAAAAAATCAGGCAGCGTATTAATCCTGTCAATAGTCCGGGAGTTGGCTAAAGCAAGGTTATGCTGAATGTCCTCATCACCGGGGGAAAGTTTTAATGCTTTCTCATAATTAAGGATCGCATAACCGAGGTTACCTTTCCTGAAATAAGCATTGCCGAGGTTGTAGTAGAGCTCCGCACTTTCATAACCTTCATTCAGCACTTTTTCGTATTCTTGTATGGCTTTATCATACTGCTGCTTCTGGTAAGCCTGGTTTCCCTGTACCATAAATGACCCGGGCTGTGCAAACATCTGTACAGAGAATAAAAACAGAAATAAAATGAAATTCTTATGCAGCATTTTTCCTGGCCGATAATGATTTTTCTAATTCAGTAATTATATTTGAAAGTTCATCGTATATTTCGTTCATGGCGGCAGTTTCACTTTCTTTGGGAGCGAAACGGATAAACTCGCATTTGTTTGCAACCCTTTCAAATTCTGATACCAATTCTGCACTTAATTTCCTTTTCTTCAATTCTGTTGAAGCTCTTTCTACACTCAATTCTGATTTTGGTATATGAAGTTTATCCTCAAGGTAGCCGAAAAGTGCGAGTGAAATTTCAGCATAAAATGCATTATGATCATTAGCATCCATCAAGGCTTTAGCCTGCTTTAACCTTGATTTAGCAATCTTTTGAGCCCGCTGATAACGCATCAGCTGGACATTTCCCGCAAGCTTATCTTCTCTTCTCCTCCATACAACCAGACCCAGACCGACCAGGAAAGGAAATCCTACGGCAGCCCAGAATCCGAAACCGTTAAGCACAAATTTTCCTATCCTGTGCAGGTTTTCGGTATCTGTTTTAATATAACGGATGTCTTCCCCCAGAAGTTTTACATCCTCTTTACCCGCATATTCAGGTGAATTGACGCCTGTTCCCTGTTCCACATTTAACGTGTAGGGCGGTGTGCTTAATGTAGTATAAGATTTTTTATTTATATCGAAATACGAAAATTTTATAGGCGGAATTTCTTTTTTACCAGCGTCACGTGGAACGATCAGATATTCAGCAGTTTTTTTACCCGAAATTCTCTGAGAGCGGTTGATCTGTTCGTTGACCTTGGGCTCATACTTTTCAAATCCCGCAGGCAGTTTTAGTTCAGGCATATCAAGAAGACTGATATTGCCTGTACCGCTAATTGTAAGCTTAAGGGTTACAGGTTCATTGGTTTTTGTCTGGTCTTTATCAATTTGTGAATCGATTGAAAAATTACCTACAGCTCCGTTGAACGAATCAGGCACATTGTCAGAAGGCAGAGGCTCTACGTTAATTTTCAGAGAGTTTGATTTTGCGGTAAAGTCTATTGTCTGGCCGATTCCGAAAAAAGGATCATTAAAAAAATCATCAAAAGCATTATTGCTCCTTCTTTTTTTCTGCACCTGAACCGGCACGTCAAGTTCAAAAGGAGTTACGCTTAACTCTCCTGTCTGCGTCGGGAATAGGGCTACTTTCTTTAATACTCCAACCCTGTACTTCTTCCCATCATAAGTTTCTGTTGTGAAGGAGATATTATTGGGTGTCTCCAGCTCTTCAGCCCAGAAACCGGGGTATTGCGGAAGCTTGCTTATCGACATCTGGGAAGCAATGTTCAGTCTCGTGTAAAGCTTATAGATTACTGTAACCTGTTCCCCCAAATATGCTTTCTGCTTATCAACAGTCGCTCTTACGAAAACATTTTTCGCAATCTCGTCGTTGCTGATGCCGGATGAATTCTGGCTGTTATTCTGCTGCGTCCCGGAATTGGATGAACTCTTCTGAACATTAATTGTAAGGGGATCAGTCTTATAAACATTCCCCTTATATTTAATGGAAGCGCTGCCTATCGTTGCTTTGCCCAGGTTCCTCGGCTGGAGATAAAAAGAATAGGAAAGCGAGGCAGAAACAGCCCCATTAATTATCTGCATGCTCGTTGATTGATTAGGCCCGCTCAATACCATAAACCCGTTAAAATCAGGAGCAGAAAATCCGCTCAGACTATTTATATCTGTTCCCTCAAAAGTAAAGGTTACCTGGAAACGGTCATCTAAACCGACTGTAGTATTATCAACAGAGGCAGAAAATGTCTGAGCACTGAGCTCAGCTGCAAGAACCGTGATAAATATTACGATATTTATGACTGCGTTTTTCATTTTATAAGATCTTACCAGTCCTTGTCCGTTTTAATCGGTGTACCTTTCTGCTTCCGTATTTTTTTCTGAAGTTCTTTCTCATTATTCTTTAACGCCTGCAGGATCCTTTCAGCTTCCTGTTTGGATATCTTGTTCTGCTGCTGCTTCTGTTTTGTTGCATCCTGTTTTGCCTGCTGGTTTTGCTGTTGATTCTGTTCCTTCTGCTGTTCTTTGTTCTTCTGATCCTGATCTTTATTCTGGTCTTTATTCTGATCCTTATTTTGATCCTTATTCTGATCTTTATTCTGCTGATTCTTGTCCTGCTTTTTTTGATTCTGCTGGTTTTTCAGCATAGAAAGAGCATAGGATAAATTGTACTTCGTTTCTTCATCATTCGGATTAAGCCTGAGTGATTTTTTGTATGCATCTATGCTTTCCTTAAACTGATTCGATTTTAAAAGCGAGTTCCCGATATTATGATATACTTTTGCTTTCTCCGTTTTTGTCTGTGCCTGTGAAAGCGCCGATTGATAGGATTTCAGAGCGTCATCATATCTTTTCTGCTGATAATAAGCATCACCCAGATTAAAATTGGTAATAAAATTAGCAGGAGCTTTATCAAGCCCTTTCTTGAAGTTGACCTCAGCATCGGCGAATTTTTTATCTTTATATTTTTCAACACCGTTATTATTCAGGCTGCGCAGACTTTGAGCATTTGGTTCTGAAATACCAAATAGTAGAACAACAATAATTAAAATCATATACTTAAATATCACTTTTACACCTTCTCTTCGATTCCTAATTTCCTGTTAAGTTTATCGAATAAAACCGAACGTCTATCCGATACAAAAAACTCTATCAGAAGTAATATAATTGCCGGAGCTAAAAAATAATAAAACCTGTCTTCGTAATCAGTAACTTTCCTGACACCAAACTCTGATTTCTGAAGCGAAGAAAGGTCACTGTATATTCTGTCCAGGTAGTCTTCATATGTGGAGCCTCTGAAATACTTTCCGTCTCCTGCCGAAGCAATCTGTTTCAACGTTGCTTCATCCAGTTTGGTAAGAACGATATTCCCGTTTTCGTCTTTTTTATAGTCTACCTGCTGTCCCTGGGCATCATACACCGGTATCGGTACCCCCGTTGGAGATCCAAGCCCTATTGTATATATTTTTATACCTTTCTCTTTAGCACCCTCCACAGCCTTCATTATATCACCTTCATTATCCTCGCCGTCTGTAATTATAACGATTACTTTTTGTGTGCTGGTCTTATAATCAAATGATTTAGTCGCAAGGTCAATGGCTGATGCTATGGCTGTGCCCTGTTCAGGCACAGAGTTAACTCCTGCAGCATCGAGAAAAAGGTTGGCAGCAGAATAATCCGTGGTCAGCGGAAATTGAACAAACGCCTGTCCCGCAAAAATGATTAATCCGATCCTGTCTCCTCTGAGTTTATTAATTAGCGTGGAAATCTGGTATTTTGCCTTATCAAGCCTGTCCGGCTTAATATCCTGAGCCAGCATGCTCCTCGAAACGTCAAGTGCAATAAACACGTCAATTCCCGATTGTTTTACTTCCTGAACCCTGGTTCCAACCTGGGGATTAGCAGCGGCAAAGATCAGAAGAATAAGTGCAAAAAGGATCAGGCCTGTCTTGAACCAGTTTTTTATTCCGCTGAAATCTGGCAGAAGTACCTTGTGAAGTTTTCTGTCCGCAAACTTTTCCAGCAGCTTACTGCGGTTCCTGTACAGGTACCAGAACAGTACAACTAATACCGGAATTGCATAAAGTGCATTTAAATATTCAGGATGTGCAAATCGAAACATTGATTAATTAACAATTAAAAATTAGAAATTAACAATTAGCAATTAAAAATTAACAATTAACAATTGAGCCATTTAGTTACGGGATCTTTCTTAAGACGGTACGCGATAGAGAAATCTCCAGGAATAGAAGGAATATCCCGCCGCCAAGCCAGCCGTAAAATAATTCCTTAGCATTTCTGTAGGAGGTAATCTCTACCCTGGTTTTTTCAAGTCTGTCTATTTTATTGTAAATGTCTTCAAGAGTTCTGTTGTCGGTGGCCCTGAAATAGTGACCGTCTGTTATAGAAGCAATTTTTTGAAGAACTGCCTCATCTATTTCTACAGGAGCCATCTGGTACCTTATGCCGAAAGGGGTCTGCACAGGAAAAGGTGCATTCCCGCGTGTGCCGACACCTATTGTATAAATCCTTATGCCAAATGTTTTGGCAATTTCGGCAGCAGATACCGGGTCGACTTCACCCGCATTGTTTACTCCATCGGTAAGCAGTATTATTATTTTACTTTTGGCTTCGCTGTCTTTCAGCCTGTTCACTCCGTCCGCAATGGCATTGCCTATTGCTGTACCGTCTTCAATCATACCGCTCTTGATTTCCTTGAGCAGGTTCCTTAACACAGGGTAATCGACAGTGAGAGGACATTGTGTGAACGCGTCTCTCGCAAAAACAACAAGACCGATCCTGTCTGACGTTCTGCCTTTAATGAAATTATCAATTACATCTTTTGCCGCTTCCAGGCGGTTGGGTTTTAAGTCCTCCGCCAGCATACTGCCGGAAATATCAAGAACCATCGCGATATCAATTCCCTGAGTGTAAATATCTTCTCCTGAAGAGAATGTCTGGGGACGAGCGAGTGCAACTATAAAAAGTGCAACCGCCAGCAGTCTCAGTATGAACGGCAGATGTCTCAGTCTCTCTTTTATAGTTGGAGAAAATCCCTTCAGGAATCCGAGTGAAGAATATTTTACACCTGGCTGCCTTTTATATCCTTTCCAGAAATACCATGCAATCATTACAGGGATAATGATCAAAAAGAATAATATCCAGGGATATGCGAAGGTTATATCATTGAACATCGTCTTCCACCTCTGTTATCACCTTCGAATCCTGCCTGGTTTTCTGTACAATCTCTTCCGCTTGCTTCATCATAACTTCATTTACTGATGCCATCGGCTGATATTTTGCAAACTTTACAAGATCTGCGTTAGTCAGAAAGTCCCTGGTATCTTCTATTATGGTTTCGGTCCCGGACCTCTTCTGCAGTTCATTCATAGCCTCGCCTGAAGTCATTTCCAGAGCAGGAAGATTAAATCTTTCCTCAAAGTATTTTCGTATGATTTCTGTTATTTCTGAATGGTATTCCTTTACCATCCCTTTCTGCCAGAGCTGTTTTTCACTTAAATTCCTGAGCGATTTAAGAGCCGTAATATGAGGCGGAACTTTTATTACAATTTTCTCAGGAATATACCCGGCTTTGTGTTTTTGATATTTTCTGTATAAATAATAAGCAATGGCCAAAAGGACGATTCCGATAAAAATCCATAATGCAATCCATTTCCAGTCAAGCGGGATCTTCAGCGGTTCCTTTACATCTTTGATGTCTTCTTTTACGTTAACTTTTACGGGTCGTACTGTAAAACTAATACTGTTCGTATTTATTATACTTTCAGCCGTATCACCATCGGCTTTATAATAAACGGGAATAGGGGGAATCACGATATCGGCAGAATCGTATGTCGAGAAAGTATAACTATAAGTAACAGACTGCTGTTTATTTTCGTTGTTTTTCTGAGGAGGCTGCTGACTGATCAGATCCATACCGGCAAGTGTATCGCTGACAGCAGGCCCATTAATCATAATGTTGTTTCCTGCTTCAACTTTAATTATTAAGTGTATATAATCACCGACCTGGTATGCAGTTGTATCAGTGGATGCTTCAACAGATATATTCTGTGCGTTAGAAAACCCTGCAGCCAGCGAAATAAAAATCAGAACATTAAAAAATCTTTTTACCATCTTCTTTCACGTAATCTGAAGAATTGAACAAGAGGTTTTACATAATCATCACCGGTCTGAACTTCTATACTATCGAGCCTGCTCGATATAAATAACGACTTCCTGCGTTCCATCATATTTCTTCTCACTTCTTTTAACCGGTTTTGAACTTTTATACTGCTTGTATCCACCCAGCGTTCCTCGCCTGTTTCTGCGTCTGTGAGTTTTAGTAATCCCATTTTCGGTATTTCATTTTCACGCTTATCATTCAGCACAACTCCGATAAGGTCATGTTTCTTTCCAATAATGCGGAGAATTTTCTCATAGCCGGAATCCATAAAATCCGACAATAGGAAAACTATGCTCCTTTTCTTGATTGTGCTGTTCATATATTCAAGAGCAGCTTTAAGGTTGGTAGATTTCCCTTCAGGTTCAAACGACAGAACATCCCTTATGATCCTGAGTACATGGCTTCTTCCTTTCCTGGGAGGAACAAATTTTTCAATCTTATCGGTAAAAAGGATCAGTCCTACTTTATCATTATTTTTCAGCGCAGAAAAAGCAAGTATTGCGCTTAATTCAGCAGCCACCTGCTGTTTGGTTTTTTCCACTGTTCCAAATATTAAAGAGCCGCTAAGGTCAACCATAAGCATTACTGTCAGCTCCCTCTCCTCTTCAAATATTTTTATGAAGGGATGGCCGAACCGTGCAGTTACATTCCAGTCGATATTCCTGATATCATCACCGAATTGATATTCCCTCACTTCGGAGAATTCCATACCTCTGCCTTTGAATACGGAATGATATTCACCGGAAAAGACCTGGTTCACCAGTCCTTTCGTTCTGATTTCAATCTGCCTGACCTGTTTAAGGATCTCTTTTGTTAACAATTTTCTTTCTACCTGTTAATTTTTAATCGCAGGGTGTTAATGAATTATCATTATTTACGGAACTTCTATTTTATTCAGGATTTCCTGGATAATAAATTCAGAGGTAATCTCTTCTGCTTCAGCCTCGTATGTTACAGCTACCCTGTGCCTTAGAACATCCTGGCATATTCCGCGTACATCTTCAGGGATAACATATCCCCGTCGTTTGATGAATGCCATTGCCTTGGCACCGAGAGCCAGGTTTATCGATGCTCTCGGCGAACCGCCGTAAGAGATCAGGTCGGTTAGATTATTAAGTCCGAAATCTTTGGGTGACCGTGTAGCAAATACAATATCGAGGATATATTTCTCAATCTTTTCGTCTACGTAAACGTCCTGAACCAGGCTTCTTGCCTTCAGAATATCAGCTGTGGAGATCACGGGATTTATTTTATCTTCAATGAGATTAACATTGTTACGCATAATTTTTAATTCTTCATCGCGTGAAGGGTAGGATATTTTAACCTTCAGCATAAAACGGTCAACCTGGGCTTCCGGAAGCGGATAGGTTCCTTCCTGCTCAATCGGGTTCTGCGTGGCAAGCACAAGAAATGGTTCTTCAAGAAAGAATGTCTCTTCTCCGATAGTAACCTGCCGCTCCTGCATTGCTTCTAATAATGCACTCTGCACTTTGGCCGGAGCGCGGTTGATTTCATCAGCAAGGATAAAATTAGCAAATAGAGGCCCCTTCCTGATAAAGAAATTGCTTTCCTTCTGATTGTAAATCTGGGTTCCTACAAGATCCGCGGGAAGAAGATCGGGTGTAAATTGTATCCGTTGGAACCTGGCTTTCATGGCTGCTGCAAGCGATTTTATGGCAAGTGTTTTAGCTAGTCCCGGCACGCCTTCAAGCAGAATATGACCATTTCCAAGCAGCCCTACTATCAGCCGTTCAACCATTGCCTTCTGACCCACAATCACCTTGCCGATTTCTCCCATCAGGAGATCAATGAATGCGCTTTCCTGTTTAATTTTTTCGTTAAGTGCAGAAATATCCAAGTTTTACCTCATCTGTTTAGTGAAGTTATCATTTTTTTATAGATAAGTAATGTATCCTAAATACCTGGTAGTGTGATTAGACGGTTCCAAACATAAAAATGTTGCATTTCTTTTGCAAAAAACTAATGGTATGGGAAATATTTTGGTATGAACAGCTGCCCTCTAAGCAAACAGGATGTCATATCTTTCCGAAACCAGTTTTATACCTTTTCGGGTATAATGTCAATAGATTTTTGATGCTTTATACCTGTTCGGGTATCATATATACCATACTTGCATTATTATACCTTTTCGGGTATAAATAATATAAACTTCGGGTTAACCTATCCTGAAAACTGCAAATTTAAGATATGTTGTCTCAGGCATTGAAGGTATCTGAGGATGATCGAGCGAGGCTGAATTTAAATGAATCAGCTGAATTGTTCTGCCTGTTTTGATGGCAGAATTATTTATTATTTCCAAAAAATCATCGCTTTTGATATGATGTGAACAGGACGATGTCACAAGAAATCCGTCCTCCTTTACGGTCTGCATTGCCAGCCGGTTCAATCTTTCATATCCTTTTTTTGCTACCGGTATTGATTTCCGGTTTTTTGCAAAGGCAGGAGGGTCAATCATAACAACATCAAAAAAACTTTTTTCATTTATGCATCTTTCAAGATAATCGAAAACATCTTCCGCTATAAATCGTGAATGAGATGACAAACCGTTTAGTTTAAAGTTATTTTCAGCATTCCCGGTCTCATTAGCGGATGAATCTACAAATGCAACTGATTCGGCACCTGCTTTTGCAGCATGAAGTCCAAATCCGCCAGAATTGCAGAATGCATCCAGTACAGATTTCCCTGCGGATAATTTTTCGATAAAAAACCTGTTGTCTGACTGATCAAAATAGAATCCGGTTTTTTGTCCCTTCTCAAAATCTATTTCATATTTAAGCAAACCATCACTTATTATTTCGCTGGTCTTCTCACCCAGGTATATATTATCTTCAGCCGGAATTCCCTCAAGTCTCCTCAGGTATTCTTCATTTTTCGTAAAAATATTCTTCGCAAAAAAATCTTCTTTGAGGATATGCACCAGGATATCAATATTTTTTTCCATCCCTGCAGAATAGACCTGCATAACATATGTGCTGTTGTATTTATCTATTATGAGTCCCGGCAGAAAATCGCTTTCGCTGAATACCATCCGGTACGAGTCTCTCCCTGGATAAAGATTTTTCCTTAACTCAGATGCTGATCTAAGTCTGCTTCGAAAGAGTACTTCCAGATCGTCTATTTTGCCGGAAGAGATCAGCCTCATTGCGATCAGCGAGTTTTTATTATAGAACCCTGTACCGATAAAGTTTTTCTTATAGTCATATACTTCAGCGAGGTCGCCGTTCTGAGGATCACCCTCAGTACCTGCAATCTCGTTGCTGAATACCCACAGGTGTCCGGTTTTAATTCTCCGTTCTTCATTTTTCTTCAGATGTACTTTTGCATTCATAGGACCGCTTATTATTTGTAATTTTGGGTGCTAAGATATAAATATTGAAGTTATGATGCATAAGTACAAATCGATCCGTCTTTGATAAAGATTTCTGAACCTGGTCGGCAATAGCATGAAGTATGGTTAGTGAATAATTAAAAATGAAAAAATAACCCGGAGGCATTGTGAAAGTATTGGCAGATTTATGCGTGGTTCCAATTGGTGTAGGAGTTTCTGTATCTGAATATATCGCCGAGTGCGAGAAAATTCTCAGGGATGCAGGCCTTAAAACAATCCTGCATTCGTATGGAACAAACATAGAAGGAGAATGGGATGATGTTTTCTCGGCAATTAAAAAATGCCACGAGGAACTTCATCAGATGGGAGTACCCAGAATTTCAACTACTTTGAGATTCGGTACGCGAACTGATAAGGAACAGACGATGGCCGATAAAATTACAAGTGTAGAGCAAAAATTAAAATAGTCTCTGATTTTTCTTGCCTGTATAATGAGTAATGATAGACATAAAAATAGTTTTCCATTGTATGGATGGTTCGGGTTCCTGCTCATTGGCATTTTCTGGTATCTGAATTGGTTCCTTCAGGGTTTACGTACCGATTGGGCATTCTTTCCCCTTTGGCTTGGTTTCTGCCTGGCTGTTGATGCTCTTGTTTATTTCCGTAAGGGAACCTCACTTATCAAAAGAAGTTTTAAAAAGTTTATGCTTCTTTTTGCAGTCTCTGCTCCTGTCTGGTGGCTTTTTGAGCTTTTTAACTCCTTTACGCAAAACTGGTTCTATGACGGAAAACAGTACTTTTCCGATTTTCAGTTTTTCCTCCTTGCTTCAATAAGTTTTTCTACAGTTATTCCTGCGGTTTTTGAAGCTGCGGAGTTAGCAGGTACTTTCGGCTGGATAAGAAAATTAAAAACATATAAAAGTTTAAGTCCGGACCCGGCTCTACTCCGTGTTTTCGTTATAATTGGACTGACATCGCTCGCCCTGGAAATCATTTTTCCTAAAGTGTTCTATCCTTTTATCTGGATTACTGTCTATTTCCTCGTAGAGCCTGTAAATGTTAAAATGAAAAACCGTACTCTTCTTCAATACACCGGTAAAGGAAACTGGAAACCTGCAGCCGCTTTATGGATCGGCGTTCTCATATGTGCTTTCTTCTGGGAGATGTGGAATTATTATTCGTACCCTAAATGGTATTATGATCTGCCCATGGTGAATTTCCTCCATATTTTCGAAATGCCTTTGCCCGGCTATATTGGTTACCTGCCCTTTTCACTTGAACTTTTTGCAGTTTATAATTTAATAAGCGGAATATTCGGTCAGGGAAAAGATGATTATATTTCTTTACAGGATAAAATATAATTAACCGGAAGGCGTTTGGCACTTTATGAATCAATTTAAGGGAATTATTTTCGATATCGATGGGACACTGACCTCTACGAATAAACTTATCTTTGCTTCATTCAATTTCATAACTGAAAAATATCTTGGAAAAACATTTACGGATGAGGAAATTTTAAGATGGTTTGGTCCTACAGAAGATGTGATACTAAAAGAATTCTGCGGCGATAATTATGAAAAAGCCCGTGAAGAATACTATAAATTCTATTCCGACAATCATGCACGTTTCATGGCCGATATCTATCCTGGTATGATAGAAATTCTTGATGAATTAAAAGCGCAAGGTATATTATTGTCTGTTTATACCGGCAAAGGAAGAGAAGCAGCAAGGATTACTCTCAAAAAGCTGGGAATTTTTGATCATTTTGACTTAATTATTACCGGTGATGAAGTTAAAGAGCATAAACCCTCTCCCGAAGGTATAGAAATCTTCCTCGATATGTTTAAACTTGATAAAAATGATGTTTTGATGATTGGAGATGCTCCATCTGATATCAAGGCAGCACGGGCGGCAGGGGTAAAAGTTGCTTCGGTTTTGTGGGATAGTCTTGCGAAACATCACGTATTACAGATGAATAGCGATTATGTGTTCCACACCGTAGCGGAATTAAAGGAATTTTTGTTATTTAGCCCTCGACCCACTCCTTAGTCTCCTCCCCCATATGACTTTTAATGTTCTGAGGGAGGGGATTTTTTATAGAACAACAAAAAAATCCGAGACTTATTCTCCTCCTCCGAAACTAAAAGGATAAACAAAAGAAACCCGTGGTTCTATTCTTTTCTGCGGGAGGTAGTCTATTATGTTTTTATCATTATCGTATAAGGGTGAAAATGTCCAGTCGTATACCAGTGAGACTACAATAAATTCAACCGGCTTGTAACCAACTTCAAAAAACAAATATGATCTATCGTCAAGCTTAAAGATAGCGGTTTCATTGCCGATGCCTGTTTTGTCATAGCCAGCGCGTAAAAGGAATGGGGCATCCTCAGGAGCTATTTCACTGTATAAATGAAGTGCGCCGCTTTGAGGTGTTTTATCCAGCCTCTGGTAGCTTCCAACAATATCAAAGATACCAAGCACATTTACTCCAAGTTCACCAAAAATTCCATTGTCTGCATTCTCGTTGAATTCGAGTCGTTGTATCTTGCTGTGAACGGTACCCGACTGACCTAACTGAAATCTTTCTATTTCATAAAGAGGTCCGAAGTAGGACGGCAGATAATGTTTCTGATTGAACCTGCGTTCAAGTTTTGCATGGGCGCTTATCAGACCGAGAGGATTCAATTCTCCCATAATACCTGTTGCAACACCGCTTCCATAATCCAGGATCTTTACGTAATCGGCGTAAACCTCAACGTTAACCATCCCTGATGATAGTAAGGGCAGTCCTATATCAGCACCTATAATATTGACAGAGCCTTTATCATCAGTCGCTGTAAAATTATGCGTGGTGCTGTTGAAATTTCCTGCTGTAACTCCGGCTTTGCTGTTATAATCACCGGAGTAAGAAACGCCCACTTCAAGATTTCCGATGATTGGAATTGGGGCCAGTGATGTGAACTGGAGAGGACGTACGTACCCGCGTAGTCCCAGGACCCCAGCCTCTGCGAAAGAACTGTATATCGATTCAAATCCCATCTGCCCGAAATCAATATCGAGTATCAGGCCCGTTTTTCTTGCATCAATGGTGGGACTATTATTATACGCATACATAATACTTCCATGTCCCAGTGTATAATAATCCAGTGCCCCAAGCTTTGCATACACAGGGTCGTTTTTAAACCCGTACCTCACGTAGCGGATAACACTCAGATAATCGGAAAAAGTATTGAAGTCTTCCTTCCGAAGGTTTCCATTCTTGTCGATATCGAGCATTAAATCAAGCCCTACCCCGAAATCAGCAAATGATATTTCAGGAGTGAAATGAAAAGTATAGTATAGCTCTCCGTCTATCCAGTTTAATCCGAGGCCGCCCTGAAGTTTTCCGTTATCAGGAAGAGGATATTCATTGAACTGGGCATCTGCCATAAAAGTAATCACTACAACCAGCAGAATGGTAAACGATCTTTTCATTCTTCCTCCGCGTTAGGGTAAATTTTATAAATATCAGATTATCTAAATATAAAATAATAAAATTACGATTATCGTGCCGCAAAGAGCGAAAGTGCAATGAGAGAGGATGGTAAGATGAGAAGGTAAGAAGGGGAATAGATTGACTAAAGTCCGGGGAGAGAACGGCAAGGAACAGTGAAGCGGGTATGTCAATTAATGTTCGTTATTTCTTTGCCAGCCAGGCTTCGGGGTTCTGGTTTTCACGTGAATTCCAGATTTCGAAATGAAGTACTTTCCCTTCGAGACTATCCCCGACTTTCGCAATTACTTTGCCCGGTTTAACCCTGTCCCCTTCATTAACATAAATTTCCGAAAGATGACTGTACACAGTTCTGTAATCACCTTTATGAGTTACAATAATAACGCTGCCGTAACCAGGAATCCAGTCGATGGCTGAAATCACCCCATCGCTTACTGCCTTTACATCAATATCTTTTGAAGCTGCAATATCAACCCCGTAATTCAGCATAATGGTGTTTGTTTTACTGTTCTTATTCTCCCCGTATTTTCTAACAATTTTCCCGCTGGAAACCGGCCAGCTCAGCTTCCCTTTGAGAGAAGCGAAGGAAGTAAATCCTGAGGTAGACAAACTTATGTCATAAGTTGAGGGTTCTACGTTGTTTTCTGCTCTTATTTCAGCAGTATTATCAACAGGTCTGACGTCACCTTTTAATTTTTCTCTTTCCAGTCTTTCCGCTTCTTCTTTCTTTTTTCTTTCTGCTTCTGCTATCATCTTCGTAATCAGGCTGCGTATTTTTATCTCAGCTTGTTTCTTCGCTTCAAGTTCATTCTTTAATTGAGACTTATCATGCTTTATAACGTCCAGAATTTTTTTGCGTTCATTAAGCTTGCCGAGTAGCAGATTTTCCTCTTTCTCTTTCTGAGTAGCAAGTTTAACTTTTTCCTCTTTTTCCGTTTTAAGTATTTCTTTAGCGGCGGTTAGTTCTTGTTTACTTTCTTTTAGTCTGTTGATATCTCTGCTTCTCTGCTCTGAAAACTTTTCGAAGTATTTATACCTTAGTAAAGCCTGCTGGACAGAAGCTGAATTTATGATCATCTCAAGCTCGCCGGGACTGCTGTGTTTATAAACTGCCTTTAAATAATCGGCATAATTGTCCTGAAGAAGCTTAATATCTTTTTCGAGATCTTTTATCTTCCCCTCGCTTTCAGCTATCTGTTTTTCTTTCTGCGTAACTCCCGTGCGGTAGGTACCGATTAATTTATTCAGTAGGAAACTCTGTTTGCTGTAATTCTCAATTGCGGAAAAGGATTCCTTTTCTTTTTTGGATTTTTTCTTTATCTCTGCTTCAAGTGAGTTAATCTCATCACTTATCGTGGAAAGCTGGTTCTGCTGAGTTTTTATCTCCTCTTCCTGGGAAAAGGTTCTGCCTGCGGAAGAAAGTACGATAAGCATTGCTGCAAAGTATTTTGCCTGCCGTATATTCATCAGATTTTTATTACCGCAGCATCCTTCGGAATCGTAAAATCAATGTATATGTCGGGATCATTAGCTTCCATGTTTTTGTAATTTATACTTATGTGCTGATTTTCCTGTGTCCTGTCTACTTCAATTTTATAAGGGATGGGAACGCCCTGCAGCACATTGAATTTTGAATAATTCCCCTCAAGGGCAAGGTTCCCTTCCTTATCCCACAGCATATATTTCGTTATACCCAGTTCCCTTACGTCAACCCGGTACTGTGTTTTTGTATTCATGAAAGAATCGACATAGGATAACACATATTGGTCATAGTCAACTTTATATTCATCGGGTACCTTATACAGGTTTTGAGTCAGATTAACCGAACCTACGAATGCATCAATAATATCGTTAAATGGGAGATCTATGTGAAATATATCCTTCAGCATGTCATCGTTCGGCACTCCCTCATATACTGTATTTTCAAGAGCATCGTAAAAAGAAAATTTTTCTTTTGTAACAAGTACCTGCGCCAGTTCAATTCCGAAAGCTCCCATTATACTTAAATAAATAGAATCGGGTTTGTGGATTACTACTCTGAAATTAGCACTGTTGTTTATCTTAGGCGACTTAACTGCGATAGTTCCGTATCCTTCAAAACTCCTGATTCTTCTCCTGTTTACTTCCAGTTTATTGATCAGCCTTTCTGAGGGAAGAAGTTCTACCTCGTCATTCGGCTGGGAAGGAACACAGCCATTAATAAGGAAAGGAATTATTTCAATGAGCAGGAGAAAAAGCACAGAATATTTTTTCAAATTTCACCTTTTTCAATTTTTATTTTAACACGGTTGTTTGTTGAATCAAGGCCTAATGATTTTTCCCATATGCTCTTTGCTTTATCTTTGTTCCCCAGCATGTAAGTGATATCCCCGAGATGTTCAAGCATTACGGAACTTTCTCCGCCGACTTTGATTGCTTTTTCAATATATTCCTTTGCCTTTTCATATTCACCTAATTTAAAGTAAACCCACCCTATGGTATCCAGGTAGGATGAATTCAACGGCTCCTTTCCAATCGCTGTTTCAGCCATCTTCAATGCTTTATCAAGTTTTATACCTCTTTCAGAAAGAGAATATGCATAATTATTATTTACCAGTGCATTTGTCGAATCAATGCTCAACGCTTCTTCATAAGTACTGTCACAGGCCTCCCAGTTTTTCTGGCCGTCATATATAAGTCCCAGGGTGCCGAGCAGGTTTACCTGGTTTGCACTGTCAGGGGCAAGTTCAAGGGCTTTCTTCAGATATTTAATGGCCTCTTCGTTCTCTTTAAGCTGGCTGAGTGTGTAGCCGTATGCTGACAAAGCATTCAAATCTGAAGGGTTGGTATCAACAGCTTTTTTAAGATACGGCTTGGCCTCGCTGTTATGACCGCTTTGAGCAAGAGATAATCCGAGTATAAAATTCACAGTAAAATCATCAGGGAACAAACCGACTGCCTCATCCATAACTTTAACAGCTTCATCATATCTTTTATTATCAAAATAAAGTCCGCCGAGCCTTACCCACGCCTGGACATTCCAGCCTGCCATCTGGGTAACCTGCCTGAATTCCTCTATTGCAAGTGAATCCTTGTGTTCATTTATAGCAATTGCACCCAGGTACATTTTAACTTCCCAATCAGTTGTATCCTTATCCATCTTTTCAAAAAATTCTTTTGCTACCGGGGTTAAACTTGAATCTTTTAATGACTGAATAAAATAAGAAGCGCCCACCCGGATCTTTGCATCGAGCGGTATCCCCGGCTTATCAAGAATATAAGAATATTCTTTTGCTGCAGAGTCCCAGTCTCCCTTATCAATATAGATCTGTGCTTTCTTTTCTCTCGCCTCAAGATCATCAGGATCCATCTGAAGCAGATCATTTGCAGCTTCGAGAGCTTCATCATACCTTTCAGCTTTAGTATAATAATCTATCAGCAGTTTGTAGAGAGATGTATTTCCCGGATCGATTTTCAGAAGTTCCTTTATCGTGTTAGACGCATTATCTATATCATTCATTTTTTCATAAAGATCTGCTATCCTGATAAGGACATTCCATTCGGGACCAATAACGCTGGTAAGCTTCCTGTAAATCTTTATCGCACTTAGCGGTTTTGAATTTTCATAAATCCTTGCAAGGCGGTAGTAGGAAGTTAATGAAGTGGAATCCTGCGCAATCATTTCTTCAAGCACAACGGCAGCTGAGTCGAACTGTGATGCAGAAGAAAAAATATCTGCCAGGAGTGACTTATACTCTAGCCGGGCGGGGTTCATTGCCGCAGCCTTTTTAGCATTCTGAAGAGCCTGGGGAGTTTTGCCGAGATAATAATAATTCTTACCGAGTGCATAATAAATCCCGGCACTGGTATCATACCTCAAAGCATTCTGCAGTGCTGCTATTGCACCGGGGTAATCTCCCTCTGTTTCCATAACGGAACCATCGATAAAATACTCCATCGCTTTGTTCTTTGAATCGGCAGGATTGGTAGTATCGCTGATCTGTTCAGCATTTTGAATCTCCTCCTCTTTTATTGTTGTCTGCGTGGAGGAGCATCCGCTGAAAAAGAACAGAACTGCTGCTGAAGCCAGCAAAGAAATTTTATACATAATATCCAGGGTTGTTTAAGAAAAAATATTGCTCTGACAAATTAATTACAAGGCACTTGCAGATAATCACAGAACTTTATCGTGCCTTAATACCGGCATTCTTGCGTACAAATATACTAAACTATATCTTTGCAAAAACTGATGAGGGAAATGGAAGTTTACGATCTTGCTCTTGCTTATTTGTGGGAATATGATGTTGATTTTATAAACCTTGTGGAGAACAGTTCCCGGGATGCCGGCCTCTCTACTTTTATAATTTCAGAACATAATATTAAATGAAGTGCTCGACCTTGTAATCAGACGGAAGCTGCATTTTAAATTTTTCCTGGACCGTGCCTGGGATGTGGACGAGAGATTTGAAACTCTCGGCAGAATACTCTCGCGGCGTAAAACCGTTCTTTTTAATCCTTATAAAAAGGTGCTTCACGCAATCGATAAAGCCAGTATGCATCTTGAATTTATTACTGCCGGTCTGCACGTGCCTTATTCTATTATAATACCTCCTCATAGCGAAAACGAGGACATCTTCATTTCTGTCGAAGATCTGGCTCAACTTGGACGTCCCTTCATAATTAAACCCTGTAATACTACTGGCGGCGGAATCGGAGTTGTGACCGGTGCAGAAACTCTTAAGGAAATTCTCGATGAAAGAACCACAAACTGTGACGATAAGTACATCCTCCAGGAAAAAATTTACCCTAAAATACTCGATGGAAAAAGAGCATGGTTCAGATCATTCTGGGCATTCGGAAAAGCAATCCCTGTATGGTGGGATGACCAGACTCATCTCTACGAAACGATTCTCCCTGAACATTATAAAAATTACCGGCTCAGAAAGCTGAAACAAATTACACGAAAAATTGCTGAACTGACAATGCTCGATTTCTTCTCAACTGAAATCGTCCTTACTGAAGATGATAATTTTTTATTGATAGATTACGTGAATGACCAGTGCGATATGAGAATTAAATCCCGTCATTATGACGGAATTCCTGATAATATAGTCAGCGAAATAATCAAAAGTATGCTGAAATATACTATCCGGAAAAAATCACCCGAAGAAAAATGAAAAGGAGAAAGGCTATTTACGCCATAATTATTTTAATAATACTGATATGTGCGTTTGCCGCTTACAATTACCTGTTAAGCATCTATGAAGTGATTTATAAGGTTACTCCGGGAGAATTATTCGCCGATAATAGATCTGAAGTGACAATTTCCGCGGTACCGCTGAATGCACTTGGACGTAAAGCGCTTTTCAGGGGAATAGGCACAGTCTACCAGATAACCGATGGGAAAGAACTGGTAGATGTACTTCAGAATGATGAAATTCACGGAATTTTGAAATTGAGGGCGAAAGATAAAACGGGAGTAGTCAGAATTATAGCAAAATCACCCTATGCCCTGCTTCCCTCCCCCATAAATGTTGATATATATCCGAATCTGGTTGAAGTAAAACATGAAGTGAATGGAATAATATGAAAGAATTGCTATATTTGTGTATGAAGAATTATCTCTTCGAGGCATTATGAGAACATTCATCACAGCAGCAATATTAACCTTAATATCTTCAGTCTTTTCATTCCCGCAGGGAACAGCCGGAGAAAAAGCAAAATTCGAGTATAGAACGTTAATTGATATGCCCACAGCCGGAATACTGGAAAAAGGGTTTGTCGGTGCAACCACGGATATCCTGCCTTTGGGGGTAGTGATAGAGAAACTTGAAGTCGGAGCATTTGATAACGTTAGTTTCGGAATATCATACGGCGGCGCAAATGTAATAGGTGAAGGTGAGGTAGATTGGTATAAACTTCCGGGCGTTAACATCCGTTTTCGTTTATTTAATGAAGCTATTACCTTTCCTGCGATATCAGTCGGCTTCGATTCGCAGGGAAAAGGAGTATACCACGATTCATCCGGAAGGTATGATACAAAATCCCCCGGATTTTATGCTGCTGCCAGCAAAAACTTTGCGTTCCTGGGGTATTTAAGCGTTCATACAACAGCCAGCTATTCACTGGAATCTAAAGATGGTGATAATTTCGTCAATCTTTATGTAGGTGCAGAAAAAACACTGGGCACTTCAGTTTCTTTAATCGCCGAATATAATTTTGCCTTTAATGATAATGAAACAAAATACTACGGCAGTGACAATGGCTACCTCAATGCAGGCATAAGATGGTCTATCGGTACCGGGTTCACCCTTGAATTTGATCTGCGTGACCTGCTCAGCAACAAAAAGTTAAATCCTTCTGCTGCAGACCGTGCACTTAAAATAGAATATATCAAATCAATATTTTAATTTAAGCCCGTTTTTGTAGAATATTATATACAATTAATTCTATTATTCTATACATCACACCCTCATATGAAACTTTCGACCCTTGAATCTTGTCTATAATATAGAAATTTAATCCTTTAATCAGGCTTGATTTTTGCGCATATTAGAGTAGTTATTTTTCGGAGGAAGGATCATGAAAAAGTTTACTTATATATTATCAATAACGGCAGTAACTGCACTACTGTTTACAGGCTGTTATACACAGCTTGCAACAAGAGACAGGGACTATTCGGGCGGCAGAAATCAGCCTACTTATGGAGGCGATCAGGGTAATTACGGACAGGACCAGGGTTCTGCCTATGATGATTCATCCGAATACTATAGTGATTATAATGACAGTTCAGGATACTATGATGATAGTACTGCATACTATGACAACCGCGGGTATGGTGATAACACTGATTATAATTATGGTAATTCGCCATACTATTATGATGATTTTTATTACACATATCCGTCTTACAGAAGGTATTTCTGGGGCTACCATCCTTCAATCGCAGTAGGCGTTTCATGGAACTGGTATTCAGATCCCTTCTGTTATGATCCCTTTTATTACAACTACTGGTATAGCTGGTACTACCCGGGAAGCTGGAGCTGTATGCCGTTCTCATATTATTACCCGTCCCCCTGGTATGTTGGATTTAATTATTATGGAGGAGGTTTCCATTCATTTACGCACAACTATTACACTTACCGTGAACGAACACAGGATATGAGAAGGATCAGGAATCTTGACGGTCTAAGAGGCGGCGGCGGAAGAAGCCCTATTATCGGATCAAGGGATGGAAACACTGGCAGGAATCTGACTGAACGTAAAAGAGGAGTATCACGTTTATCCCCGCCTACAGGGAGATCAACAGACAGGATCAGCAGTGGAAGAGTAACAAGGGAAACGACAAAAGAAGGACAGAGATTACGCAGACCCGTAGAAAGAAAATCGTCGACCGGTAAGTTTGATCAGAGAAGAACTCCTCCCCGGGTAAATTCAAGGAATGAATCCGGAAGGAAAGAGAACAGAAGAATAAATCCTTATCTAAGAAGAGAGAATTCATCTGAAATTCAAAAACGTAACGAGGGAAGAAGAACTAATGGAAATGTAAGACCTCGTAGTTATTCACCTCCGCGCAGAGAGTATAATCCCCCTAAAAGAGATAATTCACCCAAACAATATACTCCGCCTCAAAGAAATAATTCACCGCGGAATTCTACACCTCCGCGTTCCTATTCACCTCCGCAGAGGAGTTCGTCTCCTCCTTCAAATAGCAGCGGCAGCCGTTCCGGTGGAAGCAGAAGCAGCTCCGGACGGGGTAGAAGATAGGATCATTTAAATGAAAAAGTTTATTCTCAATATTATCTTAATAGCAATTATCGCATTCGGATTTACAGGGTGTTATACAGTAATCTGGAGCCCTGATTCACAATTTCCCACAGAGGATAATTCAAGTACTACTACCTACTATGGCGATACGTACTACGGAGATTATTATTACTTCTATGATACGCCGTGGTGGTGGGATTATGCGCCTCCGGTTTCATCGAGGCTAGTAACAGGATCAAGATCGGATAACCCGGATAACCAATCTCTTAGAGGCAACGGCGAAAGAGAAACACCCGGCCGTATTCCCGATGTACAGCCTCCATCACATAATTCTCCTCCTACGACGGGAAATGACAACGGCAGTAAGAATACTTCGGGCGGTTCATCCTCTGAGACTGTGAGAAGTTCATCCTCCTCCGGTTCGTCCGGCGGAAATACTTCCGGTGGAAGTTCAGTTCGAAATAATAACGGTGGAAGAAGTTCCGGCGGAAGGAGATAAACTGATGAAGAGCTTAATTTCTGATTTCTCAAAGCTTGTCATATTTTTTATGCTTACATGTTCTGCAGCAGTCTTTGCCCAGAATGTGAATGATGCTGTAAGACTCGGCCAGCCGGGACTTGGAGCAAACGCCCGCGCCCTCGGGATGGGCAATAGTTACATCGGATTAAGTGATGATGCATCTGCAGCTTATTTTAATCCAGCCGGATTTGGTTTATTAAAGAGAATGGAATTTTCAGGCGGCCTGCAGTACACTAACTTCGGTAATAATACTACTTTTATGAACCAGGCTTCTGATTATTCTAACAGCTCAACTACTCTCGACAGACTAAGCTTCGCTTTCCCATTCCCTACAATGCGGGGAAGTCTTGTCTTCGGCTTATCGTACCATACTACAAAGGATTTTACAGGCGCTGTAAAATTTGACGGTTTCAATGGTGCGAATAATTCTTTGATTCAATCACTGCTGGAACCTCCCTATCCCTCCGATATCCCGTACCAGCTGTATTTAGCCGATTCCAGCAATTACTCGCTGATAAATGGAAACCTTAACCAGAGCGGAACAATACTTAATTCGGGTTCAATAAAAAACTGGACATTCTCAGGCGCTGTTGAAGCTTATAAAAACCTTTTCCTGGGACTGAATCTAAATATCATCAGCGGAAGTTATACTTCTAATAATGATTATTATGAGGACGATACGAAAGGAATATACGGTAAAGCAGACCCGACTGATCCCCTGCATTCTGATTTTCTCACTTTTAACCTGAACCGTGTGCTCGATTGGGATTTATCCGGATGGGATGTGAAGGCAGGACTCCTTTACCAGTTTACAGATCTCGCACGTTTCGGATTCACTGTACAGTTCCCGAAATCATATGACATAAAAGAGAAATTCACTGTCAACGGCTATAGCGATTTTGCTAACGACCGTGTTTCTCTTAATAGCGCTGACTACAGCGACCAGGTTGAATATAATATAACTACTCCGTTCGAACTCGGCCTGGGATTTTCTGTAAATCTTAAAGGTTTTATTTTAAGCGGACAGGGTACATTAATGGATTATTCTCAGATGAAATTTGAGGATGTATCCGGCCTGGGTACTTCACTGGTTGAAGAGCTGAATAAAAATATTAAAGATCAGCTGACGGCTGTGGTTAATTATAATGTCGGCGTGGAATATACATTTCCTGTGATCGGGCTGAGACTCAGGGGCGGTTATATGGTACAACCTTCGCCATACAAGAGCGATCCTGCCAAATATGATCATCAGTATATTACCGGCGGGATCGGTTTTCTCGCAGATGAAACAATCGGTTTCGATCTGGCAATAGCACATGGTATGTGGAAGGACTTTGGAGATAATTATGGTTCGAATGTATCCAGAACTTTTCAGGATGTAAGTGTTAATAAGCTCATATTTACTGCAACTTACAGGTTCTGATATTCCTTATTTGGCAATTGATAGAAAATTTAAAGCATCTTATCTTACGGTAGGATGCTTTTTTATTTTAAACCGGAGATGTCATTAAAGGAATCGTTTTAAGAGCAGAAAGTAAAGATTATTATATCTACTGCGAAGAAAGAGATGAGGTGATAAGAAGCGGACTGAGGGGTAAATTCAAGAAAGACTTCAATCTCAAAAAAGATAAATTGTATTTAACTGATATCGCAGTCACAGGCGATGTCGTTCAATTCGATCTGAACAGGGACGGAACCGGAATTATTCATAAGGTAGAAGAACGGAAAAATTATCTTTCAAGGAAAGCTCCCCGCATAAAGGGAGCAGGCTACCGCGGGGAAAGACTCGAGCAGGTAGTGGCTGCAAATATAGATGAACTTTATGTGGTAAGCAGCATTTATGAACCGGATTTTAATAATAAGGTTGTCGACCGTTTCCTGGTTACGGGTGAAAGTGCCCGGATTAAAGTAAACATCATAATAAATAAAAAAGACCTGGATGAACACGGACAAATAAAAGGCTGGGCGGAGTTGTACAGATCAGCAGGCTATGATGTTTTCATCACAAGTGTAAAAAAGAGAACAGGGATAAGTGATCTTAAAAATGAAATGAAGGGAAAGAAATCTCTTTTCTGGGGACATTCAGGCGTAGGAAAGTCTTCCCTTCTTAATACTATCCACCCTTCTCTGAATCTTCGCACCGGCATCATAAGTTCATTTACAGATAAAGGAACTCATACAACAGTTACTGCGGAGATGATCAAAATTGAGTCCGGCACTTATATTATTGATACCCCCGGCATACGTGAGGTTGAACCCTATGGGGTGAGACAGGAGGACCTGGGACATTATTTTCCGGAATTTCTTCCTTATATAAATAAATGTAAATTTAATACCTGCACCCACCAGCATGAGCCGGGTTGTGCAGTTATTGATGCAGTAGACGAAGGGCGGATATCCGTATACCGTTATGAAAGTTATTTGAAGATCCTCGACACTATCGAGGAGGACATTATATTTTAAGTCTAAAACCAATTAGTATTCCATAACACAAGTTTTTATTGAAATTTTAATCTTTTTATCTGAAATTTACCGATAACCAAAAAGCATATTATCATTGATGGAAGACAATCTTACTCAAACAGCCGCATCCTCGTTTGCTGAATTTATAAAAACCAATGAAAATATTATCAGGACGCACCAGGGACAGTCTCTTCTGAGTTTTATTTTTCCGGCAGAAAAGATTGATTTATACCCCCGGATAAACGGACTGCGTAAAAAACAGGAGGTGTTATTTTATTCTGAAAAACCGGCTGAGGATCGGTTCTTCCTGGGTATTAACTCCATTCTTACACTTACTGAAAAAGGTGAAAAACGTTTCTCATCGCTTGAAAAGAAACTTAAGGAATTGCGTGAAAATTTCGTTACAAACAGACGGGAGTTTGCAGACATTTCCTTTCCTCTGCTGATGGGCGGCATGAAATTTACTGTCGAACATTCGGATGATAACTGGCAGGATTTTGATGACTCAGTATGGTTTGTCCCTGAACTTATCTACCTGCACGATAACGGGAATTATTACTTCGTCTTTAATTCGTTTACTTCTCCGAAAATAAAAGTTGAGAACCTGTTAACCAGGCTCGAATATGTATTAAAATTATTTTATACAGAGTCCGGCGGGGATGAATCTTCAAAATTACGCGTAATTAAAAAAACAGGTGATGAACCCAAGGATAAAAAGAAATGGAAAAACCAGGTAAATAGCTTATTGGATAAAATTGAAGACGGCGGCCTGCAGAAGGTTGTGCTTTCGAGAACCGTCGAACTGGTATTTACAACTGATATTTCAATTGAACCGATCCTTAAGAGCCTTGTAACTAACTACCCTGAATGTACATTGTTTCTGTTCCATATCGGTAAATCATCTTTCATCGGGGCCTCACCTGAAACCCTGGCAAAGATCAACGGATCGGAAATGACTCTTGAAATACTGGCAGGGTCTGCGGACCGCGGCGGCAGCAGTGAAGAAGATGTAACTATTGAAAAAGATCTCCTTACAAGTAAGAAGAACCTTAATGAACACGAAATTGTAATAAACTATATATATGACTGCCTGTCTAAATCTGTAGAAGATCTCGTCATTAGTGATCCGTCCGTCAAAAAACTGCAGAATATACAGCACCTTAAATCGACTATAAAACTCAGCCTTAATGAACATAATACCTTTATAAACATCATCGGGAAAGTCCATCCTACACCCGCCGTCTGCGGATCCCCGGCCGACGCAGCATTAAATCTCATAAAAAAGACCGAAACTCATCAGCGCGGATTGTATGCAGGGTTGATCGGCTGGCTTAACCTGCATAACGAAGGAGAAGTAGTGCTTGCTATCCGCTCAGCTCTCGCAGCAGGAAAAAAACTCATAGTCTACGCCGGCTGCGGAATAGTAAACGGAAGTAATCCTGATGAGGAATACAGGGAAACGGAACTCAAACTCAAACCATTTCTTTCAATCTTCAATAATGAAAATTAACCGGAATATATTCTGGACAGAAAACTTTTTTGATAGGCTCGCAGATCTTGGTGTGAAGTTCATCTGTATTTCTCCGGGTTCAAGAAGCACGGCTTTGACGTTAGCCGCCGCCTCGAATAAAAGGTTCAAATGCTTCGTGCATATAGATGAGAGGAGCAGTGCATTCTTTGCACTGGGACTCGCAAAAGCATCAGGGAAACCTGTTGCCGTAATCACTACCTCGGGAACAGCTGCAGCTGAAATATACCCTGCAGTAATAGAAGCATATCAGCAGAGAATACCATTGATTGTCTGTACAGCCGACCGTCCTCCTGAGCTGATAGGACGCGGTGCAAACCAGACAATTAACCAGCATAATCTCTACAGTAATCATATAAGGTATTTTAAAGATGCAGGTCTTCCGGGAACTTCAGCATCAGGAATCAGAAGGATAAGAAGATATGCCTTCCTGGCTTTCAGCCATAGTGTGGAAGGCCCCGTTCATATTAACTTTCCTTTCCGCAAACCATTCGAGCCGGACGCATTTACTGATGAGATCAGTGAAAGTACTCTTAAACTGATCGAAGCTCACAAAACCCATGAAAATATCTTCCTGAAAAGTGAAGTAAAACCCGGCAGAAATATCTATAGGGAAATCCTGCACGCCATTAATAATTCTTCGAAAGCTTTGATACTGGCAGGTCCGATGGAACATGATTTCAAAATAAAAAAGGATCTGATCAGTCTCGCTGAAATGATGAATTATCCGGTGATAGCAGATGCCTGTTCCGGGTTAAGGTATGGAAATAAGTCCCCGAACATAATTGTTAATTATGAAGCTTTCCTTCGAAATGATAAATTCGTAAATGAAAACTGTCCTGATGTTATTCTCCACTTCGGAAGAACACCTTCATCTAAAGCAGTGGAAAACTGGCTCGGAAAAATCTCTGCAAAGCGTTACGTTATAAATGAGCACGGTGATGTATTCGATCCATGGAATAATGCTTCGGGAATCTGTAAATCCTCCCCTTCTCTTTTCTGCCGTTTGCTTATTGAGGATGTGGAAATGAAAAACAGCCGCGATTGGCTTGATCGTTATATTCAGGCGGATAATTCGGCACGGAAGATAAAGGATGCAGCTGCTGACAAAATTATCCCTTTCAAATGAGTGCCCGATTATTCCCGAAGTTATAAATAATTTGCCGGATAATTCCCGGGTTATGGTATCCAACAGCATGCCTGTGAGAGATCTCGATTACTTTTCAGAGCAGACGGAAAAGAGGATTCTTGTCAGCTCCAATCGCGGTGCCAGCGGGATCGATGGAATTTTGTCAACTTCTCTCGGTCTTCAGAAGGCCTTAAATAAGCCTGTCACACTCATTACCGGCGATATGGCATTTTATTACGACATCACTTCCCTTTTAAGTGCGGAAAAGTATAAAATTCCTCTTCTGGTAATTCTTATAAATAATAACGGCGGCGAGATATTCGGAATGCTCCCTGTATCATCGTATGGAAAAAAATTCAAAGATTACTTTGTTAATCCTCATAACCTTGATTTCGGTCCAATAGTTAAAAGCTTTAATGCTGTTCACAAGGTTATCTCAGACCGTGATGACCTTAAGAAATCGATGGCAGCAGCATTCAAAGAGAAAAAACTTACCGTGCTCGAAATTAAAACTGATATGAAGGCTTCCATCAGAATAAGAAAAAGAGTACTTCAGAAAAGCGGGAAGTCTGCCTGAAGGAATTGAATGAAAGTAAAGTACTCCGGCGTTTTTCTGAATGTTAACCAGCCTCCCAAAATTGATAAATCAGCCGTAAATATATTTTTTCTTCATGGTTTTACCGGCAGTTCAGAGGATTGGTCCAAAGTCATTCCGGAAATAGACAATAGGTTTAATAAATTCACAATCGACCTGCTCGGTCATGGCAAAAGCGATTTTCCCAACGATCCATCGCTGTATTCCTGGGAACTCCAGGTTGAACAGCTTAATAAGCTAATAACACACTTTACAGAAGATAAAATAATTTTAACCGGTTATTCGATGGGAGGGCGGCTCGCTTTGTGTTATGCTTTTACTTACCCGGAAAGGATTCTCGGTTTGATCCTTGAGAGTGCTTCCCCGGGAATTAAAGATAAAACGCAGAGAGAAAAAAGGATTAAAGAGGATGACGACTTAGCCCGGTATATATTGTCTCACCCGGTAGAAGATTTCGTTGAGTTGTGGATGCAGAAAGATATTTTTGGCTCCCTGCTTCGTTTCTCAGATGGAAAAAGAAATGAAATTAAAAAAAGTAAAGCTCAGAATGATCCTGTCGGTTTATCAAATTCTTTATCTGGCTTCAGTACCGGCAGAATGCCATCCGTTTATCCTCTTGAAAAATATAAATGCCAAAACACTCCTTATCACAGGTGAACTCGACACAAAATTTACTGCTATAAATGAAAGCATTGTAAAAAAATTTCCGTCAGCAAAACACAGAATAATTAAAAATGCAGGTCATACGGTTCACCTCGAAGAACCCGGGAAGTTCATTATCACGGTTAATGATTTCCTGAAATCCTTCTTAAAAATTTAACTCTGAACTGACTGATGACCATCAGATGAACACCAAATTACCCCTTAATATTTTCTCCTGTGCTCCCTCCCCTGTACTAATTAACTTCCTCATGCTATATTTATTCTAACTTTCACAACTTTTCAATATTTTTAACAGATACTTCAAAAAATTTCGAGGTAAAGGATGACATTTAACTGGAAAAGAGCCGGTGAATACCAGGATATTATTTATGAAAAAATGGATGGGATCGCTAAGATAACTATCAACCGCCCTGAAGTTAGGAACGCTTTCCGCCCTGAAACGGTAATTGAAATGTATAATGCTTTTGCAGATGCCCGCGAGGACCAGGAGATCGGGGTTGTGTTATTGACAGGTTACGGACCTGCAGAGGATGGGAAATATGCGTTTTGTTCGGGAGGAGACCAGAGGATACGCGGCGACCAGGGATATGTCGGAAAGGATGGTGTTCCAAGATTAAATGTGCTTGATCTTCAAAAACTTATAAGAAGTATGCCTAAACCTGTAATAGCTCTCGTAGCCGGTTATGCTATCGGAGGAGGGCACGTGCTCCACGTTGTATGCGATCTTACTATTGCGGCCGACAATGCAATTTTCGGTCAGACAGGTCCTAAAGTCGGTAGCTTCGATGGAGGTTTCGGTTCGAGTTACCTGGCTAGAATAGTCGGACAGAAGAAAGCGAGAGAAATATGGTATCTTTGCGACCAGTATAATGCTGATGAAGCTTTTCAGATGGGATTGGTAAATAAGGTAGTACCTGTTGATGAACTCGAAAATACTGGCGTTGAATGGGCCCGGAAGATACTCGAGAAAAGTCCCCTCGCAATCCGTCTGCTAAAATCTGCCTTTAATGCAGAACTCGATGGTCAGTCCGGCATCCAGGAACTTGCCGGCAATGCAACTTTGTTATATTACATGAGCGAGGAAGCCCAGGAAGGCAAAAAAGCATATCTTGAAAAAAGAAAACCTGAGTTTAATAAATTTCCGAAACTGCCTTAATTGAAAGACGAATGGAAAAAGAATCAGAAATACCGACAAAACTTGAAAGCTGGATAATAGCCAGCCGTCCAAAAACTCTTTTCGCTGCAATTGTTCCCGTATTTGTAGGCTCGGGGGTTGCAGTTAGCGAGGGAATCTTTGTTCCTCTATACTCTCTCGTTGCTCTCCTCTGTTCTATCCTGATTCAGATCGGGACTAACTATACAAATGATCTCTATGATTACACCAAAGGCGCTGATAATGAGAAACGTAAAGGTCCGAGGCGGGTGCTTGCCAGCGGTCTGATCACGGTTACTGAAATGAAGCTCGCAATTATAATTACTTTTCTCGTTTCGTTTCTCCTGGGACTTTATCTTGTATATGTCGGCGGATGGATAATCCTTATAGTTGGTGTATTTTCAATCATTGCTGGTATTGCCTATACAGCAGGACCTTTCCCTCTTGCTTATAATGGTCTTGGCGATATCTTTGTTTTCGGTTTTTTCGGCGTTATAGGAACAGTGTTTACGTACTACCTTCATTCGCACCATATAAACTTTGTATCCCTTGTCGCCTCTGTGCCGGTGGGTTCTCTCGTTACCAACATCCTTGTAGTAAACAATTACCGCGATATTGAAGAAGACCGTGCGGCAAATAAAAATACTCTTGCCGTAAAAATGGGAAGAACATTTACCCGCTACCAGTTTATTTTCCTGATTTTTATATCTTTTCTGACCCCTCTTATTCTATTCTTATTCTTTGATTATACTGTGTGGATTTTCCTCCCATATTTTACTGTTCCCTTTGCAGCAAAAGCAATAAAAATGATAACCACCCTTGAAGGAACAGATCTTAACAAAACTCTCGAACTTACAGCAACGCTTTCTGCTTTATTCGGGATATTGTTTTCTGCAGGCCTCGCGCTGTGACAAATCTTGAACTTACATATTCTCCGTACAGCCTTAAGCTTGCAATGCCTTTTTATACTTCTGCAGGAAAAATGGTGGAGAGAAAAGGATTCATTATTTCGCTTAAGGATCTCAGCGGGGCTGAAGGTATCGGTGAAGCCGCCCCTCTTCCTGAGTTCGGATCGGAGAGCTATGAAGATGACGCGGAGGCCCTTGAAAATATAAATCTTCGGCTTAGATTCGATCTCAATGATCTGCTCCCTTCTGTTCAGGAAAGCCTTTCTGAGTTCAGCTTGTCTCCCCGCTTTAAGGAGCGGTCTGGAACAGGCAATGCTAAATCTCATCTGCGTCATGCGGAAAACAACTCTCAGTGAATTGTTTAATAAACCTGTCGCCAGGAATGTTGTAGTCAATGGTATTATCGGCATGGTAGAACCGGATGAGGCTGTCGAAAGAGCAAGGGAACTAAAAGCAAAGGGATTTAGAACAATAAAAATTAAAACCGGAAGAGCGGATTTTGAGGAGGACTTTCAGATAGTTAAAAACATCAGGAATGAAGCCGGTCATAATCTTAAGCTGCGCCTCGACACGAACGGCAAATGGGGTATGCAGAATGCGATCAATAATCTCCGGCGGCTTGAACAATTCGATATTGAGTATGTAGAACAACCGGTAGCTTTAATAAGTAATTTCCCCGAAATCAGCAGCGAAACTTCAATACCTCTCGCCGCCGATGAATCGGTAAGGAGTTATGATGATGCTGTGAATATTATCAGTAATAACCTTGCATCTGTTTTAGTTCTGAAACCGATGATGCTTGGAGGACTTACTGCCACGATGAAAATAATAGAAGAAGCCGAAAAAAAGGACTTAAAAGTAGTTATAACCTCTTCGTTTGAAACTTCAATAGGCAGGTCGGCAGCTGTATTCGCAGCAGGTATTTTAAAAGATCAGACTGCACATGGTCTTGCTGTTGCAGATTACTTTAAAAACACAATAGTAAATGATCCTTTCCCGGTTATTAATGGTGCTTTAAACATTGGATAACAATGAATATACTCGAAGTAATCATTCGCAATGATTCGTACGCAATTGATAATAATCCTGCAGTCATCACTCATCAACATATTATTACCTATAAAGAACTTGAAAAGAAAATCCTCCTTACCGCCGCTTACCTATCTTCCCTTGGGATGAAAGAAAATACCAAAGTTGCGCTGCTCAGCCGGAATAACTCTGAGTATGCAGTTTATCTTCTTGCCTTATGGAGTCTGAATGCCTGCGCGGTGCCGCTTAATATAAAATTAGCCGATCCTGAACTAACGGATATTATAAATTTTTCCGATGCGGAATTTCTTTTCTACAATGAAAAAGAAAAACGTGATCTGCCTGCCCTTATACCTGCGGAGGCTTTCATTCAATCTCCCCCTGACACCGGAGCTTTTGAATTAACTGATATTAACCCCGGGGGCATATCGCTGATAATGTTTACTTCGGGTGTTTCCGGCAAACCCAAAGGGGTAATGCATTCTTTGAATGATCTGTTGAATAGTGCAGATAATAGTCAGGATCTCCTTTCTCAGTCGCGGGTTGATAAATGGCTCGCTAGTCTGCCTTTTTATCACATCGGAGGCCTTTCAATATTAACAAGGACTTTGCGGTTCGGGTCTTCGCTTATTATTCCTGAGTCCTTAAAACATACGGATTTAAGGGATTCGCTCGATAATCAAAAACCAACTCTTGTGTCTCTTGTCTCTACACAGTTGAAAAGACTTCTTGAAACCGATTGGAAACCGGGAAAAGAATTAAAAAATCTTCTCCTCGGCGGAGGTTTTGCCAATGAGGAATTAATAAAAAGAAGCTGTATCGATCGGATGCAGAATATCAAATGTATATGGTTCTACCGAGACATCCGCATTTGTTACAGCCAATAATCCATCAAGCGTCAGCCTTAAACCATTATCGGTGGGAAAACCGCTCGGCAAAAATAAAATATTCATAGAGAATGAGGCGCTAAAACTTTCTCCCGGGGGAATTGCCGGTGAAGTATTAATTGAAGGGAATTCACTGTTCCATGGTTATTATAAAGATCAGCATAGCGGTTCTAAAAAACTCGTAAATGGAAAATATCACACCGGGGATATAGGCTATGTCGATAAAGATGGGGACTTGTTTATCCAGGCAAGACGAACAGACCTCATTATTACCGGGGGGGAAAATGTTAACCCGATAGAGATTGAACTTTTATTAAACTCGATGCCCGGAATAAAGGAGAGCTGCGTATTTGCTCTGCCTGACGCGGAATGGGGACAGATAGTTGCCGCTGCTCTCGTCATGAGTCGTAAGATATCCATCGATACAATTATCGAATTTATGACTGGGAAGGTCGCTGGTTTTAAAATCCCGAAACGTTTTTTCCCGGTTGAAAAGATTCCAAGAACATCCCTTGGAAAAATATTAAGGGAAAAAGTTAAAGAGGAAATTGAAATACTGCTCAGTTAGTATGTTTCGAAAGATGTTCTTTTACCTCAGCATTAATCGGGATCTTCTTCCAATCTTTCCGGCTTATAAAAACATGAACAGTTTTCACTTCATTCGTTATTCTGCCGTCTTCTTTTCTGCACACATAGCTCAGTTCAAATGAACTCTCTTTAAGCTGACTTACAGCAACCTCTACAGTAATTTGATCACCCGGCCGCAGAGGATGCAGATATTCTGCGCCGGTATGAATAATAGGTACTGCATATTCTGTATTTTGCCAGTAATTCAAACCGAGGTTAAAAGAGTTTATCATATCTTCATAGGCAGAGTGGCAGATTTCAAAAATTCTTCCGAAGAATAATATCCCCGCAGGGTCACAATCATAAAAGTTTATTGTCTTTTTGAATTGATGCATATCAGATCAGCCTTATATCATTTAAGAAAGGAAGACTGGTCTTTACTTCATCTGCTTTTTCTTTATATACATCTGCAGTCACTATTTTTTCTTCAGCGGAAACAGATATAATTTCATTCCCCATTGGATCAACCACCGCACTGTACCCGTTGTATTTCAGTTCGGGATCGTTCCCTACCCTGTTCACTCCAAGTACATAACACTGGTTCTCTATAGCTCTTGCCCTTAACAGAGTTCTCCAGTGTTCAATTCTTGTATCAGGCCAGTTTGCAATTACGACTATCATATCTGCTTTTTTCTTTGCATACTGCCGGTAAAGTTCCGGGAACCTCAGATCATAGCATATAGATAATCCGGTACTCAGATCGTTAATTTTTGTAAGTACAGTGTCCTCCCCCTTCGTATAATTCTTATCCTCAGTTGAATAAGAAAAAGGATGTATCTTCCTGTATGTTTTTAAAAGCTTGCCTTCGGAATTGATATGCACCAGGGAATTATAATATTTTTTTTCGCTCTTCTCTATAATGCCTGCAAGTATATGCGACGAATATTTCCGCGCCAGTTCAGAGAAAAAAGAAAAACTCTCGCCTGTTAGTTCTTCGGCATTTTCAGCAGCTTTCATGGTAAAGCCGGTAAGAGTCATTTCCGGAAAAACGAGCAGTTCCTGTTTTTCAAAGTTGTGCGACAGCAGCCAGCTGATCTTATCACTGTTCATCTTCTTATTTTCCCACTCCGGGTCATATTGTATTAATCCTATTTTCATAGTCTCACATATCTTATTTCTTTTTTGATTTATTGTTTAATTTATTCTAAGTTCAGAATGTAAATTACATTTTCTGCTAATCTAAAAAAAGAGAGGGATACTATGGTAAAAAAAAATCTTTACCCTTTCAGTCATTCTTGTTGTTTTTTCTACGACTGCCTTCCCGCAGCAGGCAAGGATAACCACTAACCACCAGGAAGTAAAACAATTATTTAAATCGTTACCGGTCATCCCTGATGTAATGGGAAGAATAAATTATATACCTCCCGCAGGCGTGAATAATCCTGCTGAAGTAGATTCATTTCCCCTGTTCAATAATTTTCCTATCCAGATTGCCGGAAGTTCTCTTGAAGGCGGAATATTCTGCAATATGGATAATGATCCCGAACTTGAGTTTGTCTACTGTATAACTTACACCGTTCAGGCGTTTAATATGGACGGTACCCCCGTACCCGGCTGGCCCAAAACACTAACCCAGCCTACTCAGAGCGCTCCGGCGTTCGGCGACATTGACGGCGACGGCGAAGGTGAAATTGTTGTAACAAGTTTATTTGGCACTTCACAGGGAAATATTTATGCATGGCATAAGGACGGTACTCTCGTAACCGGTTTTCCTGTGAACCACGGCTATTCCACAAGGACTCCTGTACTTGCCGATCTCGACGGCGACGGGGCACTTGAAATTATTGTCAATAAACGTATTTATCCTCTCGGTGAAGAATGGGTTTACAAAGGAGACGGTTCTGTTCTGTGGACCCAGTCATTAAACCATGTTCCGGCTTCAAGTGCTGCTGTCGGTGATATCACCGGTGACGGAGTTCCGGAAATTATATGCGAATCCTATCTCAGCCTCTATGCTATGGATATTACCGGGAATATACTGCCGGGATTTCCTTTCAATCTGCCGGCTGGCGTAACAAATTCCTACTCATCGCCTGTGCTCGCTGATGTTGACGGCGATGGAATCCGCGAAATAATTTTCGGTTCACAATCCAGCAGCGGCCAGGGGTATGTGCATATACTTAAGAATGATGGTTCTGTTTATCCCGGGTGGCCGAAAATAACCGGCAACTGGGTTTATACTCCTCCGGCAGTAGGTTATATAGACGGAGATAATATTCTTGATATCGCCGTGGGCGACCAGGTATTGAGCACCACGCCTGTAGATTATGTTTATGCCTGGAATGTTAACGGTACTGCACTTACGGGATTCCCTATCGGACCCGTTAATGCCATCAATAGCCAGATCATTCTCGGCGATCTTGATAATAACGGAACAATAGACCTGATAACTGATGATAACGGAGCACCTCTGTATCACGGTTACAGTGCTGACGGTTCAATATTACCCGGATGGCCGATTTCAGTTTCCGGAGATAACAGCTTTTACCAGATGCCCGCCCTGGCTGATGTTGATAACAGCGGGTCGCTCGATCTCCTCGGAGCAGGCAACCAGGGATTCGGTTCGTCTGCATTCGTACTGATCCATTTATGGGACACCGGCTATCCGTTCGCAGGTGACAATTATATTCTTCCTGTCTTTCAATACAATGAAAGACATAATGGAGTCTATGGAGATATTGCATCTGCAATTCCGGTAGAACTGGTTTCATTTACCGGTACTGTCTCCGGTGGTACTGTAATTCTTAACTGGAATACATCTACGGAAACCAATAACCGCGGATTTAGTATTGAAAGAAGCACGGATAATTATAATTATGCTGCAATCGGATTCGTTAAAGGCAATGGAACTACAACTCAAAAGTCAGTCTATACTTTTACCGACAGGAATCTGAACAGCAGTAAATATTATTACAGGTTAAAGCAGATCGATTTTGACGGGACCTTTACATATTCAAATGTTGTTAATGTGGATCTGAATAAGCTTTCATATACATTATCTCAGAATTACCCGAACCCGTTTAACCCTGCTACATCGATAAGCTATGCAGTACCGGTTAAGTCTTTCGTTAGTCTTGAAATATTTAATACACTGGGACAAAAAATTAAAACGCTTATCAGCGGTCAAAAAGAAGCTGGAACTTATACAGTTGATTTTAATGCGGCTGATCTGCCTAGCGGAATGTACCTGTACAAATTAACCGCAGGAACTTTCTCACAAACCCGGAAGATGCTCCTGCTAAAATAAAATTTAAAGATCCGGCATTTTCCTTTAATTGATTAATTCGGCGGATTAGCACCTCTGCTAATCCGCCATTTCTTCCTCTTCTTACCTTCTCATCTTCTTACCTTCTCATCTTCTTACCTTCTCATCTTCTTACCTTCTCATCTTCCCATCTTCTCATCATCTTATTTTCTCATCTTCTCATCTTCTCATCTTCTCATCTTCCCACCTCCCTACTCCATTTTCCTTCTTCCTCTATATTTTACTATTTTTACAAATCACTTTATTCATGAATATTTCCCGGGTTTCATCTTATGAGTTCTGATAAAATTCCCGTAGCAGTACTTGGTGCTACAGGCAGTGTGGGACAAAAGTTTATTTCACTCCTCGCCGGTCATCCCTGGTTTGAGATTAAAATGGTAGCCGCCTCCGATAAGTCTTCAGGGAAAAAATATAAAGACGCTGTTAACTGGATATTGAATGACCCTCTTCCTAAAGATATAGGCGAACTTGAAGTAAGGAATTGCGAGCCCGATAGCAGTATTCGGGTTGCATTCTCAGGACTCGATTCCTCTGTTGCCGGTGAAATTGAAGAGACCTTCGCTAATGCCGGTTATACGGTAATTTCAAATTCCAAAAATCATCGGATGGATAAATTTGTCCCCCTGCTTGTTCCTGAAATTAATCCGGGACACCTTGAACTGGTAAAAAAACAGACTTATAATAATGGCTGTATAGTAACTAATCCTAACTGTTCTGCAATTGGACTCGTCCTCGCCCTGAAACCACTTGTTGATCGATTCGGAGTCGAATCCGTTAATGTCGTAACAATGCAGGCCATATCCGGAGCCGGATACCCGGGTGTTTCGGGTCTTGATATAATAGACAATGTTATTCCATTTATCGGCGGAAGCGAAGAGGAAAAACTTGAAACCGAGCCTAATAAAATTTTCGGCTCATTGAGTGAATATGGAATTCAGAACAATAATATAAAAGTCAGCGCACAGTGCAACAGGGTTGCTGTGGTTGACGGTCATACTGAATGTGTACAGGTTAAGCTGAAAAAGCAGGCAGGGATAAAAGACATAATTGAGGCATGGGAATCATTCAGAGCGGAACCGCAGAAACTTAACCTTCCATCTGCACCGTTGAAGCCTGTACATTACTTCCACGAAAATAATTATCCCCAGCCTAAGATCCACCGTAATGTCGATAAAGGTATGGCAGTAAGCATAGGAAGATTGAGAGAAGATAAATTTTTCGATTTTAAGTTTGTCATACTCTCTCATAATACAATGCGGGGAGCAGCCGGCGGTGCTCTCCTGTGCGCAGAACTCATGAAAACTCAAGGTTATTTATAACCTGGCCCAGTGCTATCCAACTTAAACTTAATGCATCAAAATAGTTTAAGTTTTAGAAAAGAAATAAAACAATTCTTCCTTACTTATTTTGCCGCCTTATCAAAGCAGATGTTTGTTGGAGATTTTTAAAAGCTGCCTGGAATCCCTCAGGTTCCGGAGGAGGTTGATGTTCGAAATAACATTTACGTGTATTTTCTTGTTTTAGTCTAGTCAGGGGGTCTGAGATACGTGGTTCGCCCGCTCCTCAAAAGAATTGCGGTCCCCCGTCCGAATTTATATTAAATCATAATAGGTGGGGGAAAAAATTACGAAATGGAGCGGTTATCCCGCCTAATATATCCAAAACTTAGGGCGGGATAATCGATAAATGCTGTCCGAGTCGTGATTCGTATCTGGACGCGCCAGTACTGTCGGTTTGCCAACTGGAACGAAGTGATGTTGGCGGACAGATTTATTTATCGAAGCGAAATGGAGTAATTTTTTAGCAATTCTTTTGCAGAGCATGTTCTTTTGTTACTTTTCTTGCGCCAAGAAAAGACTTTTAAAAACGCATAGTGTTTATTCATTAAAATAGTGACCTTTGTGTCACTGGCAGTAAGGCCAATAAAAATAAAAAGAAGGATTTGTTCTGTGCCTTCTTCCGCTAAGCGGAGTAAAAAGAAAGAATTGACAATGCAGGTTTAGAACCCCGATACATCCTGTAAGTGATTCATGTATATTGGATATTAATGTTCTAACTTGATTTAGCTTAAAAAATTGGAATAATTTAATATATAGCAATAGTCCAAATGAGTCCAAAAAAAACTAAAAACACAAATTTTCCTCCCTTTCTTCTCAGAATTGAGAATAATTATTTGTATTTTTGTTCATCCAAAAGCAAAGTAAATTTCTGTTTATAAATTTATGAGTTTACCCATAAGGTTTCGAACTAAATGCTAAGAAAAGAACTGCTGGAAAAAACATTCAAATTCGATTTTGACCTCTTCAATAGTCTCCAGGACATGTGTTTCATTATCTCATCTGCCGGCGAAATACTCGATGTTAATATCTCCGGGGCAATAAAACTGGGAGTCCCACTGAACCAGATTGAAGGAAGAAAATTCCTGAATATTATTGAACCTGAATATAAGGAAGAGGTGTCGACAACATTTGAATCTTGCGTTACTCAGAATAAAAGCGGCAGTGTTATCGCTAAATTTATTTCTTCTGAAAAATCAGTCGATGTTAATATTGTCTTCACACCGAGTCTCCAGGTAATAGATAAGCAGGAAAAACTCTATTTCTTCGTAATGGCTCACGATATCACCGCTGAAAAAGAACGTGAAATGAATCTGCTCAGGTTTTATAATATCGCTGAAAATACTGTCAACCCGCTTCAGATTACGGACCTGAGCGGGAGAATGATTTATGTGAATCCGGCATTCGTGGAGAGCAGCGGGTATTCTAAAGAAGAACTGATCGGTAAAAATCCCGGCATTTTCGGCAGCGGAAAGAATTCTAAGAAATTCTGGAAGCATATGTGGGATACAATTAACTCGGGGAAAGTATGGGTCGGCGAACTGGAAAATAAAAAAAAGAACGGTGAACCTTTTTACACTCAGCTTCTCGTTTCTCCTATACTTGATTCAAAAGGCAAGATATGGGGCTTTTTCGGAATACACCGCGACCTGAGTGAAAAGAGGATGTTTGAAAAGCAATTAATTCATACTCAGAAAATGGAAAGTATCGGAACACTCGCTGCCGGTATAGCTCACGAAGTCGGCAACCCCCTTGCTTCTATTTCCGCATTGGTGCAGGTTGTTCTCAGAACAACTGAAGACGATTTTGTTAAGGATAAACTGGGACTTGTTAGAAGCCAGGTGACAAGAATATCGAAAATTATACGCGATCTCGTTGATTTCTCCAGACCTTCAGATTATGAACTCCAGGTCATGAATATCAATGAAAGCATTAAAGAAGCAGTTGAAATTGTTAAAGTTGGTGCTCGTGCTAAAGACGTTGATTTCATTCTGGAGCTCGGGCATAATATCCCCCTCCTTCCTTTGATCTCGGACCAGGTACAGCAGGTTTTCATAAATATATTAATCAATGCGGTCGATGCTATGACCGACGATCCGTTAAAAACCAGGAAAAAACAGATCACCGTAAATTCACATGTGGATGATGATAATATTATATTAAAATTCACCGATACCGGACCGGGGATTGAAGAGCAGAATTTTGGTAAGATTTTCGAACCGTTCTACACGACAAAAAAACCGGGTAAAGGAACGGGACTGGGGTTGTGGGTAAGTTATGGAATAATTAAAAGTTTCCAGGGAAATATTGAAGTGGAGAGCATACCCGGAGAATATACAAGGTTTATAATTTCCCTCCCGTTAAATACGTAAAAACAATAGGAATATCAAAAAATGAATGAGAGAATACTTGTAGTAGATGATGAAGAAATAATAAGGGAATCACTTTCTTATGTCTTAAGAAAAGAAGGTTATAATGTCCATGAGGCTGAGAACGGAAGGGTTGCTTATGATATGATCCTGAAAGAATCTTACGATCTTGTAGTCAGCGATCTTGAAATGCCTGAAATGAAAGGTATACAGCTTCTGGAAGAAATAAAAAAGCTCGATATCCATACTGTTGTTGTTGTAGTAACTGCATACGGTTCTCTCGACACTGCTATCGCTGCATTAAGAAGCGGAGCCAGCGATTATATTTTGAAACCCGTTGAATTCGACGAACTGCTTATAAAAATAAATCGCCTTCTCGAGATGAGAAATCTGCTTATCGAAAACCGTTTATTAAGAAAAGAGATACAGAGAGATTTTGATTTTGAAAATATCATTGGTAATAGTCACGCTATTAAAAGAGTCTATGAAATGATCGATACCGTTGCCGATACCGATAGTACTGTGTTGATCACCGGTAAGAGCGGTACGGGAAAGGAACTTGTTGCAAGATCACTCCACTTTAAGAGCAAGAGAAAAGGCAAACCGTTTGTAGCAATAAACTGCGGTGCAATTTCGGAGAATCTTATAGAAAGTGAGTTGTTCGGACATAAAAAAGGTTCTTTTACCGGCGCAATCTCCGATAAAGAGGGCTTAATGAAAGCTGCCGAGGGTGGTACTTTGTTCCTTGATGAAATAAGTGAATTGCCTCTCCAGCTCCAGGTGAAATTTCTCAGGGCTCTGCAGGAAAAAGAGTATACCCCGGTGGGTACTACTATGTCCCTTCCCGTTAATGTCAGGTTTATTGCTTCAAGCAACAGGATATTAAAAGATGAAATAGCTGCAGGAAGATTCCGTGAGGATCTTTTTTACAGGCTGAATGTTATAGAAATAAACCTTCCTGCCTTGAAAGAAAGAGAAGAAGATATTCCCCTGCTGGCAGATCATTTTCTCGATAAGTATCGTAAGGAAATGAATAAAAATATAAAAGGAATTGACAGCGATGCTATTCGCGCTTTGATGAACTATGAATGGAAAGGTGAGATAAGAGAACTTGAGAATGTAATGGAGCGTGCTGTTATATTCTGTAAGAGTGATTTTATAACCTTAAAAGATCTTCCCGCCGGATTTAAACCTAATGATGCCCCGGTTAATCTTTCCGGAAAAATGTCGCTGGACGATGCTATCAGGCGATATGAAAAAGACCTGATCATGAAAACCCTTGAAGAAAATAAGTTCAATAAGGAAAAAACTGCCGAGGACCTCCAGGTAGGATTGTCTACACTATACCGTAAACTTAAAGAACTCGATATTAAAACCTGATCCGGCTTTCTCATTAATTGAAAAACGTTTTTCTCCATCTTTTTATTTACGAGAAATTAAGGGGAATTTTAATCCTGTAATTGCTTATATCCCTCCCTTCAAACTGCCGTTATTGAAATAAATTGTGGGTTTTTAATCAAAAATACCCATCTGGCACGTTTATAGCCTGTAGAAACGAACCCGGAACGCTTCGGGAAATGAAAATTCATAAGAAAATTAGAATGAAGAACGTTTTATTTTATAGTCACGATTTTAACCTCTGTTACAGTCTCCTGATGTACCTTCAGGAATCGTATTCGGTAACTGCAACCACAAACCTCAAGGCAATCGGTGCATTTGCTGAATCTTCGGACTTTGATCTGGTTATCCTGGATGATGCTCCTAATAAGCATATTATGGAATTATGTATGGAATTAAATGAAAAGAAGCCGGATCTGCCCGTCATCATTACATATGTATATGATAAGAAAATAAAAGATATAGAGCCCTCCCTTAGGAAGTATGTAACTTCAATATTTTACAAACCTTATGATCTGAATGAAGTCACTATGAAGATGGCTTCGCTGATGGTCTGAAATCACCCCTGCAGCATAGTATAATTATTTAGCCGGAATCTTATAAATTTAGGTTTCTTAATTAATATTATTTTCATTAAAGGACCTGAATTGACTGAAACAAATAGTCTTAATATCAGTACCGATAAATCGCTGCTCGATATAGAAGTCATCTACAATTTTCTCTCCCTCTCCTACTGGGCGAAAGGAAGACCCCTCAGCATCCTGAAAAAATCGATTAATAACTCTCTTTGTTTCGGGGTATATCTTGATAATAAGCAGGTTGGTTTTGCCAGGGTAGTCAGCGATTACGCTACCTTTGCTTATTTAGCAGATGTCTTTATCCTTGAAGAGCATCGCGGCAAGGGATTATCAAAAAAGCTTGTGACTGCAATCCTTGAGAATCCTGAGCTTAAAACTATAAGAAGATGGATGCTTGCAACTAAAGATGCCCATGATCTTTATTCAAAATTCGGTTTCCGGTTGTTAAAGAATCCCGAAAGATTTATGGAAATTGTGAAAAGCAATTATGATGATTTAATCAGCGCCCCGTCTCATAATAAAGCATAAAATATGAGTTTAACGCCTTATTTGTAGGCCTTCTCCATTCTAAAATTTGCGAAGGGGTTTTTCTCTCCCTCCCATAACTGAGAATTATCCGGAAAATATGTTCATTTTTTCAACTATTTACCCCTGAACTTGTTGGTATTATGTTTGAATAACACCTGTTGAATTTACGAAACTCATTTAAGGATAATTAAAATAATGAAAAATATTGTGTTCTATTTGCTTTTTGTGATGGCGATAGTTGCTTTATTTGGATTTGCATTCTCAATGGCCCAGGAAGCGGTTCCGGCCGGACAAAAAATATTTTTAGAAAGTAAATGTTCAGCCTGTCATTCAGTCAATACTGTTGGAATAGCAAGTAATAAAAAAGACGCTGTTGATCTTTCGGCGACAGGTGATAATTTTAATACTGATTTCATTATCCGGTACCTTAATAAGGAAGTAAAGCAGAATGATAAACTGCATAAGACAGCTTTCAAGGGTTCTGCAGAAAATCTGAATACCCTTGCGGCCTGGTTAAATTCACTGAAATCAGCTAAATGAGTGTTCTTATATTTATTTTAACCAATACGCAGCACAGGCTGCAGTTCAACAAAACTGAGTAATACAGAGATGAAGATGTTCTTTTCCGGAGTTGCCGATATGAAGTTGTTCTTTTTTGTTTTTGTTTGTTCGTTATTCTTTGCAGTGAATGTTAATGCACAATCGAATGACGACTGCCTGATGTGTCATAGCGATGAATCTATGACAATGGAAAAAAACGGAAAGGAAGTTTCTATATATGTTAGTCAGAATGTTTTTCAGCACTCAGTACACGGCAAGTTAAACTGCGTATCTTGTCACGTCGGATTTGATCCGGAGGAAGTTCCTCATAAGGAGAATATTACACCGGTCAACTGCCTTAACTGTCACAAAGATGCAAAGGTAATTCATACTTTTCATCCCCAGATGGTTAAAGCTGACGGTATGGGTGGAACTCCGGATGTTTCCTGTAAAAATTGCCATGGCACACATAATGTATCGCCAATTGCAAATCCAGACGGTAAGTGGAATAAAAAGAATTTAATAGAGTCCTGCGGCAATTGCCATAAGGAAGCTAAAGATAAATTTGTTCTTTCAGGAACATGCAAAAGCTTTTGCGGAAGGTGTTGAAGATGCGCCCAATTGTATATCCTGTCACCAAAGCTCGATAGTATCTGTAAACAAAGGTAAAAACTCCCTTCAAACAAAACTAAACCAGCAGAAACTCTGCCTGTCATGTCATCTCGACGATCCTAAAATCCGGGCCAAAACAACACCTTCCGCAGGTTTTATAAAGGCTTATGAACAGAGTGTCCACGGAAAGGCGCTCTCTGAAGGAAATGCTGATGCACCCAGCTGCATCAACTGCCATAATCACCACGATATTGAAGCACCTACATCTGATAGTTCATCAATAAATAAATTCAACATCCCTTTCACCTGCGGTAAATGCCATACGGAAATTTCCGCACAGTACAGGGAAAGTATTCATGGAGTTTCTCTCCTGCAGAAAGGTGTAACGGATGCGCCGTCCTGCACTGATTGCCACGGGGAACACGACATTCTCGGACATACAAACCCCATGTCGCCTGTCGCTTATCAGAATGTGTCATCCCAGGTTTGCTCTCCCTGCCATAGTTCTGTGCGCCTCGCTGAGAAATACGGCATACCTACTGAAAGATTTAAGACGTATGTCGAGAGTTATCATGGTCTTGCGCTGAAAGGCGGATCTACTGTTGTTGCAAACTGCTCAAGCTGCCACGGTGTTCATAATATAAAGCCGTCAAGTGATCCTACTTCGCTCGTAAATAAAAATAACCTTGCTAAAACATGCGGCGCCTGCCATCCCGGTGCTAATCAGAATTTTGCAAAGGGTAAGATCCACGTAATAATGACTAAACAGGATGAACCTATACTTTACTGGATATCAACTCTTTATATCATCCTTATCGTTTCAACTATCGGCTTCATGCTTCTGCATAATATCTTCGACTTTGTTAAAAAGGCAAAGATCAAAAAAATGAAGCAGAGAGGACTGATTAAGGAAGAGAGACACGGACACGCTCTCTACCTGAGAATGACTGTGAATGAACGTATTCAGCATCTTGCTTTGCTCGTCAGTTTTCTCACTCTTGTTATAACAGGTTTCATGCTTAAATTCCCGGATGCCTGGTGGGTATCTCATATAAGAGATCTGAACAGCGATGCATTTGAGTACCGCAGCATACTGCACCGTATAGCGGCTGTTATAATGGTTGCGGCAAGCCTGTATCATATTTATTATGTACTCGGGACCAAACGCGGAAGACAGCTTGTAAAAGACCTTCTTCCAAAACTGCAGGATGCAAAAGATGCTATAGGCATTGCTAAATATAACCTGGGATTTTCAAAGGTAAAACCGATGCTTGACCGATTCAGCTATGTTGAAAAAGCTGAATACTGGGCCCTCGTATGGGGAACCATAGTTATGTCGGTTACCGGTGTTATAATGTGGTTTGATAATACTTTTATCGGTCTGTTAACCAAGCTTGGTTGGGATATTGCAAGAACCATTCATTATTATGAAGCCTGGCTGGCTTTCCTTGCAATTGTCGTATGGCACTTCTACTTCGTAATTTTTAATCCCGAGGTCTACCCTATCAACCTGTCCTGGCTTAAGGGAACTATCTCTGAAGAAGAAATGGCTGAGGAACATCCTAAAGAACTCGAACGCCTGAAGAAAGAATCTCAGTCTGCAGATGAAAAGCTTGAAGAAAATACTGAAGAAATTGAAAAGATTTAATTAAAATTCTGGCCTGTTAAAAAATGCCTTTTTATGATTATACCGGATTATGTGCGGGGATAAACTATGTCGTATCGAACATTAATTTCTAACCTGTTACTCATTACTTCAATTTTTTTATTGTCATCGCTTTCTGTACTTAAAGCACAGGCAAATGACGACTGCCTTATGTGCCATGCAGATAATACCCTGAAGGGGCATAAAAACGGGCACTCTTTCTCAGTGTTCGTCGATGAAAAAAAACTGGCAAACTCGGTCCATTCGGACGTCGAATGTATAAGCTGCCATCAGGACCTGGAGGGAACTGAGTTCCCCCATACTACTGATGTTCAGCCGGCTAAGTGCGATGCCTGCCACGATGATATTCAGTCCCGGTACAATAACAGCCTTCATGGTAAAGCAAAAGCCCGGCACGATAATCTTGCTCCTACATGCCAGACCTGCCACGGCTCACACGATATTATCCCTGTTAAAAATCCTAAATCCAGAGTTGCCCCTATTAACGTTCCTTATGTATGCGGCAGCTGTCATAAGGAAGGATCCCCTGTTCAGCTTCAGCGAAATATCCCCGAGAGTCATATTCTCGAAAATTATTCCGAAAGTATGCACGGTGAGGGTTTGCTCAAAAAAGGACTGGCTGTTGCTGCTACCTGCGTATCCTGCCATACTTCTCATGATATTCTCCCTCATACCGATCCTAAGTCTTCAATTGCTAGAAGAAATATTGCCTCTACCTGCGCGAAGTGTCACACTGAAATTGAACTCGTACACAGGAAAGTTATAAAAGGTGCATTATGGGAGAAAGAAGCTAATGTACTGCCCGCATGCGTCGACTGCCATCAGCCCCATAAAGCAAGAAAAGTTTTCTATGACCAGGGAATGGCTGATTCGGATTGCTTAACCTGCCACGCAAAAAAGGATCTGAAGTCCTCAGTGGATGGAAGGTCGCTCTATGTTGATTACGACCAGGTCAAAGGATCAATGCATAAACAGATTGCCTGCAGTCAGTGCCATTCCGAAGTCAATACTTCTCACGTCAGACCATGCGATAATATAACCCATAAGGTGGTTTGTTCACAATGTCATGAGTCTGTAGGTCAGGATTATTCGCAGAGCATGCACGGACAGCTGTTCGCTAAGAATGATCCGAACGCTCCGACTTGTACCGAATGTCACGGTACTCACGGAGTACTTGGAAGAAAAGATTCAAGATCTCAGACATTCCCGACGAATATTCCAACTCTCTGTGGTAAGTGCCACAGGGATGGCGAAAAAGCTGCTGTAAGATATACAGGCGTTGAAAAGGATATTATAAGTAATTATGTTGAAAGTATCCACGGTAAAGGATTATTGAAGAGCGGACTTACTGTAACGGCTACCTGCACCGACTGTCACACTGCACACAGAGAACTGCCTCATACGGATTCTTCATCGAGCATATATCCGGGTAATATTGCAAAAACCTGCGGCGGATGCCATTTCGGAATCGAAGAGAGTTTTAATAAGAGTGTCCACTCACCTAACATAACAAAGACGGATAAAAAGCTTCCGGTATGTAATACTTGCCATACCGCACATACTATTAAAAGAACTGACCTGGCGGGATTCAGAATGGAGATCATGAATACCTGCGGCAACTGTCACCAGGAAATCGCTAAAACTTATTTTGATACCTACCACGGCAAAGTTTCTCAGCTCGGCTATTCTAAAACAGCTAAGTGCTACGACTGCCACGGTTCGCACGATATTCTTCCGGTGACCGATCCGAGATCTCACCTGAGCCGGGATAATGTACTGAAGACCTGCCAGAAGTGTCATGAATCTGCTACCAGGCAGTTTGCCGGGTATTTCACCCATGCAACACATCATGATCCACAGAAGTATCCCTGGCTTTTCTGGTCGTTCTGGGGAATGACCGGACTGCTTATCGGAACTTTCTTTATTGCCGGAGTACATACTCTGCTGTGGCTGCCGCGGTCCCTCCAGTATAGAAAACAGTTAAAAAAGAAACTGGCGGAAGCCGAGAAGAACGAAAATCCTGAGACAAAAATTGAAAAATCTGAGAGTGAGTAAATGAACGGTAAAACAAACGGAAACGCAAAATTACAATATCAAAGATTCACAAGACTGAATCGTGTTCTTCATATACTTATGATCGTAAGTTTTCTTAGCCTGGCATTAACGGGAATGACATTGAAGTTCTCTTATACAGGCTGGGCGAAACTTCTTTCACATCTGCTCGGCGGTTTTGAAAGCGCCGGCTATATCCACAGGTTTGCCGCTGTAATTATGTTCGGCGTTTTTATTACACATCTCACCGATCTTTTTATACAGAAGAAAAAGGAATCAAGATCATTTATAAAAATGATTTTTAATCCCGACGGAATAATGTTTAATAAAAAAGACCTGCAGGATTTCATAGGTTCAATGAAATGGTTTTTGGGAATGGGGGAAAGACCTCAGTATGGAAGATGGACATACTGGGAGAAGTTCGACTACTTTGCTGTATTCTGGGGAATATTCGTAATTGGTTCTACAGGACTCTCCCTCTGGATGCCGGAATTTTTCACAAGATTCCTGCCCGGATGGTTTATAAATGTTGCTACCATTATTCATAGTGATGAAGCTCTCCTTGCCACCGGTTTTATCTTTACGGTACATTTTTTCAATACTCACCTCAGACCCGAGAAATTTCCCATGGATATTGTTATATTTTCGGGTCGAATGCCCGTAGAAGAGTTTAAACTGGACAGACCGGATGAATATGGTAAGCTGGTCAGCAGCGGAAATCTTAATCAATTCCTGGTTGAGCCTTATCCCCCGATCGTGATCAGAGCTATCAAAATATTCGGATGGATTGCTTTATCAACGGGATTTAGTATTATTGTATGGATAATTTATGCAATGATCTTCGCCTATAAATAATATTTAAATCATTGAGGTACCATGAAATCCAAACGCTTCCCCGATACGTTTTATAACACAACTACACTTATCGGCTCTGCACTTGCACTTCTTAGCTTCGGGCTTATCCTTTTTCTTACCGTAGTTGAAGCTTTTACACCCGAGCCTAATGCCTATGCGGGTATCGTAACTTTTATAATACTTCCTGCATTCCTGATTATAGGACTTGTTCTCATCGCTATTGGTATCTGGAATGCCCGGAAAAGAAAACACGCCGGCACATTTGAAGAAAAAAGTCTTCCCCGTATGGATCTGAATGATCCAAGGCAGAGAAGATCATTCATTATATTTTCAACAGGTACAATTTTACTTCTTTTCTTTACGGCGTTCGGAAGCTTCAAAGCATATGAATATACAGAGACTGATCAGTTCTGCGGAACAATCTGTCACAGCGTTATGAACCCTGAGTATACTGCCTATAAAAATTCACCGCATTCAAGGGTCGGCTGCGTCCAGTGCCATATAGGTTCCGGCGCCGGCTGGTTTGTTAAATCCAAGATATCCGGTTCCTACCAGGTTTATTCCGTATTGTTTAATAAATACTCAAGACCGATACCTACCCCGATCTGGAATCTTCGTCCTGCACAGGGAACCTGCGAGCAGTGCCACTGGCCGAGAAATTTCTTCGCAGAAAAGAAAGTTGATTTCAACTACTTCCTGTCGGATGAGAATAATACAAGATCAAAAGTTACTATGCTGCTTAAGATCGGCGGAGGTAATAGTATACTTGCAAAGCAGACCGGCATCCACTGGCATATGAATATTGATAATGAGGTTACTTACCTCGCAGCCGATTCATCAAGACAAACTATAAACTGGGTCGAAGCAAGAAACCGTGAAACAGGTAAAGTTACGGTGTATAAGAAAGGTGATGTGAAGTTTAATCAGAAGGAGATGGAGGATAAAGGACTTCTCCGCAAAATGGATTGTATCGACTGCCATAACAGGCCATCGCATATTTATAATCAGCCTAACAGAATGGTTAATGTTTTTATGTCGATTGACAGTATCGATACTACCCTTCCCTATATTAAGAGCACAGCCGTTGAAGCTCTTGAAAAACCTTATACCGATAAAGAAACTGCCCTCGATAGTATAGGTACATTCGTAAAGAATTTCTATTCGGTTTATTACCCGCAAGCTGATAAACCGGCTATCGAAAAGAGTATCCGGTCGATAGATGATATATATAAGAATAATTATTTCCCTGAGATGAATGTAAGCTGGAAGAAATATCCTAATAATATCGGGCATATGTACTACAGCGGGTGTTTCAGATGCCACGACGGCGAGCATTATGATGAGAAGGGAAATGTGCTTTCGAAAGACTGCAACCTCTGCCATACAATCATAGCACAGACAATTGATGATACCACACGGGTAAATCTGGATGGACTGACATTCAAACACCCCGTCGATCTCGGTGAAGATATCAAAGACCTGACCTGCACCGACTGCCACGCAGCCGAATAAGTAAGATAATGACTCTTGAGTTTAGAGTGAAGAAATTAATCCTATCACTTTAATTCCCTCCACTCTAAACTCATTCCCCCAATCACTCAATCACTCAATCACTCATTCACTCATTCACTCATTCACTCATTCACCCATTCACCCATTCACCCATTCACTCAATCTCCCATTCACCCATTCATTCACCCTGCCTGCCGAAGTGAAACGTAGGCAGGTCATTCACCCATTCACCCATTCACCCATTCACCCATTCACCCATTCACCCATTCACCCATTCACCCATTCACCCATTCACTCAATCTCCCAATCACCCATTCACTCAATCTCCCAATCACTCAATCACCCATTCACCCATCCTGCCTGCCGAAGTGAAACGTAGGCAGGTCATCCATCCATCCCGCCTGCCGAAGTGAAACGTAGGCAGGTCATTCATTCATTCATCCATTCACCCATTCATTCATCCATCCATTCATCTTCCTCTCCTCAATTCGTCAATATCTCCTCCAGCAGCCCTATCAGCTCAACCTTGCTGAACGGCTTCGGAAGATAATGCGAACACCCGTTGCTCAGAAACCTTTTCTTGTCTCCGGCCATTGCATAAGCTGTTACCGCAACAACAGGAGTATGCCTGTATTCATCCATCTCCCTGATCACCCTCACGGCGTCAAGTCCGCTCATCCCCTTAAGATTTATATCCATGAGTATGGCGTCATACTTCTTGTTCTTTACCATCCTTATAGCCTCGGTTGCCGAGGATGAATGATCAACATTGCAGTAACCGCGCAGAAAAAGGTTTATTACATCAACATTAATTTTGTCATCCTCAACCAAAAGAAGATGAGAATTCTTCTTTTTACCGGTCGGTTTTCCTTCTTTATTCTGCCGTTCCGCAGCCTGCAATTCTATAGCTTCGTTTTGTTCAACACTTAATGGAAACTTAAGTGTAAATACAGAACCTTTATTCAATTTACTCTCCACTTCTATACTTCCGTTCATCAGTTCCACAAATTTCTTCGTAATTGTCAGTCCTAATCCTGTCCCTTCAAACCTCCGATTGTAGCCTTCACTCGCCTGCCTGAATGGTTCGAAAATAATGTTAAGACTATTTTCGGAAATACCTATCCCGGTATCGATCACTTTAATAACTGCATACTCATTTTCTTTTTTCAGTACGACGTCTACCTTGCCTTCAAGTGTGTACTTCACTGCATTGTTAATGAGGTTTCCTATAACCTGTGAGAATAATCTTTCGTCAATCATCGATGAAATATTCTTATCTTTTAACACTGAATCTAGACCGATGCCTTTTTCTCTCGCCGCTAACTTATAGTGATTAATCGACTCTTCAATTAACCCGGATATTTTTATGTTCCTTAGCCGAAGATCTAACTTATTGGCTTCAATCTTTGAAAGATCGAGAATGAGGTTCAGTGTATCGGTAAGCCTGTTTGCACTTTTTACAATTGTACCGGCCATCTGCTTTACTTCGGGGTCGGGACTGTCCTCCGTTATCATTCCTGCAAATCCAAGGATGCCGATCATTGGTGTCCGTAATTCGTGACTCATATTCGCAAGGAAGATCGATTTGAGCTTGTTCATTTCCTCGGCTCTCTCCTTTGCTTCCTTCAGCATGGTTTCCGATTCCTTCTGCCTGGTGATATCCCGCGAAATGGCAATAAAAGTAGCTCTGCCTGAGGCTTTATCTTCAATGCGTGATGTCGATAAAAATATAGGGAATTCTCTGCCGTCTTTGGATTTATTAATAAGTTCGCCGGTCCACCCTCCCTTTCTTGTCGCTTCATTTATTTGCTCCTGCAGACCGGGATCGTTTTTATCCGAGTTAAGGATGAGAGGACTCTGCCCGATTATTTCTTCATTGGAATATCCATAGCTTTTCCTGAAAGCTTCATTCACAAAAATAATTTTTCTGTTGTCATCACTCATTACCACCGACTCGCTGATTTCTGTAAGAGCTCTTGCCATTATAATAGCCTGGTCTTCCGCTTTCTTCTTATCGGTAATGTCGATAAGCGTTCCCTGTATGGCAAGACCTCCGTCATCTTCATTCACAATTAAGCCTATATTTCCTAATACCCAGATGTCTTCTCCATTTAATTTTTTCAGCCTTAATTCAACATTATTAATCTCTCTTTCTCTGTAGAGACGCTCAATTGCATCAAGCTTTATCGATTCATTCATCTCCACCTGCCTTCTGCCGCTTTTCATTAATTCATCAGCAGAAGAATATCCGAACATCCTCGCAAGCGTCGGGTTGCATTCAATCAGCTCACCTTCAATGGTGCTTTTGAATACGGCAGCCAGGTTCTGCTCGTACAGCAGACGGTATTTTTCTTCCGAGGACTGTAGCGCCTTCTCTATTTTTTTCCTCTCAGACATATCAATGATAATTCCTCTTATCCCTTCAACTCTATCTTCAACTATCACTGGTGAAGAATAAAGCATTGATTCCATCAGTGTACCGTCATTCTTAAACAGCCTGTATTCTCTACCTCTCCCTTCAAATCCCTCAAGGTTTTTTGCAAAATTTAATCTTGCCTTATCTCTGTCATCCGGATGAATGAAGGAAAATACATTGGGAGCTTCCTCTACCATATCAAGCGAGTAACCCATCGCTTCTGCCCCCTGCTTATTAAGATAAACCAGGTTTCCCTGCCTATCTGTTTCGAAAATTATCTGCGGCAGGGAATCAGCCAGGTCCCTGTACTTCTTCTCGCTTTTTGCCAGGTTTTCTTCATATTTTTTTCTGTCCGTTATATCCCTGGCAACAGCAATTACTACTTTCATACCGAAGTAGCTGCCGGGACTGAGTGAAACTTCTTTGGGAAATATTTCTCCGTTCTTTTTTCTGCCCCACCATTCAAACCTCTGCGGTCTGCCCTGGAATGCTTCCTGAACTTTCTTAAGCGTCTCTTCAACATCATTCATACCCGGGGCGCTCAATAGTGAAGGGTCTCTTCCTATCATCTCCGTTTTCGAATAACCGTACATCCTCAGCGCGCCTTCGTTTACATCAATAAAGCAGCCGTTCTTGTCCTGGATGTAAATGGGATCATTGATTGAATTGAACAGTCCTTTATAGCTTTTTTCGCTTTCAATAAGTGCGCTCTCCTGGTTCTTTTTTTCGGTTATATCTTCAACCATTGATATTGTGTACAGAAACTCATTCTTATCATTATATACACCTGATACCTTAACATTAGCCCAGACAATCTCGCCGTCCTTTTTTAAATATCTTTTTTCAACTCTTAAAGCTTTTTGTCTTCCTGCAACTACGTCAGTAAGCTGAATTTTATTAATATTACGATCTTCCGGAAATGTAATGTCCAGCATGGATTTGCCGGTCAGCTCATTTTTTTCATAACCTAGCATCTTTTCTAATGTAGGGTTTGCATTGATCATTATTCCTTCAGCATTAACATTGCTTATCCCGATCGGAGCTTCATCAAATACCGATCTGTATCTTTTTTCACTCCTCAGCAGTGCATCCGATGCCTTCTTTCTGTCGGTGATGTCATGGATGATTGAAACTCTCGACTTTATTCCTTTAAGAACTACGGGGTAATTGTATATCTCCACATAAAATACTTCCCCCTTCCTGTTCATATGTTTCCATTCCCCAAGATAGCTGGCTTCGTTTTCCAGGTACAACTCTTTTTTGTGCGCAAGATTTTTAACTTCTTCGGGGGGACGTATCGCGGAAAGGTTCAATGTAACGAATTCTTCGTTTGTATAGCCGTATAAATTCGACGCAGCCCTGTTCACATCAAGAATTTCAAAATTTTCCGGGTTGTAGATTATAACCGGGAAAGGCATCGATTCATATAATGTCCTGAACTTTAACTCCGAGTTCTCAAGCCGTGCCAGAGCCTCTTCCTTCTCTGCCTCTACTTTTTTATTGCTCAGGACGTGCTCAATTGCGCTGGGCAGCCTTATCAGGTTGGATTTCAGAAGATAATCGTCAGCCCCTTGCTTAATACATTCCACTGCAACCTCTTCGGTCTGTGTCCCAGTAACCAGGATGAACGGTATCTTCAGTCCGCTCTCATTCATAATGTTCAGTGCTTCCAGTGCTGTAAACTGAGGCAGGTTGTAATCGGCAAGTATCAGGTCCGGATTTTTGGTTATCGCTTGTGTAAAATCATCTCTTGAAACAGCGCGGGAAGAGGAAAATTGTATACCTGACCTTTTTAAAGCTAAGCTTACAAGTTCGTAGTCACTGTCCAGGTCCTCAAGTATAAGTATCGTAATTGGTTTCTCTGATCCTTCATGTTTCATTGGCTTCTCTATGTCTCTGTTTATTCTGCGTTACTTTATGAAATGCCGGCATATTTAATTTGGCTCATTTTCCCGGTTATCTTCTTTATATTCTAAATCTTCGAGAGTAAAATAGAATGTGGCTCCCTTGTTCAGCTCCGCCTCAACCCAGATCTTTCCCTGGTGCCTGCTTATAATACGTTGAACGTTGGCCAGCCCTATTCCGGTCCCGGGAAATTCTTCGTAAGAATGCAGCCGCTGAAACGGGGCAAAGAGTTTTGCTCCATACCTGGGATCAAATCCCGAGCCGTTGTCTTTTATAAAATAAATTCCCTTCCCGTTCGAATTGCGTCTTCCAAATTCTATTATTGCTTCTTCTTTCTTCGATGTAAATTTATATGCATTCTCAAGCAGGTTATAAATAGCCGCCCGCATAAGTGTTTCATCTGCTTCGTCATGTATCCCCGGCTCGATTATAAATTGTACTTTCCTCCCGGGTTCGGTCTTCTTAAGTTCCTCTGAAATTGATGCGGCCATCCCGCTGAGATCAATATCCCGCTTTAGAATTTCGTGCCGTGTAACGCGGGAGAGCGTCAGTAGATCCCCGATAAGCTGACTCATTCGCTGACTCGCCTGCCTTACCTGGCTTACATATGATAAACCTGTCTCGTCAAGTAAATTTTTATAGTCGTGCATCAAAGCCTCACTGAAACCATCGATGGATCTGAGAGGAGCTCTCAGATCATGACTCACAGAGTATGAAAAAGCTTCAAGCTCCCTGTTCGCTGCTACTAACTGTGCCGTTCTTGCTTTTATTCTCCTCTCAAGACTTTCATTCAGGTTCTTAATCTCAGCCTCGTTTTTCTTCAATTCAATGTTTATTCTTTCTTTTTCTTCTTCGTCTTTAATTCTCCGGATTGCAAATGCTATGTCCTGACCCGCTCCCTCAAGCAGTTTCAATTCGCTTGTGTTGAAATAGTTCTTCTCGGAAGCGTAAACCACAAAAACCCCGATCACTTCGCTGTCCGCTACCAGCGGAACTGAAGCAGCAGAATTAAGGTTTCTCTTCGAAGCTTCAGCAGCCCAGTGAACCATTTGAGGGTCCTTACCAATATCATTAGAATAATGAACCTTACGTGTTCTGACTGATCTACCGACCGGCCCGTTTCCTGGGGGATTATTGCCTGCCGTAAACCCGGGATTTGATAGATAGCCTTCCTCCGTTCCGGCCCACGCAGCAGGAATTACTTCATCCCCGTTCAGTTTTCCTATCCAGCACAGCCTGAATTTACCGGCTTCTACAGTAACCCTGCAGATCTCATCAAGCATCTCGTCCAGCAGCTGTTTCCGTGTGATTACTTTATTTATGGCGCCCGTAATTTCATATAGCCTGTTAAGCCGGTTCATTCCCAGTTCGGCTTCTTTCCTGTCCGTGATATCTCTGATGATCAGCTGCAGAAATACCCTTCCGTTCTTTTCTATGACCCTTGCGCTTACCTCCACAGGTACAATTGTACCATCCTTCCTTGCATGCAGAGATTCGTATACCTTCCCGTTACGCTTTTCAATCTCCTTAAAAAAATTACTCATCGATTGTATCTTGTACCCCGGAGCTCTTAAGGTATCATATTTCATTAAATATAATTCTTCTTTGCTGTACTGGTAGAACCTGCCTGCTGCATCATTGAATTCAATGATCTGTCCGTCCGAATTCGCGACCATTATAATATCATTTGCATATTTAACCAGGTAATCAAGCCGGAGCTCAAGGGTTTTTGTTTCAGAGTGCTGCTCGTAAAGCTGCTTGTAGAATTTCGCCTGCCTGTCGCGCCATATAAAACCAATGCCTATAAAAGCCGCTATAACTATCAGCCCCGAGATAATTAATATCATTGTTTCCTGCTGATTCAGTACAGAGTAGATTTCTTTTTGATCGATCTGTGAAACAAGGTACCAGGGACTCCCCTGGATCTTTACCGAAGCAGCTATTACAGCATTGTTATTATAGTCGAACCCTTCTAATACGGTATCTCTGTCGGTCTGTATGAGTTCAGTCGATTGCTCTATGCTGACTGATCTTTTAAAATCAGACAGGGGACTTAAAATGTCTATCCTGTCATCCTTGATCTCATATAATATATTTTTAAGGCTGGATTGATTTACTTTGTCGGCACTAATTACAGGATATAGAAAGGTTTTTGGGTCTGCTCTTAATACAATAAATCCCGCTCTCGCTTTATTCTCCCTGTTGAGTGAGAGCGGGACAAAATAGTCGATGTCGTATTCTTCGTGTACACCCGCCACGTAAAGATCGGAAAATACCGTTTCTCCGGTTTTATCCGCTTTATCCAGCAAAAAATAAAACCTGTCATTAAAATCTTTTTCCTCAGATTCGCCCACCCGTAATACTAATTTTTTATTACGGTCAAAAAAGAATATGTTCTCGTAGTTATAACTGGTCAGACGGGATTTCATCCAGAGCTTTAATTCCTGCTCGGCCGATGCATTCCTTTGTTGTAATAAATTATAGAAACGGAGGGCAGTCTGCGGATTGTTTCTTATTACTTCACAATCCCCTTTTCTTTCCTTCAGCCACTGGGATACCTGTGCCTGCTTTAATGCGGCTATTGTCATCAGTTCCTGCCGCATGTATTTCTTAACTTCTTCTTTCTGACCGCGAAAATATAAATACCCCGCTGCAGACAGTGAAAGCAGGATCAGTAGGATCAGTACTATTAAAAGAGCGCTGTGTTTCTCTTCCAGTTTGTATAAAGACTTCATACTCAAGAAATCAGACTGAACTTTCCTTTTAAGGAAGATTATTAAATTGAATCAGGATATAGATTGAATAGCAGTTTGAATATAAAACGTCACCGGTTCTTTGTCCGGAAAGATCAGGATCTTCTAAAAGAAGAGGGCACTTTTTTTTCGATGATCCACAAAATTAAAGAACACGGGGACGTTTAATACTTTATTTTATGAGGCAGCCCCGGAGCGTATAGAGAATATAGAGGATATCTGCCGGAGCAGCCCCGAATTTATTTCAGATTTTGCTAAATAACCATCTGCCCCTGAGTTTATCGATTCAATTCTGTATTCGGGGTTGTCATTGAAAGATAAGAGCAGAATCCTTGGAGGATTATCAAGTAATTTTAATTTCCGGGCGGTTTCAAATCCATTAAGGCCCGGCATTTTAACATCCATCAGCACAAGATCAGGCTTGAGTTCACGGCACATTTCCACTGCTTCTTCGCCTGTGCCGGCTTTTCCGGCAACTTCAACCTTAGGAAATGTTTTTACATACCTGCTAAGCGTTTCCAGAAAATTCTCATTATCATCAACAAGTACGACGCGCAATCTTAACTCCTGATCTCTCAGCGATGATTAATTACACCCCTAACTTATACCTCAGATCCTTCCCAGACAATCAGGGAAACCCTGATTTTTCAGATAAATATTAACATTTTTAAGCCAAAAGTGATGATAATACCCCGCCTTCTTATCTTCTGATCCTCAAATCTTCTGATCCTCAAATCTTCAGATCCTCATATCTTCTCATCTTCTTACCTTCTCATCCTCATATCTTCTCATTTCCCATCTTCCCATCTTCTCCGGTTCGCTCCAACATTCCAAAACTCCACCTTCCCCTTCCTGCTTTTACCTTGGAAAAATCAACCCCTTCCTGATTGCATACTTCACCAGCCCCGGCACATCGTTTATCCCGAGCTTTTTCATTATATGTGCGCGGTGAGTTTCAACTGTCTTGATGCTGATAAACAACTTCGCAGCGATCTCCCTGGTAGAGTTTCCTTCGGCTATCAGCTGCAGCACTTCCTTCTGACGGGAAGTTAGTTTCTCTTTCTCTACAGAGGCTTCTGCCGGAGTGACTGCTCTCTTCAGCCGCTCTGTATATTCGTCTATCACCTCATGAGGGATAGAAGGACTAATATACACTTTCCCTTCCCTCACCATCTCCAGCGCCATTCTTAATTCGTTCGGAGCCGAATCCTTTAACAGGTATCCCGATGCGCCTGCATTCAAAGCCTGTATTACATACTCTTCGTCCAGGTGCATCGAAAGAATGATGATCTCAACTTCCGGGTATTCTTTTTTTATCCGTGCCGCTGCTTCAAGCCCGTTTAATTCGGGCATAGCAATGTCAAGAAAAACCATATCGGGACTGAGTTTTCCCGTCAGCTCAACGGCTTCGCGTCCGTTGGATGCTTCACCAATAACTTTAACTCCGTCTGAATCTTCAAGGAGAGATTTAATTCCCGCCCTTACAAGGCTGTGGTCATCTGCTAATATTACCCTGGTTGTTTTCATTTATTTCTATCCGGCATGACACTTTAATGGAAGTGCCTGAACCTTTTAAAGATTTCATACTGAATTTGCCGCCTATTAATTCAACTCTTTCCTGCATGTTCAGCAAACCCAGACTTTTACCTTCCGCTGCCTGCCTCAGTGCTTTCTGAACATCAAATCCTTTACCGTTATCTTCAATTGTCAGGGTAACGAAATTTTTATTTTGATAAAGAACAACCCTAACATAATCAGCCAGCGAATGTTTTGCAATATTGGTTAGTGCTTCCTGACATACCCTGAATATTGTGATGCCGCACTCAGGCGATAGGATCTTGTCAATTTCCTTTATTTCCGCATCAATTGGTATCGATGTTCTCTGGCTGAATTTGTCCGTATACCACCTTATCGAAGCAGCCAGGCCCAGGTCATCTATTATTGAAGGTCTGAGTTCAATGGAAAGGTTCCTTACAACAGAAATACTCTTTTCTACCAGTATGGTGCAATCTGCAGCAAGGGTCTTTATTTCATCCGAATCGGAGTCCGTTTTTATTCTCTGCAGTTCAATTTTTACAGCAGTCAGCAGCTGACCTATTTCATCGTGCAGTTCTCTTGAAATATTTCTTTTCTCCGCTTCCTGCACACTTATAAGCTTTGATGACAGTATCTTCAGTCTGTTCCTAGCGGAAGTTATCTGCTTAAATAATTTCTCCCTTTCCTTCTCGGCTTTTTTCTTTTCAGTGATATCTACGTGAAATGATGAAATACCTATGGGATTATGTTCTGAATCAAAAAGAGGTGAAGCTGATAAACTGATAATAATATTTTTACCGTCCTTGCGTTTTCTCACTACCTCTTTTCCTGTGATAGTTTCGCCTCTCATTATCGTGCTTCTCAGCGCTATGTGCTCATTTCTCTTTTCTTCCGGTACCGTGGGAATTTCTTTGCCGAGTACCTCTGCGCTGCTCCATCCGAATAGCCGTTCGCTCGCCGGGTTCCATAATTCCGTTTTTCCTTCTTTGTCAAGCAGAATTATGCTCAAAGGTGAGTAGTTTATTAGGGCCCGCAGCATCTCATTTATCCGCTGATATGCTGCCTCTGCTTTCCTCTGCTGTGTTATGTCAGTAATTAATGCAAGGCCGCCCGAGTATTTATTGCTTTCGTCCATCACCGGTACTGCGTTGGCCGTTACCCATCTTTCGGTCCCTTCTTTGTGTCTGAACCTGAATATAAATGCTTCCTTCTCTCCATCCGCGTTCTTCCGGATGTAATCGCGGGCATCATCTGCATCTTCTTTATAGATGAATTCAAATACGGATCTGCCTTCGGCTTCTTCTTTGGAATAACCGATTATATCTGCAAGCTTGTCGTTAATAAAAGTTACATCTGCCTCTGAGTTTATCAGGAGTATGCCTTCGTTCGCATTCTCAACTATCTGCCGGTATTTTTCCTCACTCTGCCGCATCGCACTTTCGGCTTTTACTTTCTCAGTTACATCATTGGCAAGCACTATCCTCGCCGGTCTTCCGTTAAGCGAAATCGAGTGTGTTATAAGATCGACGTTTATTATGTAACCGTTTTTTAATATATGTCTCCAGATACCGAACTTTAACATTCCGTTCTTCCTTTTTCTCAGGAGTTCGTTAAATCCGGATGCATCAACATTGGGACGAATATCCATTATGCTCATTTCAAGGAATTCTTCTTTTGTATACCCGTAACGGTCAATAGCCGAGTGGTTTACATCCAGGAACTTGTAGGTTTCCTGGTCGTATACAAACATCGGCAGAGGATTGTTGTCAAACAGCAGCCGGTATTTCTCCTCATTCTGTCTCAGTGCTCTTTCAGCTTTAACTTTGTCTGTTACATCGTTTGCCAGAACTATCCACGATGGCTTGCCGTTGAAAGAGATCTTATGCGTGGTGATGTCAACATTTATCAGTTCTCCGTTCTTTTTTCTGTGCCGCCAAACTCCGAACTTGTTCATTCCCTGGCGCTGATTTACCAGTATATGATTTAATGCCGGCAAATCTTCTTCAGGTCTTATATCCATTATCGTCATCCCGAGAAATTCTTCTTTTGAATAACCGTAATGAATTACAGCAGATTCATTTGCTGCAGTGAATCTGTAGGTTTCCTCATCGTAAACAAACATCGGAGAAGGATTCCTCTCGAATAATAACCGGTACCTTTCCTCGCTGTCCCTGAGTCTCTCTTCAGCAAGCTTTCGCTGGGTTACGTCCCTCGCAATACCTACAACTATTACCGGGTCTCCCGAAATCGCGAAACTCTCGCCTTCCACCCAGTGCCATCTGCCGTTCTTATTCTTTACTCTGAACTGAAGCATCCCTGCCTCCTGCCAGTGTCTCAGGGCAGGCAGGTCATCGTGGTGAACAAGCGACAAAGGTCCCATCTGCTTCAACTCGTCTGTGGAATAACCCAGTACTCTTTCGTAAGAAGGACTTATATACATATATTTCCCGCCCGAGACCATCGATATTAGTTCACTCGTGTTCTCCGCAATCAGCCTGAATCTTTCCTCCGTGGCATGATACGATTTCTCAAACTCTACTCTTTCTGTTATGTCAAGACAAACGCCGAGCAGCCCTGTCACCTTTTCATTGTCGTTCTTTACCGGAACAAAATAATTATCAAAATAGCGGCCCGACATATTTGTGTGTCCTGCAACTATCTCACCGCTTAATACCCTCGGTATCACTTTATCTACTCTGATTACTTCACCATTCGGCTGAGTTACTTCAATTTCTCCCAGTATTTCTGCGGCCGGCTGTCCAACCAGCTGCCCCTCCTGGAATCCTGCAGAAGAAAGTGCTTTCCCTTTCTGAAGTATGAAATTTCCGCTCTCGTCAAGTTCAAGCAGTACCATAGGAAGATTTTTGACTATCGTCTCGAGCTTGGATGAATAATCGTACAGCTTCTCTTCGGTTTTTTGTTTTTCCGTAATATCGTTTATTACAACCAGCCGGGCATTGAATTCTTTGTACCTGATGCGCGTCGATGTATATTCGATATATATCCGTTTTCCCGATTTGCTTAGACTGAAAAACCTGCCCTCCCGTTTCTCCCTGTCGTCACCTGCTTCAATCGCTTTTAAAATGGAATGAGCTTCCGGTACCATAATATCTGCGATAGTCAGGTTAATAAATTCTGCAGGACTGTATTCGTATTTATTTACGGCAGCGTTGTTTGCCCTCAGGATCGAATAATCGCCCTCTTTATAGATCAGTATAGGAAGGGGATTCTCATCGAATAACTTACGGTATCGTTCCTCGCTTCTCTTAAGCTTTTCAAGTGTAAGCAGCCTTGCAGTTACATCACGGTTTACAGATACATACCCGGATATTTTCCCGTTCTCATCGTGAATACTTATCGTATTGGCTTCAGTAAAAACAGGAGTTCCGTTTTTATGCTTCCTTGTTACTACCTGCTGAACCGAACCCCTGGTCTCCATGTCGAATAAATACTTCCGCCGCTCATTTTCGGTCATTTCCGTCTGCAGTAGATCAATTACATTCCTTCCGAGTGCTTCTTTCTCGGTATATCCGTAAATCCTCTCTGCCGCCTTGTTCCAGGCTGTGATTTCAAGGTTCAAATCTGCCGCAATTACAGCGTCATTCAGGTTGTCTATAAGCTCTGCACGGTAATTCGATTCAGATGATTTCAAATCGTGCTTGAATGAAATAAGTACCGATTCCTGATCAAATTCCTCCGAATATAACCATTGCCTTGTCAGACTCCCGTCACTATCAATGAAATGAAATACTCCCTCACACACCTTGCTGTTAAGAAGAGAATCCACGCCCTCTTTTTCGGAAGGTGCGGTAATCTCAAACAGGTTTTTTTGAATTAGATCGGTCCGATCCTTCAGTTTCCGGCTGAATATTTTATTGTAGTGTTTTATCCTGCCGGAATCCTTTTCCGCAATAAAAACAGCATCTGGATTGATATCAAGGAGTTTTTGAATATTCCCGTTTTCCATATCGCATATCTTTTTTATTTATCCTTTAAACATTTTAATATACGAGATAGAATCCAAAGTATAAATGCGTTCCCCTTTCATTTTCCCCTGCCCTGTTAGTTGTTACTAATTCTTCTATACGCCCCCTCCATTCCTCCCTAGCATATTTGTTTCAGATCGTTGCGGTCATCGAGTTTTTCGAATGCAGCGCTAGCGGAATGAGAAAAGTATCGAGATGTGACCTTCAATTTAAGTCGTCGCGGTCATCGAGTTTTTCGAACGGAGCGATAGCGAAGTGAGAAAAGTATCGAGATGACCGGCAAGAAGATAAGAAGGTTAGTAGAACAACCCTGTCTTCGCCGTATAAGGGCGATACCCTAGTAGGAATAGTGCTACCCAGGAGGCCTTGAGCTGCAGAGCAGCGACACATTTCCGATTAGGATGCTTGTTAAATCTTCCCTCAAGCGATTCAGCGAATCGCTTTACAGGATCCCTTCCCCCAGACAAATTAAACTCCATCTTGCAATCATCGAGTTTTTCGAATGCAGCGGCACTTGTAAAGCCGGGCGCTGTTCGGCTTACTTTGCACTTGTAAAGCCGAACGCCTGTTCGGCTTGTGTAAAGCCGAATGCTCTTCAGCTTATAACTGCACTGCGCACGAGAAAAGTATCGAGATGTGACCTTCAATTTAAGTCGTCGCGGTCATCGAGTTTTTCGAACGGAGCGATAGCGAAGTGAGAAAAGTATCGAGATGTACCCTTCAGCTTAAGTCGTTGCGGTCATCGAGTTTTTCGAACGGAGTGATAACGAAGTGAGAAAAGTATCGAGATGTACCCTTCAGCTTAAGTCGTTGCGGTCATCGAGTTTTTCGAACGGAGTGATAACGAAGTGAGAAAAGTATCGAGATGTACCCTTCAGCTTAAGTCGTTGCGGTCATCGAGTTTTTCGAACGGAGTGATAACGAAGTGAGAAAAGTATCGAGATGACCGGCAAGAAGATAAGAAGGTTAGTAGAACAACCCTGTCTTCGCCGTATAAGGGCGATACCCTAGTAGGAATAGTGCTACCCAGGAGGCCTTGAGCTGCAGAGCAGCGACACATTTCCGATTAGGATGCTTGTTAAATCTTCCCTCAAGCGATTCAGCGAATCGCTTTACAGGATCCCTTCCCCCAGACAAATTAAACTCCATCTTGCAATCATCGAGTTTTTCGAATGCAGCGGCACTTGTAAAGCCGGGCGCTGTTCGGCTTACTTTGCACTTGTAAAGCCGAACGCCTGTTCGGCTTGTGTAAAGCCGAATGCTCTTCAGCTTATAACTGCACTGCGCACGAGAAAAGTATCGAGATGTGACCTTCAATTTAAGTCGTCGCGGTCATCGAGTTTTTCGAACGGAGTGATAACGAAGTGAGAAAAGTACCGAGATGTACCCTTCAGCTTAAGTCGTTGCGGTCATCGAGTTTTTCGAACGGAGTGATAACGAAGTGAGAAAAGTATCGAGATGACCGGCAAGAAGATAAGAAGGTTAGTAGAACAACCCTGTCTTCGCCGTATAACGGCGATACCCTAGTAGGAATAGTGCTACCCAGGAGGCTTTGAGCTGCAGAGCAGCGACACATTTCCGATTAGGATGCCTGTTAAATCTTCCCTTAAGCGAATCAGCGATTCGCTTTACAGATAAATGAAGCGAATCAGCGATTCGCTTTACAATTAAATGAAGCGATTCAGCGAATCGCTTTACAGGATTCCCCCTGTAGTATTATCAAATCACACTGCGATAACTCCGGACGTTCTTTGAGCAATCCGGACGATCCCCGGACGATCTTTTTTTTGATGAACGTCCGGATTTTTCTTCGATTATGGCTCATATTCTAAACATTTTCACTTTTCGGACGATCTTTCACCAAAATTCTCAATTTTTAAGGGGGGGGGTATATTTTGGGGTAAGTTTTTTTACCTCTATGTTGGCTGGTTGCGGTAAACTTACACCCATTTTAGTTTTGCACAGCCTTTGGACCATTTTATGTCGATTTGGTCCATACCATGTCCATTTTAAAAACACGAATCGACCTAAATATTATGTGATTCCAGCTCATATTCTAACTATTTACCGCTTTATGTCGATTTGTCGATTCACTTTCGACTTATTCGGGGGGGGGTATATTTTGAGGGGAAGTTTTTTTACCTCTATGTAAAGCCGAACGCCTGTTCGGCTTGTCACTGCTCACTCCGGCTCTGACGGATTGCTTTACAATTAAATGAAGCGATTCAGCGATTCGCTTTACAGATAAATGAAGCGAATCAGCGATTCGCTTTACAGGATTCCTTCCCCCAGACAAATTAAACTCCATCTTGCAATCATCGAGTTTTTCGAATGCAGCGGCACTTGTAAAGCCGGGCGCTGTTCGGCTTACTTTGCACATGTAAAGCCGAACGCCTGTTCGGCTTGTGACTGCTCACTCTGGCTCTGACGGATTGCCTTACAGATAAATGAAGCGAATCAGCGAATCGCTTTACAGGATCCCTTCCCCCAGACAAATTAAACTCCATCTTGCAATCATCTAGTTTTTCGAATGGAGCGGCACTTGTATAGCCGAGCGCTGTTTGGCTTACTTTGCACATGTAAAGCCGAACGCCTGTTCGGCTTGTCACTGCTCACTCCGGCTCTGACGGATTGCTTTACAATTAAATGAAGCGATTCGGCGAATCGCTTTACAGGATCCCCCCGTAGTATTATCATTTATAAAATTTCTATTTCTCTAAATATCGCTTAAGATTTCTCCATCCTCCTTACGTCGGATGTCGAAATGACAGATCCACGCTGCGTGACCTGCCAACCGGTTTACCAACCGGAACAGAGTGAAGGTTGGCCCCAAAACTCCACCCCTCCACGATTCCATTATTCCATGCTCTACTTTCCACCGAACTCAATCCTCGCCTCCGTTCCCTCATTATTCCTTATCTCAAACTTTCCGTACATCTGCCCAACCAGTGTATCGACAAGCTGCAGCCCCAGCGTTTCACTCCTCTTAACATCCAGGTTGTCCGGCAGGCCCGTACCGTTGTCCTTCACAGTAAGAATATACTTCCCGTTCTCTTTCGTAATTTTCACTGTAATCTTTCCGTTCTGCATTCCCTTAAACGCATGCTTGTATGCGTTGGATGCCAGCTCATTTATTATCAGTCCCAGCGTTATCGCACTGTCTATGTCAAAGGATATATCCTTAATATTTACTTCCGCTTTTATATTTTTTCCCTTAGGACCATAAGAGATCATCAGGTTGTTCAGCAGGTCAATCACGTACCCATCGAAGTTGATCCTGAAGAAGTCCTTCGACTGATACAGCTTCTCATGTATCAGCGCCATCGATCTTATCCTGTTCCTGCTCTCGTCGAATATCTCCTGCGTCTCTTTGTCAGGGATGTTCTTCGACTGAAGACTCAGCAGACTCGATATTATCTGCATATTGTTCTTTACCCTGTGGTGGATCTCCTTCAGCAGTACTTCTTTCTCTTTCAGCGATGTACTTAGCTCCTGCTCAAACTTTATCTGCTCAGTTATATCCATAGTTACCCCGCGCATTCCTATTACTTTCCCCTCTGAATCGCATATGCAGGTCGACTGTGATTCTACCCATACTATCGATCCGTCTTTCGCAATCCATCTGAACCTGTTTATTCCCGCCTTCCTGCTGTCGAATTTTATCTTCGCTTCGCTGCCGGCAGGTTCTTTGTCATCGGGATGAACAATCCTGTACCAGAAATTTGGAGTGTTAAGCCACTCGTCAACTGTATACCCCAGCAGCTTTTCAACATAACTGCTTATAAAATCTATCTTCTGGTTTGGTGAAACAGGATCCCCGTATGCTTCCCATACTACTCCTGGTACGTTCGCTATCAGGTTGTCTACTCTTATCCTCTGGGCTTCAAGCTGCGAGTACAGCTTTACTCTCTCTATTTCAATTCGCTTCCTCTCCGTTATGTCGCGCGATATCCTTATCGTTGTTTCCTTCCCATGATAGCTGACTTTTAAACTGCTGCTCTCAACCCATACATGCTCCCCGTCTTTCCTTAGGTATCTAAGCTCAATTATTGAATTAGTGCCGTAATTCTGAAGAAATTCCCGGTCCTCCGGATGAACAAGGTCTTCGGGATTTACTTTGCCAGTCAGCTCTTCCTCGCTGTATCCCAGTATTCTGGAAAAAACAGGATTAGCATAAATGAAAATCCCGTTTTCATCCAGCAGCGATATGAAATCGTTCGAATTCTCCGTTATAAGCCTGAACCTTTCCTCCGATTCCCTCAGCTCTTTCTCCACTTTTTTTCTGAACTTGATTTCTTTCTGCTGCTGCTGTACAGTGTATTCAAGATTACTGTTCAGTTCTTCAATCTGCCTGAACAGACTTGCATTGTCAATTGCTGTTGCCGCCCGGTGTGCAATATTTTCGGCAAATTCCAGGTCCTCTTCATCGTATTTCTTACCCGACTCAGCAGTGCATAATGTAATTGCTCCAAGTATCCTGTCGCGTACCCTGAGCGGAACGATCATAACCGACTTTAGTCCGATCCTCATAAACAGATTATAAGTTTCCTCATCCTGCATATTCTCTTTTACTAAATTCATATCGAGATCTTTTATTAAAAGAGATCTGCCTGTTTTTATTACTCCCGATACACCTGTATCGTCATCCATATCTACAGGATATTTTTTCATAAAATCTTCGGCAAGCTGTAATTTTGAATGGTCGCTGTGGTAAACCATCAGCCGTTCTGCCTTTTCCTTTATGAAAAGATCAACTGCAAACCAGTCGCATACAGCGGGAGTAAGCAGCTCAGCCAGCGATTCCAGTGTTTCCGTGTAATTCAGAGAGGAGTTTAGTATGATGCCTGCCTCTGCAAGGTATTTAAGTCTCGACTGCACCTGCTCAGCAAGTATTACTGCTCTCTTTTCACTTGCCAGCGCTTTTGAAAGTTGAACTTCATTCCTCTTCCTTTCGGTGATATCTATCGAGGAACCTATGTATCCCTGGAATTCACCATCTTTCGAAAATCTCGGCACTCCATGGGTAAGCATCCACCTTTCATCGCCGTCGTACCTGTACATTCTGAACTCAATCTTGAATTCTTCCTTCCGTTCAAATGCCGAATTATAAGTTTTCCTGAAAGTGGAAAGATCAATGGGATGCATTCTGCTTAACCATCCCTCGCCGATCTCATCATCAATGGATCTTCCGGTAAAATCAAGCCATGGTTTGTTGAAATAATAGAACCCTTTATCTGTACCTGCCGTCCATATATGCACCGGTGCCGTATCTGCCATTAATCTGAATCGCTGCTCGCTTTCGGATAACGCACGCTCCGTCCTCTTCCTCTCGGTAATATCAATGATGCTTGCAACTGTATATTTGTAAGGCGAATTATCTTCCGGGAAACTTATTATACTATAAATATTTATAGGCTCACCGGTGAAAGTCTGAAGCTCATTTTCAGCTTCAAAATGGCGTCCGCCGTTTGCCAGTACAATCAGGAGTTCAAGAAAAAATGGTTCAAATGATTTTGTTCTTATTCTTTTGAACTCTTCCATCATGTTCTTTTTATTCTGTGCCTTAAACAGAAGAACAGTCTTGGGATTCACATCTACCAGCTTCACAGATTCATAACATTCATTAACGAATTCAGGATGCTCCTCAAAGTATTTCCTGAAGTTCGTTACATTTTTTCTTTTTAAGACCTCCAGTTTATTCATCACTAACGAATAATCGCTTTCCCACATCGAAACTGCAGTCGATTCAAAGATGCTTCTGTACCTGTACTCGCTCTTCCGTAATGCCTTCTCCGATTCATATCTCTCGGTAATATCCTCGGCTATCCCGATTATCCTGAAAACTTCTCCTTCCTCGTTCTTCACGGGGAACGCTCTCTCCCTCAGGTAACGCGCTGATCCGTCGGCCCTCTTTACCCGGTAAGTATAATCCGTTGATAATCCTTTAAGCTGCTTTGCCACTGCTTTCCGCGCTTTACTTTTATCTTCCTCGAATATTAAATCAAGATAAGCAGTAGGATTCTCATAAATTTTCTGCACTCCCTCACCGAAAACTTTTTCATAAGCCTGGCTCATATAAATGATCTCAGGCTTCCGCGGATCGCTTACATAAAAGATCTCGCTCAGGTTCTGTATCAGATGCCTGAATATGATCTCATTCTCCTGCAGACGGGCAAGGTTTTCTCTTGACTTCGAAATGTTTCTCGCAATAGCAGAAGCCCCGATTATCTTTCCCGCCAGGTTTTTCAATGGGGATATAGTAACTGAAACCCAGAGAATATTGCCGTCCTTCGTTTGCCTTCTCGTTGTATAATGATCATACTTCTCTCCCTTCCTCAGCCTGTCCATTATTTCCTGTATCTCATCCTTCTTCTCAGGGGGAGCTATAATATCAATATTCTTTCCGATAACCTCTACAGCCTTATATCCGTACATCTTTTCAGCGCCGCTGTTCCAGCTAAGAATCTTGCCGTCAAGATCCTTACTGATAACCGCATCGTCCGTCGATTCAACTATTGCAGAGAAAAGCAGTCTCAGGTAATCCTCTGCCGGCTGGGGAGATGAAGAAATGATAGTTTCCAGCCGTGCAGGCTTATTGTCATAAACGATTTCAGATGATTTAATCTTCAGTGGGATTTTGGTGCCGTCTTTTTTTCTGTGATAAACCCTTGACGTCCCGTTAATCTTATCAAAAGTATTGATCTCATTAAGAGATTCCTCGAAAAAAAGATAATTTATTTTAAACGAAAGTAATTCGGAGCGTGTATACCCGTAAAGATCCGTCGCCGCATTATTAACATCCAGGATCTTAAAAGTACGGGTGTCATAAACGATCATCGGAAAGGGATTTATGTCGAACAGGTTTTTATAGACTGTTTCCGTAATAGTATTCATGAGTATCAGGGAACGGTTCACCCTTGCAGGTAAAACCGGCTAAAATAAAGCGAATGATAAATTAATGATTAACTAAATAGCACCGGCAAAATATATCAATCCCACCTCCTTAACCAAGTGATATATGTCAAAAGATAAGAAGATAGGAAGATGGGAGGGTGAGAATCCCCTCCTTCGTTGTGTAACGGCTGCTTTGAAACCTTCGCGTAGCTCAGTTCTCTGAACTGAGCAAAAAAGAAATTGAAGACGCTTTATGCTGGCGTAATCTCAGCCACGTATAGACTCAAGATTTCAGTGCTAATCGCAGCCTCTGTCATTTCGGCATCCGACATTCTGTCATTTCGACATCCGACGTGAGGAGGATTTATCTCGCCGATAGGCGGATGGAGAAATCTTACCGGGTCTATAACTCATTTATCCGATAATTCGGCTTACTTTGCACATGTAAAGCCGAACGCCTGTTCGGCTTGTGTAAAGCCGAGCGCTGTTCGGCTAATAACTGCCCGGCAACTGAGAAAAGTACCGGGATGTAACCTTCACTTAGATCGTCGCGGTCATCGAGTTTTTCGAACGGAGTGATAACGAAGTGAGAAAAGTATCGAGATGTGCCCTTCATTTTAAGTCGTTGCGGTCATCGAGTTTTTCGAACGGAGTGATAACGAAGTGAGAAAAGTATCGAGATGTGACCTTCACTTTAAGTCGTTGCGGTCATCGAGTTTTTCGAACGGAGTGATAACGAAGTGAGAAAAGTATCGAGATGTGACCTTCACTTTAAGTCGTTGCGGTCATCGAGTTTTTCGAATGCAGCGCTAGCGGAATGAGAAAAGTATCGAGATGACCGGCAAGAAGTTGTAATCCGTAGCGTAGCTAAGGTCCCCCAACCTGCGATCCCTCTGTCACTTCGACATCCGACGAAAGGAGGATTTATCCCGCCGACAGGCGGATGGAGAAATCTTAAGCGGAAGCTTTGCAGGTAAGAAGATTAGAAGATAAGAAGATGAGCAGGTTAGCAAATTGAAAGTTTGCATGGGCTCTCATTAACCAATGGCCTTCAGCCATTGGTCCCTCTAGGAATTGAAATAAACCCTAACGGTTTTAACCGTTTACCCTCAGGCTGACTTGCCACGAGCTTCAGCTCGTGAAATTGTATAAAAATAATAATCGCGGCTTTAGCCATTTTATTAATATCTCCCGGAGTTTAATGTTTCGCTGCTCTGCAGCTCTCTTCCCTGGAACCTTCCACAGGTCCTACTAATGTTTCTGCCGCTATGCGGCAGAGGAAACCCTTCCTGACAAAATCAGCTTGCTTCCAACCGGAACGAAGTGAAGGTTGGCAGGCAGCTTGCCCGCCCCTGGCGGGGTCTGTGCCCCAACTCCGTGTTACTTTGTGCAATCCCCCCCACGGCGCAGCCGTCCCCCCGAAACCTTTATGAAAAATCCCGCAATTCCACTACTCCTACCCCACTCTCCCACCTACATCCCTGCATCCATGCACCATGCGTCCATGCATCCCCTCAATCCCCCAAAGTATCCCCCTGCACGAACAAAACATTATATTTCTTTTACTTTAAGGGTGATCGCATCAATAACAAAGGAAGAAAAATGAAGCTCGCTATTATATCCGACCTGCACCTCGGCAGCAGTTTGTGCTCGCTTGTCGAGTGGAACGGAATTGAATACATAGAAGGACCAAAGTATCCCGCCTTCTGCGAAGCAGCAGGCACCGGCAATGATTATCTCATCCTTCCCGGCGATGTACTCGATTTCACGGCAGCAGGTTATGAGAAGGCTTACGAGGCCGCGAAGGTTTTCTTCACCCTGGTCCAGGAAGATAACATAGCAAAGCAGATTATTTACCTGCCCGGAAATCACGATTATGAAATCTGGAACATTGTTGAGAATGAAGTTAATATTATTCTCCAGATCAGGGAGGAGAAGATCCCCCGTAAGTTCAGAACGGCAGTGCCGGGAATTCTGGATGATAGAACAAATACCAGAAGTCCGGGACTCACACTCCCGGGTGTCGCTAAAAGAAAAGACAGCAGCTTCAGATACGGCGGCTTATTCTTCGATCATATAACCGACGAGCCCTCAAACTTCATCTTCGCCTACCCGAATCTCTACCTCGTATCCGATGAAGGTACTACGCTTATTACACACGGACAATATCTCAATAGCTACTGGTCGCTTCTGTCTAAATGGGCGCCTATCATCTTCGGCAAGGATCTTCAGCTTGAAACTCCGATGGATATCAAAGAGATGGTAGGAATGAACTTCCCCTTCAACCAGCTCGCATGCTCGGGAGTAGGCCAGGCAGGAATACTTTCAGATACCCTCTCCCATGTTCAGCAGGATGTGAAGGCAGGCAGGACGAAAGATACGCGGCAGTATCTTGATAACCTGATCACCTACCTCGAACAGCATGTATTTGTTTACAGGAAGTGGTACCACGAGGCTGCATCCGGATTTGCAATAAAAAGATTAAAGAAACTGATCATCGGTATGCTTTCGGCAGAAACAAAAGTACGTTACAATAAAGAATACTTCCGACTGCCCGAAGTGCACGAAAGATTTTTTACATATTATAATGCCTGCCTCGCCGAGCTGGAACAGCTTGGAAAAACAATACGGCATCAGCCTCCCCCTCCCCGGGAAAATGATTTTCGGACATACACACATACCCGTCACAATCGAAAGTCCTATTGTAATGAATTCACCCGGCGGCACACCTGTCACCCTCTGTAATATCGGCGGCTGGCTGTGGAAACAGACCGGAGATAAAAAAATATTCCGCGGCGCCGTCGTCTTCAAATACGAATCCGGCGGAGGGCTCTCGCACGCCATGGTAGTCTGATGCGGGGGGGGGACGGGGAAGAAGGTGAGAAGATAAGAAGATAAGAAGATAAGAAGATGAGAAGCTTAGCAGAAAAGAAGGTTCGGATCCCTTCCTTCGTTGTGTAAAGGCTGCATTGAAGTAGGCGCGTAGCTCAGTTCTCTGAACTGAGCAAAAAAAAATTGAAGACGGTTTATGCTGGTGTAATATTGTCATTTCGATATCCTACATTTTGTCATTTCGACATCCGACGTAAGGAGGATGGAGAAATCTTAAGCGGAAGCTTTGCAGATAAGAAGATTAGAAGTTAAGAGGATGAGCAGGTTAGCAAATTGAAAGTTTACATGGGCTCTCATTAACCAATGGCCTTCAGCCATTGGTCCCTCTGGAAATTGAAATAAACCGTAACGGTTTTAACCGTTTACCCTCAGGCTGACTTGCCACGAGCTTCAGCTCGTGAAATTGTATAAAAATAATAATCGCGGCTTTAGCCATTTTATTAATATCTCCCGGAGTTTAATGTTTCGCTGCTCTGCAGCTCTCTTCCCTGGAACCTTCCACGGGGACTACTAATGTTTCTGCCGCTATGCGGCAGAGGAAACCCTTCCTGACAAAATCAGCCTGCTTCCAACCGGAACGAAGTGAAGGTTGGCAGGCAGGTTCATTTATCGAAGCGACTTGTCTCGCCGTTAGGCGGAAATGAAGTAATTTTTTAGCAATTCTTTTGCAGAGCATGTTTATTTCCTGTCCCGACGACAAGTCGGAGCCTGCCCGACGCTAAGTCGGGATGTTACTTTTCTTGCGCCAAGAAAAGTAAGGCTAATAAAAATAAAAAGAATGATTTGTTCTTGTGACTTCCACGCGAAGTGGAATAAAAAAATTAAATCAATGTGTTTATTGAAGCCCCCATCGCGCAGCGATAAACTTAGTGTTACGTTGTGCCCAAACTCCGTGTTACTTTGTGCAACTCCTCCTAACGGCGCAGCCGTCTTTGACCACCTTTGTAATATTTTCTTAGATCTCCGAAATGAAAATTTAGGAAATTTATGTTCCGTGGTTCGCCGCTCCTCAAAAGAATTGTGGTCCCCCCCGCCTGAATTTAGAATATCTTGTAGAGGCGGGGAGGGGAAAAATTACGGAATGAAGCGTTTATCCCGCCACCTATATCCAAAAATTAGGGCGGGATAATCGATAAATGCTGTCGAAGTCCCGATCCTATCGGGACGAGACAGGTTTATTTATCGAAGCGAAATGAAGTAATTTTTTAGCAATTCTTTTGCAGAGCATGTTCTTTCCTGCCTTGCCTGCTTAACAACCGAAACGAAGTGAAGGTTGGCAGGCAGGTGTTACTTTTCTTGCGCCAAGAAAAGTAAGGCTAATAAAAATAAAAAGAATGATTTGTTCTTGTGACTTCCACGCGAAGTGGAATAAAAAAAATTAAATCAATGTGTTTATTGAAGCCCCCGTCGCGCAGCGATAAACTTAGTGTTACATTGTGCCAAACTCTGTGTTACTTTGTGCAACTCTTTCTAACGGCGCAGCCGTTTTACTTATTCCTTGTTCCGTCTTCATCTTACTTCTTACTTGTCACTGACCCTCAGGCTGAGTTGCCGCGAGCTTCAGCTCGTGAAATTGTATAAAAATAATAATCGCGGCTTTAGCCATTTTATTAATATCTCCCGAAGTTTAATGTTTCGCTGCTCTGCAGCTCTCTTCCCTGGAACCTTCCACGGGGACTACTAATGTTTCTGCCGCTATGCGGCAGAGGAAACCCTTCCTGACAAAATCAGTTTGCCCGCCTCTGGCGGGCTCTCAACACAATAAAAAACCCCGGCATTCAGCCGGGGTTTCAACACAATCTTCAGCTATCTTTTGATAGCTGCCATAACTTAAAAACTTACTTCATCAACATCATTTTTTTCGACATCATATATGACGATCCGTCAACACCCTTAGCCTCAAGAGTGTAGAAATAAAGACCGCTTGAAAGTTTCGATGCATCGAAATTTACCTGGTGACTTCCAGCTGTGAATGTATTATCAACTAACTTCGAAATTTCCTGTCCCAGTGCATTGAACACTGTAATCTTTACACCAGCATCAACTGGAAGAGCAAAACTGATCTGTGTTGAAGGGTTGAAAGGATTCGGGAAATTCTGGCTTAACCGGTATTCAGCAGGTGCATCAACATTAAGAGTAACAACGTCTGAATAAACAAATACTCCGTTAAGGTCGAGTTGTTTCAGTCTGTATGAAGTTGTACCGTTAGTTACATTCTGATCAACAAAACTGTAAGAATGAGATTCGGTAGTTGTACCATGACCTTTAACAAACCCGATAGTCATAAAATTCTGATTGTCAGATGATTTCTGAATCTCAAAACCGCGGTTATTGGTTTCTGTTGAAGTTGACCATTCAACATTTACCTGTCCGCGTACATCGTATGCATTAAATGATGATAATTCAACAGGAACTGGCTGGTCGCCGGTAACACTCATAACTATATTCATAGTACCGAAACCAATAGAACCGGTAGTAACAGGGGTATTTATGCTGCAGTCGGTTGCCTTTATGTAAGAAGGAGCAGTTTCACCGGCGGTATTAGAGCCGATAAAGAAAGTATTCATTGCAGTCTGACCGTCAGGAGTATGAATCTCAACAACCAGCTGGTTTGTGCCTGCAGGAACTACGCCGGAAACATTGAATGAATACAGGGTCAGGTTCTGATCAGGAATACTTGCAGTAACTGTCCCTATCTGTGTAAGAGAACCCGGAAAACCTGCCGGGAAAGTAGAATTGGTAGTATACAGGATGCAGTCAACCGGCTGTGAACCTGTGTTGCCTGTAGCCTGCTCAACACCTATCTGAACAGAAGAAACTGTGAACTCCTGTGTAATACCAAAATCCGACATTTTGAAAGCGCGGTAATAACTGTTGTCGGCATGATAATAAGTTGGAGATCCCCCGTTGCATGAAACTGAATTACCGGTAACAATGTTAGACGGATCGTTAGATTCAGTTATCGTCGTCGAATTAGGTGCAAAAGGAATAACCGTTTGTCCTTTAATCTGTGATGGCGGATTTGAATTTACACTGATATTCTGCGCATAAAGTACAGTACCAAACACCAGTGCCAGAACAAGAACTAGAGATTTATACATAAAAGTTCCTTGTGATTAAAGTTTAGAAATTTGTAAGAAGACGTAAAATCTTCAGGCCTAATGTATTAAAAATCAGCATTAAAAAAAGCCCCCCTACTTTGCTTCCCATCTTCCCATCTTTTCCAACCCCGGGAAGGAAAGAAGGATAGGAGGATAAGAAGGTGGGAGGATAAGAAGGTTAGCTGTTTGAAAGTTTGCATGGGCTCTCATTAACCAATGGCCTTCAGCCATTGGTCCCTCTGGAAATTGAAATAAACCGTAACGGTTTTAACCGTTTACCCTCAGGCTGACTTGCCGCGAGCTTCAGCTCGTGAAATTGTATAAAAATAATAATCGCGGCTTTAGCCATTTTATTAATATCTCCCGAAGTTTAATGTTTCGCTGCTCTGCAGCTCTCCTCCCTGGAACCTTCCACAGGTCCTACTAATGTTTCTGCCGCTATGCGGCAGAGGAAACCCTTCCTTCGCTGTATAACGGCTTCATTGAAGTAGGCGCGTAGCTCAGTTCTCTGAACTGAGCAAAAAAATTGAAGACGGTTTATGCCGGCGTAATATCAGCCCGTATAGACTCAAGATTTCGGTGCTATCGCAGCCTCTGTCATTTCGACATCCCACATTTTGTCATTTCGACATCCGACGTGAGGAGGATTTATCTCGCCGATAGGCGGATGGAGAAATCTTACCGGGTCTATAACTCATTTATCTGATAATTCGGCTTACTTTGCACATGTAAAGCCGAACGCCTGTTCGGCTTGTGTAAAGCCGAGCGCTGTTCGGCTTATAACTGCCCGGCAACTGAGAAAAGTACAGAGATGTAACCTTCACTTTAAGTCGTTGCGGTCATCGAGTTTTTCGAACGGAGTGATAACGAAGTGAGAAAGACAGTACCGAGATGTAACCTTCACTTAGATCGTTGCGGTCATCGAGTTTTTCGAACGGAGTGATAACGAAGTGAGAAAAGTACCGAGATGTAATCTTCACTTAGATCGTTGCGGTCATCGAGTTTTTCGAACGGAGTGATAACGAAGTGAGAAAGTATCGAGATGTGCCCTTCACTTTAAGTCGTTGCGGTCATCGAGTTTTTCGAACGGAGTGATAACGAAGTGAGATCGAGATGACCGGCAAGAAGTTGTAATCCGTAGCGTAGCTCAGGTCCCCCAACCTGCGATCCCTTTGTCATTTCGGCATCCGACGCAAGGAGGATTTATCTCGCCGATAGGCGGATGGAGAAATCTTAGACTTAGCCCGGAAGATTGGAAGATAAGAAGATGAGAAGGTAAGAGGATGAGCAGGTTAGCAAATTGAAAGTTTACATGGGCTCTCATTAACCAATGGCCTTCAGCCATTGGTCCCTCTGGAAATTGAAATAAACCATAACGGTTTTAACCGTTTACCCTCAGGCTGACTTGCCGCGAGCTTCAGCTCGTGAAATTGTATAAAAATAATAATCGCGGCTTTAGCCATTTTATTAATATCTCCCGGAGTTTAATGTTTCGCTGCTCTGCAGCTCTCTTCCCTGGAACCTTCCACAGGTCCTACTAATGTTTCTGCCGCTATGCGGCAGAGGAAACCCTTCCTGACAAAATCAGCCTGCTTCCAACCGGAACGAAGTGAAGGTTGGCGGGCAGGTTTATTTATCGAAGCGACTTGTCTCGCCGTTAGGCGGAAATGAAGTAATTTTTTAGCAATTCTTTTGCAGAGCATGTTTATTTCCTGTCCCGACGACAAGTCGGAGGCGGTGTTACTTTTCTTGCGCCAAGAAAAGTAAGGCTAATAAAAATAAAAAGAAGGATTTGTTCTTGTGACTTCCACCGCGAAGTGGAATAAAAAAATTAAATCAATGTGTTTATTGAAGCCCCCATCGCGCAGCGATAAACTTCCTTTTATGCCCACACCTTCCGAAACTTTTTTGCAAAATCCCGGCGCCCCGCACTCTCATCTTCTTATCTTCTTACCTTCTTATCTTCTCATCTTCTTATCTTCTTACTTAAATCGCCCCCCATCTTACTTCATCAACACCATCTTCTTCGCCATCATATACGCCGATCCGTCAACACCCTTAGCCTCAAGAGTGTAGAAATAAAGACCGCTTGAAAGCTTCGATGCATCGAAGTTTACCCGGTGACTTCCAGCCGTGAACCTATTATCAACCAACTTCACCACTTCCTGCCCCAGTGCATTGAACACTGTAATCTTTACACCCGCATCAACAGGAAGAGCAAAACTGATCTCCGTTGAAGGGTTGAAAGGATTCGGATAATTCTGCTCCAGCGAATAACTCAAAGGAGCATAAAAGTTCACCTCAGCAATTCCGCTGTAATGATAACTGCCGTCAAAATCGATCTGCTTCAATCTGTAGGCATAACTCCTCTCCCCCGTCAAATCAGTCCCGCTAAGCTCATCCGTAAACGAATAACTGTGCGGATGGACGGAAGTTCCTGCTCCCTGCACAAAACCAATAGCCTGCCAATCCTTACCGCGCTGCCCTGTGCTCCCCGCGCTCTGCCTCTCCACCTCAAACCCGCTGTTGTTCGTCTCCGTTGCGGTCGCCCAGTTTAATTTCACCTTATCCCCTTCGGCGCGCGCATTAAAACTCACAAGTTCAACGGGAGTAACAGGCGGCACGTACGCCGTAGCTTCATTACAGTAATAGCTGTGATAACCGCCGGTGAAAGTTGAGACCCGGTAAGTATAATTCTGATCCAGGATTACGGCGGTATCAATAAATGTTCGTGTGCTTGCACCGGTCTGTCCAATGGTTGTATAAGGATTATTATCCTCCGGAAGTCCGTCCTGCCTCTGTATCCAGTAACCCGATATCGGGTCAATCGCCCATCCTGCATTCCAGTTCAGCACAACCTGCTTAACCGTCTTGCTCGCCCTTGCTTCAAGCTGTGAAGGAGGACCGGCAGGTATAGTCAGCGGAAGAATAGCCCACACCTCGTCCACATAAAAATAATTTATGCTGGCAGAATTTCCCTTGTAAAAAAAACCAATCCGGAAATTTCCTTCAGTAGTAAACTCACTCCAGCCGTTTGTAGGACCAATATTCCCCGTAGCATTCACCTCCCAGAGCGAATCCCAGGTCACGCCATTGTCGGTGGTGAGTCCCATACCCACAGTTGCTGTATCCGAATTAAAATCCAGGTAGTACTGAAACTCATAGCCCATATCCAGACCGGCCGGCTCGGGTATTTCAGGAGAAATAAGATATGAAGTTCCTGTAAAGGCGGGACTACCGCTGAACACCGCTTCGCCGGGATAAGAAGAAGTATGAGCAGTATTCGACCAGTACCAGTTAGCAGTACCCTGCGGTCCCATTGCCTGCCATCCCTCAAGATCATTTGTAAAATCGTAGAAGTCGTAATTAACTCCCGGGTCAGTATAAAAATACCATACCGGTATATCAGAGCCGCGTGTAATATTATCTCCTATCAGGTACCACTCAACCACGGACCAGTAGAATTTAGTATTGCCGGGAAGAACATTGCTGATCTGAACCGAATCATAAACAGTAGAAGGTTCACCCGATAAAATCATAACAGAAGGATCAAGATTTGCGACAAGAGATGAATCATCACTGAAATAAACCTGGTTAAACTCCTCACCATTCCCTGGATTTTCCCAGTAAAGAATATGTCCCGTAGTAGTCACTCCGATCGCACCGGGGGCCGTCATCGGATGAAAAGCATTGTTTCCGGATTGCGGGAATATAGAAGAGCTGACTGCAATTAAAATAAGAAGAGTAAATAAAGATTTCATTTCCTTCACCCTTTCAGAAATTCTGTTTCTGAATATAATCACTTCTCAGTACAACAATCAATAATTCCCTCACTCTTCAGGCATTTCATTTATGATATTCTTCTGATTCATTTTGACCAATTTGATTCCGTTTGGACACTACCTGGACACACTTTTAAGCGCTTGGTGTCCTGCTTTTTGTGCGATTCCAGCCTATTTTCAAACAAATGGACACATGGACACATAATTCCAACTTTAAAGGGGGGGGGTATATTTTGAGGTAAGTTTCTTTACCCCTGTAAAGCCGAACGCCTGTTCAGCTTAATCGCGT
>CAWHVB010000005.1:0-779435 GCA_963832715.1 uncultured Ignavibacteria bacterium | reverse complement strand
ATCAAGAATGTCAAGTTTTCAGCTGTTTTTAAAATGTTTTTTCTTCCTGAATCTTTCTGCTTAATGGATTTCTCAGTCCGATCTGTTGTTTTGATACCTGTTTTTGTTTACTGCAATAGAAGATTTAATACCGCAGGTACCTCGTGTTTATGCGCCTGTTGGAGGCCGTTTGATGGCCGACAGAAGGCCGAAAGAGATTTATAATAGGATTTTCAACGGGTTAGTAAACGACGAAAAAACAATTGAGATGAAAAACTTAAAAATGCCGGGGTTTCTATTTGAAACCGGAATGCATTTTATAAAAACCTAACAAAGAACATTATTATAAAACAGTAATGGAATTAAAACTACACAAATATATTTCTTTAAATAGAAATTAGAAATACTTAAGAAAAAATTCTTACAGCAAATCCGGAAAGGTGACTGATTAATCACCTTTCCGGGCTACTAACTTTTAATATTACTTGGTGAGATTAACGACAAGAAGCGCTATGGTAGCAAGGCTTCCGACTATACTTAAAAAGATGCTAGTAGTTTTGACATAATAAATAAAAGATTTAGCCAATGTTCTCGGTACATAAATATAATCTCCCTCTTCTATTACAGCCCTGTCATCATCAATTGGAATCCATTCGCGGGTGACCGCCTTAATAAGCATAATATCATCCCTGGCGTATTCACCTTTTCCGCCTGCTTCTTTTATATAATATTCATAATTCTTACCTTCTACATAATTTACTTTCCCGGGTTCAGCTACCTGCCCGAAAACTTCTACCGTACTTTCTTTCCGAGGAATAATTATGACATCCCCGTCATTCACAATATAATCAGATACATTCGATGTGGTATCATCTAATTTTGTAAAATCAACCGGTCCGCTTCCAAGCAAAATTCTTAAATCATTTTCCATTAAGAAATAACTGGAGTCCATCTCATCTATATTCGACATCCTCATCATCATTCCATTCTGAAAGCGTAATAAAAAACTTAATAATTTATCATCCAGTACGTCAGGGTACGTCTTTAAATCGAGACCGTAATAATGTTCCAGCAGCAAGGGGAGACTACGTCCCGGTAAATAACTTCGATCTTCTTAACGAAGCATCCTGTTTAAAGCCGCCGGCTTTTTGTATTACTTCTCTGATAGTGGTATTGTTTTTTGTGACGGGGATTCTGCCGGGATTGTTCACTTCACCGGATACAATTACGCTGAAGCCTTTCTTCTGAGATTCTTTTGCTACCACTATGATACCGTCTCCTCTTTCGAGCGGCGGGTTGCTATTTAAATCTGTTCGGATAACGCTTATTTGGTTTCCATCGTAATTCAGACGATGGATCTCAACGCTATCAATATTTTCATAGGCTTTGTTAACTCCCTGAGCTAGTTCAAGTGCATCCTGGAGACGATCTCCTTCAACAAAGAAATATTTTCCAGGGTTATTAACGGCACCGGATACGGTAAAGGAATTATGTTCGAGGTCAGGCTGGGGAAATATAATGACATCATCATTTTTCAAGTAGGGATTATTCGCAAAATCTCCATTAAGCCTGAACTTTTGTAAATCAAGATGCAGTACCTCTCCAGTAGACCGAATCAGGGTTATATTACGAAGCACATAGTTATCCAATTTCTTCTGCAGCTGCTCAAGAAGGGCCGGGTCATTAGTTGTTTTTGTGATTCCCTGCGCTGCCTGGTCATACATTCTGGTAATGAATGCATCAACGCGTTCAGTTATCAATGCAGGAAATGTTCCGGTAGCAACAAATTCACCTCCGATGGTAACGCTAATAGCTCCCATCTGGAGTATATTATTGTTGTTAAGGTTCAGGTTATTATCCATCTGAGCATTAGCGCCTGCAATAAAAATAAAAAACACTAATACGCCTAAAACTTTTTTCATTAATTATTCTTCCGTTATTTATCTTAATTTATTTCAGAGTTGATACTGCAGCTTGTAATAATCCTGGTAATCACCTGAGAGTATCCGTTGCCACCAGGTCTCGTTCCGGAGGTACCAGTCAATAGTTTTTCCGATTGCATCCTCAAAAGTAAATAAAGGTTCCCAGCCCAATTCATTCCTTATCTTAGCTGAGTCGATTGCATATCTTCTATCGTGACCGGGACGATCTTTGACATATTCGATCAGAGTTTCGGGTTTATTCAAATAATTTAAAATGAGCTTAACGATCTCGATGTTAGGCAATTCATTGGATGCACCTATATTATAGATTTCACCGGGACGTCCTTTATCGAATACCATATCAATTGCCCTGTTATGATCGTCTACGAATATCCAGTCGCGTACATTCATACCGTCGCCGTACACAGGCAGTTTTCTTCCACCGAGGCTATTTAAGATCATAAGCGGGATGAGTTTTTCAGGAAACTGGTAAGGGCCGTAGTTATTAGAACAGCGGGTTACTACAACCGGCATGCCGTATGTATGGTAGAACGCAAGCGCCATCATATCAGCGGCTGCTTTGCTGGAGGAATAAGGACTATTTGGAGAAAGCGGTGTATTTTCTGTAAATAATCCTTCTTTACCAAGACTTCCATAAACTTCGTCAGTAGACACCTGCAGAAACTTTTCTACACCGTATCGGCGTGAAATCTCCAGCAGAACATTTGTACCCATTACATTAGTTCTGTAAAAAATTTCTGAGCCGAGGATGCTCCTGTCGACGTGAGATTCTGCAGCAAAATTGATGACGTACCGGATATCAAATTTTTCAAACAGATATCCAACCAATTCGGAATTACAGATATCTCCTTTTACAAAATTGAAGTCAGGGTTATCTTCACATTGCACAAGGTTTTCAAGGTTGCCTGCGTAGGTAAGCTTATCCAGGTTAATAATCCTATAATCCTTATGCTCCCCGAGGACGTAATTGATGAAGTTGCTGCCGATAAATCCGGCTCCGCCGGTAACTAAAATGTTTTTCATATTAAAAAGCAAAAAATCCTAAGAATACTCCTGTTTGAATAAAATAACCTTTTCCGTTAAAGTCGGAAGGAACATTTGTAAGAGCCTGATCATTTTCGATTTTCCAGCTTTCACCAAAAGACAGCTGGTATCCGCCTCCAACTCTTATAGACACAAATCTGTATATAGGGATATCTATGTTTATCGTCGGTGAAAATATCCAGTAGCCGCCGGATATAGTTCTACTGATGTTATCTGTTCCGTTTGAAGAGTTTCCAAACTCGCCGGTCAGATCATTCCATGAAAATTCCCCTTTATTCTTATAAATTTCAGCAGTTATACTGCCGCGTCCGATCATCGCGCCGACTGATACTCCAAAGGTTCTGATTAAAGGTAAGGTATACTCAACCGTTAACCCGCCCCCGCCGATTGAATACCTGATTTCACGTCTGAAATTATCTACGGCAGAAGTAGTCATTTCCGAGGTTGAGCCGCCGAAACCGCCGCCGCCTACCCGCAAATTTTTAATCAGGCCGATATATATAAATCCCGCTCCTCCGGTTGTAAATATCGCCTTATTAGTCAGTGTGGGAAAACCGTCAGGAAGTACGTTATTTAAGGGATCGAGATTTGGAAAAATAAAACCCGGAGTAAATCCTCCCCCGCCTCCGAATGGAGCGTCAAAATATTTCGATTCCTGCGCAAATACAGCTGTTGTGACAAATATACTTAATATAGTTACGAGGGTTATTTTTTTCATAAATCTAAAGTAATTAATTTATAAATTTATTAGAAAGCTAATTGAAAAACAAAGATTAAAATAAAACATAAGTAACGAACAGGCATGTTTTCAGTCACTTATCAAGGCATTGTATATGAAAGTTTTAATAACGGGAGGAAGCGGCCTCCTCGGGCAGTATCTTAACATTGAATTGTCGCGGGATCATTCTATTCTTTCATTATATAATAAGAATATCAGGAACTGCAAGAATTATACTTCTGAAGAAACTGATATTAATGATAAAGACAGGATGAAGGATATCTTCAAGTCTTTCCGTCCTGACATTGTTATCCATACGGCAGCAGTGTCCACTCCCCTGCTTGCTTCCCAGATAGATCCCCGCCTGGTATACGATACAAATGTAAACGCAACCAAAACGCTGGCAGAGTTATGTATGGAAAGCAATGCAAGGCTGGTTTATACATCTACCGACCTGGTATATGCGGGTTACAGGGGATCAATGCTGAAAGAAGATGCGAAATTAATACCGCTATCTCTTTATGCGGAAACGAAGTTGATGGGTGAAGTAAAAATAAAAGAGACTTTTGATAATTACCTGATACTAAGGGTGGCTCTGCTTTACGGTTTTGGATTGAATAAATGTTACAATCATTTTCACCAGATGTATCTTAACCTGAAAGACCGGATACCGGTGAAACTCTTCACCGATCAGTTCAGAACACCTGTTGAGTTAAGCAATGCAGCTGAAATTATAAATGAGTTAATAAAAAAAGGGGTAAAAAATGAAATTATAAACCTGGGAGGAATTGAACGGGTATCAAGGTTTCAGATAGGTGAGCTTTTATGTGATAAAGCCGGTTTTGATAAAGAACTTTTACTGCCGATAACAATGGATGACATACCCGATCTTCCCAAAGTAGAGGATGTTTCAATGGATACGTCCAGGCTGCAATCATATGGAATAAGGCAGTTAAGTCTGGATGAAGCCTTCGGGAGGCTTTTTACGGGAGCATTATAGATTAATACTAAATTTATGCAATGAACAAATTTGGTAAACAAAAAGAAATAAGGAATGCATGATGGAGCAGTTACTTGGTGCACATACGTCTATAACGGGAGGAGTTTCGAAAGCAGTGGACCTTGCGGAACAACTGAAATTTTCGGCTATGCAGATTTTCAGCAAGAACAATAATCGATGGTATGCAAAACCATTAGAGGAAAACGAAATTAAGGCATTTAAAACAAAACTTGGAGAATCCGGTATTAAATTCGTTGTGGTGCATGATTCCTACCTTATCAATTTATGTTCATTAAGCGAAGAGCTCTTAAAAAAATCGAGGGAATCATTTATCGATGAGCTTACCAGATGCGAGAAGCTTGGTATTCCCTATCTAAACTTCCATCCGGGTGCTCATGGAGGAATGGGAGAGGACGAGGGGATAAAATTAATTGCGGAGTCACTGAATATCATCCATGATAAAACCAAAGATTTTAAAACGGGGAGTATGCTGGAAGTTACTGCAGGACAGGGCACGGCACTCGGCTACAAGTTTGAACAAATAGGGGAAATAATCGACCTGGTGGAGCAAAAAGAAAGAATGTCGGTTTGTATTGATACCGCCCATATTTTTGCAGCCGGTTATGATTTCCGTGAGCCGAATAATTACAAAAAGATTATGAAAGAATTTGATGATATTATCGGGCTGAACCGGCTGAAATGTTTTCATATGAATGACAGTAAAAAAGAAGCTGGCAGCAGGGTTGACAGGCACGAGCACATAGGAGAGGGATTGATAGGCAAAGAAGGCTTCAGAAATATTATGAATGATAGGAACATTTCACACATCCCTAAAATTCTGGAAACACCAAAAGGGAAAGAACAGCTGGAGGATCTGCAGAATCTAAAGGTATTGAGGAGCCTTATTAAAAAGAAGCGTTAATAATCTGTTAAGTTTTTCTGTGTAGGATCCAGGGGTTTTAATACAATTATACCTGTATCTTTTTTAATTTTATTCAGATATGCAGACAAAGGTTCTTCGGTAATCTGAACAACAGAGCCTGCGTGGGGAGCATGCAGAATATGGATTCTATTATCTTCCATTCTAACTGCAATACCAACGTGACTGACATCGAGTCCCGGGATACTTGTTGTAAAAGCAATTATATCACCATTACTGATCTGATTTTCTATAAACCCGACCCTTTCCTTCGGGACATAAAAATAGCTTCTCCTGCTGATCTCTGCTTCCTGTTTTCTAATCTCTTTAACAAATTCAGGGTTATTTTTCAGCTGCGGATAACTTTCAGGATGTGTGGACATAAAATTCAGATGAAACTGAATTGGTTTGCCTCCGACGAGTTCAGTGACATCATCGATTATCCCTTTTTGTTCATTGTCATAAATCCAGTCGGTAAAATAATGAAGTCGGCTGGGATACTGATCAATAATTCCGCCGCGATATCTTATTTTCTGCAATTCATTTTCATAGTCTTTAAATGAAGACTTTCCCATCTTAATTAACCGGGCGAAGACGAGAGTATTTTCGACAAAGGTTGTACAGTCAAGTCCTGTTAAATTTATAACAAGCTGTTCCTCACCTTGATCCTCAATGCCGTGGGAAAGGTAGTCAGTTCCAAGAAAGGTTTTACCAATATCCGCCATTACATCGGTAATAGGTTCATCGGCAAGACCTGCTGAAGCTGCATAGGAAAATTTTAACCGGCAAACTGCGACATCGGTATCTGAATAAACCTGCGCAGAAGCAGTACAAGTGAATAGAAGGACTACAACTACCGGTTTAAGGTAATTTAATCATATTATATCTTCATTGGTTGGAATGATTGAATATTCTTCTATCTGCCTTGCATGTAGCAAGGTTTTCGAACCGTGCATATTCCTTAATAAAAGCGAGCCGTATATCCCCTGTAGGTCCGTTTCTTTGTTTACCTATAATAACTTCTGCCACTCCTTCGGTAGAGGTGCCGTCATCCTGAAAATTTTTAATTCCATAATACTCAGGTCTGTTCAGAAAAAGAACAACATCAGCATCCTGTTCAATGGAGCCTGATTCCCTTAAATCCGAGAGCTGAGGTCTTTTATCGTTCCTGGTTTCAACAGCTCGATTTAACTGCGCAAGGGCAATAACAGGTATATTCAGCTCTTTTGCCAGTGACTTCAACGAGCGTGAAATATGAGAAATTTCTCTTTCACGGCTTTCAGAATTAGAAGGACCCTGCATAAGCTGAAGATAATCTATTACTATCATCCCGATATTCTTTTCGGCTTTGAGTCTTCTTGCTTTAGCTCTTATTTCAAGAACAGTTTGAGCGGGAGTATCATCAATATACAAAGGACTCTCAATCAAACGGTGAGCATTTTTACTTAATTTAATTCCCTCTTCGGATGGGAGTTTTCCCGTCCTTACCAGGTGTGCATTCAGCCTTCCTTCGGCACACAGCATACGGATAATCAACTGCATCGTTGCCATTTCAAGACTAAAGATGCCTACGGGAACTTTATGATCTACCGAAGCATTTCTTGCTAAGGTCAATGCGAGAGCCGTCTTTCCCATTGAAGGGCGTGCAGCAATGATAATAAGATCCGATTTCTGAAAACCGCCGAGCATCTCATCGAGCTCATAAAAACCTGTAGGCACAGAAAACTTCTGTTTGGTATTAGAGTGGATTGCTTCAATATATTCAAGTGCATCCCTAACAGCCCTATCCATACTTATGAAGGATCTTTTAAGGTGAGTTTCAGTAATTTCAAATATTTTCCGTTCGGCCTGATCCAGGATATCAAAAGCATCTTCAGTGCCTTCGTAAGCAGCCCTGGCGATTTCATGAGAACTGGTTATCAATCCCCTCAGGATTTCCTTCTCGAGGATGATTTTAGCGTGATATTCTATATTAGCCGCAGAAGAAATATTCTGTGAAAGTCTGCTTAAGTAAACTGCTCCGCCTGCTTCTTCAGCCTGTTCTCTCTTTTTTAACTCTTCATAAAGTGTAACCGTATCAATGGGTTCTCCCGATTCAAACAGGGATACCATTGCCTCGAATATTAATTTATGCTCTTTGAGATAAAAACTTTCAGCACTTAAAAGTTCAATTGCTTTCGGAACCGCCTCACGTTCAATCATCATAGCTCCAAGAACTGAAGCTTCGATATCAGCAGCAGCGGGGGGTTTTACATCAGCGGGGATTAGTTTTGTTATGTTTTCGGTATTATTTCTATTTTTTGCCATATAAGCGGAAATTCAGATCTGAGTTATACACAAAATGTCAACATAGATATTGCATCATTAATTAATGAAAAAATAGACAGAGTAAAACGGATATGCAAGTTAATTTATCCGGATCATTAAAAATAATATTTGAATTCGAATTTTTGCCGGCAAATGAATTGCTAAAAATATTTTTATTAATAAAAAGCAGCTTCGATAAATCGAACTTAAAAAACTAAGGAAGATATGGTCTGTACTGCGTTGAATTTATCTACAGTTTTGACAAAATGGCAGACATAGTATTTGAGTCGGGGAAATGACGGGGAAGAGACGGAGAAGGAACGGAGAAGGACTCAAAATGAGACAGTCCAAAAACTGCGAAAAAACGCCATTTTCGACTGTTGAAAAAATCTATATATGACAAAATGTCAGTGTCACATTTTGATAAGCAGAAAAAAAAGAACGCTGATTTGACTGAAGGAATTACTGCATTTCGTCGTACATTTTTCTGAACTTCTGGACGTCCTCCCAGCATCCGCGTTTCCATTGAGGATTACGAAGCAAGGCTGCGGGGTGATAAGTTACCATAGTTTTAATGCCTTTATACTCATATACATTTCCCCTCATTTTTGTGAGGGAATCTTTTTTCTTAAGCAGGCCATTTGCTGCCGTGAGACCGAGTGCAAGGATCATCTTAGGTTTGATCAATTCTATCTGTTTATCGAGGTAAGGAAAGCAAGCAGCCATTTCCTCTGCAGAAGGTGTACGGTTGCCGGGAGGGCGGCATTTAACAATATTGGCGATGTAAACTTCAGTACGTTCGAGGTTGATAGCTTTTAGAATATCATTCAGCAATTTTCCGGCGCGACCGACAAACGGTTCACCCTGCTTATCCTCCTCGGCACCGGGGCCTTCACCGACCACCAAAATATCCGCGTCAGGATTTCCCACTCCAAATACAAATTTATTCCTGGATTTATGCAGGGGGCAATCAGAACAGTCTTTAATCAGTCCGTTCAATTCCTCTAACGATTTTGCTTTCCGCCAGCCTTCATTTTTTTCAACCAATGAACTTTTGCCTCCTGTTTTTTCAGAACGATCATTTACAAGATCCGTTTTCCGTTTTATATCCTTTTCGAACAATATATCGCCGAAAATTTCTTTCTGATCGATTAAAGCCTGAATTAATTCGTCTTTTAGATTCTCATTCATAATACAAAAATTATTTTAGCGGCCAGGCGGAAAATACTTTAGAGAGATTTTATTATTTCATTCAAAATTTTATTTGCTGCCTGAAACTTTGTCATAAGCGGAAATTTTACGGGATTCCCGTTCCTGTGCAATATAGTAATTTTATTTGTGTCGAATTCAAAACCGCTTTTTTTATCCTTCAATGAATTCAATACAATAAGATCAAGGTTCTTGTTTTTCAGTTTATTTTTAGCGTTAACGAAAGCATTTTCCGTTTCAAGAGCAAACCCGGCGGTAAACTGATTTTCCTTCTTTAAGGATCCAAGAATATCTATAGTTTCAGTTACCGTGATTGAGGTAAGCCTGGATTCCTCTTTTTTAATTTTGGACGAGGAAAGTTTCTGAGGTTTATAATCTGCCACAGCTGCGGACATGATCAAGATATCACAGGAGGGGAAATATTTATCCACCTGTTTTTTCATTTCTTCAGCCGACTGAATTTTCACCAGCTTAATTTCGGGATACGGAATCTCGGAAGAAGGGCCTGATACAAGTGTTACCTCAGCACCGCGCAGGTATGCTGACCTGGCCAATGCATAGCCCATTTTACCAGACGAACGGTTTCCGATAAATCTTACCGGGTCGATATTTTCAAAAGTAGGACCGGCAGTCACAAGTACCCTTTTTCCTTCCAGGTCGTTTCCATAACCCGAAAGGACGAGTTCTGCAGCATCAATTATTTTATTTATTCCGGCCAGTCTGCCTTTGCCTTTAAGTCCGCTGGCAAGTTCTCCCTCTTCTGCATCTACGATAAAATAATTCATCCCGCGCAATATATTTATATTTGTTTGAGTTACAGGGTTAAGATACATATCAACATCCGCGGCAGGAGCAACAACAAGGGGGCAGCGCAGTGCAGCAACCAGGGTAGTTAAAGCATTATCTGCAAATCCATGAGCTATTTTAGCAATTGTATTTATTGTAGCCGGAGCGATAATCATGAGATCAGCCCAGGTACCATAATCGATATGCCAGGTATTAGCTTCGCAGAAATCCCGCTGAGATGTGGGGAACGTATTAATTATTACTTTATTTCCGGTAAGGGATGAGAAGGTAAGAGGAGCCACAAACTCAAGAGCGGAAGGAGTCATTACAACTCTCACTTCCGCACCTCTCTGAATAAGTTCTCTCACAAGATAACAGGCTTTATAGGCTGCGATGCCGCCTGTTACCCCAAGAATTATTTTCTTTCCGGAAAGAACATCATCGGACATTTTATAACTTTTTTATTAGTTATTCTGATTCAGGCTTGTTTTTATAATCGAATGCGATTTCGCCTTTAAGGAGTTCGTGCAGCGCCTGAATATGCGGTTTTTCTCTTTTTTCAAAATCGAGAGCAATTTTCAGCTGAGCGGGATTATCAAATTCTTCACCCTCTTCATCTCCTGCAGCGGCCGGGATCGTACTTATGAGTGCATTATACTCAATTTTATTTTCATCATTTATCTGTCTAGCTCTTCTGGATGCAACTATTGCTGCTTCATAAACATTGGCGGCTTCCTTGTCAATTTGTCTCAGATCAACGGGTTCTATGAACATTTATTTATTCTCCTTAATTATATTTTCTATTAAACTTTTAAAATCAGAAACAGCTTTTTCAATCTCGACATTATGTATAAAATAATCAAATTTATCTTTAAGTCTCAACTCCAATTCGGCTCTCTCAATTCTTTTCTTCAGATCAATTTCGTCTTCCGTCTGCCTGTTTTTAAGCCTGTTTACCAGTTCATCAAAACTTGGGGGAACGATAAAAATCAGGACAGCATCAGGGTAGCAGTCCTTAAGCTTTAAAGCGCCTTTTACGTCAATTTCAAGAAGGACATTGCTGCCATTCTGCAGGTTTTTATCTATATAATTCCTGAAAGTTCCGTAATAATAATCGTAAAATTTTTCCCATTCTGCAAACTCACCGGCTTCGATCTTAACCCTGAATTCATCTTCCGTCAGGAAGAAGTAATCAACACCATCTTTTTCATTATGTCTTTTTTTCCGCGTTGTTGCAGAGACCGAAAAGACGATTTCGGGGAATTCTTTAAGAATCCTTCTTACAATTGTTGTTTTACCAGTACCGCTGGGAGCAGAAACAATAAATAAAATTCCTTTTGAATTTGCCAAGTATTACTCAATATTTTGAATCTGTTCGCGGATCTTTTCAATTTCCTCTTTTATAAGGACAGAATTATGGGTTATCTCTGTTGAAATAGTTTTAGCTGAGATAGTATTGGCTTCTCTGTTCATTTCCTGGCAAAGAAAATTAAGCTTTCTCCCGGGCTCCTCATCTTTTTCCATACTCTCAAGGAAGAATTTCAAATGACTTCTGAGTCGTACACATTCCTCGGTGATTTCCGATTTATCTGCGATGAGTGCGAGCTCAAGTTCAAGTCTATCGGTATAGGCTGAAATATCCTCAACCATTGCTTTCATCCGCTCTTTCAACTTCTCAAAATAACTATTTGCACTCTTCACGGATTCATTCTGGATTTCAGCAACCTTTTCATCGATAAGGGATATCCTGTTTTTGAGGTCTTTCGCAAGTTCTTTTCCCTCATTCCGTCTCATCTTTGTCAGATCATTCAAAGCAGATTCAAGAGCTTTTTTTAGAAGTTTAAATACCTCTTCACCATATTCTTTGTCATTCTGAATGAACAATTCCCTGTTGAATAAAAGATGTTCGAGCTTCAACTTCTCAGTAATTTTTGAAACTTTTTTTATTTCTTTTAATACTGCCAGATATACTTTCAGTTTGTCTTTATCAATTGAGGCGATACCATTAGACACAGCTGTATTTTTCAGATTCAAGATAACGGATAGTTTACCCCGGCTGACTTTGCTCTTAATAATTTCCCTTATTTCATATTCACGGTTCATCAGGGAGTTTGGAAGTTTAAGGTAAATATCAAGGAAGCGGCTGTTCACGCTCTTAACTTCGATTTCAACTAAGAAATTATCATTTTCTGCTACGCCTTTTCCGTAGCCGGTCATACTGGAAATCATGAGATACCTTAAAATAGAATCTTAAAAATAGGGATTTTTAACCAGCTAATCAAAATAAAAACAATACCCCTAATAAATCTATCCTTAATGGATGAATTGCCGGGAGGGTAAAGGCAATGAGCCTTATAATCAGCTAAAAAGCTTCTCCTATACCAAAATGAAAGACGACATTATCCCAGAAATTTTTGTGATATATCCATGTTTTATCATCTGGGTTATAGAATTTAAAAGCGAAATCCAATCTGAAAGGGGCGACCGAAGAATAATACCTAAAACCAAGACCGGGGGAGAGAGCCAGCCCGTCGAACCTGAATTTATCATACCCTATCCATGTATTACCATAATCGAAAAATACCGCGGCACCGAAACTCTGTACAAATTTGTATCTCCATTCAAAAGAGCCTTCGACCAGAAAAGTACCACCTTTAATGTTAACCCCATTTATCCCGTATACCGTTGTGGCATTCTGGGGTACAAGTTCATTAGAGCGCCATCCTCTTACAGAATTGCTTCCGCCGGCATAGAATGTTCTGTTCAGCGGGAGACCGGCATAATCACCGTAGTAGGTTTGAATCCTGCCAATCTTAAATTTAGCTGCAAAGATTGACATCCTTCTTTGATTAAGTGAAAGATAGTAGGTGGTATTCAACAGAACTTTATAAAACAAAGCACCATTAAATTCATTTCCCCCTATTTTGCCGATAAGGTAAGGTAGAGAGTTAGCTTCTTCAAAAAGGATAGAAATGACATATCCTTCTGTCGGGAAAAGGATATCGTTGGTAGTTGTTCGTCCAAAATCTGCACCGATTATAGATAGTATTTTTCTGGAAAGGCTATCATTATTTGTTCTGTACACCTCATTGCTTTGTTCAACGTTATAATAGGTGCTGAGAAAATTGATAGCGGTAAACCTGGGCAGCTCAAAGTCGAATGTAATCCGGGAGCCGTATACGGTGTTATTATACTTAACCTGTTTATTGATAGTAGCATAATTCTCCCATGTTCCGAAAATCGGTTTACTAAACAGGTATGGCTGCTCAATAGTGATCCTCGAATCGAGGTAACCCAGTAACGTTGTATCGCGGAAAGAAAATTTCTGAAACAGTCTGCCGTAATTCACATTAAAGACATCCTGAACACCGAATGACGTACTGATTGTAAATTTCCTTGCATTACCGAAGAAATTTCTCCTGATATACGACAGTCCCAAACCTGCATTAAGGGCACTTTGCTGATTATTCACGATGATTTCGGGTGATAGTTCATTCAGCTTACCGATATTTGCATCCAGTTTAACAGGGACTTTTGAATCGGTAGTATCCTGCTCCACGCCGGAGATTACAATCGAATTAAAAAGACCTGTTCTGAACAACCGCTGCTGACTTTGTCTGATCTTATCAAGGTTATAAATTTCTCCGGATTTCAAGTCGCTTATATCCCTTAGCATATTTATTTTAACGTGAGGCGCACCATCACCGGAAGTACTAACCAGGACAGAATCTATGCGGTATTCTTTCCCGGTAGTAAAATAAATATCAAGATTAGCCCGGTTTACAAGCGTATCAGTTATAACTATAGTGCTGTCGAATTGAGCAAACATAAAACCATTATTCAGCAGAACGGTTACAGCGGACTGCACTTTCTTCTGAACTATGCTTTGAACGTACCTGTCAGACGAATCAAATTTGAGTTCGTTAGTAAACTTCTCCATTGTTGATCCGGGGACCTTTTGAAGTCCTTTCAGATTTAATTTTGCCGTAGTATGCCGGATCACCTTCATTGATTATATAGTTGAGAGCTACGGTATTAGCGGAAGTATCTACCTGGTAATTATAAGTGACGGTAGTTTCAAAGAAACCATTCGCATTATAATAGGACTTTAAGGCTTTTATGTCGATAGGAATATTTGAAGAATCAAAGTAGACAGCTTCGCTGCCGAGACTGCTGAACGAATGCAAAAATTTCCAGAACCACCATGGAGTTTCTTTCGATAGAATCACATCGCTAAGCTGAGATGAAGGAATAGATTTGTTACCCTTGAAATTTATCTGCTGTAATTCATACCTGTTCCCCTCCTGGGCAATCAGAGATGCTGCTGAAAGCATTATAATGATAGTAATAAGTTTTATTGTTTTGTTCATATAAGACCGGTTCATTCATCCAGGTCAATATCTTTATCAACGATCCTGAGGTTCGGGTAGTCCCTTTTAAATATTTTAACAAAATAGTTCTTTATTCCGGCAGTGGAATTTGGCGAAACGAAGAGTGAAATTGTCCTTCCCTTTTCAGTAAAAAGATGCGAATAGTATGTTTGTTTTTTATTCAAATCGATAAGGTACGCGAAAATTTCTCCTCCCCCGCTGCCGAGATAATAGTCGAGGGAATTATAATAAATCAAATCATAACTCATCGAATCCGGTTTCTCTTTTCTAACCATTGCATCTGTAAATGAGCCTTCAAGCAGATCTGTACTATACACCTCTTCCACCTTATTTCCTTTATCCTTCATCAGATGGAATTGTATTCCCCATTTATCAGGTTTATTTATTTCAGTTCCGGCTGCAAACTCCTTAGTAGTGTCCTCATCGAAGTTTCCCGCGACCGCCACCTGTACATCATTCCCAAGGATCTTTTTTGCCTCCGCGAGCATAGCTTCCGGGGTACTTAAATTGATTTTATTTTCAGGAACTTTATTTTCCTTTTCATTACAGGAAACAGCAAAGCCTAAAACTGCTATTAAAAAAAACAGACCGATCTTTTTATTGGATGACAACTTTAGTTCCTTTCGATACTACATTATATAGTTCATAGATATCTTCATTGCTGAGAGCGATTGAACCGTCTGTCCAGTTAAATACAAATGGAAGGTTCTTAAAAATAAAATCATACTCGCCTATCCCGTGGATACTGACATCATTCCCGAGGGGAGTTTCCAGCTGCGGACAGTCATTGTAATAAAACTCGAATTTAAGCTGATCAAACTCCTGCTGAGTAATCAGGTTTTTCCTTAAGGCTTCAGTGATATCGTTTATATTAGGGTAATTTAGTTTTAATTTTATATAGTATTTATGGTTTTTATCAATACTGCAAATCTGGTAATCGCCCACCGGGGTAGCCAGATCATCTGCCCTTGACTTGCGCATATTTACATTTTTGCCAAAACTGGCATGATAACTCTTTATCAATACCGTATCCTCATACAGGTTGAGTGTATAATCTTTTCTTTTAATAATAATGTTCGGATTATGCAGGACTGTATATCCCTTTTCCCTCATTGCTTCCTGGAGGGGGACTTCCCTGAGGTTGAGTATGATGCCGTATACGATTACGCCAAGGATAAAAAGTATTATCCCTCCGCTGAAAAAAAGTGCACTCTTCAGGATCTTCGGATTGAATAATCTTTTAAGGAGTGATACTGTTTTTTTAAAATTTTCGGGAATATCTGATTTCATTAAATGATGAGATGTTCTTCAACATAATGAACTATCGATCATTAAAATTTAGTCAAAAAAAGGATAATATTTAACTTTCTCAAAATGAATATAACAGAAAAGAGCCAACATATAATAAAAAACCCGGACTTTGCCGGGTTATCAAGATTAATTACAATCGGAATTATACTTCCATAATTTCGTGTTCTTTATGCTTTAGAATATCATCTATAAGTTTTATGTGCTCATCTGTTAGTTTCTGAGTTCTTATCTCCGCATCTTTCAACTGATCTTCAGAGATTTTTTTTTCTTTTTCTTCTCTTTTCAGATGATCATTAGCATCTCTTCTCACATTTCTAATGGCCACCTTATTATCTTCCCCGAACTTCTTAACAAGTTTAACCAGCTCTTTTCTTCGCTCTTCATTCAGCGGGGGGATGGGTATTTTCAGGTTTGTACCATCGCTGACAGGGTTCAGGCCGATGTTTGCCTCAAGAATGGCCTTATCTACTGCATTAAGTACAGATTTGTCCCAGGGGGTAAATGAAAGCGTATGGGCGTCAAGTACATTGAGGTTGCCGACCTGGTTAACCGGGGTCATATTCCCGTAATATTCCACTTTTATTCCATCCAGCAATGCCGTAGTAGCTTTTCCGGACCTGATTTTTGACAGTTCTCCTCTCAGGGCATCTATGGATTTATCCATTCTGGATTTCGCATCTTTTATTATTTGTTCCATAGTCTCCTCTTTTTTTTAGTTTTCTGCAGCTAATTGATGGTTATTGATAGTTGTGCCGATTGACTTTCCTTCAGCAAGGTACAAAAGATTATCGGGTACATCCATATTAAATACAATCATAGGCAAATTATTTTCCTGGCAAAGGCTCACGGCAGTAAGATCCATAACCCGAAGGTTTTTTTTCAAGATATCAAGATAAGAAATGTTTTCATACTTAACCGCTTCGGGATTTTTTTCGGGGTCAGCATCGAAGACACCATCCACCCGGGTTCCTTTCACAATAACATCTGCTTCAATTTCAACGGCACGCAATGAAGCGGCTGTATCTGTTGAAAAATAAGGGTGGCCTGTACCGGCACCTAGAATTACAACCCTTCCCTTTTGGAGGTGCCTGATCGCTCTTCTTCTTATATACGGTTCGGCAATTTCATCCATTTTAATAGCGCTCATCAATCTGGTCTGGATGCCCGTTTTTTCAATTGCATTCTGAAGAGCAAGTGAATTTATCATAGTTGCCAGCATTCCCATCTGATCTCCGGTAACCCTGTCAATTCCCTGGTCGCTGGCGCTTAAACCGCGGTATATATTTCCTCCGCCTATTACAATTCCCAGCTGTACATTGATATCATGAACTTTTTTAATTTCCTCCGCAAAAAATTCGAGCACATTATGGTCTATACCAAATCCTTTCCTTCCCATCAGGGATTCACCGCTAAGTTTCAGTAATATCCTCTTGTATTTCAGTTTCTTATTCACAAGCATCTTTCGTATATATTATTTAATTCTTTGATATTTTCGGTTTAAATATAAAAAAAGGTCTTAAATTATTTAAGACCTTTGTTTCAGAATCAATTATTATTTATTCTCATCACCAAGGTGGAATCTGCGGAAGTGATCTATCTTAACTTCGGAATTATGTTTGGTATTGAATTCCTTTAACAAATCACCGACAGATTTAGAATTGTCCTTGATATAAGCCTGTTCAACCAGGCAGTTTTCCTGGTAATACTTATTCATTTTACCCTGGGCAATCTTATCGAGAATCTGGTCAGGTTTTCCTTCCTTGCGTGCAACTTCTTTATATATTTCAATTTCTTTTTCAATCAGATCTTTAGGAACTTCTTCACGGTATACACATATAGGTCTCATTGCAGCAACCTGCATAGCGATATCCTTACCGAGACCGGACAACTCCTGTGCAGCATTACCAGCATTATTAAAGACCACCATCACTCCCAATTTTGATCCGGGGTGAATATAGTCAACAATCATTCCGTTATCTGTACTTTCAGCAGCAATCCGTGAGATTTCAATCTTTTCACCAACTTTTCCCATAACATCATGGAGGTTGTTTTTGACATCTGAATTCTTTTCAACCAGGTCATCAATGGAGGAAGGCTTAGTTTCGGCTGCTTTATCGGCCACAAGATTTGCAAAGTTCACGAAGTCCTCGCTGTTAGCAACGAAATCGGTTTCACAATTAACTTCTACAATTACACCTGATTTTTTATCATCCGAAATTCTTGTAAGTATTAATCCTTCTCCGGCTGTTTTCTCGGCTCTTTTTGTTGCAACGGCCTGACCTTTCTTCCTGAGAATTTCAATAGCTTTCTCCATGTCGCCATCAGCCTCAATAAGGGCTTTCTTGCAGTCCATCATACCGGAACCGGTTTTCTGTCTTAATTCATTTACCTGTTGAGCAGTAACTGTCATTTCTAAATTCCCTTTCAATTAAAATTATTCAGAAGCGGATTCTTCTTTTTCAACAGCAGATTCGCGCTCTCTTTCTTTTTTGACTCTTTCCCTCTCAGCAGCTTCTTCAGCTTTAACCTCTTTAGCTTTTGCTACACCTTCGATCACCGAATCCGCCATAAATTTTACAATCAATTCTATAGTATTAACAGCATCATCATTAGCGGGGATAATATAATTTATCGGATCAGGGTCACAATTTGTATCTACAACTGCGAATACGGGAATATTCAGTCTTAATGCTTCTTTAACTGCGATAGATTCTTTTTTAATGTCAACTACGAATAACGCTCCCGGGAGCCTGTTCATTGTCTCAACACCCTCGAGAACTTTTTTCAGTTTATCTTTTTCACGAGTTAAAAAGAGTCTCTCTTTTTTAGTAATCTTATCAAAAGTACCGTCGGTTTCCTGTTTTTCTATACTATTAAGTCTTTTAACACTTTTCCTGATTGTAGAAAAGTTAGTCAGCATACCGCCGAGCCATCTTTCACTCACCCAGTTCATCTCACAGCGTTTAGCTTCGCTTTCAATCACGCCTTTAGCCTGTTTCTTAGTTCCCACAAAGAGGACTTTCCGTCCATCCGATACGAGTCGGGAAAGGTTTTCAGCTGATGAAATGAGCATACTCTGTGTTTTCTTCAAATCAATAATATGAATCCCGTTCTTCTCCATGAAGATGTAGGGTTTCATTTTGGGGTTCCAGCGGCGTGTTAAATGTCCGAAGTGCGCACCAGCTTCTATGAGCTGAGTTAAATCCAGCTTTTGCATTTTGTCTCCTGTTTTTATCCCGTTTCCGGGATCTTCTACTTTCTTCACCTTTACCTTTCATCCCGATGTTGGGACACAGGAGGTAAATCGGAAAGTATGTTTGATTATTAGATAATTAATTAAATTTTTGAATCTTTCGGGACCTAGATCGAATTCAGGTTCAAGATATACGAGTTCAAGATTATCTTTTAGAGAATTGGAATCTTTTTCTTGCTTTAGGCTGACCATACTTTTTACGTTCAACCATCCTGGGATCTCTTGTTAAAAATCCTTCTTTTTTCAAAGCGGGACGAAAATCAGGATTCATCTCGGTCAAAGCCCTTGCAATTCCCAGCCTGATAGCCTGAGCTTGTCCTGTAGTTCCTCCGCCGTGAACGTTAACCAGCACATCGAAGTTTCCCATAGTTTCGGTAACTTTGAACGGGTTGAGTATATCTTCCCTGCTTAATAATTGGGGAAAGGCATGTTCAAATTCTTTTCCATTAACAGTAATTTTTCCGTTGCCGTTTCTCAGGATTACTCTGGCAACCGATGTTTTTCTTCTGCCTATATAAATAGTATCAGCCATTATTTCTCCGTTAAACTAATTGATTCAGGTTTCTGTGCCTGGTGGGGATGAGATTCGCCGGCATAAACTTTCAGTTTCTTTATCAGTTTTTTTCCAAGCCTGTTCTTTGGAAGCATACCTTTAACTGCATTTTCAATAACAAATTCAGGTTTTTTAGCCATAACTTCTTCAAATGACCTGGTTTTCAAACCGCCGGGATAACCTGAGTGGTGAGAGTAGGTTTTTAGAAATTCTCTTTTGCCTGTAACCTTAACCTTGTCGGCATTGATTACAACAACAAAATCTCCGGTGTCAGCATTAGGAGTAAATATAGCTTTATTCTTTCCTCTTATAATTCCCGCTATCCTGGTAGCAAGCCTTCCCAGCACCTGATCTGTAGCATCTACAATGTACCATTTTCTATCAGCCTCTTCTGTACTTATAAAAGGCGTCATTTTTTCCTGTTTCACGTTTTTTTCCTCCGAAACCTGAAATCATTTCTAATAAAGAGAGGAAATTTAATCTTAATAGGAAAAAAAGTCAAGATTTATCGACATGAATTATCGTTAATGACGAATTAAAGTACTTAAAAAAGCAGGAAGCTCCTGAGGGCAAGGCAATTTCACACAGCATACTGAAAAAAATCCCCTCCCTGTGAAGGAGGGGAAATTGCTATTATTGACCTAATCTTATTGAATGAGAAAGATTAAATCTTATTTCTGCGGCATTGTTGGCATATCCATCTTCTGGTAGCCTGACGGTGCTTCAAACATCGACTCGTCAAATGATTTTTTTTCAATGTTCGTTACTTCCATTACTTTTTGACCGTTTTCAGATACTTCCAGGGGAAAAAGACCTGCATCTTCGATTTCCTTCTGCCACTCGGGTTTATTCTTCTGCATGGGGTTATCAAACATTTTAAATGATCCTATTTCATCAGTCATCCAGGCTTCACCGGTTTTATCTTCATCTTTATAAACATATTTATACGCAGTATGTCCCAGGATCTCTTTGCTCTCTCCTGTTTTAACTAATTTTGAATCTTTGCTGTCTTCCACGGCATTCTCCATTTCTTTCATACCGGGCATCGGCATTGCCATATACATTTTCTGTTCAGGCATAATTATCATAACCTGTTTAGTTCCCCGATCCATTATAATCTGAGCCTGATGACCTTCTTCATTTGCATCCAGCCTGATTTTATCTCCTTTTACGATAAAATCGACAGGATGAGTGTTACCCTGTTCATAAACATTTAAAGTGATTTTACCTTCAAACTGATCCTGGGAGTAAGTCTTTCCTGATAAAGCTATCATTGAAAGAAGCAGCAGCAAGATTGACAGATTTCTGAGTTTCATGAAACCTCCGTTTATATATTATTAAAAGAACTGATTTCCGTATTTAAATGATTTCACCATACCAAAGAATACAGGCTGAAAACTTTTAAAGGCTTCCTCGCCTTTCATAATCAGCTTCAGGCTAAAATCTTTTTCGGTGTTTGTTCTAATATAAATAATTTGAGTGACTTGTCCTGATAATTCTTCAGGTTCATTATAATATGCTGTATAATTTCTTGTTTTATAATTATGCTTAAATCTTTTAGGATTAAAAAGGTCTTTATCCTTGACTTCAATATGGACATAAGGAGGAGGATTATAGTCCGCCGAGTTTGTCCAGAAAGTTACTCCGTCAAGCGTATTTTTTACATCCTGATCAAGGTACGTCCAACCGGCAGGATATTTTAATGAAACATCTAGGGTATTCTCTTTATAAACCTGTACAAGGCTGTTCGTATCGGGAGTACTATCTGAAAAATCATAGAAGACTGCGTTCTCGGAATTCTGCATTGTTTCTTTTTTTGGAGTCACTTCTTTTTCTTCGACAGGTGGTTTTTCCTTCTCCTCATTCTGAGTTTCATTCGGTTTCTTATCTTCAGGTTTAATTGTTTTTAATTCGGGTTGAGACTCAATTGTCCTGATCTGCACATATGGAGTGCCGGTTTTCGACTCTTCAATTGAAGAATTAAGTATCAAAGCAGCAGCGGCAATAATTAATACATGAATAAACAATGACATCGAAAATCCGAATACCGGGTATTCCTGCTTATCTGTTTTCAGTTTAAGATTCATATTGAAACATAATCTAAAGGCAATTTTTTATCAAGATGAAGCTGTAAGTGTGTGATCATTTTAAGTCTTTGAAGGATATTCCAATTTTGTTAGTTTTGATGGTATTTTTCAAAATTTTAGGGCATAAAATGAAATTTCTTGTTACCGGCGGGGCCGGGTTTTTGGGGATAAATTTAATCCGTCACTTACACTCGCACGGCGAGGATATTGTTTCACTTGATATTGTTGAATTCGATTATCCGGATATGAATGATAAGATTAAGAAAATAAAAGGAGATATCAGAAATAAAAGTGATGTTCAGGAAGCGATGAAGGGGATTGATGTTGTTGTTCATACAGCCGCTGCTCTGCCGCTATATAAACCTGAAGATATTTTTTCTACAGATATTGAGGGTACAAAGAACCTTCTTGAGGAAGCACATAAACAAGGGGTAAAAAGATTCATACATATTTCTTCAACTGCCGTATACGGTATTCCCGATCATCATCCGTTAAAGGAGGAAGATAAACTTGACGGCGTAGGACCTTACGGGAAGGCAAAAATAAAAGCAGAGGAAGAGTGTCTCGAATACAGAAAAAAAGGAATGTGCGTAACTGTACTCAGACCAAAATCTTTTATCGGACCCGAACGTCTGGGTGTTTTTGATCTTTTGTATGACTGGGCAAAGGACGGCAAGGGTTTCCCGATGATAGGAAACGGAAAAAACCGCTACCAGCTTCTGGACGTGGAAGACCTGTGCGATGCTATTTATCTCAGCGCAACCCTTCCCGTTGAGCAAGCGAACGATACATTCAACATAGGAGCAAAAGAATACACTACGATGGGTGAGGATTACCAGGCAGTTCTTGATGCTGCCGGATACAATAAAAAAATAGTCGGCCTCCCTGAAAAACCCATTATATGGACACTTCGCATGCTTGAGGCAATGAACCTCTCTCCCCTCTATAAATGGGTGTATGAAACAGCCTCAAAAGATTCGTTTGTTTCGATTGAAAAAGCCGAGAAGAAGCTTGGTTACAAACCCAGGTATTCAAATAAAGATGCGCTCGTAAGGAACTATAACTGGTATCTATCTCATTTCGATGAGTTCAAGGACAAGAGCGGCGTCTCCCACAGGGTGCCCTGGAAACAGGGTATATTGCGGGTTGCAAAAATATTCTTTTAACTTATTTTAGTTATGGAAATTATTGATAAATAAAATTCATTTTCATCTGATAATTATTATTTTAGAATAAAATAATCTGGTAAGGAGATAATATGCCCGGTAAAAAAGATTTTCTGAAAGAAGTGGTTCAGCATTTTGATATTAAAAAGCACAACGTGGTTCCTATTGTAGATGCATTTGAGCATATGGCTTTCTCCTCGAGAGATCTGAACCGCGCCGCACGTATATATGATACGATGCTTAAAGATAAAAACTGCACTATTATCCTTACACTTGCAGGAAGCATTTTCAGTGCCGGCCTGAAAAAAGTTGTATATGACCTGGTCTCAAACAATATGGTTGATGCAATCGTTTCTACCGGTGCATTAATGATCGATCAGGACTTCTTTGAAGCCCTGGGTTTCAAACACTACATCGGAAACCCTGCCAGCGATGACAACCTGCTCAGGGATCTTCATATAGACCGCATTTATGATACCTATATAGATGAGGATGAACTGCGTATATGCGATGAAACCTGTGCAAAAATATTTAACGGTCTTGAGCCCCGGCCTTATTCCTCGCGTGAACTCCTGCGGGAATTCGGGAAATATCTTGAGGACAACGGCGGACCTAAAGTTGAAGATTCTATAATATGGGCATGCTATCAGAAGAACGTCCCTATTTTTGTCCCTGCATTTTCAGATTGTTCGGCAGGATTCGGATTCATAATTCACCAGACTGAAAATCCCGGCAAACATGTTTCAATAGATTCTGCAAAAGACTTCCTTGAACTCACAAAAATAAAACTCGCCTCCAAAGAGACCGGTATCTTTATGATAGGCGGCGGTGTTCCCAAGAACTTCACCCAAGATATTGTTGTGGCTGCCGACATACTGCAGGAAGATGCCCCTATGCATAAGTATGCCGTTCAGATTACGGTGGCCGATGTAAGAGACGGAGCCCTCTCAAGTTCAACTTTGAAAGAGGCAAGTTCCTGGGGTAAAGTTTCTACTTCCTCAGAACAAATGGTATATGCAGAAGCTACTATTGCGATGCCGCTTGTTGCTGGTTATGCCTATCATAAGGGAAGCTGGAAAGATAGAAAACCTAAAGAATTTCAGAAAATTTTCCAGGCAGATAAAGTAAGCGCTTGATTTTTCCACAAAAATCAGGTCATAAGAGATGAAGTTTAAGGCCGAAACATCTGAAAGCGTTTATGTAAGTTATTACCTATAATCAAGATTAGGTAAGAACGAAGCACCTGTTCAGCTCAAATTCTTTATCAGGTATTACTACTGACTATTTTACTTATTTAGAAGAATTACCCTTCCTTCCGAATGAGTTCTGATAAAGAATATCTTAAATTTCCAACCTTTTAGCAGGAAAACTGTTTGATCCGGACGGGAATGTTTTTTGATTTATTTTTCCGGCGAATTTATGATTATAATCAACTATATTGTCTCCCCGTTTGTAATATTTAAGTAAAATGACTGCTAAAGAGCTCCTAAAAAAATATAAAGATCCGAAGTTTTTCTTTAACCGCGATTTAAGCTGGGTGGAGTTCAACCGCCGGGTGCTTGAAGAGGCCCTCGATCCTTCCCTTCCGCTTCTCGAAAAGGTGAAGTTCATCTCCATTTTCCACACTAATCTTGATGAATTTTATATGATCAGGATTAGCGGACTTAAAGAACAGATAGCAGCAAATGTACTTGAACCATCCATTGATGGACTTACGCCGAGGGAGCAGCTCAGAAAGATTGAGAAATGCCTCAAACCTATGCTCGACCAGGTTCTTGAACTCTGGCTGAATGAAGTTGTCCCTGATTTAAGAAAGAGTCATATTGATATATGCGACTATTCAAATCTCACCAATGAAGAGGTAAGTACTTTAACCGGGTATTTTAAGAAAGAAATTTATCCTGTTCTCACTCCTCTTGCTTTTGATCCCGGGAGACCTTTCCCTTACATCTCCAATTTAAGTCTCAGCCTCGCAATTCTTGTCCGCAAACCTAATGGAGAAAACCACTTTGCACGTGTTAAAGTACCGAGTATACTCCCGAGACTTTTAAGAATTGACACCATTCTCTTTCCGAATAAGAAAGTACAGACAAACGGAAATTTCAGCGCGAGATTTCTATGGCTGGGAGATCTGATCAGAGCCAATCTGCATCTCCTGTTCCCGGGAATGGAGATAATCGAGGCGCACCGGTTCAGGATTACGCGCGATACTGATATTGAGCTGCAGGAAGATGAGGCAGACGATCTTCTAAGTGTAATTGAAGAAAATATAAGACTGCGCAGGTTTGGTAAAGTTGTCAGACTTGAGGTTGCAGATAAGATGCCAGAATTTATGCTGGAAACTCTGATGGAGAATCTTCAGATCACAGCAGAGGATGTGCATGTTATTGAAGGACCTCTCGGACTTAGCGATATTATGACATTGTACGATCTGCCGCTTCATCAGCATAAATTCAAGGCGTATTACCCGGTAATCCCAAAAGCTTTTGATGATGATGAAGATATATTCACAACGCTGAAACAAAGGGATATTCTGCTGCATCACCCTTATCATTCATTTACGCCGGTTATTGATTTTATTAAAGAAGCTTCTGTCGATCCGGATGTACTTGCTATTAAGCAGACTCTGTACCGGGTGGGTCCCGATTCTCCTATAATAAAATATCTTATTGAAGCAGCTGAAAGAGGCAAACAGGTTGCAGTACTCGTAGAGCTTAAAGCTCGGTTTGATGAAGAGAATAATATTTTCTGGGCAAGGGAGCTTGAAAAAGTGGGAGTGCATGTTGTGTACGGATTGGTCGGCTTGAAGACCCACGCCAAGATGACGCTTGTTGTCAGGAAAGAGACTGAAGGGGTTAAGAGATATGTTCACCTTTCCACCGGGAATTATAACGCAGTTACGGCTAAAATATATACCGACCTGGGTTATTTTACTGATGATGAGGATATCTGCACCGATGTTGCCGATATTTTTAACTACCTGACAGGCTACAGTAAGCAGACCGAATTCAAGAAACTTATTGTTGCTCCTATCGATATGAGAGACAAATTCCTCTCTAAGATTAATCGTGAAATAGATAATGTAAAAGCCGGGGGAGAAGGTAAGGTAATCTTCAAGCTTAATTCTGTAGTAGATCCCGCTCTGATAAGTGCAATGTATGAAGCTTCGAATGCAGGCGTACAAATAACCCTGATCGTCCGCGGGATTTGTTGTCTTATCCCTGGCGTAGAGGGTTTGAGTGAAAATATAAAAGTGATCAGCATTGTAGGCCGGTACCTTGAACACAGCAGGGTATATTATTTTTATAACAACGGTGCCGAAGAATTTTATTTAAGCAGTGCCGACTTTATGCAGCGCAATCTTGACCGTAGAGTTGAAATTGCTTTCCCTATTGAAGATCAGAAACTAAAAGATGAAATAAACAGGACTTTAATAAAGGCTGCACTCAAAGACAATGTGAAGGCAAGGATCCTTTGTCCGGATATGAGATACCATAAAATAGAAGTTGACCCCAAAGTGAAGAAGGTAGATTCACAGGAATGGCTGATGAACCATACCATCAAAGCTTCAGGGAATTATTCAAAACCTAAAGTGTAAGCTTACTCACCTCAAATTTCATTCAAAGTGAACCATTTTTTTGCTAAGTTTGTTTTTTAATTTAAAAGAAACGCGGGTGTTTTAATGGCCGATATTACCAAAAGTGAAGTTCTCAGTACCTTAAAAAAATTAGATAAAAAAGATATTAATACGGATTTTCTCATTCTTAATTCGATTAAAGAGTATGAAAGCATAGGGGATACATTAAGTTTAACTATTTCTGTTCCTGCCGGCGTCCCGATCGATAAAATGAAGGAAAGTTTTACAGAAGCACTGAAAGATGAATTCAGTGATTTGAAGAAAATCGATATAAGTCTCGAATCAAAAGGCACCCCTCAGAAAAACCCTCCGCAGGAAGCTGTACTTCCCGGAGTCAAAAATACGATTGCTGTAGCAAGCGGAAAAGGCGGCGTAGGTAAAAGCACCGTCGCTGTAAACCTGGCGGTAGCCCTGGCTAAAAACGGAGCGAAGGTTGGAATTATTGATGCTGATATATATGGTCCGAGTATCCCTTTAATGCTCGGTATCAATAAAAAACCGCAGGTATTCCAGAGCCGTGAAACGATGAAGATGATCCCGCTGGTAAACTACGGAATAAAGATCATTTCGATAGGGTTCCTGATTGACGATAATGCTCCGGTTATCTGGCGCGGACCTATGGCAAGCGGAGCAGTAAAACAGTTTATGACTGATGTAGATTGGGATGAACTCGATTACCTTGTTTTTGATATGCCTCCCGGAACCGGAGATATTCAGTTAACTCTTGTTCAGACCATCCCTTTAACAGGAGCAGTGATTGTTACCACCCCGCAGGAAGTTTCCCTGGTGGATGCAAGGAAAGCCGTTAAAATGTTCAGCAGAGTTAACGTACCGATCCTAGGTATCGTTGAAAATATGAGTTACTTTATTGCTCCTGATACAGGTAAAAAATACGATATTTTCGGCAGCGGCGGCGGACAGGAACTTGCAAAATCTACAGAGACACCATTTCTCGGCGGCATACCGATTGATCCAAGAATCCGGATAGGTGGAGATAAAGGCATTCCTATAGTATATGATATGCCCGATTCAGAACAGGCCGGGGCGATTTTTAATATAGCTAAAAATCTCGGCGAACAGGTAAATAAAAGAAATTCGCAGTCGGGTTCTAAGCTGGAAATAATTCTTGACAGTGATGATTAAATCTTTATCACAGGATTTTCATGAGAGAAAAAGTATTGAAGGCACTGGAACAGATGAGACCCTACCTGCAGGCGGATAATGGCGATGTGGAGCTTATTGAAATTAGTGAAGACGGAATTGTGAAAGTAAAACTGACAGGTGCATGCAGTACCTGTCCTCTTTCGGTTATGACTCTCAGGGCGGGTATTGAAAGATCGCTCATGCGGGACGTCCCTTCTATCAGAAGAGTCGAAGCTGTAAGCGACGTCTGAAATTTGCTTATCATAAACATTTTTTTTGTAAGTTTACTGCTAAAATCCGGTTATCAAAAATGACTGAAAAAGGTATTAAACGAATCAGCCGTATCGCAATCTGGGTATTAGCCGCTGCTTTGATTTTAGTGTCAGTATTCCTTCTCTCAGATATCTTCCTCATAATGATCTTTTCGATACTGCTGGCATTCATTTTTAATCCCCTTGTGAATATGCTTGAGAAGGAAGGGTTTAACAGGTTATCTTCCACTCTCATTATTTTCGGGACTACGGGATTTGCTCTTTACGTACTCCTCTCATTCATCATCCCGAAATTTGTCATCCAGATGGACCAGCTGATGCAGACTCTTCAGTCATTTTCACTGCACGATCAACTGGTACAGTTTGAAGCTGAATTATACAGATTGTTTCCATTCTTCAATCCCGGCCAGTTGTCGGAAAAACTGGAGCAATTTATATCCTCACAGTTTATTAATTCATTCGATACCATCTCTTCATTAGTTTCCGGGATTGTGTCTGTGGTACTCCTTATTGTCATTATACCCTTCATTACCTTCTTCCTGGTGAAAGACAGCAGGAAGATCATGAAGAACATCCTGCATATGATCCCGAATAACTATTTCGAAATGTCTTACTGGATACTGAAAAAAGTCAGCATTCAGCTGGGACGGTTTGTCAGAGCCTGGATTTTTGATGCTACATTCGTAGGAACGGTAATGGGTCTGGGACTTTATTTCATTGGTGTGAACAACGCCTTGCCTCTGGGTGTTATTGCCGGGTTTGGTCATCTCGTGCCTTACTTCGGTCCGGTAATAGGCGGTGTTCCTGCAATAATTGTTTCAGTAATTCAGACAGGTGACTTTTCACAGACTCCATTCATAATTCTGCTTATAGTTATTACTTATACTCTTGATAACGGTTTTGTACAGCCCTTTGTCTTTTCAAAGAGTGTTGATATGCACCCGATAATAATTATTCTCTTAATAATAGCCGGAAGTCAGCTGTTCGGCGTACTCGGGATGCTTCTTGCGGTGCCTACGGCTTCTGTAATTAAAACTGCCGCCAAGGAAATATATTTCGCTCTGAAGAATTACAAAATTGCAAGACTTTAGATTCCACCTAACGATATCTCCTATCTATATTGAAATGCGATTAATAATGGTTTTTGGTCAGCTGAAAAATTCCGGAGAAATATTAACAATTCAGAAAAATCTGCGCACATTTCACCTACCCCATAGCGGATCTGATGATACGGTTCTTAATTAATAATTTTCCCTTTATTATCGGCTAGCTTTTCACGCCATTTTTGAAGTTCCTCAGGAGTCAGTCTTACCCACTCAGTAGCTTCCCCAACTATTTTTAATGGTGCTTTCGAGCGATATGAGCGCGTCGGATTACCGGGAAATTTTTTGTCAGTCACGTTCGGATCATTCTCAAAGCTCCCGGTCGGTTCGACGATATAAACCCGTTCACGGCCGCTGCCCTTAGCTAATGCAGCAGCAAGACCCGCCCCGTTAACCAGGGCTGTAAAATAAATATGATTCATTTTGAGTTCGGGTTTATAATTCGAACTGCCTCCTGCAGTCAGCAAGTCGCCGAACTTCAAATCTGCTTTCGTCCCATGATAAAAGGGACCTTTATCGGAAGGTTTATCCCCGAATGAAGCTGCCGATTCATAATTATTTTTTGCCTTTTCAGGCTCGCCCGTCTCCCGATAGCATTCGGCAATATTCGAATACAGGGCCGGGAGAGCACTTTTTACACTTTCGCTATTTATGTTTAAGGCGAACTGCAGCGATATTTCGAGCCATTTTAATTTGCCGGCAATAGCTTTTTGACGGCGGGAAACAAAATAGGATGCAAGATATTTTTCAAAGTCGTTTACCGCTTCGTTCCATGCCTGCATAAACACTTTGTCTGCTTTTTCCGGTTCGCCTTTTTCCTCCAGGCTCATACCCTGCAGACAGAGTTTAACAATATTGTTATTCGGGTTGAATTCGATATTCATTTTTTATTCAGTTCTTCTGCAAGTCCGATCAGGAGTCCTTCAGGGCCGCGGATATAGCAAAGTTTATACGAGTTTTCATACTGAACCACTTCACCGACGAGCTGCGCTCCGCGCTTCCGGAGCCTGGTGATAGTATCTTCGATGTCGTCTACAGCGAACATTACACGAAGGTAGCCGAGAGAATTTACAGGGGCATTACGGTGATCGGCTATGGTATGCGGACTTAGAAACCTCGAGATCTCAAGCCTGCTGTGACCGTCGGGGGTGACCATCATAGCGATTTCTACTTTTTGGTTGCCCAATCCCGTTACTCGACCGGCCCATTCTCCTTCTACTATTCCCTGTCCTTCCAGCTTCAATCCAAGTTCTGTGAAAAAAGAGATGGCTTCATCGAGCGATTCAACCACGATGCCGACATTGTCCATTCGTAGTAGTTTACTTTTTGCCATAGTTATATCCCATTGTAATTTAACATTAAGCACCCGCCCTTCACCGGGCATCCGTAAGAATGCGTATGCAAAGTATAATTTTGCTTAGACGTATTAAGTGATGGGGATCCGCTTTGAATTTTCAAAAGTGATGAGAACTTTTTGTTCTGCAATCAAGCAATCTGACCTGCGATTAGTCCAGTTCTTTAATAAGCTTTTGGATAACATCTGTTGAAGAGATGCCGTCGGCCTCTGCACTGAAGTTGGTAATGATACGATGACGAAGAACCGGTGTCATAGCAAACTTAACATCGTCTATATTGGGTGAATATCTTCCCTGTATTACGGCACGGGTTTTTGCAGCCATAACGAGATATTGAGAGGCACGCGGTCCCGCCCCCCAAGTAATCCAATCTTTGATGAACTGGGGAGAAGAACTATTGGTTGGCCGGGTAAGGTTTGCAGCTCTTACCGCGAACTCTGTAACATTGTCTGAAACCGGAACTCTTCTTACAAGATCCTGAAATGATATTATCTCTTCAGCAGATACCACTTTCGACAACTCTGCTTTGTATTCACTCGTTGTGGTCTGTACAATCTTTTTTTCTTCTTCAAATGAAGGATAATCAAGCCAAAGATTAAACATAAAACGGTCAAGCTGCGCTTCAGGGAGCGGATAGGTACCTTCCTGCTCTATCGGGTTCTGGGTTGCGAGCACGAAGAAAGGTTCAGTTAATACTTTCGTTACACCGGCTGTTGTTACTCTATGCTCCTGCATTGCTTCAAGAAGCGCCGCTTGTGTTTTAGGCGGGGTTCTGTTTATTTCATCTGCAAGAATAACGTTAGCAAAAATTGGTCCTTCAACAAACCGGAAATTTCTCTTTTTGGTGAGAGGATCCTCTTCAACCAATTCTGTACCGGTAATATCGCTCGGCATAAGATCGGGAGTAAATTGAATACGGCTGAATTTGAGGTCCATTACTTCGGCAAGTGTTTTTATAAGGAGAGTCTTCGCAAGACCGGGAACACCTACAAGCAGACAATGACCGCGGGAAAGAAGAGAAACAAGAAGCTGATCGATTATCTCTTCCTGTCCGATTATAATCTTCCCTATTTCTGCTTTGGTACGTTTTACTTTTTCGTTCAGTTTATCTACTAATTGAACATCTCCAACGCCGGTTTCTTTCAAATTCTCATCCTTTATATTTTTTATAACCTGATGTCGTAATATATCTTACCTTTCAGACTCTCGATCCATGCCTGGTACTTCTGCTGCCTCTTATATTCATCGGCCAGTTTCTTTATATCCGCATAATCCTTGTTGATATCGGGCGCATGCTGCGGCGTCCTGTCTTCAAGGTATATTATATGATAACCATAATTCCCTGACGAGTACTCATACCTTTTGGGAAAACTGATATCACCCGTCTTAAGTTTGGAAACAACATCAAGCACGCTTTTATCGAGCTGATTTATATAAAATGTTCCAAGTTCACCGCCGAAGGGAGCAGTATCTTCATCCTCACTGTATTTTTTAGCGTAGTAAGCAAAAGTGCTGTCCCCCTTCACTATGCTGTCCCTTACCGATGTAAGGAAATCGATTGTTTTAAGATCCGCATTTTCATCAGCTTTAATCTTGATTAAAATGTGACGGGCATGAATCGACTCCCCTCTTTTCTCAATAAGCTGTATAATATGGAACCCCACGGGAGACTCAACAATGTCCGATATTTCACCGGGCTGCAGGGCAAATGCTGCTGCTTCAAATTCTGGATAGAACACACCCTTCTTCACAAAACCAAGATCGCCGCCTTCTTTTGCGCTGCCGGGATCTTCCGAGTATTTCTTTGCCATTTCTGCAAAATCGACGCCGTTTTTAATAGAATCGAGTATTGATTGTGCAAATTCTCTTGCTTTTTCTTTAGCTTCGGAAGAGGTTTTGGGTGAACGGAAGATATGAGCTATTTTTACTTTTTCAGGAATTACGCCAAGACTGTCTTTGAACTTTTCAAAAAAATCTTCAACATCTTTTCTTGTTGCTTCTACAGTACCGAAGTTTTTCTCGCGAAGCTTCTGTACCATAAGGTTTTTCCTGACATCATCCCGTAATTCTCTTTTGATCTTTTCGATGCTCATGCCGTAAACCTGTTCAACACGTTCCTTGGATCCGTACTGCTGAATAAACAGCTGAATCTGGTAGTCAATCCTCTTATCAACTTCATCATCAGAGACCTCAATTGAGTCAAGGTTAGCTTGCGCATAAGCAAGTTTTTCTTCAATCATTGAGTTTAAGGTCTGCTTTTTTAACTGGGGAGAATCAGGTGATACCCCATATCTTGAAGCAAGAAGATTTGTCTGAAAATCAAGTTCGCTTTCGGTTATTATCTCATTATCAACAACAGCAACAATTTTATCAAGTACTTCCTGGGCATGACAAATACCGGCCAGTATAATAAATATTGCCAGAATCTTAAATTTCATTTAGCACCTATTTAACTTCTATATCGTTTTTTGAATATAAATCTTTAACATATTTTTTAATAAACTGCTCCTTCTTTTAAAGCAGCGTACCTGTCACGGACAAGCTCATCAATAACCTCATAAGGCGGGATGCTTCCTCTACTATATTTCTGAAGAAGCTGCACTATAAAATAATTACCCATACCATCATTAATCACGATGCTTATTTCTTCCGGAAGAAGTTCTCTTATTACGCGTACCAGGTCGGCAGGCTGTATCTCATAGTCGTATACAAGATTTGCATTTTCTTTATATACAATATTGGAATCGTTTTTGAACGATCCTTCAGCTTTGTTCCAACCTTTCTCGAATGCTTCATCCCTGAACTGTATCGCTTTATCTTCATCATCAAACTGAACCAGGTTTACCTGGAAAGCATCATGAAACAGCTTAAAATTTTCTTTGTTCTTTTCGAAATAATCCTTCAGTTCTGAAGGCTCGATTGTAATTTGTTCTTCTTCAAATAATTTATTTACAAGGAATGTCACAGCAAGCTGTCTCCGGGATTCATTTTCTACACGTTGAAATTCTTTATCCTTTAGAATTCCGGAATTTTGTGCTTCCTGGTATAATAATTCTTTATCAATCCAGTTTCTGACGATCTCGTTCCTGTATAAGTTCTTACCATAACCCGAATCAACAACTGCTGAAAGATCAGCCCGTGTAAAATAAGAATCATTTACACGGGCGATAAATTCCTTCTTGGGGGATTCCTTCCCGCAGCCGGTTAAAGCGACTGCGGTAAGGATCAAAAGAAATAATTTAATCTGTATCTTTATAAGCTTCTTCAAGTTTATCGTAATAAAATTGAGGATCATACCTCTTCTTCAGACTTTCAAGATAATTTTGTTCAAGCCTTTTAGATTCGGCTTCCTGGAATGCCCCGGAAACCTCGGCTTTTGCTTCCTCGAAAGTTTTCGGATGTGCCGGATCTTTTGCAATAAGTTTTACAATTTCATATCCGCCGACGAACGGGAATGGTTCAGAATAAGAACCGGGTTCTGAAAGCAGCTGGTTTGTTCTCGTTGCAATAGGTGAACTGTCTGCATTAACCAGCCCGTAATTACCTGATTTCTGTTTCATACCTGGCTTTTCAGTGTATTTTGCCGCGAGAGAATCAAAATCAGCACCATTTTGTAATTCACTGTAATAAACATGAATCAGCGAGTCGCTCTTCGAGTATATTTCACTGAAGTTAATTCTGTCCGGCCAGACATATTTATCTTTCGTCTTGAGGAAATAGTCATATAGTTTGGTACTATCTGAATTGATTTTACTCCATATCTCGTCATCCTGGAGTTTAAATACATAGATGCCGTTCCTGTAATCATCCATCAGGGAAGCAAATTCTTTATCTGTTTTATCCAGGTCCAGGGCAGCAACAGCAAGCAGACTATCGCCTACAACTTTATTTATAGCGGTATTAAGAATGTCCCTGTCGATCATTCTGTTCATAAACTGACGTTCGGAATTCATTCTGTCGATTGCAGTCTGTACCCTTATAGTATCAACCTTATTGTATGTTAATAAAGGCTGATCCTTTATTTCATCATAATTCCTCAGCTGGCTTCCAACCCTGAGAGAGTCAGCATTTTCAAGCACTTTTGCAAGCACATCCTGATTTATCTGAAAACCGTACTTATCTTTCAGACTGTCTATCAGGGAATCATATTCCGCCTGGTACCTTGTCTGTTTATATATTTTTTCCAGTTCTTCTTTATCTTCATCAAATGTTGGATAAGGTTTCTGATCTGTTAGTTTGATAATATGAAATCCGAAATTAGATTTAACTATGTCGGAAATTTCACCTGGTTTCAGGTTAAACGCAGCCTCATCAAATTCCTTTACCATCATCCTTCTTCCGAAGAAACCAAGATCACCGCCGTTTTTCTTTGAACCGGTATCATCTGAATATTCCTCAGCCAGCTTAGCAAAGTCCTCACCGGCTTTAATTTTCTGCATAACGGTATCAATTTTGGCTTTTGCATATGCCGTATCAACTTTGCCTTCAGGGTTATTAAAATTGACAAGGATATGGCTGGCTCTGATCTGAGGGATCCTTTGTCTTCTGTCAGTCACTTTTATGAGATGATAACCATAGCGTGAATGAACAACCGAAGGATAAACACTGTCCACCGGAGTCGCATATGCTGCATCTTCAAATTCCGGAGGTAAAAGTCCCGCCGTTACATAGTAGATATCGCCGCCTATATTTTTTGAATAATTATCGTCTGAGTATTTTTTCACCATTTCGGAGAAATCCGCACCGTGTTTTATACTGTCGAGGATAGCTTCAGCAAGCTGTTTTGCCGCAGCATCACCTGTGGAATCAGGCCTTATCATAAGGTGACTGACACGTAATTCGATTTTCCTTCTGTTGTACAGGTTTTTAAGTCCCGGTTCAAGTATTTGTTTTTCAAGAATATAAGATACTCCAACCTTCTCCTTATAATCCTGAAGTTCCTGGTTCAGTTCGGGATTTGAATCATACCCGCGAACGTATGCGTCCCTCAGTTTCATCCTGAAATTAACATACAAATCCAGGAAGTTCTTCAATTGCGAGAGACTGTCGTCTTTGGCATCTTCATAATTACCTGAATTCTTTGCATACATTTTCTCGAATTCATTCATCTTGATTTGTTCATCATCAAATTTAGCAACAACAATATCAGCATGTTTCGGCGCACAGGAGCTTAGCAGAAGTGAAGCCAAAACTGCAAAAGGTAATATAACCCTGCGGAACATCAAGTATTTCTCCTTATTTTAATTTGTTTTCATTTAGCCAGTAATTTTAGAGATAGACTGCCTGAAAATCAAGGTAAACCGCTGTGGTCAGCCCATCATTCCAGGCATAAATCCTACTTGGCAAGTGTAATCTTAATAACTTTGTTCGTAGTACCGGCATTAAGTCTTACAATATACACCCCGCTTGAAAGTCCTTCAGCATTAAGTGTAAAAGAATAATTTCCGGCTTCTTTAAATTCATTCGACAGAACCCTTACCTGGTTTCCAAGTATATCATAGAGAATTAACTTAACCCTCGATCCGTTCGGAACTGAATAATTAATCTTTGTAGACGGGTTGAAAGGATTCGGGTAATTCTGCTCAAGCACAAAATCCGATGCGGCAGGAACATCAACCGTTACTTCACTGCTGAAGGCATAAGATCCGTCAAAGTCGATTTGCTTCAGCCTGTAAGTATAAAGACCTTTTGTACTGTTCTCATCAATAAAGCTGTAGTGATTTGGTGTTGATACAGTACCTGATCCCTGGACAAACCCAATTGTTTTATAGTCTGTTTTAGCTGATTTTTTCTCAATTTCAAACCCGCGGTTATTTTTTTCTGTAGCGGTGTTCCATTCAAGATTAACTTTACCGCCCCGTACAACAGCCGAGAAGGATTGAAGTTCAACAGGTGTAGGGAAATAATTTACTGCATCAAGAGCATTTAATATTCCCCAGCCGTACTCGTTATCGGGATTGCTGCTTTGTGATGCAGTGTTTCTCATTGCATCCCTTACCTGCATTGGCGTAAGTCCCGGATTCACCGATAAGATCAATGCGGCAACTCCCGCCGAGAGCGGACAGCTGAAAGATGTTCCGCTTGCGTATGAGTATGAATGATCACCGTAAGGTGAAGCAACCACATCGCCATCTCCAAGTGCCATAATATCCGGTTTGGTCCGTCCGTCTGCTGTCGGACCAACGCTGCTGAAAGAAGATCTGCCCCCTGAAAGTCCAACTGCACCGGCTGTAATAACGCTGTCTCCGTCAGCCGGGGCACCGAGTGTATTGTGAGAAGAATTATAACCTGCATTTCCTGCAGAGTTCACAACTACTATACCCAGATAAGCAGCATAATCTGCTCCGATAGTACTAATTGCGGTATTACCATCCATATCCATCCATGTATAACTCTGCCATGGGGGATCGAATTCCAAATAACTTAACGAGGTTGAAGTAACATCAACACCTATGCTGTCAGCCCATTCCATAGCGGCAATCCAGTTATCTTCTTCGATAGGTGTTTCGCTGTCGGTATTTTCTGTTTTCGCAAGAATGTATGAAGAACTAAAAGCAGGACCGATCAGGTGACCAGGAGCGTATCCTCCTATTGTTGAGAGAGTTTCTGTACCGTGTGAACCATCTCCGGAATCTGATTGGTTGCCGACGTTGGGATCATGGTTTACAAAATCGTAAGCAGCGATTATATCCATGGAGAGGAATGCGTCATGACTTAACCTGCTGAATCCGGCATCCATAAGACAAACGGTCACACCTTGCCCTGTATATCCCATGTCATGTACAGCAGGTACGTTTATCTGCTGAAGCTGGGCATATGATTCTCCGTAATCGTAGCTGTGAATACCTGCAGGCTGAGTAACTTTACTCAATGTTTCGTGAACAGCATTCATATCAGTCTCAGGCTCGTATCCGCTTTTCATCTTACGAACAATATCAAGTTTCTTAACGGTAGGCAGGGCCTCTATTTCTGCAAGGTGAGATTTCGTCACTGTCCCACTGACTGCATTTAGCCATTTTGAAGCCCAATTAATAGTAAGTCCTTCAGCTTTAACCTCAGCAATGTAGGCAGGATTAACAGGTATATCCCTCATAGTTAACGCATCTTTACCCAGCACCTTCTCTCTTCTCTTAAGCGATTTTTCACTGACAACAGTCAAAGGCTGATTGAAATATGCATCGGTATTCTGTCCCTTATCGGTGAAATAAATCCAGACAAGAAGTTGTTCATCAGAAGAAGCAGTATTCATTCTTGTCTGTAGTGCCGCTGTTATCTTGCTCAGAGGTCCTTGCTGCGCAAATCCCGTTGCAAACAAGCATAACAAAAACATTGGTAAATAAATTTTTCTCATCATATAACTCCGGAAAATATTTATATAAATATATTAATTACTTTGCCCGTGTTCCGTTTTTCACATTCTGATCGACAGTAAGAACATTCAATTCTCCGCTTTCATTTTCAACTGCCAGTACCATTCCCTGCGATTCCAGTCCCATCAATTTTGCAGGTTTCAGATTTGAAACCAGTATGATTTTCTTTCCAATCAGGTTTTCTGGTTTATAGCTTTTGGCTATGCCAGCAAGCACCTGGCGCTCGCCGTCATCAAGCCTGACTTTTAATTTTATAAGTTTATTGCTTTTGGGTACGTTAACGGCTTCAACTATTTCAGCTACTTTAAGCTTAATTTTATCAAAATCCTCAATAGATATAAGGTTATTTTTTATATCCTCTTCATTTTTTGAGCTTAGTTTTTCTACCTGTTGTTCGATAATCTCATCCTCGATTTTTGGAAATATTATTTCAGTTTTATTTAATATATGACCTGTTTTCAGATTTTCCTGTCCCAGCTCACCCCAGTTAACAGGGGAAGAATCCAGCATCCTGAAAATCTTTTCAGATGAAAAAGGAATAACAGGAGCGAATAATCCTGCCAGCGTATAAATAGCCTGCAGGCACACATTCAGAGTTGTACCGCATTTTTCCATGTCGCTTTTTACGGTGACCCACGGCTCCGAATCATTAAAATATTTATTCCCCGCGCGTGCAAGGTTCATAATTTCAGTAACGCCGTCCTTTATCTTGTAGCAGTCAAATAACTCTGAAACTTTCGCGGGTGCTCCGGAAATAACTTTCAGCATTTCTTCATCGATCTTTTCAATCTTCAACTTTGCCGGTACCTTGCCATCAAAATGCTTATGGACAAAAGTGAAAGTCCTGTTAATAAAGTTTCCAAGGATATCAGCAAGCTCGCTGTTATTTCTCAACTGGAATTCCTTCCAGTAAAAATCGGTATCCCGGGTCTCGGGAAGGTTTGCTGCAAGAGTGTACCTGAGGGGATCAGCCGGAAATAATTTAAGGAAATCAATAACATCAATTCCCCAGTTACGGCTCTTAGAAAATTTCTTTCCTTCGAAATTAAGAAATTCATTTGCAGGAACATTCTGCGGCAGAATATATTTTTCCTTATTGCCTTCATTCCATGCCATCAGCATTGCAGGGAAAATGATGCAGTGGAAAACCACATTATCCTTTCCAATAAAAGCTATATACCTGGTCTTCTCACCCTGCCAGTATTCTCTCCAGAGGTCTTCATTACCCCGCTGTTTCGACAATTCTTTTGTCGCTGATATATAACCGAGCACTGCCTCAAACCATACATATAACACTTTACCCTTAGCTGAATCAAGAGGCACAGGAACACCCCAGTCAAGGTCGCGCGTATAAGCACGGTCTTTCAGTCCCGCTTTAAACCATCCGCGGCAGTACTGCAGAACATTTTCCTTCCAGCCGTAATTTTCACTGCTGATTTTAATATATTCTTCAAGTTTCGGCTGATAATCACCTAGAGGAAAATACCAGTGAGAAGTTTCCCTCAATACCGGAGTTTTACCGCTGATTTTACTTTTAGGATTTTTTAATTCCGATGGTTCATACAGCGCGCCGCAGTTCTCACACTCATCGCTCCTTGCTTCTTCGTAGCCGCAATTAGGACATGTGCCTTCAACATAGCGGTCAGGAAGGAACATTTTAACTTCCTCATCATAGAACTGCATCGTTTTCTTTTCTTTAAGCATACCTCGATTATAGTACTCGAGGAAGAACTCTTTTGCGGTTTCGTGGTGAATTGGAATGGATGTTCTCGAATAAATGTCGAAGCTTATTCCAAACTGTTCGAATGCCTTCTTATTTATTTCATGATAGCGGTCAATTATTACCTGCGGACTCACTTTTTCTTTATCAGCACTGATGGTAATCGGCACCCCGTGCTCATCAGACCCGCAGATATAAAGTACGTCGTCGCCTTTCATTCGATGGTAGCGGACGAAAATATCCGCCGGCAGGTAGGCACCGCTTAAATGTCCCAGGTGAATTGGTCCGTTTGCGTAAGGAAGGGCTGAAGTTACAAGTATTTTCTCTTTTGCCAATCTGATTCCATTTCCTCCGAATAAGAACAATAAATATAATTAAAAGATAGATTAGTAGGAACACAAATGATAATGTTCTGTAAGCTCAACCGGGGTGGGTGATGAAAGATTCGACACCCCTGAACTGATAAATCATACCCTACTTGTGCTTAATAAAGTGCATAGGGTTCAGGCTTCTTTCATATTTATGTTTACTCTTCAGGTACCCTCTTCTCACTCTGAGAATATCACTCCGGGAGAGAATCCCAGCAAGTTTTCCCGGTTCATTTCTCTCCACAACAGGAAGCCTGTTTAATTCTGTCTCAGCCATAAGGTCAAGGGCTTGTTTAAGACTGCTGTCAGGATAAATTATTGCAAATTTGTTGCTTAAAATATCTGAAACTTTGGATGTTATCGGGATTGAAGGATCGAGCAGTGTTTTTCTGGAAACTAAGCCCACAAGACTGCCGGATTCATTCAATACAGGATAGCCATGATGAATGCTGTCAGGCGACCCGCCGCCGAACCAGTTCCTTATTTCGGCTATTGTGTCCGCAGCATTAATTGTAACTACGTTACACGCTGCGCAATCTTTTACACTTACAAGATCTAGGAAGTCGGCCTCATATTCGAAAGGTATTTTTATTCCGCGCCTTGCTATTTTCTTAGTCATTATAGTATGCTTCATCAATAGCCCCGAAACCAGGTAGGCTGCACTACAGCCAGTGAGAAGAGGTAAAAGACCCTCTGGCTGCATAGTTATTTCGAAGGCAAAAATTATAGATGTCAGAAGGGCCCGGGCGGAACCGGCAAAAAGTGCAGCCATTCCTACCAGAGCGGCGATTCTTATATCAATTCCCGCTGTGGGAAAAAGAAGAAGACCAAAAGTCCCAAATACTGAACCCAGACCTCCTCCGATTGTAAATAGAGGAGCAAGAGTTCCCCCGGAGGTTCCACTGCCGAGTGAGATCGACCAGGATACAAACTTAAAGATGAACAGTATAAGCAGCGCAGTACCTGTTATTCTTCCTGAAAGAATGATCTCGATATTATCATACCCTACGCCCAAAGTGCGCGGGAAGAAATAACCAATCACACCCACAGCAGCTGCGCCTATGGCAGGCCACCACATCCAGTGGATAGGAAGTTTTTCAAAGAGGTCTTCGATTTTATATACTGAACTTGTGACCGCAATGGAGGCTAGTCCAATTACACCGCCAAGAAGAAGGTAGAACAAAAGAGCATAGGCACCAGGCTGCTCCAGCGTATTCAGAGTGAAGAGCGGAGTTGCTCCAATATAATAAATCCTCACCGCGGTAGCCGACGCGCTTGCCAGCGTAACGGGGATAAGTGATTGAGGTTTAAATTCAAACAAGAGCAGCTCAACGGCCAGGAGGATTGATGCAACAGGTGTACCGAAAGTTGCGGCCATTCCCCCTGCTGCTCCGGCAGCAAGAAGGATCTTCCTCTCAGAAGCTGACGTATGAATAAGTTGACCAATCAGCGATCCCAATGCACCTCCTGTAGCAATAATCGGACCTTCGGCACCAAATGGTCCCCCGGAACCGATAGATATTGCTGCGGATAGAGGCTTAAGGAATGTAAGTCTCGGAGGGATACGGCTTTCATTCAGAATCACCTGTTCCATTGCTTCAGGGATGCCATGTCCTCTTATACCTGCAGATCCGTATCTTGCCATAAAGCCGACTATCACAGCTCCTGCAATCGGTATCAGCACTATAAACCAGCCAAGATGATTACCGGCAGGTGAACTAAAATTAAACGACCATCTCCCGTAAAAGAAAAGGTTGGTAAGGAGCCCTATTAAAGCGGTCAGTGCACGCGCTATATACCCTGCAGTTATCCCAAGTAATGTAGATATCAACGATATCCGGATTATACGTCTGCCGAACGGATGGGTATTCGATGCTAGTAAGGATTCAATGGCAGGCTCTAATGAAGGAGCTACCGGTATAGAATCATTAAGTTCAGCAGGGTTATTCTTCAGCTTGCTTTTCAAAATCTGTAAATATTAATATCAGTGATCCTAATAGAAAAATACTAAATTTATCGGAATAGTATGATTTAAGTTTGTCCATCAAAAGAATTACAAAATACAGGAATAATTTCGCACCTCAGAATTTAATTTCGCGTTTCTTTCAGTATGCCTCTGCTTTTCCTCACAGCTTTTTTCATTGCTATTGACAAAGCAAAAATAATTTTTAAATTTGTAATTGAGATTGGTTGTAAACAGAAACTAATAGAAAATTTATTTTCTATTTGAAAAGTTTGTAACCAATCTCTTTTTTTTGCTTACCCTTCTGCCGTCATCGTCGCATTTCCCCATCATATCTGCCGTATTTATCTGATGTCGGAAAAGATTTCTTTCACAGCTGAACTAATCTCCAGATTGTGCACCCGGTATAAAATTAAAAAAGGGAGAGCATCTCTGCTCTCCCTTAATAGCTATATGAGGGGAATTTATCTCCGGCGCTCTAAATTAGCGAAGGAGAATCATCTTCTTTGTGCTGGTAAAACTGCCTGACTCTATCCTGTAATAATAAACTCCGCTTGCAAGATCAGATGCATTGAATGTAACATTATAGCTGCCTGCCTGCCTGAACCCGTTTTCAATCTCGGCAACTCTCTCACCAAGTACATTATACACATTAATATGCACCATCCCGGCTTTCGGAATGTTGTAGCTGATTTGGGTGGTCGGGTTGAAAGGATTGGGATAGTTCTGACTTAAGGCAAATACTTTAGGTGCGCTATTATTTTCTTCACGTACTGAAGTAACTACTTGGTCAGCGGGCCGCCAGAATATATCTGTAGAAAATGTAGCACACATCAGATTCGGACCGCTGATGTTAAAGGCTTCGATTGCACTTGTATAACCAACTGGCGGTAATCCGTCGTTTATTGATGTCCAGGTATTTCCGTAATCCGTCGATTTATATGCATAGCCTTCGGCTGTACCTGCAAGAACTGTTGAACCATATGCCTCCACCGTCAGCATTATGGTAGAGGTCATCCCGTTATTTTTTAGAGTCCAGTTATTTCCGCCATCGTCAGATACATAAACCCCGTCGCCTGCCGCGGCAAATAAGTAATTATCGGCTTCTACTACCTTATGCACGGAAGAATAATTTGATAGTCCGTTGGATGACTGCGTCCACGTCTCACCGTCATCAGTAGAACGGAAAATAAAACCGCTGAAAGTTGTAGCGGCGAATACATCTGACCCGATAAATGTAAAGCTTTCTATATCCGTATCGGTTAGACCGCTGCTTAAGGGAGACCAGGTGTCTCCGTTGTCGGTTGATCTGTAAGCACCGGCTGAAAATGTTGCTGAAAGAACGGTATTGCCCTGCGCGGCAACTGTCCTGATGTAGGTATCTCTTACCGATGACATAACTCTCTCCCAGGTGGTTCCGCCGTCAGTTGACCGCAGTAACCCGTCTGTCAATGTTGCGGCGAACAATCCTGTATTACTTTTTGCAAGTCCTCTAATTCCCGATGTATTTATATTCGGGAAAGGCTCCCAGGTCAGACCGTCATCGTGAGATATGAAAGCTCCATTGTCGAATGTACCCGCTAACGTGCCGGCATCTGTATTAAGAAAAACTCTTACACTCGAGGCATGGAACCCGGCTGAGTAGCTGTTCCATGTATCACCATTATCGGTTGATTTATATACCCCGTCCGCACTTGATGCGTATAACGTTCCGTTATTACTAAGAAAATCGCCTATGTAAGGATTGTCAATCTGGGTGACAGGATCCCAGTGTTGCGCCCTGATCAGTCGACACAAAAGCTCCGCCCTTTGCCACACCTACAAACATCTTGTCATTGTATAGCCCCATTGAATAAACTGCAGTGGGTGCCAGGTTGTTCGTAATCGAAGTCCAGCTCGTACCCTGATCGGTCGATACAAAGATGCCGTCATTTGTACCGGCGAATACCTGCGACCGGCCTAATATTCCCATTACGTGAACGCTTCCGCCGGTAATCCCGTTGTTTGCGGACTCCCAAGTATCGCCGAGATCCGGCGACATATATACTCCATCATCGGTTGCTGCGAAAAGATAAGCTCCGAGCGCAGTAACGTTGTTGATGAAAGGATCGGTCATTCCTGTATCAACCCGGGTCCAGGAGTTTCCATTATCGACTGACCTGTATACTCCGTTCATTGTAGCGGCGAATAAGTCGGGATCGATGGAAGTCATTGAATATACATTATCTGTGGTTATCCCGTTATCAGTTTCTGTCCATGAATCACCCTGGTCGTCCGAACGGAAGATACCTTCAAAGCAGCATGCATAAATTGAAGAAGGTGTGGAAAAGATATCATAAATGTAAGTTGTCGGAAGTCCCTGACTTGCATTGGTCCATGTAAGCCCGTTGTCTGTACTCTTATAGACACCGGACAAAGTACCGGCAAAGATCAGAGAATCCTGATTGGCAAGACAGTTCACCACCCCGGCATCCGGGCCTGCAGGTACCTGCCATTGAGCATTTAAAACGCCAATAAAAATCAACCCCAATAAGAAAGTAGAAACAGAGAGTCTGAATAGTTTTTGCATTATATCTCCAGCGAAAAATAATAATTATAGTTGATTGTTTATTTATTATGGTAAGAACATTTTGGTTTCGTTTCAGTAATTAAGAATATTACGGGACATGGATATAACGGGATATGTTATTTTTAAATTCTGCCGGACTTATACCGATCGACCAGAAACTTAGAAACACCATCTTCAGTGAGACCGCAAAACTTGGGTGATTCACAAACATTGTCGTTATACTGGGTTTAAGAGAAACCCTGTCGTTCAGCGCAAGCATTGTGATGGTGCTGTCGCTTATACAGAGTTTCATAGTAAGTTTATCTACTATTTTTATCTGTTCACCGATCTCTTCGTATTTTTCCAGCGTTGCAATGAACAGATCTCTTTCATCCTTCGTTTTAATATCGTAATACTCATATATGCATTTGAACATAACATTTCTTTTTAACAGATCTTTTTCATAGTCAAGGTTTTCCTCAAGGGAAAATGAATAAGGACTTTTAGAAAACAAAAGCAGCTCTTCCTTAGTGTTGTCCTGGATAGAAAGCCAACGATCTTTTATTTGTTCCCTTTCAGTTAATATCTCAATGTAGTCCAGAGGTTCTGAAGTGCCTGCCTGTTCGGCTTTCAGTTTCATCAGGTCCTCCTGAAGTTTATCGGCAACGAACTTTTTCCTGTCAAACTCGGTGCTGATGTTCTTCATTACTATATCAGGACTAACGCTGCTGAATACTTTCATTCCGTTTTTATAACTCTGGTTTGCAAGTCCTTTTTTAACCAGGTTCTGGAGTATTTCGTATGTTTTCGTTCTGGTGACCGAGGTAATTTGGGATACATCCGGTGCAGTGAATTCGTTCTTCTGCAGAAGTGCCAGGTAAACCTCGGCCTCCCTTCTCGGGATATCTAAAATCTGAAGTTTTTCTATCAAATCCTGCATTATTCTCCTGTTTTACAATGTATCCCCATCAGGAGGTTGTATCTCTCTATAGGGATACGCTAACATACTAATTCGGAATTCCAGAGTCAATTGCTGCTTAAAATTAAATTTTATGAATGATTGGTGAATGTCTATACAACCAAAATTTGCTATGCCAAAATAACCAACTTACAATCAAAGAGAGTGTGACTGAGATCCATAGAGAAAGAGAGCAATTGAAGTATTGAGTCAACCACGTTCAGCTTCTGCAATCTATTTGCACTTTTCAATAAAAATTATTGATATTATTTCCTGTTTTAATTAAAATTGAATCAAATATAATCTTAATTAATTGTTCGAAGGGGAATTCAAACAGGATTCCAATCTTTTATAAATCGGCTTAGTTAGCTTTCAGAGGGAATATAATGATCCATTCAAAATCCATTTTAGTTCTGCTGATTTTATTAAGTCCTCTATTTTTAATCGACATCTCTTACCCGGCAGCTGGTAATACATCATACAAAGAGATCTATGATCAATTGATCAGCTTGAAAGCGGATCCGCAGAAATCGGCGGCAGTGTCGGGACTGATCATAAAGAGGGATGCGGCTGTCTTTAACATGAAAGAAGGAACACTTACTCTTTGCTCCCCTGTTAATGGAAAAGTCTGCGCAGCTGTTTTTACCGGCACCGGAAATTTTTCATTTACGCCGCCCGGCAATATTGAGAAGGAACAGCTTGAAAGATTCTATGAAAAACAGGAGTTAGATAAGGAGTTCCGATATCTCTTTTTGATTTTTGCCGACAGCACTCTAAATGAACTTGAAGGCAAATTAAATTTCCAGGCCGGCAGAGCCGATGATGAAGCAGATTATGTATTAAAGGATGCAATAAAATTTCTGGATGATGAAGATTCGGAATACTTCGATAAAGATCTTATGAAAACATTCCTTGAGAATGAAAATAATGGTTCTTTCTATGCGGAGATTTGCTCAGCTTATCATAACTCTAATCCGCTTTTTTTTCGTATTAATCCTTTCGAAGAAGAAGAGGTAACTCTTGAAAGACGAACAAACAGCTACCTTCATCACGAACGTGAAGTTGTAAACCAGTTTGCTGCGTCCGGCAGTATGAGGGATGCTTACGAAAATTTTAAAGTAAAGGAAAGGTTCACTCCAACCGGCTATAGAATTGTTTCTACAATAGATGATGATCTGGACTTTAATGCTCATGCTGATATATTTTTTTCTTCCGCGCTTAATAACCAGCAGTGGTCTGATTTTTACCTGTATAATGGTCTCGGCGTAGATTCTGTTTTTATCGGCGGCCGCAGCAAATGCGAATTCTTCAGGGGTGACGATAATAATGTACTCTGGGTTCATCCGCCTGAACCATTTATGAAAAACGATACATATCAATTGACAATTTACTACCACGGGGATTTGCTCTACATAGATGACCTTGGGTGGATAAGTCTCAGGTCACCCGACTATTGGTTCCCCCGGTTAGGTTACCGGCAGAAAGTGATCTACTACATGACTTTTCAGTATCCTTCTAAATATAAATTTGCTGCTTCAGGTGAAAAAATGTCTGCAGATACTTCCGGAGATATGGTTACTTCCCTGTGGACAAATAATCAGCCGGCCAGAAATGCCTCCTTCAATATCGGCCTTTTTAATGAATTTGATGCTGCTGAAGACAGTATACCAGCCGTTACAGTTTATATAAACAGGACCGGCATAAAAGAAATAAGCAGCGCCCTCGCCTCTTATAATATTCTTTTGAAGGGCGACATGGAAGAACAGATCGCCGGTGAAATAATTAATTGCTTCAGGCTATTTGATAATATGTTCGGCACTACTTCTTTGAAACATATTTATGCCACCCCTATCCCGTACTCGCATGGAGAAGCTTTCCCGGGACTGGTCCACCTCTCGTGGATAACATACCATGGCCTTGATGACGATGCAGAAGGTGTTGTATTCAGGGCGCATGAGATCGCCCATCAATGGTGGGGTATCGGTGTAGACTTTAAAACTTATCACGATCAGTGGATCAGTGAAGCATTCTCCGAGTTTGCAGCACTTAGTTTTGCCCAGGTTTTCTTTAAGGGAAATGACGCTTATTTCGGGCTGCTTGATAAATGGAAAGATCAAATACTTGATAACCGAAAATACCTGTTTGGTTCCGGCCAGGAAGCAGGTCCTGTAAGTCTCGGCTACCGTACTCAAAGCAGCGGAACAGAGGGCGATTATGGTCTTATCATATATGAAAAAGGCGCATGGATACTTCATATGCTGAGGAATATGCTGCTTGATCTTAAAACAATGAATGAGGATAAATTTAAATCCTTAATGCACGAATTCTACAATAGATATACTGGCGATAAAGCCTCGACAGATGATTTCAAGCGCATCTGTGATAAATATTTTGATGAGGACATGACCTGGTTTTTCGACCAGTGGATTAACGGCACAAGTGTACCTAAGTACAAATTTTCTTATAACTCTGTTAAGACTGACGGAGATAAATATAATGTCACCTGCAGAATTAAGCAGGAGAATGTCCCGCCCGGATTTAAGGTGTATACAGTTGTAAAGGTTAAAATGGACGATGAAAAGTTTGTCCGCTTCAGAGTTAAAATCGATCAGCCGGTAACTGAATTTACCATACCTATGCCCGCGGAACCGCAGGAAATTATATTTAATGATCTTCACGCAACCCTTTGCGAGGTTGATTATGAGGATTGGAAATGAGATGCAGCGTTTAGGCAGATAAAAAAAGACTTGCTTTCACTTATCTTTTCAAGCTTTCTATTTGGAAGTTATAGGTATTAAGGAACTATTATAGATATAGTGACCCGGCCTTAAAATAACATCCTTAAACCAGCGGAGAATCCTCCTTCAAAGTTATCTTCAATTACGCCTGCTCTGCCTCTCAGAAGGATATCGATATTTTCAGAAGCCTGTATATCTTGTTTCAAACTTATTCCCATCCCCTGGTAAGGTCCAATTGATAAGCCAACCCATGTTAAATTCCTGCTTTCGGTGCTTCCAAAGCCGAAGCCTAAGTCCCCCATACCTCCGCCGGAGAATAAGGGAACATTGTTAAGGTATTGTGTTGAGAAATAAGATCTTTCTTTGTGTCCTATTCGGAGGTACCAGGCAGGGTGTACGCTGCCTTCTCCTATTAAAAAGCCTGCAATATGACCTTTCATAGTTGGGCCGTTGTACAGGGAATTAGCTTCTTGAGAGAAAATTGATACTCCTGCAAATAGTGCAAATGAATTTGTCTCCATTCCAAAAAAAGGATGAACGTAAAAAACACTGTTCTTATGAGCCAGAGCCTCATCATTCATTCCAATATCGTTATGCCCCGAATAATATTTTATTTCCATAGTATTTATCAGATACCCCCCTGTCTTAACTCCGAAGTGTAAGTCGTCGGTATGATGTGAAACTGAAATACCATATTCAGCAGTGGAGTAATTAATTGCGCTAATCGGGTTATCATTACAATCATAGGCCACATTTGAATGCCTTCCTGCACCCAGAAGCACTTCTATAATGGTACCTGAAGTAGAAGTAGAAGTAGAGTCAGTCGAAAATCCTACAAGATATGGGTAAATAATAATGAATGTTATGATCAAAAATCGATACCTCGAAGCCCGGCTGCTCTTTTTAATCTCTGCCTCATCTGAACTATTAATCGCTTTCATAAAGCCTTCATTAATTTTGACGGAAATATAGCCAGCCGAATTGAGTACGATGTCATAAAAATGTCAGAACTGTGTCAAAATTTTCTCAGGAGCGTAAAAAAGAAAAGATTGGATAAGCATGGTTAATGGGTTAATAGATATAGATCCAGCATTCGGGATAATGACATGGCAGGTTTAAAAATCGGTGAGCTGTTGTTTGTTGAAGAGTTTTACCTGGAAATTCAAAAATTTCGCCTTCACTAAAGAAGCTGCAGGTTTAGATTGGGGTGAGCCGCCGAAAATTAAGCGGCTCGCCAAAAATTAATTGATTGCAGGATTTAAGAATGCTGACTATTGTCTTTGGAATTCATAGGGCCATTACATAAAAACACAACCCGGATCAGGGTACATAGACGCTGTCAATAGGTGAAAATGTAATTCCATATGTGCTTATTTTATATTTACCGGTAAATGGATCATAATACTCTAAGCCGTATAGGCTTGAAGGGAGCACAAACGCTGTAGCGTAAAGTTTATCGCCGCTTTTCCATCCTGCGTCTCTCTTAAGATTTTCCGAAATTTCACTGTATGAGTTGAAATTAATGGAATCAGCCGGAACCTGGAATGACATTTCCATATCAAAACTGATTTCGGGTTCTTCAGCAATAAAGTTTTTTGAGAATAAAATTTCCACAAATAAATAATCATCATAAGGAGCAGAAATAGAACCTTCAGCATTTATTCTTGAGAGAGAGTCTTCACTTGTTATTTCCAGATTTGCGATCGTGATAGGAATAATTTTATACATATTATTATAATAAAGATTGTATGTTCCGCTTCCTACAAACTGGATGTTATAATTTTTCTTTGTATAAAATCCCTCCTTCGAATAGGTGATAGAGTAGACTCCGGCAGGAACTCTGTCAATTTGCCAGAAACCATCCTGGTTTGTCCTGGCGGCTAAAGAGGTATTATCTATGGATACATTTACACCCCCGGAATTGTTCAGGAATTGATGATTATCGTACAGGTTGACCCTGCCTACCAGGCTGCCTCTACTTTCTACAGATACTGAATTATCCCCGCAGGAACTTAATGTTATAAGAAACAATAATCCCAAAAAATAATATTTCATTTGTATGTCCCTTTATATTATTGATGAACATTTACCCTATTTAAATCGGGTTCAATTTATTCGAAATGGATTATTAAAATGTATCTGTATCCCCGGGTCTTGGGTAATCCCTTACAAGCTTGCTCATTAACATCTCTGCGGGAAGTCAGCCGGTTTTATATCAAAATTAAAGCGTATAAACTGATCCGGCAAGGCAATTAGATCTCCATCTGGATTTAAGAAAGTTAGAGGAAATATGTACTTGGTACAGGCGGGTTTAAAAATCGGTGAGCTGTTGTTTGTTGAAGAGTTTTACCTGGAAATTCAAAAATTTCGCCTTCACTAAAGAAGCTGCAGGTAATCGGCAAACAACAGCTCGAATATTTGTTATAAGCAATCAATACTTATGCCAGAACCATTCAGGGACATCCAATCGATATTAAATCTTAATAATATGCGACTTCCGCTTCTGAAAACGGATTTAATTTCTCCTGTTAGGGCCTTGTTTCGTCTCCCGGTGCCGAAATCCCGGTTTATTATTGTCAGATTTTCAGACTCCCGGTTCGAAATGAAACACTTTTTTCACCGGTGTTTTTCCGTTATTCACCGATTTCTTATTTATTATCGGACATAAGCCGATTATGTTTATACCGGAACTAAAATTTTTATGCAGAGGAAAATAAAATGATAGAGAACCGCACAAAAGCAAACAGCAGAATATTCCTGGGATTTATACTTGTAATACTGGGAGCTTTATTCTTATTAGATAATCTTAATTTTATGTACTTCAATATTCCGCACGTAATTTTTTCTTTTCCGACGATACTGATAGTGATAGGTGTACTTATCCTCGTTAATTCCGAAAAAAAGGGCGCTGGAATTATTCTGATCGTTATTGGTGCTTTCTGGCTTCTGCCGAGGATCTTCCCATGGATTTCCTTTAACGGCGGGGTAATTTTTTCAATACTTATAATCGCATTGGGTATTTACATCCTTACTAAAAGAAGAGGTACTTCCGGGTACCGATCTTCCTTTAATTCAGCGGAAGGTGCCGGCCAGGCCGAAACCTCAACAGGTGAATATGCAAAAGAAATAGACAGGATCGATGATGTGGCAATTTTTGGCGGGGGGCATAAGTTCATTTCATCCAATAATTTTCAGGGGGGTAATGTCACCGCTATTTTTGGCGGATCAGAAATAGATCTCACAAGGTGTAAACTGGCTCCTGGAAATCATGTACTTGATGTCACCGCTATTTTCGGCGGGACGACATTGATTGTCCCTAAAGAGTGGAACGTCATTATAAACGTCATTCCATTATTCGGAGGTTTTTCGCATAAAGGAATGAGAGGACCTAATGTGCAGATCAACCCTGAGAGCACCCTCATAATTAAGGGTGTTGTTATAATGGGCGGCGGCGAAATTAAAACTTATTAATGATAAGATGGAAAGTAACCCCATACTAAGCAGCCGGAGAAATATTTATTTTTATTTCCTTTTCTGGCTGATAGTGATTGTAATAAATTTCCTGTTGTTAAACTTCGCGCTGAAGCTGGATGCAGCAACAGCTGTTACTGATAGTCTGGTTTTTAATTTTATATTAAGCGGGCTGGGACTAAGTTTCTGGTACTCAACCCGCTATATCTCGTTTGAAAATACTGCATTTTACAGGATTATAATCAACCACCTTATCGGAGCTGGTTTCATTTCGGCAATATGGCTTTTAAGCGGCTACCTTATAATGAAAAGTTTGCCCGGATTTGACAGCACCTACCAGAACTTTTTTGTCAATACCCTGCCCTGGCGTTTCCTGATCGGTGTGCTTATTTATTTTGTCATCACTTCTTTCTATTATTTAATTATATACTATTCCGGATTCCAGGAAAGGAAACTTCACGAGGCTGAACTGAAGAACCTTGTAACCCAGGCTGAACTGAAATCTCTCAAGTTTCAGATAAATCCTCATTTTATTTTTAATAGTCTTAACTCTATGAGCGCCCTGACTACAATTGATCCTGAAAAAGCACGGGGGATGATACTTAAGCTTGCCGAGTTTCTCAGGTATACTCTTGCGAATAATGATCAGCAGAAGAATAAACTGAAGGATGAATTGAAGAATATAAAATTGTATCTCGAGATTGAAAAGATAAGGTTCGAGGATAAGTTTGATTACACGGAGGAAGTATCGGATGCGTGCCTTGAAGCCGACGTACCGAATATGCTTCTTCAGCCGCTTTTTGAGAATGCGATAAAGCATGCTGTGTATGAATCGCTTGAGCGTGTAAAGGTAAAATTGAAATGCGGAAGCGATAACGGATATCTGAAGATAGAGGTCGAAAATACATACGACCCGGAAACGAAATCAAAAAAGGGTACAGGCGTGGGATTAAAGAATATTCAGGAACGCCTGAAACTTATATATAACCAGGAAAACCTGATGCAGATTGTTAAAGATGATGGTGTTTTCCGGGTAGTGCTCTTCGTGCCGCAGCTGCTCAATTAATTTCCATAATTCTGTCCGGACTTCTTCAAGCATCCCGATCTTAGCTGGGATTAAAAAATAGCGCCCCCTTTAATTTTAATCATTTCCCTTGAATCTGAACTTTTTCAGGAGTCACTTCCTTTTTCTGCCCTACTCATTTTCAACCGGACTGATAAGCTCCACATACGTCTCACATACGTCCCACATACATCTCACATACGTCTCATATACGATCTATATACGCTTTAAATTCTATATTATCTGACTTGTCCCTATATTTTATGAATCTTCACTTCTTGATGCGGTGTTCCAGGCAGGCAGTAATAGTCCAAAAGACAAAATTCATTATATTTATAGTCTCATTTAACAATTCTCATCATGGAAAAGAAAATTACGGCCGTAATAATCGACGATGAAACTCTGGGACGACAGATAGTAAGGAAATATCTTTCTGCCTACGATGAATTTGAAATTGCAGCTGAATGCTCAAATGGTTTTGAGGGCGTCAAGAAAATCAACGAGCTGGATCCCGATATCGTTTTCCTTGATATCCAGATGCCTAAACTTAATGGATTTGAGATGCTGGAGCTGCTTGATAAACCCCCGGTTATCATTTTTACCACCGCTTATGATCAGTACGCTATACAGGCATTCGAAGTAAATGCTGCCGACTATTTGCTGAAACCCTTCTCTGCAGAGAGATTTGATGAGGCTTTAAATAAAGCCAGGCTTCATTATAAAAATAAATCTCAACGGAGCGGGATTGTGCAGGGACTCATCCGGCACAACCAGGAGTCAGCCGAATATCTCGAGAGAATCGTTGTAAAAGATGGACCTAAAATTCATATAATCCCGGTGGATTCTATAAGTTACATTGAGGCACAGGATGATTATGTGATGATCCATTCGAAAGAAGGCAACCTGTTAAAACAGAAGACAATGAAGTATTTTGAGGAACATCTTCCGCCGGATGATTTCTTACGTATCCACAGGTCATATATCGCTGCAGTCACGCATATCAAAAAGATCGAACTGGTGGAAAAAGAATCGTACAAACTATTCCTTGATGACGGAACAGGGCTTCCTGTAAGCAAATCAGGATATGAAAAACTGAAAAGCATCCTTTGATTAAGGCAGCACTCCCCTTATATGGTTCCTGCGACTCTTTTTAAAGTCCGGATTTCAGCTGCCCATTGTATAAAAGTTCACCCGCTATTCAATTTAAATTGAAAGTCTATTCATCATTAAATATATTTGGTTCAATAGTAAGAGGATTCAATGAATTACGACAGTGATCTCAGATCAATCCAGGAAGCACGCCGCCTGGCAGCAAAGGCAAAGGAAGCCCAGCTTGAATTCAGTCACTTCTCACAGCAGCAGGTCGATGTAATTATAAAAGCCATGGCTGAAGCAGGATATGCAGCATCAGAGCGGCTGGCAAGAATGGCAGTTGATGAAAGCGGGTTTGGAAAGTATGAAGATAAGATTATAAAGAATCAGTTCGGAACAAAGAATGTATATGAATCCATTAAGGATCTGAAGACCGCCGGGATTGTAGATATCGAAGCAAACGGAAAGATACTTATGATCGGCGTACCTATGGGAGTAGTATGTGCCCTTATCCCATCTACAAATCCTACTTCTACTGCTATGTTCAAAGCATTGATTTCCTTGAAGTGTAGAAATGCAATAGTTGCCAGTCCGCATCCCCGCACAGCAAAATGTACTGCAGAAGCTTTAAAGATACTTTCAGATGCAGCAGTTGCTGCAGGTGCTCCTGAAGGGCTCATTGAGTGTCTATCTGAGCCTACTATTGAGGGTACCGAAGAGCTTATGCGCAGCAAGAACATTGCCGTAATACTCGCAACGGGAAGTACTCCTATGGTTAAAGCCGCATATAGTTCAGGGAAACCCGCTTATGGAGTCGGCTCCGGTAATGTGCCTGCATTTATTGAAAGGACCGCCGATTACAAAAAAGCTGTTGCCGATATTATATATGGAACCACATTTGACAACGGAACATTATGTTCGTCAGAACAGGCAATGATTGTTGATCTTCCATTGAAGGAAAAAGTCATCGGGGAAGTTAAAAGCCGCGGCGGCTATTTTGTAAATGCAGAGGAAAAGGAAAAACTGGCAAAGGCGATTCAGAAGGATTTCAGGATCAATCCTGCGATAGTAGGACAGCCAGCTGAGTTCATAGCAAACTATGCCGGATTCAAAGTCCCTGAGGGTACCAAAGTGCTTATGGCTGAATGTTATGAGGTAGGGAAAAGCGAGCCGCTTTCAATGGAGAAGCTCTCCCCTATTCTTGCCTTTTATACAGCTGACGGGTGGCTTGAAGGCTGTCACCGATGCATCGAACTTTTGAATTTCGGCGGAATAGGACATACTATGGCAATACACTCCAATGACGAGCCTGTTATAATGAAATTCGCATTAGAGAAACCGGCTTTCAGGATACTCGTAAACACCGTTGCCTCTGTTGGTGCAGTAGGATATACAACAGCGTTGAACCCTTCGATGACATTAGGCCCTGGTACAATCGGCGGTTCAATTATATCCGATAATATTACGGCAAAACATCTGATGAACATTAAAGCACTGGCATTTGAGACCAATCCAATTAACCCCGGCAATACGGTAACGTCGTTTAAGATGCAGAAAGAATTCGGCGGTAAGAGCAGTTTTATGATGGAGATCGAAGAAAGACTGAGAGCAAGGGCAGGCAATCCCAGCTTTGAAAAGAACCAGGTTGCTCCTCCGGCTCACGAAAGAATCATTTCCCCCCAAAAGAAAGAAGAACCCAAAACTCCTTCAAAATTCGGCGAAGGGATATCTAAGGAAGCCGTCGACAAAATCATCCGCGATTTTAAGTATTAAAGCTCAGGTCAGGGGATTTCTATTTTAATATATCCAGGTTAACAGTAATACTGCTGCTTATGAGGTAATATTTATTCTTCTCCGGCATCGTAAGTAGATGCCCGGGATCCTGCCATGTGAAACCATCACGGCCCGGAATAACATCCCTGAATCTGAAATTGAAATAAAATAAAGCAAGATCCATATGGACATAATTATATAATGAAAGGTCGAGACCTGTCCTTACGGAATGATTGGGGGTTTGAGTGTCCCATTCAGCTTCGTAATCAGTTTCGGCAAATAAACTCACATTATCCGTTAAACTGTAGGCGGCTCCGGCGGAGTACCTGCGCGGCAATAAAAAATAATAATACCCGAAGTCAACACATACATAGTACTTAAAAGCTTCATCCGCCGATCCTGCAGAAAGCGACACCGGATATTCGGAATTTATCTCAAGCGCTGCATCGGGGACATACCCTTCTGATTCAATAAATTTATATTTGACGCCATAGTTATATCGTTTTGTGCTTCGTTCCTCTCCAAGATACGAGCTATTGTAAGCAAATGAATATCCCTCCGTGTATTTCAGGTAAACTTCTACCACAGGACCAAAAGAGAGATATCCCTTAACATCTTTGAAGATTATATCTTTATTAAAATCCGGCAGTATCCATTGCTGAAGTATTGTGGAAGGCGAGCCATGGTTAATACCGTAAGATAGTCCTGCATTAAATCTTTGATTTATTAATGAAAGGCGTTGAACCGAGTTTAAATAATGACCGGTGAGCATCCGTAGTCTGAGAGTATAAGGAGGTAGTTGTACCCCCCAATAGTATGATTAGGAATAGCATTATTCTGCACATCTGATTTTTATTAATAATGATAAGGATGAATTTCTGAATTATACTTTCCCTGATGGTTCCCATACATTCCCCGGAAGTTCATATTTATTGTTAGAAATCTAAAGGAAATCCTCAAAATAAGCAATATACGCGCCTCCCGATTCCATAATTGAATCCGATTGACCGGTCGAAAACATATTTCAGCTTACCGCTTTACACTATAGAATTATAAAAGAGTTCATTGAATCTGCGGCTGACTGAACCTGCTATTATTTCTGCGGCTTCTTCGTAGCTCATAGCCGATGTATTTACAACAAGGTGATATAGCAGCGGATCTTCAATATCCTTAAGGAAGTATGATTTCAGATAATTCCTCCTTGATGCATCCTCTTTTTTAACAAATTCGAGAGCATCATGGAAATTATTCAGTTCATATGCCTCCTGAGCCTGTTTAGCCCTCAGTTCAAGCGGGGCAACAAGCCTGACATTAAACACATTCGGGAGTTTTGTGGTGATCACATTTCCCCCTCTTCCAATGATTACTGCTTTACCAATTCTGGCTATATGCAATATGGTCTCCGACATCTGGCGGACGAAGGTTTGTCCCGACGGATTGCCGAGAATTTCATTCACCATATTTTTAAGGTTATGGACTTTATCCTCATCCATAAACTCGGAGAGTATATGCGGCAGATGGTGGTCTTCGATTACCTTCTCGATGAGGTTCTTATCGAAGTAAGTCCACTCTGTTCCGTCGTCATCAGAATAGCCGTTTAGGATATCAACTAGCTTGTGGCCGATGATATCTGCGCGTGTACCTGTCTGACGGGAAATTGTTATACATGGAAATGATGGTCTGTTCCGGGCCGGTTTGCTATGTGACTCGATGTATATACGACACTTTTCGTAAACACCTGCTACTCTCATTTTAATCCCTCCTCCTGGTTACAGAGGAATTTAAGAGTTCCTCTATTTGTTTAGTTCGCTATGTACCTGTTCAGTATCTTCCTTTAGTGAAAACCATTTCGTGATTTCGTCTTCTTCCCTACCGTTCTTTGAGACGTGGTAAAATTCATTGTTCTGAGATGAATATGTATAATCTTTTTCCCACTCATCGATATTATTTACTATCTGCTTAATTGCATCGGTTATATAGTAAATTTCGTTATTAGTCATTGTAGGATGGACCGACATACGCACCCAGCCGGGTTTATCCGAAAAATCTCCTTCGTTGATCTTCTCGGTGATTTTTCTCGATTGGTCGGGACTTACGTGCAGCAGGTAATGTCCGTAAGTACCCGCACACGAACAGCCGCCTCTAACCTGGACACCAAATCTGTCATTAAGCAGTTTTACAATGAGGTTGTAGTGAATCCCGTCAACATAAAAAGAAATTGCACCGAGCCTGTGTTCAATATTATCAGCCAGTATATGCAGAGACTTCACTTCTCTGAGCTCAGCGAATGCAATGGCGATGAGTTCTTCCTCCCTCACATGTATATTATCAATTCCCATTTCTTCTTTTAATTTAATGCAGAGCGCCGCACGTATAGTCTGCAGGAAAGCGGGCGTACCGCCATCTTCTCTTGCTTCGATATTATTAACGAACTTATGCTGACCCCATGGATTGGTCCAGTCCACGGTACCGCCGCCGGGGTTATCCGGTACTTTATTCTTATAAAGTTTGGAATCAAATATCATTACTCCGGACGTTCCGGGTCCTCCAAGAAACTTATGAGGTGAGAAGAAGACTGCATCAAGTTTTTCGAGTGGATCGTCTGGATGCATATCAATTTTTGTGTAGGGAGCGGAGCAGGCAAAGTCGACAAAACAATAGCCGCCGTTCTGATGCATCAGTTTTGAAAGTTCATAGTACGGAGTTTCTATGCCTGTAACATTTGAGCAGGCAGTAAACGAACCGATCTTCAATTTCCGGTCTTTGAACATTTCGAGCTTTTCCTTAAAATCATTAAAGTCGATCCGTCCGCTTTCATCAGGATCAATAACCACTACATCGGCAATTGTTTCAAGCCATGATGTCTGGTTGGAATGATGCTCCATATGGGTTATAAATACCACAGGACGAAGTTCATCCGGCAGATCAAGGTAATCTTTAAGCTGTTCAGGCACTCTTAATCCGAGCATCCGCTGGAATTTATTTATAAGTGCTGTCATGCCTGAACCTGCAGTTATAATTACATCATCTTTTGATGCATTGCAGTGCTGCTTGATAATGCGGTGAGCCTGATGGTATGCAAAAGTCATAGTTGTTCCGGTAACGCTTGCCTCGGAATGAGTATTCCCGACAAGAGGAGCGCACTCTTCCACCATTTTTTTCTCGATGGGACCATAAAGTCGCCCGCTGGCTATCCAATCAGCGTAGATAATTTTCTTCTCACCATATGGTGAGGTGAATTTCTTATTAAATCCAATGGTATTTTCACGAAATTTTCTAAAATATTCTTCGTGACTGCTCATTCTTTTCTCCGGCTCATCTTTTTTCTTGCTTAAAATATAATGAATTTTCGGGTCATTAGCAGGGAAAAAGGAATTGTAAGGATAAGGTAATATGTCGCACAACCCTCTGCCGAAACAGGTTCTAAGGACGGAGTGATGACATTTTTATACCGAAGTAGAGACGGTTTATTTTATGTTCCACCAATCTCAGGATTTATAATATTCCGGAATCCGGGAGGGCAATTTACCGCACCCCGGGGTGTCGTATAATCACTGCTTTTTCTTATCTTTGAAAGGATGAACAACTTCAGAAATTCAGTATGAATTATATTATCGGACTTGACGGCGGCGGAACAAAAACAAAATGTGTATTTGCTGATGAGTCAGGAAAACCTCTGTTTGAGCTTACAGGCGGCCCCGCTAACTTTCTTACTATTGGAAATGATAAAGCGGCTGCAAATATTATTTCGCTGGTTAAATCGGGTTTAACAAAACTTGGGGCCTCCTTTGATAACATTCTAATAATTGCAGCAGGCATTTCAGGAGCCGGTAGAAAGTTTCATGCAGACATGATCAGGGAATCTCTTCTGAGGAAACTGCCGGAAGGTTTTACAAATATTTATGTTGAAAGCGATGGACGTGTCGCCCTGGAGGGCGCCTTAGGTGGTGAGGCAGGCGCTGTGGTGATTGCAGGAACGGGCTCAGTTATATTCGGGAAAGACAAATCGGGACGAATCCATCGCGCGGGCGGATTCGGAAGGATTATCGGAGATGAAGGGAGCGGATACTCAATAGGCGTTAAAACATTACGGCTGATTTCACATATGCTCGACGGGCGGGAGAAAGCAGGTGAAATGTTTGAATCCTTCAGGACAATCTTTCACATAGAAAGTACTGATGATCTGATAAAACTTATACATAATCCTGGCTTCGATGTGGCATCAATCGCAATGTTCACGCTAAGGTCTGCAGATGAAAGGATCAAAGAGGCACAAAAAATACTTAAAACAGAGTCTGATGAATTAATCAGACAAATATATGTTATAAAAGAAAAAACTGGACTGTCCCCCTTAAAGCTGGTTCTAATCGGTTCGTTGATTGAAAACGATAATTATTATTCGCGGCTCCTCAGAAAAAAAATAAAACGAATAGAAGGTTCAGAACCCGCTGAAAGAAAATTTCCCCCTGAAATGGGTGCGGTTATTATGGCAGGACAAATACTGGCTGCTAAAGAAAAATCCTTATGAGTAAAAACCGGGCTGAATACAGGAACGGCTGGACATGGGTACCGTCGCTTTACTTTGCGGAGGGACTCCCTTATGTAATGGTAATGTCTGTTTCTGTAGTTATGTATAAAGACTTCGGAATTTCCAATACGGACATAGCCGTTTATACGAGTCTGCTCTACCTTCCATGGGTTGTAAAACCCTTATGGAGTCCTTTTGTCGATATCCTGAAAACAAAGCGTTTGTGGATTGTTTCTATGCAGCTCATTATTGCACTGGCGCTGGGATGCCTGGCATTTACATCTGCACTCCCGAATTCTTTTACACTTACCTTATTATTCTTCTGGATAATGGCATTCAGTTCCGCAACTCACGATATAGCAGCGGATGGTTTTTATATGCTTGGGTTGACGAAACACGACCAGGTTTGGTTCGTCGGGTTCCGCAGCACTTTCTATAGACTGGCGATGATCTTCGCAACCGGACTGCTCGTTATCTTTGCCGGACATCTCGAAAAAACATTAAATGACATCCCGATGGCGTGGATGATTTCACTTGCCGGTCTCGGTATAGTATTCTTTCTCCTTTTTGTTTATCATAATTTCATACTTCCATATCCCGACAGCGATAAACCGGCAGAAGCTATCAGCTATAAGTTTGTATTATCCGAATTTATAAAAACATTTATTTCTTTTTTCAAGAAAGAACAGATAATTGTAATTCTGCTTTTCATCTTATTTTACAGGTTTGGAGAAGGTCAGCTCGCTAAGCTTACAATTCCCTTTCTTAAAGATCCCTTGGATGCGGGAGGTCTCGCAGTTTCAACCGAAAGTGTCGGTTTTATCTATGGGACGGTCGGAGTTGCAGCTTTAACCCTCGGCGGACTGCTCGGGGGATTTCTTGCGGCCAGGAAAGGATTAAAATACTGGCTCTGGTGGATGCTGATTGCTATAAATCTGCCTGATCTTGTTTATGTTTACCTTTCTTTTTCTCAGAATACCAGCCTGCTTATTATCAACATAATGGTTGCAATTGAGCAGTTCGGGTACGGGTTCGGGTTCACAGCATTCCTGCTTGTTCTTATTTACATTTCGGAAGGCAATCATAAAACAGCACATTACGCCATTGCAACCGGGTTAATGGCTTTGGGAATGATGGTGCCGGGAATGGTCAGCGGATGGATACAGTCGGTGCTTGGATACAAATATTTCTTTGTCTGGGTGACAGTATCTACGATACCGGCATTTGTAATTACAAAGTTCCTGAAAATAGACCCTGCTTTCGGGAAGAAAACAAATGAAACATAAAACAGAAATTATTTCCCTTTTAAGCATAGCGTTGAGCTTCTGTTCCTGCAATACTCCCCATAAAGAACAAACCGGTACTGAAATATCTTCCATTAAAATCCAAACGGACGCAAGAAATGATACTATCACAAGTCCTTTATTTAGAGGAGTAAGCGATTTAGTTAACACATCAATAAGAGACAGTGCTTTCCCCGGCGCCGTACTTCTTATCTGGAAGAATGGAAAGATCATCTATGAAAATGCATTCGGTCATCTGATTTATGATGACAGCGCTTCCATGGTAACGACGAATACCATCTATGATCTTGCTTCCCTCACAAAAGTAATTGCGACAACAACTGCTGCAATGATCTGTATAGACACACGGCTCTTCAATATAGATGATAAAGCCGCAAAATACATCCCGCAGTTCGGGGAAAACGGCAAGCAGGATATTACCATTAAAAATCTCCTGCTTCACAATAGCGGACTCCCCGCTTTCAAAAAATTTTATGCGCTCTACAATACGCCCGGCGAAGTATTAAATGATATCTACTCCACCAGGCTTTTATATCCCACAGGAACAAAAACGATTTATTCCGATCTCGGGATGATCGTTCTGGGAAAGATCATTGAAAAAGTAACCGGCGAAACCCTGGATAAATTTTGTAATACCGAAATATTTAAGCCTCTCGGGATGAATGATACTTATTATAATCCTCCTTCTTCATTAAAGTTCAGGATCGCACCGACTGAATTCGACAAATACTGGAGAAACCGTTTGCTGATCGGGGAAGTCCACGATGAAACCGCCTCTCTTTTGAAGGGGGTTTCAGGTCATGCAGGTTTATTCTCCACAGCAGGTGATATTTCAAAACTGCTTCAGATGCTTCTGCAGAAGGGAGTATTTGAAGGCAGGAGAATTATTGATTCATCTACAGTAAAATTATTCACCTCGAAACAATCAAATGAAAGAGGACTTGGCTGGGATATCAAGTCGGCTGCAGGTTCATCAGCCGGCAGTCTCTTCAGCAGCAAGTCATACGGGCATACGGGATTCACAGGCACATCAGTATGGACAGATCCGGAAAGAGATCTCTTTGTTGTATTCCTGACGAACCGTGTTTATCCTACAAGAAATAATAACAAGATAATAAAAATACGTCCTGAACTTCACGACCTGATTATTAAAACCGCAGATAGATATGAAGCAAAGAGTACACAGAAATAACTTTGCATTTACTTTTGTAACGCTGCTGATATTAGCCTTGTATCCGCCTTCTATTAATCCTTCGCTGATTAGCATAGACAAAATATTTTCCAACAAGGTTCCCGACAAAATATATCCCGACTATCCTCATGTCTTCAAACTTGACAACGCCGATAAGGACTGGATCGAAAAAAGATTAAAAGTTCTCACCCTCAGAGAAAAATGTGCTCAGATGGTAATGAGCTGGTCTAAAGGATTTAATGCAGATACCAATTCAGCCGAATTCAAAAGAATAGATAAACTCGTTAAAGAATCAAATATTGGAGGGATAATATTCTTCCAGGGTGAAACTGCTTCCGAGCAGAAAATGATAAACAGACTTCAGAAAGATTCCCGCATACCTTTACTTATATCTTCAGATTTTGAAAGAGGGCTGGGATCAAGAATAGAAGATGCCGTTGAATTCCCATATAATATGGCTGTTGCTGCCACAGGAAATATTTTTTATGCATATGAAATGGGGCGTGCAATTGCGAATGACAGCAAGGCACTTGGGGTTAGACAAAACCTTGCCCCGGTTGCCGATGTAAATAATAATCCTCTTAATCCGATTATTAATATCCGTTCTTTTTCGGAAGATAAAGAAATTGTCTCAAGCTATACAATTGCATTTATTGCCGGATCAAAGAATGAAAGGGTTATAACTACCGCAAAGCATTTCCCGGGACATGGAAACACGCAGGTGGACTCTCATCTCGATCTGCCGGTAATAAACGGTACCCGCTCGCAGCTTTTTCAGAATGAACTGGTACCTTTTGTGCAGTCAATTAAAGCAGGCGTCCAATCCATTATGGTAGGACATTTATATGTGCCCGCCCTGCAGGGAGAAAACAAGATACCTTCGAGTTTATCCAAGGCAGTAGTGACGGATCTTCTTCAAAATGAAATAAATTTTGACGGCCTTATAGTAACCGATGCATTAAATATGAATGCGGTGACAAAATACTTCTCCGTTGTCGATGCGGCAGTTATGGCGGTGAATGCAGGCAACGATATTCTTTTAATGCCGCCGGATGATAAACTTACGATCAGTGCATTGGAAGATGCAGTTAAAGACAGTCTGATCAGCGAAGAAAGAATCAATCACAGTGTCAGAAAAATAATGGCAGCGAAAAGATGGCTTGAACTGCAGGCAGGCGTGACTCAGAGCGGCCAGGTGAGTGTAATAGATTCGATACGGAACAATAATTACAAACTCGCAGATGAAATAGCAAAGAAGTCGATAACGCTTCTCCGGAATGAAGGCAATGTTATACCGATAGACACTTCCGCTTCAATTAAAGTAGGATGCATTACCATTACAGATGGATTGAAGACCGATAAGAAGCAAATTTTCAGTAAACTCACAGAACACCTTTTCAAGAAAATAAAAGCAATTTTTATCGACAGGAAAAGTACGGGCAGAGATTACAGCAATGCGCTCAGAATAATCCGGGGTTCAGACATCATTTTCCTTCCTGTTTTCATGAGACTCCGGTCTGAAAACGACAGCCTGATGCTGGCATACCATGAGAAATTCATAAAGGAAATCTTAAGAAGCAAAAAAACTGTCATCGTTATCAGTCTTGACGACCCATATCTTCTTTCAGTTTTGCCGTCTGCAAAAGTTTACTTATGTTCATACGGCGGTGCGGAAGTTTCACAGAAGGCGGCTTTTGATGCAGTAACTGGACGTATTAACATCACCGGGAAACTTCCCATCTCAATTCCGGATACCGGTTACGACCTTGGATTCGGATTGACGACCGGAATCCAGTGAAATGAACTCTATTCCCGTAATAATTAAAAATTTACCCGGAGGCATGATTGTTTGAAGGTACAATAATCGGCGCAGATAATCAGTGGGGACTATGGGCAATTCTGTTTATTATAGCGGCATTCAGTCTATGGGCAGAAAAGTCTAAAATAGGATCCAAACTTTCCGCTGTTGTTATTGCAATTATTGCTGCATTTATTTTATCGAACCTTTCAATAATTCCGACGGAGGCTCCCGCATACGATATGGTCTGGTCGTACCTTGTACCGCTTGCAATTCCGCTGCTGCTTTTCAAGGCAAACCTGAGGAGAATAATAAAAGAGGCGGGGCCTACCTTAATCGCTTTTTTCTTTGGAGCAATCGGAACAATCATCGGGACGTTGATTTCATTCTACATATTTTCCTTAGGTCCCGAGGGCTGGAAGCTGGCGGGAATATTCTGCTCTACCTACATAGGCGGTTCAATGAATTATGTAGCAACAGCTGCAGCTTTGAAATTAAATGCAGGAGATTTACTTACTGCCGGAGTAGCAGCTGATAATCTGGTTATGGCCGCTTATTTTATTATACTTTTTGCTTTACCTTCGGTAGGTTTACTGAAAAGATCTTATGCGACCAAACACGATGAGAAAGCTAAAAATTCTGATGAAGATATAACGATCGAAGAACAGAAAAAACCCGACCTGTTTAATATGGCAAAAGCGCTGGCGCTGGGATTAAGTATCTGTGCTGTGGGATTCGGATTATCTGATCTCATTGCTATACAAGGAAGCGGAATACTTATAATAACCGCCATAGTAGTAATAGCAGCTACAGTATTTCCGAAGCAGGTTGGAACAATTGAAGGTGCAGATCAGATCGGTGCGCTTCTGATGCAGGTATTTTTTGTGGTAATCGGAGCAAGTGCAAATCTTTACGTTGTACTCCGCGTTGGACCCATATTATTTTTCTTTGCCGCGGTAATATTACTTGTTCACCTGGTATTTATTCTTGCAGCTGGAAAATTGTTTAAGCTTGATCTGGCCGAAATTGTGATCGCATCGAATGCGAATATGGGGGGACCGACTACAGCGGCGGCCATGGCAGTTGCGCGTAAGTGGAAAGACCTTGTAATCCCTGCCGTCTTGTGTGGAACACTTGGTTATGCAATTGCAACTTTCATTGGAGTAGCAATCGGTAATTTCCTCAGGTAAATACAAAAGAGAAATAACATCCGGACAATTCTATGAAACACTTTATAATTTTCATCCACTATATCGAATCAATAGAGAGAATAAATGAAATTCGTCCTCGTCATCGTGAATTCCTTGAGAAAGGATATAAGGATGGAACCGTACTATTTTCCGGTCCCCGGGTACCCAGAATAGGAGGGTTGATAGCGGCACGTGGTGAAACAGCCGAAGGAGTAAAAGACTTTTTCAGTAATGACCCCTACCAAAAAGAAAAAGCAGCCAGGTACGAGTTTATTGAATTCGAACCGGTACATTACCAGGAATTTCTTAAAGATTGGGTAGGGTAAAATCGGGAAATGAAGAGGGAGATTTCAAGTCTGCAAAAAATCCTGGATCATACCCTGAGAAATACGATGTATTCAGTAAAGAACTAACTTTTTATTGAATCGATAATCTTCTGAGCTCCTTCAATTCCGGAGGATAGCACCTTTTTAACTTCTTCTTTTGTTCCGGCACTGATTGACCTGGCCGATTCGAGCGCAGCAGCAACAGCAGTACGCCGCGCTTCGTTAATGTTTCCGCCTTTTTCTTTTACCGCTGTTACAGCCCCTTTAACAGCCTGGAGAGCGGCTTCACCAATATTTAAACCTTTCTCTTTCGCTATACCTATTGCCTGTGCTACTGCTCCTCTTATTGCTTCATTCTGACCAATACCAGTTTCCATTGCACCTTCTACAGTAACGGCAACAACATCTTTCATCAGCTTGATTACTGATGCACCGATTTCGGATAATCCAAGGATTGTTCCCTGCACTATTGAAGCAGAAAATTTTACTCCTTCTTTAACAAGTCCGCCTGAATCTTTAATGGTTTTTGCGGTTAAGTTTCTCATAACATTAATGGTAATATCAGCAGTCTCTCCCGAATCTTTTAATCCTGTTTTAAGGGTATTCTTTGCTATATTAATTATTTTTTCAAACATTTCATCCTCATATTATATTGAGCAAAATGTAGATGACGGTATGGTTTAATCAAAATGGATATATCACATCGATTCATATCAAATGCTTCATTTTATTATCTTATACGCATAAAAATGGAAAATCTATGGCACTTAAAAGATCATACAATAAAATGATTGCCGGAGTGTGCGCCGGGATAGCGGAATGGTTAGGATGGGATCCGACCGTGGTTCGCGTCGGATACGTATTATTATCCATATTAAGCGCAGCATTTCCGGGCATCCTGGTCTATATTATATTATGGATTGTAATGCCGCCGCCGGATGCAGTATAAAAAAGGAGGATGCTATGAAGAATTTCAGTAAGTTGAAGATGATTACTTTGATATTGCTAGTTCCGTTTATTGTTCTATCCGTTTTCTGCAACTCTAAGGATGATCTCGTTTCGGGCAGCAAAAACGAAATTAAACTTCCCCCTGGATTTAAAATTGAAATCTATGAAGGGAGTGTACCAGGTGCCCGTTCGATGGCATTAAGCAAATCGGGGGTGCTGTTTGTCGGTACGAGAGGGACCGGAAAAGTTTATGCCGTGCTTGATACAAACAAAGATTACAAAGCTGATAAAGTTGTAACTATAGCAAGCGGATTAAATACTCCAAACGGTGTCGCACTGAAAGACGGCGATCTTTACGTTGCGGAAATCAGCCGCGTTATTAAGTATCCCGATATAGAAAATCACTTGCAGAATCCGCCATCCCCTGTTGTAGTCAACGACAATTTTCCGGATGCCTCACATCATGGCTGGAAATTTATAAAGTTCGGACCCGACGGCAAACTATATGTACCGGTAGGTGCACCCTGCAATATTTGTAAAAGCGAAGATGAACGTTTTGCCTCGATTATGAGAATGAATCCCGACGGCAGCGATCTTGAAGTATATGCTCACGGGATAAGGAATACTGTAGGATTCGACTGGTCTCCTCTAGATAATGCTCTATGGTTTACGGATAACGGAAGGGACATGCTGGGAGATAACATACCTCCTGATGAACTAAATCGTGCGCCCGAAAAAGGTATGAACTTCGGGTATCCTTATATGCATGGTAAGGATATCCGCGATCCCGAATATGGTGAAGGAGTGGATCTTTCTAAGTTTACTAAACCGGTAATGGAATTGGGGCCTCACGTAGCGGCGCTGGGAATGGAATTCTATACAGGAAATATGTTTCCGGAAAAATACAAGAATTCAATTTTTATTGCCGAACATGGTTCCTGGAACCGAAGTCAAAAGATCGGCTACCGTATAATGTTCGTAAAGCTGAATGGCAATGATGCTGTGAGCAAAGAACCCTTTGCTGAAGGCTGGCTGCAGGGGGAAACTGTATCGGGACGTCCTGTTGATGTGGAACAAATGAATGATGGGTCGCTTCTTGTAAGCGACGATTACTCAGGTATGATATACAGGATCAGTTATAATAAATAATAAGTTAAACCGGGAATGAAATTTATGGATACTTCAAGATCACTCACCACCTAATTCTGTTTATTATAAGTATGAAGGTAAATATTCAGGTAATACCTGCCGTTCCTGTAAGAATTTATTTCGAATGCAAACCCTGTTTGTTTTCTGTTCTTGTCCTGTGAATCAGGGTTGGTGTATGGCGAAAAAACAGTTTTGTATCCTGGTCTGAATGCATCTCTGCCGTCTCCTGCCCGCAAGGGATCCTGCACAGGTTTTCCGGTTAATGTATCCGCATAGTAGATAATTTCATTTGCCGGGTAATTCTTCCCTTCAAAAGTATAAGGAACAAACTGAAGGTCGTGATAACCGGTTTCTTTATTCTCATTTTTCCTTTCATATACCGGCAGTCCCTTAGGAAACCAGTCAGGATAAACATAACTATTTACTTCCCAATTATACCTTCCGTCAGCCGGGATCATCTGCATAAAAGTTGCGTCTCCGGATGCTGCATCCTGGCGGAGAACATATATTCCCTTTTCACTTTTTACCTTTGAACTATTATCCCAGCGGGAAATCCGCTGATGGTTCTCTAAATAGAAATACTGACTGGAGGCGGAATCAATCTCTATTCTGATTGCATCGCCGGTGGTTATAAAATCATCAAGCTGAATATTCTTTAGGCTAATCGTATCGTTTTTAATGGTGCGGATGTTTATCCAGCCGAGTCTGTTCCTTTCATACGAATTTATCATAAAGGAACGTACCTCATAACCTGAAAGCATTGCCCAGAATCCCCTTCCGTTATGATACCTGTTGCCGCCGATAAGAAAATGTGCGAATTCATGGATCGAAAATCTGAACGGGTCTTTATGAAAGATATCTCTTAACGTTGCCCCGGTGTATACAACCCTCGATGAATCATCCACATATACCTGCCCTGTCCCGAGTGATCCGACCCAGCCTGCATTAAAAACCCTGTTGTACAATGTTGCAATACTGTCCGGATAATCCATGATAAAGTTTCTGTATATTATAAATACTAAATCAACTTTACCATCGGGCACCTGTTCAAAACTATAATTCCTTATCTCCTTAATACTGTCAAACTTTGCAAAGTCAACTCTTTTGTCGAGAGATTCAATGATATCCTTATTTATGGCCCCATAACTTTTCTTGTTAAGGAAGTACCATTTTCTTGTGTGAGGAATTGTAATAGTATCGCATACCCCGGTGAACTTTAATTTATTAAATGACATCTGGTTAAAATAATCCGTCATGGACCATGGGGTTGCATTTTCACTCCACTCTGAATCAACCCAGGTCTTATTCTTCATCTTCTCAGGCATATCACCTTTAGGCCAGCGGACATCATGAGGAAGATAATCATCATCCGGAAACTGTGCGAAGATAAATAGTGCGTGGATGCTTCCTTCAGCTGGCAGATCGCGTCCCCCGGGCTGATCTTTTGGCTGTGCAGAAGTAAAGCACTGAAGAAAAAAAAGAAGAATAAAATATTTTACTGCCTGCATCATATTAAAACCTTCATATGCTGAAGTTTAATTTAACATTTTATAAGTTTCTAAAGAGCTTTTTATAAATAAAGGTAATTCGCTTGGACAATCTTCTGGCCGCACGTTTAACTATGGCTATTACTCTGGGGTTTCATATTATCCTTGCCTGTATCGGTATGACCATGCCCTTCCTGATGGTTATATCACACTGGCTCTGGATAAAAAAGAAACAGAAAATATATCTTGATCTTACAAAAACCTGGTCCAAAGGCGTGGCGATCTTTTTTGCGATCGGGGCCGTATCAGGAACTGCTCTGTCATTTGAACTTGGACTGCTTTGGCCGGGGTTCATGAAGCACGCAGGACCAATCATAGGCATGCCTTTCAGTTGGGAGGGTACAGCTTTCTTTATAGAAGCAATCTGTATCGGACTTTTTCTTTACGGATGGAACAGACTGAATCCTTACATTCATTGGGCTTCCGGCCTGGTGGTTGGAATCTCAGGTGTTCTATCGGGAATATTTGTAGTGACTGCCAATGCCTGGATGAATGCGCCGGCAGGATTCGACTGGATAAACGGACAGGCATATAACATCCGTCCTTTCGAAGCAATGTTTAATCCTGCCTGGGTAAGCGAAACTCTTCACATGACAATCGCTGCGTTTGAAGCTACTGCTTTCGGGGTTGCCGGCATTCACGCCATCCTCTTGTTAAGAAAACATAATTTTGAAATACACAAAAAAGCTATGATCATTGCCCTGAGTTTCGGAAGTATCTTTGCTGTCCTTCAGCCTTTAAGCGGCGATCATAGTGCCAAGGATGTTGCACAAAGACAGCCTGAGAAACTTGCCGCTATGGAAGGTTTGTTCCATACGGAGAAAAGCGCCGGACTAACTATCGGCGGCATTCCTGATGTAAAAAGTGAAGAGATGAAGCTCGGGATAAAAGTGCCGGGACTTTTGAGCTTCCTTGCATATGGTGATTTTGATGCTGAAGTAAAAGGACTGAACGAATTTCCGAGGGAAAACTGGCCTCCCGCTGTACCGGTTCACATTTCATTTCAGCTTATGGTGGCATGCGGATTTTTTCTTGCTGCTGTCGGAGTAGTATTCTGGCTGATCAGATGGAAATGGAAAAAGTATTTGTTCGATAGAAGATTTTTATATCTCGCTGCTGTTTCTACTCCCCTCGGCTTTCTGGCCGTGGAAGCAGGATGGACTGTCACCGAAGTTGGAAGACAACCATGGATAATTTATAATATAATGAAAACGGCGGATTCTGTTACACCTGTACCTGGACAGGTGGTCCACCTCTCAGTTTTTGTTCTTATCTACCTGATCCTTACCGTGGTTGCTGTCTGGCTGATGAGAAGGCAGGTGCGGGCACTTCATGCATCTCAGCAGCAGGAAGGCGGTGAAATAGCATAATGCTCTACGTAGTAATAATATTTCTGCTGGTTGCTGTTTTTCTATATTGTCTGCTCGGCGGAGCTGATTTTGGTGCAGGCATAATCGAATTGTTTGCAGGCTCCAATAAAGAAAAAATAAAAAATCTGGTCAGCAGCGCTATGGCTCCCATCTGGGAAGCCAACCATATGTGGGTAGTTATAACAGTTGTCATCCTTTTTATGGGCTTCCCGTCAATTTATACACAGGTATCAATATCGCTTTATATACCGCTTATCCTTCTTCTGATAGGTGTAGTTCTGCGGGGGACAGCCTTCACATTCCGTCATTATGATGCTGTCCATGATGCCTCCCAGGTTATTTACTCGCGTATTTTTGCCGTGTCGAGTTTATTGGTAAGCTTTTTCTTCGGACTGATTATAGGTGCAATAGTGTCAGGGAAGATCACTACTGCTCCTGAATCTTTTTACGAAGGATATATGCATCCCTGGTTAAATCTATTCAGTATATCCACTGGTATTTTTATCTGCAGTCTTTTCGTCTTCATTGCCTCAGTTTACCTGATCAGTGAAACGACCGAAAAAGACTTAAGAGAACTGATCATTCAGAAAACAAAACTGGCCACACTGGTCATGGTGGTAAGCGGTGGAATGGTGTTTCTCTTTTCTTATGTGGAAAATGTCGATTTCGCTAGAAGATTTCTGAATCACCCGATAAGTATTGCTATCATCATTCTGGCTACCGCTGCACTTCCTTTCCTTTGGAAGATAATCGGGAAGGGTTTAATCTGGCCGTCAAGAATACTTGCAGGAGTTCAGTTATTATTTATACTTGCAGCATTTTATTTGATATACTTCCCGGAAGTAATACTTATTAAGAACGGCGATAACATCTCCCTGTTCACAGCGGCTGCTCCGGGGGCAGCGTTAACACAGTTAGGGTGGGCGTTGATAATCGGTTCAATGCTGATATTTCCTACCCTCTTCTACCTTTATAAAGTTTTTAAGATAGACAAAGAGGCCGGCTGATTTACAGGCTGCTCTTATTTATTTTCTTACTGAGTTCAAGTTTATCGGCAAAGTCAGCACTGAAGTTCTCAATGATTTGAGCAATTTCCTCATTCTTTGTTGCTCTCCTGTATGTATCGGCCATTTTAAGAAAGGTCTGATGAAAATAAACATTCATATCCTCAACCATCATTTCTTTAGTCCACAGATCTATTCCCATCGTAGCATTTTCCTGTTTATCCCATAATGAAAGCATCATTGATTTACTTTCTCTTTTTCCTTCAAAGCCTGAATCGGTAGCGCTCCATTCTATTTTTACGGGAACCTTCTTTTCATCTAGTTCCACATACAAAAGTATTTCTGAATTTTTACTCATTATAATTTCCCGGATTGATTTGATTTAATTATATAAAAATAAGCATTTTCTTGAAACAGATTGTAATCCGTGACTGTCCCGGGAAAGACTATCATATTCGGATATGTTTACTGACCATTAAGGGGAAAACGGGTGACCTTTTGCTTTTATTGAATTGTAAGTATAATTTAACTTTGGATAATTCAGACTTTGATCCTGAACCAGAACTTAACCTGGACTTTACCGCTATGAAATCAAAAATAATAACAGTTTTAATTGTCTGTTTTCTAATTTTTCCGATGGTTAATGCACAGAATCTTAGTGTGGGAGGATTTATTGGAGGAGGTACAGTCGGGGGATTCTCTGCTGCCACGGGAGCTTTTACCTCATCCATCTTTGCAGAACTTAATACTCCCGTTTTTGGGTTTAATACCAGGCTTAGCTTCATATACGGACAGGACTTTAACGTACTGCTGCCTGGCTCCACGAATCTATATTTCCCCTTTCTGAAGGGTGTATCGTTGAAAGCAATATTTACTCAGCCGTTAAATAGTCCTTTTTTCCTCGAAGAAGGATTCGGTCCCGTTGTTATTGATGACAGAACATACAGTAATGTTGATGAATGGAATTACGGAACTGCATTCTCTATGACAGCCGGTATAGACTTCAGAAAATACAAATCTGACGGCTTTAAATTGGGACTAGGGGCTGAGTACTCAATCACTTTCGGGAATACTTTTGCAAAGTATTTTTCATTTCACCTGCAGGGACAATATTACCTTTAAATCAGTGCCCTAACACAGAATTTTCACCGAGGTTTTCAAGGTTGGATTTAGAGGACTAACACTTCTTATTTTCCATAACTATTGTATTGCTGTATGAAGTTTTTTTATACAGTCATACAGCAATACATTTTAATAAGTTCGGCCGGCCGGATTACTTGCTTGAATCTGAAACTACTTTCTCGTTGGTTAATTTACCATTCCGTAATTCGTCACTGAGCCTTGTGGCTTTGTACAAATCCTTAACTGCCTCAAGCAAGCCTGCTGAATGTACGGCAACCATCCGGTTTTCATCGGGAGTATATATAAAGTTGCCAGGGAGACTCTGGATATTTCCGTCGAATGCAAGTCCCACAATCTCAGCTTTTTCATTTATTACCGGGCTGCCTGAATTACCGCCGATAATATCGTTGGTAGCAACAAAGTTAAAAGGAGTCTCAAGCTGGAAATCTGCCGGGGGATTAACCCATCTGTCGGGCAGATTCCATGGTACCTTTTTGCCGAATGAATAATAACGGTCGTATAGTCCATAAAATGTTGTATAGGGCGGTGCAACCGTTCCGTTGTATGGAAATCCTTTAACAACACCATCAGAAATTCGGAGTGTAAATGTAGCATCCGGAGGAATAGAAGTGCCGTATACTGCAAAAAGGGCTTTGCCGAGCTCCTGTGAATATACAGATTCCTTATTAAGAATATCCTTCACATCTGATCTTAAAGATGCCCTTCTGTCATCAGTGTGAACAGCGAAATATATGAACGGATCATCGCTATTCAGTATTGCATCGGGACCTTTATCAATCAGCGCGACTAATTTTGATGAATCAGTTAATACCGTATTCTTGAGCATATAATCGACTGCATCCTCACCGGTTCTTCCGCCTGTTAGTTTCTGAACTAAAGAATTATCTTTACCAAGGTACTCATAGAAACTTTTAACTTGTTTTCGAAGCAGATCACGCTGGTGCTCCATATCCAGATCCCGGGGAATAATATCCGCGATAGTAGAATCAAGCTCTTCGCCGGTATATTGCTCATCTCTCTGATCAACAGGCAGCTTCAATTCATTGGCAAGGTCTACAACATCATTCGCCGCGAAAAATAGCTCTGAAGATGTCAGCGGGTTTAACGACAATGCATATAACTCATTTGATAGTCCTCTTAACTGGTTCCGTGTGCCAGAAATTTTATCCCACAAATCCCCGTATTTATTTTTCAGATCGGGATCTGCCATAACAGCAGCTTTAAACTTCTTTTCAAAGTCTCTCTTCTTCTGCATTAATACAGGATTACGCAAACCTTCAAGCATTCCGGTATAAGCTTTCTGAGAATTAGAAAACATAAAGAGCCGGTTCTGCAGTTCATTTTTTCTTTCCGGATTTTCCTGTATTAGTTTTGAATACATATCAACCATATTATTAAGCATCTCGAGTGTATGAGGGTAGGTAACATCTCTATCATATTCAAGCTGCGCTACGGTGTTAAGCCGGTCAGTCGAGCCGGGATTACCGACAACAAACACATCCTCTCCGGCAACAGCGCCGCTGTCACTCCATTTGAAGTAATCATCAGTCTTCAGGGGATTGCCGGATTCATCATAAACCCTGAAAAAAGTACAGTCCAGATCATAGCGTGGATAAGTAAAATTATCAGGATCTCCGCCGAAGAAACCCATTTCAGTTTCGGGTGCGAAAACAAGTCTTACATCATTATATCTTTTATAACCATATTCGGAATACCTTCCGCCGTTATACAGGGGAGTAATCTGAATTCTCAGCCCGGTACTTTCCTGTTCGCGGTCTTTAATCTCAGTCATCATACTGTCCTCAATCGCAGTCTTCTGTTCTTCGTTTGCACCCTGGCTCATAGCATTTTGTATCTCGTCGGTCACATCCTTAATTAACACAAGCTGATCGACATACAAGCCTGGTACCGGACGTTCATCCTCTAATGTCTCAGCGTAAAACCCGTTCTTCATAAGGTCTTCGCCCTCTTTAGTTACATCAGAAACACTTTCCCTTCCGCAATGATCGTTTGTCATTACAAGCCCGTCTGCCGATACAAAAGATGCAGAGCAATAGTTTGCAAAACGCAGTGCTGATTTTCTAACATGCTCAAACCATTCCTGGGTCGGCTTAAAATTATATTCTTTTTGGAAGTAATCCACCGGAGGATATTCAAATGTCCACATTTTCCCCATATCGTACTGTCCCGCTTTAACGGTATCGAGATTCAGCCAGGAATAAGCCCCTGAAGAATTATTGCTGCCGTCAGATGCCGTTTGTTGTGACGAAGAACATCCGGGCATAAAGATAAAAGAAGCTGCCAGCAGTAAAGCAGGCATATATTTTCTAAATAATTGTAACATATTTTTTCCCTGAGAGTATTTATATCATAGAATATTTTTTCAGCCTACAAATTTACCACTATTAGATTCTCAAATGAAGAATTCGGCTCACATATTAAATAAAAAAAGGAAGCAGGTATGTCTGCTTCCTTTAAAATGATCTGGTAATCACTAAAATTATTGATTACCGGTAAAAAAGTTGATGAATCCGGTTAAATATATGAATCCGGCTGATATAAGGGTTCAATTTCCCATTCATCTTCAATTGTTCCCACGCAGTGCGAACACTTGGGAACATTAAAAACAACCTTCTCTTCATTAGGGTTTGCCCTGACAAAATTTAATATCGTTCTGCAGCTTGAACACTGAACAATATGCGACGTTGTAGTTTTCTTGCTGCATTCAGGACAAATAAACCCTAAATCACCCGGTGTTTCATCAGGGTTAACCAGGAAAATTGCATTGCATTTGGAGTGGTTGCATTTAGCGAAGTGCCACTTTACAGTATCCTTTGTATCGATAATTAGCTCCCTCGTATTTTTAATTGGCATAAACATAAGTAGTAATAAATAAAAAGTCCATTGCAAAAATATTCTCTTATTAAATTTCTGCTCACTTGAAACGTGAGATTAATTTCATAAATTAAGGCATTCAAAATTGGTTATAGAGAATTAAGAAAAAACCTATTTAAAATTCTACGATAATTTTTTCAATATCCCCACAATGAGGAATATAAATGAACAAAATCAAATCATTTAAGGCTTATGACATAAGAGGTAAAGTCCCTTCGGAACTGAATCTAGAACTTGCCTATAAGGTTGCCGTCGGATTTGCAAAATTAACGGATGCAGAAAAAGTTGTAATTGGTCATGATATACGCAGATCTTCGGAAGCTATTTCAGACTCAATAAAAAAAGGATTAAATGACCACGGTGTCGATGTAATAGATATAGGTCTTTGCGGAACTGAGATGATTTATTATGCTACGCCGGTGTACGAAGCCGACGGAGGCATAATGATTACTGCCAGCCATAATCCTCCTGAATATAACGGGATGAAATTTGTAGGAAAAGGCTCTGTACCGATCGGGTACGATAGCGGACTGAATGAAATAGAAAGAATGATCGTTAACGATGATCTTGAGATCCATAACCTCGAACCGGGAGATGTGGACCACGATAATGTAATGAGCGGTTTTCTAAATCACCTTAACAATTTTTTCGACGTAAAAAAGATAAAACCTTTTAAGGTTGTTGTTAATGCAGGAAACGGCTGTGCAGGATTGGTTATCGATGCAATCGAACCCGAATTGCCGATTGAAATGATAAAACTTTTTAATGAACCTGATTCCGATTTTCCTAATGGTGTGCCGAATCCCCTGCTTACACAGAACAGGAAACCCACCATAGATGTTGTGGTACAGAATCATGCCAATCTTGGTGTTGCATGGGATGGCGATTTCGACAGGTGCTTCTTCTTTGATGAAAAAGGTAACTTTATTGAAGGGTATTATATCGTCGGTCTTCTCGCTAAATCAATATTAAGGACAAATCCCGGGGCAAAGATAGTCCACGACCCGCGCCTGGTTTGGAACACAGTTGATATAGTTAAAAGCAGCGGTGGAGAGCCTGTTGTATCAAAGAGCGGCCATGCGTTCATTAAACAGAAAATGAGAGAAGTTAATGCGATCTACGGGGGAGAGATGTCAGCACATCATTATTTTCGGGAAAACGCTTATTCTGATAGCGGAATGATCCCATTCCTGCTTGTTATGCAGCTTATGTCCGAGGAAAACAAACCGTTATCTGCACTCGTCGAAGAGATGATAGCAGCATACCCCTGCAGCGGGGAGATAAACTCAGAGATAGATGATCCAAAAGCCAAACTGGATGAAGTTGAAAAGAAATATTCAGATGGAAAGATCGACCACCTTGATGGTTTGAGTGTCGAGTACGACAACTGGAGATTCAATCTTAGAATGTCTAACACCGAACCTATAATAAGGCTTAATGTGGAAAGTCGTGGAGATAAACAGCTTATGGAGGAAAAAACAGAAGAGCTTCTGAAGGTGATTAGAGAATAAATCGACATATCCCTGCTGTTCTGTATGTTCGTTCACTCACTTGTGTCGTCGAAAAGTATTAAAATACCGGTTCAAAGAACCGGTATACAGTCGCATTTAAATTTTCACCCGGTCTCCGGATGTCTTTCTTTCTTCCCCATCCAAATTCTCATTAAATCTTTACTTCAATTTTAAATGGAACTTTGAGCTTTTCCCATTCAAGACTAATAACAGCCGTAGAGTCACTCGTTTTAGTTATTTCATACCTTAGCCACTCGGTAAAATTACTCTTTTCCGGCTTCACATTTACTCTTAAGGCATCTTCAGCTTCATTGTATTCAAATGCTCCCCACTGATCCGCAACTTTATTAAAAATCAAAGTCCATTCATCTTTTCCCGGTACTGTGAAAAAGCCGTATGAGCCTGCGGCAAGTTTTTTACCTTCTATCATAACATCTGTACTGAAAGTAATTTTTGTTGCTTCGTTTGCACCGGCTCGCCAGACCTTATCATAAGGTACTAATCCTCCCCAGATTTTCCTTCCTTTTACACCCGGACGGCTGTATGAAATGGTTACATCAGTAAACCCCACAGTCTGGGTTATGGAAGCTTTAGGGCTGATTCTTACTTTATCTTCTTTTTGTTGAGAATAAGTTTTCGATGACCCAATGATAAGAATTAAAGCCGAAGCACAGAATACTGTTAATAATATTTTCCCGGATAACATACAGTGACTCCTCGTTATCTGATTAAAAGCCTGATAGTTTTATTCATAATTTATAAAATTGCGGGTTCTTCGCCAATAGCAGATCATATTAAAATTTTCAATCCATCCGTAAGAGCGCTTATATCGCTTTCATTATTATAAAAATGGGGGGATATCCTCACTATCCCTTCCCTCACCGCCAGTTCAATCTTTTTATCCTGAAGGACTTCAAGGATTGAATATGCGTCCGGGTGCCTGAATGATATAATACCCGACAGATACTTTTGATCAAGTTCCGATAGATATGGATTTATTCCGATTCTTTGAAGTTCCGATATTAAATGTCCGGAGTTTGAAATCACCTGCTTTTCAACTTCATCAATTCCGAAATCCCGGAATAATTTAAGAGAGGCATTCAGGGCATATATTCCCGCTGAATTCAGGGATCCGGGCTGAAATCTTTCTGCTGAACTCTTCAATGTAAGATTATAGTCAAGAAGGTTCCATCCGTCATTTACACCAAGCCACCCGACATATACAGGATCTATTTTCTGCTGGAGATTTTCAGTAATATAAATGATTGATAATCCCTGCATTCCCAGCATCCATTTCTGTGTTCCGCAGGAAACGAAATCAATTCCGCATTTTTCCACGTTAAGTTTCAGGGCACCGAGTCCCTGGATAGCATCAACACTAAGTACAATCCCTTCCGCTCTGCAGGCTTTACCAAGTTTTTCAAGATCGATCCGGTACCCGGTAAGGAACTGAACCATACTTACTGATACAAGCTTTGTCTTTGATGTAAATTTTTCAATAATATCTTCAGCACTGACAATTCCATCATGGGATTTAACCATGACTATTTTCACCCCTTTTTTTACGAGATTCATAAAGGGATAAATATTAGCCGGAAATTCCAGATCATTCAGAATCAGTTCGTCTCCCGGTTTCCACTGAAGACCCTGTGCAAGGAGATTCAAACCATTGGTTGTATTATCTGCGAAGGCAATCCGCTCCTTATCAGCGTTTATGGCATTCCCCAGCAATTCCCTGGTTTCCTCCGTTATCTGAACAAACGAAGGATAATCATCTATCTTATCCTCACTCCTCGTCTTGAAATATTCCTGCATCACATCCAGTACCCTGCTCGAAAATGGGCCTGTAGCTGCATGGTTGAAATATATTATCCCCTTTTCAATGTGAGGGAAGAGTTTTCGCACCTCTGACTGATCCATAAAATTTTTCTTTATTTTTAAGTGTTGATAATAACAATTATTATTGTTTAGTATTAAATAAGAATCACCGGATAGTATTTAATCTTTGAAATTAAAAGTAATAATATTTAGATTTTTAATCTAATTTTAAAAGAAAAGTATAATCCTCATCGAAAGCAGGTAAAAAATGGCACATCCTAAACCAACAAAACACGAAGAATTAAAACCGGAAGATCTGCGATGGATTTGTAACCCTGATATTTTTGAATTTGAATCAACCATTGATCTTGAACCGATGGAAGGTATAATCGGCCAGGAAAGAGCGTTAAAAGCAATAAGATTGGGGGTAGACCTTCGGAGTCCCGGATATAATATATTTATTGCGGGATTGTCAGGTTCCGGGAAGGCAACAACCGTTAAAAAAATGCTCGAAAAAATAAGTTCAAACTGCCCACCCCTGTGCGACTATGCATACGTTAATAATTTTAAAGACCCTGATATGCCGCTTCTTCTAACCTTCCCGGTAGGGAAAGCCAGGCAATTCAGGCAGGATCTAAATAGCGCAATCCAGATTCTGAAAAACAGGATCCCCCAAACCCTGGATAGTGATCTTTTTACTGAAAGAAAAAAGAAGCTTGTGCAGGAGTATAATGAAAAAGAGCAGAATCTGATGACTGATTTTGATAAGAAACTTAAGGAGGACAACTTTACTCTTGTGCAGGTAAAAGTAGGAGACGGCGCCAGACCCGACGTATATCCTCTAATCGATGAAAAACCTGTGCCGGTTTATCAGCTGGATGAACAGATAAAAGAAGGAAAACTTACCAAAGATGAAGCAAAAGAATTAGTAAATAAGTACAACGAACTCCAGCAGGATCTTAAAGTAATTTTCAAAGAAGGCTTGAAGATAAGTCAGAATTTTGAAAAGAAGATGTTTGATATTGAAAAAGCCGCAGTTGAAATAGTCGTGAAGAGTGTTATCGATAATATCAGGGACAGGTACGACGATGCGAAGGTGATTGATTTTATTGACCAGGTTGAAAACAATATTATGGAGAATGTTCAGGTGTTTAAGGGTGTAAAACCGCAGGGCCCGGTAACTCCTGAAGGATTTGAGATCGATTATTTTAAAAGAATATGATGTCAACATAATTCTGGATAATAGTGAAACAACTGACTGTCCCGTCATAATAGAAACTTCACCGAATTTTATAAATCTTTTCGGAACTATTGAAAAAGTGAGCGATGGAAGAGGCGGATGGTACAGCGATTTCACCAAGATAAAAGCGGGTTCTATTCTCAAGGCAAACGGCGGCTATCTTGTTCTGAATGTGCAGCATCTGTTTGAAGAACCCGGTGTATGGCGCACGCTCAAAAGAGTGCTGACATATAATAAACTGGAAATCCAGGAAACTCCCGGAGTGTTTCAATTTACTTCCTCAATTCTCAAACCTGAATCTATTGATATTGATACTAAAATAATCCTTCTGGGAAGTGACTGGATATATTCGCTGCTTGCCGAACGTGAATACGATTTTAAGAAAATGTTCAAAATAAAAGCAGACTTTGATTATGAAATAAAAAGATCGGATAAAGTAATTGTTGAGTATGCCCAGGTAATAAAAAAATTGGTAAAAGAAGAGGGTCTGTGCGAATTCGACAAATCGGCGATCGCAAAACTTATTGAGATAAGCGCCCGCTTTGCAGGTCAAAAAAATAAGCTGACCACAAGGTTCTCAAAAATTGCAGACATCGCAAGAGAGGCAAACTTCTGGGCACTTGATGATGGTTTCGATATTATAAGCAAGGCTCATGTAAAGAAAGCCTTTGATCTCGCAAAGGATAGACACGGTCTTCTCGAATCCAAGGTTGACGATATGCTGCATGATAATATGATATTGTTAGACACTGAAGGCGATAGAGTTGGCCAGATTAACGGGCTGGCTGTATACACTACGGACTATTATGCTTTCGGCAGACCTACAAGGATAACTGCTACCGTCTCTCTCGGAAGCGGGAGCATAATCAACGTCGAGCGTGAAGCCGGTATGAGCGGACGGCATTACAATAAAGGCGTGCTTATTATATCCGGGTATTTCAGGGAAACTTTCGGACAGGAAATGCCCCTTTCATTCAATGCAAACCTCGTGTTTGAACAATCGTACGGAACCGTTGACGGTGATAGTGCTTCGTGTGCTGAGATATTTGCGCTATTATCGACGCTTGCAGATCTTCCTTTAAAACAGTACCTGGCTGTCACCGGATCACTGAACCAGAAAGGCGACGTTCAGCCTATTGGAGGCGTTAATGAAAAGATTGAAGGCTTCTTCGACTTGTGTAAAGGCAGGGGATTAACTAAAAGACAGGGTGTCGTTATCCCGGTACAGAATGTAAAAGAACTTATGCTGAAGGAAGAAGTTGTGGAAGCTGTAACAAAAGGTGAGTTCCATATCTATCCTATTTCAAAGGTTGAGGAAGGGATTGAACTCCTTACAGGAGTGCGGGCAGGTAAGAAAACAGCAAAGGGTTACCCGGCAGGGACAGTCTTTGACCTGGTAGAGAAAAAAATCAAATACCTTTATGCAAGGTCCAAGGCTATCCGTCCTAACGGAGAGACTAAAACAGTCACCAAAAAGAAAAAGAGATGAAAGCTAACCTCAACGATATTTTTGCGAAAACAAAAATACTATGTACTCTCGGACCGGCAACCGAATCTGCTGACATGATCAGAAAGCTGGTCCTTGCAGGTGCAGACGGCGTAAGGCTGAATTTCTCTCACGGTTCGTACGAATTCTTTGAAAACGTCCTTAAGAATATCCACGAAGCATGCACAGAAGAAAAAACTCCGCTCGCAGTACTTGTGGATCTTCAAGGACCCAAAATCAGGATAGGAAAACTCGTCCAGCCCGAAATAGAACTTGAAACCGGGAAAGATATTGAAATTACTATTGAAGATGTTATAGGTGATGAAAAGCGTATATCTACTTCCTACTCAGCTCTTGTAAGTGATGCCGCTGTAGGTGATCCTATCCTGATAGATGATGGACTCATCCGTCTGAGGATAAGCGGTAAGACGGAAAATTCCGTAATCTGTAAAATTGAAAACGGCGGAACACTGCATCCTAAAAAAGGGATGAATCTTCCGGGAATGAAACTTTCCACAGCGAGCATCACAGAGAAGGATTTCAGGGACCTTGAATTCATTCTTCAGCACAGGATTGACTATATAGCTTTGTCTTTTGTAAGACGGCCCGAAGATATCACGATTCTGAAAGCATGGCTGAAAGACAGAAATTCAGATATCCCTGTTATTGCAAAAATTGAGAAGCGTGAAGGGGTTGAAAGGTTTGACGAAATCCTGGATGCAGCAGACGGGATAATGGTAGCAAGAGGCGACCTTGGAGTCGAACTGCCAGCTTCTGAAGTACCCGTAATACAGAAAGAGATTATCAGGAAATGCAACGCCGTAGGCAAGCTTGTAATTACAGCCACGCAGATGCTTGATTCGATGATACATAATCCCGGTACCGACCCGCGCTGAAGCATCCGACGTTGCCAATGCAGTCTGGGACGGTACAGATGTGGTAATGCTGAGTGGTGAAACTTCAATCGGCAAATTCCCTATTCGTACCGTTAATATCATGAATGATATTATCCGCAATGCCGAGAAACATTTCTTCAGTCATATAGTAGAATTCAAAATACCCGAAAAGGTTGAAGAAAACCTGTTCGATTCTGTGGGAAAAGCAGTTGTTTCAATAAGCAGGCAGATAAATGCTTCAGCAATTGCAGCTTTTACTTATAAGGGAAGAACGGCAGGAAATCTTTCAAAGTTCAGACCTGAGGCAAAAATAATAGCCTTCTCCAACAGCTTTGAAACAATGAATAAACTCTGCTTAAGATGGGGTATTATTCCTGTTCACATGGATGAAATTGACAAGGAACATATCGCTATCGATAAGGCGAAGAAAATGATTATAGAAGAAGGCTACGTTAAAGAAGGTGATGTTGTTATATTTGCTGCAGGAGCCCCGTATTCCGAGAAAAGCCGGGCAAACTGGTTAAGGTTCGAGATCATTTAATGGCTTGAAGAATTAGACCGAATTAATGATTATATATTATGAAAACTATGGAAATGAAAATAGCAAAATGGTGGGAACCGGCAGACAGGAATAAACTCTTATGCACACTTTGTCCCCGCTACTGTAAAATAGGCGATGGCCAGGCAGGATTTTGCTATATAAGACAAAATATTAACGGCTCACTCTACACTACAGGATACGGCAGACCTACAGGCTTTGCTATTGATCCTATAGAAAAGAAACCTTTAAATCATTTTTATCCCGGCACCGGCGTTTTGAGCTTCGGTACTGCCGGCTGCAATCTCGGCTGTAAGTTCTGCCAGAACTGGTCGATGAGTAAAGCCCGGCTGGATGATCTGAATGCTCTCACAGCATCTCCTGAAGAAGTAATCAAACTTGCCAAACAGTATAAAGTACCCTCAATAGCCTACACCTATAACGACCCCACCATTTTTGGAGAGTATGTTATAGACATTTCAAGAATAGGCCGTGAAGAAGGCATAAATTCCGTAATGGTAACTGCCGGCTATATTGATAAAGAAGCAAGGAAGGACGTATATAAATATATAGATGCTGCGAATGTTGATCTCAAGGGGTTCACTGAAAGGTTTTATAACAAACTGACTTTCTCCAGTCTGAAGGATGTATTGGACACCCTCGTCTGGCTGAAGAATGAAACAGATATCTGGTTTGAGATAACCACACTTCTGATTCCCGGTGAAAATGATTCCGAAGAAGAAATTCAGAATGAATGTGACTGGATACTAAATAATCTCGGTGATTCAGTTCCCCTCCACTTTACAGCATTCCATCCTGATTTCAAATTAAGAGACAAAGATAAGACCCCGGCTTCTACGTTAACGACTGCAAGAAATATAGCAATGAGAACAGGAATAAAATTTGTTTATACCGGGAACGTTCACGACCCCGAAGGTCAGACAACCTTCTGCCCCTCCTGCCGCTACCCTCTCCTAAAGCGAGATTGGCATGATGTCATAAAGAACAATATTAAAGGAACTGCTTGCCCTAAATGCGGTACGCATATTCCCGGCCGCTTCTGAAACCGATACCGTGTAACCATACAACCCTGCAATTTTATAACTTGTAGCCCCTCTCTTCCTGATAAAACCAATATAAAAACAAATCAAGCCTGTCTGTGATGGTGCTTAAAAAGCGTCATCCGCAATCTGCAGTTTCGTAATCCTGATAATTCGTGCGCCATTTGAACTGATCTCTCCCCATGAAACTACTATCTGAATACGTCCTGAATACGTCCTGAATGCGTCCTGAATACGTCTTAAATACTTTCTAAATCCCGGACCATTCTTACTCAACCCAATTTGGAAAGGACCGGCTATTATGGAAATCAATCATCTCAATTATCAGATAGTCTTGTAGAGGCTTTACTATTTCGCTAAATTTATTTTTTTGAAAATTAATTTCAGGGATGAATGATGGAAAGACTTAAAGACAAAATAGTATTCATTACCGGTGCAAGTTCAGGAATCGGCAGAGCCTGCGCCGAAGCCTTTGCCTCCGAAAAAGCAAATCTGATCTTAGCGGCACGGAGGTTTGAAAGGCTTCAAGAAGAAGCTGAACGGCTTGAAAAAACATATAAGATAAAGACGAAGATCCTCAAACTCGATGTGAGAGATTTTAATGAAGTTAAAGGCGCTTTTGATAGTCTGGATGAAGAATGGAATAAAGTGGATGTGCTGGTAAATAATGCCGGACTTGCACGAGGATTTGATAAAATATATGAAGGTAATCTGACCAGCTGGGAGGAAATGATCGATACCAATCTGAAAGGGCTTTTATATGTAACAAGGAATGTACTTCCGGGTATGGTTGAAAGAAAAAGAGGTCACGTTATAAATATCGGGTCAACAGCAGGTCACGAAGTTTATCCAAACGGCAATGTTTACTGCGCAACCAAGTTCGCTGTTAATGCATTGACCAGGGGAATCAGGATGGACTGTCTTGAACACGGCATAAAGGTAAGTACCGTTGATCCCGGCATGGTCGAAACTGAATTCAGTATCGTAAGGTTCTCAGGAAACAGGGAAAAAGCAGATAAAGTTTATGCGGGACTGGACCCCCTGACCGCAGCAGATATCGCTGATGCAGTAGTTTATTGTGCATCCAGGCCTCAACACGTAAATATCAATGAGATGATTTTAACTCCCCTTGCCCAGGCATCTTCAACACAGGTTATTCGTAAATAAAAAAAGGCTTGCCGGAAAGGCAAGCCTTGCATTTAATTCAGGATAACTCTAATAGACAAACATACTAACATCGCCGGCGCCCTCTCTCAGCACCTCAGGTGCTTCCTCACTCAGATCCACCACAGTAGAAGGTTCTCCCATCAGGGGACCCATAGACAACATTAAATCGACCTGCGAATTGAATATATTCTTGATCTCGAAAGGATCGAAAATTACGTCGCCTTTACGGTTGGTGGTACTTGTACTGATTATTGGGTTGCCCATTTCTTCAACCAGTTTCATGGTAATGTTATTATTAGGGATCCGTATACCGACAGTTTTTCTTTTGCTCCATAGTTTTTTAGGAACAAGTTTCGCTGCCGGAAGAATGAACGTATAAGGCCCCGGGAGCAGATGTTTCATCGTCCTGTAAGCATAGTCGGAAACTCTGGCGTATTTTGCTATATCCTTGAGGTCCGAACAGACAAAACTTAAAAGCTTAGAATTTCCATCATTTTTAATTGCAAATATCCTTTCCAGGGCTTCTTTATTAAAAATATCACAGCCTATTCCATATACTGTATCAGTAGGATATATTATTACTCCCCCATCTTTCAGAATTGAAACCGCCTTGTTTATATACCGCAGTTGTGGCGTTTCCGGGTGCAATTCATAATACTCCATAAAGTTCTCCTTTTCTCAAAAGATTTTTAAGTGGTTATTAAGGTATGCTTTGAACAAAAAGGCACTTTCATCAAAGATTAATATTGGATTTATCTCCAAAGATAACAGGGAATTTATCTTTGTCAACCTAAACATGACAGAATATAGCAGAATTAACAGATCGATTTTTTTTTGATTAGTGCTATATTTTTTAAATGATATTTTCGTATATTTATTGTTCTAATTTTATACTTAAGAAAGTTCTCAGGAGAGATATTATGTCAAGAAGATGTCAGGTTACAGGCATTGGTCCTCTATCAGGAAACAACGTATCCCATGCTCATAACAGAACAAGAAGAAGATTCCTTCCTAACCTTCAGAAGAAAAGGATATGGGTGCAGGAACTCAACCGATTTGTAACCTTAAAATTAAGTGCAAAAGCTATTAAAAGTATCTCCAAAAACGGTACATCCGGGATCGCAAAGATGATCCGGGAAAAACAGATTAAAGTTAACTAATCTCATCTCAGGATTTAAATAAAAAAAAGGAAAGCGCCTGCTTTCCTTTTTTTTTGAATATCAGCCTGGTTCTACTCTCTTACAACCCACACTTTAATCTTGGCATTTACATTAGCATGTAATTTAACGGTAATACTGTAAATACCGAGTGACTTTATAGTCTCATCAATCTCGATCTTACGCTTATCAATATCATAGCCTTTTTCTTTAAGAGCATCACTAATCATCTGGGAAGTAACCGAACCGAATATTTTGTCTTCTTCACCTACCTGAACCGGAATAGTTACAGAAACCTTTTCAAGTTCGCCGCCTAATGTTTCAGCTAAACGGATTTCCTGTTCCTTTTTCTTGGCAAGATTTTTCTTTTCTTCATCAAGCGACCGGATATTTCCTTTGATAGCTGCATAAGCAATCTTTCTGGGAAGTAGGTAATTTCTGGCGAAACCGTCTTTTACATCGACAACATCACCGATCTGCCCCAGCGATTCAAAATTCTCTCTAAGAATTACTTTCATTTCTTCTCCTGCTTCTGGTTCTATTTTACAGTGTCTGCTACATAAGGCAGTAATGCCATATGTCTTGCTCTTTTTATTGCAATAGCCAATTCTCTCTGGTACTTTGATTTCGTCCCGGTTATCCTTTTAGGGATTATCTTTCCCTGCTCTGTAGTATATCTCTGGAGGAGCTTCACATCTTTATAATCGATATACTTAACCTTATTCTGTGTAAACCTGCAGACTTTTTTAGTTCTAATTTCTTTTTTCATTATCTACCTATCTTTACTTTATAAGATCTGATTCTTCATTTGATAAAAATTTATCGAAAGAGTCTTCCGTATAATCAACAGCATCCTCTTCTGAAAGGATATCGTCTTCATCGAGACCATTACCGTGTTCATTCAGCTTACCTCTTTTATTAAGGAACTGAATCCTTCTGGCTTTAATTTCAACGATGCTTCTATTATGCCCGTCTTCTGATTTCCAGGTTCTGCTCTGAAGTTCCCCGTCTACCAAAACTGCGGATCCTTTTTTCAATCTATCCCGGCAGCTCTCAGCCAATTTATTCCATGCGACAATGCCGACATAACATACATCCTCCTGCCACTGGTTTGAGCTGTCTTTATATTTTCTATTTGAAGCGATAGAAAAATTTACGACAGGAGTACTGTTAGTTGTCTGCCGAAAGATCGGATCTTTAGTGAGATTTCCGGCAACAATAACATAGTTAATTTCAGGCATTTTCAGTTCGGCCATGGTTTTCCTCCATACTTAATCAATACATTAGTTAGTTAGTGATTCTGCTATTTTGAAACATCTTTTTCTGCGGCAACGTTCTCCTGATCCTCCCCTTTCTCAGGTACGGGTTCATTTTCGGACTGAGAATCGCTCCTTTTTTTCTCCAGAAATTCTACAGCATCTTTATCCAAAGATATTGTCAGATATCTTAAGATATGCTCATCCAGAGTGTAATTTCTTTCCAGTTTTGTAATAATATTGGTAGGGGCATTAAACCTGAAGACAGCATAATAGCCTATTTTACTCTTATTGATCATATAGGCTAATCTTTTTCGTCCCCAGTTCTCTATATCCCTTATATCTCCACCATTGTTAGTTATGAAATCTTTTATGCGGGAAATAATGTTTTCTATTTGTTCATCATCGAGGGCTGCATTGATAATAACAGCACTTTCATACGCATTCGTTTTCATCCGTACTTCTACCTCCCTATGGTCATTAGGCCCTCATTCCAGATGAGAGCAGGGTTGATACAATAAATTTATTTATACTAATTAATAATTTATTTAATTAAAGGCGCAATTACAAGTGCAACAACGGCCATTAATTTTAACAGAATATTCAGCGATGGTCCGGAAGTATCTTTAAATGGATCACCTACAGTATCCCCGACGACTGCGGCTTTATGGGGATCAGAGCCTTTGTAGTATTTTTGTCCGTTTACTTCTATACCTTCTTCAAACATTTTCTTGGCATTATCCCAGGCTCCGCCGGCATTAGACTGGAAGATGGCCATGAGCACGCCTGTTACAGTAACACCTGCGAGCAATCCGCCAAGCATTTCTGCACCGCCTGCAAATCCAATAAAAACAGGAGCTGCAACAGCAAGCAAGCCGGGTATAACCATTTCTTTAATTGCGGCTTTTGTAGAAATTTCAACGCATTTTCCATATTCAGCCGCACCATCGGCCTTTTCAAAAGTCTGTTTATCGTCGTTATTCCAGTCAGAGAATTCTTTTCCTTCATTTTTCTGCATGACTTTCAGTGCATTTGTAAGTGCAGGTATTGTCCTGAATTGCCGCCTGACTTCCTCAATCATCGACATTGCGGCTCTTCCAACGGCTTTCATGGCAAGAGCAGAGAAAAGCATCGGCAGCATACCGCCAAGAAACAATCCCGCCATTACATTTGCTTTTGAAATATCAATAGTCCTTATATCGGCAGCTGTCATGAAAGCTCCGAACAGAGCCAGAGCGGTCAGGGCTGCAGAACCAATTGCAAAACCTTTACCGATTGCGGCAGTAGTGTTGCCTACAGCATCCAATTTATCGGTTCTCTGTCTTACTTCCTTCGGCAGTTCAGACATTTCGGCTATACCTCCGGCATTATCTGAGATAGGACCATAAGCATCCACTGCAAGCTGAATTCCGGTGTTCGAGAGCATTCCAACGGCAGCTATTGCAATACCATAAAGGCCTCCGAAATAAAAAGCTCCCATAATAGAGACTGCGATTATAATGATCGGAATTGCTGTAGAAACCATGCCGTTCCCGATACCTGCGATGATATTAGTAGCAGTACCGGTTAATGATTGTCTTACTATTCCAAGTACTGGCCCTTTTCCTGTGCCGGTATAATATTCTGTTATGACGCCGATAAGAACTCCTGCCACCAGGCCGATTACCGTGGCCCAGAATATTCCAAGCGAAGTGATTGTATAAGTCACTCCGTATAGAGGATCCTCGTGTGTCCAGGTTTCAGGAAGCATCCATTTAATTATAAAATAAAGAGCTGCGATCATTATAATCGAAGATCCGAATTCTCCTTTGTTTAAGGCGGCCTGCGGATTTCCTCCCTCTTTGACCTTAACGAAGAAGGTGCCGAGGATTGACATAACGATACCAACTCCTGCAATTACGAGAGGAAGCAGTACAGCCCCAAGACCATTGAACTTTCCAAGAAACTCAGGATAAGCAATAAATTCAGCGCCGAGTACCATTGTACCTACTATCGAACCAACATAGGATTCAAACAAATCTGCACCCATACCTGCAACGTCTCCGACATTATCTCCGACGTTATCAGCTATTGTGGCTGGATTCAGAGGATGATCTTCCGGAATACCGGCTTCAACCTTACCAACCAGGTCGGCCCCGACATCAGCTGCTTTTGTATAGATTCCGCCTCCCACGCGTGCAAACAGAGCGATTGACGATGCTCCGAATGAAAATCCTGTAATAACAGTAATGACCCTGGGTAATCCTTCAGCGCCTACACCAAAGAGGCTGCCGTAAATAATGAAAAGCGTTCCGAGTCCCAGCACTCCTAATCCAACCACACCTAAACCCATTACAGATCCGCCTGCAAAGGCAATTTCAAGTGCTCTGCCAAGACTTGTTCTGGCAGCATTGGTTGTGCGCACATTCGCTTTCGTAGCAACCCTCATCCCGATAAATCCTGCAAGCGCAGAACACAGGGCGCCTGTAAGGAACGAAACCGCAATAAGGGGTGAGGAATTAACCGGGTCGGCTGATACGCCCAGTAAAATTGCTACACATATGACAAATATTATTAATACTTTGTATTCGGACTTGAGAAAAGCCATCGCTCCTTCAGCGATATGCCCGGCAATTTTCTTCATTTTGTCAGTACCGGGATCCTGTTTTCTTATCCAGGAAGACTTGAAATAAGTATAAATAAGACCGAGAATACCGAAGATAGGAATTATGTAAATTAATGTATCCATAAAATCTCCTTAGTTCTCCTGTGTTTTGTTGTCAGAATTTTTATTCGTATTTGATAACCTGCTGTTTGCATCAAGTAATCCGTTTACCCCTCCGATAATAAATTCATTTACCAGCGTCTGAACTGTATCAAAATTTTCAGTCAGAGTTTTCATCTCATCTTTACTAAAATCCGAAAGCACATAGTCAGCCATATAACCTTTTTCGAATTCATTGCCGACTCCAATTCTGATCCTTGCAAAGTCATCAGAAATCAGGTGCCAAATAATCGAACTCAAACCATTATGTCCGCCGTCTCCGCCTTTAGCTTTAACACGGATGCTGGAATGAGGAAGATTTACATCATCGTGTACTACCAGAAGATCGCTGCTGTCAAGACCATACTTTTCAAGAGCTTGTTTTGCTGCTATACCGCTGTTATTTACGTAGGTGGTAGGTTTTATAAGCTGATAATCGTTTCCATGGAGGGAACCTTCGGCAAGGTAATAATCACCCGCGGAAGCCGTAAAGGTAAGTGAATTCAATGAAGCCAGATGATCCAATAAAATAAACCCGACGTTATGCCTGTTATATTTATACTTGTTACCGGGATTGCCAATACCTAATATCAGTCGCAATTTCTGTTATTTGATTATTCTTCCTCTTCTTCGCCTTTACCTTTACCAATAACTTCGGGCTCAGCCTGTTCTTCTCCAGCTGCCTCTTCTCCCTCAACCGGTTCTTTTTCAACCTTAGGATGAGCGACAGATACAATAACAGCATCCTCGGGACTAAGAAATGTTATATTTTCGATATTAAGGTCTTTAACATGAATGGAATCCCCAATTTTGAGCTCAGTAATGTCAATATCGATACGCTGAGGGATATCTTTGGGAAGACATTCCAGCTCTATTTTATGGATCAGGTGCTGAATAATGCCTCCTTCTTTGATTCCTACCGGGGTACCGTGCAGCTGAACAGGAACTTCAAGCTGGAAAGTCTCACCGGAGGTTAATCCTATGAGATCGAAGTGAACAACTTTGTCTGTAATCGGATCAAACTGAACATCTTTTATCACACAGTCGAGTTCTTTCCCATCAACTTTTAAAGAAACCAGATGGGTTTCAGCAGTATAAACAAGGGGATTTATTGCTTTTTCAGAAACAGCCAGATGAACCGGCGAATCGTGTTTGGAATAATAAACACCCGGTACTTTGCCGCTATTTCTAACGAGTTTACTGGCCTGTTTGCTTCCTATTTCTCTAACTTCTGCTTCTAATATCGATTTTTCCATTTATAAACTCCAGGACTAATTTTAACTTTTATCTACATCAAAAAGTGAACTAATTGATTCATTATTAAATGTTCTTCTTATCGCTTCAGAAAAGATTTCGGATGCGGTAAGAACTTCTATTTTGTCCGAATTTCCTCTTAGAGGAATAGTATCGGATACAAACAATTTTTTCAGATCAGAAGCTTCTATTCGTTCAATTGCTTTTCCTGATAGCAAAGGATGCGTAATCGCACCATAAATTTCCTTTGCACCTTTCTGCTTCAAGGCTTCGACTGCACCCACGAAAGTGCCGGCAGTATCTATCAGGTCATCCACAATAAGAACATCTCTATCTTCAACCGAACCTATGATATTCACAACTTCAGCCTGGTTCTGAACAGGCCTTCTTTTATCAATGACAACCAGGTTTGCATGAAGCCGTTTAGCGTAAGATCTCGCAACCTTAATTCCCCCGACATCGGGAGAAACCACAACAAGATTTGACTTTATTTCTTCAAACTTGTTTATAAAAATCGTTGAACCGTACAGATGGTCAAATGGGATATCAAAAAATCCCTGTATCTGCGGTGCATGCAGGTCCATTGTCATTATCCGGTCAGCTCCAGCCACGGTAATCAGGTTTCCTACAAGCTTTGCAGTAATAGAAACTCTGGGCTGATCTTTTCTATCCTGCCGGGAATAACCAAAATAAGGGATAACTGCCGTTATTCTTTTCGCAGATGCCCTTTTAGCAGCATCTATCATAATAAGCAGTTCCAGGAGGTTTTCCGCCGGGGGGATGGTGGACTGGATTAAGAAGATATCACATCCGCGAACATTCTCTCCATACTTGGCCCAGATTTCACCGTCACTAAACCTTTTCAATTCAAGAGAACCAAGCGGCTTATCAAGTGTATGAGCAATTCTTTCAGCTAAAGGTCTATTGGAACTACCAGAAAAAATTTTATAATCGCTTGCAGCCATAACCCGGTTTTCTATTTAAAACATAGAAAGTAAATATAATTAAAACACTATGGCATGTCAATAAAATCATTTATGCCATAGGAGGGAACTAATGAGAAAAAATGCTTTTTTTAGTCTTTTTTCTTCTTAAATAAAAATATAATTACAATAAGAAGCACCATTCCTGAAAGATAATAGATCCAGTAAGGTGTTTCTTTCAATTTATAAGGTTTAAAGGTGACAGAGATAGTCTTTCCGCTTCCGATTTCGGAAATGTTATATTCCCAGATCAGTACCCTTCCATCGACTCTGGTAGCATTATGCGTTATTATATCCCCGCCGAAAGTATATTTATAAGTCACCTTAAAATCGCTGCCATCGAACCCGAATCCTGTAGCAATAGGAGGAATGAACTGGGTAAACACCTTCTGACCTGCAGCTCCATCCTCGAGAGAAAAGTGTGCATCCGAAAAAGCTTTGGTATAATTAAGGGAGTCGATATGATTAAAGGTCATTTCAATCTTTGCATGAGTTGTGCTGTCCGTCGAGTCTGTATGGACTTCCACATCTGTTATTTTATTATATTTGGAAGAGAATTGATTCCTTATGGAATCGGCATTAAATAACCCGATTTTATCCAATATTTTGAGATTTTCATTATCGGGCATTTTCATCCAGTAAGTTATTCTCAGCTTACCGGATCCATCGGCAAAGAGATTAATATCCTGGATATAATTGAGACAGCCCTGGAAGGCTATCAGAAGTGGAATGATTATAAGAAGAAATTTTTTCATTATTGACGGAACAAAAGTACTTTATCATAAATCAAAAAAGCGACAAAATAAATTATAGAAAATTTTTAATATTTTCATTAAGTTTTTTAGTTTAATTTATCAGGAGACAAAAATTAATGCCCACGTATGAATATAAGTGTACAGAGTGCGGATATGTATTTGAATTGTTTCAGACTATGAGTGCCGAACCAGTAAAGATATGTCCGAAGTGCAATGGAGTCGTAAAAAGACTGATTGGTCCTGGTGCAGGCCCTATATTTAAGGGCACGGGATTTTACCAAACCGATTATAAGAACACTAAACCGGCTAAAAAAGAGACTTCAGGCAGTAAACCCGCTGGAAAAAAAGAAAGTTGAACCTATTAACCAAATACGGCTGCCTGACTCATAAAACGCTAAAAGACAGCCGTTGATTAAAAGTCGGCACCAAGGGAAATATAAAATTTAGGTTTACCAAAAGTATCCACATAATAAGGCCAGGCAACGTCAAACCTGAGAAGAAAGTAGAGGAAATATAACCTGGCGCCTACTCCGGTTCCCATTAATAAATCACGGCTTACTACATTGTTAAAAGCATTCCTCTCGAAAAATCTTAAATCATGATTTTTATTCCAGGCGGCTCCTACATCTGCAAAAGCTACGCCCAGTATATTACTGAATAATATCGGCAAAGGACCGGTAACGAGATACCGGATCAAAGGAAAACGGAATTCCAGGTTCATCAATCCGTATCTTGTACCTATCCTCTCAGCATAATCGAAACCGCGCAATGGAAGTCCTGCCGTAAGGAAAGCAAAATCAGCGGCCGAATTTATCGGGATTTCGGTTGTAGCAAAGCTGCGGTTAATCCAGTTGTCAATTCCCCCGATAAAGAACCGCTGGGGATTCTTACCGCCTGAATATCCTCCTGATAAGCGAAATGCAAATGAATAAAAATCACCCATCTTAAAGTAGGTGCGATAGTCTCCGAGCATTGAATAGAAACTCTTATTTGAATCAAAAAATCCGGGATATCCGAACATATCAAACCGGTATCTTGTTCCATCAATAGGAGAAGTATATCCCCAGAGCACATTATCGTGAACAAAACTAACAGTTGGAATAAGGTATGAAACTTTTTCAGTCGGTTCTCCCGGATTATCGAGGTTTTCACTTGAGACATTGAGATAACTCAATGCACCTTCAACCCGGTAAAATTTATTCAGGGGATAACTTAGTGAACCGATTGCCCCGAAGTTTCGGAAACGGAACAGGTTCGTTCCTATACCCCGTGAAAGGAAAAGGAACCGGGCAGTATGAAATCCTTCGAGACCGTAGTTCATCCTTTCTGCAAGGTACTGATAGGATAATCCGTAATCGCTGTTTTTAAGGTCTATCTGAAGACTGGTAACACCGACAAGCCTGTGGTTTCCCAAAACATCACTGAAAGAGAGTACCGTTGTTCCCAGAAGCCCGTAAAGTGAACTATATCCTGCATTAGCATATATAATATCAGGGGAGAACGTTATTTTATATCGATTGACTTTATAATTTCCGTGCGAATCAAGGTTATCTGTGAGATTGAATTTCTGATTGACCGAATCGGTTGAGTCGATATTGAGTGAAGAATTCCCTCCGAACACATAATTATTAAAATCGATTTTAACTGAGTCTCCATACACATTGGTAGTATCCACATACTTTCCAGTGTAAAAAGAAAGTTTATCCGAATCATCAGTTTCTCTCTGAGCTTTTTCAAATACGAGAGTATCTTCACCCGCTGTGTTCGCAGGTTTTCTCAATCCTGCAACATACTTTGTCGGGGGTAGCTCTTTCTCATCCAGGTTTATTTCAAACGGGTTGTTCAGAAGAAAAATGTTAAAGCCTGCCTCATACAAAGAAGAGAAAGCAAGTTTTTTACCGTCTTTAGATAATGATAGCTGGTAAAGCCCATCTAGTGAATTTGTTACAGGTACAGCAGATCCGTTTTTAGTCAGATCAAGCTTATAAATATTATTAATTCCATTCTGATCTGAGATGAATAAGAGGTTGTTTCCTTCAGGACCAACAACCGGAAACGATTCATTATCATCAGGAGTATTAGTTATACGCGAGATTTCTTTGCTGTCAATATCGATATCGTAGATATCATTCTGGCCGTAATTGAAATTATATATCTTGAATGATTTAGGAAGTTTCTTTGCATCTAAGTTATTCCCACGGTCGGACACAAAATATAGTTTTTTACTATCCTGTGTCCATGCAGGATCTTTATCGGAAAAGATATCATCAGTCAGATTTTCAAGTTTTTGAGTAACTAAATCATAGACATAAATATCAGATTCCTTAGCGGTATGACCTACAAAAGCAAGTTTATTTCCATCGGGCGACCAGTTAACGCTTTGAATTCCATCGAGCTGAACATCGATTACCTCTTTATCTTCGCTCTCCACATCGATCAAGTATATAACATCATAACCGCCGCTTTTAACCGAAAGAGCGATCTTTTCACCGTCGGGCGACCAGGTAAGACTAGGGGTAATTATATTCAGTTCTTCAAAGTCGGGTGTCCTGTTCCCTGCAACAAGTTTTTTAATAATCTTACCGTCTATTGCATCCATGAGGTAAACATCGAAATAATAATTTCTGTCAGTTATGAAAGCAATCTTATCACCCTGAGGTGATAGAGCCGGACTTGTATTATAAAAACCTCCTACTTTACGGTTATCTGTCAGGCGTTTGGCAAATTCATCCGGATCCTGCCGGATAGCAACATCAGGCCAATAAGTTTTCCTGATGTCCTTTTTCCATCTTTCATTGAGTTCTTCAAGACTCAATCCTATAGAAGCCCTTATCCCTTCCTCAACGCTGCCTGATCCCTTAACCTTATTAATCAGTTCCCCTATCTTTTCTTTACCATACTTTTTGGCGATATAGTAGAATACAGCCTGTCCCCCGCGGTAGGCAAAATATCCGCCGAGGTTCTGAATATCCGGGAGGTATTCACTTATTGCGGCATCGCGGATAAACATATCTGTGTTTATGTCCCAGCCTAAAGACTGATATTCAGCCATACCCTCATTAAACCATCCGGGAAGATTAACTGTTATATTATTAGAAATTATATTCTGGATAGAACCGCCATAGAACATATCATTAATTACAGCATGTGTAAGTTCGTGATGAATAAGGTGACGGAATTCCTTATAGGAACCCATAAACTGGATCACTACCCTGTTCTTAAAAAGTTCGGTAAAGCCTTCAATTCCCTCACTGAGATACTGGTCAGTTATGTTTGTTTCCTGGAAATCATTCTGTGAATTATATACAATAATCGAGATCCTGTTATTAATTCTGTAATCAAAACTTTTCTGGATAGAGGTGAGTGAGGACTCAGCTTCCTTTGAGGTGAACTCTGCCAGATTATCGCCGCCATCGGTAAAGTAGATATCGAAATGATCAGTCTGTATATAATACCATGTGAAGTCTTTATACTGCACTTTATTTTTACCGAACTGCGCGAAAACCAGGGAGGGAAGTAAAAGGATTATCCCTAAAAATAATTTAGTTTTTGTTAACATTGAGTTTAACCTTATGGTACTATTATTCGCATATAATAAAATCTAATTCTGATTTCTCAAGATCTGCCCGAACCAGTTTAACCTGAACTTTATCTCCCAGACGGAACTGTTTTTTGGTTCTTCTCCCAATTAATGAATATTTTCTTTCATCGTAAACGTAAAAATCTCCCTCCAAATCTCTTACCCGGATGAGTCCTTCGGCAAGAATATCTGTAACTTTTACAAATATTCCAAAATGGGTAATGCCTGAGATAATAGCGTGGAATTCTTCTCCCAGATGATCCCTCAGGTATTCAATCTGTTTCATTTTAACAGATAATCTTTCAGCATCAACAGCATTTCTTTCAGTAACAGAAATGTGATCACTTACATCTTCAAGAGTATTATACGAATATTTTTCTTTCCCTTTCTTTTCCAGGTATCCGAACAATAACCTGTGGACTAAGAGATCTGCATATCGCCTGATAGGAGATGTAAAATGCGTATAGTATTTGAAACCAAGACCATAGTGACCTATATTATTTGCAGAGTATACTGCTTTTGCCATCGAACGGATAGCGAGCTCATTGATAACTCCTTCTTCTTCGGTTCCTTTTACCATCTGCATTAAAACCTGGAATTCTTTTGATTTGGATGCAGTATTAGGATTAAAAGTATAGCCCAAGGATTTCACAAATCTCGAGAATTCCTGAAGCTTCTCATTATCAGGCAGATCGTGAACCCTGTATATAAAAGGATGAACATCGCCTTTTTGCGGTGAAGCTATATGCTCAGCAACTACTTTATTTGCAAGAAGCATAAATTCTTCCACCAGCATATTACTCTGTTTTATCTCTTTCCTCTGAATGCTGACCGGATTACCGTTCTCATCAAGTTCAAAGCGGATTTCCGGGGTAAAGAAATCGATGCTGCCTGTTCTCATCCTCTTTTTTCTTAAAGTCTGGGCAAGACTATTAAGCTGGTAAAGCTCGTCATTAAACTCACCTTCTCCTTTATCAATTATCTCCTGTACCTCTTCATATGTAAACCGTCTTTTACTGTTAATTACACTTTTTTTGATTTTATAATTAACCAGTTTCCCCCGATTTGTAAGTTCAGCAATTACTGAATACGTAAGCCTATCTTCCCCGGGTACAAGCGAGCAGACATTATTAGACAGCCTTTCCGGCAGCATAGGGATTACCCTACCCACCAGGTACACACTGTTTCCCCGCTTGAGGGCTTCTTTATCAAGCTCTGAATGTATAGGCACATAATTGCTTACATCTGCGATATGAATTCCAACCTCAAAGTTGCCATTCTGGAGTTTTTCAATTGATAGTGCATCATCAAAATCTTTCGCATCCACGGGATCAATAGTAAAAACAATATTGTTCCTGTAATCCAATCTCTTTTTTATATCATCCGCAGTAACCTTCATCGGTATTGACTCTGCCTGGCCGAGCACCTCCGGCGGAAATCTGTAAGGAAGGTTAAATTCCTTTGCAATAGAGGCTATATCTGCATCGAAAGAACCTGTTTTGCCGAGCCTTTGGATAATATCGCCTTCCGGATTAAGCATCGAGGTATCCCAGATAATATTGCCGACGATTACTTTATCACCCACTTTTGCATCTTTGATTTTATCGGGATTTATATAAATATCCCGGTGAATTTTATTGTCGTCTGGTTTAATGAAATAAAAAGAATGAGATTTTTTGAGTGTACCGACAATTTCTTCTCTTTTTCTTTTAACGATATTTATAACCTGACCCTCAATGTTCTTTCTTTTCTTATGGGCGAACAATGCAACCTCTACCGTATCCCCATGAAAGGCGGTTCCGAGATTTCGCGCAGCGATGAAGATATCTCCGAGGCCTGAATTTTTCAGGATGACAAATCCATAACCTGACTGGGTAATTTCGAGGACACCTGTAACGGTGTTAGTTGAAGGAGATTGATTTAGATAATATTTCTTACCGGTCCTGGTAAGAAAGTTTTCTTCAAAGAGCTTGTAAACCGCAGCTTTTAAAGAACTGTATTCGTGATCCTCAGTAATATTTAATAAACCGGCAATCTCTTTGTTTTTAAATCCCTTGCCCGGATTTTTTCTGAATAACGCTATAATTTTTTTCTTCATTAAAACTCAAATTTATATTTAAGACCAAGTTCGTTTATCATCTCATTTATATTGGTTGTAGTTTCTGTTACCGACTGTTTACGCTCCAACCTTATCAGCAGCTGATTGGTTATCGGGTATTCCAGTTTTACATTAGCCTGGGAAATATCCTGAAAAACATTGGTTGTGCCTCCGACAGAATACTGTATATCACCGGCTTTCCCAACCAGGTTAAATTTAGTAACAGTACCTACCTGACGCAGTTCAACCCTTCTGATTATGTCGCCGAACTGTTTATTTAGAAATCCTCCTACAACGGAACCCGCAAGAGAGGCCGCTGTTGATGCAGCCGCATTCCTATCCTGCTGGGTTGCACCTTCGGTAAATTTCCCGGCGAGGATGAAAAGCACAGCATCTGAGGCCGTCTTTGTGGGATCAGGATTATTATTCTCAATATTATTCGCCCCGTAATATACAGCAATATTATTCTGATTCTGCACCAGGTTCTTACCGAGATCTTTCAGGAAGCCTTTAATTGTTATTTTTACAGCCACTTTAACTTCATTATTGGAAACCGAATCCCCGGCCGGATAATAATAATCAGTATAAGTTGCAGTGATGTCAAGATAGGGGTTATCAAGCTGGTTCTCAAATCTAATACTGCCGCCTGCCTCGAAAGTTTTCAGAAATTCAAGGGTAGAACCGTTCAGAAGTTTTAATTCTCCGGTCGCATCGGGTCTTCCATTAATTTTTTCATAATGGAAATCACCCTGCAGAATAGCGGTTAGGTTCTGATTTAATTCTTTTGACAGAGCAAAGGTTATTTTAGCTTCTTTTTCAACATGGACATCAACTTTGTAGTTAAATGATACTCCCCCGGTTTTATTCTGCTGCGACTGATTATTCTTATGAGAAAGATCCACTAATCTCTGGAAATCGGCTTCTCCTTTCCTGGTGGCACTTGTATCGGCAGCATACACATAAATGAAATCACTTGAATTATTCTGATATGCACTTTCGGTCTGCGGGAAAGTAAGATTAGCTTCTTTAATCACAATCGGAACCGAAATCATTGCTCCGCTGCTGTCCAATGTAAATTCAATTTTACCGTCGGTAGAAACAACAAGATCTCCATAAACAGACGGACTGGCAGATTTACTGTCCTGGCTTAAAACCTTAAGCTGCCCACTTATAAAAAAACTGGAAGAAACGATCTGCATATTTTTTAATGATGCCTCACCCCTTCCGGTCATCTGACCTCCGTTTTTGGTATTGGGAACATTTCTAATTAAGAGACTATCTATTTTCAATTGGTCGGGAGATATAGAAATTTTTAGTCCCGCGAGATATTCCATGTCGTTTTTCTGCACGACAAAGTCAGCGTGATCAAGAACTATTTGTCCTTTAGGCTGAAAATCATTGAAAGTACCGCCTACATGAAGCTTAGCGGTCAACTCTCCTTTTATTTTATTGATTTCGGGAAGCAAGTTGCCTAAAGCACCGAGTCTGAAACTATCGGCCTCAACATCAATACTAAGGGGTGAATCCTCTATCAACCTGGTGTCCGCACCCGAAAACGCAAGGTTAACCGGTACATCACCGGTAATTTTTAATTTCGGATTCTTCATATTCTGGAGGCTGTCGACGAACCTGATATCGGTAATAAGTTTTTTATCTTTGTAGTTAAGATTGGCAACCAGGGAGCCGAAGTTTTTGTTTTTATAGGTCACACTATCGGCGTTAAGTTTTATTTTCATTACAGGAGACTGAAAATCTCCCTTAACATCCGCAGAAAAGTTCAGGTAGCTTTGAACGGCATTTTCCGGTCTCATACCCAGTAAAGATTCACTTATATCTTTTCCTGTAATTCCGCTAACAGCCAGTTTCAAATCCTGGTTTCCATTTCTCTGAAGAGCGCCGTCAATAGAAATGCTTCCATTATGGTGGAATAGTTTAAAATCATTAAATTTAATCTGATCGGGAGAGTAAGCAATGTTTACCGGCGATCTGTTGATAAGTTTAAATTTATTATAAGATGCCGAGAGGGTATCGAATGATATATTTACACCTCCTTCAACAAACTGCATCCTCGAATCGATATCAGCCGTTAGATAATTCTCCACATTCGCAGAGAATTGCAGGGCGGCGGAATCATCCTGCATACTCAGTCCAAGGTGCAGATCTTTAATATCGCTGCCGGTAAAGATCCTTTCAATACTTAAATCAACATCAGCGTTTAACTGTGAGAGAGAAATACTTCCGAGGTCGTTATGAAGCGCAAGATCAAGGTTTAATTTGGATAAAAAGAAAACGTCATTTTTTCCCCAGTACTTAAGATAATCGAGCGTTGTCTTGAAGGTAAAGTTCAATGAATCCGCAGTCTCTTCAAGTTTTCCCTGCACATCTCCATCAAGCTCAAGCTGTTTACCTCCGAGGAAAAGAGAGAGTAACTGGAAATCCTTAAACTCTATTACATAATCCATCCGGGTCTTTTTCCCTGTTCTTTCAATAACCGGAATATTTTGTGCTGTTATCCCCATTGAATCTGCCGCTTCAGAAGGAAGAAGCTTATCGAGTTTATGCTTTACAGCATTCGTTACGACTTTCATTTCAGTAGTCATCAAAGAAGCCGCATCCGTAACAGTAAAATCTCCGGTCAGGGTAATATCCGCAAGGTCCGAAATTATATTAACAACCCTTTCTCCCCCGTCATTCCGTCTCAGGTCCACTATTGCACGTGTACTGTCAATCTTGATTCCTTTAATTGATGCATTGTACAGAGTAGTACTGAGGAAAAGATTCATACTATCCGGATCAAAGCCTTCCCCGCTTGCATCGATGCTGAAATTAAGATCGGTCCGCGCTGAAGTATCCTTTAAAATGCTGGCCATGTCGAGGTTCTTAATATCTCCTGTAAGTTCATAAGAAGGGAGTCTGCTGTTTGTAAAATCAAATGTACCGTTGAGAGCCGCATAAAGAGTATCCGAGGCTGCAGTCAGCCGGTAATTAATATTTTTATTTTTTGCATCAGCAATGAGCCTTAGTGTATCCATCCGGTTGCCGTCTACCACAGAACCGCCTGCAAAAAACTTAACTGATGCAGTTAAACTATCCGGCTTAACTCCTGCCCCTTTAACCGAACCATGGGAAGTCAGGTTTGAACTTACACCAGCTACAGGCGCGAGGTTAAGATTTTTTGTGCTGAAGTTCAGGTCATACGTCATCGGCTTATTTTCCAGGTTCAGATTACCGTTAACCGCAAACGAACCCTGTTCAGTATTAACGTTTACACGTGTGAAGAAATCAAGCGGTTTACCTTTGTAAAACAGGCTGTCAAATTTGATTGTTCCATATTCCTTATAAACTGGCATCCCAAGAGACGGTACAAGGTCATTTAAATCCTCCTGATGGATATAGCTGTCAGTAAAGTCCACAGTTATCTGCATATCCTGTCCGGCATCCACATTTTCAACCTGACCTGCTGCCCGGAGGTGAGTATTCTGATACTTTAAATCAAGCAGTCCGAGATGCAGCAGTTTAAATGATCCTGAAGTATTTATGCTGGCAGAGATTGTTCCCTGGAGAATATCGGTGGAAGGTGCAAAGACCGATAAATCAGAAAACGAAAATTTATCAGCATCGAGTTTAACGCTTAAATCAGCTTTTGTAAAATCATTATTGCGGGTTGTATCAAACAATGAATAATTACCTACAAGCATATTAATTGTAAAGTCCGACGCATTCGTTTTCACGTTAAAATCTTTTACGCTGATAGAATCATTATTTACATAGAATTCACCTGAAAGATCCTTCAGAGCAAACCGGTTAATATTCGGATCGAGGGAAAGAGCGTGAATCCCAATCTCAAAATCATTATTATTTATATCGGCCAGAGCACTGAGAGTGAGATTTAAATTTTTAACATTCAGATTATGAAGATTTAAGTTATCGTAGGAAGCAGTGGAAGTTATATTATAATCCTTCAGGGCCAAGTCTGAATTTTTTATCTTCAGTTCTGCAACAATTATTTTAAAGGGAAATGAAGAAGCAGTTGTATCGGGGTTCTGAGAGGGCGGAATGAGTTTAGAGACATTAAGTTCGCCCTGTGCATCCCTGACCAGGTTTATGTGTGTATCATCAATTTCAAATTTTCTAACATATATTTTCTTAAAAAGCAGCTGCAGCGGGCTGGTTCTTAGTTCTATCCTGGATGCATTAAGAAGAGTATCGTTATCCATAGTTACATAAGTATCATGAAGGATAAGGGAAGTAAAAATTGTCCCGTCCAGCTGTCCGATATAGACTTTCCCGTTTAAGGCATTGTCCGCTGCATTCATTGCAGTTTCGCGAAGCCAGTTGCGAAAAAAAGATGTCTGGCTTACAGCAAACGCAATTACGAGAAGCAGAAAGATCCCCAGGCCGATGTAGAGAAATACATTGACTATCTTCTGCAGCAGCGTTCTTTTTTTCTTGCCGGGTTTATTTTCTTTTTTCTGTTCTTCTGCCACTTTACAAGGGGTTTAATTATATCTATGTGTTATTAGATAAAGAAAATTTAAATAACATCAAATGATGAATTTACAGCCTACCGGTTATATCTCTCCAGGATAGTCTGAACTATATTTGAAGTTGACTGGGCGTTTACAAATTCTATCGTTTTAACTATACCTCCATTCCTGATCACAACATCTTTTCCAACAATATTATCAAGAGACCAATCGGCTCCCTTGATCAAAATATCAGGAATTAAAGTCTCAATAAGCTGTGCAGGAGTATCTTCTTCAAATATCACGACATAATCCACGGGTTTCAGGTTTGAAAGGACGAATGCCCTCTGCGTTTCAGGCACAATAGGTCTATATTCACCTTTAATTCTCTTTACCGAAGCATCACTGTTCAGACCAACTATCAATACATCACCAGACTGCCGCGCTTTTATTAAGTAATCGACATGGCCCGCATGGATGATATCAAATACGCCGTTTGTAAAAACTACTTTTTTTCCGGAATCCCTGAATGATTTTCGAAGTTCTTTTATTTCAGCAAAGGATTTAATATTGCTCATGGATTATCTTCCTTAACAGCCCGGAATAACTTATCGATTTCAATCGGAACAATACCAATCTCTTCACATACGATACCGCCGGCATAATTAGCGAGGTATGAAGCCTCGATAATATCCGCCCCGGCAGCAAGTGCCATCGTAAGAGTAGAAATGACCGTATCCCCTGCACCCGACACATCAGCAACCTGTCTTGCTTTTGTGGGCATTCTTTTTTCCGGCTTCCCCTTTTCAAATACAGCAATCCCGCCCTCCCCAAGTGTTAAAAGAACATACCTTGAATTGATCTTAGCGAGTATCTTTGTCCCGGCTGCTGAAATATCTTCATCGGTTTTAATTTTCATACCGAGTACATCCTCGGCTTCTTTCCTGTTGGGTTTAAAAACTGTAACTCCTTTAAAAGAAAAGAAATTGTTGAACTTGGGGTCGACTGTTACTATTATACCTTTCGATTTTGCCAGCCTGATTATTTTTTCAATTAAGGAAGCTGACAACACACCTTTGTTATAATCCTGAAGTATTATTGCATCGAGGTCAGTGCTGTGATCATCGAGGTAACTAAATATTTTACCCTGTAACTTTTTATTGAGGAATTCTTTACTCTCTTTGTCAATCCTGACAACATGCTGATTATTTGCAATGACCCTTGTTTTTGCAGTAGTGGGACGTGATTCATCTATAAAAATCCCTTCAAGGTTAATATTCAGATCATTGATCAGAGATGTAAATATAGTGCCGTCATTATCATAACCGATTACACCTACCGGAATGGGATTTCCTCCCAGCTTAAGAATATTAAGGGCCACATTTGCTGCACCTCCAAAACGAAAAAACTCATTGCCCACTTCAACAACGGGGACAGGAGCCTCCGGAGATATTCTTTTTACATCACCCTGGAAATAACAATCAAGCATCATATCGCCAATAACAGCAATGTTTAACCCTTTAAAATTTCTTTTAAGTTCATTCATTCTGCGAACAGGAATGGAGATCATAAGTATCCTTAAATTGAATTATCTGCGTAAAAATACAGATAAAATGAGTATTCAAAAAGAATTATGTACATAAATGTAGGCCGGGCAGAACCGCCTTAAGCTATGTGTTAAAGCATAATTGATAGAATTTCAACTTCCGGTATTTTGAATTACCCTTTCCTTCGACGAACAAACAAGAAGATAATCTAAGCTATTGTGGTTACACCGGCAAGTTGAAGTGACTTTTCAACGTTTTCAAGATGTTTTCAGGACGTTTTCAAGACGTATTCAGAACGTATTCAGATACTTGATATTACAGGGAAATAGAGCATTATGCGTATTTATGATACAGCCGAAATGGGTTTAAATTTGCGATAGATTTATCAATTAAAGAGCCGGAAATGAATTTTAGCGGAATTGTAAATTTATTTTAGATTCAAAGAGAACTTCAAAATTTAGAGGATCACAAATGGCTAATGGTTTTTACAGTTCGGCAGGTATAACTCACGAAAGCCGTTAGATTTGAGGCAGGTAAATCCTTTACTTTTTTCTGCGGAGGACAGGCTTTTCTTCATTTAAGGGTTTTTTTCTTCCGCTCCAGTGTGCAAGCGGGTTGTCAATCGCAGCGCGGAACAGTCCATTATCCGTTCCAATCCAGATATCAGTTCCATCGAATAATAAAGCCGGGACTGTTGAAGTCTTAATTTTAGCTTTATCCAAATCAAGATCTTTAACATTTCCAGTAATCCTGTCAATCAGGGAGATGCCGTGTCCGTATTCAGCTCTGTCATTTTTAGAAAACTGATAGACAGAAGCCCAGACGGTATTGCCCGTTCTGGCAAGACAATAAACACCATTAGCAGGAAGACCATCCTTTTTAGATATTCTCAGCCATCGACGGTTTCTGTCAAATATATAAATTCCTCCAAGATTGAATTCCGGCTGTTCTTTGGTTACAAACTCATCCGTACCGAACCAGACATATTTATTATCAAACATCAAATCGCTGACAGAAATAAAAGAACCTTCTTCAAGGAATTTGCCTTCTTTATTATTATAAAAATCCCAGGCTGAGCTGCTATTTATATTTCTGTTTTTATAGAATTTATGGACGCCGCCCTCAGTGCCGAACCAGACGAGGCTATCACCATCCAGCGAAATAGCAGTAAAGTTATTTGTTTTGGTATCCCCTTTTATCGTTTTATCATAGTCGGTAAATTTCTGTCTTCTGACATCAAGGCGGGTAAGATTCTTAAACCTTCCGATCCACAACACATTTTCTTCAGGGTCATAACAAAGAGCCCTTATCCAGTTGCCCATTTCACCGCCTAGGGCAAATTTCTTATTAGACCATACATTCTTTTTACGGTTATAAATAAATAATCCATCGGCAGCCCCCGCCCATACATAATCTTTGCTTACTGCAAGATTGAAGAATAGATCATTATTAAGATTTCCTTCCTTTGTAGAAAAACTTTCCCAGGTGTCGTCTTTTTTTGAATACCTGAAAATACCCTGTCCATAAGTAGCAACCCATACATTACCTGCTTCTGCCTTGATAGCGGTGATGTTTGCGCCTTCAAGGTAGCTTTTGATCTCATCCTGGGGGAAAATTGCCTGTGAGGAGAAGTACAGAAGTATAGTAAATAAAAAAAATCGTAAAATCATATTATATTTTAATCAAATCTTAGTGTGTAAGTAAAGTCATTAATTATTTAATAACTTTCTTCTTCAGAAGGGAATTTCTTTTCTTTAATATCTTTAATATAATTTTTCACCGCACCCGAAAGTTCATTAGCCAGTTCAGCATATCGTCTGACAAACCTGGGATGGAAATCGACATTAAGTCCGAGCATATCAGGCGTCACGAGTATCTGACCATCGCAGTGTGGTCCGGCGCCGATACCTATTGTAGGGATATTTACAGATTCGGTAATTCTTTTTCCAAGCTGAGACGGGATTTTTTCAAGCACCAGGGCAAACGCTCCTGCTTCCTCAACTGCTTTTGCATCCTCAATAAGTTCTATAGCTTCTTCCTCATCTCTTCCACGTTCCCTGTAGCTGCCGAACAAATGAATACTTTGAGGAGTAAGGCCGATATGACCCATGACAGGAATTCCGGCACGGGTAATTTTTCGTATAGCCTTAACTACCCTTTTACCGCCCTCAAGCTTTACAGCGCCGGCAGACGTTTCTTTCATTATCCTTCCTGCATTCCTGAAAGCTTCATCCTTACTCAGCTGATAAGACATAAAAGGCATATCAACAACCAGCATTGCCCTGTTAATGCCTTTTGAAACGGCTTTTGTATGATAGATCATTTCATCCATCGTTACCGGCAGTGTAGTATCATTTCCCTGGAAAACATTACCAAGTGAATCGCCGACAAGGATAAGATCGATTCCCGCTTCATCGAGTAGTTTTGCCGTAATAAAATCGTAAGCAGTCAAAGCAGTAATCGGCACTCCTTTTTGTTTCAGCAGGGAAAGGGATTTTGTGGTTATCCTCTTAATCGTTTTTTCTGTACTCATTTTAGCAACTTGTTATTTTAATAATAATTCTTCTCTCAGCATCTGCACTTCATAAAACTTAGCGAAGCCCTCTGCAATAGATTCTGCGAGGAGGGGGTAATCGGTCTTATATTTCAGTATGGATTCAAGATCAATTGTTTTGTCTTTCAATTCTTCCTTTATGGAAGAGGCCTCATCGTCATCAAGGTTTAAATAGTCTGCTAAATTTACATGAAAATTACCACACATTATTGAACCGTGCTGCAAGAGTATATTTCCGATCTTTCTTTGAGCGCTTCCCACAATTTTTCTTCCCGAATATTTTATTTCACTTTTTGCAGGAACACCAAAGCAGGCAGCACTTAAATTATCCTTGTAGAAAGATAGAAGATCAGGCTGTACACCTTCGAGTTCAAGTGCAATTAAAGAGGCGTCATAAATCTTCAATCCTTGTATCAGAGCCATATTTATTTCCTGATAGACCTGTCTCGGGGAGAGCCCAGCCGTAAGCGGCATTACAACAGAATAGGTCAATTCTTCTGAATGAAGGATTGCACGTCCCCCGGTAGGTCTTTTCACTATATCAATACCATCGGATTCTGCTTTTAAGATGTTGATCCCGGAGATATCCTGATTTGCGCCGAGGGAGATACAGTAAGGTTTCCACCTGTACAGGCGGAGAACATTATAGTCCGTACCGGCTTCTTTCACAAGGTTCAGATCAAATTCCATGTTGAAGCAACCGGTATTCTCACCCGTATTTAGGTACTTCCAGCTCATTTACCGATAATTCCTCTTTTACTCTCCTTTAAAAATTCAAGGACAGTCTGAACATATTTATTCTCGCCAAGCTCTGCAGAAATTTTTTCACGAGCCTGTGAGACATTATATGCTTTATCATACAAAATTGAATATGCTTTTTTTAAAGCATTTATGTCATCCGTTTGAAAACCCCTCCTTCTTAAACCGATTATATTAAGTCCAGAATACCGAAGCGGTTCATTACCGGCGAGAATATATGGAGGCAGATCCTGAACTATCCTGAATCCTCCGCCCGTCATTGAGTGCCGGCCGACTTTGCAGAACTGGTGAACAGGAGTCAACCCGCCGATAGTGACATAATCTTCCAGAGTACTATGTCCTGCGATCTGCACACCATTAGCCAGAATACAGTTATCCCCCACGGTACAATCGTGAGCCACGTGAGAATATGCCATAAGCATGCAATTTTTTCCTACTCTTGAGAAGCCGGTGGATTTTGTTCCGCGGTGAAGCGTAACGAATTCGTGAATAATAGTATTATCACCCACATAAAAATAGGTCTCTTCATCTTTGTATCCCAGATCCTGAGGTGCATGTGCTATAGAAGCACCCTGATAAATTTTTACATTATTTCCAATCCTTGCCCCATTATATATTACTGCGTGGGGACCCACTGTACAGTCATCACCAATTTCAACATCATCTTCAATTATTGTGTACGGCAAAATATTTACATTATTGCCGAGCTTTGCTTTACTGCTGACAATTGCGGTAGGATGTATGGTATCCATAATTTTTACAATTAAGCCTGAGAGTTTAAGTTTGATTCACGATCAACTATACCTGCCATAAAGTCTGCTTCAGCAACAAGGACTTCATTAACAAATGCCTTCCCCTGCATCATCACAACTTTACTTTTTTTGTTGGTAAGAACTATTTCAAGGTACAGCTGATCCCCGGGGAATACCGGTTTTCTGAATTTTGCGTTATTTATCTGCATGAACAGGACAAGCTTCTTTTCCGGGTCAGGGAAAGAATTTAGAAGCAATATTCCGCCTGTTTGTGCCATTGATTCTATAATGAGTACGCCGGGCATGATTGGCTGTCCCGGGAAATGTCCCTGGAAGAAAGGTTCATTCACAGTAACTGATTTGACCCCAATTACTTTTTTATCAATCTGAAGTTCAATTATCTTATCTACAAGAAGGAAAGGGTATCTATGCGGCAATATCCTCTGAATTGCATTTGCGTCGAAGACAATACCCTCTTTCTTTACAAACTGGTATTTCTTAACAAGCTTCCGCTGCTGAAAGAGTTTCCTCACCTGTTTAGCAAATTCAACATTTGCCTTATGTCCCGGGCGTGCAGCAAGAATCTGGGCCTTTACAGGAGCACCGATCAGAGCGAGGTCACCGATAAGGTCAAGCAGTTTATGTCTTACCGGTTCATTCCTGAAGCGGAGTTCCTTGTTATTTAATATTCCATTTGAGCCAAGGGATATTTTCTGTTTGATACCGACTTTAGTCTGAAGATTTTTCAGTCCTTTTTCATCAAGATCACGGTCTATAATAACTACAGCGTTATCGATGTCTCCGCCTTTTATTAATCCCTGGTCTGCCAGTTCCTCAACTTCACTCAAAAAACAGAACGTTCTGGCGGGTGCAAATTCCGATACAAATTCTTTTTCGAGGTCAAATAAGCCGGTATGCTGACTGCCGAGGGCAGGATTCTGATAATCGACCATAACAGTAATACGGTAGCCATCGAGAGGGAGTGCGACAATGTCGATCTGCTTCTCATCATTATGGTACATTACTGTTTCATCAATGATAAGATAATCTTTTGGTGCATCCTGCTGAACAAATCCCGCACTTAAAAGTTCGTTCACATAAGGCAGAGAACTGCCGTCACCTACAGGAGGTTCAATTCCGTCAATTTCAATAGTAAGGTTATCTATCTGAAGTCCATATATCGCAGCAAGCACGTGTTCAACCGTATGGACCTTAGCCTCCCCGATACCGAGGGTAGTTCCGCGTGATATATCAATTACATAATCAGCATTAGCAGGGATCTCGGGATTACCATTTAGGTCAACTCTTACAAATTTAACTCCATAGTTTTCAGGAGCCGGTTTGAAGGTCATAGTGCATTCAGTGCCGGTATGCAGACCTATTCCAGATATTGAAACTTCTTTAGCAATCGTTCTTTGTTGTTCTAGCATTGAAAGTCCGGAATTTTGTTTTTAAAAATCGGTTAATAAAATAGCAAGATGAGTTTTGAAATCCAATAAACGACAGGTTTTCAAGTCAGTGCTGCTCTGAAGATTTTTTATCGATCAGAGTTCTCAAATTCTTAACTTCGTTTTCAAGTTCAGAAATTTTCTTTACATATTCGGGGAGATTTCTGATGTGGGACTCAAGTTTAAAAGCCGTTTTAACTTCTTTAGCCGGGGAACCGAAGTATGTGCCCGCCTTAGTAATACTTTTTGAAACACCGGACTGAGCAATAAGAATAACACCGTCTGCAATATCAATGTGGCCGGTCAATCCAACCTGGCCAAGTATAAAACAATTCCTTCCGACCTTTGTGCTTCCGGAAATACCCGCCTGTGCAGAGATAATAGTATCTTCGCCGACATAGACATTGTGTGCAATCTGAACAAGGTTGTCTATCTTCACTCCCCGTTTAATTAAAGTAGACCCTATTGAAGCCCGGTCGATCGAGACATTGGAACCAATCTCAACATCATCTTCAATAATAACATTGCCGATCTGGGGTATCTTATGGAACTTCCCTTCCTGATCAGGTTCAAATCCGAAGCCGTCGGAGCCGATAACAGTACCGGGATGAATGATAATACGGCTTCCTAATTTACAATTCTCCCTGATGCTAACATTCTGAAATATTAAACAATCGTCGCCTATTTCAACATCCTGAAGAAGCACAGTATTATGAAAGATTTTAACATTATTGCCTATCCTGCATCCCTCCGATATCACCACATTCTTTCCAAGCGAAACATTTTCTCCAAGGTTCGCCCCGGGGTGAACAGATGCAGTTTTGTCGATTCCTTCAAGGGGGTATAATGGGGGGAAAAATTTCCTCATCAGTTTAAAGAAAGATTTATTCGGGTCGGGAACCTCGATATAGGAAATGTCATTCCGGGATTTTTCGAACCCGGGTTTTACCAATAAAGCAGATGCTTTGGTTTCCGGAAAATATTTTTCATAGTGGGAAAGGTAAAGGAATGTAAGATCGCCGGGTTCGGCATCTTCAATTTTAGCCAGGTTTTTTATCTCAACTTTATCATCCCCTGTTATTTCTCCGCCGATATAATCGGCAATGTCTTTAAGACTTACTTTCATTACTCTAATTTCAGTTTATCGAGGACTTTATTTGTGATGTCATATTCTTCCTTGGCATATAAAAGCATAACATCACCGCTTCTATCGAATACAAAATCGAGGTTCTCATCCTGTGCAATATCCTGTATAGCATTAAATATCTTATTCTGTACAGGTTTCATCAATTCATCCTGCTTCTGAAAAAGTTCGCCGTTATTACCGAATTTCTTTTCCCTGTAATCGGATATATCCTTTTCCATATTCGTAAGTTCAGCCTCCATTTCGGTACGGGTCTGATCGGTCATAATAAGTTTTCTTTTTTCATAATCATCGTATTTAGCTTTCCAGTCGGCTTCTTTTTTATTCAGTTCAGCCTGCCACTCTTTAACCAGAGCATCAAGCTTCTGCCTTGCATCCTGGGCATCAGGCAGGTTGTCCATTATAGTATTCGAATCGACATAACCGATTTTAAGCTGGGCGAAGGAAGGTATAGAAATCGTTAAAAAAAATGCTGAGAGAATAATCCCAAAGCTTTTCATATAAACTCCGAACTAATTTTTTATATTACTGGAAACGGGAAAACAGTTCTTAACAATTAAAGAACTGCTCTCAATCCCGTTAGTTAGTGTGAAACTTAACTTCCTCTTTTTAACTTATCAAGCACTTTATAAGTGACATCAAAAGCAGAATCAGCATAAAGCAGTATTATATCGCCGCTTTTATCAAAGATAAAATTCATACCTTCTTCTTTAGCAACTTTACCAATTGCATCATATATTTTTGATTTAATAGGAGCAAAAATCTCATCATTTTTCTTGTAGATCTCGCCGGTGCCTTGTGCAAATTTATCTTTTCTGAACGTCATAATATCATTTTCCATTTGTACAAGTTTCTGCTGAGAAGAAAGCTTTTTATCTTCAGGCATTGTATTCACCTGCTTCTGGTAATCATTTGCAGACTGCTGATAAGCCTGGGTCATACTATCAAGCTGAGCCGACCATTTATTGGTAAGAGCATCAAGATCGCCCTGCGCTTTTATTGCCTCAGACCATTGCGTCAGTATTACCTGTGAATCAACGTAACCAAGTTTTTGATTTGTCTGTGCCTGGATAAGACCTACTGCACTAAGAAATAAAATTGAAAGAATTAAAAGATACTTTTTCACTACTTTTACCTCGATTATTTAATAAAATATTAATATTGCGCGAAAAATATTAACAGCAGTTATATAATTTACAATAAAATTTAGTATTACGTTTTAAAATCCTCTTCCGAACTGAAAATGGAATAGCCAGGCGGGGTCTTTTCCGTCAACTTCCTGCCTGTCAAATCCGTAACCTAAGTCGAAGCCTATAAGCCCTATTGGGTTTATAAGAATCCTTGCTCCGAACCCGACCGAACGTCTTAAATTAAAAGGATCGGTTTTATTAAGGTCCTCCCACACATTACCGGCTTCCGCAAAAGTAATCAGGTAAAGAGGGATCGGATCAAGAGTAACGGCAAACCTTAATTCAGTGGTATACCTTGTCATCACTCTTCCACCGATTACATTACCCTGAGAATTCCGGGGTCCGACTGTTCTGTCATCATATCCTCTTAAGGGAGAGGTAGCAATAATAAGTCCATTTCCACCCATATAGAAGAATTCAAAAGGCTGAATCTGAGTTCCTTTTACTATTTCTTCTATATAACCAAGATCGGCCACCGAATAGAACACAAGTCTGTTTGAATTGAAAAGTCTCTTGTACCATTCAGCTTTGAAACCCAGTTTATAATAATCTACATCACCCGGCAGTAAAGGACCGCCTGAGAGTTCTCCATCGAGAGCTATATTAGAACCGGTTGAAGGAAAGATAGGGTTATCTATATCCTTTCTGGAAATTGTAGCACCAACGGTATACTGTCTCGATTGTCCTTCAGCGTAGTAGTTTCCGCCGTTTATTACATTATTATACTGGAACTTAAATAGTCCCTGTATATAAAAGAAATCGTCCGGCCATTTTAACCTCCGGCCGAGTTTTAATGTTCCGCCTGACTGACGTAAATCGTAAATATATGCCTGGCGGGTATCAAAAACTTCAGCACCAACGAGAGTAGGAGTATCCATAAACCAGGGTTCAGTAAAACCGAGTGTGAAAGTACGATAGAGACTGCCGACACCGAACTGCCAGTTAAAACTTAATATTTGTCCCCCGCCCAGCTGGAAAGGCTCGGCGATAGAAAAGTTCGTCAGTGTTATTCCTACCGAACCGCTGAATCCGAAACTGCCGCTATAACCAACAGAAGCATTAAGATAATCACTCGATTTTTCTTCAACGTTGAATACAACATTTACTGTACTGTCATTAGCAAGTGAATAATCAATTGCCTGCGGACCATAAAGTTTTTCCACATTAAAATACTGCAGGTTTGCAAGCTGCTGGATGCTTCGTAATAATAACCCACGGTTAAAATAATCACCCGGAACTGTATAGAGTTCTCTTCTTATAACTTTGTCTTTGGTTTTATCATTCCCGGTTATATCAACTTTGCCTACCTTGAACTGGTTTCTCTCCTCAATACGGATAGAAATGTCCATAGAATCCGGAGGAACCTTCTCTTCAGTAGCCTGGACATTATATGTCAGGTAGCCATTGTCAAGGTACAAGGAGGAAAGATCGGATTGTTTCTCATTTCCATGAAGATTTTTCTGAAACTTCTCATAATCATAAACATCGCCCTTCGCAAAATCGAGTCTCTGCCTTAGAACATCATCCGGAAAAACGGTGTTTCCGGAAAAAGTTATATTTCGAACTCTATATTGAGGACCTTCGTAAACATTTATCAATATTTCAAGATCCTTATTATCATTATAATAGATAAGGGAATCCGAAACAATTTCTGCATCCCTGTATCCGTTCTTCTGGTAAAATTTTACGATGAGGTCTTTATCATCCTGGTATTTATCAGGATGGAACTGTGCGCTGCTCCAGAACTTCCACCATTTTGATTCTTCCGTTTTATCCATTGCACCGCGCAGATCGGAATCATCGAAAGCATGATTCCCGGTAAATTCAATCTTTCTTACAGTTACTTCTTCACCCTCTTCAACAATAAGTTTGAGGAGTATCCTTTCTTTGATCCTGGATACCAGGTCCGAATACGTGATCTCACTTTTGGGATAATTAACCTTGTACTCATCTGACAGATCTTTCTCATTTCTCCATGTTACAACAACTTCATCCTCTGTAGTATCTGCCTGGAAATAATCAAATCTTTCCGTATGAACTTTTGCGTTCAGGTATCCTTCATCTGCATATTGCTTAAGAACCCGTTGTTCAAAGTTTGTAATTTCCTGGGGTTTAAGAATCTGTCCTCTTATAAACTCTGATTTCTTTTCTATATCGTCAGCATCAATCTCATCATTTCCTTCAATCACGAGCTTTTCAAAACGGGGATATTCTTCTACCTTAATTAATAGAAAGACGCCGTTGTCGAGCTGTTTTTCAATTTCAATATCAATATTTGAAAAAATATTAAGCGACCATAATTGTTTGATGGCATTCATTGTCTGATCGCCGGGCACCTGTATTTCATCTCCGACCTTTAACCCGCTGTTTGCAATTATAGTGCTTGCATCAGCTGATTTGTTGCCTTCAACAGAAATACCCAGCACCTTAAAAACTTTCGGCTGGTTTTGTGCGTGCAGATAACCGCATCCCACGAGTACAATGAATATAAGGTATGAATATTTAAACAGTTTCTTTGGGAAGGGTTGAGACATTCTTTAAGCCTTTATCATTCTTTTTTATTTGTTCACTTACTTTACCGAATCTGCGCTCTCTTTTCTGAAAACTTTTCACAGCGTCATAGAGGTGTACCCTTTAAAATCAGGCCAGAAAACATCGGTAATGTAAAATTCGGTATAGGCAATCTGCCATAGCAGAAAATTACTTACTCTGAATTCCCCGCTGGTTCTTATCAATAAATCAGGATCAGGCATATTCTGAGTGGTCAGAAAACGGGAAAATGTCTCTTCATTTATATCATCTAACGAAAGTTCATTTGCTGAAACTTTTTCGGCTATTTTTTTGATGCCTTTAAGTATTTCCCACCTGCCGCTATAGCTGAGGGCCAGGTTGAGTGTCATCTTTTTATTTTTTGCCGTTCGTTTAATATCTTCTTTCAACCGGTGACATACTTCTGCAGGAAGAGATTCGATATCGCCGATCGTAGTAAGTTTGATATCATTTTCCATCAGTTCGTCTGTACGGTCTTTCAGACTTTTCAGCAGAAGTCTCATAAGAGTTGAAACTTCATCTTTTGGTCTTTTCCAGTTTTCAGTTGAAAAGGTATAAAGGGTAAGATACTTTACCCCTATTTGTGCACAAGCTTCGACAATATCTCTGACGGTATCAACACCCCGTTTATGACCAGCAGCTCTCGGCAATCCTTTTTTGCGTGCCCACCTGCCGTTACCATCCATTATAATTGCTATATGAACCGGAATCTCACCTGATTTTTTTAAGTCCTGCTGAAGCTTTTCATCTTGTTCGGTATGTCTGACCAAATTCCGTCCTAAAAATTGATTAAGCGTGTAAAATTAACCCTAACCCCTCTGAATGTCAAGGTAGACAAACAGTCTTACCACAGGGTTTTAGCGTACAAATATACGGTACAGGTAAATTAATAAAAGGCAAAAAAAGGTTAGGCCGTAAAGAGGGTATCTAAAGGCCGGTTAGTCAGGAAATAGGAACTCTACGGGTTTTACGGGAACGGTCTAACTGCGGAAGCGATCTGTCCACTATATTAAATAGCCTAATATTTGCTTTGATCTCATTTGATAGTGAATCGATCAATCCTTTTGTAAGAAGTATATGTTCATCGGGAACACCAATATAAAGCAGAACCTGCTTTTGAGTAAATCTTGTGCGTCTGGTTGCAAGATAGCTTATTCTGTCAAGCAGCTGGGGATCCTTAAAATCATCTTCAGATATCGTGATACCCAGGGCGTAGTCTTTCCCCTGCCTGGCAATTATATCCACATCAAAACCGCCTATCTTTTCAGGTTCCGGCAGGTACGTACCGAATTTTCTACTGACTGTAAGGTACCCGTTTTTCCAGAATTGTTCGATCAGGTAATCTATGTTTTTTCGTTTCAGAGTATTCATCTTATTAACCTCCTTAAACTGCTCTGGGCATTAAAGGAATTATTGGCGAAAACCTCATACTTTTCAGTATTCTGATATTTGCGATCCTGTCGTACTCAAATTTCTTAATTTCATTGGAATTGTTCATCCGTCCGTATATAACTTTTTTACCGTTTTTTTCGATAGTTATATAGTATGGATCCAACACCACTTCATCGAGCTGATACAAAAATCTGACGCGATTCCTGTTCATTATAGCCGATGAAAACAATTGTGATTTCATTTTTTACTCCGATTTAATTTAACCACCGGACAACTCCGGTTACTTTGCCTACGATTTTAAATTCCTTTGATCTATCTACTTCTATTGGAGCATAATTATCATTTTGAGGAAGAAGTCTGATTGAATCATTTTTCTTCTCAAAAGTCTTGACGGTCACTTCATCTTCCAGCATAGCTACTATAATATCACCATTAGATGCGTCATTGCGTGGGATGACGATCACAAGGTCATTTTCGAAGATTCCAGCATTAACCATACTGTCCCCTTTTACCTTTAACGCAAAACAGTCCTGAGATTTCTTCATAAAAGCCGGGTCTATTACTATACTTCCTTCAATGTTTTCTATCGCAAGTATGGGCGAACCGGCAGCTACACGGCCAACTATCGGAACTTTTCGGAAGACGTCGTCATTTCCCGGGTCAGTAAACTGATCATCTCTAAGGATTGAAATTCCGCGGCTTGCATTGCTTTCTACGTTTAGATAGCCTTTTTTAACAAGGGCATCAAGATGGCGTTTAACTCCGAAAGTGGATGATATTTGAAATTTTTTACCGATTTCTCTTAGAGTAGGAGGATATCCGTTTTCATCCCGAAACTGATGAATAAAGCTTAAAATCTCCTGCTGCCTGTCTGTTAATTCATTTTTCATAATAGTGCTCAATTGTTCACTGCTAATATAGTGTACAGATGTGCACTTGTCAAGTATTAATGCGAATTTTTTCAAAAAATATTTTATGTAACAAAAACCCGTGTAAAAAATGATATTAGCTGAGGCTACAAATGTCGTTATTTCATCAGCAGCATTTTACGGGTCAATATATTACCGCCGGATTCTAGTTTATAGATATATATACCCGAGGCGAGACCGGAAGCATTAAAATTAACCTCATAGGATCCTGCCGGTTTCTGTTCGTTAACAAGTGCCGCGACTTCTTTTCCAAGTATATCATAAACCTTAAGTGAGATAAAACTCTTTTCAGGAATTGAGTAATTTATTTTGGTAGACGGGTTGAAAGGATTAGGGTAGTTCTGATCTAATGAAAATTTAGCCGGTGCCTGAATTGACACTTCAGCAGAATTTGAATAATGATAGGAGCCATTAAGGTCAATCTGCTTTAGCCTGTAGGAATATTTGCCTGAGGATAAATTTTTATCTGTAAACGAATATGAATGCGGCCGGGTGCTGGTTCCGTTCCCTTCGATGAAAATAATCTTCTCCCACGTTGATGAATCTTTTTCAGGAAATTCCAGAATCTTTCTCTCAACCTCAAACCCGCTGTTATTTTTTTCAGTTGCTGTTGACCAGTTCAGCTTAACATTTTTGCTGCTTGCCGTTGCGTCAAACGAAGTAAGTTCGACCGGTATGATTCCCGGTAAAAGTCTTCGCCATACTCCGTTATAATCTGTACCTGCAAGCATAAAAGAATCGCTTGCTGCAAAATATTCTGCGGGGATATTTTGTCCCCAGCCTTCACTATATGGTGCAAAGTTCATCCCATTATCAAAAGATGCATATATACTTGTTGGATAGGTATCCGTACCGGCAAGCACGATCCCATTACCTGCAGGTCCTATTCCGAATGCAGAGGCACCATTTGGAAAGCCCTGGCAGGGATAAAAATCTAGGCCGTAGTCAGGTGAATAAAACGCCCCGCTGAAGGCAGTACCGGCATAAACATAGTTATCAATTGCTGAAATTTTTTCAACTTTACCGCTAACTATGGCAACCTGGCTCCAATTGATCCCGTCACTGGATCTGAATATCCCGACAAAACCCTCAAGCGCATAGATATAACCTCCCCCCGTTGTAATACTCTTTACAGAACTATTAGGAGCAACAGCGTGATGCCAGGAACCACCCTGATCTGTAGAGTAAAATAACCCGAGGTCTGTTCCCGCAACTACATTATCACCGATTACCCCCATTCCATTTATAAAAGTAATACTCGTAGGGAGCCCATTGCCGCTCCTGATCCATGTATTTCCGTTATCGGGAGATTTATAAATTGTAGAATAGAATTGATAAAATGTCCCTGCATAAATTGACTGACCATTCTGGCAGACGCCGCGTACCAGGGCATAATTAACCGTATCATTTCCTGTTAACTTACTCCAGTTCAATCCATTATCAGTCGTTCTGTATATACCATCGCGTGTTCCTGCAAGCAATGATGAATCAGAAGAAAAGAATGATGCAATTGAAGCTCCTGCGGGAATACCCGACATAGACTTATTCCAGGAAGAACCGGAGTCAGTTGACCGGTATAAACCTGAATAATGAGCCCCGGCCAACAGAGTGGAAGATCCGGTAACTGTAATCGAAAGTAGATCCTTCGGCCCCATCCCGAAATTCACGGCCGACCAGGTTAAACCCTGGTCGTCAGATTTGTAAACACCGTCGTATGAGGTAGTCATAAAAAGAGTCGAACCTATGGCCGTTATATAGTACAGATTTACAACACTGAAATTAAAGTACACCGGGATTGTGGCAAAAGTTATTCCGCCATCCGTTGAACGGTAAACTTCATTAGTACCGCCGGCTATTACAAGGCTGCCCGATGTATAAAAATTATACGGCGCCCTGGCCTCCAGGGTGGGAACATTGTTCCATGTGTCTCCATCATCTGTAGAGACAAGCGTGTGAGCATTTTCGGAGGCGAATAACCTGTTCCCGCTTACACCCAAACCATAAATAAAATCATTAGGGTATGCGGTCTCCCATGTAACCCCGTTGTCTGAAGACCTCTGTACACCGCTTTGTATTGTACCGGCAAAAACATAATTATCTTTTGTAATCAATGAAGTAACATAAAAGCCTGAGCCATTATTAGGGGGCAGCCAGGTCTGACCGTTATCAGTTGAATGAAAAACTCCGTTTGATTCAGTACCTGCAAAAAGATTGCCGGCTGCACCGGTAATTGCCAAAACACGATAATCCTCGATGCCGGTATTTCTTGCAGTCCAGGTTACCCCGTCATCAGTGGAAGCATAAATTCCATTGGAATATGTGCCTGAAAATATTGTTCCGTTTACAGCGTATAACGCACCAATAGATCCGCCTTCCGGACCGCGCGTCCGCGTCCATTGAGGAAATGATAATGATGAAAATAATAGAATGAATACAGATAGAAATGATCTTCTCATATTAAACTCCCGTTTTGGTTTAGTATCTGTCAGCCGGTTTATAAAGTACTTTTCCGCATCCGGTATTTCCTCACGAAAGTATCACAAGAACTAATCTTTTTATGACATTACAAACTTCTTTGTGCATTTCATCACTATATATTCTCATTCATTCTCAAGATCCCAGTATTTTCGTGGACTTAATCATCCGGCATTTATGCATTTTCTTGGGGACATCTGCTTCATACGGCGGGAACAAAATAAGATATAAAAGAAAAGGCTGCCCTACCCGGACAGCCTTTTTTCAAAAAAAGAAAGGAATGTAAAAGAGTTTAAACTTCAACCTGTTTTTTTTCCACATAAGTAAGCCAGCTATACCGGTCCGGTTTAACTCCGTACTGAATTGAAGTGATTTCGTTGAATAGCTTTAGCGCAAATTCGTCATCGGTGAAATTCATATCAAGTTCTTTATACTTAACCAATCCAACCATCGATATTACAGCAGCAGTACCCGTTCCGAAAACACCAAGCACATTTCCCTTTTTGTATTCTTCAATGACTTCCTGCATCGGGATGAGTCTTTCAGTTACTTTCATTTCCCAATCGTTTAATATCTGTAGAACAGATTTCCTGGTTATACCCGGAAGTATGCTCCCTGTCAGCTTTGGAGTTGCTATCTCATTCTTAAATCTTACAAATATATTCATCGTACCAACTTCTTCAATATACTTCTGTTCAACTCCGTCAAGCCATAATACCTGAGTAAATCCCTGCTGCCTTGCCTGCTGTGCTGCAAGAAGACTTGCTGCGTAATTTGCAGGTGTTTTGCATTCACCTAAACCTTTTCTGGCTGCTCTTACGTAATCATCCTGTACAAGTATCTTCACAGGTTTAAATCCCTCAGGGTAATAAGCACCTACCGGTGAGAGTAATATAACCAGTTTATATGTTGTAGAAGGACGTACGCCTAAAATTTCATCTGTTCCGAAAATAAATGGTCTTATATAGAGGGATTCTCCTCTTTTATTAGGTATCCAGTTCTGCTCGATAGCTACAAGTTCTTTAAGAGCATGAAGCATAAAATCCACATCAACTTCCGGAATGCAGATTCGTTTGGAAGACCGGTTTAATCTCTTAAAATGTTCATCTGGTCTGAATATAACAACGTCGCCGTTCTCGGTTTTATAAGCTTTAAGTCCTTCAAATACTGCTTGTCCATAATGAATAAACATAGTAGCAGGATGAATAGAAAGATCTTCGAGGGGTTTTATAACAGGATTATGCCAGCCTTGTTTCGGGTTGTAGTCCATTTCAAAAATATGATCTGTAAATATAGCTCCAAATCCCGGGTTCTCGGGCAGAACAACTTTCTCAGCCCTTTCTTTAATTTGATAGTTTATTTTATCCATGGCAGGCACCTAAATTATAAAAATGAATTTGATTAATTATACACAAAATTCATGAGAAATTAAACTGAAATGCCCGGTGGAGGGCTACCCGGCATTTGAGAATCGATCCGCACTTTTAGGCTATGGATCAATAAATACATAGCAGCTTGAATGGAATATAAACTCTAACTTTTTACAACGGTATGATGCAGAACTCAGGAGCCTTTTCTCAGAAAATGAGCATCCATAGTATATAATCCATTATTAATATCAGTGCAGCAGAAAGCACAAAAGAGCGGATAGTAGAAAGACCCACACCCTCTGCACCGCCTTCAGTCCGGAATCCGATATGACATCCCAGCAATGATGTAACTCCTCCGAAAACTATGGTTTTTATCAGACCAGATACAAAATCGGGGATCTCGAAGAATCGCTTTACCGACGAAAAGTAAACAGCATAAGAAACACCCAGAAAATAGTTGGAGACGATATATGCACCAAGCACAGCAATTACATTAGCAAAAGTAACAAGCAGCGGCATCATTAAAACTGCCGCCAGGAAACGAGGCATTGCAAGGTATCTTACAGGACTTATAGCCATCGTCTCGAGAGCATCAATTTGTTCAGTTACTTTCATTGTTCCTAGTTCGGCAGCTATAGATGCTCCTACTCGGCCTGCTATAACAATCCCGGTCAATACAGGTCCTAACTCCGTTACTATTGCCCTGCTTGTTGCCGCGCCAAGGAAAGAGAGAGGAGCTACCCCTTTCAGCTGGTAAGCAGCCTGCCATGCGGCTACTGCACCTGTAAAAACGGCAATTATTAAAACCAGGGGAAGCGAATTAACACCAATATGTTCCATCTGGAAAAAAATGATCTTCCTGCTGCGCGGAATTGAGGGGAAACTTAGAATGATACCCCACAAAAGCCGGGATACCTGACCCATTTCCCTGAAAAAATTTATTGTTTTATCTCCAATGTACTGCAGGAAAACGAACATATTGCTTCTGCTCATATTAATAGTGGAGCAAATTTAATAAATTTTTACATTCAGGGTATTTTTTAGCGATATCTCCGGATTAAAAATTTTGTAACCTGAAGTTGAAATATTATCTTTAAAAATTCGATAGGATCAAATTACAAAACAACTTACGGAAAACAGGCGTCCCGGAATGGAATCCCTGTTTGCTTATGATATTAATAATATTGAAAGGTTAGCAATGGTTCAGAATAAAAAATTAACTGATTGGGTCAGCCAAATGGCTGAAATGTGCCGGCCTGAATCTGTTTACTGGTGTAATGGCTCAGATGAAGAATACGATGAGATGGCTCAGAAACTAGTCGAAAGCGGTACGTTTACAAGGCTGAATAGTGATCTCAGACCCAATAGTTATTTTTGTCATTCCGATCCTTCAGATGTTGCAAGAGTAGAGGATCGTACTTTCATTTGTTCAGAAAAAGAAGATGACGCAGGTCCCACCAACAACTGGGAGGATCCTGCAAAGATGAAGGAAACTTTAAAAGGATTGTTTTCAGGGTGTATGTCGGGCAGGACGATGTATGTTATTCCTTTTAGCATGGGTCCGCTTGGCTCGAATATCTCCCATATTGGTGTGCAGTTAACCGATTCACCCTATGTTGTATGCAATATGAAGATCATGACGCGTATCGGAGATGAAGTGTTAAAGATTCTCGGCGGCGGCAATTTTGTTAAATGCCTTCACTCTGTCGGAATGCCTCTTACTAACGGGACAAAAGATGTGCCCTGGCCCTGCAATAATACAAAGTACATTGTCCATTTCCCCGAGGAGAAAAGTATTTGGTCCTTCGGAAGCGGCTACGGCGGCAATGCTCTGCTCGGAAAGAAATGTTTTGCATTACGTATCGCCTCCTCTATGGCGCGCAAAGAGGGATGGCTTGCTGAACATATGCTTATTGTGGGTATCACTAATCCCGAAGGTGAAAAGAAATATATAGCAGGAGCTTTTCCAAGCGCCTGCGGAAAAACAAACCTCGCTATGCTTACCCCGACCTTACCCGGCTGGAAAGTGGAAACTGTAGGCGACGACATTGCCTGGATGAAATTCGGCGAAGACGGAAGACTTTATGCGATAAATCCCGAAGCAGGGTTCTTCGGCGTCGCGCCCGGAACATCAATGGATACAAATCCCAATGCAATGCTCACAATGGAAAAGAATTCTATTTTCACTAACACTGCCCTTTCTCCTGACGGCGATATCTGGTGGGAAGGGATGACCAAACAGAAACCTGCCAAACTCCTGAATTGGCTGGGGCATGAATGGACTCCGGAATCGGATGAAAATGCAGCACATCCGAATTCAAGATTCACAGCTCCTACATCTCAGTGCCCTGTCGTAGATCCCGACTGGGAGAACCCTAAGGGCGTTCCTATCTCAGCCATTATTTTCGGAGGAAGACGGTCCACCACTATTCCTCTTGTCTACCAGGCATTCAACTGGCAGCATGGTACGTTCATTGGTTCGGCAGTATCTTCAGAAATGACTGCAGCAGCCGTAGGTGTAATGGGCAAATTGCGGCATGATCCTTTTGCTATGCTGCCATTCTGCGGGTACAACATGGCGGATTATTTTAACCACTGGCTGGATATCGGCAAAAAAGGCGATGATAACAAGCTTCCAAAAATATTTTACGTCAACTGGTTCAGGAAGAATGAGGAGGGAAAGTTTCTCTGGCCCGGTTTCGGAGATAATATCAGAGTTATAAAATGGATCTTCGGCAGATGCGATGGAACAGCAGATGCAAAGAAAACTCCCGTAGGATACATTCCCACTAAAGATACTCTCGATCTCTCGGGTATGAATATTCCTGATAAGAATCTTCAAAGAATACTTTCAGTCGATAAGGATGAGTGGTGTGAAGAGGCTAAAGAAATGGAAGAGTATTACAAGCAGTTCGGCCACAGGCTGCCGGCGGAACTGAGGCAGGAGTTGGAAAGGCTGGAAGAAAGATTATCCGATTAATGATGCTTTTACAGTCCTGACTGAAATCCATCAGGATTATCGAAATGCACCCGTTAACCTTCTCTTTAGAAGGCTAAGGGAAAGTGAGTTCTGATATTCCCCTTATGAAATGAATTGATCTAATTAATCCAAAATGATACATTTGATCCGGTTAGCTTAATTTTTGCTGAATTTATTTACATAAGTAGGCTTTGCCTAACTTATTATAATTGAACAACTTACCAGTGCTTAGACTATACTTCATCGCCCGGTGTTAAATAGCATGATAATTGATGTTACGGGAATAGCTCTTTGATGAAAAATATACATAATGCAAAATATATCCGATAATCCAGGATTTACTAACAGGGAAGATTATCTCCTAAAAGTTCTTGAAAACGCTCCTGTAGGCATATTAACATTTTCTGCCGACTGGGAAATCGATTTTGTTAATGAAAATTATTCCCGGTATGGAGTTCTGTATAACATAGATTCCTTTTCGCTCACAGGTCTGAACATCCTTGAACAGGATCTGTTCCCCGGAACGAGCATCAGGGAAGAACTGCTTGAACTAAAACAGGGTTATTCTTTCGAGAAAGAGATAAGAAATATGTCTGTCTCTGCGGAGGGATTCATATCTCTTTTTGTAAAAGCTTCGCCTGTTTTTACTGATGGTCAGTTCGCCGGGGGGATTTTAATTATCGAAGATATAAAGACTCTGAAGCTGGCTGAAGAAGATGATTTCCAGCTTGCAGGAAGAATAAATAAGATTGCCGATAGTTTTTATGATATCTTTTTAATACTCGATTATCACCGGCGCGTAAAATATCTTTCGGGAAAAGATTCTATTCAATTACTTTCATCGGAACAGCCTGTTAATGACAGACCCCTGTCGGTTTTATTTCCGGAAAAGACAGTCGATGAACTGCTTGCCGTAATTGACAGATCTGTAGAAAACAGATCGCCTGAAGAATTGACTGTTGAGATTAATAAGAATGGAAACAAACATTCTTACAACTGCAGGATCCTGCCTTATCAGACGAAACACAGGCAGATAAAATTCATCTACCTGTTTTTTGAAAACGTAACTACCCTTGAAAAAGAGATCAGTCGTCTCAGGGAGGATTTGAGTAAACTTGATGCTTACGCTACGGCCGCAAGGGATATCCCCCAGCCCATCCTTACAACAGGGTTCGAAGGAGATATCAAGTTTTTTAATAATGCAGCTGAAAAGTGCTTTAATGCTTTACCGGATTCCTATGGAAAATTTGTCGGGGATATAATCGGCCAGTTCGACAAATCTTATTTTAATAAAATTAAAGATGAACTTGAAAAATCAGGAAACTGGAAAACAACCCTGTCTCTTTTTAAAGAAAACAAACAAAAAGAAACTTACGAAGTTAAATTTGCCCTTACTGAAAACCGCGCTCACCCCATCATTATAAGCTGCTCGGATATAACCGACCGCGCTGTTTTTGAATCGAGATTAAAATCATCCGAGGAAACATTCAGATCCATTATAAACCAGGCGGGTGAACTCATCTGTTCTATGGATACAAACGGGGATATATTCTACGTCAATAATACATTCACCGAAAAACTTAGCTATACCGAAGAAGAAGTTATTGAACGTAATATTACAAATTTTATCTCACCCGATTATCTGGCATCAAATGTCTTTGAACTTAGTTTGTTCGATCAGCGGAAAACAAGAATAGAACTTCCGCTTGTTGATAATAAGGGGAACAGGGTGCCGACTCTTGCCTATTTTACTTCCTCGGTTAATGAAAAAACCGGCAGGAAATTCTTTACGGTTTATTTTGTCGATATCTCTGATAAATATCTTGTTGATAAGAAGCTTGAACTTTATAATGCAATATTTGAGTCGGTTACAGACGGGATTGCACTGTCAAGCCAGGGAAAGATTATTCTCTGCAATGATTCTTTCACTGAAATATTCGGCTACAGGAACAGCTCGGAGCTTATAGGACAGCAGATACTCGACCTCGTTTCAAACGATGATATATACAGGGTTGCCGAATACCTGCAGCTCCTTGAAATGAAGAAAAATGCACCGGGAAGATTTGAGTTCCTCGGACGCAGAAAAGATAACAGCCGATTTTACACCGAGGTCGCTTCATCTACATTTGTACAGGATAAAAAAACATACGTAGTTTTTGTTACAAGAGATGTTACCGAGAGGAAACGCGCTCAGCAGGCAATCAGGGAATCGGAAGAGAAATACAGAAACATAACAGAGAACATAGATGATTTCCTCTATACTTTTGAAAGAACCGGCACTATCTTACGCCCTGTTTTTTATACTTCCTCTGTTGAAAGAATAACGGGCTATTCTCAAAGTGATTTTCTTACTGAATCAAGACTGATATTAAAAATAATTCATCCGGATGATTTTGATGAAGCAAAACGTCACCTTAAAAGAATGTTAAACAGCCGGATACAGAATTCGGATGAATTTGAACTGAGAATTATTAATAAACTGGGGAATGTTGTCTGGATCAGGAATAAAATAAATCTTGTTCGTTCCGCAGATGGATCTATTATTAAAATGTACGGGCTGATTAGCGATATTACGCTAAGGAAAAAAGCACAGGATGAACTAAAAAGATCGACAGATAACCTTATTAAACTCAATGAAACAAAAGACCGTTTTATATCTATTATTTCACACGACCTTAGGACTCCATTCAGTTCTATACTCGGGTTTACCGATCTCCTGCTGAATGATGATGGACTTAACGAAGAGGAGAAAAGGCAGTACATTGAGTTTATTCGCGAGTCATCGCAGTCGATGCTCCTGCTGGTGAATTCACTGCTCGACTGGACACGCATCCAGACAGGAAGAATCAAATTCGAACCCGAGAAATCAGAAGCAGGCAGAATTATAGAGAACTCAATAAATACTCTTATCGGAACTGCCATCCAGAAAAATATTTCGATAGTATCCGAAGTAGAAGACGACCTCTATGTTTTTGCCGATAAAGGATTGTTTCTCCAGGTCTTCAATAATCTTATTTCTAATTCGATAAAGTTTACCAGGCCGGGAGGCAGTATAACTATCTCTGGCCGGCCGGTCTGCACAAACCCGGTTTTATGAATTCAGCGTGAAGGATACGGGTACCGGCATAAGAAAAGAAAATCTCGACAAGCTTTTTAATGTTGATACAAAATTCTCTTCCGAAGGTACGGCAGGTGAAAAAGGAACCGGACTGGGTCTTTCCCTGGTAAAAGAAATAATTGAAAAACATGGCGGAGAAATAAGGGTTCAGAGCGAATACGGCGCCGGTACGGAATTTATTTTTACTGTCCCCGTAGCTTCTTCTGTAATCCTTTTGGTAGACGATAATAAAACCGACAGGCTTCTCTATTCCAAGATTCTCAAAAGCATTACCCCCGATTATACAGTCGACATTGCATCCAATGGAGAAGAAGCACTTGAAAAAATTCTCGAATATCCGCCTGCTATAGTAATAACGGACCACAAAATGCCGGTTATGGACGGATATGAATTTGTTAAAGCACTTAAAAAACTTGAAATGAAGGGTAAGCCTCCGGTGATGATCCTCAGCAGTGATATCGACCGGCAGATAATTACTGATTACAATGAACTTGGAATTGAATTCGTATTTTCTAAACCTGTGAACCTGAGCAGCTTCAAACAGGCTGTAGAAAAAACTATCCGCAAAGGCATCGGTTCGGTTTAAGAAAATAAATCCGCTGAATTCCTTATTCGTCTGGCCCCTCACATTAAATTCGTTAATCCTATAAATAATCCTCCAAATCGATAATTCGCATTCATTAATTAATCCGCCCAATTCGTATATTCGTTCAATCCGCCAATTCTCCCGAGTAATTGACCTCAAAATACTCTAACTTATACCAGGATTGATTTAATTTTTATGAATAATACTATCTCAATACTGGGATGCGGGTGGCTTGGTTTGCCTCTTGCTGAATTTCTTGCGGCAAAGGGATTCCGGGTAAAAGGTTCAACTAAAAGCCCGGAAAAGCTGAAATTGCTTGCCCTGAAAAACATTCAGCCCTTCCATATCGAGTTAAATCCCTTATTGCAGGGAGATAATGTAAATGATTTTTTTAAGAGCGATCTGATTGTAATAAATATTCCTCCAGGTGGGGGCGATGATAAAGTTAACTTTCATACAAAGCAGCTTGAATCTATACTGGCAGAAGTAAAAAACTCGCCCATTAGAAAGATAATTTTCATCGGTTCAACTTCAGTATACAGAAATGAAAACCGTATGGTCACTGAAAATGATGAACTTCATCCCGAAAAAGAATCCGGTAAAGCGCTGAAAATTGTAGAAGGGCTGCTGTTGGCAGAGCAGTCTTTCGAAAAGTGTATTATACGGTTTGCCGGACTTGTTGATACCGACAGGAATCCGGTTAAATTTTTTGCAGGAAGGAAAAATATACCGGGCGGAAATATCCCTGTCAATCTTATACACCGTGAAGATTGTATAAATATCATCCACCAGGTTATCATCAGGAATGTATGGAATCAAATATTCAATGCCTGTTCTGATCTGCACCCTCCTAAAAAAGAATTTTATACTGCAGCTGCACAAAAACTCAACCTTCCCCTGCCTGAATTTATCGATACTGATGACAGTTATAAAATTGTAAATTCAGATAAACTAAAGAAGATGCTCGGTTATAATTTCATTTACCCTGATCCCCTAACGATGCTTTAATATGTTTCCCCTCCTTCTAACAGTAATCTGCTCAACTTCCATCACCCTGATCCTGAAATACAGCGATACTAAAAAAGGCAATCCCATACTGCTTCTTTGCGGAAATTATTTTACAGCTTCGGTTATCAGTCTGATTTTACTTGTTTCAGATACAGTACCCGTTTATTCAACTGCGGCGTTTTTGTTCGGAGTTGTACTTGGTTTATTATTCTTCATAGGCTTCTTCGTTTTTGCCATTGCAGTCAGCAAGGCGGGTGCTTCTCTTTCCGCAGTGAGTTCCAGGTTATCCGTAATCATTCCAGCAGGACTCTCAATAATTATCTATAATGAGATTCCCTCCCTGCTCCAGCTGTCGGGAATATTACTTGCACTCATCACTATCCTTCTTTTTTACTTTTCTATCAGGAAGTTTTCCTCCGGCAGTTTCAACGGAGCTGATTACCTTTATCTCATCCTGCTTCTGCTTGCAATTGGCATCAACGATTTCAGTTTTAAGATTTTTCAGAACTGGCGTCCTGCAGCGGAAAAGAATTTTTTTATTTTCGTTATTTTTTCATTTGCCTTCTTATACTCTTTCACTTATGCGCTGATTAAAAAAATCAGGCTTGAATCCAGGACGATTGCCGTCGGATTAATCCTCGGCATTCCTAATGTTCTTAGTTCATATTTTATGCTGGACGCACTAAACAATCTGCCTGCAGTTATAGTTTATCCCTCTATCAATATCGGTGTAATTGTGTTGACAACACTGGCAGCATTTATAATCTGGAAAGAAAAGCTGAATGTCTACGGATGGTGGGCGATGGGAATCGGGATAATTGCGATATTCCTTCTGAGTGTTTAATTAACTCTGTCTTGCCTTAAAATGCATCTTCACTGCCGGAACACCCAAAATGTCAATTTCTTCTCCTAATGATTAAATTCTTAGATCTGTTGAATGGATAAAAAAAGCGGCAGAAAGAATCTGCCGCTTGTTTGAGGGAGTGCTGTTATCTTCTTCCGCCTCTTCTGCCTTTGGGACCTGTTCCGTCACAAGTTCCCGATCCTGATCCTGGTCCAAACCCTGTTCCGTTCCGGGGACCTATTCCGCTGTGTCCCGAACCGTTGCCCGGTCCAAAACCATTTCCATGAACCGCGTTGAATTTATAGTTGTGCCTGTGCCAGAAAGTGTACTGGTTTGCGCTGCTTCTTTGTGCCCTGACAAAATCGGGATCCATACAATTCGGAATTCCATCACCATCGGAATCAATAGCATTATCATTTATCCCGTCGTTGTTCAGGTCGATAAATCCTTTGCCGGTTTTGTTTCCATTAGTTTGTGCATTCAGTTCAGAGCTGTTAAGATATAATCCTAGTATCAAAACCATCCCTGAGGTTATCAGCATTTTTACTATGTTTTTCATTTCTATCTCCTTGTCAAATTATTATTTTTAGGGACGTCCGTTTGATTTGTTTAATCAACGGTTATGCCATAATCAAATTATTCAGTTTGGGGAGATTTTTGATGCGGATCATTTTACTTCGACTTTATAGGCGTTTTACTGCGACCATCCCGGCGAATTTCAATATCCGAACCCTGTTTCAATTCCCCGAATCATATGGATACTAAGGAATGAAAATTGTTCGGGAAATATTGTGAAATGGAAATTTAGGCTCCGTCCGTCTGCTGTAATTGCTATAACTGTGATCATTGGTATCGTGATGATCACCTCTGCTTATTTCGAACTTCAGCAGGGTAAGAGTGAACTCTACCATATCCTTAATGAACAATCCCTGGCACTCATTGAAACAATTACCGAAAGTTCCGTTAATACTATTAATTCGGGATTCGAGATCGAAGATTTGATCACTGAAAGACTGCTGAATAATGCCAGGCTTATCAGGGACCTGGATGCCTCTGGTAAGCTTACCCGTCAGAAGCTTATTGATATAGGCAGCGCTAATAATCTCTATAGAATAAATATTTTTGATAAGACGGGCGATAGGATACTTTCTAATCGTATTCCGGAGCCCGGACATATCCACGGTGAAGAACATATTAACCGTTTCGAAGAGATTGAACCCGTTTTGAACGGCTCGGAAAATGAAATAGTTATCGGACTGAAGAATGCTGAATTCAGCGGAGATCAGAGATACGCCGTGGCTGTTGCCCGAACCGGCAGCAAAGGAGCTATCGTCGTTAATCTGGATGCGAAGGAACTGCTCGACTTCAGAAAGAGAATCGGCATTGGAAAAATAATACAGGATATTGCAAGGAATTCCGGGATAAAATATATAGCTCTGCAGGATTCAAGCGGGATCCTTGCTGCAAGTACCAATATCGATTCGCTTGATGCTGTAAACGGGGACAGCTTCCTTCAGACAGCACTGCGAACTGATTCCGTTTACTACAGGACAGTACCCTTCTTTGGTAATGATGTGTATGAAGTAGTTAAAAGACTCACTTATGATAATTCCGTAGTTGGGATCTTCAGGATCGGACTCTCTCTTGATGAATTAAAAAATGTTGAGACCCGTGCTTATCAGAGAATTCTGATGATTACTCTTATTCTGACTGCTATCTCAATTATTACATTGAGTATAGTATTTACTTCCCAGAACCTGAAAACTATATCGGAAGAATTTAAAAAGTTCAAAACATTCACCGGCTCAGTGCTTAAAAATATGCAGGAAGCGGTAATTGTGGTAAATAGTGATTTAAAGATCTCGCTTTTCAATCGTTCCGCGCAAAAACTATTTAAGCTTAAAGAAGATGAAGTTATGGGAAGGAATATTAGTGAGATCAGCACTTTTAATTTCCTTCCCGGTATTATCGTGTCGGAAAGAAGCGTAGAAAAGATATTAAGGATAGCGGCAGAAGAGAAATGCCTGCTAATCAGTCCGACCCCCAATTATGATAGCCACAATAATATTGAAAGCTATACTGTTGTCTTCGATGATATTACAGAAAAAAAGGCGCTTGAAGAAAATGCTAAACGTAAAGAGAAATTATCCGCGATGGGCGAGCTTGCTTCGGGAGTTGCACACGAAATAAGAAATCCCATTAATGCTATTGGAATGATTGCGCAGCGCCTTCAGAAAGAATTTTCTCCCGGAGAAAATAATGATGAATTCAATACTATCACAAATCTCCTCAGAAGTGAAGTCACAAGGATCAATAAAATAATCAAACAGTTCCTGGACTATGCCAGGCCGTTTGAAGTAAGACCTGCAGAGGTTGATGCAGATGATTATTTTGACAGGATCTTCCAGCTTTTCCAGGCGGAAGCTGATAAGAGAAAAATAGATTTCAAAATGTTCAGCACGAATCCGTGTAAAGTAAGGCTCGATCCGGAACTTATGCAGCAGGCTTTAATGAACCTTGTACAGAATGCATTTGAAGCATCGGGGGAAGAGGGGAAAATTTCTATTCATTACAAATGCATGGATGACAGGATTGAAATAATGATATCGGATAACGGGAAGGGAATACCCGAAGACCGGAAGAAAAAAATATTTGATCTGTATTATACGTCGAAGAAGGACGGAACTGGTTTAGGCCTGAGCATCACACAAAAAATAATTGAACAGCATCGGGGCACTATTTCATTTGAAAGCGCCCTTAATAAAGGAACAACATTTAAAATACTATTACCGCAATGAAAGAATACACCATCTTAATAATCGACGACGAGCAGACCCAGAGGGAAGTTTTAAGCGGGTACCTGAAGAAGAAAGGCTATTCACTGTTAACGGCAGGTTCGGGTGAGGAAGGAATTAAACTTATCAAACAGAATATGGTTGATATAGTCCTGTCCGATTTCAAAATGCCTGGTAAAACAGGACTTGAAGTCTTTGAGGAAATCAAACAGATAAATCCCGGGATAAGTTTTGTCATCATTACTGCATACAGCACTGTTGAGAACGCAGTCAAGGCCATGCGTCTCGGCGCTTACGATTATATTTCCAAACCGGTAGATCTTGATGAGCTTGACGTTATGATTGAAAAAATAATAGAACACCGCAGCCTTAAATCCGAGATCAGGAAACTCAGATCGCAGCTTGAGGAAAAGCATAAATTGACTTCTATTATTTCACAGTCGCCTAAAATGGAGGAAGTGCTTAGTATTGCCTCGCGTGCAGCAGATAGTAATGCATCTATTTTAATTACCGGTGAAAACGGAACTGGAAAAGAAGTGTTAGCCAAAGCAGTGCATTACATAAGCAGCAGGAAAGAAGGAACTTTTATTGCTGTTAACATTCCCGCACTGTCAGAGAACATTCTGGAAAGTGAATTATTCGGACACGAGAAGGGTTCATTTACCGGGGCGGACCGGATGCGGAAAGGACGGTTTGAAATTGCATCGGGAGGTACGATATTCCTTGATGAAATAGGAGACATCCCCTCAGCAATGCAGGTAAAACTTCTTCGAGTTCTGCAGGAGCGTGAGATTGAAAGAGTGGGCGGTACGGAGAAGATTCCCGTCGATGTAAGAATAATATCTGCAACCAACCGCAATCTTCAGCAGAAGATCAGCGAAGGAACATTTCGTGAGGACCTTTTTTACAGGCTTAATGTTATTTCAATCTGCGTCCCCCCCTCAGGGAGAGAAAAGAAGATGTTGTTCCTTTGCTTGAGTTCTTCATTAAAAAGTATTCTGTTCGGAATAATAAGGAGGGTATTGAGATCTCGAAGGAAGCAGTGGATAATCTTTTGAAGTATAACTTCCCGGGAAATGTCCGCGAACTTGAAAATATTATTGAAAGAGCAGTGGTTTTATCACGGGGTAACCTTATAACGGTAAATGATCTGCCGATGAATGTGAAAGGATTCAGAGAAGAGCAATCATCACCTTATGACAGGGATGAGACACTTAATGATAAAATAGAAGCGCTTGAGAAGGCAATGATATACGATGCCCTAGCTAAAATGCACGGCAACCAAACTCAGGCCGGGAAGCTGCTTGGAATTACGGAGCGCAACCTTCGTTATAAGATTAAAAAGTATGATATAAGGTATCAGAAGTAATCAGAATCCCCACTCAAGAGTAAGGGAAGATAACTGGTTATTGTATTCGTAGAAGTAATCATTTGATTTATTGATAAGGTAGTTATAGCTTAATGATAATCCAAGTCCCTCTGTTATTGACTGCAGATCGAACATAATCTCAGCGCCCAGAGCATAGTAATTATCTCTCCTTAAAACATCCGTTTCAGTACCATCAGGAAGAGCGATCGGGAGGTTATTGAATTTCCTCTCAGTATAAACAAATTCACCCTTAAGACCGATTTTGTCTGTAATAAGCTGAGTAACCGAAGTTCCTGCTTCCAAACCATCGTTGGAATAGGCATCATTAAATATTTCCTCTTCATAATAAATGTAATCCGTGTATGTTATGTACCTGTTTCCTGCCGTCAGGTTTTTCCGGTAGAGGATATATGCGCTTAATCCCGTGGTTTCAGTGATGTTCTGCGCAATCTGTATGTAGTTCTTCCACTGTGAAATATTATCTGCTATGTCTGGAGAATTATACTTCAGCTTGTACACCTTAAAGTCTGCTTCGGTACCGAGCGAAAGCGTTGTCTTGGTGGAAAATGTGCTGCTGTATTTCAGGAATACCCTGTGTTCAAAATGAGTAAATGAATCGAAGTTTTTATAATTATTATAAAAAAAAGTGTATCCGCCCAGAAGATAATCAGTTTCATTTAAGAAATGCCGGTAGTTAGCATAAGCGGAAAGCTGCGAAAGATCGTACACCGAAAGTTCGTCCCTGTTGTTGCGCACGGCATAATTCATTCCCGCGTTTAACGGATTCTCATCCTCTGAAAGGAAAAGAGTATTCACGAATCCGAATTTGTGAGAATTTGAAGATTTGAAAATATTCTCTATGAAATAAGTTACATTCCCGGTATAAAAAAGCTGGAAATTATTCATTTCCGTTTCTGCATTGTACCCTGCCTCAAGCGTTCCGCTATGGACAAGGTCTGAAGTCTTATCAAAGTTGTTGTAAATATTATCATCGTAGTAATTCACGAAGCGCGTATTTAAAGTTATCTGCGGGAAAGCAGAGAATGTAAACGCTGTTGATAAAAAAATGCAGATGGAGGCTGCGGAGAATAATCTCATTGCCGCCCCCGTCCGCCCTGGTGTCCGCCACCGTTCTGTCCGGCCCTGTGCCGCTTCCGTAATTTTTCGAGCAGTAACCCTTTAACACGCTGATCGCATATCCCGTCGCCATCTTTATCAATGAATACATCTTTATTTCGTTTACGGTTGGTTACTGTCTCTTTGACTTTTTCCTCTGTTTTAACGACTTCTTTTCTGCGTGTCTGAGTGCTGTCGCCTTCCTGCGCTAAAACAGTACCAGAGAAAAGAATGAACAATATTGCGGCGGATATAAGTGTCTTCATATTTACCTCCGGAAATGATAAAACAAAGAGAGTGCCGGTAATTTCAGCTGGAATAGCCTGATAAAGACAGGAATTTTGGCAAGTGAACGACTTTTAAAGTCGTGAAAGCGACCATATGGTCGAAGATTTGGATATGGAGGCCCTTAATAAAATATTAAGCAGATACGCTTCTTCCGGAATTCCCCCTTGTCATTAACCAATGACCAATCACGAATGACTGATGTCTACAGCATCCCCCTCAGGTGTTCTTTCCTTCGGGTAGAGGATGGGTTTTGATTACTCTGATAACTTCTTCTCCATGCTGTTTTAAATACGGACATTCATCAGCATTTCCGTTCATATAAGGACATTCGTCGGTCTTTCCTTCAAGAAATGGACATCCATTCTGTGCTTCGCTTTTTTCATTCATATACGGACATCCGGAACTTCCCTTTTCCGTTCTGCTTAGATAAGGACACTGAAGCTGTGAGTTGTTTAACTGATGGCTTTCAAGGTAGGGACATTTCTTTGCTGCATCTGGTTTAATCCCCTTTTCAACAACTAAATCCGAAGCCGTAAATGTTAATGTTAAAATAAATGCCAGTAGAACTAATGAAAACTTTTTCATATAGCACCGTTCTTTTGTTGTACAGGGAATTCTTTGATGTAAAATAACAAATATTATCCTGAATGCAACAATAATCTTTCTGATATCACATCCTGGTACATTGAATGTACGATCTGCAAAAACCTCAGCCTCCAGTTATCTGAATACGTCCTGAATACGTCCTGAATACGTCCTGAATGCGTCCTGAATACGTCTTATTTACTCTTTTTGTACGGCCTTAATAGATATTATAGCTGGAAGAACGGGAGATTATAGAATACCTTACAACGGATTGTATTCATGCTGAACAAAGTTCAAAACAAGAACATTTTTAACCCGTCAGAAGTAATGTCTATGCAGTTAGGTTTGATTTTTTAAGCTTTATTTGATTGTGCGGCAGCCCGCTTTAAAGGTGTGTCGATTCTTGGTTTCTTGAGCGGCTTCTTACGGTCCTAAGGTTAAGTTGTACAGCCGGGAATTCTGAAAAGAATTCAGAAAGCCGATTACTTTTTCTTTAGAACAAATCCCGAGGAAGGTTTCACCTCTACCTCCGTCACCACATTTCCCTGAGATTCTGTGCCGGCATATTCGGGTGACACCATTACCTCCCACTCCCCTTTGGGCAGATGGAATTCTTCATCACTGTCAGGATGAGCATTGAACAGGACAATAAATTCATCGCCGTTGTATTTTATATGATATCCGAGTGCAAACTGATTGTCCCTGATATCATAGAAAGTAACATCCTCGTATCCGGCTCTCCTGAATGCATCATATTTATTCCTTAGAGAAATTAATCCCTTATAATAATCCACAAGCTCTTCATTCATCTTCGCATATTCATAATTGATATAGTTGGTTTCGTTATCCTTATTATAGCTGTTGTGATCTATCCTCCCCTTTTCAGGATCATCGGCAGTTACATCCCTAGGGATCACTTTGCTTCGTGCAAATTCCTGTCCCGAATGTATCATTGTCATTCCCTGCGAGGTCAGCAGAAATAAAGCTGCGAGCTTATTAAGCTTCATCTGTTCGGGAGAAACTTTCGCATTATTATAGACATCGGCAATTACTTCATCCGGCTTAACATTTCCGAGCCCTATCCGGATAAAATCTCCTAGCGTATAGCCGTCGTGCGACTCAAGGTAATTGACTGAATGTTCTTTCTTCTGAAACAAACCCATCGAATCTCTTACAAGTGTGCCGTTCACATAACTTTTAATGCGCGCAGGAGAATTATTACCGTACCACTTCCCGAATATCCATCCTAAACCGTTGACAGGATTCTCACCTTTAACACCATTTCTTATCTGATCATTCCACGAACCCCATCCCCTTGAAGAGAAGCCTGCAGGATCATATCCTCCGCCCCATGGTTCACATACAAACACAACATCAGGATTTATTTTCCGTGCCTCACTTCTAATTGTCTCAATTGTCTCCCAGTCAATCATCTTCCCGAGGTCAAACCTGAACCCGTCGATATGATACTCCTTCATCCAGTAGAGGATACTTTCAACAATCATTCTGCGCATCATTGGACGTTCGGTTTTAAGGTCATTCCCCGTTCCGCTCTGTGAAATGAAATGTCCATTTTCATCGAACCGGAAGTAATAATCTTTATCAATTTCCTTCAGGTTCCCGGTTTCATATTCCGATAAATGATTATACACCACGTCCATCATGACAGCAATACCCTCTTTATGGAATGCCTTTACCATATCTTTGAAATCAGTTATCGGTTTAGTCGTTGTGCCGCTCCATGTATTCCAGTTTATCTGGTCTGTTCTTTCACTGTAATAAGTTTCGGGGGCAAAGAAAGCCGCTGTCATATATCCCCAGTGGTTTCTCTCGTATGGGTTCCAGGAATTAAATCGTCCGTTAAGAGTATCTTTATAAGGAATTTCAATATTCGCAAACTCCTGAGACGGAAGCAGTTCAACAGTATTAACGCCGAGGTTTTTTATATAACTTAATCCGCCTGTCTTATCTTTCTCCGTTAAACCCAGGTAGGTTCCTCTTTCCTCAACTCCTGAACTTTTATCTTGAGTCATATCCCGCACGTGCATTTCATATATGACAAGGTCACGCCAGTCGCGGGTTATCCACCCGTCGCCTTCCCAGTCGTATTCACCTTCCTTAACAACTATCGAATGTCTTGGTGTGAAATAAGTATTATAAGAAGCTACGGCTTTAGAGTACGGATCGATACACATTACCGGTTTCTCTCCCGGCTGCTGAACACTATAATTATAATATTTACCGTAAAGTTCGCTGTCAACCGAAACTTCCCACACACAACTTTCATCCTTCATCATTGTATATGCTGTTCCCTGTTCATCCGAAGGGTCTTTAAAAACAATCAGCGAGATGCTTTCAGCCGAAGTCGAAAAAATGCGGAAGGTTGTCCTTCCGTTCTCAACAAAGGAACCAAGTTTTTTATCTGAATAATATTTATCAAGTTCCTCAAGGTGCTTAAGGAATGCAATCTGCTTTTTACTTCTCTTCATTTTTGTTTTATCAGTGACAAACAATTCACTACCTATAATTTTATTGCTGATCATTACGGTTAAAAGTACACAGCTTATTATCGAAAAAAATTTCATTTTTATTAAATGGATTAATGCTGCCTATTCCCCGGCGAGGATCTTACCGTCGACTACAGGGGTGACGCAGATAAGAGGGCTTTCAGGCAGCTTAAAATTAGAAAATATCTCCTCGAACAACTGGAACTGCATACCCCTCTTCTCAAGCTTAGAGAAGCGGTTATAGTTCATAAACTTGCCGTGTTTATCCGTAGGAGCGTCGAAACGGTAAGCTGAATCAAAATCCTCCTTTGCCCGGCTCTTCAGGAACTTAATCTTATTATCATCGCCGCCCTCTCTTTCATAAGCAACGGCGCGGAACTCCTCCACAATGTTATTATTGATTATAAGATATATATTCAGGATAATTTCATTCATTACGAATTCTTATTATTTAAGGCAAAAAATCCGAGCACAGCCGCATAGCCGAATGCAAACTTGCAGAGTATACTCTCTATAACTCCGAGTAAACCCGGCAAATTTAATAAAAGAAGTATGAATGATGCTACAACCGGGACAACTATAAAATACAGACCGGTCAGTAAAAGCCGCGTTTGTTTTGCAGGTATATTGCTGTTATTAAGATTCCGGTATAATAAGAAAAATGAAATGAAGATCGGAAGATAATAAAATGCACCGTATAGGGTACCGAGAGGATAACTGTAAGAGGCGTAAAGCACAGTACATTTTACAACCTCAAACTTATCGATTACACCCGCATAATAAATGACAAAGAAAATCGCTGGAAGAAAAATGAGCGGGGCAAGTTTGAATTTGATATTGAAATAAGTTAATACAAGAAGCAGACTTAGCGGCGGAAGTGAGGATATTACTGCGAAAGCAGTGTAAGCCATAGCGGGCGATTTAATCCCTATCCCGCATATCAGATATTCTGTTACCTGGTACCCTGCAAGCAGCAGTACAATAAAGAACACCAAGAAATTCAGTTTATTCTTATCGGCAAATACTACCAGGTTAACCAGCAATACAATTTCAATGCACGCGATTAAAAGAGAAACAATTCCGTCGAGGTTATTCAAGGCGAATTACTGAAAAATTAGAAAATAATCCATAAATATATGAAAATTCTAATCTCAATAATTCCTCGATTCATCTTTCCCTGAATGAGTATTTTTCAGCCTGGAGAAGACATAGATCTGAAGCATTTTAAAACACCCTTTTTTCTTTTTTTCTTTCAATGGTATTAATTCCTACAACATAAGCATAAACTGATGATGGTATGAATTGCAGTCTGATCCCTTCATAACTAAGGATTCCTTCCCTGTCAATTGTCGTTACCAATGCTGTCTCAAGATCATTATTCTTACAAAACCAAATCAGGCTTTCGAGTTCTTTCGGCTTATCATAATATCGGTTGCTCCATTTTATTTCAAGCGCCCATACAGGTTTAAATCTTTTTTCATCAAGCCCGATCATATCAACCTCGCCATGTTTCCTTCCATTTGTCCACCTTGCATACCATGGCTGAAACCAGTCCCTGTGCATCCATTGCGAATAGATCGCAGTTTCAACCATGTTTCCCATTGCCTCATCAGTAGCCTGCAGCGGAAAGAACAGCGCACTTCTCAGGGATGGATTCGTGAGGTATATTTTATAGAAGGTAGTTCTCTGAAACTTTTTCGCATTGTCATCAACCCTATGAATCGTCCTTATCAGAAAAGCAGCCTCAAGGTACTCCAGATATTTTTTCAACTGATTTTTCGCCACTCCGCTGCTGGAACTTAAAGCCTCCAGTGAAACTTCATTACCACTATTATATGCTAAAGAAGTAAAAAATGAATTTAATTCCTGAACATCCTGAATACCGTATAAGGTTGGTAAATCACGCAGAAGCACCTTATCTATAATATCATTTTTGATATAACGTCCCGGATTGGACTGTATGCTTTTTGAGGAGATGACTTCGGGATAACCACCAAAGTTAATATAATTCAAAAAATGACTGTTCAACTCTCCGATATTAATAGTAGAAAAAAAGTTCTGTATATTACCCTGCCATTCAATATTTGAAGGGCGCATCAGATGTTCCAACCGTTTCAGATAAATATACTCATGAAATGTTAGAGGAGGGAGCATGAAATCAGTAAATCTGCCTGCTCCGCTCTCACTGGTTTTTAATTTTAATGCTGCTGCTGCTGAGCCTGAAACAGTAAACTTTGAATTGGGAAAGCTATCTGTCAGAACTTTAAGATGTATCTCCCAATCCTTTAGATATTGGATCTCATCAAAAAACACAAACCATCCATTAGGATTTTCTGCTCCAGACGCCTTCATTGCCAGCTTAAATAATTTTTCTAATCCAAGATTATTATAGATGGGATTTTCAATGTTTATAAAACAGATCTTATGAAGGTCATGTTTGTGTTCCAGTAAAAGCTGGATAGTATGATGAAGCATTACAGTTTTGCCGACCCGGCGCGGACCCATCAAAACGACTGACCGCCTTACTTCATTTTCAACCACAAGTAGATAAAAAAGATCGAAATATTTTCGGGGCAGCATAATCGAATAATCTGCTTCTACTTTCCCGCTGACCCACCAGGGATTTTCAAACCGCAGACGATCAATTATTAAATTATCCTGAATATGCAGTAAATTTTGCTTATTTTTCATTTTTTTCTAAATAGTATAATAAAATATATCTTATTTATACATAAATGTGAATATAAGCTATTTTTATAAATAATTAGGTATTATTTTGTCAGCCCTTCTTTCAAAATACACTCCGAAATAACTATACTGTGACCGGTTCTGATTTTGAACCTTTATTCAGTAGCCAGATTGTAAAGGTCAACTCACCTACAATTCCTGGTACGGCAACGAGAAGCATAAACATCAGCTGATATTCGGAATAATTCGGTAAAAGAAAATTTGCGAAGCTGTCCACAATATAGCCGAAAGATGCCAGCACCAGCACTATACCGACATATTTAGGAACATACCCGGATTTAAAAATTAGTCGGCTGATTAAAAAAAGATGTACTCCGAAAAATACCAACGCGATCAGGAATCCGTAGTTGTGTCCATCGATGAAAAGCAGCGCAAGCGCCTTTACCTGGGCGGGGGTGAATACTTTCAGGAAGTCGGCACCGCTTAAAAGTACGATAACAAACAGCAGGTTAAGCTGAGTGATTCCGAAAATAGCGATGTACACTAACCTGAACCATGCTGTAATCAGAGAAAGACTCTTACTTACCGGTTTAAGAAATATGTACAGGGCCCAAGCAATGATAATATCAATGATTAAAACAACGATCCATCCTGCCATCCCGCTGCGAAATAAAATTTCATTAGCCGCGATATTATTTGCAGTAGTTTCAGCATCTCCCTTTACAATAAGTCCGCCGAATACAAAAAAGTTTATCACGATACCAAGAACGAAAATAACAAGGTATCCAATGCCTGCAATTTTAGCAGCTTTGTTTTGAGTAAGCTCAGTTATTCGATTCGTCATTTTAGATTCCTGTTTATTATTAAAATTTTCCCCCGTGGAAAGTAAATTTTATGAGGCAGGGATTAACATTTAAAAGGTTACATGATGTCTTAATTAAATCAAAACATTCAGAGCTCGTCCGGGAAATGTTTCTGATTATAGATGGGGAATAAGAAATTTTTATTCGATTACCCGGAAAAATGGAAGGGCCTTTGACGGGATCAACTAAATTTGATCAGATAGTTTTCGGCAACCGAAATTAATTAACAGGGGAAAGTGACGGATTCTTTAATCCTGCTGTTATATGCTTCTGTTATTTTGAATTTGGCTACAAGGCCTTCAAGGTTTTGAGTAAGCCGTGTAAGATCCTCAGCGGCTCTTGCAGTTTGCTGTACACCTGCAGAACTTTCCTGTGCTGCATTATTTATTGATTCAACACTTTTACTTATTTGCTCAGCAGAAGTTGACTGTTCTTCACCCGCCGAAGCGATCTGGTTGATCTCATCTACTACTTTATTGGTTGCGGCGATAATTTGCTTCAAAGCTGTCCCTGATTTGATAACAAGTTCCTGACCCTTTTCAACCTCGCCTGTTCCTTCTTCTATCTTCTCCACTGCTTCTTTTGTATCTTGTTGTATATGCTTGATCATCGAGGCTATTTCTTTCGTAGCTTTAGTGGTACGCTCAGCCAGTTTCCTAACCTCATCGGCAACCACGGCAAAGCCTCTTCCCTGCTCCCCTGCTCTCGCCGCTTCAATGGCAGCATTTAATGCAAGCAAGTTAGTTTGATCGGCAATATCTTCTATCACCTGAATTATTTCCCCAATCTGATCACTGCTGTTGCCTAAATTTGTCATAGTGGCTGCAGCCTGTTGAACTACAGCTGAAATCCGGTTAATACCTTCTATTGTTTCCTCAACTACCTTTCCCCCATCCATCGCTATTTTGCCTGCAATATTAGCATTGCTTGCCGCAGCGGCAGAATTCCTTGTGGATTCCATGATGGTCTTAGTCATTTCTTCGATGGCTGAAGCAGCTTCAGCTGTCTGGACTGTCTGCGCCTGTAAGTTAGCGGCCATTTGCTCTGTGGCTGCAGATATTTCGTTGCTTTCATTCACCGTAGAATGCACGGCTTCGTTCACGCTCCGGATAAGCTCAGTTAATGAATCACCCAACTTGTTAACACTGTTTTTAAGTAATTGAAAATCACCTTTATAATCGGTTTTTATGCGTGCTGTAAAATCACCGGTAGCCATTTGGGTAAGAACTTTGTTCCCATCCTGAATGGGAAATATGACAGCATCAAGAGTCTTGTTGATGCCTTCAACTATTTTTTTATAGCCTCCTTTAAATAAACTTGCATCTCCTCTTCTTGACAGGCCGCCATTCTGTGCAGATGCAGATAATTCCAGTAGTTCTTTGTCAAGATGTTTCAGAGTATCCACCATCTTCTGCATACTTTTCGATAAAATATCATTTTCTGAACGAACTTTTATATTTATATCGAGTTGACCTTCCGCTATCATTTCGGAAACTTTAGTCTGTTCTTTTATCGATTCAACCATCTCCGAAAGAGACTTTTCAAGTCTGCCTATTTCTTCCGAGGTTGTTGACTCTATTCTCATATCCGTTTCGCCTAGTGCGATGCGTTTTGAGATTTCGGTTAATTTCTTTAGCGGCCTTGAAATATACCTGCCCTGGAACAAACCCATGAGCCCTGCAAGAATAAACGCTGTCACAAGGCATAAAATAATTTTATACTCTGCTTCAGCGACAGCCGCTTCTATGTCATCTACATATACTCCGCTTCCAACTATCCAGCCCCAGGATTTTATTAACTTCACATAGGAAACTTTGGGTTGAGGTTCATCTTTTCCCGGTTTGGGCCAATAATATTCAACAAATCCTTCCCCGTTTCTCCGGCAGGTTTGTACCATTTCCAGGAAGAGATGTACGCCATTAGGATCTGTGTTATTACTTAAATTTTTCCCCTCAAGCTCAGGCTTGAACGGATGCATAATCATAGTCGGCTTCATATCATTTATCCAGAAATATTCATTTCCGGAATACCGCAGTCCCCTTATTTTTTCCTTTGCTTCCCTCTGGGCATCAGCTAATGTTAACCGGTTTTCTTTGACCAGCTGATCATATTCCTCGATAATTGAGTATACAGTTTCAACTACCTGCTTTACACCATTTGATTTTTCATCTTTCATTTTGCCCGCTAATATCGGAAGAATGTAAAAAATGACAGCAAAAGAAACCAACAGCGCCGATGAGATTGCAACACCGCCGACTTTAGCTGAAATACCCCAGTTTTTAAACGATTTAAAACTTATCTTCATTTAACACTGCCTTTTAAGTATTAATTTCCATTTACTGAGATTTGTATCCAACAGATGATATAGCGGGATTTCTCTCCTAAAAAGTGTCTGTATACATTATCGTGAATTTTTGAATTTCTTTAAGGGACAGGTGTTATGTAAATCCGATTGCTGATGACAATCGTTTGGCTTTACATTCATTTTTTTAATCAATCGGAGGGATATATTTAAGATTTGTACCTTGTTTGTTCACATCTCCCCCGGTTGGAAATCGGGGGAGAATGAGAATAAGAATTCTACTTCAGCTGTTTCATCAGCTCTTCAACTGCTTTCTTCAGCTGGGCGTCGGTACCTTTTGCACGGTAATCGGGGGCATTCTCGACTACAAAATCAGGAGTGGCAGGTTCGTCTTCCATATCATTATTGGTTTTCTTTATGTACCAGCCTCTGCCGGGCAGCCGCACGAATGTTCCGTCAACCATCTGCCTTCCGCCGGTAGATATAACTGCACCGAATGAAGGTTTGCCCACCAGTTTCCCTATGCCGAGTGTCTGATATGCATGTGAAAATATCTCGGCATTTGAATAACTGTTCTCATTACACATCGCTATGCTTGGTTTAATCCACGCTGTGTAAGGAAGTCTTTCGCCAAGGGGATAGTAACCTGTAAACTTCAGATGATCTTTAGCCAGATTATCTGCTGCTCCCCTCGGTATCGTATAAGCGTGCTGCTTGTAATTCAGTACCAACATAAGATAATCAGTAGTCCATCCGCCTCCATTGTAGCGCACATCAACAACAATCCCGTCTTTGCCGTAGCCTGTAGCCTGCAGTTCCCTTTCAAATTCTTCAAAGCTGTCCCATCCCATTGCTTTAATATGGATGTAACCTATCCTTCCGCCTGAATATTCATCGGCCAGTTTTTTCCGGTCCTGTACCCATTCGTTATAAAGAAGGTCATTAATATTATCCACAGGGCGGATTATGACTTCCCTCATTTTTCCATCAGGGGATTTTACCACGAGGAGCACTCTTTCACCGGCTGAATTTACGAACTTCGAATAAAAGTTATTCTTTCCGCCAACAGAGTCGCCGTTAACCTTTGTAATAATATCGCCGGCAGAAAGTTTGCTTTCGGATTTGTCTGCAGGTCCTTCGGGAATAACGCGGTCAACAAGTATACCCCCGTCTACATTTTTTATCTCTATCCCGAGCAGACCGGTCACTTCTTTTTGTGTTTCCTCCCTGTCGCTTCCGTACATTCCCATATGACTGGCGTTAATTTGTCCCAGCATAAAATTAAACATATACCTGAAATCCCTGCTGGTCGAAGCAGCCATAACCCATGGTTTGTACTCTGCCTTGAGGGCATTCCAGTCGTGACCATTAAACCCGGGATCATAGAAGCCATCTCTTATCATTCTCCATGATTCTTCAAACACCTGGTCTTTCTCTTTTGTAAAGTTAATCTGCATCTTTGCCGTATAAGTAAGTCCTTCTTCTTTCTTCTTGTCAAGATCGATTTTAACAAGTTTGCCATCGCCTTTGAAGAGGTACAGATTTTTTACATCCTTATCGGGTTCTAATGAGGAGTATGCATCGCTTCCTTTTATAATTGATTCGAAATCTTTCCCATCCCACTTGACACTGTAAAGCGAATAATCAAGTTTTTTTCCTTTTCCCGATGAATAAGGTGCTGTGAAATAAAATGTTTCACCGTCTGACGAGATAACAACATTTCGCTCATCACCGGGCATAGAAGTAACCTGGACGAGCCGTTTGTAAATATCCGGGAAATCAATTTGAACTTCTTTTACTTTCGCAGAATCTTTCTTATCCTTCTTCTCTTCCCTGGGTTTTTCGGTTTCCTCCCAGTCCTGCTGTGTCTTTTCCCAGTCGGCTTTCTTCAGCCATACAAACCAGACATCGGCACTGCGGTTATTCCTCTCCGAAATGAAACCGAGTTTTGAACCATCCGGACTCCAGAAAGGCTGTGTATCCATAGCAGGGTGCATACTTACATTTACAGGCTCGTGCGAACTATCAGCTGCCTGGATGTAAATTTCATTGTTGAAATAAAGATCGGCTTTAGAATATGCAAGCCACTTGGAATCAGGGCTCCAGCTGATATCCTCAGCTCCCGCCCAGTCATCCGATAATATCTTTTCATCAGAAAGATTTCCGCCCTTATCCAGCTTTGCAGAAATAAGCTGACCATTGCCCCGCAGAAATGCTATCCTCTTCCCGTCGGGTGAAACTGTTAATTCAGATTCATCCTGATCGGTATTCGTTATCCGTTCTACCTTATGCTTCAGACTCCTGAAAATATTTGTCTGTTCTTTATCCGAAGAAGAAACAGCATAAATATCGAACTGTCCCTCCTGATCTGAAACGAAAACAATGGTAGAATCATTCACCCATTGAGGATTCTCTTCGCGTGAAGGACTTTTAGTCAGGTTAACGGTCAGACTTTTATCTTTATCATTCTCGGTAACAAAAATATCTCCTCGTACTGCAAGAGCGATATACTTTCCGTCAGGTGAAAGAGAAAACTCAGAAGCTTTAGATGCGAAAGTCTTCCATTCATAAGGATCAAGCTTATAATCAGATGCCACATCAATTGAAAGTGTATCAAGGTTTGTCCCGTCAGAATTTATTGTATACAGGTTCATATCTTTTTCGAGAACAAGTTTGCTCCCATCCCGGCTTACACTGAAATTACGGACTCCATTATCTGCGAAAGTAGTAACAGCGCTTTCATTGAGCTGCTTTCCTTCCTGATCAAGAGATATTTTATGAACGTTATATTTACCGCTGGAGGAACTTATGTAGAAAATATTACGATCTCCTCCCCACTGAGGTGAATAATCATTTCCTTCAAAGAATGTTAATTGGGTATATGATTTGTCTTTTGTATCGTACAGCCAGATATCCCTGTTAGCAGAACCGCGGTATTCTTCCCGGGGGATACGGCAATCGCCTTTAGTATATGCAATGAACCTGCCATCGGGCGATTCGGCAGGATCATAACCGAAAGCATCCATCGCACGTTCAGGAGTACCGCCTTCCGGCAGTGCAGCATAAATTTCCGGCGACCACTCAACGGAATTATAATTTCTCCTTGTAGTAAAATAGATCTTCCCGCTTTTTGACCAGCTGCTGACTTCATCACTTGCCGAATGGTAAGTTAACCGGGTAGGTCTTCCGCCCAAAGCGTCTACAACATAAACATCAGAATTTCCGAAACGTTCGCTGTTAAAAGCGAGCTTACTGCCGTCGGGGTTCCATACACTATAGGTTTCAATCCCTTCGTGTTCGGTAATCCTGTCAGCTCTGCCTCCTGAAGAAGACACCGTCCATATATCTCCCTGGTAAGAAAATGCAATCTTTGAACCATCATTGTTAATTGATGGATACAGCAGCAGCGGCTGGTTCTGAGGAAATATAATTGAAGAAAATAAAATAAGAGCAGTGAAAAAAGCGGATGGTTTTAACATCATTAACTCCCGGTATTTTTGAGCGAAAGACTACTAGCCTGTAAAATTGGCACACAAATATAAAATTATTGATAAAAAATTGCGGGATATAAAATGATGAACGGTCGGATAATGGTTTGGGGAGAGGTTGAAATATCTCACCATCTTCCTCAATTGCTAATCGAGGATCTATTCAGATGCTATGACTCGATAAAGTAGTTGAGGAACAATTTTCTGCATAAAAGTATAACTATACGACTGACTGAGTGCCAACACGGGTTTGTTATTCTGAACTTTTTATCGCAGCAAAATCATCTTCTTTGTTTCGGAATGTTTACCGCTCACAATTCTATAAAAATAAACTCCGCTTGATAGATTATATCCATCTCCATCTGAGGCGGATCCGCTTTGGGCGGAAAACTGAACCGTATAACTGCCGGCGGGTTTTTCTTCGCTGACTAATGTTTCTACTTCATTTCCAAGCACATCAAATACTTTTAGTGTGACATATTCTTTATTCTGTATTCGATATTCAATATTCGTTGAGGGATTGAATGGGTTGGGATAATTCTGTAGTAATGAAAAGCCGGTTGGACCGGAAATATTTACATTAACTATTTCCGAATATTCATAGCTGCCGTCATAGTCAATTTGTTTTAATCTATATTGATGTTCCCCGGGGTCAACATTCATATCGGCAAATGTATATTGATGCTCTTCAGTTGTTGTTCCGCTCCCCTCTACAAAACCGATTTTCTCCCAGCCTGCCTGTCCTTCAGGCTGTTCCTGCAGTTTTATATTCCGGTTATTATTTAATCTTTCTATCTCAAATCCGCTATTGTTCTTTTCAGTTGATGTTCTCCAGTTTAAACTAACTTCATTTTCGGCTACAACAGCACTAAAAGAAATTAATTCAACAGGAACTTGAGAAAGACTTCTTTGCCACAAGCCATCGCCTGTTGCGGCCCATATAAAACCATTGTAAATAATTAGCTTATTTATTTCCAGACTATAATACGTAGAAAGACCAGTACTGAAATCCTGCCAGGTTAAACCATCGTCTGATGTGCTTCGAACACCGGCATGAATTTCATCTCCAATTAACAGTACATCGCCGGTTTTAATTACTGTCGAAATATATGACTCACCCAGCCCGTTGCCTCTCCACGTCCAGTTGTTCCCGTCATCCGTTGAAAAAGATATACCTGTCCCTGCCAGCCCGGCCCATAACTTATTTCCATCCGACAAAAAAGTAATTGTATTAAACGACGGACTAAATAAGGGAGTCCACATTGTGCCGTTATCGGTCGATTTATAACCAACCGGGTCATTAAAGCCTTCTCGTGCTGCAAACAAAATTGCATTGTGCAATGTAAAATTTTTCGCTTCAATCGCTTCTCCGCTCACATTTGTAACCACCCAATTTTCAGCTTCATCTGTTGAGCGGTATATTCCATTGTACGCACCTGTGAAGAGAGTTCCGTTGTATTCATAAATGGATTCACAGAATTCATAATTCGCCCCGGGTCCGATTGTTATTCCATTACTTTTTTTAATCCAGTTATTTCCGCCATCCGTTGATTTATAAATCCCGCCGTCTGTCGCTGCATATAATGCATCATTATAATCCAGCAGCTCATTGGTATTCGGATTCAATCCTGAACTTATCTGCTGCCAGCTTATACCCGCATCTGTCGATTTGTAAACCCCGTTGCTGCAGATATACATAACTCCGTTTGTTTCAGTGATATTAAAAAGATATCCTGTTGGTGAATTTGCTGCAGGTGTCCATTGAGCAGAGGAACTAACCTGGAACAAAATTGTAGTAAGGATAATTGATAAAATTTTTGTAATAGACATATCGTTCCTTCTTTTAAATATTTTTACAGAAAATTATTTATCAGGGTTTTATCTGCTATGTCTAATAGTCTAAAGAGGAATTGGGTGTAAAACATCTGTCTCCGGCTAACATCAATAAAAAAGATAAAAGAATCAAGCAAGCCTCCTGCATACGAAAACTGGTTGTGGTTGATTTCCCGGAATATCATATCAGCAATTTTTCTTTTTATTCATTTCTGATTATTTTTCCGTGTGTGAACAAATGGGTAATTGCTTCTATGTAACCGGGCGGGAACAAAGAGCGGGAAATAAATCATTTACTCATCGGTGATGTAATTCTTTAAGGACCACTGCAGCAGCAGTCTTTATAAATTTTATGCGGGGAAATATGGATAAATTATATACTGGCCTTGTTTTAATCATTGCCGTACTTTTTCTATTAGTTTTGAATTCCTGCACTGATCCCGTCACTCCTTCACCTTATTATATTGATACCCCCCCTGTAATTACAGGGATTGTTGTAACCGGGGAATCGAGTCCTGAACCGTTAGGAGTATGGGGTGTACCAAATGAAAAAGGGACGCTAAAATTGGAAGATGGCTGCTGTAATGTTCAATATGTGGTGAATTATTATAGATTAGACTCACCCTACCCCAATCCAACAAGTGATCTCTTCCGCATCAATTATGCTTTACCGGTCAGAACAACGGTCTCTGTATTACTTGTAAAAGGTAAACTGCAAGATGGTATTATTGATCCAACCATTTATGCAAACGGGAACTATTATGCGGCATCTCAAAACTTCTCAACCGTGATTTATGAGGGTGTTAAAGAGGCAGGTATCTATCAATTAAATATTGAACTTAATGATTCGCCAGGACCTTTAGAATTTTACAGAGTCTATCTTATAGTAAATGGTAATGCATTATGGCGTAATGTTGCGCAATACGATCTGGCCGGCACTGAGGAAGGGTCATTTTTTCGCTAATTAAAAAAATCACAAATCTTGGAAAGTAAGAAATGAAAAAAATATTAATCATCTTTATAACTTTATTTTCAGTCTTATATTCGAATATTAGTTCTGCCCAGCAATTATCCCACGGCAGCTTTGGAATTTCTGCAGCATTTAACGGTACCCAGGGAGATATTTTAATTCCTATCTGGCTGAATAATAATAACTCGCTTGCCCCTGCAATAGGAGTAGTAAATATAGGGAAGAGTTATACGGATTTAAGTATCGCTTTGGTTTATCACCATTATTTTCCTTATAGTGAAAGTTTTTCTCCCCTGCTGGGATTCAGAGGAGGGGCACTTCTAGGATTACCCGACCCTGGTACGGGAACGACCGACTATTTATTCGGGTTAGCTGGCGGAGGTGAATATTTTTTTAGCCCTAATTTCAGTATTGGTATAGAGGCCCAGTTAAATTTCAGTTTCTCGGATAAAAGATCTGCCCGTTTCGGAAATCCAGGGGGAACGACAATTAATACGGGGTCAGTAATATTTGCCGCGGTGTATTTTTGATATCCCCGGTCTGCCTGAGGAGATCAGGTAAAAATTGAAAAATATATATTCTGTCATGCAGAAGGAATAATTCTGCGGGATAACTGTCATAAATTAGCTAGGTTGTCATATTTTATGTCATCTTTTAAAAAATTATCGTAAAGGGTGGGGAATGAAACATTTATTTCTTTTTTGTCTGTTATTAAGTTTTATTTTTGTCTCCTGCAAAGAAACAGTGGTTGAAAATCCTGTTCAAGACGGGTCACTTCTTGTTAACTCCAAACCACAGGGTGGGAAAATATTTCTGCAAGGAACCTTCGAAGGTCATTATACGCCTTATACATTCAGCAGCCTTGCGCCTCATGAATATGATATAACGGTTGAAGTTGAACCTGGAGTAGATTCCTCGTTTGTCATGAATGTAAAACCATACCTCACTGCTTCCAAAACTATTGACTTTGAAAGTAAAATGGGTAGATGCTATTTTCAATCTAATCCGGCCGGGGCAAAGATCTATGTGGATGGAAATAATTCAAATGAAATAACACCGGCAATTATTGGTTATTTAACTGCAGGGATGCACAGTTATAGGCTTCAGCTGGGCAATATAACTTATGAGAATAGTTTTATGATTTCGCCGGGGCAGCTTATTAATGTTAACCCTGTACTGGTAATGCAGACTGGAAGTATCTTTGTGATCTCTAATCCTGCAGGTGCCGAAATTCTCATAGATGGTTCATATACGGGGTTGGTTACACCGGATAGCGTGGCTGGCCTCTCAACAGGTTATCATATGGTCACCCTGATTTTAGATGGATACCGGGATACCTCTTTCGCAGCCAATGTTCAACCAAATCTGCAGACTAATATATATATTTCGATGACTTCCACTTTAAGCATTACTTTATTCGGACCTGTAAGGATATATGAAACTTCAGGAACCACCTCCAGTCAACTGAGCGGATTGGACCTATCCTCCGGAACCGCATACGGCATGTCAGGTGGAGATAAAAATAAAATCGACATTTACTATTCCACGGATGGTACAGGCGGAATGCCGTACCTGGTACAAAGTGCTGATTTATTTCAGAATCTTTACCGGCAGACCCGGTTCTTCACAGGCAATGGCAGCGATTTAAATGATGGATTAGATTCGCCTGCTTATCCTGTGGGAGGCAGCTGGACTAACTATATGGAAGTTACGGATGCACATTACGTGTTTCTTTATGATGATGATGGGAATTATTCAAAACTTATTATTACAAATTTTCACAACGGGATTGGCCCCGGAGATCCTTCATGGCTGGAAGTAATGTGGCTGTATAATAATACGGGAGCTGATACCAGGTTTTAACACATAAGAGATCCGGTGTTTTTGGAACCAGTATCGGGTTTAATTAGGAAACTCGCGGTTAATTAATTTGATAAAGATTTAACAAAATTTTTTATCGCCTGGATAAATGCTTTATTCTTTTCATAATAGAGCAGGTGACCGCCGTTTATTTTGACAATTTTCTGCTCCGGGAAATTAAATTCTTTATAATAGTCTATCCCGACTGCATGATCTTTCTTTCCGGTAATTATGAGAACAGGTAAGTCGACCTCCGGAGTTATCTCCGAGTAATCTTCATAATACTCTTTGTATTTATTAGGATGTTTAACAACCGACATACCGAAGTCGATGGTCCTCGGATAAAGGGAATCAATTTTATCCATTTGAACAATCGTTTGAATATTATCTGTTAAAAATTTATACCCCATATGATTCCTTCTCAACTGTGCGGAGACCTCTTCAAGTTCACTTATCAGTGAATCTTTGCTCAGCCCTGAAGTTTTTCTATGTACCCCCAATAAACTATCTGCATATTGAATCTGTTCTTCAACAGATTTTCTATTTGACATATGCAGCGTGCAGTTTGCAAGGATTAATCCAATAACATGTTCCGGATACTTTTTTGCATAATTGACTGCGATTATTCCCCCAAAGGAATGAGCGAGCAGAAAGAATTTTTTTATGTGAAGGTGCCCCCGTAATTCCTCAATATCACGATGAATTCTATTTAGGTGATAATCGTCTGCATTTTCGGAACTTCCCGAGCCTCTCTGATCAAGGTAAACCATTGTCATAAAATCTTCCAGGTTCGATCCTCTCATCAGTTCAAAGGAAGAAAATCCCTGGCCAGGACCTCCATGAATATAAAGACAAGGCACTCCTGTTCCGGAGACTAAATATCTTAACCTTACGCTGTCCGATGTAGTATAATACTTATCTCCGCCGCCGTGTACTATATTTTCTTGTGCAAAGCAGAAAATTAAGGTATTGAGGGTGAAAAATAGAATCAGGTAATATCTATACATAACAAATAACATTACAAAAAATAAATCGTAAGTCAATGGAGTATTATATTACTAAATTTTATTCAGCGGAATATCTGAACTATTTTCGAGCTTCGTTGTTCATATCTGAAAGCGGCTGAGATTTGTTTCTGATGCAGAAATGTCTCAAAAATGCTTTTGAATCATTAGTCTAACCGCTTCAAACATTTTATTTCGGGAATTTAGCTCTTACAATCAGAAGAAATGAAATGATCACCGCTGCTGCAGCCAGATTTATCAATGTCCCGCCTTCTCCTGGTTTCCCGAATAAAAAATATCCATTCACAACGCCATCTATTACAAATAATAAGGTAACTACTAAACCCATAAACCAGTAAATTCTTTTAAGGAAGAATATCCCTATGGCCGATATTATTTCAAGTGTCCCTATTAAAATTAATCCTGCCGCTAAAAAAACGAGCACCGTCTCACTCGTTTTAATTTCAGGTAAAGTTGATTTCCCCTGAAGAAGCAGAATTATTCCTCCGAGACCGCGCGCTAATCCGAGTAAGATCATTAAAATAGCTGCGATGTATAGCGAGAGTGGTTTTCTTGCTGAAATCATAAAGTTCCTCCCCGTTAAATTTCAGTTTTTTATTTAACGGATAACTTAGTTCATGCGGTATACAGAAGCAATAAAAATATTTCCTTCCCCAATAAGCTGTAATGACTCGCTAAGAATGTCAGTAATTGGACTCGATAGAAATGTCAGTAAAAAATAGAAGATATTTAGGGTTCTCAAAACAGAGGAGAGCTCTAGATGGAAGGGATACTGGCAATGAGTCAAAAAGAACTGGACAGATTGCAGATCATTAGGCAGATAGAGAAAAAAGAGCTTCGAGTAGATGAAGGGGCGGACCTGATGGGGATAAGTCAGCGCCAGACCTACCGGGTACTGAAGAAAGTAAGAGAAGAAGGCAGCAAAGGGATTATCCATAAGCTAAGAGGCAGAAAGTCCAACCGTGGATATCCGACTGACTTAAAAATAAGAGTCATTGGACTCTATAAGGCTAATTATGATGATTACGGACCAACACTGTTCGCTGAACAGCTGGTAGAAAACCATAAGATCCCGGTAGATCACGAAACGATCAGAAGGTGGCTCAGGGAGCAATCGATAAAGACCTCAATGAGGAAAAGAAGACCTCATAGAAGGAAGCGTCCAAGGAGAAACTGCTTCGGAGAGCTCCTGCAGTTTGACGGCAGTCATCACGACTGGTTTGAAGGCAGAGGAGCTGAGTGCTGCCTGCTTAATGCAGTTGACGATGCAACAGGAAGAGTTTACCTGAAATTTGCAGTATCAGAGAACAGCCAGGATGTCCTGTGGACAATATGGGAATATGTTAAGAAATACGGCATACCAAGAAGTATATACACCGACAGATACAAGGTTTACAAGGGTGAATACAACCTGACTGATTTTGGACGGGCAATGAAGGAACTTGATGTGGAGACCATATATGCCAAATCTGCGCAGGGAAAAGGAAGAGTAGAAAGAGTAAACAGGACACTTCAGGATCGTCTGATAAAAGCATTACGGCAGAAAGGAATATCGGATATAGCTGAGGCAAATAAGTTCCTTCAGAAGAGTTTTATTGAAGACTATAACCGGAGGTTTGCAGTAAATACAGATGTTCCTGATATCCACAGGCAGATAGATAGTTATGACCTTAAAAACATATTCTGCTATAAGACCTCAAGGAAAGTAAGGAATGACTATACGATTAACTTTATGAGTGAATATATACAGCTGCTCCAAGGTAAAGCTCCGCTGCCTCTGCCAACTCAGGTTGTAACTATCTGCAGGTGGTTAAACGGAGAACTTCATATATATTTTAATAAACAGGAGATTAAATTTTCTGAAATAAAAGAAAAACCAGCGAAGAAGGAATATATCGTAAGACCGGCACCAAAGGATCATCCCTGGAGAAAATGGAATGAGAGATTAAAACCTGGTAAGAAAAGGAGCTATCTGGCGGCGCATTCGGGGTAACTACAGTCGGGCTACGCCCTCCTTCCGTTACCCCGAGGATTACTTTAATTGTAATGTTTAACTAATTTAAATAGTGACATTTCTAAAGAGTTTAACATACTGACATTTTTAAAGAGTTATTACATCCTTCCCCAATAAGCTTTTACTAAAAATCTTCTTGCAAGAGTACCAGACACTCCATTCACATTTGATAAGAGGGCTCTCCCCTAAATCCTGATTTTTTTCTCTCTTTGCGGTTAATCATAAATGATAAGACCATTTAAGAGATCAGTCAAATCCTATCCATACTCGGGGAATAAATTACTCGATGTATTAGTCAGCAGCTGAAGCATACCTCGAATAAACAGGCAACCTGCCGACACGAGGAAATTGACCGATCAAATTTATTTACTTTTTGCTATTTCCTGGTTACCTTTGCTATTGACAATTAATCCGATGCCGGGAGTAGTGATATAAGGCTGATACTGCAAGGGATCATTGATACTGCAGGGTAAAAATATAGTTTTTCTGTACTATCTACGGGGAGGTTAAAATGAAGAACTTTAATAAATCTTTCTTTAAATTTTTTCTTGTCTCACTTTTCTTTCCGTTTGCACTCATTTGCCAGAGTTTTGAAAACTTTGATAAAAGTGTGCTGGTTGACCTGACGGGTTATAATTATGATTTTGATCTGCTGTCAGATGGGGTAATGTACCCTGTCGATGAACTTTATATAACCTGGGTTAATAAAAGTGATTCGATTTATACCATCTATCTGAAAAAGATTTCTCCTGAAACAATAGATTCCAATATCTTAATAACAGCCGATAATAACGTAAAGTCAAATCCCCAGGTAGCTTTTAATTCATCCGGACCGGGAATAACTGTGGTGTGGGAAAATTTCACCAGCGGTTTTTACCAGATTGTGAGACGCGATTATTTTAACGGTTCGCTTTCCGGCCAGGTGATATTAAAGGATTCGTTAAGCAGTGATCCGCAGATTACATTGAATTATAACCACCTCGCCTGGGTAATGGATGAGAATTTATTTTATAAGGAATTATACCCTGATACAAGCAGTGCTGCCCTGATCGATAGTTCGGGCTGTACATCACCTTCTCTGATTACAGATGATACATGGACCGGAAAACAATCTTTGATTTATGAAAAACTTGTAAATGGATCCCGTCATATTTACCTGGCAGAGCTCAGCATATATCCTAACCCTCACTGGAGTTATTATGAGCTGTCCGCCGGTGATAACCGAAATCCCGAGTTCGGGGCTGGCGGCGGTTTTTCATTTGAGTCGATTGAAGGCGGGATCAGCAAGATTAAATACTCGCCTTATAACGATCCGGAGTTCTATTTATTAACTTCAAATAATACCGGCTGTAATTATAAAAACCCTGATGTCTTCTCATACCCTATCGTGACCGATCAGCAGGATACCCCGTTTTTTATAGTTTTCGATACCGATTCGATTGAAAACAATAATGAGGTATTCTTACAAACTTTTTTCTTTGGAAGCGATCAGGTAATTAATCTGTCCGATATGGAGGGGGACGATCTAAAACCCAGGGCCGATGTTTCTTCGGTTAATGATGTCTATTACCTTGTAATCGTATGGGAGCATGTTGGTGATTCCGGAAGTACTATCCGGATGGCGAAAACACTTTATCAAATGGCAGGGGGCGTTAAGGATGCTGATGCAAATCTCAGTTCTTTCGATCTTTTTCAGAATTATCCTAACCCGTTTAACCCTTCTACTAATATAGTATACTCACTCAAAAAAGGGGCTGATGTCAAAGTTACCGTGTACGATATACTTGGAAATTGTATCTCAGTGCTGGTTAACGAATATGAATATGCGGGTAACCATACGTTAATATTTGACGCGAAAAATTTATCAAGCGGGATTTATTTCTATTCGATAGAGGTTAACAATCTTCTGAAAACAAAAGCGATGATACTATTGCGGTAGAATGAGCAGATAATCGCTTGATTGTATAATAATCCGCCAGGATTTTATTCTGTTTTTGCCTGGTTTGTTGGCCTTGTTATACTATTATAAATTCTTTAAATTTTGACCTGTTGAGCTAAAACCCCCAAGTGAGATTTTATAATTATGCTTTTTACAAGTTTAATTTGATTATTCATTTTTTAATAATTCATTAATAAAGAGGAAAAATAATGGGAAATAAAGAAGATAAAATTCCTGGTAAGGTAATAGATACACTGAACGATAGTGAAGCCCAGTGTCCTTTTACAACCGGTGCATTGATACATGGTGCCGGCGGCGGAACACGCAACCGCGATTGGTGGCCGAATCAATTGAATCTGAATATCCTTCGTCAGCACTCTCCCCAATCTAACCCTATGGGAGAAGAGTTCAACTACGCTGAGGAATTCAAGACGCTCGACCTGAAGGCAGTTAAAAAAGATATTTTCGAACTGATGACTAAGTCACAGGACTGGTGGCCGGCTGACTATGGTCACTATGGTCCGTTCTTCATCCGAATGTCCTGGCATAGTGCCGGAACTTACAGGATCTCAGACGGACGCGGAGGGGGCGGAACAGGCGCTCAGCGCTTTGCCCCGCTTAATAGCTGGCCTGATAATGCAAACCTGGATAAGGCTCGTCTTCTGCTCTGGCCGATAAAACAGAAATACGGCAGAAAAATTTCCTGGGCCGACCTTATTATCCTCGCCGGTAACTGTGCGCTTGAATCAATGGGTTTTAAAACGTTTGGCTTCGGCGGCGGACGTGAGGATGTATGGCAATCCCCGGAAGATATCTATTGGGGCTCAGAAGGCGAATGGCTCGGCGATAACCGGTATACTGGTGAACGCGACCTTGAGAACCCGCTTGCTGCAGTGCAGATGGGACTCATTTATGTAAACCCCGAAGGTCCTAATGGTAATCCTGACCCTGTTGCGGCTGCACACGATATTCGCGAAACTTTCGGGCGTATGGCGATGAATGATGAGGAAACTGTAGCTCTGATTGCAGGCGGACATTCATTTGGAAAGACTCACGGTGCTGGTAATCCTCTGGAATATGTCGGGCCTGAACCTGCGGGTGCCGCTATTGAGGAACAGGGACTCGGCTGGAAGAATAAAATGGGCAGCGGTTTTGGTGATGATACTATTACCAGCGGACTGGAAGGAGCCTGGACAACAACTCCTACAAAGTGGAGCAATAATTTCTTCGAAAATTTATTCGGCTACGAATGGGAACTTACAAAAAGCCCGGCGGGTGCACACCAGTGGAAACCTAAAGATGGTGCAGGCGAAGGTTTAGTGCCTGATGCTCACGATCCGTCAAAAAAACACGCTCCGTTTATGCTGACTACTGATCTTTCCCTCAGGTTCGATCCTGCTTATGAAAAAATTTCAAGAAGATTCTATGAACACCCTGATGAGTTCGCAGATGCGTTCGCACGTGCCTGGTTTAAACTGACTCACCGCGATATGGGTCCGAAAGTACGCTACCTTGGTCCTGAAGTCCCGGAAGAAGATCTTATCTGGCAGGATCCAATCCCGGCAGTTGATCATAAACTTATTAAAAAGAAAGATATCGATGAATTGAAGAGCAAGATACTTGATTCGGGATTATCGATATCACAGCTTGTATCAACGGCATGGGCTTCTGCCTCTACTTTCCGCGGATCTGATAAACGGGGCGGAGCAAATGGTGCACGGGTCCGGCTTTCACCTCAGAAGGATTGGGAAGTAAATAACCCTGTTCAGCTGGCTAAAGTACTGAAGAAACTTAAGAGTATTCAGAAAGAATTCAACAACGATCAATCAGGAAGCAGGAGAGTTTCCCTCGCTGATCTGATCGTTTTGGGCGGGTGCGCTGCTGTTGAAAAGGCGGCAAAGAAGGCGGGTTACAATGTAAAAGTGCCTTTCACACCGGGTCGTGCGGATGCTTCACAGGAACAGACTGATGTTGATGCATTCGGTCCTCTTGAACCGGCTGGAGATGGTTTCCGCAACTACATGAAGAACAAACCCGGTTATACGGCATCGGCAGAAGAAAGACTCCTCGACAAGGCTCAGCTTTTAACTCTTACAGTTCCGGAGATGACTGTATTGATCGGCGGTATGCGTGTACTTAATACCAACTATGATAACTCACAGCACGGTGTTTTCACAAAAAAACCCGGGACACTGACCAACGACTTCTTTGTAAACCTGCTCGACATGGGTACAAAGTGGGAAGCAGTTTCAGAAGCTCAGGATGTCTTTGAAGGACGTGACCGTGCTTCAGGGAAGGTTAAATGGACCGGTACCCGCGTTGATCTCATCTTTGGTTCCAATTCAGAGCTTCGTGCACTTGCAGAAGCCTATGCGTGTGAGGATTCCAAAACGAAGTTTGTGAATGATTTCGTTTCAGCATGGGATAAGGTTATGAATCTTGATCGCTTCGACCTGAGGTAATCTTGAGGACCGGAGCTCCCGGTAAATTCTTCAATAATGTGCGTCGGATTAATTCTAATGATTAACCCGACGCCTTTTTTTAATCCGGCTAAAGAACTTAGGATTTTCTGGCTGGCTTTCGCTGACTTGCCCCGAGTTTCTGCTAGTGCATTTTTATACAAAATAGGATTAAGATCTTAGCCAGATTTCCTCGCATAATTATTTCTTCGGCCCTATCATATTTTCCGGCCTTACTACTTCATCAAATTTTTCCGGGGTGAGGAGTCCGAGTGCAACTGCAGATTCTTTCAGAGTTGTATGCTCCTTATGAGCTTTTTTTGCAACCTTCGCAGCATTGTCATACCCAATATGAGGATTCAAAGCCGTTACCAGCATCAGCGAGTTCTCCAGATTCTTTTTGATATTTGTTTTGTTCGCTTCGATACCTACCACACAATTATCAGTGAAGCTTTCACAGGTATCTGCGATAAGCCGTGTTGAGTTAAGCACATTAAAAATTATAACCGGTTTGAATACATTAAGCTCGAAGTTGCCGCTGGCACCCCCGAAATTAACAGCGACATCATTGCCGAAAACCTGGGTGCAGACCATAGTCATTGCTTCCGACTGTGTCGGATTTACTTTACCGGGCATAATCGAACTTCCAGGCTCATTCTCAGGAAGCTGAAGTTCGCCGATCCCACACCTTGGTCCCGATCCCAGCCATCTCACATCATTAGCAATTTTCATCAGTGATGCCGCCAGTGTTTTCAGTACTCCATGAAATTCAACCAGAGCATCGTGAGCGGCAAGCGATTCAAATTTGTTTCTTGCCGATTTGAAAGGTTTCCCGGTAAGATCTGCAATTTTTGCAGCAGCTTTAACCGCAAACTCAGGATGAGTATTCAATCCCGTTCCTACAGCCGTTCCGCCTAATGCCAGTTCATAAAGATGTGGAAGCGCACCGTTGATTCTCTCAAGTCCGTTAGTCAGCTGCTGAACATATCCGCTGAATTCCTGTCCAAGAGTTAGTGGAGTAGCATCCATTAAGTGGGTCCGCCCTATTTTTATTATGTCTTTAAATTCTTCTGATTTCTGAGCAAGTGCATCACGAAGTTTTGTGACCATCGGGATAAGCCTGCGGTGAATTTCCTCAACAGCTGCAATATGCATCGCTGTGGGAAAAGTATCATTGGATGACTGAGCTTTATTTACATCATCATTGGGGTGTATTGGTTTCTTGCTTCCCATTACACCGCCGGCCAGTTCTATAGCGCGGTTGGAGATTACTTCATTAGCATTCATATTAGTCTGTGTGCCGCTCCCGGTTTGCCAGACTACCAGCGGAAAATGCTCGTCCAGCCTTCCTTCAATAACTTCATCTGCCGCTTTAACAATCAGGTCTGCTTTTTCAGCGGGAAGGATTCCAAGTTCTTTATTGGTAAGTGCGGCTGCTTTTTTCAATATTCCAAGTGCCCTGATGAGCTCGCGGGGGAACCTGTCCCCTCCTATCTTAAAATTCATAAGAGATCTTGCTGTCTGCGCACCATAATATTTATCAACTGGAACCTTTATTTCCCCCATACTATCGGTTTCTGTTCTGTAATCCATTATTCTTCTCCCTTTATCTAAAAGGTTATTCAATAAAAAAGTTATAGACAAATTTAATAATAAATGAGAACAGAGTGTTATAGAATTCTACAGCCGCGCGTATTTATAACGATTTATATTTCCATCGACCAATTTATTTCGTAAATTCATCCGGGTTTTTTAAGTACAAATTAAAAGAGGAGATCTCGATGAAAAAACTGTTACTAATTGTATTTATCTGTGCTTTACTGATACCTTCCTATGCACACGATAAAAAAACTCTTATTGAGAGATATACGAATTCAGGATGTGTTCCCTGCCGTGATTTAAATGTTGCCTGGTATAATGCTACCACTGCTCAGCTTTTAGAGTCCGGTGAAATTTCTCATATAGTATATAACGTCGACTGGCCTTATGCCAACGATCCGATGTTTCTTTTAAATAAATCTGACAATAATACACGCAGAGGTTATTACGGAGTTAATTCTGTACCATGGATCGACTTAAACGGCGTTACTTTCAGTACCGGTTCAAGTTCTGCCGCTTTTATAAATGCTGTTACAAATGGAAATGCCGAATATTCTCCCTTCAGTATAGTAATTACTCCTTCAAAATTCTCTAATGATGTAATTAATGTTCATGTTGCAATTAACAGGGACGTAAATGATGTTACAGTGTTCGGAAGCAATGTAAAACTGCAGGTAGGCATAACAGAAAAATCTGTTTCCTATGGCAGTCCCCAGCCTAATGGCGAGTCTGTTTTTTATAGTATCACAAGGAAGATGCTCCCTGACGGTAAAGGCACTTTATTCACCATCCCGGCACCGGGAGAAACGACCGAGCTTGATTTAAGTTATATACCTACCACTCAGTTTTTGAACCTGGTGAACATGGACAGCCTGAGAGTGGTCGCATTCATCCAGGATGATGATACTAAAGAAGTTTTTCAGTCTGAAATGGCAGATGTTGAATTCTCTACCGCCTTAAACGCGGCTTTTCAGAGCGATGAAACTATTGGCATATCACCTTTTACTGTCAATTTCGAAGATTATTCCACGGCAACAGATACCACATCAATAGTTTCCTGGGCCTGGGATTTTGATAATGATGGAACTATTGATTCACAGGATGAGAATCCTAGCTGGACATATACAAGTCAGGGCGACTATACAGTTACATTGACAGTCAGCGACGGGGTAAATCAGTATACCCGCACTCTTGATAATTATATTCATACTGTAACCAAAACATCAGATATTCTTGTTGTTAATGGTATTGAATATGCGACCTATCCTGCTGAAATGGAAAGTTTCTATAGCAGCTCTGCATGTTTCGGCGACCACCAGGTTGATGTATGGGATGTATTCGGTGATCAGGGATTCGATTATACATCTAATCCGAACATTCAGGCAGTTGACTTGTTCAAACATGCCATCCCTACATCCTTATTGATGCAGTATCAGAAAGTAATTTGGATCGGCAATAATTATGGCGGAGATCTCGACTACTATAATGCTGCTCAGGTGATGGATTATGTTGCATTGGGCGGCAACTTCCTCCTCGCTACAAGACAGGGCACAAATTTCTTCAGCGTTCCATTAAAGAATTATTGCGGTATAACCAGTATTACCGGCGACTTAACCCTCGATACCCTGCGAGCAATGGATCAAAACCTGGTAAATATCGGCTCGACAGGCGCAGGCACCAACACTTTAGTGAATTTTGTAACCCTTGATAGTTCATCCGAAGCAATACCTATTTTTGATGATAATGCTGCTACTCCTTATGTAGCAGGATTCAGGCTGAATAAGGACAGTGCGGGTGTATTTATTTACATTGCAGGCAGACCCTACCGCCTTGATAATGCTGCGTCGTATGCCGACTATAATTATATGATCGACAACTGGATGATCAGCACATTTCCTACCGGCGTAAAATCGGAAGATAATAGCGTAACTACAGCTGATAACTATCGCCTGGAACAGAATTATCCAAATCCCTTTAACCCGTCAACAAGGATTGCCTATACTCTTCAAAAACCGGGATTTGTCTCCCTTAAGGTGTATGATATCCTTGGAAGAGAAGTCGCAGCACTTGTGAACGGATACCAGCAGGCAAACAATTATACCGTTAATTTTGATGCAGGCAGGCTGGCCAGCGGAATTTACTTGTATAAGCTCAAAACAGGTGATTTTGTGCAGACAAAAAAGATGCTTCTGCTGAAATAACCGGCACATCATATTTGTGAGTAACACCCCGCAGACTTTCTGCGGGGTTTTTTATTTTGGAATCTGTTAAATTAGAAAATGAAAAATTTATGAATTTGTATAAGTTCTTTTTTTTCTTAGTTTAGTTATCGAAAAGTAATTCAGGGATTTTGATGGAAATACCAATTATCGATAAGAGCAATTACCTTAAGGGGTTATTAATTACCGCCAGAAAAGATAATCAATTAGCCGAATCTGAAAAGAAAATTATTAAGGATATATCTGTAAGATTGGGTTTTGCAAGTGATTTTTATGAGGATGTCATTAAAAGCCTTCTCAGTAATAAATATATCACGGATGAGCCGATCAAGTTCTCAGATAAAAAAATAGCGGAATCTTTTATAGATGACGGTCTAAGGCTAGCATTTTCTGATAATAAGATTTCGGATAATGAAATTAACTGGCTGAGAGCCACGGCAGAAGCTAACGGCATCGAAAAGAAATGGTTCGAAGAAAAGATGAGTATTCATAAAAGTTCTCCGGGACTTTTAATGAACTCTGATTTCGCTCTCTATTCAATTATCTGAAAAAATTATATGTTGATTCCGGAGTGATGCTTCCATTGAAGTATCACTCTTTTCCTGCTTGCCAGATCCCCTTAATTGCAGATCTCTTTCTGCATTCCTTTTGAAATATATATCACCCGCTCGCTGATTTTTGATTTTACTCTTGCATGAATGCTATTTATCTTTTAACTTTGAAATAAAAAGTACTTTTCATATGAAAGACAAACAAGATTATATCCGCGATTTGGAGGAGATCCGTTTAATGATGGAGCGTTCCTCCAAATTTTTAACTCTCTCAGGCTGGGCCGGCATCATGGCGGGGATTTATGCTTTATCAGGAGCATATATTGCCTATACTGCTTTCAGGTTTAATCCTGTTGAGATCGCCTACGAAAGCGAAGAATCATCTGCAAATCTTACAACAGTGCTTCTGCTTGCCGTCGTGGTATTGGTGCTCGCACTTGCTACAGCTATTTTTCTCTCCCGCTATAAAGCACTCAAAAAAAATGAGAACATTTGGAATGCCGCATCCAGACAGCTCCTTGTAAATATGGCAGTTCCTCTTGCCGCCGGAGGAAATATTAATACTTGAATTAATTTCAAAAAACCTTATCGGACTTATCATGCCCCTGACGCTTGTATTCTACGGGCTTGCATTATACAGCGCCGGTAAATTTACTTATGCCGAGGTGAAGATTTTAGGACTTATTCAGATTGTTCTGGGATTAATTGCCGCCTTCTTCATTCCCTATAGTCTGATCCTCTGGGCAGTCGGATTCGGTTTTATTCATATTGCCTATGGTATTTACATGTATTTCAGGTACGAACAGTGAAAGTCTCGTTCGATAGTTTAAATAAAGCCTTTGAGAGCCGTGTAAGGCTTGGCATAATGTCAGCTTTAGCGGTTAACGAAAAGCTCGACTTCAGCTCACTGAAGCAGTACCTCAATGTTACTGACGGCAACCTTGCAACTCACCTTAAATCGCTGGAAAGAGAAAATTATATAGGTGTGGAAAAATCATTTATCAACAGGAAACCCAATACAACATATTTTATGACAAAAGAAGGTAGAACAGCCTTTAATGATCATCTGAAAGTATTGGAAAAAATAATAAAGTCTCAGAAATAAACGATTAATTTTTTTTACAATAATCATATAGAATATCATTATGGATACACCGGAAAAATCAAACATCGAAATCTTCAGCCAATTTATTCGCAGGTCTGTGATCTTAAAGCTCTTCTCTATTTTCATTCTGATGATGATGCTCATGATTCCTATGTCATTCATACAATCACTGATAAATGAACGGCAGGAAATGCGGCAAACGGCGGTCGCAGAGGTAAGCTCTAAATGGGCTGATGAACAATTAATTTACGGACCGATTTTGACTTTGCCTTACAATAAGGAGATAATTGAAAACGGAAAGGTGAGCGAGATCAGGAAAGAGGCTCATATTCTGCCTTCGTCACTGGAAATAAACGGAAAAATCGATCCCCGCTCGCTTCATAGAGGGATCTATGAAGTGGTTGTGTATGATTCAAGGATATCATTTACCGGGAATTTTGATGGAATGGAGAAATATATAACAGAAATAAAGAATAAGATTTTATGGGATGAGGCATTTCTTACAATCAATATCTCCGACCTGAGAGGAATCAAAGAAAAGGTAATTGTAAACCTGAACGGCAGGCCGAATTCTGTCGAACCCGGATCTCATATATCGGAACTGGTGACATCCGGGATTACTGTCAATAATCCATTTCAGGATTCTCCTGATCCTGATAACCTGAATTTTTCTTTCAGCCTTCACCTTCAGGGGAGCAGCCATCTTGGATTTGTACCTATCGGGAAGGAAACTAATGTAACACTGACTTCAGACTGGAAAGATCCAAGCTTTTCCGGATCTTTTTTACCTGATTCCCGGGTAATAAATGAAAAAGGATTTAAAGCTTCCTACAGGGTACTTGAATTGAACAGAAATTATCCCCAGTTCTGGATCGGAAATCAGAATATAAACGGACTCCGCAATAGTTCTTTCGGTGTTGATCTGCTGCTTCCGATGACTGATTATCAAAAAGCTATGCGATCCGCCAAATACGCATTGCTGGCTATTTCTCTGACCTTCCTTACCTTTTTTCTAGTAGAAATTTTAAGCAGTAAAAAAGTTCACCCCTTTCAGTATATTCTAATAGGATTTGCACTCTGTCTTTTCTATACCCTGCTCGTCTCCATTTCTGAACAAACAAATTTTGATATCGCATATATTATTGCCAGTGGTTCTGTAATCACTATGATCGGTCTCTATTCAAAATCCATCCTCAAGAATTTGAAACAGACCCTGATCCTGGTTTTAGTACTTGGTATAACATATTCCTTCGTATATATTACTCTGCAGGTTCAGGATTATGCTTTGCTTATAGGCAGTATTGGATTAACAGCAATACTTGCGTTGACAATGTACATTACACGAAATATTAAATGGTATGAACTAAGTTCTTTGAAGAAAGTCGGTTCCTGATCCGGATTTTTTCGGGGGGTCTGAATCTCTTACGGCAGACTGAATCTTTATATTGAAGCAGACCCCTTTTTTCCCTTCCCGCGGATAATGCGATACGTTCAATTCTATCAATTCTGATTCTTGTCCTTTGTCCCGCTTATATCTAATTTTAATGTTAGAAAATTTTGAAATTATATTTTATTATTTACATAATATCAATTCAGTAAAGACTTGCGAAGGAATTATTTATGCCTCAAAAAATGAAAGCTCTTGTTAAAAAGTATGCTAAACCGGGCATCTGGATGGATGAAGTGCCGGTTCCGGAAGTGGGAGTTAACGATGTGCTGATTAAAATTCATAAAACCTCGATCTGCGGTACCGATATTCATATTTATAACTGGGATGAATGGGCTCAGAAAACCATCCCTGTCCCGATGGTAACAGGACACGAATACGTAGGTGAAATTGTTGCAATGGGCTCGAATGTTCAGGATGTTAAAATCGGCGAGCTTGTGAGCGGCGAGGGACATATAGTATGCGGCCACTGCCGTAACTGCCGTGCAGGTAGAAGACATCTCTGTCCTAATACAAAAGGAGTAGGAGTTAACCGGCCGGGTGCTTTTGCAGAATATCTCTCCATCCCTGTTACCAACGTCTGGCATTGCGATCCGAAAATCCCTGAAGATATCTTTTCAATATTCGATCCTTTCGGAAATGCTACACATACTGCCCTTTCCTTTGATCTGCTGGGAGAGGATGTGCTCATAACAGGAGCCGGTCCGATTGGAATAATGGCTGCAGCCATCGCTAAACACGCAGCTGCACGGAACGTTGTAATAACCGATATGAATCCCTACCGGCTGGAACTCGCCAGGAAAGTAGGCGTGACCCGCGCTGTTGATGTATCAAAAGAAAAATTACCGGATATTGTAAATGAGCTTGGAATGAGAGAAGGATTTGATGTCGGACTCGAAATGTCCGGAAGTCCCCGCGCCTTAAATGATATGATCGACGTTATGTTCCATGGCGGAAAGATCGCTCTGCTTGGTCTGCTCCCTGCCAATACAGGAATCAACTGGGAAAAAGTTATCTTTAACGGACTCCATCTTAAAGGAATCTATGGAAGAGAAATGTTTGAAACCTGGTACAAGATGCAGGCAATGGTGCAGAGCGGACTCGATCTTACCCCCATTATTACTCATCATTTTTCATACAAAGATTTTGAGCAGGGATTTGAAATAATGAGATCAGGGAATTCTGGGAAAATAATTTTGAACTGGGCAGAATAAGATTCTGCCGAAAACCGGAGGAAAATAATAATGACTGAAAATACAAAACAACATTACATAAAAATTCTTCACGGCATCGAAGAAGAAGGTTTATATAAGAAAGAACGCGTGATAACAAGTCCGCAGAAGGCAACTATAGAGGTCAAAGGCGGCAAAAAGGTTCTGAATATGTGCGCGAATAATTATCTCGGGTTAGCTGACAACCCTACCATTATTCAGGCCGCTAAAGAAAGCTTTGATAAATGGGGATACGGTCTCTCATCCGTCCGTTTTATATGCGGAACCCAGGAAATCCACAAGGAACTTGAACAGAAAATTTCTCAGTTCCTTGAAATGGAAGATACTATCCTCTATACTTCCTGCTTCGATGCAAATGGCGGTTTATTCGAGACCATCCTTTCTGAAGAAGACGCTGTAATCAGTGATGAATTAAACCACGCAAGCATTATAGACGGTGTACGCCTATGTAAAGCTCAGCGTTACCGGTATAAAAATAATGATATGAATGATCTTGAAGCCAGGCTGAAAGAAGCACGTGAAGCTAAGATCAGGAATATACTGATTGCTACCGATGGCGTTTTCTCAATGGACGGAACTATTGCCAACCTTAAAGGTATCTGCGACCTTGCCGATAAATATGAAGCGATGGTAATGGTGGATGATTCCCATGCCGTCGGGTTTATGGGGAAACATGGCAAAGGAACACACGAGTACAATGGTGTAATGGGAAGAGTTGATATTATTACCGGAACTCTCGGCAAAGCACTCGGCGGAGCAAGCGGAGGTTACACCAGTGCAAGGAAAGAAATTGTTGATATGCTGAGACAAAGAAGCCGTCCTTATTTATTTTCAAACACCGTAGCACCTTCAATTGTTTCTGCTTCCATTAAAGTTCTCGATATGCTTAGTGCAAACACACACTTACGCGATAAGCTTGAAGAGAACACAAAATATTTCCGCGAAGGAATCTCAAAAGCAGGATTAAATATTAAGCCAGGCACTCATCCGATCGTTCCGATTATGTTGGGTGATGCAATGCTTGCACAGAAGATGGCTGCAAGCATGCTTGAAAAAGGAGTTTACGTAATAGGATTTTTCTACCCCGTGGTACCGAAAGGGACTGCCAGGATAAGAGTGCAGATATCTGCGGCTCATTCAAAAGAAGATCTGGATTTTGCAATTTCCAAATTCAAAGAAGCTAAAGAAGAATTCGGTATTTAGATTTGGCGCCCAACCCCAGCCTAAAGCTTTTAGCTGTGCGTTAAATTATTGACGTCATTACACTGATTCATCGGTTTATTATATCATTAGCCCACTACTTCGGTTTATTCATTTCAACTATACTAGTCTGGGCTGCCGGGATTTATCCCGGTGATATAAGTAATTTAGAATCCAACGTAACTGTTTTAACAGTTTATCAAAACTTGCCAAACCGTTTACAGATCAACCGGATTACTTATCTCTGGCAAACGGCGAAAAAACGATTCTTTAATCCTTCTCCCTGAGGCAAAATATTTTTAATCCCTTGCAGAGAAATACCAGGAATTCGTCAAAAGGTTAACACCTCGATTTATCGAGGTGCAGGCAGATTACAGGACAATTACGCCAACCGTTTTAACGGTTTATGTTTAATTTCTATTTACTTAGCAATATATAGAGGAGATCCACCGGATTACTACCGACATTTAACTAAAGTTGTCCTATTGTTTTACTTAGAAATAGTTGGTATAGAGAAGGAAATAAGCCTGATATAAGCCGGACTGATTTTATAATATTGGTACTTATACTGATGCGGAATAAATAAATCTTATTTATATTATATGACACCTTTACCGATATCTTTATTCTCAATAACTACTTCTTTCGGTAAAATTAAACAATATGGCCGGGGTACTCTTTTTTAGGGTACTACAGGAAATTCATCCAAACCTTTAGGGGATAAGATGACTGCACAACAGAATTACACCTTACTTAATTTGTTGGATTTAATTTATTCGGCAAAGACCTGCCTGCATAGGAGTTAAATATGAAAAAACTACTATTTTTCTTCTCATTGTTAATTATTAATTGTCAATTGTCAATTGCTTCAGTCCGCTATGTCAGCCACTCCGGCAGTAATACACCTCCTTACCTTACCTGGGAGACAGCTGCAGATTCAATAATGAGCGCCATAAATATTTCCTCATTCGGCGATACCATTTATGTGGCAAACGGGGTTTATGAAGAAGTTGTTGATATGATAGATAATTTAACCTTAATCGGAGCTGGCTCAGATAGCTGCATTATTGATACAAGAGGAGTTCCTTTCTTTGCTGGATTTTACTCGGTTGAAGTATTAGACAGCTGTATATTCTCAGGGTTCAACGTATTCACATATGATATTCAACACGGAACCTCTATTTTGATTACTGGTGGTAAAAATTCTGTAGTTCAATATTGTAAGTCTCAGCAGGCATATGAAGGCATTACTATTAATGGTCCTTTTCAGAACAAACCTTTTATATTTAATAATATAGTAAAGAATACAAGCGAGGGTATCACTAATTATTTTGCTCAATCTATCATAAAAAATAATATCATCTATTCAGAAGGCAGTAGTTATGCCTCAGGAACCAATACCAGTGCTTTATTTGTTGATAATACAATTATTTGCTTATCATGTTATGAAACATATGATGGATTAAATGGCAGAGTCTATAATAATCTTTTCTTCGGCAATGGAAGTTACGGACTTTTTGCCTCCGGTGATACAATTATTAACAATGTTATTTATGGAAATGATGGGGAGTGGGGAGAAGCTATTTTTGGTGCCAATCTTTATATAGTCAATAATCACATCGAAAATACTCAAAAGGGAATAAGGTATGATCCAGTAGGTGGATCTATTCCTGTGGTCAGGTTTAACAGCCTTTGGAACAATGAAATCAACTTTAAGAATTTCACGCCTGATACTACTAATTTCGTAGCAAACCCGATGTTCTATGATGCGTTAAGCCAGGATTTTCATCTTCAGTTGTTCTCACCGCTTATCGATGCCGGGGATCCAGCGATACTTGATGTGGACGAAAGCAGGAGTGATATTGGAATATATGGCGGACCGTTCGGTGAGCGTTATGCTTATAATGATTTGGCACCAGCAATACCGGTTAACTTCACTGCAGCTTTAGATACTGATTACATAATCTTAAGGTGGGATAAAAACACTGAGGCTGATTTTCAACATTATAATCTTTACAGAGATACCGTTGAGGGATTTACGATTGATTCCACCAATTTAGTTACCTCCCTGACCGATACATTTTACCTGAATATAATCCCGGTTGGTGTCTCGGATTATTTCTTCAAACTTACGGCAGTTGATCGACAAGGAAATGAATCGGGTCCTTCGATTGAACGACACGTAATCATTACCGCCATAAACAATGATAAACCTGCGATATTTAGTGCTTATCGTTTATACCAGAACTACCCTAATCCTTTTAACCCATCAACAAGGATTGCCTACCAGTTAAAAGAAAGAGCCTACGTTAAACTTTATGTTTATGATATAAAAGGAGAATTAATTAAAATTTTGGTCAATCAATACCAGGAAGGAGGTTATTATGAGGTGGGATTCACCCCGGAGACTCACAGTGAAACAGGTGAAGGAAAATCCAGACTGGCCTCAGGAATTTATATCTACCAGATAATGGTAAGTGATGAACAAAATATCCCGGTTTTTACAGACATAAATAAAATGATTTATTTAAAATAAACAAGAGTAAGAAATGGGAAGCGGGCGCATATCAACTATTGTCCTTTTATCTGTAATGGTTTTTTCTATTTCAATCCATATACAAGCACAGGATACTTTACAGAGCTCAGATAATTTTATTATAGGAACATTTATTACTTCCTCCAGTGATCAGGATTATACTTTCTATGACCAATATTACCAGGTAAAAGACCTGGGAGTAAATTCAATTTTTCAGCGGGTTGTTAAAAGCGTGCCCGAGTTAAATCAGGCAGTCCAACTTTGATAGCCTGATGCTATTCCCTTACATATATGCAGCAAATGATTCGGGAACCGGTACGGGTGCCTGGTATGTGGATGCACAGTGGCAAAATATTGATTGGATCAGCTATTTTACAAGTGCTAAATATAGGAAATGGGAAGTTGGGGAAAATGAAGATCTATTATTTGATGGGAATGTTAAGATAATACGAGAACACGGTGTAAATTATAGTGATCCTGATGGCACTATAGGGTACAAAACCGATAATTCGACGCAGGTCGGGGATACAATAATAAAAGGTCCCAAATATTATCAGTACCCAAGGTATACTTATACCCTGCCGGGTTGGAATCCACTTGCAATACAGTATAGAGCAGATTTTAGATTAAAGATCGATTCTCCTTCTGCCACCACAGTACCGGTATGTTCTTTGTTTGTAACCACATCCTATTATGATGATTCGCACCACTGGAGAGAGGATATATTAGCAAGCAGACTCTTAACTTCAGATGACCTGGATACGGACTACGGGGACTATCTGCTTGATTATAATTATTCCAATTACTTTAGTGCAAATCAATACCCTCAGGAACAAACTCCGATATTCAAGCCTTATTCAATGGAAGAACCGGACGGTTTATCCTTTAATATTGGAGCTAAAGTTCAATTTAAAATACAATGGCTAGGAAATAAACAGCTATTCGTAGATCGGATTGAAGTTTATGATGGTGGTCCAAATGGTATCTGGAATAAATATTTTAAACAACATCCAAATTGGCTGGCAGATAGTATTGTTACTTATAATAATTCTTTCGCAGCTTTAGGCAACAAATTGAAATATTATTACACAATGGATGAACCCCATTCTATAGATTCTTACGAGCCTCTTAGAGTAGTCCAGCATATTCTTGATTCTCTGAATATTAATGCTGATCTGCTGACCCACTTTTTCCCGGAATGGAATGGCAAAAGGGATGACGATCCTACTTTTCCTCAGTATGTTGCCCTGGCACAACCGAAGAAGCTATTTTTCTGGTACGCCCCGTTTGGAATGGACAATACAGTAAATCCTCCTGTACCGGTATCGAGAGATTTTTCTTTGTACCACCTAAGGGCTAATTTAGAATCGGCCTCTTTACAACAACCCGGCTTCTTTTTTTCAGCTCAGACGTTTGGGGCATATGATTATGCTAACCAAGAATGGGTAAACTGGATGTTGCCAACTCCATCTGAGGTTAAGGTGGAGACGATGCTTTCTTTGGCTCACGGTTGTCAGGGAATTTATTACGAAGAGTATTATTCTTATTGTTTAGAGTGCGAAACCGCATCATTAGGACTTGTTGATTTTGCCGAGAATGGATATTCAAAAAAAAGAGATATATGGTATACTGTTCAGTCCCTCTCTTCGCGCCTGAAAGGAAAGCTAGGGAAAACCTTAATGTCTCTAAATTACGATTCTGACGATTTAACTGATCAGGGATATCTCAGACTGTATCCATACTTAACGGACAATCGTTTGGAGGAAGTATTGACAAATGAAGCAGTAAGCAGTAGATATTTGCATTTAAGTGTGGTAACAGGTGAATATATTCCGACGCCAGTGAATTTCCACGCCGGATTTTTTAAAAAAGAAAGTGATAATAATTACTTTCTCCTCACTAATGTAATAACGTCGATGGAAAGGAGTGCAGGGATAACAGTATTCCCTCCGGCAGAATGTACTGGCTATAACAATTACAGGTTCCGGAATGTCGAGCCCCAATATAATTTTGATACCACTTTTACAGAATCTCTGTCAATAAATCAGGAATTTCCTGCAGGAGAAGGATATCTCTATGAGGTAGCTCCCGTTGTCAAGTACGGAGGTAAGTTGGAATATGATGAAACAGTTGCCAATAATACAATTCTTCACGATGATATGTCTATTGAAAACGGTGTAACATTAACTATCAATGGAAATTATACCTGCTACGGTAATATCTACCTCAAGGGAAATGCAAAGATACAGTCCTCATCTTCAGCAGATGGCAATATCACTTTTGCCTCAGGCAAAACTATTATTGTAATGGGACAAGGATCGCTGATTGGGACTCAGACGCATCCGCTTACGATAACAGCAATGGTTGATACCAACATTGTAACTGTTAATAGGTTAGGGGGACTTACAACCAGTTACTGTAATTTTGTAGACGGAAGAAATGGAATAAAAGTATACGGAGGAGCAGGAAGTATAAATATAAATCATTGTTCTTTTGACGGCCAGTCGAATTCGGGTGTGCTGTTGCTTGGCAGTCTTACAGCTTCACCAAAAATTAAATATTCCTCTTTTAATGGCATTGGTACTGGTATTTGGGCAATCGGGAATAATGACCTTATCGTTCTTCACAATACTTTCACAGAAAACGCCTATGATGTGAAATTAAACCTTGTTACAAATGCCCAGATTGTGTCAAACACTATGAGTAATTCTAGTTACACAGGACTGGGAGTGCTTTTTACAAGCTCTTCAGGCTACATAAGACAGAATCAGATATCAGGGCATCAAAATGGAATCTACCTGGCGAACTCCTCTCCAAACATTGGCGGAAATAATATCACAGATAATGCTAAACACGGAATATATGTGGGAACCGGATCTGTTCCGGATTTGAGAGGTTATCTTGTACAGCATCCCTGTAATAACCCTCCGCTCTATTACCCTTTACGTGGATATAACACAATCTATGAAAACGGCCTTGCAAATCAGATTGGAGTAGATAATGACGGCTCTGAGATTTATTTGTCCTACTCAAATATTCTAATGAATACCCAGTGTAATGATATCTCCGATGACAGAGATCCCAGCCCTAATTACAGCGTTCAAAACCTGATGGGTGGATACCGGATAAATGAGGGAACGCTCAATATAGAAAACCAGGGTTGGGGCTATAATCCTAATTATAGTCTTTCCCGGCGTTTCGGCACATTAAATGTTGATTTTGACCCTTACTTTGATTCCTGTCCCCTTATAGAAACCCCGATTAATTGCGGCTATATTGTCTATGCAAATGATAGGACTGCAATAGATACACTTTACCCTGTTGCAGAAGAAAATGATCAGAAAGACAACCTTGAGATGCAGTTGATGGCAGCAGACAGCTATTATAACGATGGGAACCTTTCGGCTGCCGAACCTCTTTACACTGAATTAATAAATAATTATCCCTCCGAACAACGAGCTGTTAAAGCTTATACTCAGCTTTATTCCTTAAAGAAAGTTACCGATTCAACAGGGACAAACTTCTCCGGATTAAAATCTCTTCTTCAGTCAAAACTTCTTGAAATTGCAGACAGCGCAGTCAAACTGGTCGCATCTCAACTGAGTATCCTTTGTAATGTAGGAAATTCAGAATATATCCCTGCAATAAATACTTTTGATGAGATTGCAGAACAAAATTCAGGTACTGAAGAGGGGTTATATGCTGAGATCGATGCATTTACTACCGCAGTAATCTCATATAATCAAGGCGGCGGGCTGCAGAAGGGATTACCAGGAAAGTATAAAGTTAATAGTGAGGATGATCTGTTGAACAAGCTAAATAAAATTATGAACGACAAATTTGAAAGTGAAAACAAGGGAAAACAGATTATTCCAACAGAATATTCGCTATACAATAATTATCCAAATCCTTTTAACCCAACTACAACAATCAGATTTGATATTCCGGAGAGAACAAATGTTGAACTGGTAGTTTATGATATCCTTGGCAGAAAAGTTAAATCCCTGGTGAGTAACGAAATGAGAAATCCAGGCAGGTATGAAGTAAGCTTTAATGCAAGCGCACTGGCAAGCGGCGTGTACATATATAAATTGACAACAAAAAATTATTCACAGGCACGTAAGATGCTGCTGGTAAAATGAGGCTGGTCCGATAAAGTTATATCCGATTAAGGAGACGGGCAATTCACCCGTCTCATTTTTAATTACTTCAATGTCTGACCTGCCAGCTCTACTCTCAATTTGCACAGTTCCTCTCACCTTCTTATGTTTGAATTAAATAAAGCGAGGGAACTATGTTTGATTGGAAATACAGGTTGTCTTTAACTGCCTTTCTGATAGTTTTTATTTTACCGGTGATAAATTATTCTCAGACTACAGATGCTGGTCTCAAATGTGTGGAGAGCAGGATTAATAGCAGTACAGTTTCGGTAGACCATCTTATTACTCCGCATAATCCTTTCGATATCCTTAATTATAAACTAAATATGGATTTGTATAATAACTTTTTAAGTCCTTACCCCAAAACTTATTATGCTGCAGAAACCGTAACTTTCCTTGTTGATACAGCATTAAACTCCATTCATTTGAATGCAGTTAATACTTCACTGGCAATAGATTCTGTAAGATTGGCCGGTATCTCATTTACTCACCAGGCAGATATGCTTCAAATACAACTGGATCAAACTTATTTGCCAGGAGATACGGTTAATGTTAAAATTTATTATCACCATCTTGAGTTGAATGACCTCGCAATTTATATTGTATATGGATTTGTTTTCACTTGCACTCCGCCTGAAGGAGCACGTAAATGGTTCCCCTGTGTAGACCATCCTTCGGATAAAGCAACGCTTGATCTGAAAGCGAAAGTCCCTTCATCCGTAAAACTGGGATCTAACGGCAGTCTTGAGGACTCAATTCTAACTGCGGATACAATATATTATCACTGGGTAAGCAGGGATCCTATTGCAACCTACCTTATGGTAATATCGGGAAAGGTTGATTATAATCTTGATATAGTAAAATGGTATGACCCGGCATATTCAAATGATACAATCCCTGTGAGATTTTACTGGAATGAAGGGGAGAATACTACTAAGCTGGCAAACGTTGAAGCTAAAATAATTCCAATGATGTCGTATTATTCAGGACTCTTTGGAGCTTACCCGTTTGAAAAAAATGGTTTTGCCACCTTAAACCAATATTTTCCCTGGGGAGGCATGGAAAATCAAACGCTTATAAGTCTCTGTGACGACTGCTGGGATGAAATTACTGTCGCACATGAATTCGCTCACCAATGGTTCGGAGATCTCATCTCCCCTGCTACCTGGTCGGATGTCTGGCTGAATGAGGGGTTTGCCACATACTGCGAAGCATTATGGTATGAGCATACACAGGATTACAGCAGGTACAAACAGGAAATTAATAGTCAGGCTTCAAATTATCTGGCAAGCAATCCCGGCTGGCCTGTCTACGACTCATCGTGGGCAAATACAACTCCGGGAACGGATACTCTTTACAATTATGCGATTGTGTATCTGAAAGGGTCATGTGTGCTTCATATGCTGAGATATGTGATTGGGGATTCTCTCTTTTTTGAGGTACTACACTCCTATGCATCCGATCCTGATCTTAAATATAAGAATGCAGCTACATCTGATTTCGTCAATAAAGTCAATGAAGTAACAGGAGATGATTATTCCTGGTTCTTCAACGAATGGATATATGGTCCAAATCAGCCTAAATATCAAAATGTATACGAAATATTAGAAAGCGATACCAGCTGGAATGTTCATTTCACGCTTAACCAGGTACAGACTAATGCAGGATTTTTTAAAATGCCGGTAGAATTGCAGATAAATTTTTCAGACGGCAGTGATTCTCTGATCTCAGTAATGAATGATATAAACAACCAGTAATACTACTTTGTATTTTCGAAGAAGCCTGAAAATATTGTTTTTGATCCTGATAACAATATCGTACTTAAAACCGGCACCACTACTTCAATATCGGATAAAAAAGGAGATGCGGTACCCGGAAAATTCAGGTTAGACCAGAATTATCCAAACCCTTTTAATCCCTCAACAAAGATCAGATGGCAGACATCAGAAAGCGGCTGGCAGACACTAAAGGTTTTTAATATCCTCGGAAAAGAAGTTGCAGTTCTGGTTAATGAGTTCAGGCCTGCCGGCAGCTATGAAATTGAATTCCCTGCAAATAATACTGACGGTATGGATCTTGCCAAGCGGAGTATATTTTTACCAGCTAAAAACCGGCGCGTACGTTATCAGTAAAAAAATGATTATCTTGAAGTGAACATTGTATACATATAAAAATATTGGAGCGCCGGAAATAATTCTATAGATTTCCTATTTAGATTTACTCATTAATAATTAAAGCTTAACCAATTTTAGTATGAACAATCTCAATAATCACCCCACAATAAGTGTAGATGAAATAGTACGGCCGACTCGAGTAGAAATTGATTTAAATTCGATAAGGGGAAACTATCGCCAGATCAAAAACCACATAGGCGAAGTTAAAATAATGCCTATACTTAAGGCAAATGCCTACGGGCATGGACTAATCAAACTTGCAGAAGTATATCAGGAAATGAATGCGGACTATCTTGGGGTTGCCGTAGTTGAGGAAGGCATTTTATTGAGGGAGTACGGTATTAAAATTCCTATCCTTGTTTTAGGCGGAATATGGGAAAATCAGATACCGCTGTTCCTTAAAAATGATCTTACAATAACAGCTTCATCTATTGATAAACTCAGGCAGATTGACGATGCTGCTAATCAGTTAAAGGTTAAGGCACGGGTACATTTGATTATTGATACCGGAATGGAACGTACAGGGGTTCATTATTTCAATGCCGAAAAATTTATAACTGAGTCATACAATTTCAGAAATATTTTTGTTGAAGGCATTTATTCTCATTTTGCCAGTTCTGATTCTTCAGATTTGACTTACACGAAACTGCAGTTTGAACGCTTTATGGAAGTTTTATCTTATTTTGATAAGCATTCATTGGAAACTCCTATAAGGCACATTTCTAATTCCGGTGCGGTACTTCAGTTTCCCGGGGCAAATCTCGACATGGTAAGACCCGGAATCCTGCTTTACGGGGTATATCCTTCTCAAAGTACAGAAAAGACTATACAGGTAAATCCCGCGTTGACATGGAAATCGCTCGTAGTTTATTTCAAAGTTATAACTCCCGGCCACCCTGTAGGTTACGGAATGAAGTGGAAGACAGATCATAATGTAAGAGCAGTTACCGTTCCGGTAGGTTATGGAGATGGATACTTTAGAAGTATGAGTAGCAAAGCGATGGTACTGATCAGGGGAAACAGGTATCCTGTCATCGGGACGATATCAATGGACCAGGTTGTTGTAAATTTAGAACAGGGCACTGCGTATCACGGTGATGAGGTTATTTTACTAGGCACCGATGGTAAAAATAATATCACTGCAGAAGAACTTGCAGAATGGGCAGGCACCATCCCTTACGAAATTCTCACCAATATAAATACAAGAGTACCGCGTATTTATATCGAATAGAAATAAGTGTCACTTGATCAATAATTCTATTTTCCGCAAAATTTATAAATCATTTCTCATATTAAGACCAGGGTGTGTGCCTGTTGAAATCAGATTGAGGTTTTTCATCTATGGGTTTCTTACGCTTATGCTTTCGCTGCTCTGCAGTTTGTTGTATAACTATATCTGCCGTCATTTGTTACAACGACCCAGCAAGGTGCTGTCTGCTGGTTTACCACAGGACCTGTAATAAGGCTTATTCCATTTCTGCTTACATTGTATGAGGACATTGCACCGGCTCCCATACCTCCTCCGAATGCATCTGAAACAATTAAGTGTCCTTTGTTATCAAACTCAAATCCGAATGGGGTATTTCCAACGGAAGGCTGAACATTAGGCCCTGAAGCTGTACCTCCCGGTTCAATTGAGTACGTATCAATCATATTTGTGCCTTTTTCAGTAACTACAAGCATTCTTCCATCGGGACTAAACTCAACCTGGGCAGGCCCTACTCCCGAACCGCTCAGAGGTCTGGAAGATCCGGAAATCATTATGATAGTGCCGTCTTCATTAATTCGAAAACCTGTAATGTTTCCATCGCCTCCTGCATTAAGAACATAAAGAAGGTTGTGATGAATGGTCAGACTTATAGGCATTTCTCCGCCTGAAGCTTCCTGATCTACAAGCGCACCGCCCGTTGTTAAAACAGATATATCGTTGCTGCCGGCATTAACAGCATATATGTACCCTCCGTTGAGAGCAACTGCACCCTGGGAACCCAATCCAGCTCCTGTGCGTGTCCCGTCCGTAGAATACGAGCCCATCAGAGACAGCATTCCATTATGACCTCTTGAATATACCACTACCTCATTTCCTGCATCGGAATTTGACTCAGTTACAACAGCGAAAACATTCGCATTACCCGGTCTGTCAAGGGATGTAATTCCATCCGAATCTGCAGCTGTTGGAACGTCCATATTCTTCTTACACCCTGCAAAGGCTAAAACCAATACGAAAACTGCAATCGAACGAAAACTGGTGTATTACATAAAATTCTCCTGTTATTTTAATTATTAAATACGGTGAGAAATTTTATAAAATGCCGTTACGATACTATCACACGATTCTATCTCTTTTACTTGTGTGATGTTACCCTCAGACAATTTTATTATTGAGTAAGTCATCAGTGGTTATTATGTTTGGCATTAAGGTTCTCACACAAATAAGGAATTCTGATGTTACGGATTACAGACAAAACTAAAATTTCCCCTAAAACAAAGCTGCTTCTTCCTTTTATAGCCATTTTCTCATTCCTGTTTCTTGGCTGGGGACATGTGGGTCATTTTATCATTAATTATAACACAATATTCTCGGCTCTGCCTCAATTGGAATTTTTCGATACCTGGGCAGATTCACTGGCTGATCATGCATCAGATGCTGATTCCCGGAAGTCGTGGGATCCTAATGAAGCTCCAAAACATTTTATTGACATAGACAGCTACCCTGAATTTATTGAGAGCGGTACAATTCCGCAGGATTTTGATTCGGTGGTGGCAGCTCATGGATATTCATTTGTGATAGATAAAGGGATTCTTCCGTGGGCAATAATAAATACCGCAGATTCGCTTGAAGCAGCCTTTGAAATAAATGATATGCACAAAGCAATGCTGATAGCAGCTGATCTCGGCCACTATATTGCCGACAGCCACATGCCCCTGCACATAACCAAAAATTATAACGGACAAAACACAGGTCAAACGGGTGTTCATTCGCGTTATGAGTCAAATCTGATTGAAGATTTTCAGGATGAGATAATTTATGACGGCGACAGTCTGCAGTATATTGAGAATCTTCCCGACTTCGTTTTTAATATGATTTATGATAATTACAGGTACGTAGATTCGGTATTGAATGCCGATTCCGAAGCCCAGGCATTTGCAGGCAATCATAACAGCACCGCTTATTACAACAAATTCTGGGAGATAGCAGGAAATTTTACTATAAGCTTGTTCAAAAAAGCATCGTACAGGATAGCTTGTGTTATTTATACTGAATGGATTAATGCAGGCAGACTACCAACAGGAATTTCCAACGAGGATAATTTATCAGTTTCGGATTTTCAATTATATCAAAACTATCCGAATCCCTTTAATCCGGCCACAAAAATTAGCTGGCATACTTCAATCGGAAGCCGACAAACACTCAAAGTTTATAATATGCTTGGACAGGAGGTAATTACCCTCGTTGATAAATATGAACCTGCCGGAAACCACAGCGCAGAATTCAATGGAAAGGGATTACCGAGCGGCATGTATATATATAAACTTCAGTCAGGAAATCATTCATCTGTAAAAAAGATGATCCTGATGAAGTAATTATATTGAAAAATTATAATAGATTTATTCCGGGCTGGAGAAAATATTATTTCACCAGTCTTTTGATTTGAACTTCTGAATTACATTTACAAGATTAGAAGTCAGACTGTAAGAGTACAAGATGAAAAGAATTGTCATATGCTGCGACGGGACCTGGAATACTCCGGATAAAATGGAAAATGGTATTGCCTGCTACACGAATGTTGTCAGAATCGCTATGGCGGTAAAGCCGATATCTGATGACGGCATTAACCAGTTGACTTTTTATAATCCGGGAGTGGGTACTTCAGGATCAATTTTCAGGCGATGGTTTGACGGGGCAACCGGTTCAGGAATATCAGATAATATTCTGCAGGCATACAGGTACCTCATACTGAATTATGAACCGGGAGACGAGCTCTATTTTTTCGGATTCAGCCGCGGTGCTTTTACAGTCAGAAGTCTCGCGGGTCTTATCAGAAATTCAGGTATTCTCAGTACAAATGAAGCTGCTTTGATAGACCGGGCCTATAAGCTTTACAAGTCGCGGTCGCCTTTAACCCATCCAAGAGAAAAAGAAGCAACTCTGTTCAGAAAAACATTTGCTGTTGCCGATAAAGTACGCATTAAATTTATCGGGGTCTGGGATACAGTAGGCTCTCTCGGAAATCCGCTTTTTATCAATAATTTTTTAAGTAAAATCAGTCTGTCCGTGTTAGGGAATCAGTTTCATGATACTGACTTAAGTTCAACAGTTGATTTTGCCTACCAGGCTCTTGCAGTTGATGAGAAACGCAGAAACTTCAAACCAACGCTCTGGCATCAACAGGATACATCAGGAAAACAAATAATGGAACAGGTTTGGTTCAGCGGGGTTCATTCCAATATAGGCGGCGGTTATCCTGAAACCGGGTTATCAGATATTCCACTTAATTGGCTGTTGCTGAGGGCGAAAGACTGCAATCTCGATCTGGATAAGATACAGACAAACGAAAATCCTTTTGAAGTGCCGCAGGAATCGTGGAAAGGATTTTATAAACTCATCCCTCCCTTATACCGTGAGATCGGGGTAAAAGATAATGGGAATGAGACTGTAGATAAAAGTACTATTGAAAAATATAATAAAGATGAAAACTATCATCCTGAAAATCTCAGGGAGTATCTGGATAAATTTCCGTCATATCCTGTTACTGCTGAGTGACAGATATTAATAAAAGGATTTATAATATGAATGGTGTCAGGTTATTATTTACTCTGATTTTACTTTTTGTTTTTCAATCCGCTATTCCTGCCCAATCGCAGGATGATTCCGGGTCTTACGCGAAAATAAACGGGGCTGAGATCTGGTACCAGACAGCAGGTATAGGCGATCCGATCGTTTTGATAGCCGGAGGACCGGGGGATTCTCATCTCTATTTTACACCATGGTTTGATCAGCTGGCCAAAAACCATATGGTTATTTATTATGATGCCTTCGGAAGAGGAAAGTCATCAAGAGCAAAAAGTAAAGAGGAGTATTCATTTCAGCGCGACGTTGATGACCTGGAAGGACTGCGTAAAGCGCTCGGATTAAAAAAATGGAATGTACTAGGTCATTCATATGGAGGAATGGTGGCACAGGCATATGCCATTCAGCATCCGGAATCCATTGATAAACTAATTCTTGTGGACACTTTCTATGATGGGGAAATGTGGCAGGAAAATGATAATAATTCGAATTATGTAATGAAGACCCAGTGTCCCGAAAAGTGGGATGAATTGATGAAAGTACGGGAAGCAGGATACCTTTCAAGTTCACCCGAACATATAAAAATATACAAGATACCTTCGGGGCTGCTGTACTGGTACAATCCGGAAAACGCATTAAATGTGCGCAAAGATTCCTTAAGCTGGAATAGTGATGTTTATTACCAGATCGTTGGAGTTGATGGTGACTTTATAATTGGAGGAGATATTGGGAAACTCGACTTCAGAAGAGAACTAGCAAAATTAAAGATGCCGATCCTGGTGACGGCAGGAAGATATGACAGAATCTCAGATCCAAGGTTTGCAGTAAAGTATAAACTATATGCTCCCCGGGCTGAATTTGTAATGTTCGAAAAGAGCGGACATAATCCTTATGTAGAGGAACAGGAGAAGTTCTTCAAAGTATTGAATGATTTTTTGAATCAGGGAGTAAATCGGTAAGCATCTTTAATCTTCAGATTTTTCCTGAATGCATTTTAGAATCATTCTTCGACAAGCTCAGGATATTTCGGCAGTCTCAATGCTGCAAGGGTTTGCTATTGAAATATAGCTTTATGCTTCAGCATGTTCAGTACGCTTAATAATTTCCTCCTGAAGATCAGGGCCCAGATTTACGAAGTAATCACTATAGCCTGCCACCCGGACAATCAGATCCCTGTAATTCTCCGGCTCTGCCTGTGCCTTTCTTAAGGTCTCCACGTCCACAACGTTGAATTGAATATGATGACCATCCATTTTGAAGTACGCCCTGATCAGGTGAAGCACTTTCTCTATCCCCGTATTATCGCTAAGAATCTGCGGCGTGAATTTCTGATTAAGGAGAGTACCGCCTGTCCTTAAATGATCGATCTTGGCAGCCGATTTGAGTACCGCAGTAGGCCCCTTCCTATCGGCGCCCTGCACAGGAGAAATCCCTTCAGATACAGGTTTATTTGCCAGCCTTCCATCGGGTGTAGCTCCAAGTACGCTTCCGAAATAAACGTGACAGGTTGTCGGGAGCAAATTTATACGGAAATGACCGCCTTTTGTATTCGGCCTTCCGTCAATCGATTCAAAATAACTTTCAAATACTTCCCGAAGTATCTCATCGGCATAATCATCATCATTACCATACTTTGGCGTCTCATTCATTACAAGTTTTCTTATACTTTCGAAGCCATTAAAATTCTTATCAAGTGCGGATAAGAGTTCCCTTATCGTAAACTTTTTCTTATCGAACACATTATACCTGATAGAAGAAAGACAGTCGGTTACTGTACCCATACCCACACCCTGAATGTATGAAGTATTGTACCTTGCACCGCCCGAATTATAATCCTTGCCGTTCCTGATACAATCATCGATTAAAATGGAAAGGAATGGCGCCGGCAGGTAATCAGCCCAAAGCCGTTCGATTATCATATTTCCTTTAATTTTAATATCTATGAAATATTCGAGCTGTTCTCTGAATGCATCGAAAAATTCATCATACGATTTAAAATCTTCAGGATTCCCTGTTCTCATTCCAAGCTTTTTTCCTGTCCGCGGATCTACACCATTATTGAGGGTTATTTCAAGAACTTTAGGTAGGTTGAAATACCCGGTTAATATATAGCTTTCCTTTCCAAACGCCCCGGTTTCAACGCATCCGCTTGCCCCGCCGTTTCTTGCATCAACTATTGATTTCCCCTGCCGCAGCAATTCCTGAATAATTGAATCAGTATTAAAAACAGAAGGCTGTCCGAAACCTGTCTTAATAATATTTAAGGCGCGGCGTAAAAACTGATCCGGATTCTTTTTACTAACCTGTATCATTGAACTCGGCTGAAGTATCCTCATTTCCTCTATAACATCAAGCAGCAGATATGTCAGTTCATTAACAGCATCCTTACCGTCTTCAGTAAGACCGCCAAGATTTATCAGGCAGAAATCCGTATATGTATTACTCTCCTGCGCTGTAATACCAACCTTGGGAGGAGCAGGCTGATTATGAAATTTAATCCAGAAGGATTCTAGCAGTTCCCTGGCTCTTTCTTTAGTGATCTTTCCGGTATCAATATCGTGCCTGTAAAAGGGGTATAGATGCTGATCAAGCCGTCCGGGATTAAATGAATCCCATGTATTAAGTTCTGTTATCACTCCGATATGAACGAACCAGTAATACTGAAGTGCTTCGTGGAAAGTCAACGGCGGATTTTCAGGCACCCTGCGGCAGATTTCTGCCAATTGTTCCAATTCAGCTTTCTTCTGTAAATCTTCTTCACGTTCGCTAAGTTCAGAAAGGTATACAGAATAACGTTTTGCAAAGTTAATCACAGCTTCCGCAGCAATCCGCATTGCTTCCAGCTCTTCTCTTTTATAAAAGGCATGCGGATCATTGTAAAAATCGAGTCCGCTTATGCTTTCATCAATATCCCGTATAAAATCCTTGAAACCCTTCTTATATATTTTATTATCGAGGACGGTATGTCCCGGCGCCCGCTGTTCCATAAACTCTGTAAACATTCCTGCTTCATAGCAGTCGATCCATTCGCTGTCAACCTCTCTGAACAGTCTGTCACGGAGGGATCTTCCGCTCCAGAAAGGGATTATTTTTTCTTTTTGAATTTCAGCCGTATCCTCATCCACCTTAAATGCTATCTTTTCGCGTGAATCAAGAATCTCAAAATCCTTTAGAGAATGGGTGCATATCTCGGGATAAGTGGGAGTCTGATGCGGTCCGGGACCTCTTTCGCCGACAATAAGTTCTCCTTCATTTACACAAAGATCCTTATGTTCGAGAAGATATTTAAAAGCAAGAGCCCTGCTGACAGGAACCGATACTTTTTCAACTACCCCGCTCTTATAAAAATCAGTCAGCAGGACTGCTCTTTCAAGAGATATTGAAGGACGGGTGCATAATGTTTTTTCACGAAGCGAGTTTATTCTATCGTTCATTTTTATCCTCTAACAGAGACTTCAAACCGGGTGTCGAAGTAATTTTTTATTTCGTTAAGTTTATCTTCATTCTGCGATTTGAGATTCCCGAGTCGTGAAGGCTTATTAAATCTTTTATATTTTGATTCTGCAACCTCATTATAAGGGAGGAGGTCGATTTTCCTGATATTATCAAGTTTCATTAAAAAACCGGAAAGCCCGGAAAGATTTTCTTCGGTGTCCGTTACTCCCGGGATAAGAGGAATTCTAATTATTACCTTATTCCCCTTTTCTGTTAATAGCCTGAGGTTATCCAGGATCATTATATTCGAGACACCTGTAAATCTTCGATGAAGTTCCTCATCGAGGATCTTTAAATCAAAGAGAAAGAAATCGGTCAGGTCATAGATCCTGCTAAAAAATTTTCTGCCTGCATAACCCGAAGTATCTACCGCCGTATTAATTCCTGCAGTCCTGCATTCAGAAAGAATCCCTGTCAGGAATTCATTCTGAATTAAAGGTTCTCCGCCTGAAAATGTTACTCCTCCTCCCGATTCGTCGTAGAACAGCCTATCTTTATTTATTTCAGCAAAAAGTTCTTCGATTGAATATTCTTTTCCGAAGAGTTCTGATTCCTGCTCACAAATTTTACTCGCAGAATTCAGTGAGCTGATTTTTATTTTCTCCGGAAGCTTACGGATGCTTTCAGGATTATGGCACCACCAGCAGTCGAGAGGACAGCCTTTAAGAAAGACAGTTGTCCGGATCCCAGGACCATCGTGAAGGGCAAATTTTTTAATATCGAAAACTATTCCGTTCATCATTCCCCGTAATTAAAATCATTGTTTTAAAATTCCTAAAAAAGCTTTCAATATGCAAAGGGAATAGCATTCCTCAGCTGTTTTTCTAATAGATTTCTCAAACCCGATGATAGTGCAAATCTCAATACGCATTTTTGCTAAGTGTTCGGACGTAAGATAAATATCACTTTTCGATCAGGTCAATCCCGGAGAACAGGATAAATCAGATATTTATTTTATATTAAGGCGTGAACATTATCCGAGGGTTTATTATGGCTGACAGAATATTTGTAGAAAAAGGAGATATTACAAAGCAGAAGGTGGATGCGATTGTAAATGCTGCAAACAACTCTTTACTTGGAGGAGGCGGAGTTGACGGTGCAATCCACCGTGCAGCAGGTCCGGAACTAATTGAATACAACCGGAGGTTAGGAGGCTGTCTGACCGGTGAAGCCAAAATTTCTCCAGGTTTCAGACTCCCTGCAAAATATATTATTCATACCGTTGGACCAATCTGGACTGACGGCAGACATGATGAAGATAACCTCCTTGCCAACTGCTACAGGAATTCCCTCGAGATGGCGATAGAGAATGATGTTAAAACCATTGCTTTCCCTTCAATAAGCACTGGGGCATATCATTTCCCTCTTGAGAGGGCTGCAAAAATTGCTGTCGGGGAAGTAAAGAATTTCCTTACTAAAAATGACGATCTGCAGAAAGTGATTTTCGTTGCGTTCGATGATGAGACTTATGATACCTATAAGGATATTCTGAACGGTAAAAATTGACAGGTAAATCTTTCCGGGAGATATAATTTAAGTGATAATAATATCATTAAGGGGATTCGATACTTCAATTCTATAAAATTTTAAGGGTTATTTACATATAATTTTAATTTCATTCAGGCATATTAATTGTAAATTACACTAAATTACACACTATAAATTTCGGGGACTCAGATGAAATCAAAAATGACTTTCTTCATTCTTATAATAAATTCAATTATTCTCTCTCAGCCGCAGATCTCCTGGATAAGGGAGTACGATACTTCATCTCCGGATGAAAAAGGAATATCTGTTACAGAAACTAATGATAATAACGGATATATAGTCTGCGGATACAGATCGACTCCGCAGACTATACAGGATCTGTTTCTGATCAGAACTGATGAAGCAGGAGATACTATATGGACAAAGCAGTATGGTGTACTAAACGGCAGCGACTATGGAATGCAAATATTAAGAACCGGTGATGGTTATGTCATCGGCGGTATGACTGCAGATCTTTCAATTTATTATTTTGATGCCTGGCTGCTTAAAATAAACGAGGATGGAGACACACTCTGGTCAAAAATATTACTCGATTCAGCAAGAATTAAATCTATCTGTTTAACCCCCGACGGCGGAATTGCCGCAACCGGAGGAGATGTTTTTAACGGCAGGAATAAGTTATTTATAGCTCGGTTTAATTCAGAAGGCGGCTTGTTATGGCTGAACTATTATAACCGTGAGTATTTCTATGATAGTTTTGGATATGATATCGTTTATGCGCAGGACGGCGGCTTAGTGGTTTTAGGCGAAGCAACCGATTCTAATTCACCTAATATGGCCGAACCATGGCTGTTGAAGACCGACAATAACGGAAATATAGAACTTGATACTTTATATGATCTGTCCAACTGCAGCTGTTATTTTATTGATGGAAATATAAAAGAAACAAAAAATGGAAATTATATACTTGCAGAAGACTTAATTGGATCGATATCATATTTAGTCATAAATTCTGCAGGTGAGATTCAGGACTCTCTAATCCTTTCAAATGATCAAAATTCTCCCCGAATACTTCAGACTGCGGACTCAAATTATATCTGCATTTATACTACTATTTATGGGAGTAACGATCATTCATCAATTATCATTCAAAAAACTGATCAGAATTTTAATGTTATCTGGTCCAAAGAAATCTCCGGAAATGGTGATTATATTGACTATGGATTTACTACTACAGATGATAACTCTTTATTGATCACAGGCTGGGCTGAAGCCTTAAATAGTCAAAATGCAAATATACTTCTCGTGAAGCTTGAAGGAGACATAATTCCTGTTGAACTTATTTCTTTTGAAGGAAAAAGAGAAGGCGACGTCGTCAAATTGCATTGGATAACTACAACCGAGAATAATAATTACGGTTTTAATGTTGAACGTTCATCAGATCGAAGGGAGTGGAAGGAAATAGGATTTAAAGGAGGATACGGTACAGTCACAACCCCTCATAGCTACTCATTTACAGATTCATCCCATCAGTCAGGGACGGCATATTACAGACTGAAACAAATTGACCTGGACGGATCATCTACCTATTCCAATGAAATAAAAATAGACTTTGCTCCCGTCGTCTTTTCTCTTTCACAAAATTATCCGAATCCATTTAATCCTGTAACCATAGTAAATTACTCTATCCCGGAAAGCCAGCGTGTAAGACTTGAAGTTTATAACATCCTTGGACAAAATGTTACAACTCTTGTAAATGATGTTAAATCTCCGGGGAACTATTCTCTTAAGTTTGACGGCAGCAGGTATTCATCAGGTGTGTATATCTACAGGCTCACTGCAGGAGAAAATACCATTTCAAAGAAGATGCTTCTGATAAAATAAATTTAACGTAAGAATAAGATTACTACACCTGATACTGCAATAAAGGCTCCGGTGACAGCACGTGCAGATAATTTCTCCTTGTAGTAATATTTGGATATCGGCAGCATAATGATAGGAACAAGGGCCATAAGGGTGGAGGCGATTCCTACTTTGGTAAATTCTATTGCTACAAGACTAAGGGTTACACCGAGAACAGGCGCAAGGATTGTAGCTGCTATGGTTGCTTTTAACGCCGGTATATTGTTCCTGTAGGTTGAAACCGGGTTCCTGTATCTGCGTAATAACAAACCTCCGATGAGGATTATAATACCTGCACTTGATAACCTGGTAAAACTTGCAACGAACCCATTTACATAACCTTCTGCGAAAGCAAACTTAGCTAATATAAGTCCCCCGGCCTGACCGGCAGCGCCCAAAAATCCATAGAGTATTCCGATTTTATTAAAACTTCTTTTTAGGGATTTCTCTGCTTTCTCGGTCACTACAAGCACAACTCCGGATATAGTTACAATCATCCCGATGATGCCGAGAGGAGTTATATATTCTTCGAGGAATATCCACGCCAGGATTGTACTTATTGCCGGGACAAGAGACATCAAAACCATGCCGAGACGTGCACCGATCAGCTGATAGCATTTAAATAAGAACGAATCACCGATTACAAGTCCCACTACTCCGCTTATAATAAGATAATAAACCTGCATGGTTGAGAGAGTGTAATCAATTCCGGAGAGAGCGACAATAAAAAAGAGTATGACAGCGGCTAAAATTATCCTGTTTATATTAACCTGTACTGAACCTACTTTTTCCGCTGCAAATGCAAACAGGAAAGATGTTACAGACCAGAGGCAGGCAGTAAGGAGAGCGCTAAATTCACCGATGTAAGGCATGGGTCAAGAAAAAAGATAAAAGTAAAAAGTATTGAGTAAAAAGTATCAAGTATCAATAAAAATATTAATGAAAAATCAGGTTATAAAGATAAGGGAAAGTTCTGTTTTTACATAAGCTGGTTGTGCAAGAAAAAGGATAAAAGTAAAAAGAAAAAAGTCACCATAAAGTGTTAAAATAATCAACGGTCATGACAAAATGTCAGTCACAGGGTTTAGGACGGAGAAAGGACGGAGTTATGTCGGGGAAGGAACGGAGAAGGACTCAAAATGAGACACGCTAAAAACTGTGAAAAAACGCATTTTTCAGCTGTTGAATTATTCAATATATGACAAAATGACAGTGTCTCAAACTGATAATTATTACCCCGAATATTTATATCAGATGACAGAAAATTTAATCTTTGAACTCATTTTTCTTTTAGGATTAATCATCCTGCTCTTAACGCATTAACGATATTCAACCTTGCTGCTCTAACCGATGGAAGGAATCCGCCGAAGAAGCCCATAAGTGCTGCAAAAACCAGAGTCCAGATTACGATCGAAGGTGATAAAGCAAAGGAAAAAGCTAATTCAGAGAATGAGTTGAAGTTTAAAGTTGAAATAGATATAAACTGAAGTAATGAAGCCAAAACAATTCCTATAGCTCCCCCAAGCAGTGCTATAAATAATGACTCAGTAAGGAAAGCAATTAAAATACTTCTGCGGCTGAAACCAAGTGCACGTAAAGTACCAACCTCAACCGTACGGTTAGCCACAGCAGCGTACATAGTGATCATAGCTCCGATGGTTGCTCCAAAGCTGAAAATAATAGTTATAAATAAACCAAGAATCCGGATGAAGCCCGCCATAATTTCGGACTGTTCTTCAAAGTATTTTTGTTCGGGTTTTGCTTCGAACTGATTTAGCCGCTGCTCTTTATTAAAAGCACTAATAAACTGATCATAGTGCTGCGGATTATCCAGCTTAAGAGTGACAGAAGAAACTGTACTTCCACGGTTAAATGCGCCGAGCAGCTGAACTTCATCTCCCCACATTTCAGAATCAAACCCGCTGCCGTCGGTTGAGAATACACCAACGATCTTCCAGTTATCGCCTGCAAATTTAACCATGCTGCCTATCTGCGCTCCTTTGAACTGTCTTGCTATTGATTGTCCCACAATCAATTCCCTGACTCCCCAATTAAACATCCTTCCATCCACTATTTTCATCTGGGGTCGCAGTTCTTTAACCGTTGCTGACACACCTCTCACAGTTATATTGCTGACTCCACCATTAGATTTTTCAAGATTTATTATTACTACAGGTTCAGTTGAAATGATTGGGGTTCCATCGGCTTTTTTAGCAATATAAGGCAGCGACTTTATTATTCCCTGGGTATCACCGCTTATAATGCTGGAGATCTCACCATTGGCAGCTTTCCTTACAATTTTAATATTATCCGGAGAACCGGTTGAAACGAGCGTCTTCTGTATTCCATAAGCCATCATCAATACAGCGGCGAACACAAAAACAACCAAAGCGATACCAGCGATTGTAATTACAGAAGTAAGTTTCCTGGTTTAAAATTTCTGAGAGTATACTTAAATGGAATTTTCATCATTAAAATCCTTTTAGAAAAAATTGGCTTATCCTACAAATCTGAACCCGTCAACTATGCGTGTACTTAATGCACGCTGTATTGGAAATATAGCTGACACTATCCCGATAATAACGGCAGCACTTACTGCAAGCACTATCGTGATAGGTTCAATCTGAAATACAGGAAAAAATCCTTTAGGGATCACTTCGGAGAAACCGCTGACCAGAGGAAAAGTCAGGAATAATCCGATTCCTCCGCCGAGTAATGCAATAAAGAGAGATTCTCCCATGATCAATCCGACCAGGTGCTTAGCCGAGAATCCCAGAGTTTTGAATACCGCATACTCCCTGGTTCTTTCTCTCGCGGACATTATCATTGTATTTGCAAGGACCAGCATTATAATTCCGATTATTACAAATGACAGAACATTCATTGAAGTAATTATTGCACTGGTAGATGCAAGGAATCCCTGCTGAAAAGCTCTCTCTGTTTCAGTTTTAGTTTCAGCGGGAGAGTTTTTAAATAATGCGTCGATTTTTTCAGAAATTTCGGCAGATTTAGACGGGTCGCTTATCTTTACGACGTACCAACCCACATCACCGGCCCTTACAGGGGCTTCTTCTCTCATTCTGTCGTCTACATAATCCCAATGAAAAAACATCTGGGTAGCATCCGTAGTCTTATACTTTGGTTTATAAATTCCGCGTACTACAAAATCCCAGCGTCCGGGGTAGATATCGCCGTCAATATTCATGACGTCGCCGATCTTAAGATTATATTTCTTCGCGAGATCAATACCTATAACGCACGAGTTTTTTTCCTTTTTAAATGCTGCAAGTTCCTGTGGCGGGAGTACGAATTCAGGGTATACATCAAAAATAGTATTTGCATCCACAGCGAGCCTGGCAAAGAACTGGTTCTTATCTATATAGACTCCCTGGAACCAGTTTGAAAAAGTCACCTCTTGAACGCCGGGAACGGATTGAATTTTATCTCTGTACGCATAAGGTAATGGAAATATAAAAGATACCGCCTGCCGCGTGATCAGCCGGTTTGCAGATGACGCCTCAACTCCAACTGACCATGCTGTTACCACAGTTCTTAGAAGGCCAAAGGCAATCACGGCAATCGCAATTCCCAGAACAGTAAGAGAAGTTCTAAGCTTATGCCTGAGAGTATTTTTAAAGATCAGTTTAAGTACTTTCATACCATCTCCGGAATTAAATCACCTTTGTCAAGATTTCTTATGAGATGAGCTTTCGATGCAGCATGGGGGTCGTGAGTAACCATTACTATTGTTTTATTAAATTCTTTATTCAGTCTTTCCATCAGATTAAGAATTTCATCAGCTGAATTTCTATCGAGATCGCCTGTAGGTTCATCGGCTACAAGAATTGCAGGATCTGTAACAATCGCCCGGGCAATAGCAACTCTCTGTTCCTGTCCGCCTGATAACTGTTTCGGATAGTGATATATTCTATCCCCCAGACCAACAATTTCAAGAGAAGTCTGTACGTGTTTCTTCCTTTCAGACTTAGACAGGTTTGTCAGCAGCAAGGGGAGTTCCACATTTTCAAAAGCTGTAAGAACCGGGATTAAATTATAAAACTGAAATACAAACCCGATATTAGCGGATCTCCATTTAGCAAGGGCTGATTCACCCAATGCTGCAATATCAATTCCGCCTACAGTTATGCTTCCTTTTGTCGGTCTGTCTATTCCCGAGAGCAGGTTAAGCAAAGTTGTTTTTCCCGAACCGGAGGGACCCATCAAAGCAATGAATTCACCTTCCTTTATACTAAGTGAAATATTATGGAGCACTGGGATCTCCATACTATCCCGCCAATAGGATTTGGTAACATTTGAAACATTAATTATTTCTGCCATTTTAACTCCGGTATAAATTGCATTTACATAATTTTAATTTTAGTACCATCTTTAATTTCATCAGTAACATCGTCAATAACTTTATCTCCTTCAGTGAGTCCCGATTTTATTTCTATAAACGAATCAAGATCTCTCCCCTTTACTACAGGGACTTCAACAGCTTTATCATCCTTAACCATAAAAACGACATCGTGTCCATCCCGGATAGCCACCGATTTGGATGGAACAACCAATACAGGCGGTTCATTTTTCACTTCATTTGTTGATTCTCCAGATAAGAACAGAACTTTAGCACTCATTTCAGGAAGTACTTTGCTGTCGTAATCCTTAAAGCCCACCTTCACGAGAACAGTCGCTTTTGATCTGTCGGCCGTAGGAACTATTTTATCGACAAATCCTTCATAAGAAACCTGAGGGTAAGCATCAAGAATAATCTGACAGCTCTGACCAGTCTTTATTCTTTCGATATATGATTCAGAAACATCAGCTTCTACCTGAAGAGATTTCATATCAGCCATTGTTACAATTGCTCCTCTTGAAGTAGAACTAGCACCAAGCGGAGCCACGATTTCCCCAACCTCGGCATTTTTTGTCAGGACAGTACCATCAAACGGCGCGCGTATCAGTGTATTCTCAAGTGCCACCTGAGCTGAATTCAGGTTTGCTTTGGCAACATCAATCGAAGCAAGCACCCGGTTATATTGTGCTTCAGCTGCATCTACCTCCATCTGGGTAGTTGCACCCGATTTCAAGAGTGCTGTCTGACGATTATAATTATTCTTTGCATCATTCAAATCTGCTTCAGCCAGTTTGAGGTTAGCTTTTGCCTCCTCGAGCTGTGCCCTGATGTCATTATCTTCCAGCCGGCCAAGAACCTGGTTCTTTTTTACACGGTCTCCTTCAACTGCGCCAAGGAAAACAAGCCTGCCAGTACCCTTCGAAGCGACCGATGCTTTCCGCTGGGCTACGACATATCCGCTTGCAGTAAGACTTGTACTGGTTTGTGAAGGTGATTGTATTACTGCAGAAGTGAGTCTTACCTCAACAGCAGGGTTAAATAATGAACCCGCTATAGTATAGCCGAGAAACAGCAATATAGCGGCCGTAATGATTACAACTATTACAATTATTTTTTTTCGGGACGAATCAGGATTATGATTGCCAGACCTATCTATCCTTAAAGACGATAAATCGGCTTTGCTTGTTTCCATATCTTTTCCGGGAATTTTGAGCTGGAAAATTAAGGAACAATACGTTTAAAGAAAAGAAATTTAGAATTACCCGGAAGAAAAAGAAAAGAGAGGATGACCCAGGATGATAGGAATACATGATTGAGTGATTGGGGGATTGGGTGATTGAGTGATTGTATGATTTGGTGGTTGGGTGATTGGGTGATTGGGGGACTGAGTAGTTGGGGGGATGGATGAATGTAAGATTTGTGTTGAATTTGACCTGAGAATACACTAATCTTAAGGTGTGACTAATTATGTCACAGTATGACATTTAAGACTACCATACCAGCAAGTGGAATTAAATATTAAAATATTCGCTTTTATATTATTCACCAATCAAACATCTTATCAGCATTTAACTGTTTACGGGGAATTATTCATTAAATGAAGAAAAGCTTCAAGAAATACCTGATAGCTGCAAGTATCCTGGTGATTGTAGTGATATTTTTATTTCTCGTTAACCGAATTTATTCCAGTACCCTGGAGGATGCAAAACACAACCATCAGATGCAGCAGCTGGAAATGGCTAAATCTGTTTCACAGGGAATCAATTTTTTTATTGAACATCTCGTACGTGATATGAAACTGCTGACTCACAATCCAGATGTACTTAATCCACCGGTTAAAAATGAATATGCCTCCCTGAAATTTTTCAAAGAAAACTACGATAGTACAATCATCCGCACAATTTTTCTCTCTGATTCATCAGGAAGGGTTATTTATTCGACCGGAAACAGTCTTCCGGAATGGTCACGGGAAAAGATACCTGTTTTAACCGCACAAATTAACGAAACAGATTCAGAATATGTGTTTTCAGATGTAATGCCTGATTTTCAGGGGAAAAGAAACAGCCGGAAATCTTTTTTAATGCTTATCCGTTTAGCCGGAGGAAAAGGCAATAAGACCAATCATTTCATCGGATATATGGTAGATTTCGATATTCTCATCAGGCGCTTCATACAGCCCTTGAAATTAAGCAGTGACGATTTTGCCTGGGTTCTCGATGGAGAAGGAAGATTAAATATATCATCCGAGGCACCAGGAGATGCTATTCAAATCGATCCTAAAAACAACGGGAGAATGCCGCAATTGTCATGTCAATTTCAACACACAGCACAGGATGATAAAAGCCAGCCTTCCTTCAATTGACGAATATTATGTTCTTGGCAATGAACCCGATAAAATAATGGCATACGTTCCGGTGAAACTTCAAAATCAGACCTGGATAATAGCAATAAGCACCCTGCTTCCAAAAGTAACAACCGGACTAAGAAGCAGGTTTCAACTTTTCTTTATACTGGGTTTAATTATCCTTGCGGTCATTCTTATGCTTGGATTTCTAATATATTTCCTCAACCTGCGGAGGATACGTGCGGAAGAAGCCAACAGAAGCCTTGAAGAGATCCATCAGTACAGGGAGCAGCTGAACCAGGCTTCAAAGCTTGCCTCGATAGGGGAACTTGTAGACAGTGTTGCACACGAAATAAACACACCGGCCGGGATTATTGCTGCTCACGCAGATGCAATTCTCCTTGAGAATAATGCTGATAATAGTCTTAGAGAGGAATTAAATATCATTCGAAACCAGACACGCAGAATCAGCGATTACACAAGGACTCTTCTGACTTATTCAAGACTGATGCCTTTTAAGCCCGAAGCTATCCGTATTGAGGATTTAATTGACGAATGCGTTTACCTGATAGGTCACAGACTTAAATCCAGAAAGATCAGTTTATCAAAGTCGTACGACACATCTCTCCCGCTGATCCTTACGGATAAAAGGCAAATGGAACAGGTAATGATGAATATATTAAATAACGCCATCGATGCCTTACAGGACTATGGGGAAATAAAGATAACGACCGGCAGGAGTACCCCGGGTATAGACCCGATTGAATTAAAAAAAGTGAGCGGGATTTTTATAGCGATCGAAGATAACGGTACAGGAATTAAAAAAGAAAATCTGACTAAAGTCTTCAATCCCTTCTTTTCAACCAAGCTTGATAAGCAAGGAACCGGACTCGGGCTGTCTATTTCACGTACAATAATTCAGCGCAGCCGGGGCAAGCTTGAAGTAGAAAGTGAAGAAGGCAAATACACCAAATTTATAATTACTCTGCCCTACACCAGTGACGGGATGAATGTATGACCGCAAAACCTAAAATACTAATAATTGATGATGAACCTGATATGCTGAGAGGCTGTTCTAAAATACTAGCAGCCCTCGGCAATAATCCATTTCCCGTCCCTGACGGAAACCAGGCAATCAAGCTTCTTCGGGACGAAGAGTTTGACCTGGTATTTTGTGATCTGCTGATGCCCGATTTTGATGGAATGCAGGTACTTGATGCTGTTCAGAAAGTAGCTCCGAATACCCCGGTTATTATATTTTCAGCCTACGGAACAATTGACAGAGCAGTTTCGGCAATGAAGGCGGGAGCCTTTGATTTTATTGAAAAACCGTTTGAGACAGATAATCTGAAAATACTTGTTGAAAAGGGATTAAGACAGAGAAATTTATACAAAGAAAGAGTCAGTCTGCTTAAACAGCTTGAGGATAAATTCAGGTTTGATAACATAATCGGGAAAAGCGAATCCATCAGGAAAGTATTTGAGATGATTGAAAGCGTTGCAGATTCTGAGGCGAATGTCCTGATAACCGGAGAAAGCGGCACAGGAAAAGAGCTCATAGCACGAAGCATACATTTTCACAGCAGCCGGAAACTTAAACCATTTGTTCCTGTAAATTGCGGGGCGTTTCCTGAGAACCTATTTGAAGCGGAGTTATTCGGGTATGAAAAAGGAGCATTCACTGGAGCCACTCACAGGAAGATAGGGCTTTTGGAATATGCTAACGGAGGATCCTTTTTCCTGGATGAAGTCTGCGAGCTGCCTGTCAATCTTCAGATTAAGCTCTTAAGGACATTACAGGATCAGCAGCTCAGGCGTCTTGGAGGAAATGAGTTATTACAGGCTGATTTAAGGCTGATTTCCGCAACAAACCAGGATATAAATAAGGCTCTCGAGAAAGAAACTATGCGCAAGGATTTCTATTACAGGCTGAATGTCATAAATATCCAGGTACCCTCATTAAGAGAACGTGAGGGGGACATCCGTCTACTTGCAGAACACTTCCTTATCAAAACCGTTAAGTCGTCTCCAAAGAATATAAAAGGATTTGATGAAAGTGTGCTGGATTTATTTGAAACCTATGACTGGCCCGGAAATGTAAGAGAGATGGAGAACATCGTTGAAAGAGCTGTTGCCCTGGCCAAAGGAGAAAAAATAACAATAAATGAGCTTCCGCCTCAGCTAGCCTCAAACCGGAGAACAGTGAGCCAATTTCCCAGGAGTTCTCTATCTGAAGTCAGAAATAAGGCCGTCGAAGAAGTTGAAAAAAAATATTTCCTTTTTTTACTTACCAAGCACAGGGGAAACATTACCCGAATTTCAGAAGAAGCGGGGATGACCCGCCGACATATACACAGGATACTTAAGAAGTATAACCTCGATCCTCAAAGCTACAGGAGGGGTAACTAACAATTAACAATTTATAATTGACAATTAACAATTTATAATTGATAATTGTTAATTGTTAATTGTTAATTGATAATTAGTGGGACATCCGGGATACACTTTTATAAACTCCATCCTTTCACCTTGTTTTATTTCCGCTACGGTTTATCTGCAATTCTTTTGATTTTAACACAATAACAGAACATTCGCCCGGGGATATTATTGTGGTACAATAAATGTCTTCCAGACCTACAGAAATAAAAGGTATCGCTTATGAAGTTCAGAGGGATAATACTTAGCAGCGATGAAAAGACAATATCACAATGTTTCGAAATTTGTTCAGAGATTGGTATTGCTCTCGTGAGGAAAAAAGAATTCGCAGAATTCATCCTCGATTTACAGGAAAATGATTATGATGTGATTGTCTGCGACTGCAGCGAAAGCTTCACCATATGTCACAACTGGGTGAAGATAATAAAGCGAATTAATCCTAAAATCCCTTTGATCATATTAAATGAGAAAACCAACGCCAGGGAGGGCGGGATTCTATACCAGGAGGGAATATTTAACCTAACCGAGAAGCCGATTGACGGCAACATCATAAAAGAAATTATAACAGCGACTATTCCATTTTACAAACAACAGTAACAAAAAGTATTCTTATCATGGAAAAACCCGATCTAATAAACAAACAAACCAATCGAAGAGGTTTCCTGAAAATTTTTGCGATGACAGGAGTTGCCGCTTTCAGTGCCTCTGTTCTCTATCCTGTATTTTCTTTTCTGCGTCCGCCAAAACAAAGAGAGGTAGAGGTTTCAAGCGTAAACGCCGGAAAAATAGATGACTTAAAGAAAGCAGATTACAAGATTGTCAGATTCGGAAACGAACCTGTAATTGTAATACCCGAGGGAGACAAGTTTTTAGCATTTTCTGCCAGATGCACCCATCTCGACTGCACCGTCCAGTACGCTAAAGACAAGCACGTTATATGGTGTGCCTGTCACAATGGTAAATACGATCTGACCGGACGCAATATATCCGGACCTCCCCCAAGACCACTTACCAAATTCAAAACAATTATTAAGGGGGACGAATTAATGATTACAAAAATGGCATAGAATCAAATGAAAAAACAATTCTTAAAATTATATTCCTGGGTTGACGACCGCGTACAGTTTGAAGATTTAATAAAATTTTTCAGCAAGAAGTACGTACCTGTTCACAGGCACTCTATCTGGTATTACTTTGGAGGCGTTTCAGTATTCCTCTTCATAATACAGGTTGTCACCGGTATCCTTCTCCTTTTTTACTACAAAGGAAGTGCGGATCTGGCTTATGAAAGCATTCAATTCATAATGTCGAAAGTGCAGTTCGGCTGGCTTGTAAGATCGATCCATGCCTGGTCTGCAAACCTGTTCATATTCTCATTGTTCATACATATGTTCAGCGTATATTTTGAAAAGTCATACCGCAAACCGAGAGAAATGACGTGGTTTTCAGGTATGCTTATGCTATTCCTTGCATTGTTTTTCGGATTCAGCGGGTACCTGCTTCCGTGGAACCAGCTGGCATTCTTTGCTACGAAAGTCGGTACCGATATCGCAGGAGCGATTCCAGTTATCGGGGACCCGATTAAAATATTCCTGAGAGGCGGGGATGATGTAACAGGCGCTACCCTTTCAAGATTTTTTGGATTCCATGTAGCACTACTGCCGGGTATTTTTACAATACTCCTCGGGCTTCATCTAATACTGGTTCAGCGTCAGGGTATGAGCGAACCGCTTGAAACAAGAGAGTCAAAAAAAGTTCCTCTCAAGAAGATGCCATTCTTCCCGAATTTTTTCCTTCGCGATCTGCTTTTATGGTTATTAGTACTGAATCTACTGGCTGTACTGGCAGTATTCTTCCCGGCTGAGCTCGGGCTGAAAGCCGACCTCTTCGGCGTTGCACCGGCAGGAATCAAACCTGAATGGTATTTCCTTTTCATGTTCCAGACACTTAAATACTTCCCCTCGCACATAATACTATTCGAAGGTGAGATGGTAGGAATTCTTCTCTTTGGATTCGCGGGTATCCTCTGGCTGCTTGTTCCTTTCTGGGATCGAAAGAGTTCCAGAGGTCAGAGAAATCTAAAGATCAATTATCTGGGAATCTTTGCTGTCATTTTTATTATCGTTTTAACAACTCTCGGGTGGCTGTCGTGAAAAATATATTCAGAACAATCATAATATTTTTATTCCTTTATTTCATTTCTGCCATACAGGGATTTGCTGCGGGGGATATGTGCTTCTCGTGCCATTCAGATATGGGAAGTACCCCTGCTGAATTATTTAAAAATGATGTACATCACCTGGCCGGTTTAAGCTGCTCCGATTGTCATGGCGGAAATAATAAAAGTGAGGATATGGATGAAGCCATGGACAAGAAGCAAGGCTTCATAGGAGTACCTAAAGGAAACCAGATATCTGAGATATGTTCACGGTGTCATTCAGATGCAGGATTCATTTCAAAGTATGATAAGAACCTTTCAACAGATCAGATGGCATCTCTTAAAAACAGCGTACATGGCAAGCTTAGCCTGAACGGAACCGACAGAATTGTACAGTGCATAACCTGCCATAATGCCCATGGGATTGTATCTGTAAAAAATCCAAAGTCACCAGTATACCCGACGAACATTCCCCAAACTTGCGATAAATGTCACGGCAATGCAGCATTTATGAGATCATACAATCCTGAAATAGCAGTCGATCAGCTGCAGAAATACCGGACGAGTGAGCATGGCATCCGGAACGCAAAAGGGGATCCGAAGCCTGCACAATGTGTAAGCTGTCATGGGAGTCATAACATACTATCGGCTAAAGATGTCAGGTCCTCTGTATATGCGACAAACATTCCCAAGACGTGTTCAAATTGCCACAGCAATAAGCAATATATGGAACAATACGGCATCCCTACCGATCAATATGATAAATACATTGCAAGTGCTCATGGTAGAGCTCTGCTTGAAAAAGACGATCTGAGTGCTCCAACGTGCAACAGCTGTCATGGCAATCATGGTGCAGTTCCACCGGGGATTACATCAATCTCCAAAGTATGTGGGACATGTCATGTACTGAATGCAGATTTATTTTCAGGGAGTCCGCATAAACAAGTATTTGATGAAAAGAATTATCCCGAATGTGTAACCTGTCATGGAAAGCATGATATCGCTTCAGTCACGGATAATCTTCTGGGGACTGGCGCCGGTGCAGTATGTTCGAAATGCCATTCCCAAACCGACAACGTAAAAGGTTACATGGTTGCCACCCAGATGAAGCAATGGCTCGATAGTCTTACCAATAGGGAAAAACTTGCCACTTCCCTTGTATTCGAAGCTGAGCAGAAAGGAATGGCAGTAGAGGAAGAAAAATTCGAATTGAGAACCATCCACCAGGCAAAGATAGAGACAAGAACCATAGTTCATTCATTCAATAAAGATAAATTCAAAGAGGTTGTTGATAAAGGCTTTGCTTCTTCCAAGGACGTCATTGCATCTGCACAGGGAGCCATAGATGAATATTATTTCAGGAGGATAGGGTTAGGAGTATCAGTCCTGATTATAAGCTTTCTGATAGTCATACTTTTCTTCTACATCAGGAAAATCGAAAAACAAAATCCCTTAAAGGATTAAAAAACCGGAGGCTTTATGAATAGTGAGATTTCCAATTCTCTGATAGAAGAACTTATAAATTCAGTGAACCGGATTGATAAAAGACTGACGGATGTAGAAGCTGCGTTGAATCTCCGCAGCGAAAATCCGACAGAGGAAATTCACATAAAGCCTGTTCTGCGTTCTGATGATGATGATGACGCGCTTGAACTGGCGATAGGTGAATTCTGGTTTGCAAAAATAGGAATATCAGCATTCCTGCTCGGAATGTTTTTCCTTATAACACAGCCTCTGGATAACTATCCCCCTATGCTCCCGATCTTAATCGGATATCTGCTGAGTCTTACTCTGATACTGGTACCCGAGATATGGCTTAAATCGTTCAAATATATTTCCGGATTTTTAATCGGAGGGGGCGCTGCACTTTTATTTCTCACTACCCTTCGGCTCCATTTCTTCGGACCGGAGCCTATAGTTACAAGCAGGCTTCTCCTGGTCATACTATTAGCAGCAGTCAGTGCACTAACATACTGGATTGCATCCCGGCGAAAGTCGGTCTACCTTACCGCACTATCCGAATTATTATTTATGATGACGGCGCTTGTTACAGAAACTCCGCTACTGATATTTACTATGCTGACATTAATCAGCATCTCAGTTGCAATGCTTTCACTGCGTTTCAATTCATCGAACCTGATGGTATTCGGGATAATCTTTACATACATGGCGCACTGTTTCTGGTTTGTAAATAATCCATTTCTCGGTCATCCGCTCCAGATAACCACAGGGTATCACTACAACCTTTTTTTCCTGCTTGCCTACCTATCAATCTACGGCGGGGGAAGCCTGCTGCTCATTAAAGGAAAGAAACGGGAACTGGATGAATTATTTATGACAATAATGAATGCATCACTCGGCTACGGACTGTTTCTTCTGATATCCATCCTCAGTGGTGTGAAAAACCTGGGAATTGTACACTCAGGTGCTTTCATTGTTTTGATTACATTAGCTGTCTTCTTCTGGGTAAAAGAAAAAAGCAAATACGGATCTTTTATTTACGCGATGACTGCATATGCCGCGTTAAGCGCTGCTATTATAGCCTCCTACAGCGAGCCGGCTTACTTTATTCTGTTATGCTGGCAGAGCATTGTAGTAATTTCAACAGCATTATGGTTCAGATCCAAATTCATTATAGTAGCCAATACATTTATCTTCGCAGGCATCCTGATTTCATACCTGATAAACGTCAATGCGGTAGGGATTGAAGGTATAAGTTTCGGAGCGGCAGCTTTGATAAGCGCCCGTATCCTTAACTGGCAGAAAACCAGACTTGAATTGACTACTAACACCATCAGGCTTGCGTATCTTGTTATGGCATTTCTGATACTTCCTTATGTACTTTATGAGGTATTGCCTTCAAGTTTTGTCGGGCTAGCCTGGGCAGGACTCGCCCTTCTATACTACCTTATGAGCAAGCTACTCAGAAATAAAAAATACAGAATGATGGCAGTCTCCACATTAATTTTAACCTGTCTTTACCTGGCGGCATTCGGAATTGCATCCGGAGATATAACGTATAAAATAATTTCCTTCCTTGCGGTGAGTATACTTCTTCTTCTCATATCAATAATGTATACGAGGATGAGAACCAATACCAAGACAAAAGATGTTACCTGAACTAATTTATTTCACCCGTAAGCGGCAGCCTGGCAGTTTCTCCCATGCCAGGCTGCTTTTTTTATACATAGTAAATTCAGGTACTAAATAAGTTTTTTATTTTTATCCGCAGGATTTTTAATTTAGCTACGAAGAATACAATCATCCCTTTTCTGAGGATCATTAATGAAGGCGATGCTGTTCTGCGGAGTAATACTGATTTTAATGAATTACCATATACTGCCGCAGGAAAATTTTATATACTGCAGGGATGATAAATTCTATGATAGCGATTCTATATTCTATTTCCTGGGATTCAGCGCATATTACCTGCAGCAGACAGCTTCAGATTCCAGCAAAAAATACATTGTTGATGATGTTTTCAATACAGCTAAGAAATCAGGAATTAAAGTTGTCAGAACGTGGGCATTCAATTCAGGTCAGGACAGTTTATCCTTAATCAGGTATTCGCCATACGGACAGCGTGAAGACGGTTTAAGCGCCCTCGATTATGTAATATATAAAGCGCGGCAATACGGGGTGAGATTAATATTAGCACTGGAAAATAATTACAGCGACTTTGGTGGAATAGAACAGTATATAAAATGGGCCGATCAATACCTTAGTCCGGTGACAGGGAAAACATACACTCATAATGATTTTTTTACTGATGATTCCTTAAAGAACTGGTACAAATATTATGTCAATAAAATCTTAAACAGAACAAATGTATATACCGGAATAAAATATAAAGAAGATCCCGCCATATTCAGCTTTGAACTAATTAACGAAGCTTCAAATCCAGGTTTACCTGTCACCAATATATACAACTGGTATCATGAGATGGCTTTATATTTCAAATCCATCGACAGAAATCATCTGCTAAGTACAGGTGAAACCGGTTATGATATACACAAGGAGAATTATTCGGATGCCGACCTGTTTTACAATAGCTCTTATTTTTTATTTAACGGTGCAAAGGGGACAAGTTTTGTTGAAAACAATTCAATCAAAGACTTAGATTACTCTTCCTTCCATTTATATCCTGATTCCTGGCAATTCGAATCATTGGCAGGAAACACCTGGATCAATGATCACACGGCGATTTCAGGAGGTTATAATAACCCTGCGCTTTTAGGTGAATTGGGGGTTGTTCAGGAAAAAGTAAAAAAATACAGAAATTTCTTTCAGACAATACGGAGTACTCCCACAAGATCAGTGGTTATATGGGATTATGTGCATCCCGCCTTAATGAATATAGCAGACCGATATGCTTTTAACGAAACCTCAGACCCCGAACTATTCAATTTATTTAAAGAGCATCTGAAGCTACTGCAAAAGGATACGACGGCACAGGGAAATAATGATTTTGTTCTTTTTCAAAATTATCCAAACCCGTTTAACCCGACTACCACTATCACATACTCTCTCAAAAATACTTCACAGATCAAAATCGAACTTTTTAACTCTCTAGGAGAACTGATAAAAGCTGCACCGCAAGGAGTAAAAGAAAAGGGTGTTCATAAATTATTTTTATCATTCGACAACAGTCTTCTAAGCAGCGGAGTATATTTCTACAGGTTAGAGGCAATCCCGATTGACGGACGGTCTCCTATTTCTACCCAGACAAAGAAAATGATCCTGCTGAAATAACACCAAACTGACAATGGAAACTAATAAAATTCCAACTCTAACCCGGTTTCCGGGATTTGGTTTTTAATTACAAATTATTAATATTGAGCAAGAGATGATTAAACTTTGCTAAACACCAGAATCCTGCGTATTACCTTCCCTATTTCTTCAGCAAAGATTATAGATCGTTCAAGTTGATTACAATCCGACCTGATACTGAAAAGCGTGAATGCTGTGATCCTTATTTAGGCAATTCTTATATATAAATCGGCATAGGTTCAGAATTAATTTACTTTATTAAAACAATAAAAGGAAAAAGAATGAAGAGAATGGCACTAAACAACATTGCGACAGGGTTAACAGCACTACTGGCGATGGCAGGGGTCCTATACCTGCAGCCGGTTAAAACTGACCAGGCACAAGAAACAAAGGATAAATCCTTTATCAGCGAGACAGCTAATAAATCAGAAAATGATGCTGAGAAGGGGCCGGAACTTGAAAGATGGTATTTTAAGCAATGGCATCAACCATTTGAGGCAGTACTTTCACCGGAACTATTACATAAGATGCGCGCGGAAGCAGATGCATTGCCGGATGAATCGGAATTACAAAATTCCCCGGATGTTACGGGCTGGCAGTCAATTGGTCCGGATAAAATGAGCGTTCCCGGTTCCAATGCTGCTTACACGGGAAGAATTCTGGATATGCAGATCACGAACGACGGTAATCTTTTAATCGCTGCTGCAAGCGGCGGGTTATGGAAAGTTACAGGATCAACTGCAACTCCTATATCAGACGGAGTACAGGACCTTGCAGTTTCAACAGTAGCTGCTGATCCGGGTAATAATGACAAAATATATATCGGAACCGGAGAACCATATGTACGCGGGGGTTCCGGTCTTTATGTCACAAACAACGGCGGATCCAACTGGTCTAGTGTTTCAGGATTTTCGCCAACTCCCGCCGGAGTCTATAAGATCAGATACTGGCCCGGATATCCCAATGAGATTCATGTTGCTACTACGAACGGTTATTACAGATCAGCTGACGGAGGAGCTACATGGTCCAAGAATCTTACAGGAAACATCTGTGACTTTACATTTACAGATGACAACACTCAGGGCTGGATGTTTTGTGCCAGCTGGGGAGAAAATAAAATTTACTGGTCTGCATTATTCGGTGCTCTATGGAACGAAATTACATTACCTTTCACAAATGTTGGAAGAGTGGCATTAGCCTACCAGTCAGGCACTTTATACGCGGCGATTGCCAGGCTCGACAATTACAATCTGCATGGGGTTTACAAAAGTACGGACTATGGATCAAACTGGACAAATATATCACCTCCTGAGAATTACATGGGAAACCAGGGATGGTACGACAATATAATTCAAAGTCCCGCACCCAACCTCATATATGTCGGCGGTGTAGATCTCTGGAAAACTACAAATGACGGAAGTTCATGGACCAAATTAAGCGGACCAAATGTTCACGCTGACCAGCATGCTATTGCACACAACTGGAATTCAGAACTTTTTATTGGAAATGACGGCGGCCTTTCAAAATCACCGGATGAGGGTGCCACATGGCTCTACAAGTCTGAATAAAATCCCTATCACCCAATATGTAAACATTGATGTTTTTTCAGGCAGTGTCGCATTCATTGCCGGAGGATCACAGGATAACGGGATTTCTGTTACTACTAACCTCGGAAATACATGGACATACGCTTTAGGCGGAGACGGAGGAGGAGTTGCTTTTGATCCCGACGACCGCGCCACTATGTTTGTGACGAATGGTGTGTATGGAGGAGACTGGACTTTCCGCAGGCACAGAACAGGAGATGGAGGCAATAACTGGCAGGACATCAACAATGGTATTGATCCCTCCGATCAATGGTATAACAGAATCCGTAATGACCAGGTAAGTCCAATCTACCTGTTTAATAACTCCGGGCCGTATGTTTACAGGTCTGACGACAATGGCGACAACTGGACGAAACTTAATCCTACACCTTTTGCCTCAGATATTTCTGACATCACCGTAGCAAAATGGAGTTCCTCAGGAGGAACCACAGTTTATGCCACCATGCCGACAACTTCAGGAACAAGGCTCTGGGTTTACAATAACGGAACCTGGTACAATGACCATGTTCCAGGAGATCTTCCTAACGATGTCCAGATCAGGAAAGTTACCCCCCATCCTGAGGACCCCTTTACTGCATTTATGATAATGAATGGAATTTCCCAGAACGGACCCTCAAAAAAGATTTACAAGACAACTGATCTCGGTGCCACCTGGACGAATATAACAGGCAACCTTCCAAATGTCCCATTCTCTGATGTAGTTGCACATCCCACAAACAGCTCAATACTTATAGCTTCAAGTGAAATCGGCTGCTACAAAACCGCAGACGGCGGAGCTTCATGGGAAAGATGGAACGACGGTATGCCATATGGTACAATCATTACAGAACTAAGATACGTAAATGAAATAAACACTACAGGGAAACTCTACATTGTTGCAGGAAGTTATGGGAGAGGAATTTACGTCAGAGAGCTGAATGACGGATCCATAAATGATGTTAAAAAGGATCAGAATAATCCTGCAGACTATACTCTGACGCAAAACTATCCAAACCCCTTCAATCCTTCTACTTCGATTAGTTTTTCTTTACCTATAAGAGATAAAGTAAATATAAAAGTTTATGATATACGCGGTAGAGAAGTTGCAACGCTTGTTAATAATACCCTGGATGCAGGGAGTCACGTAGTTCAATTCAATGCGAAGGATCTGGCTTCAGGAGTATATATTTACAGGATACAGACTTCAAGCTTCAGTCAGTCGAAGAAAATGACATTATTGAAATAATAGCACTTAAACCCGATGAAGAACTTATTTATCATATTCAAGAATTTTAATAAGGTGCAACTTTGACGAAAAAAGCTATATTATTTTTGACAATACTATTTAGTATTTCATTACTTAACTGCAACAACCGGATGACCGGTGCAGCAGATGACAGTGTACAGTTTTATTCAAAGGGTTATCAAATCCCTTTTGAAGTCAAAATTGTTGTAACAGATAATAATATGGAGCTATTCTATACCGGAAATGAAATGCAGGCTCCCTTCAATAAAACATATTCTATTACCGATAAAGAGAAGAACGAACTGTTCGGTTATTTAAAGGATATAAATTTTATGAAAATGGAAGTACCTGAACCGGAAATGAAAAGGGATGCCCCTGTTACAAAATTGACGGCAAAACTTAACGGTGATTCAAGAGAAATCGATATCGGACAGATGTCATCTATCCCTGATCCCCTGGCGGATCTGAAGACAAAGATATTCAATCTTGCTTCAGCGTACAAACCAGGATGGAAAAAAGAAGTAGGGTTTGAGTAACTTATAAATAAATGCCAGGCCGCCTGAAGACGGCCTGGTACATTTTATAAATTGAAGTACATTTTATATTCAAAGGGGTGAGGCATTGTACCTATAGAATGAATTTCTTCCAGCTTTATTTTTGTCCACTGGTCGAGCAGTTCATCAGTAAAGATTCCACCTCGTCTTAAAAAATCATTATCAGCACCAAGAGCATCGAGGGCCTCTGCAAGGTTTCTCGGGAGAAACTGAAATCTGCTGCTTTCGGGATCTTCGAGGAAATTTTTATCATACGGACCAAAGCCTTCTTTCACGGGATCGATTTTATTAACAACACCATCTACACCTGCAAGCAGCATTGCAATTAAACATAAATAAGGGTTTGCAGTTGCGTCAGGCGGTCTATACTCAAAACGGGTTTCCTGAGGATTCGAAACATATTTAGGAATCCTTATGGCCGAGGCCCTGTTTCCCTGTCCATATGTCAATGCAACGGGAGCTTCAAATCCCGGGACCAGCCTTTTATACGAATTTGTACTGGGGTTCGTGAATGCTGACAAAGCAGCACCGTGCTTCAGCATACCTCCAATAAAATACCTCCCAAGTTCATTCATATTTCCATACTCGCCTTTTTTATAAAAGGCATTCTTACCATTCCTTGTGAGGTAAAAGTGGAGATGCATTCCATTGCCGGCCTGGTGATACATCGGTTTCGGCATAAAAGTAATAAAAAGATTTTTCTGCCGGGCAAAGTTAAACAATATGTACTTAGCTGTAATAATATTATCAGCAGAAGTAAGTAAGTCGGAGAAATAAGTTTCAATTTCCTGCTGTCCCCTCTCTCCTACTTCGTGGTGGTGATATTTCACTTTTATACCGAATTTCTGAAGCAGTTTACTGGCTTCATCCCTAAAATCATCATATTCATCCCAAGGATTAGCAGCGTGATAAGCTTTCTTATAAAATTCCTCTACGTGCTCAACTTTGTAATATGATGAAGAGGTTCTTGTATCATACTCGACATTAGAAAAAATATAAAATTCAAATTCCGTACTCCACCAGGAGGAATCCGTGCCGGTGGTTTTTTTAAGCAGATCTTTCACCTGTTTGGCAAGGTATCTCCCGTCCTGTTTAAAAGGACTCCGTTTAGCATCAGTTAATGCTATATGAGCATAAAAGCTTAAAGTGGGTGCTTCACGGAACGGATCGATCACAGCTGTTTTCAAATCCGGGATAAGAACCATATCGCTATTCTCAACTTTCCTGAAGCCATAGCTGGAGCCGTCAAAACCGACTCCTTCGTTTATCATTTTATTGAGAATTTTATCGTAGACAGGTAGTGATATATGGTGAAGCCTTCCGGTTAAATCGATAGCTTTCAGATCAATTACTTCAATCTTATTTTGTTTTATAAGGTTATTACACTTTTGAAGGTCATTTACAGGCATTTTACTCCCCGGAAATTTTAGAGAGCCGGAATAACCCGGCTCATTGTGAAAAAATTATTCTGTATAGTTTAAAGCGGATAATCCCGGGAACAATGCTACAGTATCCAGTTCCTCTTCTATCCTAAGCAGCTGATTATACTTTGCGATCCTGTCTGTTCTTGACAGCGAACCGGTTTTAATCTGACCGGCATTGGTGGCAACAGCGATATCAGCGATGGTTGTATCTTCAGTTTCACCTGAGCGGTGACTTATTACATTAGTATATCCTGCTTTCTTTGCCATTTCAATAGCATCGAGAGTTTCTGTGAGGGTTCCAATCTGGTTAACTTTAATAAGAATTGAATTTGCGATTCCTTTTTCAATGCCCTCAGCGAGTCTTTCTGTATTTGTCACAAAAAGGTCATCGCCGACAAGCTGAATCTTATTTCCCAGTTTTTCAGTAAGGAGCTTCCAGCCATCCCAGTCATCCTCCGCAAGTCCGTCTTCCAGCGAAACAATAGGATATTTTTTTATCCAGCCGGCCCAGATAATCGACCATTTTTTCGATAGGTATTATTTTGTCCTGAGCCGATTTAAAGAGATGGTAGGCATTTTTCTCTTTCAGGTAAAATTCACTTGAAGCGGGATCAAGAGCAATTCCTATTTCGCTTGCCTGTCTTAAAACCTGCTTTTTCGATTGCTTCGAGAATAACATCGATTGCTTCTTCATTTGACTTCAGGTTTGGGGCAAAGCCGCCTTCATCGCCGACTGCCGTATTGTACCCTTTTTTCGATAACACGGATTTCAACGAATGAAATGTCTCCACACCCATTCTTAATGCTTCCGAGAACGAGGAGGCACCGAACGGAACGATCATAAACTCCTGGAAATCGACATTATTATCTGCATGTTTACCTCCATTGAGTATGTTCATCATCGGAACAGGAAATGTACGGGCATTAGTTCCGCCGATATACCTGTAAAACGGCAGTCCGAGGGTCTCGGCCACAGCCTTTGCACAGGCCAGGGATACGCCGAGTATAGCATTGGCACCGAGTGATGATTTATTTTCTGTTCCATCCATTGTGATCAGCATATTATCGATTTCAGCCTGGTCGGCAGCATCAAAATCTATCAACTCTTCTGCAATTTTATCATTAACATTCGCTACTGCTTTCAAAACGCCTTTTCCATTATAACGGGATTTATCACCATCTCTTAGTTCAACTGCTTCGTGCTCACCCGTAGAAGCCCCGCTTGGCACTGCCGCACGTCCGATTATTCCTGATTCCAGCTGCACTTCCACTTCGACTGTAGGGTTCCCTCTCGAGTCAAGTATTTCTCTTCCAAGTATATCAATTATAGTTGTCATTTCTTCTCCTGATTTTTCAATTGTAAATCTTAATCTTTTTGAGTTACCATACAAAATTAGAGAAAGGGGTGTGAAAATAAAAGGGGAAGAAGCAGGAAATGGTAGAGGAATAATTGAACTGCGCACCAGGACGACGGAGCAGATCTGATTTTGCACAGGCATGACTGGATTCCGGAGGCAGAAATTGGGGATTTGCCGACAAGGCTCTAAAATACAAAGCGTTAAATGCTGCAAACTGAGCTTTTGTTTGAGATAAAATGACAAACGCCGGATTTAAGGGAAGGCTGAAGAAAGAAATGGAGCAGCAGTTGGATTCTGCTGCTCCTTGGTTCAGTTAAAATTATACAGCTTTTGTTTTAAATCCTTTTATCATCCATTTTCTTGAAAGCCAGAGACCTATAGGACTTATCATTGCAATGAGACCATATATAAACCACATTGTTTCGGTATCCATCTGAGATGGAGGAACTCCTTCGGGACAATATTTCATCAGGAACCAGCCCGCATACATTGCAGTAATGACTTTTGTAAGGAACCAGGGAAATTGGCCGATACCCATGTAAATTCCTGTCATGCCTTTTGGAGCTATTTCAGCTACCCACTGCAGGAAGCGGGGCTGCCACATTGCTTCACCAATAGTCATGATTATTATGAAAGCAAATAGTGTAATGATATTGGGACCAAGGGCGAGGATAAATGTCGGAGAAGCCATTACAAGGGTTCCAAGGATCGTCATCTTATATGCATCTTTTTTTGCTGTGAGCGCAGCTATCATCGGGGTAAGGATAAAGATAAGGATGGGATTAAAGTTCACAAAAAACTCAAAATTATCCTGCACAAATCCTGTAAAGGCACGGCTTGTATATTGCGGAAGGGTCAGCCAGTTATGTGCAAAAAGTGTCTGAACGGGGATAAGAATAAATATAAAATACATAAAACGGAGATCTTTGAGCGGGAAATTCTGTATATAATATTTTACTTTTTCCTTGAAAGGTTTTTCAGTTTCTTCAGCAACTTCCTGTTTCTGTTCGTCTGATAATTTTTCTGTAGCACGCTGGATGGTTTTTTTGCTAAGGACAATTGCGACCACGATTATACCTGCAAGAGTGAGACCATCATATACCCAGAAGACTCCGGTGATACCGAAAGCTTTCCTGACCGGGGGAGATATGAGTCCCGGCATAAACCCGCCAAGGTTCATCAAAGCATAGAGCATTGCATAACCCATTGCGGCATTTTTTTCAGTAGTGAATCTTTTTACGGCAGCATAAGCTGCTGGCTGATAAATTCCGTAGCCCAGCACAATCCACAGGATACCGAACATTGCCATACTATGAACGCCTGACCACATTCCTGTACCGGAAAAAAGATCGGGACTTATAGTGATCAGCACCCTGCCGACCAGCATCAGACTAAGAGAAATAAGAAAAGATTTTCTTACACCTATTATATCAACGGTTGCACCAAGGAAAAGCATACTTAAGGTGATACCAGCCGTCAGTATACCGACCATCTGATCAGCCTGGATATCGTTAAGACCTGCATAATTATTAAAGTAAATTGCAAGCAGTCCCAGCATTCCAAAATAGACCAATCCTTCAAGGAAATAGGATATATTCACACCCCACAATAATCTCGAGGCACGAATAAGGTCTTTAAAGGGCTGCGTGATTTCTTTTACTGTTTGTCTGAGTACAGTTTCCTCTTCTTTTTCAGGTGTGATGATTTCGTCCGCCATATAAATCCTCAAAAGGTATATTTTTTTGTTGGGTGTTAAAATAAAGAAATATTCGGCATATTACGAAAGGTTTATTTTTCCACTGGCAATTCCAAAAGCGGCGAATAACATTTCTTTTGCCGATCGATATGAATTCTAAATAAATGTAGTATTTTTATCCGCAACTTCCCAGGAAACTATTTATTTAACCTGACTTTTTATATGAATACTGGAAATATCAGGGCATACGCTGCGTGGATTGCGGTCTGCATTGTCTGGGGAACCACATACCTGGCAATCAGAATCGGTGTTGAACATATTCCTCCAATGCTGTTTGCAGGATTGCGATGGATAATTGCAGGAATTATTCTGGTCTCATTTCTCAAGCTGAAAGGTCAGAAATTACCCGGGAGAAAAGACCTTATACACATTGCGATTGTCGGGTTATCCCTGATAGGAATAGGAAACGGGTTAGTAGTGACCGGCGAGCAGTTCATAGGAAGCGGTCTTGCAGCACTGTTAATTACAACTGTACCATTCTGGGTAGTTGGTATGGAGGCTTTCATTCCTGCGGGGCCAAAAATTAATTTAACCATTATTTCAGGACTTATTCTCGGTTTGCTGGGAGTAGCGCTTATTTTTAACGGAGAATGGTCAAACTTATTAAATTCTTCCTACTTAGCAGGAGTACTCTGTATACTCGGTGCTGTGTTTGCCTGGTCATTCGGAACTGTTTATTCAAAGTATAAAAAAGTTTCTGTACATCCGCTGATGAGCGCAGCTGTGCAGATGCTGATAGCAGGAACAGTACAGACACTACTTGGATTTGCTATAGGTGAAGGAGCCAGAGTTTCATTTTACACAGACGGTTTATTATCATTCTTTTACCTGGTGTTCATAGGTTCAATGTTCGGTTACGGTTCCTACATATACGCTATCGAACATCTCCCCCTCTCCCTTGTTTCAACTTATGCCTACATCAATCCTGTTATTGCACTTTTTCTCGGATGGCTGATACTTGATGAGAAAATGAACCTGGCAATTATTATTGCTGCAGTTATTATAATATCGGGGGTTATTGTTGTAAAGAACGGCGCAAGGAAACAAAAAGCAATAGCTGAAAAATAGAATCAGCTGGTTTTTATATCATACCGGAATTTCTTTATTTTTTTTAACTTATCATATTTAATTACCAGGCAGACCGGAATGTCATGAATAATTTAATCGCAGAAATTGCTGATTACGTTAAAGAATTATTTGAAACACATCCTGCTTTGTTCTTATATCATAATCTTCAGCATACCAAGGATGTAGTGAATATTGTCAAAGAAATTTCTGATAATTCCGGGGTAGATGAAGAAGAGAAAGAGCTGCTGCTTATAGCCGCCTGGTTTCATGACACCGGGTATCTTCAGAATATATTACATCACGAGGAAAAGAGTGCAGAGATCGCACAGGAATACCTGGAAAGAATAAATTTCCCTACCAACAAGATCAAGAAAGTCAAGCAATTAATTCTTTCAACCCGAATGCCTCAAAATCCAGTTACACCGTCCGAAAAAATTATTTGCGATGCCGACATATCCTATATAGGACACGATGATTTCATCAAACGGATTCCCAGTCTTAGAGATGAATGGGTTCAGACTATCAAAAAGACATTTACAGACGAGGAATGGATAAAGCAAAATATAGAATTTATAGAATCAAACAGATTTCATACTGAGTATGCGAGGCAGAAATTCGGGGAAATGCGAAAGAAGAATCTATCACGGCTTAAACAATTAGCTGAACAACATACGGACAAAAAGAACTGAAGTGAGAAGGGTTTACCTGATCAGGCATGCAAAATCGAGCTGGAGTAATCCGGAACTCAGAGATTTTGACAGACCTCTTAATAAAAGGGGAAAGCACGATGCATCTTTTATGTCCGGGTTGATACGAGAGAAAGGAATTCATCCCGATATTATTATTACAAGTCCAGCCAAAAGAGCATTTGCCACAGCATTATTATTTGCGGCCGAATTTAATTTTAGCGAAGAGAAAATTATTCAGGATAGAAATCTATATGAGGCAAGGGTAAAGGATATACTAAAGGTGATTTCACTGGCAGATGAGAATATTTCGAACATGATGTTATTCGGACATAACCCGGGATTAACAGATACGATAAATTTTATTTCAGAAAGCTATATTGATAATGTTCCTACTTCTGGTGTAGTTTCTTTAATTCTTAACAGGGAATCCTGGATTGAATTAGGCGAAAAATCATGCACACTGGAATTCTTTGAATACCCAAAAAGATATTACAAGGAAGATTGAAAAATGGCCAGGTTTGAATGGAATGCAGGCGAATATGCAAAGTATTCATCTGCCCAGAAAACGTGGGCGGAGGAATTAATTGCAAAATTAAATTTGAAAGGGAACGAGCACGTACTGGATCTGGGATGCGGTGAAGGTAAAATAACTGCTGAGATTGCTTCACTTGTACCGGATGGATCTGTTGTGGGCGTAGATAATTCAGAAGAAATGATAACCCTTGCACAAGAGAGGTACTCGTTCAATAATCTATCTTTCAGAGTAATGGATGCAAAAGAAATAAATTACTCAAATCAATTTGACGTGGTGTTCTCAAATGCTGCTCTGCATTGGGTAGATGATCATAAAAAAGTACTGGAGGGTATCAACAGAAGTCTAAAACCCGGTGGCAGGTTTCTGATCCAGACGGGAGGTAAAGGGAATGCAGCAGCAGCGTTCGAAACGATTAACGAAATGTCATTAATGAAGGAGTGGATGCCATTTCTAAATGAGGTTAAATCTCCATACAATTTTTTAAGCGATAAAGACTATGAAGTTTTAGTTCCGGAAGCGGGATTCAGGCCGGTGAGGATTGAACTAATTCCGAAAGATATGGTCCATGATGGTATAGAAGGCTTCAAGGGATTCATCAGAACTACATGGCTGCCGTACACCCTGCGGATACCTGAAGATAAGCGTGAGCAATTCATATCAGATGCAGCAGGGCTGTTCGTTAGGAAATATCCGGCAGACAAAGAGGGCAAAGTTCATATAGGGATGGTAAGGCTTGAAGCTGAAGCTATAAAAATTTGAATATTTGTAAAATAAAAAAGCCCGGCGGAAGACCGGGCTTAGAACCAACCAAATAACAAATCACTTTAAAAGCATCATCTTTTTTATTGAAGTATACTTCGTGCTTTCCATACGGTAATAATAAACACCGCTTGCAAGTTTAGATGCATCAAATACAATCTCATATCTGCCTGCTTTCTGAACATTATTAACCAGGGTCATTACTTCCTGACCAAGCAGATTATAGACTCTGATCTTAACCATACCATCTTCAGGTATCGAGTATTTAATTGTGGTATTCGGATTAAAAGGATTCGGATAATTTTGTTCAAGCGTATACTGAATAGGCGAAGTTACATTGACGTTTACCTCTTTTGAATAAGAGAAAGTACCGTCGAAGTTAAGCTGTTTCAGTCTGTAAGTATAATTACCGGACCCAACATTTTTATCAGAATAGGTGTAGGACTTAGCCCCGGCGGTAGTTCCGAATCCCGGTGTGAAGCCTATGTTCTGATATTCACCATCAGCTGCTTTCCGTTCAATCCCGAAGCCCCGGTTGTTTGTTTCAGTGGCAGTAGACCAGTTCAATGCAACGTGACCATCCTTTGATTCAGCAGTAAATGAAGTGAGTTCAACAGGAGTAACATATTCATAATTCACTACAAGATATGGATGATTAGGTTCATTCCAGCCATCGAAGTTAATGAAGTACGTTGCGGAACCGTCCCTGTCATCGATACCGAGAGAAAACCATCCCTGACCAATAACATTCTGAAGATCTGAAACCGCACTGTTCTCCATCGGATATGAGTGCCAGCCCGGTGCAAAGGAAGAACTTTCATCAGAATAAATATATGCTGTTCCCTGACTGGTATTATTAGTAACCTGGTTATATATAGCTGATGCAGAAGCTGTTAAAGGATCGATATTTCCCATCGGTGTGGCGCTCCAATAGGGGTAGTTTGTCGAGTTTACATAACCATTGAAATTAATGGATAAGATGGCTGCGTTTTCCGGAATCGAGCTGATATCGAAAGTCATCCAGCCAATTTCAGGAGAAACAGTTCTTACCAGGCTGTTCTCAGTTTTTGTAGTGGAATTACATGTTCCCGTCCAGTAATCAACACTTTGGGGATAAAGAGTATCCGTTACCGTTACAAGGTTAGGATCCTGTACAGTCTTAAAATTGAAGGTCACTGCCGAACTGCATGTATCCCCTATCTCGACGATTTTCCAGTAATACGTAGTAAAATAACTAAGCGGAAGATAGGAGGGATCAATCGTCCACGAGGAAGCTAAAGATCCTGACTGCACCAGTGTTAACGATGATGGGTTTGTTCCGAAATATATTTCGTTAGAAACTGCATCGGCTCCATTTGTCCAGGTAATTTCAGAAAGATTGATAGAAACATCAGATGCATCATCAGCAGGAGAAGGATTACCTGCTTCCTGTACGGGGCATGGAGGGAGAGTCTCAACGACCGGTAATGAAGGATCCCCCATTAAGTTATACATTTCCATATACCTAAGAGTAGTACTGTTTATCCCGCCAAAATGATCGACGAAATAAATCATACCCTGAACAAACATCGGTGTAACCCTGGTAAGTTCGTCTTCAAACATAGATTTAAACACATTGCGTTCCAGGATATCATCTTCATCCCAGTAGGAGGTGACCGAGGAACCATAATATGAAGATGCCCATCGAGCAGTTCTCAGCCAGGTTTCTCCGAAACATTCAGCAGTAGCGAATGCACCGGTTAAACAGGCAAATGAATAAACATACGGATACCAGGTATTAGTGAGAGCATTAACCTGGGACTGATTTAAAGGAGGACCATCGGCCCAGGACGTTTCTGAACCGTGTCCGGAATAGATTGCAAAAACCTGGTTGTCATTTAATGCAGCGATAAGCTGGGCTGTTGTTGCACTATATGTATGAGTATAGAGCTTCATGTTTGTATAACCGGCAGGATCGAAATAGGTATTGATAACGTAGTTATGTGTTCCCTCGGAAATCGAATAATTATCATTTGATGCCATAAATACATTTTTCATGTCGAGCGAACCGATATAGGATTCCATGAAGGATGATTTGCTGATTGCATTATCCAGCTGGGTACCGTTTGAGACCGAAAATCTTCCGATGAAAGCATCGGGAAAACTATCTCCTCCTTCAAGCTGAACATATTTTAAGTCAGTGGTTGGGTTGTCTCCACCAGAGCCTGTCCAGGCAGGAATATTAGCAACATCGCCAACCAGCAGAATAAAATCCGGTCTTGTTGCCGTATTATCATATCTCTGCTGAATAAAGGTTTTGATTGCAGAATTAGTTGTTCCGGTAGTAGTTGTGTTAAAAACGTCTACCGTGAATCCGGAGCTGGTTTTAAGATCAACGAAGGGAGCAAGATTTGCTTCATAAGCGGGGGCTGTAATAATCAGGTAATTACCGCCGCTTCTCTGTCCGGAAAATTCATAATTAACGAAAATATCGTTAAAGAAGTTATTATAGGTGACGGATTTACCAATGACCGGGGCAACATATCCATGCAGATTGAGTCTGAATTCCGCAGCACTTATCAGGGTAAGTTTATTCTCTAAAGGATTATAATTAAAAGGATGAATTGTCACAATTATTCCTTTAACTCCATTCATGATAAAGGGTTCTGAAATTTCCACGGGTGAATAAGATTTTCCCTGAGAATTGTAATAATTCCTGTCGATTGTAAATGGTCTTTCTGAGATCGGATTATTCTTCTCCCATGGAGCCTGAAAAGGATAAACCTTCAGTTTAAGTTCTTTTATTTCCGACCTGATGCTTTCAACAGTTACGGAGGGGTTATCTCTCTCCATATGGAATAAACATATTGAAAGAAAGCTGAGGAAGAGCCGGAAGGCCGGTTTCATTTATCACTCCATAATCCGGAATTTCTATAGTATAATAACTCTCATTATTAACAGTTATAGTTTTCAGCTGATATGAAGGAAGGTTGAAATTTATTGTATATCCATCAGAATTCTTAACTAATGATATCCCTTCAGGGACGAATGCGGATGATACACTAATGAAGCAGATAGAAAGGATGAAGACAAAAAGGATGTAGAATTTTTTCATAATCTCCCCGGAAAATAATGAATGATTAGTTCCTTACGATATAGTGGCAGGATCTAATTTATAGGATAGCAGGTTAATATATATTCGTAATATTTGCTTATAACAAATATAAAAAAATCATGGCTAAAAAAGCGATTCGGGGAATCGTTTTACATTAGTAAGAGTTTCATAAGCGATTCGGCGAATCGCTTTACATTTGTACGAGCTTATTAGCGATTCAGCGAATCGATGTACGTTGGTACGAATTTATTAGCGATTCAGCGAATCGCTTTACATTGGTACGAGTTAATTAGCGATTCGGCGAACCTGCCTCACCGGCAGGCAGGTCGCTTTACAGGCTCCCAGCTCCAGTAATCAATTCAAACATAGATAAAAACATAGTTTATCCGACCTGAATAGATTTACAGGAGTTTTCTGAATTATATTTCGACGGCTTTGACAGTCTCTGAGTTCATAACTTTTTCAAGAGCCTGCTCAAGATCTGCTATAAGGTCGTCTACGTTTTCGATTCCGACGGAAAGTCTTACAAGTCCGTCTGTAATTTCGGCTGCTTCCCGGGCTTCCTTACCCATAGAGAAATGGGTCATACTTGCGGGATGCTGGATCAGGGATTCAACACCGCCGAGGCTTACAGCAAGCTGAGACAGCTGTACTGAATTCATTAAAACTTTGCCGGCTTCAAAACCTCCTTTAAGTTCGAAGGTAATCATTCCGCCGGGACCTTTATGCTGTTTTTGTCCTATTTCATACTGCGGATGACTTTTGAGTCCGGGGTATTTAATCCATTTAATTGCGGGATGCGTTTCAAGCCATTCAGCAATTTTCTGAGCATTACTGCAGTGTCTTTCCATTCTGATGGACAGGGTTTTAAGTCCCCTGTGAACAAGGAACGAATTGAACGGGTCTATTACGCCGCCAAGCTGGTTTAATGTCTTGCGGAAATGTTTATAAGTTTCTTCATCATTTACGACAATTATTCCACCCACAACATCGGCATGACCGTTTAAGAATTTAGTAAGACTATGCATCACAACATCGGCGCCAAGGGCAAGAGGATTCTGAAGAGCAGGGCTCATAAAGGTATTATCAACGACAACTTTTGCATTATGACTATGAGCGATTTTTGAAACTTTCTGCAAATCGGTTATACAAAGAGTCGGGTTACCGGGAGTTTCGATATATACAACCTTTGTATTTTTCTTCATTGCATTAAGCACATTTTCCGGGTTGGAAGTATCGACGAAGGTGGTTTCCACACCGAATTTTTTCATTATAGTATTAAGGAGTGTTGTAGTAGGTCCGTATACAGATGAAGAACAAACTACGTGATCACCGGCTCCGGTAAGGCTGGCAAATATTGTATGGACAGCAGCCATACCGCTTCCGCAGCCAAGAGCCTTATGACCGCCTTCAAGTTCAGCTATTGCATTTTCCATAGCTTCAACAGTGGGATTAAGCATCCTGGTATATATATAGCCTTTTTGTTCACCTGCGAATAAGGAAGCACCGTGTTCAGCTGATTCAAATTTAAATGTTGAGGTCTGGTAAATTGGCGGAACGACCGAACCAAATTCATATTCATCAATTCCTGCGTGAACACATTTGGTCTGGAAGTCCTGTTTTGAATGGTTTTTCATATTTATCTCTCCCTGAAATACTCCGAACGGAGGGGTTTATAACATTAATTTCAATAATTAGACCTTTAAAATTACGTTTATTGACTGAGAAAATGAAATTTTATAGAGGGGGGATTTATGGATTTCTTCAGGGTTGTGTTTCGCTGCTCTGCAGCTCTAATTCAGGGAACCTTCCCGGGGGGCTACTAATGTTTCTGCCGCTAATGCGGCAGAGGATATATTCAGATATTCACACCCCCGGAAATTTTATTAATAATTTAGTTAGTAAAATTTGTGATATTATTAATAAATTAAGGCGTGTCTGTCAAAATCATCCTATGGTTTTTAAGCTTTGGGTTCCTTTCGGATTATGTTTCGCTGCTCTGCAGCTCTGTTCCCTCGTACTTTGCCGGGGTGTTACTAACGTTTCTGCCGCTATGCGGCAGAGGACAAAAAAATATTCAACGGCTTTTGGCTGGACAGAATTTACCAAGAATTCTATTATTTTGAGGAGCAGGAAGGGGGGCAGGTCATAATTTGATGTCAATCTCATTTACTGTGATTTTAGGTGCCGTCGCTAATGCGGCGGAGGATAGATAGAATTCAGAGCGTTGGTAGATTCTCAATCAACCAGTCATAAGAAGGAGGGGGAAATGCGGTCATCCCTGGAAAAAGTAAATTTATCGGAAAAGAATGCTGCAAGAGAGGCTGAATGGACGGTGTAGTCACGGAGTTAGAGGCCGTTTGATGGCCGAAAGATGGCCGTTTGATGGCCGACAGATAATTTAAGAGTTATGGATTTATAATTGATTAAAAGAGCAGACATAAAAGAACAACAGGGTCAGAATTATAAAATCTGACCCTGTAAGGTACAAAAATAATTAGTTTTCTTCAGGCTGAAGATCTGCCGGAACAGCAATTTCCTGTATGTTTTTATTTCTTCTGAAAAGTTTCCTGAAGAATGCAGAAATATTCTCTTTCCACAGTTCAGCCCTCATGTAAATCACTGGAACGAGGACGAGAGTAAGGAACATCGAGCTAATCAAACCTCCAATGATTGCCCATGCGAGGCCTGATTTCCATTCAGAACCGGAATCAGTAGCGATTGCGAGAGGAAGCATACCAATCACCATAGCTGTCGTAGTCATGAGAATTGGTCTTATTCTGCTTTTACCTGCTTCGATAAGAGCATCATAAGCACTCATACCATCTTCACGTCTTTTCTGGTTAGCACGATCGACAAGCAGGATAGCGTTTTTACCAACGAGACCGATAAGCATAATTATACCAAGTATGGAAAAAATGCTAAGTGATTTCATTGTCAATGCGAGGGCCAGCAATGCACCAACCATTGCAACAGGTATAGAGAAAAGAACGACAAACGGGTAAAGGTATGAATCATACAGGGCTATCATTACCATGTAAACGAAAAGGATTGCGGCAAGCATTGCGAGTCCGAGATCGCCGAAGGATTCAGCCTGATTTTTAAGGTCACCATCATAGGCTACATCCACACCTGCAGGGAGAATTCCCTTATCGATTGCACTTTTAATATCCTGACCTATACTTCCGCTGGGTCTGCCGTTAACCTGAGAATAAACTATGATTGAGTTTATCCTGTTTCTCCTCTGGAGTTTTGTAGGACCCGTTGTCTGATAAACATCTGCAAACTGCTGAAGTTCAATCAGTTCTCCTTTATTATTCATAAATGTCAGGTTACTAACATCCGATATCCTTGAGCGGTCGAATTTATCGAGAGCTATCCTTAAATCATAGTCGTCATTACCATCCCTGAATTTCGAATCATCATCACCGCTGAGAGCAACCCTGAGAGCCGAACCGACTTCCGCGACATTAAGGCCAAGCTCTGCCATCTTAGCTCTGTCTATATCGATCCTTGTTTCAGGCTTTCCTTCTTCAGAGGACAACCTTACATCTGCAGTGCCGGGTATTTTCTTAAGGGTGGATACAAGGATATCCGCACCCTTCTGAACAACTTCACGGCTGGGACCGGACACGATCAGCTGGATAGGAGTCTGGTTAGCAGTTCCGAAAATTCCAATAGGATTTACCCTGGCTTTAACGCCGGGTATTTTCATGGCCTCTCTTTTAATTATATCACCAATATCATCTGTAGTTTTACTCCGCTGATCTTTTGGTATCAGAGCCACATCTATCTCGGAGGCATTATTGGAAGATTGTCCAAGGAGTCCTTCATTTGACGCGCCGACAGTGACGAAAGTATTTTTAACTTCAGGCAGGCTGTTGATATATTTTTCGACTTTCTGAGTCAGGTAATTTGTATTCTCAATAGACGACCCTGAAGGCATTTCAAGGATGACAGCAAATTCACCGCGGTCGGACTGAGTAATAAACTCACTGCCGATAAATCCTGCCGGGATAAGCATGAATGAAGCTATAAATAATACTATCGTGATTACAATTACTTTCCAGCGGTTAGTGAGAGCCCATCTTAAAACACCGAGATAGTGTTCCACTACTTTATTAAAAGTCTTCTCAAACCAAATTGCAAACTTTCCGATGATAGTTTTCTTTGTAAGCATTTCAAGTTTGCCGATCCTCGATGCAAGAAGCGGGGTTACTGTAAATGAAACAAAAAGCGAAATAAGAGTTGAAATAACAACTACAACTGCAAACTGGCGGATAATATTGCCTACCAGTCCGCCTGTTAAGGCGAGCGGAACGAATACAACCACGTCAACCATTGTAATTGCAAGAGCAGCAAAGCCGATTTCATTCCTTCCTTTTAAAGCTGCATCTTTTTTATTCTCGCCTTTTTCAAGGTGATGGTGAATATTCTCAAGGACCACTATCGAGTCATCGACAAGGATACCGACTACCAGCGACAATCCGAGCAGAGTCATCAGGTTAAGTGTAAATCCGAATGCATACATTACTATGAAAGTAGAGACCATCGAGGCAGGGATTGCAAGCATAACTATGAATGAATCGCGCATGCTATGCAGGAACAAGAGCATAACAATGGCTACAAGCACAACGGCGAGCATCAGATCAAATTTAACTCCGTTTGCAGCATCTATTGTGAACTGGGAGCCGTCCTGCGCGATATTAAATACGACATTCTGTGCTTTATAATCGGCTTCCATCTTTCCAACTTCAGCACGGACAAGTTTACTAACCTCTACAGCATTTGCATCAGTCTGTTTCTGAACCAGAACTCCGACAGAAGGGACATTATTAGTTCTGTTAAGCATCGCCATATCCTTAGTACCGTCATAGACCTCAGCAACATCATCGAGATGTATATCGCTGCCATCTTTTGTGCGGGCAACAACGAGGTTTTTCAATGCATCAATAGAATTGAATTTTCCTGCAATTCTGACTATCAGCTGTTCCCTGCTGTCTTCTACCTTACCGGTAGGAAAGTCAAGGTTAGATGATTTAATCGCCTGAGTAACCTGGAGAATAGACAAGCCGTAACCTTTAAGCTTATCAGCATTCAGGTTAACCCTTATTTCTCTTTCGTCACCTCCGACGAGGGTTATTTGTCCCACACCGGGAATCTTTGCCAATCTTGGCTGAATTCTGTCTTTAATGAACTGATAAAATTCTGTAGACGGCATACTGCTTGTAACACCCATCCTCAATACAGGGATCTCATCAAGTGCGAATTTAGAAATCGTAGGCGGTTTAGCGTCGTCAGGCAGCAGCGGAAGTATTTCATTCACTTTCCTCTGTGCATTCTGGAGAGCGATATCAATATCCGCCGACTGTTTGAACTGGATCATAACAAAAGAGACGCCTTCAGAAGATGTTGAATTAACGTTGTCGATCTCATCAAGTGTTGAGATTGCATCTTCAACGGGCTTTGTTACAGAAGTCTCAACCTCATTAGGCGAAGCGCCGGGATAAACTGTTGCAATAGTAATAACAGGCGGCGTTATCTTAGGCAGCAGTTCATAATCGAGCTGAGTATAACTATATATTCCGAGTACAGTAAGAGCGGCAAATATAACAACAATCAGCGTTGGTCTTTTTATAGCGAGTTCAGTTATTGTCATCTTAATCTCCTAATCCTTGTTTATAACATAAACAGCGGTATTCTCTTCAAGATTGTTTTGTCCGTTAACTACCACCTGATCGCCGGCTTTAAGTCCACTGATTACTTCAAGGCTTGTATCATATGTGCCGCCGACAGTGACATTCTTTAAATGTACAACTCCATTCTCAACCACAAATACGCGGGGATCTTTGATACTTCCGAGCAATGCATCGCGGGAAACCACGAGTCTCGGCTCACTGGTTTTTGAAACAAAAGTCACCTTTCCGAACATTCCGGATTTTAATGGATGTTCGCGGCTGTTGACCAGTGATATTTCAACTGCATAGTTATGTGCCTGGTCGCCCTTATCACTTATAGTAGCGACCGAGCCTGCGAATTTTACTCCCGGGTATACATCAGTTGTTACAGTAACTTTATCACCTTTCTTAAGCGAAAAAACATCTTTCTCCGCCACACCGATCTTAACTTTAAGCTTTGAGATATCGACTATGTTAGCAACGGGGGTATTCTTATTCACATAAGTTCCCATATCAACATTTCGTGCTGTTACAACGCCTGAAATAGGAGCGGTTATTTTTGTATTCTCATACTCCTTTTTAGCGGCAACATACTGCGACTGGGCATTATAATATGCAAGTTTTGCCTGTTCATACTGAACATCAGATACAGATTTATTTTTATAAAGAACGTCATACCTCTCAAAATCTTTCTTAGATTTTTCAAAGTTAACCTGGGCTGTTTCATAAGCGCTCTTTTTTAGTTCATCATCGAGCTGAGCAATAACAGCGCCTGCAGGTTTATAGTCACCCACATTAGCGTATATCGCGGTTACCTTTCCCTGAGCCTCAGAGATAACCTGAACATCATTCTCGCCCACTATCGTTCCAACGAGTTCTATATTATGAGATACTTCCTTTTTTTCAACGGCAGAAACCGTCACAGGAAAAGTACTGATTTTATCATTCCTTGCTTTTGCTTCAAGCTGCGAACGATTATTAAGCAGCACAAGGATAAGTGCTGCAAAAAGAACAAACGAGATAACATAATACTTTAGCTTTTTCATATATACCTCTGATTTATTTACCAATTGATTTTTCTAAATTTGCTTTAGCCAGCTCATAATCAGCTATTGCCTGAATATAGTTCGTCTTTGCCTGAAGCAGGGCAAACTCTGCATCAAGCAGGTCTGAGTTTAATGCCAGCCCATTTTTAAATGTTTCATTTGTTACGCGGTAATTTTCTTCCGACTGATGTACGCTCTGATCTGCGGCGGAAATTTTTTCTTTAGCTTTAAGGAGGTTCAGATAATTCTGAGTAACCTCAAGAGCAATTCCATCCTTCAGACTCTTATATCCATCTTTAACCTGTTCGTACTGGGCTTCAGCCTGCTTTGTCTGATCGCTAGTAGCTAGCCAGTTCCATATATCCCATGACAGACCGACGCTTACATCCCAGGTATCGTTGAACTTATCCTGAGCGGGAAATATTCTCTGGTTAGGCCTGGAATAATAATAATTGCCGGCGAGGTATATCTGAGGATACCAGCCGGATTCGGCAAGAGTTACTCCGCTTTCTCCTGCTTTCATACGGAAATCCATTGCTTTCAGTTCAGGCCTGTTTTCCATTGCCTGATCGGTGAGCTGACCGAGATCAGGAACAAGTTCATCTTCAATAGTAACATCGGACTGTACCTCTGTATCTGTTGAGAGCGGAAGTCCTATAATATTATTTAAGTTACTTCTTGCAAGCTTAACTCCGTTGTCTGCGTCTATCTGACGCAGCTGAGCCTCGGCGAGCTGTACCTGAACCTTGAGCACATCATTCTTTGTAGATATACCATTATCAAAGAAATTTTTTACATCAGTAAGATGAGCTTTGATCAGATCTATATTCTCATCAACCACACTCTTAACCCTTGTTACTTTGAATAAATTCCAGTAGGCATTTTTAATGTTGAGGATGAGCTCCTGTTCATCTTTAGTATATTCCTGTTTTTGCGCTTCGTAAGAATACTCTGCCATATCAGAACTGCTTGATAATTTAAAGCCGGTGAATATTGGCTGCTGAAGAGAAAGCTTTACATTATAGTTATTTACTATAGACGGTGAAATATTAAAATTTCCGAACGGCGTATTCAGAATGAAAGGTTCAACCTCACTCAGGCGAGTATAAGAAGCATTCAGTTTCAATGAGGGAAGTCTGTAAGTATTAACTTCGCTTGATTTCGCTTCAGCATAAGCGACTTTCATTTTTGATGAATGGATAAGTTCACTGTTTTCAAGTCCGATTTGAATACTCTCTTCCAGAGAAAGTTTACGGGTTTCCTGTGCAAACATGGTACTGGATAAAATTCCTGTTAAGAGAAATATTAAAATCCCGGTAAATGCGGATCTCATATCTGGTTTTCTCCTTTAATATTTTCTGCATTGTCATATGATAGATATTCCCTGCGCCCCTCCTCGGTTAAAATTCCCTCAAATATTATCCTGATAATTGCATCGAACACCTGGTTAGCAGAATAAGGCAGCTGGCTCAATGTTTCAGGATTTATCATCCCCTGGATCGCATGGAGATAAAAAAGAACTATAAGCTGTCTGTCAATATCTTTTCTGAAAACGCCCCGCTCAGCACCTTCGTTAATAAAGACTGTAAATCTTTTAACGGCGTTCGCCTTACGGAAATCGTGTATCTCTTTCCATACTTCAGGGATGTTCTTATGGAGGTCTTCGAGCAGCGGTCCATGAAGTTTCGTAGTCTGTTTCCCTATAAAGTTCATTACTGATTTAAGCTTATCCATAAAATCCATTTCTTCATTACTCCAGACGGATTCTATATGATCATCGATGGAACACTTCATAGAAGTGATCATCTCTTTAACCAGGGCCTCCTTGCCGGGAAAGAATTTATAAAGAGTTTTTTTGCTCATACCAAGGCTTGCTGCAATTTCGTCCATCGTAACTTTAGAGTATCCAAACTGAATAAACATCTGTTCGGCCTGACTCAATATCCTCTCTTTAATTTCTTTTTCTTCGTGCATCTAAATATCTCCTTTTTCCTGCTGAACACTGAATTAGTTTATTGAGTTTCCATTTAGTCTTAAAAAAAAACAGATTTTTTATCTGTTTGACTCCGAAGGAAACTCATATTGTTTTTTCGGTTTCCAAATGTATTATAATCGGGGACAATCTCCAAATTAATTCTTATGAACGGTGAAATTTATGTGATATTGTTCACAAATGAGGATAATAGGTTATCAGGGCGGAAGGAGGGTTATTCATTTTCGAGAGTAGACTCGTAGAACTTTTTATAGCTTTTTATGGCATTAAAGATAGATTCAGCTATTTTCTCCTGTCCTTTTTTACTGGAAATGTATTGTGCATCGTGGCGGTTGGAAATAAAACCGGTTTCCACCAATACGCTTGGCATTGAGGCGCCGACAAGGACATAAAATCCTGCCTGCTTCACCCCGCGGGAAGGGATATCCGTCTGAAGCGAATAAGTTTTATCAACGAGTTCCGAAAATTTTTCAGAATAACGCATATAAGCGGAATGGGCCATACTTACAAGTATAAAATTCTCATCAGTAAGTTTCTCATACCTTTTAGGATTTTCTTCATACTGGATTACACTATTCTCTCTCTCTGCTATTGCAATTGCCTCTTTCGTTCTGCCTGGTCTCAGCAGATAAACTTCAAATCCGCTTGCATCGGTTGGTTTACGCGGAGTTGAATTGCAATGGATTGATATAAAAAGTTTACCGTCATTTTCGTTTGCGATTTGACCGCGCCGGTACAGTTCAATAAAAGTATCTGTTTTGCGGGTATAAACAACCTTTACATCTTTCATATTCTTCTCAATAAGTCTACCCAGGGCTAGCGTTACTCCAAGGTTAACATCCTTTTCTTTAACTCCATTAACACCAATAGCTCCGGCATCTTTTCCGCCGTGTCCGGCATCCAGCACAATAACATCGAACTTCCATTTTTCCTTATTCTTATCATTATCTGATGCATTGGAAAAAGCCTTATTATGGATAGCTATCAGAATATCTTTACTGCCGTCCACATTCAATACTTCGCTTGTTGTATAATCTTTACTGACAGAGAATTCAAATTGAGTATCGGGACCAGAATTTTTAACATTAATACTTTTTATGAGTCCCCTGGTATCGATAGAAGCAAGTTTATTCACATCGGCATTCACCCTTCTAAAGATTATTGTAAGGATCCCGTTTTTATAGCTGCTGTAATATGAGGGAATGCGTTTATTAGTTTTGACCCTAATCAGTGTGCCATTCGCCTTCTTATCAATCTTGAGATCTGTGATATTGACTTTTGCAGAAGTCTCATCAGGTATATCATTCGGGAGTTTACCTCTTACAGCCATTCTTCTATCGCTCTCAATCACTATATCCTGTCCCGACGCCTTCCTGAGAATATCAATTGAATACCTGAGAGGAATATAAATTTTATTATTTACAAGATAAGTAGATGTAGGGAGCTGATAGATCTGTTCGGTTTTATTGTCTTTGGAAGTCAAAATAATGAAAGGATTCTGACCGGTAATCTTCAGATTATGAGCAGGATATTTTAATTCGATTTTTTTAGTTTCATCATTTAAATAATAAGATGAAGAAACAGCATCGGCGAAATCGTTAATGGAAAAGTAAACTATTCCCTGCCGGTGATACACGGGAATATAGCTGGTTCCCTTTGAGGTATTGAGGACTATTTCATCGGCATTCTGCGCACCGGCAATCCCCAGAATGAATAGAGACAAAATTATTGATGAAAAAACAAACTTCCGCATAATCCGAAACCTGGTCTAACCTATGAAAGGTATAAAAAATCCGCTTTTCTTTTTATAAGCCATGAAATCATCCCTGAAATATTTCACGAGGAGTTTTTCTTCCATCATCGCCCGCATAACCAAAAAAGGGATTTCTATGATTGCGATTGGTAAAACGATATAGCTGAGCAGCGCCACCCCGGCGCCGAGGTCCATTAATATCTGGGAAATATATTGAGGATGCCTGACAATTCTGAAGATGCCAGTGGTAACGAGTTTATGATTTTTCTGAATAAGAATTTCCTGCGAATAATTTTCACCAAGTTCTTTAACAGTAATAACCTGTATCCAGGAGAAGACGAGATAGAACAGCAGTCCTACGATCCTGATGCCCTCATACGAAGGGAGATATTCTAGAGTACCGATCCTGAAAACACCGAGAATTGCAGCTATCAGAGTTAAAGTAGAAAGATACACCGGTACATTCTGCAATGCAGTCTTAGGCTTTTCCTTTGCGGCTCCGACGGCGGAGCGGAAACCTTTTTTTGCACCGGAGTAATGGGCGCCGAAAGTTGCGATTATATTCAATCCTAATAAAATATTAATTGGATCCATTTTAGCGGGGTTTAGTGAAAAGAAATTGTGACATATTTATTTACAGAAACAGGAATTATTCAACTTTCCTACCATGCCTCTTCATAATTTCCTGCCATTCTTCGACACTCAGCTGTTCGGATTCATCAATAAGCATAATCGGGATATCGTCTTCAATCCTGTAGCGCCTTCTTGTATTTTTATCCGTAGAGACGAGTGTTTCGCCGTCAAGCACAAGGTCGGCTTTAGTTTCCGGACAGCACAGTATATCGAGAAGTTCTTTGCTAATCATATAAATCTCCTGTTTAGAGAAAATGTGAAAATCTATCTGACGGAACACCACGGTTTCACAGCAATTCGAGCAAGGCACCGTTTTATTACAATTTCACACGGTCTGTTTACTTCTAAATTAAAATTAAAAAAGATATTCTACAAATAACAATTAACTGCACCGGATTTAATAAGGAGGCTGGAGAAGAATTGTCATTTACTGTAACCCAATGGTAGTAGGAATGAAGAGGTTCTATGAAAACTCCAGATGCTTAATAATATTCACACAGACTAAAGAGTAATGGAGGGTAGAATAATAGAGAGTTGGGGTGAACTGCGTATCGCAGTTGCCGAAATGGGTGTAAGTTAGTAGTCATTCAATGGTCGTTTGGCAAGCGGCAATATTTTTTAAAAGGGGTATTGACTAAATCTTTTCTGAACCTTAGATTCCTTTCCGATTCCCAAAATTTTATATACTAACTTTTCTATAAAGCAGGAAAAGACTCTTATTTCTGTTTTCGCTTTTGAAATCTGGTTAAGGCATTTAACTTAAAATTATATCCAAAATACTTCCGGTTTTTTTTCAAATAATAACTAACAGAAAGGCTCAGAATGAAAAAGTTCTTCAAAATTGCCGGTTATATACTTGGCGGCATTGTATTACTGATTATAGCAGGCTTCGTATATTTTAATTCCAAATATCCAGATGTAGGAAAACCGAAGGATATCAAAGTTGAGATTTCACCCGAAAGAATTAAACGCGGCGAGTATCTTGCGAACCATGTCACAGGGTGTATGGATTGTCATGCAGTACGGGACTGGTCCAAATTCTCCGGACCTCCGAAGCCGGGGACTCTCGGTATAGGCGGGGATAAATTCGGAAGAGAGATGGGGTTTCCGGGCAATATTTATGCAAAAAATATCACCCCGGCAGCAATCGGCAGCTGGACAGACGGAGAGCTTGTAAGGGCGATTACACAGGGGGTAAACAAAGACGGGAAAGCTTTATTCCCCCTGATGCCTTATCTCGGATTTAATCATTTAACTCAGGAGGATCTATATTCAATAGTTGCGTACATTAGATCCCTGCAGCCGCAGGAAAATAAGGTACCAGCTACCGAGCTTGATTTTCCGCTGAACCTGATTGTGAAAACCATTCCTCCCGGATCCTATACGCCAGCTGCTGAACCAAACAGGAATGACCCGGCTGCATACGGGAAATATTTAGTAACTATTGCAGATTGCGCTGGCTGTCATACTCCATCTGTAAAGGGAGAACCAAAACCGGGAATGGAATACGCGGGAGGCGAGGAATTTAATTTTCCACAGGGCGTTCTCAGACCTGCAAACATAACACCTGATAAGGAAACAGGTATAGGCAAATGGACGAAAGATGAATTTATTGCAAGGTTTAAAGCATTTGATTCAGATTCTGCACGTAATATGCCCGTTGATCCAAACGGATTCAACACAATTATGCCGTGGACTTTATTCGCAGGGATGACAGATGATGACCTCGGCGCTATCTACACTTACCTTCAATCGATAAAACCGGTACATAATTCTGTCATTCATTTTACCCCGGCAAAGCTTAAGGAATAAATTTTCAGAGGGGGCTGTCCTGAGTGTATTACAGCATAAAGACAGTCCCTCAAAAAAATAAAACCATCATTTACTTCTTTATACAAAGAAATATTTTACTTAGGTTTATTATATTCCTTTAAGCTAATTATATATCCGGTAAAATTTAATGAGTAAAAGAAAGAGCGGGAGAAAGTTTCTAAAATTCTTAAAGTACTTTTTCCTCCTGATTGCTGTAGTGCTTATCGGGGGGTATATCTATTTTAACCTGACCTATCCAAAAACGCTGCCTGCTACGGAAGTCGAGATTTATCCCACACAAGCCAGAATTGAAAGAGGCGATTATCTCATTAATCATGTTGCCGGCTGTTTAACCTGTCATTCACAAAGGGACTGGACGATTTTTTCCGGACCGGTAATCCCGGGAACGGAAGGTATGGGAGGGCAGAAGTTTGAAGAAGGTCTTCCGGGAACTTTCTATGCACCCAACATCACTCCTTCGGGTATCGGGGAATGGACAAATGGCGAAGTCCTCAGGGCAATCACAACAGGCGTATCACGGAGCAACAGGGTTCTCTTCCCTCTTATGCCCTATCCCGAATACCACAGCCTGAGTATGGAGGATCTGTATTCGATAATTGCTTATATGAGAGGCCTGAAACCAATAGTAAACGAAGTGCCGATCAGTTCTATAGATTTCCCAATGAACATTATTGTTAAGACCATCCCGCCTGAATCGTACAAACCTATTGTTTCAATTAATGAAGATAATTCAATAGAGTACGGCAAATACCTTGTTACAATAGCTGCCTGCAGAAATTGCCACACACCGATGGAAAGAGGCAAATTCATTGAGGATCTGAATTATGCCGGCGGAACTCAATTTACTATTAAGGGAAAAACTATAGAGGCTGCGAATATAACCCCGGATATCGAAACCGGAACAGGCAGATGGACGAAGGACGATTTCCTGGGCCGTTTTCAGCAGTACAGAAATAAACTGATAAAAGTTAAAACGGGAGAATTCAACACCCCGATGCCGTGGACATTATATGCCGGTATGAATGACAAAGATTTAAGCGCAATCTATGATTACCTTAAAACCATACCCCCGGTACATCATAAAATTGATAAAGAAGAGGCTAAATGAACAAGAAAGACTTCCAGGTCAAACCTGATTCAGTTTTTTCGCTTAATGAGTTCAGCACTTCCGACACAGGCAGTTTCAAATCAAAAGAAGATGCACAAGATATTCTGAGGGATAACATTAAAAAGATGTTTCAGCTTCAGAATATGCTGTATGCTTACGACAAATATTCCCTTCTGATAATATTCCAGGCAATGGATGCAGCAGGTAAAGACGGGACTATTAAGCATGTAATGTCGGGACTTAATCCCCAGGGAACCCAGGTCTTCAGTTTCAAGCAACCTTCTATCGAAGAGCTTGATCATGACTATCTATGGAGAATTCACAAACATGTACCTGAGAGGGGCAGGATAGGAATTTTTAACCGCTCGCATTATGAGGAGGTACTGGTAGTTAGAGTGCATAATCTTATAAAGAGCCAGAGAATACCGCCGGAATCAATAGATAAAGACATATGGAACACCCGTTACCGGGAAATAAATGATTTCGAGAAATATTTATACGAGAACGGAACGGTTATCCTTAAGTTCTTCCTGCATGTTTCAAAAGAGGAACAGAAAAACAGGTTTCTTAAACGAATTGATACCCCTGAAAAAAACTGGAAATTTTCATCATCCGACATTGATGAGAGGAAGTACTGGGATAAATATCAAGAGGCTTACGCAGAAGCAATTTCCGCAACAAGTAAAAAGCATTCGCCCTGGTTTATAATTCCGGCAGACCACAAATGGTTTATGCGTTACGCTGTATCGCAGATAATAGTGGAAACTATGGAGGGGATAAAAATGTCGTACCCGGTTTTATCAGATGAGCAGAAAGCAAACCTGGAGAAGTGCAAAAAGCAGCTTCTTGGGGAAAAATGATTCCTGGTGGATTGTAAATTATAAATTATTAATTGACAATTATTTCACTGAATAATATCGTGCTTCTCTTTCCATTTATTATACCATTGAATAGCAGGCAAAGAAAGAGGAACAGCAGGTATTTTACCACCAAATCCCAGCATCTGGTAAACCATTGAATTTATGCTTGTAACCTGCAAATCTGCAAGGGCCTCATCGTTTATTGAGAATCCGTATTTCATTGCAAGGGAGACAGTAAAATCCACCAGTTTTTTCTGAAACTTTTGCTGAGCAAGGGTTTTTTTAATATTTGCTTTTTCAGTTTCAAAGGCACCCTGCTCTTTTTTTCTTCTTCTGTCGATCAGTTTAAATACTGAATATTTATCACCTGTTTTCAGAGGACCATAAACTTCACCAACCTGCATACTTTCTGAAATTCTACCAATCTCTCCGAAAGCCGATACGGGTGAAAATTCTTCAGTTTCTTTGCGTCCGGAATATCTTTGTGCAAGGTATTCAAAATCAGTTCCCCTATCAATTTCATCAAGAATGGTTTCGATGGTTTCCAGACTGTCGACAGAAATTTCCGATATTCTGACCTCATCCCCGAGGCTGTCTTTTTTGCCTTCACTCTTGTAATAATCAAGCACTTCTTTGTCACTAACAGCAGTGGAATCATTAAACATATTCTGAAGAAGATAAAAGTAATAATTATCTCTCCACATTTTATATGAATATTCAACAGACGGCAGTTTATCCAGTCCCTCACGAAAGCCTTGTTCTGCGAGCAGTTCCTGCTCAATAAAATGCCTGGTTTTGGAATTCAAAAAATCGAGGACAGCCTGGAAGTTTATTTTTGACAGACTGATTGGTTCAAACCGGAAATACAAGATAAAATCTTTCAGGGTCACATTCCTGCCGTCAAGCTGAATATAAACCGAACCAAGATCTTTACTGTTCATTTCATTTTCGATCTGCAGTATATCAATATTGCTGATGAAGACTTTTTCAGTATCCGACTTCCGGCTCTTTGCTTTTTGTTCTAATATTTCATCAACTTTCTCAGCAAATAATTTAAGAAGATCACCCCTGGCTTTTATTTTCTTATCCTTAAAAAAATTCGCCATATATTCTTTATAATAGACTTGTTCAGCTCTTTCCTGCGCTGTTTTTTTCAGACGCTTATACTCTTCCTCCCAGCCGTTCATTTTAGTGAGAAGCGGGTTTATCTTTTTCACTACTTTTACGATATACCATTTGCCGTCCATAAATACTGGTCTTGAAAACGACTGTTCCGGCAGGTTAAAAATTTCATTTTCGGCTTCAGGATCGTGATCGCCGATCCTGGTTTTTAAAGTATCGCTGCTGGAAGCAAATACTGCAGCGACTGAATCAAAGGGAGCTCCGTTTTTAAGAATTTTATAAATGTTATCGATCTTATGTTCATCCGGCGCTGAAATATAATTAAACCAAACTTCTGAGGCGTTTCCGATGTATAAGTCGAGGAGACTATCTGCAGTTCCGGCTGCTTTCTGCCGTATCTCTTTTTTATACAAAGCATCCCGAACAAACATTTTTTTATAACCGGATAATGTACGTTTAACTATTTCTGCGGTATCAATATTCATCTCCAGCGCCTTCAGTGAAAATAATTTCTCGGCTATGAGCGAATAAAGCACCGCTTTTTTTAATGCCGGAGCATCCGATTTGATTTCTTTTCCCATAACAGGAGTTAATTCATACCTCTCCTGAAATTCCTGTTGTGATATTTCAATATTTCCTATCTTTGCAATGATCGAATCGGGCTGCTGAGCAAACCCGGCAAAGAAAGGAATTATAATAAGTAACAACGCGCGCCTGAACATCCGTTCTCTTTCGAAATAAAAAATTAAAAATACTTCCATAACCGGGAAAATTCAAAGCAAAAAGATTAGGATAAACATATCTGTTCTAAAAAGGATGTAATTGAAAAACGTTAAAAAGAACCCGGTGATAAAATCTCAATCCCTGAGAAAATCTTCCAAAACTCCCTTGTGGTTCTACTTTGTACTTATTCTGATTCCAGTGATTTTCCTGGTTTTGCTCGAACTCGGGCTGAGAATTTTTAATTACGGGTACGATCTTACCCAATGGGTAAAGGTTACTGATTCTGAATACCTGTTAAATCCGGATTTTACTCACCGCTACTTCTTCACTACACAAAATGTTCCATATTCTAACGGAAATGTTTTTGACATCGAAAAAAAGCCAAACGCTTTCCGGGTATTTATACTGGGGGGAAGCAGTGCTGCAGGGTACCCTTTTACTCCAAACGGGGACTTCGGCCGGTACCTTAAAAAATATCTTGAGGCAGTTTATCCAAAGAACAAGATCGAAGTTGTCAACCTCGCCATAACGGCTGTGAACAGCTATACCATACGCGATCTTATCCCGGGAGTACTCGAACAAAAACCTGATTTGATTCTGATTTATGCAGGACACAATGAATACTACGGTGCTCTTGGTGTGGGCTCTATGGAATCGCTTGGTACAAACAGGTCAATTGTAAACCTTGTTCTCAAGCTTAATAATTTCAAAACGACACAGCTTGTAAGGGACTTTCTGAAATGGGCATCCGGTTTATTTGCATCAGGCAAAAGGACATCGGGTACATTAATGTCGCGGATGGCAAAAGATCAGCTGATCGAACTTGATTCGGATGTGTACAAGGAAGGTATAGAACAATTTGACGGGAATCTAGAAGATATCCTTAAAATGACAAAACAGGCAGGTGTACCTGTTATATTAAGCACCCTGACATGCAACCTTAAGGATCAGCCTCCTTTTGTTTCTATAAAAAGCAACCGCTTCCCTTCTGCCGGAGCTGTTTATGATCAGGCAGAAAAAGCTCTCGGTATAAATGAACGACACATCGCTGATTCATTATTTCGGTATGCAAAAGACCTTGACGCCCTCCGATTCAGAGCTCCGGAAAAGTTTAATGAAATAATTAAGAGCTTTGGAAAAAAATATCATTATCCTGTTGTTAATATCGATTCAATTTTTGAAGCAAACTCTCCGGACAGCATTACCGGCAGCAGTCTCATGACCGATCATCTTCATCCCGTTTTAGCAGGTTATAAATTGATGGCAGGATCCTTCTTTAGGATGATGGAAAAGACTGGAAATGTGCCAAAAGGACAAATGGTCATTGTTCCGAAACTCGATTTAAAAGTCGATTACGAATTTTCATTCACTCCTCTTGATTCAACAATCGGCAGATACAGGATTATCCTCCTGAAAAATGACTGGCCTTTTAAAGAGCCCAAACCCAGAGATTATGTTCTAAAGCAGTTAAATATGAAGTCCGGATTAGATACACTCGCTATGAAAGTCATTGAATCGAACATTCCCTGGGAACAAGCTCACAGATTAATGGCTGACAAATATCTGCGGAGTGGAAATCTTGATCTTTATACTGAAGAAATCCTTGATCTTATCGATCAGTTTCCCATCATCGAAAACTTTTACGATCCGCCCGCTGAAATACTGATTGGAAAGAAAAGATACGATCTTGCCTACAGAGTCCTGGAGAAAAGGTATGAATATGAGCCGGATGCATTTTCTACAAAGTGGCTTGGTATAATAGATCTTTCCAGGAAGAGTATAGACAGAGCTGTAAAATATCTAAGTGAAAGCGTAAATTTCGCCGGAAACGATGCGCAGGTTCTTTTTAACCTTGCAGGGGCTTATGCTTTACAGAATAATTTCGAAGCCGCACTCAACACAATAAACAGGTGTCTGGAAGTAAACCCCGAATTTCCAGGGGCGGCGGGTCTGAAGGAACAGCTGGAATCGGTTCGAGGAAAAAGATAAAAGGATGCATGGGAAATGAATAAAGAAGGAATATTTTGCGGAGAGTAGTGTCAGATGTATTTAAAATAAAAAAGCCGGGCTTATTCAGTCCGGCCTTTTATGATTGATCAGAAAACTATTTCATCAGGATCATTTTCCTGGTTGCACTGAAATCACCGGCTTTAATTGTATAGAAGTAGATGCCGCTTGATAAGTTAGAAGCATCAAAACTATACTCATATGTTCCGGCAGGTTTCTGCTCATTAACTAAAGAAGTTACGAGCTGACCAAGAACATTATAAACCTTCAATGAAACGATACCGGTTTCTTTAACGCTGAAACGGATCGTTGTTGTCGGGTTGAAGGGGTTAGGATAATTCTGAGAGAGACTGTAATTCTCCGGAACGTTTGAAGAAAGTTCTTTAATTCCGAGAACAACATCCTGCAATTCATGAGTACCCATTACACCAAACGAATCGATAACTGTTGCACTGACGCAATGAGGATCAAGAGTAATATGATGATTTGTTCCGACTGAATTCTCATTATCATTTCCTGTGGTATTAACGATATCTCCCCAGTTTGCACCATGTTTATATTCAATAGCAAGAGGAGAGAATGCAGGGAATGTTACATCAGCTGACCAATAATTATCACCGGCAGTAAGATCACCGTGAGTTCCATCATCATACATCCAGATAACAAGAGAACTATCTGAAGTAGGCCAACCAGCACCGGGCCATCTTAACGGAGGATTAGCGCCGCACAGAACGACGTTATCAATTGTTCCAAACGGCTGTCCTGTGATAGCATTTATAGCACCGTCCATGTATGTAACAAATTTTATGGTGCATTCGGCATTAGTAATAGTTGCCAGTGTCAGATCGTTAAAAGTTCTGAACGCAGTAGCTGAACCATTATCATAATCAGCCTGAGTAAGTGTATAGGTTTTATTCGGATCATTTTCCCAGGTTGTACCCTGAGTACCAATATAAGCATACTTATAATTGATTGTCTGACCTACACCAAGAGTATCCGTCACTGTTAATTCAAAAATATTAGGATCCAGACCTGGTTCTAAAATATCAGTTGAAGCCCAGCCGTTGAAATCTCCTCTTACAGTCAAAGTATCTGTAGAAGGGTTAAAACGTCCGGAGACTGCTTCGAATTCCATATTACACTGGAAGGTAAACTGAATGGCTTTAGGAGTAGATGTAATCCCGTTGAAGAAGCCTGTATATGTACTTGAACCACTTGGTACAGTATATTCTCTGTTCGCGATTGTTTCATAAGTACTGTTCAAAACAAACTTGAACTGAAGCATATCGCCAACAGCAAATGTATCTATAGTAACTGTATAGATAGAATCATTATTAGCGTCACTCATAATGTCAGCATCAGGTGTCCAATTATTAAAATTGCCAGCTAATTTGACAGTATCAGTTCCGGGGACAAAATTCCCCAATTGCGCCTGTATGCTCATGTTGCACTGAAATTCAACAGTCTGAGCATACGCCAGATTTGCAAAAAATAATGCAAATACAAAGTAGAGTATTTTTCTCATTTACGATCTCCTTTTTTAATGAACGAACCAATTATAATTATTTTTTTGCTAATAAACACGTTAAAAGTTCACACCGAGAGAGAACTGCTGGGTATATTTAAGCTTGCCGAAATCCTGGTATGCATAATCAACAAACACTCCCAGAGACTGAGCAAAGCTGTATTTCAGCCCAAATCCAAGTGTAAGACCTTCTTCAGAATTATCCAGAAACAAGCTCTTGTACCCTCCCCTAAGTGAAATCAGGTTCATAAATGTATATTCACCGCCGACATTTAGAGATTCAGCGTTATCGTTAGGGTGAGTCGCATCAACTGCTATTGTAAACTTATGATCTTCAGTACTGACAGGATCTATTGCTAAACCTACCCTAAACACAAGAGGCAGAGGAAAAGCGTCGGTTTCCAGTTTAGCGAGTATCTGGTCATTATTCCCGAAAATCTGTCCGTTAACATCATGCTGAACATACAGATCTTTTCCATCCATTTTCATATCCGTGCCGAAATTTGCAATCGAGGCTCCAACCCTGAGTCCGTATATATCCGAGAGGAATAATACTCCAAGATCGGCCGCAATGGCATTAGCACTGCTGTTCCATATCTTTTCATTCACGTATTTAACACTACCACCTATAGAAAACTGCTCGGTAAGATTGTAAGCATAAGATAGTGCAATGGCCATATCAGAAGGGTTAAAAGTTTCGCCCGTACCGTCGGGTTCCCTTAGCGTAGTAACTTCAAGCGTACCGTAATCAAGATAGGTAACACTTAGTCCTACAGTGCCTGCTCCATCCAGTGACAACATAGCACCCGCCCAGTTATAGTTTATGCCGGCGAACCATTCAGCATAAGAGAACATCGCGCTGTTAGTACCGACCCTTGAAGCACCGGCAGGATTCCAATACAGGGAAGTTATATCATTTGCGGTAGCTACGAAGGCACCACCCATAGAGACAGCTCTGGGGCCTATTCCTATATTGAGGAAAGGAGCAGCGGTTGAACCTGTTTTAGTCTGCCCCAAAATAACTCCGGCCGCAACAAATAAAATTATAATAATCTTTTTCATATTCACTCCGTTATTTAATAAGGGCAAACTTGCCGATTTTAGTTCCTATACCTGGCGCTTCTACCACGAATACGTAAACACCAAATGACACATCCAGGTTTTCTTCAGTACGGAGGTTCCAGTAGACATCTCCTACAAATAAGTCATCGTGGGTAAGAGTTTTTATTTTTTCTCCGCGCACAGTATAGATGGAGATTGTAGCCCCGGGCGGGATATAAGTGAACCTGATCTCCCTTTCACCTCTTCCGCTTACCTGGGAACTCAGCAGTCTTGCTTCAGCCTCGTGTGTTACAACATAAGGGTTCGGTACGACCTTAATTTTATTCATCTGATCTTTAGCTGAAGCATCGTTGATAGAAGCACCTTTCATTGTGAAGGTAATCTGATCTGAACTTCCAAAGGGTTTCAGAGTATATAAATTCATTACTCCGCTTGTTTCCAGAGGAGTTCCTAATCCATCATAAGCTACATCAACACGCCACGTGTGGTCAACTGCTCCGCCTCCAACCGATTCCTTAAAAATAATGGAATAAGTAGTCGAAAAGGTTCCTGAGAAATAGTATGCAAAGTTTATGTATTTATCTTTTGTGAGATTCTTAACTTTAAAATTTACAGGTACGCCGGGTTTAACAGTAGTGCCCAAAGTATCGGTAACTGAAGTATCTACAATATCGGGGTAGAATTCTATTTGATAGTCATTAGGCAGTTTTACCCCATCAAACTGAGGTTTATTCTGAATACTGAATACCCTGAATGAAATAGTTTTATAACCGGGCGAACCCCCTTCAAACTTAGATTTAGCAGTATCTATTTTTACTTCTTCATCGTTAAAAATCTGCACCCTGAATCCTTCCGCAACCGGAGTATTTTCTCCAAAGGCAGAGGATCTATTAATAATACTATCATTTGTAGTAGTATTTATCAACGACCAGTAACCAGTTACTTCCGAGGCACCGGTATCGACAAAAGCTATTTTATAGGAATTCCCGCCTTTTACCTCCTTATCATCGACCACCTCAATATTTATATGTCCGGTTCCTTTAAAACCCTCAGATTTTGTATAATCCTGCACTGCAGCAGGATCATAACCGGCGGGCCTTCTGCCGGGTGTAATAAATCCGGTGTTTTTATCGAGTATAATTTCACCGGCGGAAGTTCTTCTGATAAACTTCGAGTTTTCAGTCGGGAATACATCCGTAGTCTCATCACCTCTATCATAAGCACAGACCGCATAGTAGTAAGTCTGTCCAAGTACGACGCTTGAATCAACAAACTTATTTATAATGCCTGTATTATCTCCAAGGTAATAAGTAACACCGCCGACTTCCTGTAAAAGTTTTGGTGAAGGATAGAAATACCCGCTAAGTGAATCAACCAGATCGTACTGAGCGATCGGCTCATCAAACGAAAGGATACCGCGTCCATTAGTAATTACCCTTGAATCTGTAAAGTTTGCATCAGTGGATCTGTATATCTTATAACCTTCAAAGTCCTTTTTCTTACTGATAAAATCAATATCATTCTCTGTTTTCTGACCATTCCAGTATATTACGACCTTACCATCCTGCTGTGTAAGGGTGATAGTAGGTTTCTGAGGAGGCTGAGGAAACTTATAGCCTGCATTATATATCTGCTGGACAACGAGTTTATTACTGACTATATCCTGGTAATTTTCGCCGAACAATAAGGCAACAGAAAATCTCTCCTTGATATCCGGATTACCGTTACTTGGTATCAACGGGAAGTAACCCGAAGAATAAATAAAATCACCATCCTGAGGGGTAGGAGAAATAACATCAAATCTTCCAGGGGTCATTCTATCCCAGAGAAGAGCATCGTTAGTCATATCAGGAGATGCAGTCTGGTTAAAGAAATTGAAACCCGTCAAACCGATCTGATCTGATTCATCTGTATCAGTCCTGCCGAAATCAGGTTCACCCTGATCGGGAATTCCGTTTCCTTCACCCTCGTCGGGTCCGGGATAATTATTATCATTTGGTCCTAATCCATCGATTCCGACGTCATCGTGCTGCGGATCCCAGTCACCATCTTCATCGATATTATTATCTCTTCTTTCATCTATAAGAAGGTCGTTGACCCCGTCACCCGTTACATAATTGATATATCTCAAGCCAAGTAATCCATCATTAACTCTTGTCAGATAATGAATCGCTTCGTTCTCATCGATCAATCCATCGAGATCATTATCGATGCCATCAAAGGCTGATGTATCAGGCTGGGATACACCGTTTACAATTTTTGCGATATTACCTTCGTGAAAATATTTCCCTGATTCAATTACAAATCGTACTCCAAGCGAGACAACTGTATCCGGAAGAGAGCTGATGGTATGAAGTGTCCTGGCATAGGTTGCCGGATCGATCAGCACCACCTTATCGCCCACCCCGAATGTCACAGAGTCAAAATCCGAAGCCACAAACCTCGGTGCTGTCGGAGTATAATTCTTAACACTGTCTATATCATCGTTATCATTATCAATGCCGTCAAAAGGGTTACCCGGGGATTCAAGGAATGCGTAACCAACATATCCTACTTTCTGTCCTTTATTTCCTATACCGTCACTATCCCATGAGTAAGTGATCCAGTTGTTGACATCAAAATAACCAAGGTCATCCTGGCTATCGCCGTCACCTCCTGCAAGTGTACCAACAACAGTTCCAAAATCTGCTTTCCTGTATATTGTAGTTCCTTCATTGAGAATATCATACAACCAGAATATTACATCCTCCGCAAGAAAGTTGGACCACTGAAAGCCTCTGACCCGCATTCTCAATCCCATTCCGTGACGGATCGGGTTTGTGCTGTCAGGCAGAAATATCGGGTTAACAGGGTGGATATAGTCATTATAGTTGAATTCATCATCCATCTGATCATCGGCATCGAACAATGATTCCTGGTCGGCATTTTTTATATCGCGGCCGAAATAACCAAACCACTGAGTATGACCAAGGGAATCAAACCAGTTATGGGCGACCGGATCATTCCATCCTTCGATGGGCCACGAATCGGGCAAATGGCTCATCGCCACAGATTCATAATTCGGGTTGCGGAAACCGGGAATCGGGTTCCATCCCCAGAAGTGACCATCCGCAGGACTTCTTTCTTCCGACTGCCTGTTTCGCGGACCACGGGAAATAATAACCGAATGAAGAGTATCACCCAGAAAATTAATAAATTCAACACCGATCAACGGTATAAGGTCGCCGATATAATTTTCACCTGATCCAAGCGGCCATTCACCCCTTATATCCACACCAGGCAGTATTCCGGCGATTTGACCGTCATTATGAAAAGAAATACCCACACGGTTACCGGTATGGGTTCCGACAGCCAGTAAACTGGGATCTCCGTACTGTGCAAAAGTGCTTGAACTTAATGCCAGCAGCAGAGTTATTAAAAATATTTTGCTTCGCATTTGAGTAACTTTCCTCATTTTAAAAATTATAAGAAACACCGAATTCTACACGTCTTGGCTCAGCAAAGAACCCGGGATTGGTAAACAGCTCATCAAGGGTGTTGTAATACAGCCTGGGATTAACCTTCTCTGCATCCAATTCATCAAAAGTAAATAAGGGGTCTCCTGAATTAGCGTAAACTGAACGGGCATTATCGAGATCGAGCAGATTAAATACTTTCAGGAAGACAGATAACGTTGTAAGTCCGAATGGAAAATCTTTATATAATCTTAAGTCAACATTGAAAATCGAGGGCTTTATCTCACTGTTTCTCGGAAAAGCATTCTGTGAGACAAGGGTATTTTTGTTCACCTGTGGAGTATAAGGCTGGCCTGTATAGAAGTTTCCGATAAGTGAAAAACCCCAGTCTCTCTCCTGACTATATGCAACAGAAACATTTAATGTATGCGTCTGATTCCAGTCGAGCGGTGCTATGAATGTTTCCGGAAGGGCGCCTCCCGCCAGTGCATTTCTTGCATCAGCAGGGTTAGAAGCATTTCCTTTAGTAATGGAATAAGTATAATCGAGACTGGTAGCCAGGCCGCCGGAGAACCGTTTTTGAAATTTGATAATGAAACCTTTAGAGAAGCCAAAATCGGAGTTAGCATACTGGCTGTAACTGGCTCCTCTTCCAAAAACAAGTATTTCATCCGTCTGGGTTCCTGTCAGATCCCTGAAATCTTCGAAGAAGACAGTAAAATCAACGGCAATATCGTCTCCAATCTGCTGCTGCAGACCAATCTCGCCTTTCACAGTCTTCTGCGGTTTAAGATCAGCATTTCCAATAATACCCTGATTACCTGATCCTACACCCAGTTCAAATTCCGGGTTAACATACATATATTCATAAGGAGGAAGCTGAAGGAAGTGGCCGTAAGAAAAATGGATGACACCTTTATCGGTAATAGGGAATGCAAGTCCAATTCTAGGGCTGAATTGATATTTTATTGAAGCATCCGAATACCACGGTTTTCCGAAGGCATTCTTTGCCAAACGCTGTGCCACAGTTTTCGAAGGTTCCCCTTCATCCTGCACGCCATTACCATTATAATCAAAAAATTTATTGTCAGGTCTTAATGGAGTATTAATATTCGGATCGGAAGGATCATTCAATACTACCCCATCAGGATTAAATACATCAACTCTGACCCCCAGGTTAAATATGAGGTTAAAGGCTTCAAGCTTTGACTGTACATATCCCGACATTTCCTGAGGCTTATGGAGATACTGATTATTAAGGTTAGTAGATCTTTCAGGAATATTAACGGTTTGTATTCCATTATCGTAAATCGGAGTCAGGGTAATTTCATGCATAAAAATCTGGTGCTGTTTGAAATCGCCGCCGAACTGAAGATTTAGTTGCTGTGTCACCTGGGTTGTCCAATCAAGTTTGGCATCATAAGTACCCGTACTTCTATAGAAACGGCTATAATCCGTTCCTCCGACTGCAAAGCTGTAAGGAGGAGTATTATGAATCGAATTATCGACATAATCAGTAGGATGTGCAGGATCTCCCGTATAAATATCTTTGTAAAGATAATGCTGATAATCTTTATAGAAATAGGAGAGGTTCAGAATGTAAAAACTTGAGGCAGAAATGGCATGGTTTATTGTAAAAATATTTGTGATGCCGTTTCTGAAACGATGGAGATTATTATCCGGGGTTAATTTATTTCCATGATTATAATCCTGGTACTCTTCCTTATCAATAATATAGTTGAAATTAAGCTTCATCCCCTGGAACAGTCTGTAGGTCAGTTTTCCCTGTCCGTATATTCTCTGGTCGGGATTCATCGATACAAAAGAATTATCTCCGTGCGGATTCATCGCAAAATCTTTTCCGCCTGTACCGGGTATCTCGACCGCCCTGTCGGTTGTCAGAAATACACGCTTACCGTAGAGATAACCCGTATTGTAATAATATCTTCCGTTCAGGTAAAAGAATAAGTTATCCCTAACTACCGGTCCGCTCAGACTGCCTTCGATATCGCGTATAGATGTGGGATTTATATTATTAATATCCCAGAACTTATTCGTTTTATTAGAGGCATAATCACCTGCATATGTAGTGATATTACCTTTAAAGTCGTTGCTGCCGTCCTTGGTAACGATATTTACAACGCCCGACATTGCCTGACCGTATTCCGCATTAAAAGCGCCGGAAATAACCTGAAGTTCTTTAACAGCATCGGCGTTAACATCGACAACTGTACTGCCGTCATAAGAATCAGTCATAGGCACACCGTCAATCTGGAAGGCTATCTGTCCGCTTCTGCCGCCCCTGATATGAAGATCATTACCCGAAGTAACAATTCCCGCCTGCAGCTGCAGCACGTCTCTGATTTCGGTAACCGGCAGCTGGGAAATCATCTCATCTCCCACAACAGCGGTTGAGGCAGTTATATCTTTCCTGATTAAGGGCTTCTCAGCTACAACAACAACTTCCTGGTTCAATTCCACCGAAGTTGGTTTGAGGCTGAAATCCACCGTTGCAGTAAATCCCGAAGCAACACTAACACCGGTAACTTCAACGGAATTATACCCAATTGCGGATGCTTTAACCGAGTATTTTCCCGGAGAAAGATTAATTATAAAGTAATTTCCGTCGATATCGGTGGCTGCTCCTGTAGAAGTACCAACGACTATCACGTTTACAAACGGGAGAGCTTCTCCCGTAGATGCATCCGTGACTTTACCTGCAATCTTTCCTGCCTGGGCATATAAGGTGTTTGATATCAAAAAGAACAAAAGAATAGATATTGCAGATTGTAGAGATAATCTCATCTAATCCTCCACGCAATAGTAAAATTGGTCGAAATAATTTGTGCAGTTTTATAGAATCAGAAATGAAGAGTAAAAAATTCTATATAAGATCCTCGTTTGGTTGTATAAAACTCAAATTTTTTATTGACTAAAATACCTAATCTGTTAACAAAATCAACTAATTAAAGGGCTGACCGGATGGTTATAATTTAGGGGGTTGAAATTAGTCTGCTATTCTATTATTGTGCGTTGAAACAAAACAAAAACACTCAAGATTTTTAATGTTAATTAAATCATTTAATTGGAGGATAATTATGGCAAAAGCTGTGTGGAATGGCGAAGTTATTGCAGAGAGTAAAAAAGCGAAAAAAGTAAACGGGTATACTTATTTCCCGCCGAATTCGGTCAAGAAAGAATATCTGCAGAAAAGCTACACAAAGCATATTGATGCTGATTTAGGGACTGCAAACTTTTATAACATAAGGGTAGGTGATTCTATTAACTGGAACGGAGCCTGGTACTATCCTGCCGTTAAAAACAACGAATTAAATATTGCCGGCTTTATAGCTTTTTCTCCAGGTATAGAAATCCAGCAGCGGTAAGTATAAAATCACACTGTGCTGAATCTCAGCAGCATTCATTTTGATTAAAGCTTCAGAGGAAATATCTTTTCAGAAATTAAAATTAATCTCCGGGAGGATGAAATGGATTCGAGAGAAAGAGATGAAAGAGCAAAAAAAGGGAGAAGTGAGAGAGAGGAAAAAATCAGGGAGGATAAAAACAAAAAGTCTGAAGAGGATACAACACATGAGAAGAAACCGAATGAAGACAGAGAGACTTTAAGCCTTGCAGATAAGTATGATCCCTCTGATGACAGCGAGTATGAACCTGATCCTGATAATGTTAATGATCAGCTATTCGAGCCGGAGGACGATGATGATGAAGACGACGAGGACGACTTCGAAGATGACGATGAAATCATATAATAGTTAATAAAATGTATCTGAATATAGAGCGGGATTTATTCCCGCTTTTTTTATGTTGTTCAGTGCCATCCAATAAAGTTGTTGAAAACAGTTAAATCTTTACTTCCCTCTCCTATTTGAATTCCCATAACAACTGACAGACGAACAGAACAGCTTTGCTGCAGTATCGAATTCTTTAGCGATGCATTTGCTGAAAGTATTTGAATATCTATAAAAATTACTGATTGATAATTGAATGAAAAACATATTAGCGACTGGATTAACTTATTGAAACAACTTCATCAATGAAGTTTTTATAACGTATTCAGGACGGATTCAAGACGTATTCAGGACGTATTCAGAACGGATTCAGATTGGAGTTTCAGAGTCTTTAGAGAATATTTCCAATGCCGGGTATAAGCCGGGATGTTTTGTACCGAAGGTTGTTTATTGGAGACGGGTCAACGCCCCTTCTCTGCTTCGAAAAGCCCGGAGAAATCCACAGAGGCAGGAAGCGGAATTTGCAGTAATCAGTATGTCTATTTCACTTTTTTCTCAGAGTGTTTATATTTAAGCCATACAGTTTGTTTGAAACAGGAACCCAATCATAAATTAATTAATATAATGTGCCTCCTTTTAATCGCTTATAATACCAACCCTCAATATCCATTGATAATTGCCGCAAACAGGGATGAATTTTACCATCGTCCTACGGAAGAAGCTCATTTCTGGAAGGAGCCTCCTGATCTGCTTGCGGGAAAAGATAAAGAAGCGGGAGGGACATGGCTGGGGATAACGAGATCCGGCAGGTTCGCGGCAATAACCAATTACCGCGATATGAAATCGATAAAGGAAAATGCTCCTTCAAGAGGGGCATTAACTCTGAACTTTCTTGCATCCGATATATCACCATTTAAATACGGATATGCCCTTTCCGAAAATGCAGATAAGTATAATGGATATAATCTTATTTTTTCCGACATGGAGACTTTGTTCTATTTTTCAAATCAGACAAAAGAATTAAGGCAGCTGCCGCCGGGGGTATATGGATTAAGCAATCACCTGCTGGATACTCCCTGGCCTAAGGTTGTTAAAAGTAAAGCATCTTTCCTTGATGAAATCTCAAAGGAAAATATTTCACCCGAAAGATTATTTGAGATATTAGCGGATGACAGAGAAGCACCGGACACTCAGCTTCCCGATACCGGATTAAGCATTGAACTTGAAAGAGCTGTTTCTCCTGTATTTATTAAAAGCGACAGGTATGGAACAAGGTCATCTACGGTATTATTAATAAATGATCAGAATGATGTACTATTTATTGAAAAGTCGCTCGAAACTTCAACAGGTAAATGGAATGAATCCCGGTTCAGCTTTCAAATAGATTGATGCAGAAGTCAGTGATAAGGTTGGAATTCTTTTGGAATATATTGAGATACTAAGGTTAGAAGAAGAAATAAGGTAAATCAGGTCGGGGTTCACTTAGTTTAAATATGGGTTACTAAGGCTAGAAGAGATAAATAATTCTTCCGGAGGATGATGTTGAGCGCAGCCAAATCGAGGACACGGTAATTGTAAAAAGTTCTCTAGTAATTAATTTTCTATTTGGACCGGTTATCTCGATACGTTCCTCATTCCGCTCGCTATATTTTTACGAATCTCGCTTCATTCGGAACACTCGATAACCGCTATAATTATTAAATCTTTCGCGGTGACCGACCTGTCCCGCCCCTTGCCTTCATCAGGGCGGGAGTGCCTCGCCTTCCTTTACTATTTGGCGAGGTGTATCGAGGACACCGTATTAGAGATATTTAATTTCCAACAATTTGTTGAAAACTTTTAACATATCTGATCGGCATCCTGCTTAATTAAAATAATACGTCACCGAATTTATGTAATGGAGTACTAAGGTTGGAAGAAATAAATAAGGTTTATAAATAATTCTTCGGGAGGAAAAACCTTATGCGCAAACTTTGCCTTAGTAATACGCAAATACACACAACCTGAAAACCTTATTACATTATTAAATTAATTGGGGATTGTAATAACCTGGAATGAAAATAAGGGAATAAGGTCAGGATCCTTCTTAAATATATTGACTTACTAATGTTTATACAATAAATAAGGATTTTAAAGATTCAAAGTACTTTTTAGACATTTCAACGTAATATTCATGCAGGCTCGTAAAGGCTGCATTGAAGAGGCTTGTTGCAAGCCGGGTGAAGGCCTGGTACGGATGCAGTGAAACAAATTGTGAAACAAGCAAAATGAGTCAGGGTCAGGGTTTATTCTGCCGGCTGGAGTTTCCAATTTTCAGGGACAAAATTGTAAATAATCTGTCCGATTATACTCTGAATCACTCCGAACAGAGCATAATCCAGCATATTAATCCATTCTAGTGAAAAACGGGATAGTACAAGGAAATAAAAAAGACACCCACCGGTTAATCCGCCTATAATTGCCACCGAAAATATCCCGTATTTATCAAGTTCGATATTAAGGAAATCAGCTCCAATAAGCATCAGCCGGAAAGGCAGAATAAAAAGAGACAGCAGAATCAATAGCAGAAAAGCAATCATTAATGGAGTAAGGCCCGAGGTATCAGCAAAAAAATTAGTAAACGAAAGAAATACAGCCAGGGGGATGGAAACTGCTATTATCCCGCCTATATCGGGAATTATCAAACCAAGAGCGATTTTTATTTTTCTCATATATAAAATCTGTTTATGTAATATAAATCATATTCTATACCGGCTTGTTTTACCTATTAAGAGGCAGGATTCCAATAATCTTTTGCGTCAAATATGACATAAACGTCATCCTTTGAAGCAGCACGCTTTTAATGAGGACGGTAATAAGAGAAAAATCCATTGGCATTTCGATTGCACTTCAGGTAGAAAAAATGAGAGGCGGCAGCTATGTATTTTGATGAAGAAGATAAAGAAATAATTCAGAAAATATCTGATGGTAAAATAACAGACATTGAAACTTTTATTACTGAGTGCTGCTCGTATATAAGAGTTCGTTACAAGATCAACCATTTCTGGTATTTCAACGTAGTTTTTAATACTGATGAAATTATCGTTCCGGTTGATGAAAACAGATTCTTCGACAAGATTAAAAAGTTTACTAATCTATTAGATTATTTAGAGACTAAAAATTTCATTCAGGTACAAAAAGAAGTTGTCCCGTTAAATAATATACTCCCTATCTTCAAAGACGACGGCTCGCCGTTCGATGAGACGCTCGTTCTTGTATACAAATACCAGGGAAAGAGAATAATCGCTTCCAGAGATCTTTCCCTGCTTATTCGCATGAAACCCAGAAATATCGCTGTATAGAATCGTTAACCGCCGGCGAGATTTTCCATCTATTCTATTGTGATGTAAATATCACGATTTGACCATTCTTTATACTTAATTTTCATCCTGATAAATGCGGGATGAATTATGAAAAGTTCCAATCCATTAATTTTCCTGATAATCGGGGCAATTATAAGTTTTGCTCAGGCTTACCCTATGCATAAAACCGAATCTGCACAAACTAAAGAAGAGAAGGAGACAAAATTGGAGATTAACACCGGAAAAATGATTAAGTATATCAGCGGTGAAGATACAGTATCAGCTTATCTTTCCGTTCCTGATGGTGATGGCCCTTTCCCAGCTTTGATAGTGATACATGAATGGTGGGGGCTGGATGACTGGATAAAAAATAGGGCTGATGAATTTGCCGACAGCGGATATGCAGCGCTGGCAATCGATCTTTATCACGGCAAATCGACTACTTCACCTGAGGAGGCGCGAAAACTTTCCGGAAGCGTTCCGCAGGAAAGAGCAGCAACGGATCTGAGAGCTGCGTTCGATTACCTCAGGACTATGAAAAATGTTGAGGCAGGAAAAATCGGTTCAATCGGCTGGTGTTTCGGCGGAAAGTATTCTCTGATGGCAGCGCTTGATCTTAATGAACTTGCAGCTTGTGTAATAAATTACGGCAGCCTGGTTACCGATACTTCAGTATTAAAAAGAATTACCTGTCCAGTGTTAGGAATATTCGGTGAAAAAGATCAGAGTATTACACCGGCAAAGGTAAACGAATTTGAAGAGGCTCTGAATGAAGCCGGAATTAAAAACCAAATTACAATTTATCCGGGTGCAGCACATGCATTTATGAATCCGAAAAACCCTGAGCGTTATAATGAATCGGCTGCACAGAAGGCCAGGGAAGAAACCTTTACTTTCCTGAATAATAATTTGAAAAGGGATAATAAATAACTTTCGAATGGTTATTCATTCCGTTAAACTATAAATATGCAAAATAATAATATGAAGAAAACGCTGGTTTCTTTCATTCTGCTGCTTATACCCTGCTGTTTCCTTTACGCGGAAAATATAGAGGAGTTTATCCAGAAAGGAGATAAATACTACGAAAGTTTTGATAATAAAGCCGCCCTGGATAATTATCTAAAAGCTTATAAGCTTGCGCCTGATGAATATGATGTGCTTTTTAGAATGGCGCGGTCTTATAATGATCTGGGGGAGGAATATTATGAGTATAAAGAAAAAGATAGCTCTGAGATGATGATAAAGAAAGCAATAGAAATTTCGGAGAAGATGAAGAATGACTTTCCTGATTCGGCCGCAACTTATGCATACCTGGCAATGTCATATGGAAACCAGGCTCTTTACGAAGGGGGTAAAGCTAAAATAAAGCTGGCCCATAAAATTGAGGACAATGCTAAAAAATCGATTCAGATAAACCCTGATCAATATCTCTCATATGTTATACTGGGTATATATTACAGACAGATAGCTGACTTGAGCTGGTTTGAGAGAATGTTTGCAAATGCTTTTTTCGGTGACGTCCCGGATGGTTCCTTCGAACAATCAGTTAATATGCTTCAGAAAGCTCTCAAAATAAAACCAAATACAATTGTTGCTTCCTACCAGCTTGCACAGACATATAAAGCGATGGGAGATACGGACAAAGAAAAGAAAATTCTTACAGAATTGCTAAACTATCCCCAAAAGAATTTCAGGGATAAGTTTGCAATTAGAAAAGCAAAGAAAAGATTAAGTCAGCTTGATTAAAATGCCAGCCGGAAAAATATCAATAGCCGCTCACTTCTCCCGGTAAGCCGTCATTCCGCCTTCAACATTCTCAACGTTTGTGAACCCATGCTTAAGCAATATTTTCGTACCTATGCTGGAGCGGTGACCGGTCCTGCAGATAACAGCTATTTCCTTATCTTTATATTTATTCAATTCATCAACCCTGCTTTCAAGCTGCTGGACAGGGATATTTACCACACCGTCGATTTTTCCGAGCGGACCGTTCAATTCTTCAGGGGTACGAACATCAAGTATCACAAGATCAGGATTTTCTTTTATTTGTTTCTTAAGTTCTGTAACCGTAATATCTTTTTGCGGCACTGCAGTCTGAGCGCACGCCGTAAAATTTGATAAGACCAACGCAATGACAAATAAACCTATTATTCTTTTCATATATTCTCCTGATTTATGATTAACCTGGTCGTAATGATTTATCTAGCTCTTTATCTTAATATCGGGACTAAGGATAATTTTAGTTTTCATAGAATTTGAGATCAGGCACATTTTCTCTGATTTTTCAATTATTCTTCCCGCTTTTTCTGTGTATTTCTCATCGGGTATTATGATGACAGGTTTAAGTTCTATTTCCGAAATCATAAAATTCCCATCCACTTTTTCCAATTTTCCGGATGCATCACAGCCGAATGAGCTAAAAGGCAGTCCGGAATTCTCTGCTATAGCCAAAAAAGTTGTCATCAGACATATCACAGCTGACGAAACGTACAGATGTTCGGGAGACCAAATTCCGGCGACTCCTTTAGGAAATTCTGGCGGAGTTGCCACTTTAATATCCGGAAGGTTATCAGAAGATAAAGTTCCTATCCTTCCTTCATCCCAATTTACACTGACATTATAATAATGAATATTTTCCATATCACATTTTTTCTTTTAAAGATTCTGATTTTTAATAATTTTATACGGCTAATGATAATTTTCATCATCATCAGGTCTGATCATCTTCATCCAGGTCAAGAAACGACATCAGCCGGTTGTGAGCACTTTTAGGCAGGTCCACATTATACTTCTTATAATAATCGATAGTCATCTGAACAGATTTAAAATAATTTGTACATTCGGGGCATTGCTCAAGATGCATCTTAATATCCCTGCATCTTTCTGAGTCCAGATCTTCACCAAGACTATCACAGATATGGCTCATCACCTCAAGGCAGGTAACTTTTATTTCTTTTCTCATTTCTTAAATGCCTCATCTATTTCTTTTCTTAAAAACGCTCTTGCCCGGTGAAGTCTTGATTTAACAGCCGGAACCGAAATATTTGCAGCTTCAGCAGTTTCCTCTGTTGACAAACCTTCAACATCCCGAAGCAGGAATATGATCCTGTAATCAGGTGAAAGTTTTTTTATTGCCCGGTCAAGTATAGATCTGAGCTCATCATTTTCTGCGCTTTTATACGGTAAAGTTGCCCAGTCGGCAATATGTTTTTCCGAATAAAGATCTTCATCATTCTCCAGTGAAATATAGCTTCGGTTCTTTTCTTTTCTTGCCTGCATAAGACAGTGATTAGCCACTATCCGGTAAAGCCAGGTTGAAAGTTTCGAATTCCCGTCAAACTGGCCGAGAGATTTCACCATGCTGAAAAAAGTTTCCTGCATGATGTTCTCAGCTTTTTCACGATCGCGGCAGATCTTGAAAGAAAAATTATAGATAGTCTGTTCGTACTTCTTAACTATTTCCGCCAGAGCTTTTTTATTGCCTTTTTTAGCCTCTGCTATTAATTCAGTTTCATCCATAATGTGAGATGCAATTCATTTATTGAGGTTTCATATGTAATAAAAATTTATCAAAGTTCCAGCACCGCCCATAAGTACCAGCTGGCAATACTGTTATAAGGGGTCCAGCGGTTTTTGGCCGCTATTCTCAAAAGCTTTTTCTCATCCGGAATTGATTTAAGACCATAAACGATCATCGCTCCACGCTTTATTCCCTGGTCTTTTACAGGAAGAACATTTAACCTGCAAAGGTTAAAAATCAGGAACATCTGCACCGTCCACTCTCCTATTCCCTTAACGCGGGAGAATTCTTCAATAATTTCAGGATCAGATTTCCGGCTGAGTCCCCTGAAATGAATGTCGCCTTTTAGGATTTTTTCGGAAAAATCCTTTATATATTGTACTTTTGCATTAGATAAACCTGTTTTTCTCAGATCAATGTCCGGAGTAATTATTATATTTTCGGGCAGCGGTTTATTCTCATAGTAAGACAGGAACTTTTTATAGATAGAAGCAGCTGCTTTTGAAGAAAGCTGCTGACCGATGATTGAACGCAGAAAAGTAAGATAATGGTTCCGTTTAGGCTTTAAAGTACATGGAGGACAGGCATCTATTATAGCTGCGAGTGAAGGATCATTATTATAAATATGCATTATACCGTTTTGTATTTCATCGGAATTCATTATTATTATATTTGTTTTTAATCAAGGGATAGAACAAAAGTAATTTTTATGCCTGATAATAATTATCAAGAAGTAATTAAAAATAATAAATTGTTCGATGGAATCCCTCCTCAAAATCTGAAATTGGGCTTCAGAAGCGAACAACTTATCAGAAAAAAAGAAGGAGAGATCATTTTTCAGAAGGGGGATGAAAGTAAAAATACCTACCTCGTTATCGCCGGAAGAGTCAAAATCAAAGTCTATATAGAGAATAAATCCGTTAAGCTTAATAAAACCTTAAATGATTTCTTCGGAGAAATTGAGGTACTGGAAGATACTTACCGCCGTTCTGCTGCTGTTGCAAACACCGACTGCATCCTATACTCAGTATCTAAAAGCGACCTCAGAACCTTTCTAGCGGAATATCCGGAAATTAATGACAACATAATAGCGTATAATAAAGTAGAAATCCCGGAGCTTCAGATTACGATACATCCCGGACTATTAAAATCAGATACAGACAAATTATATGTTACCCCAATTCCTGAAGACGCAGAAGACTTTGAATCAACTGAAAATACCGATACCCCGGTAGATGAAGAATTTCACGAAAAGAAAAAAGAAATAGACGAAACAGCAAGGAAAATTTCAGAAATAAACGATGAGCCGGAAGATGATGATGATTTTTATGATGCATCATTCTCGCTTGATACCGCAGAAGATAGTAAACCAATCGAAACTGCAGCTTCTCCTGAAGCTGAATTAACAGAAAAAGAAAAAATGACCGATGTGATCACGGAGGAAGAAGAAGTGATACCTTCAGGGAATCATACGCCTGAAGACGTCATCGAAGATAATCCTGATGCCGAAGAAGAGGAAACTGAAACCAGGTATGAAGAAGAAGTACCATCCGAAGAAGAGTTGAAGGCTGATACAATGGAAAATCAACCTGAATCTCCCTTAGATACGGAACCGGGGGAAGAACCCGCTGAGGATATAGAAGAGACTAAAGAAGAACTGCAATCATCAGCAGCGTCTTTGGAAGCTGATAGATCAGATCGCGAAAATCACACTGATGATTACAGTACAACCTGGATTAACCTTAGTGAGAATGAAACCAAAGAAGAGATGCCGGAAGAAATTCTGGATGAAGAACAATTACGTTATGAAGCTGAAAATGAAAAGCTGAAATATGACGATACAGAAATTGATGGGGCTAAGATTCTCAATGCAATAAAAAGGATTAATTCATCTCTTGATAAACGTACTGTATACGAAAATATAGTCAGAGAAGCTGTTAAACTTACAGAGGCGCAGGCAGGATTGCTCTACAGAGTTGATCCTGTAAAGAACCAGCTGCTAACTGAAAAGGAAACAGAAAATGGATTTGCAGATGTGAGTTACCCGATATCCGACGGGCTGACCGGTCTGGCTGCCGAAACAGGCGAAATAATTAATGTAAGGGAACCCGTAAAGGATTTTCGATTTTCCGAAGAGATTGACAGTATAAGGGGAATTGCAGGCACAAGCATACTGTGTGTTCCTGTAAAAGATGATGAAAATAATACGATTGCGGTTATTAGTCTTGCCAACAGCAGTTCCGGGAAGTTTTCCCTATCGGACGAGGAGAAGATATTACAGCTTGTTCCGCATATATCTCAGACCCTGAGGTTCCTTGGGGGAATTGACGGACTGCTTGAGAAAAATAAAAATGATTATTTATCTACGCTCACGAAGTTCATTACAGATAATATTCAGACTCCTGTGCTGACCATGAAATATTATGCAGCGCAGATCAAGAAAAAAAGCATCCCGCAGGATGTCAGAACAGTATTAAATGTATTAATGGATCAGGCAGACTCCGTAGTTGATTTTCTTCACTCGACACTCGCTTTTACAGAAAACCGAAATACGCTCAGGATAGAAACCTGCAGTCTTCAGGAAGTAATGGATGATACACTGGGTTTGCTTGCTGAATATGTAGAGTCACGCAACGTCGGCCTATATAAAAAGGTTGAGAGCAATATAAATGTGAAACTCGATAAAAAAGCTTTTTACCAGGCCTGCCAGCAGATTGCAAAGAATGCATGCGACGCAATGGGTGAAAGCGGCAACATCTATATTACGGCAAAACAATCGGGTGACCTGGTAAATATTGAGTTCCGGGATACGGGACCGGGAATTCCCGATGATATTAAACCGCTTATTTTCAAGCCTTTTAAATCCTTCAATAAGGATAATGGAACAGGACTGGGATTAACAATTGCCCAGAGGATAGTAAGAGATCACGGCGGTGAACTGACCGTAGAAAGCAGTCCTGAACAGGGTGCAACTTTCATAATTTCACTACCGGTTTTTGATGAAATTTAAACCGGATGTCAGCTAACCTTATAACTATACTCGGTCCCACAGCTTCCGGAAAGACGAGACTGGCAGTAAGGCTCGCACTGGAATTTAACGGTGAAATCATTTCAGCTGATTCCCGCCAGGTTTACCGCAGAATGAATATCGGAACCGGAAAGGATCTCGGGGAATATTCGGTCGAGGGTTCAGAAGTTAACTATCATTTAATCGATATTACCGATCCCGAAATTGAATTTAATCTTTTTGAATTCCAGCAAAATTTCTACCAGGCTTTTAATCTCATAAGAAGTAAAGGAAAATTACCTTTCCTGGCAGGCGGCACCGGGTTATATATCAGTTCTGTAATCCAGCACTATAAATTAAAAGAAGCTGATTTTTTTTCCGGCCGCGCAGAAGAATTACGTGGTTTTAACCTGGAAAAATTGAAAGAAATTCTGATGTCGGTTAAACCGGATATCCATAATAAAACAGACCTTACGGATAAAGATAGAATCATAAAGGCTATACTCGTCGCCGAAGGCGGAACCATGGATTATGAAAACATCCCTCCGATCGATTCAGTCGTTATAGGAATCAAAGCCGACAGGGCGCTTACGAAAAGCAGAATAACCGAAAGATTAAAAAAAAGACTGGAAGCCGGAATGATTGAAGAAGTGGAGGGTCTGCTCAGGTCAGGGATCTCCTTTGAAAGGTTAGAATCTTTCGGTCTTGAATACAGGTTCATAAGTCTTTATCTGAAAGGCAGCCTGAATTACGATGATATGTTTGAGAAACTAAATATTGCCATCGGCAGGTTTGCCAAACGGCAGATGACCTGGTTCAGAAAAATGGAGCGTGAGGGTGTGACTATAAACTGGATTGAAGCAGAAGATTTTATGAAAGCCAGGGCAATTATAATGGATAGAATAAATGTATAGCATACCAAAAGCAGTTGAAGATTATCTTAAGAAATACGGACTAAATCACTGGGCTGTTGAAACTCCCCTGATTTCAGGCATCACCAATGTAGTCGTTGTGCCTGCTATTGCTGAGTTTGAGAACTTAAAGAAATTCCTTGGGTCATATATAAAACAGGATCCGGTTTACTTTGATTCAACAATTCTGATATTTGTTATAAACAATACAAACCTGTCAGGCGATGAGATTAAACTGGATAACCAGCAGACCCTAATTTATCTTCGCAATATTATGACCGGCAGCCCTGAAGATGCTCTCGGGAGAGAGGTACTTGACAGCGATATAAATTTTGGAATTATAGATGCTGCTTCTCCCCGCAAAACTATGCCTGAAAAGGACGGGGGTGTTGGATTAGCGAGGAAAATCGGTATGGATGCTGCCTTGAATATTATAGATTACAGTTCAAAAGGGAAAAAACTAATCCTCACTACGGATGCAGACTGCACTCTCGATCCGAACTACCTGAAAGAAGTTGTGAACCGTTTTAATAAACAGAATTTACCGGCAGCGGTTGTAAATTTCGAACATGACATTACCGGAAATGATACTATTACTGATGCTATAATTTGTTATGAAATATTTTTAAGGTATTATGTGCTTGGATTAAAATACGCAGTCTCACCCTATGCATTTCATACTATCGGATCAACAATGGTTTGCGATTTTGAGAGTTATATAAAAGTTGAGGGAATGAATAAACGAAAAGCTGCAGAGGATTTTTATTTTCTTGAGAAGCTGGCAAAGAATGTACAGATAGAATCTATTAATTCAACTACCGTCTATCCTTCAGGCAGAGGTTAATGGCGCGTGCCTTTTGGAACAGGTCAGAGAGTCAACCGTTTCCTCGCCGGAATTCAGGATGAATACACCTTGTATAACCCTGAATCCTTCGTAATACTTAAGCAGTGGCTTGAAATTTTTTATTCATCCGGGAAAACAGACATTACTTATTACCTGAATAATGCGAAGGAAATTCATCCCGAGCTCATCCGGTTTTTATTTTATCAGAATTTCGAACCTGATATGGTGAATATCCTGAAAAATTCAAAGACAGAAGATCAGCTGCAGATTCAAAAATCAAGATGGTTTGACGGTTTTCTCACATTGAAATTCATTCACCACCTCAGAGACAATGGGTTTGCAGATATCTATATGTTTGATGCTCTCGATAAATTATATGGATATCTGAATATGCCATGGATACCGGAGCGCAGCGGTAAAGATATACCTGATATAAATACCCGGCGCGACTATCTTGATATTCTAAGGCATTCTTAATCTGACCTGAGCCTGCTGACTGATTTACACTATCACTTAAAATTTATAAAATGATACTTAAAACATCCCCCGACGAAATACAGAACTATTTAACCGATGCCTCCAACTTTAAAGGAAGCTGCGATGCAGTTTACATACCCGAATCAGTAGAGGAAATCATTATCCTGACGAAAGAGGCTGATACGAAGAAGACACCTGTTACTATTTCGGGAAACGGCACAGGACTGACAGGGGCCCGTGTGCCTCTCGGCGGTATCCTGATCTCTACTGAAAAGCTCAACAGGATAATAGAAATAAACAGGCAGGAAAAATATTTAGTAACCGAACCCGGGGTAATCCTCAACAACCTGCAGAAAGAAGTAAACGGACAGCATCTCCTCTACCCTCCCGATCCCACTGAATGGAACTGTTTTATAGGAGGAACGATTGCGACAAATGCATCCGGTGAGAAAACCTTTAAATATGGACCTACCAGGAACTTTGTGGAAGAGCTGCAGGTGGTTCTTGCCTCGGGAGAAATAATTGAACTTAAAAGAGGAATGCAGAAAGCCAGCGGATATGATCTTGAACTCGCAACGAGATCAGGCCGGACCATTAAAATTCAGCTTCCTGTCATTCAAATGCCTGCCGTAAAGAATGCTTCGGGATATTTCTTAAAAAAAGATATGGATGCTATCGACCTCTTTATAGGATCGGAGGGAACGCTGGGGATTATTACGAAGATAAAACTCAGACTGGTCGATCTTCCTTCAAACATTCTCTCATCCGTTATTTTCTTTGACTCGGAGGCTAACGCCCTTTCTTTCATTGAGGAAGCAAGAGAGATTTCATTCAGGACAAGGCATGAGCATTCAGGTTCTATTGATGCCCTTGCTCTTGAATTCATGGATGAAAATTGCCTTAAATTTCTAATGGAGGATTATCCGCAAATACCTGCTGAGGCGAAAGCTTCTGTCTGGTTTGAACAGGAAACCAATGAACAGAACGATGAAAAGTTGTTTAACGGCTGGGCCGATTTGATTGCCCGTCACAATGGAAATACTGAAACTGCCTGGTTTGCTTTTTCAGCAAAGGATAAAATAAAGCTCGAGGAGTTCCGCCATTCAGTATTGGTTAAAGCGAACGAATTCATAGCCAGTAAAAAGGTTAAAAAACTTGGGACCGATGTTGCAGTCCCGGATAATCAGTTCAGAAAGTTTTATAAAGACTGCAAAGCATTAGTACAGAGTTCGGGACTGAAGTTTATTGCTTATGGTCATTTCGGAAATTGCCATCTTCATCTGAATATGCTTCCATTAAATGAAGATGAATACAACCGTGGGAAAGAAATCTACAGGCAGATTTGTGAGAATGCGGTAAGGCTTGGGGGAACAATTTCTGCTGAGCATGGGGTAGGCAAGTTAAAAACCGATTATTTGAAGATGATGTACGGTGAAGAGAATGTAAAAAGGATGGCGCAAATTAAAAAGGCACTTGATCCCAATTTCATTCTTGGACGGGGAACGTTGTTCAAGGAGTGAAAGCCCGCCAAGGACCCGCCGCAGAGGCCCGCCGTAGAGGCCCTCCGTAGAGGCCCGCCGCAGAGGCGGGTAAACGGGTAAACGGGTAAACGGGTAAAATTGAAAATCATTCGCATTCAACCATACACCCATTCAATCAAGGTTGAGCTTTTAGTTCACGTTTTAACATTTTATAATCCGGAACTATTTCCTCCACAAGCTTCCAGAATTGCTGCGAGTGGTTCATATGTTTCAGATGACAGAGTTCGTGAATGATAACGTAATCTATCAGTTCCTTCCTGTATTTCAGCAGTCTGTAATTAAGAGAAATATTTCCCGAGGTCGAGCAGCTTCCCCATCTTGTTTTTTGACCTCTTATGCTCACCCTCCCGAGCAGGAAGTTATATTTCCGGGCAAGGGTTACTGTCCTTTCCACCAGCCAGGATTTTGCATAATGCTTCAGCCAGGTATTATAAATTGCGAGTGAATCCAGAGTTGAACCTGCCGGACTTTCAATAAAGAGCACATTATTTCTGAAACTGATCTTATGTGAATCAAGGAACAGATCATATTTCTGTTTCACTTCTATCTTTTCACCGAAGAATAAAAATTCCTCTTTAACCTTTAAAGAACCCAGGTGCTTTAATATCCAGTCTTTCTTTTTTAAGATGAACTTTTCAGCATCTTCAGACTTGCATCGATAAGGGATAACGACTTCCAATCCTGTTGAAGGGTTTATCTGCAGCCTGAGGTATTTTGCTTTCCGGCTGTACTTTACCCGGTAGGTTAACTCCGTGTCATCTATAAACAGCTTAGCGTAGCTAACTTTCTTCTTTATCATGCAGCTTTCTGAACTTTACGACCTTCTCAATACCCTTAATGTCAGGATGAATAATACTTAAATAGTTTTTCCGGATTATTTCCACAGCTTCAAACTTTTCACTCACAGAAGCTTTCAACCAATATTCATTCTCAAAATCATCTGCTTCCTTAAAAGTCTTAAACTTACGTACTACTTTTTCCACGATTCATTAATCTCCTTAAAGCTTCTTTATCTTTTTCTCTATTCGATTTGTCTTTATTGATTATTAAATCATTGTAAGAAACAAAATGAATTTTGCCGATACCGCTGATTTCCCGGGACATTTTGTTTTTGTAGGATTTGCTAAAGTTCAACCCGGTAACTCCTGTTAGTATATCAATCCGGTTGGGAGAGTAACCTAACTGAACAATAAAATCTTCCTTCAGCAGATCACTCATTTTAATGTTTAAATTTCCGAAACCGAATTCTACCAGCACATCTATAACCTTTCCTGCATTTTCCTTACTTATTTCAATCCAGATATCTATATCACCGGTATTGACCGGATATGAGTAAACTGAGACAGCGTATCCTCCAACAATCAGATATTTAACCTTATGCTTATTTAATAAAATTAAAAACTCTTTGAAATCCGAGATGTTAATCACAGAGATTACTTAATTACTTTATAAGTTGTTTTGTCCTTGCTATCCTGCAGTTGGATTCCAAGTTCTTTTAATTCATCCCGTATAGAATCGGCAAGCTTAAAGTTTTTATTATTCTTGGCGTCCTGTCTTATTTTAATTAAAAGTTCAATCAGCTCACTCTCAAGTCTGCCGTCGTTTCCGGATTTCAGCGAATCAAAATCGATAATGCCCAGCACTTCAACAGCAGTCTTCTGAAGAAAATTCTTTACCTCAGAAAAAAATTCTTTCCCGATTGTTCCATTCTCAGCAATTACCCGATTTACCTCTTTGGTAAAGTCGAATATCACTGCAACTGCCTGCGGAGTATTAAAATCATCATCCATAGCATTTTCAAAAGCTTTATAGAACCTGGTAAAGTCGAATTCAGGGATATTTGCCGCTTCAGCTAATTTCAGCTGCTGCTCAATTTTCTCAGCGAGATTATTCAGTTTCTCAAGTCCCTTTTGCGCACCGGCAAGCAATTCTTCGGTAAAGTTTAGGGGTCCTCCGTAATGAGCCTGTGCATACAGCATTCTCAGCGCTTCGGCTGGATATTTATCGAGCACGTCCCTTGCAGTAAAGAAATTGCCGAGAGATTTCGACATCTTCTCTTCATTTATATTCAGGAATCCGAAATGTATCCAGTAATTAACGAATTTCTTTCCGTTCGCGCCTTCACTCTGTGCAATTTCATTCTCATGATGCGGGAATATGAGGTCATTACCGCCTGCATGGATATCGAAGTTTTCGCCCAGGTGTCTGCAGCTCATTGCAGAGCATTCTATATGCCAGCCGGGTCGGCCATTACCCCAGGGACTTTCCCAGTAGGGCTCGCCTTCCTTTGCCTTCTTCCATAACGAGAAATCGAGAGGATTCTTTTTCTCTTCATTTATCTCAATCCTTGCCCCTGATTCAAGTTCATCCGTCTTCTTCCCGCTCAGCTTTCCGTATCCCTTAAATTTCGAAACATCATAAAAAACATTTCCATTAACATTATACGCAATACCCTTCTCCTCAAGCTTTTTAATCATTGATATAATGTCGTTCATATGTGCGGTAGCTTTAGGGTATATATCGGCCCTTTTGATCTTCAGTCTGTCAATATCCTCAAAGAATGAATTGATATACTGCTCTGCTACTTCGGATGAAGCTTTCTTATGTTCAATCGACTTCTTAATGATCTTGTCATCAACATCAGTAAGGTTCATCGCATATGTTACATTATAACCCTTATAGAGAAGGTACTTTCGTATAATATCAGCCATAACGAATGAACGTGCATTCCCTATGTGGAAATAATCATATACAGTGGGTCCGCACACATACATTTTAACATTCGGCGGATCAATCGGTTTAAATTCTTCTTTTTTCCTTGACAGGGTGTTATAAATAAGCATATAGATTTCTTTTTTAATCGGTATTTAAAAGATAACTATTTTATAAAACAAAATTAAAAAACCGGCTTATCCCGGTTAGTAATGAAAAGCAGACCCGAGTACCTAAAAATGTCGTACTCCTGCCCATATGTCTTTTTTAATCTGAAATGCTTATTTTATTATTAGTTCATAAATATACACGGGGATTATGGACAAAAAATATATAATTCTGCTTTTATCTTTCCTGTTTGTTTCCTGCTCCGGGATAAGCTATAATGAATACCAGGATGCTGAGTCCCTCGGCAGCGGAAATGGCGCGCTGACATTCGGGACTCTTCCTCCGGAAGGAAGGTTTCAGTTTCCCCTTTCTGAAAGCACAGATGCAGGTATTTCTTTATGGAGTTTTAATATTTTGAATCCCAAAAAGGGAGACAGGGATATCGGCATTAAACTAGGTCTCAAACACAGCCTGTCTGAAAAGAGCGCTAAATCTAAATGGGCTCTGATAACAAATATTTTCGGCTATAATGCTTCTTACAGTATAACGGGATTTATTGATTCTCCGGGAATGCTGGAGACAGATAATTATTCGGCTTTTGGGGTTTCTCCCGGTATTATTTTTTCCTACAGGATTAATGATAAGCCAAAAGACTTCAATGATTATTCCCTCAGCTTTTTTGAGAATCTCAAAAGTATTTATGCCGGACTTAAAATTAATTATCTTTATTCAGATGCAGAAAGTATTAATACATTTGATTCCACGAAGAGTTCCTCTATACGGAATGAACTTTTTTTATACCCTTTTGCCGGCGTTGTAATCGGCGGCAACTTCCAGCAGTATTTTGAAGTAGCATACCTGGATAAAAGTGCTGAGAAAAATAATAATTTCAGAACCGGTCTTCTTCTTTCAGCAGGATTTAGATATATTTTTGAATTCTGAGTATAATGAAAAAGATACTAAACAAAATAATTTTAGGTATAGTAATCATTATACTCTGTAATGGCATGAACTATTCACAAAAAGCTGATTCATTAAATGACTTGAAGCAATCTTATCTGAATCTCCGGGAAAATGTTTTTAATCCGGATCGTACCGGATACCCGGATAATATTTTTCTAAAAGGGACTATAACATTAAATAAAATTATTTTACCGGGTTACCATTATAATAATTCTAAATTGTTTACCGGATTAAATGATCCCTTCCTCAGAAAGTATCTTAAAGATGAAGCAATAAAGAATGATCTGATAAGATATATACAGAACTCGGCGCCACAAAAAGAAGCTGAAGAGATTAGGGCAATCCGGAAATATTTAGGCATAAGCCGTGATATATTCGCGGTAATACTTGCTATCATCCACATTATCACCTACTGATCACCTGGACGGTAGATATGAGCACATTTAAAATGAAAAAAGGAAAAAGGGAATATTTTCCCGCAGTTTTAGTCAGTCTTACTTTTGTAATCCTTATCCTGCTCTCCTCCTGTAAGAAGGATAACCCTGTTATCCCTCCTCCAAATCCTACTGATTACAGGAAAATAACGCTTTCTGAAGAAGGCAGAAGCTGCAGCGAGATATGGGTAAAGCTTACTGCAGATAGTATAAGCTTGCCGTCATCTATGATTCTTAATATGAGCAATACAACAGAGGATATTACCCTCTACAACAGAAGAGATACTGTGCTGTATTTTGACTCACTCCCGCCAAACAGCAGCTACCGATTTAGTGCTGTACTGAGTCAAGATACATTAATAAAGAGCAATGAGCTGCAAGTAAATACACTCTCCCCTACAAGCCATAATTTTACCTATCAGACGTTTGAATTAGGAGACCCTCTCTCGGGTTACAGCAGCATCCTTTATGGGGCTTCTATTATTGATGAAAATAATATTTGGGCGGTAGGTGAGATATATTATGCAGATTCCTCCGGAGATGATATTCAATACAATGCTGTTCACTGGGACGGAACAGATTGGGAATTAAAGCAGATAATGTATTATACTATTTGCGGCCAGAATCATAAAACACCTTATCCGGTGGGCAGTATTGTTCAAGTTGAAAATCAACTCTTGGCAGCAATGAGGGGAAATGAGGTTGTACGAATTTCTGATACTACTCAGACTGAAATAATGTGTCTTCCTTTTTCAATGGAAATTTATTCTGTCTGGGGTAAAAATAGCAGTAATGTATATGCTGCAGGTAATTTAGGCAAAATTGCAAAATACGATGGCAGCAGCTGGCAATCCATCACTAGCCCAACCACCCTTGCATTAACAGATATATACAGCAACGGGAACGGAGCTATTTATGCTGGGTCAGGAAATTCCTTTAACGGAGATGGGGTTCTACTGAAAGGAGATGAGGAGGGAGTATTTACCGTAATGGTGGAAGGAGGCATAATTGATGAAAGTCAGTTATTTAAGCCGAATCTTTACGGCCCATTAGGGGCAGTCTGGGTAGATGAGAATAATATCATCTATTCAGGCGGTTTCTATTTGTACAGGTATAAAAACAATTCCTGGAATTATGTTACTTCTTTACCTGAGAATTACCTTGGAGGTAATCCTTCGCTGCACAGGAGTGTAATTTCTTCCATAAGAGGAAATAGTGTTAATGATTACATAATAGCAGGTGGAAGGAATACATTACAGCACTTTAACGGAATAGATTGGGAACAATTGGGCTTGCCTTATGATCCTTCAAGCGCTATAGTCTGGAGAGATGTTCAAATGAAAAATAATACAGCAATAGCAGTTGGTAATAAAGGCAGTAATGCTTTTATAATTTTACTAAAAAGGTAACTAAAAGGAGCTCATAATGAAATTATTTAACATTTTTATTGTACTCATTTTGATGTGAATACTTTTTACGGGAGAAATAATTTCTCAATGTCCAACAATCGATGACCTGCTAAACAAAGGTTGGTGGGCTGAGGGAACTCAGGGACGTCATATCCCGATTAAAAATAATGGGGATGAGTTTGGAATTTACTACTGAGTATTTTATAGTAGGCTTCAGGGTTGAACTTGTCAACAGTGTTACGGGAAATGTAGAAGGTACGTTCGATAATATCACATATGATAAAAATAATCTCGATGATTATGAGAATATAAGCTACCAGCTTGATTGTTCCGGTATAACAGAGGGAAATTATTATTTCAGGCTGGTTACAACCGTTACCGGCGATGCTGAATATAGCCTTGTGAATGCTGTTAACGATGCAAGTACTATTGCAAAGAGATCATACAAAAAATTTTGTTTACAGGTGATGAGATTCCGGTGACTTATGATCTTTCGCAGAATTTCCCCAATCCCTTCAACCCTGCAACAACTATTCAGTACCAGCTTCCGAAAAACGGGTTTGTCACACTGAAGATTTACGATATTCTCGGGAAGGAAGTTGCTGCTTTGGTAAATGATCAGAAGACACAGGGAAGATACTCCGTCAATTTTAATGCATCAAGATTGGCAAGCGGCGTCTACATATACCAGCTCCGGGTAAATGATTATGTAAGCTCGAAGAAGATGCTATTACTCGAGTGATTTAAGGGAGCTTCGGCTCCCTTTTTATAAATCATCAGAGCCGGTTATTCATAATATGATTAAGCCTGTTCAGTATTATAGCGACTTGTTCTTTTCAGCTACAACCAGCAGCCCCAGCATACCTAAGTCGCCGTAAAGCAGCGGCGCAAATACAGGGGCAAAGACAAGCATCCGTTCGAGACTTAATTGCCCTGTCCCGGCAAGGTCAGCCGATAAATGAAAACCAAAGCCCATTACACCTACCACTATAGCAGCAATCATAGTCCAGAAATAGACAAACTCATCTCTTTTAGTCCATTGTTTTGATAATGCAATCGTTATTACTACCGAAGTAGCAAATAAGCCGAATACAATCGCTATCATTTTGTAAGGCGAATACCCGTACTGGGCATGGTCAATGATAGAGGTTAATGCACTTGCCGCAAACCCTAATCCTACAAGCCATAAGAAATGACGGTTCCTTGATATTGGAGCATGGAACGTTCCAAGTCCCGGCACTCTCAAAATCCCTTCTTTTCCTTCAACTTCTTCTGTGATAGCGTATAACCCCAGCAGCGAGATACCTGCAAACGCCAGGGGTGCAAGGACGGGCGATCCGAAAACCACCCACGACCATGTAAGGCTTCCGAGGGGGTTGAGGATTGCATTCAGATGAAAAGCAGTTCCCAGCACTCCAACCAGTATTCCTGCCGACATCAGCGCTATGTGAACAAGCGCCGCCCACTTTCTGGGCGACGGCTCGAACGAAATAATAAAACACGATATTGCCCCGACAGGAAAGTAAAATATTGGTATCCACTCATATACCGGGATAAAGTAATTTATGGAGTGTGCGAGTGCTACATCTAATCCTGTAAAAAAAAGATTTATTCCCACGAATATTAGAAGAAGCCGGTTCTTCTCCATCGGCAGCCGTATGTTCGCAAGGTGAAAGATTTCTACATTATCCATTTATCTTTTTCCTCCATGATCTTTTCTGAGTTTTGCCGCATCTTCCTTCACTTTATTCAGCTGTCTGAGCAGCGGGTAAACCCCATGCCACTGAACGAAATCGGGACCCTGCATGTATGCTCCAAACTTCGCCGTCCTTCCATCGTAATGCCACAGATCGAAAGCATCATAGCTTATCTGTGTTGCAAATGGCTCAGAGGTAATTACCCCATCCTTTATTAAACCATTAATTATATCAGAGGCTTCTTTCACTTTCACATTAACAAATGCGGTTACGCTGTCTGCTTTTGTATAAAGGTCGTCTACAAATTTGGGCGAATGGCAGTTGGTGCATATAGATTTCATTGCCTCTCTCCCGCTCACATAATTTGGCCTGTTGCTTGTGACTGCAGCAAATAAGAATTTGGATAACCTTTCACCGACATCATGAGTTGTTCCCTGTGTACCGAAGCCGCTCATATGGCACGTTGCACAGGTTGGTGCCGGCATATCGGCGGTCGTCAGTCTGCCCGGCTTCTGATCCCAGTTCCATGTTTCACCCTGGGTATCATACATTACACCATGAGCCGATTCTTTATAGATCTCTATTTGCGGATGATCGGGACCAAGATGGCACTGCCCGCATATCTCAGGCTTCCTTACCTGTCCCAGCGAAAATTCATGCCTTAAATGACATTTATTGCAATTGCCGATACTTCCGTCTGCATTGGGTTTACCGATAGCATGACAGCTCTGACATGCAAGAGGTGTTACCATCGGTCCTTCAATATCAAATAATGAATTCCTCGTAGCCGTAACAATACCGTTGGGTCCCCTGTTTGCTTCGGGAATATTATCATTAACAAACTTCTGCTGTTCAGCTGAAAAATCAGCAAAGCCGTTCAAGGCCATCCATGCAGGGGCCCCATGCCTGCTGTGATCGAACTGCCGCGTCTCAGCCGGATGACATTTCCCGCACTGTTTTGGCGTCGGTGAAACAGTAATAAAAAATCCTTCATGGTCTTTTCCCATCGGGTTATCCCGGTCAACTACATGGCAGTCAACGCACTTTACTCCCGACCTTGCCATCGTACTTCGTGCAAACTGGTTGACAATATCGGGAGAAACTCTTTTATGGCATGTTGAACATTTATCTGCAAGATTGACGCTTACCTGTTTTGTCCCCGGTTCACCTCCTGATGGAAGCTGCGTGAAGATGTAAATAATGATAAGAAATAAACCAGTAACTATTACACCAATGACTAGGGTTTTTGGTAATCCGGAAGGCATAATACTCTCCTCAAATAGATATTATGTTTAAGAAAGCTGAAAAAGTATAAACAAGTTTAAGCTATTGAACGCTAAATTTCAATTTTTCCAGCAGATCTTTCATATCTTCAGGAAGTTCAGAATCAAAATGCATAAATTGTTTTGTATGGGGGTGTTCGAAACCGAGAGTTTTTGCATGGAGCGCCTGCCGGGGCATTATCTTCAGGAGGTTTTCTACCCTGCTTTTCATTTTAGGCAGAGCAGACCCATGTACAATTTTAGTTCCTCCGTAAGTTTCATCACCGAAAACGGGGTGGTTAATTGAAGAGAGATGCACGCGTATCTGGTGCGTTCTGCCGGTCTTTAATTTAAGTTTCAGCAGCGTTGTAAACTCAAATTCTTCAAGCACCTCGTAAAAAGTCAGTGCCTGTTTCCCCTCTGTTTCAGATACAGCAAACTTTTTCCTGTCGGATTTACTGCGTGCAATGTTAAACTTAATTTCACCCTTTTTCTCCTTGAAAAGTCCCCAGACAATAGCCTGGTATTCCCGCTCAGCTGTGTGCCTGGAAAACTGGTATGCAAGTTTTGCATGGGTCCAGTCGTCTTTTGCAGCAACAAGCAGTCCGCTTGTGTTTTTATCAATCCTGTGAACGATCCCGGGTCTTCCGGGTTCATTTACATTGCTCAGTTTTGCAGAATGGTGGAGAAGCGCGTTGACAAGTGTACCCGTATAATTTGCGTATGCGGGATGGGCAACCATTCCTGCGGGTTTATTCACTACAATAAGGTATTCATCTTCGAAGACTATATCGAGAGGGATTTCTTCCGGTTCGGCTTCTTCGGGACGCGGGGTTACAGGATGTGATGCTTCGATCAGATCGTCCGGCTGTACAGCATAACTAGGCTTTACCGTTTTACCATTAACCTTTACAAAGCCGGCTTCAATTAACTTTTGGACTTTAGTACGTGTAGCATTTTCGATTAAATTGGTAAGATAAAGATCGAGGCGTTCTTTCTTTTTCCCGGGGGGAACTTCAATGCGGTATTTCTTTTCCGTGATCAGTTTCGCCATCTTCTTCTTTGTTTTCCTCTGATGACTCTTTTATTGAATTATTCAATTCTTCAGGTTCCGATCCATTGCCGTTAGTATCATCACTCCGAAATTCATTCACACCAGGTTCGAACGTTTCCGGCACTGCACTTTGTTCAGAGTTCTTCTTATAAAAGATAATCAAAATAAGTACACCAATGGTAACCGCTGCATCTGCAATATTAAAGATAGGCCAACGGTCATAGCTTCTGCCGAATATTGAGAAATCAAAGAAATCTACATCAAAGAAATCCACCACCCGGCCGTAAAAAATGGGTGCATACCCGTAAAAGATACCATAAAACATTCTGTCGATGAGATTCCCGACAGCCCCGCCCAGTATGAATGCAAGAGCAATGCGAAGACTTAATCTCTGGTTTCTTACAAAGTATAAATAAATTATGAGTCCTATACTGGCTGCAAGAGAGAATACCGATATCCATAATTTAAAGTCAATTCCGGGATCAAATCCGAAAGCCATACCCGGATTTTCTATAAATGTAATTCTGAAAAAATTCCCTATTACCGGAATTCTTTCACCTTCGTACATTCCGGCATATTTAAAGTGCAGGAATGGTATTGAGAAGCCTTTTACAAATAGCTTTGTGGCCTGATCAATAATAACAATGATTACAGAGACAAGTAATACTCGCAAACTACTCTTTCCCCTTCACTAAAAGGTTTTCCATAACTCCTTTATGCAATTCCTGCTCCTTGCTTTGCCGCCTGATAGCAAACAGAAGACAAACCATTCCGGTTGTAACAGAAAGATCTGCAACATTAAAGATGTAATTGCCCAGGGTATTATTAAAAAGGTAGACATTAAACAGATGTATATTAAAAAAGTCTACTACTTTTCCGTAAAATAACGGGGCGTACCCATAAAAGATTCCGTAGAATAAACGATCAATCAGGTTGCCCACTGCACCGCCGAGGATTAAAGCAATTGAGAACTTTAAGCCGAAGCTTTTATTTCTAATCTTGTATAAAAATATAAACAAGCCGATGCAGGCAGCAAGTGTGAAGATTGAAATGGCAAGTTTAAACTCTGAACCAAAATTGATACCGAATGCTATTCCAGGATTTTCAACCATTGTGATATTGAATAGATTTGAGATAACCGGTATCTTTTCTCCGGGAAGTACACCGGTTAGATTAATAGCCGGAATCCCTTTAACCATAAGTTTGGATACCTGATCTGCAAACACAATCACTGCTGATACCAGTAATAATCTCAATTCAATTCCTCATCCGTTCCTGATAGATTTAATTAACTATCTCTTTTCCTGTCTTTGTTTTATCGGCACACACATCTGGCTGTGTGGAACTGCTTCAAGTCTTGCTTTAGGGATCAGCGGACATGTCTCACACAAATGCTGCGGTTCCTCAATACACTCGATACATATACCATAAGTTCCTGCCTCTATTCTCTTCAGAGCATCCTCGAGGTAGCCGAGAAATTTATTTTCCCTCTGGGCATAAAGGAAGGTTTTTTCTCTTTCCATTGCATCTGTTCCCTGTTCAGCCATATGCAGCGAATACGGAGAATTTTCATTTATATACTCACCTGTAGTCGGATCCAGCATTTGTTCTTTCAGGTTCTGAAGCTGTTCGATTATCTCATCGCGTTTGTCAAGTATAATTTGTTTAAAGTGTTCCAGGTCTTTTTTGCTGTAGCCTTTAATTTTCTGCATTGCTTTAGCGCGTTCTTCGGCTTGTTTATCGGCCTGCGAAACCTCCGGCTGTTTTTTCATCACTTCTGTCTTCGTTTCTGTCTTCTTTCTCGGCATAGTAATCTTTTTTTCCTTTGCTTTTACTGTAGTTTTTGGTTTTGTTGTCTTACTCGTTTTTGCTGCAGTTTTTTTAACAGCAGTAGTTTTCTTCGAAACAACCTTTTTAGCAGAAGCCGTTCCGGAACTCTTCTTAGCAGCAGCTGTCTTTTTCCCGGCAGTTTTTTTCACAGATTGAGCTGACTTGCTTTTGCTGGTCTTCGCAGTTTTTTTCGAAGACGATTTACTCGTAGTGGTTTTCTTAGCCATAACACACTCCTAAATTATTTAACCTTTGTGATCTTGATGGAGCATGAATACTCCCCGATCTCCCAATTCTGTCCGGACTCTCCGTTAACAGAATCCTTTCTATTTAATTCTTCTGCGAGAGTTTCATTTGAAACATACTCTTTAAAAGCATCAACTGCATCAATAAGTTTATCACTGCCGCTAAAATCAATTTTAATTTTATCAGTTACTTCAAAGCCTGAATCTTTTCTCATGTTCTGTACTCTGTTCACAAATTCCCTGGCTAGTCCTTCGGAAACAAGACTTTCATCAAGTTCGGTATCCAGGGCTACAGTTACACCCTCTTCATTTTCTACAAGCCAGCCTTCAATTTCAGAACTGATAATTTCAACATCTCCGGGTTTGATACCAAATTCTTCGCCGTTAATTTCAATTTTTACTTCATCACCTCTTTCTAATTTACTAATATCTTCTTTACCTAATTCTTTAATCTTTCCTGCTGCTTTATTCACATTTTTCCCAAACTTCGGACCGATTGACTTGAAATTCGGTTTAGCTGATTTATTTACAATTTCAGAGTCGTCTTTCAGTATTATTAGTTCTTTTATGTTTACTTCTTCAAGTATAACTTCCTTCATTTCTTCAAGAGCTGCATGCCGTGATCTGTCGGCCGCAACCATTATTTTTCTGAGAGGCTGTCTTACCTTCAGGTTTTTCTTGGCTCTCATCGCCCTCGTAAGATATACAACCTTTTGGGCAATTTCCATTTTCTCCTCGAGCTCACGGTTTTTATACACAGCTTCGGGGAAAACAGATAAATGAACGGATTCAAATTTTTCTTTACCGGTGACTGCGTTAAGACTGGTATAAACCTCTTCTGCGATAAAAGGAACAAATGGAGAAGTCAGCTTGGCAACCGTCGTCAGGCATTCATATAAAGTCTGATAGGCAGAAAGTTTATTTTTATTCATTTCCGACTTCTCCGAAGGAGTCTTTGACCAGAAACGTCTCCTGCATCTTCTTACATACCAGTTGGAAAGCTGGTCTATAGTAAAGGCAGAAACTGCCCTTGCAGCTTTGGTTATATCGTATGCATCCATTAATGATCTATACTCTTCAATCAGTGAACTTAGCAGGGAGAGTATCCATCTGTCTATTTCCGGCCTTTCTTCATAGGGTATGAGATCCTCTTTGAAACTGAAACCGTCTATATTGGCATAAAGAGCAAAGAATGCATAAGTATTCATTAATGTTCCGAAGAACTTTCTCTGCACCTCCACAAGCCCTTCTTCATCGAACAGCGTAGGCCTCCAGGGAGGACTATTTGTAACGAGATACCATCGGGTAGCATCAGCACCATATTTATCAAACAATAAAAACGGATCTACTGTATTCCCTTTTGTCTTCGACATTTTCAGGCCGTTCTTATCGAGAATAAGTTCATTTACGATAACATTCTTATAAGCCACATTATCGAAAAGCATCGTTGCAATCGCATGAAGCGTGTAGAACCACCCCCTGGTCTGGTCTATTCCTTCACATATAAAATCAGCCGGAAAATTATTCTTTTCAAAAAGCTCTTTGTTTTCAAAAGGGTAATGATATTGAGCAAAAGGCATTGAACCGGAATCGAACCAGACATCTATCAGCTCAGGAGTGCGTTTATAAATCTTTCCATCTTTTTCAAATAAGATTTTATCCACAAATGGCTTATGAAGATCAATGTTTTCAATATCGCTTACAGGTATTCTTTTTCCGTCTTCCTCTATAAATCCTTTTTTCAATTCCTCAATGCTTCCTACAGCAAACATATCGCCGTCGCTTACCCATATCGGCAGGGGCGTAGCCCAGAAACGATCCCTCGAGAGCGCCCAGTCTTTATTTTCTTCAAGCCAGTTCCCGAACCTGCCCGAACCTACTTCCGGCGGCTGCCAGTTGATCGTTTTGTTAAGCTCAATCATCCTGTTGGCTACTGAGGTAGTGCGGATAAACCAGCTCTCTCTTGCATAATAAATTACAGGAACATTCTCATGGCGCCAGCTGAATGGATAGGAGTGAACAATGGTCTCCTTCCTGTAAAGCTTTCCTTCTTCTCTTAATTTTTTGATAATGCCCGGATCTGCATCCTTTACAAACTCACCCTTAAAGTCAGTTACTTCATCGGTGAATAAACCTCCGCGGGTTACCGGCTGAACCATTGGAAGATCATATTTCTTTGATATTTCATAGTCATCCGCACCGAAAGCAGGGGCTATATGAACAATACCTGAACCGTCTTCAGTACTGACAAAATCACCGGGGACAACAAAGAAAGCTCTTTTGTCTACCTGAATATATGGAAGGAGCTGCTCGTACTGTATGTTCTCAAGGCTGCTTCCTTTGAATTCTTCAATAATTTGATAATCGCCGTCTATTACACTCAATCTTTCTCTGGCCAGAATTATCTTTTTACCATTGTGTTCTATTTTGACATAATCAATATCGGGACCTACGGCAAGTGCTACGTTTGAAATCAGCGTCCATGGTGTGGTTGTCCATACAAGGAAATAATCATCCGAGTCTTTGATTTTAAAAAGCACATATACAGACGGATCTTTAGTTTCCCGGTATCCCAGCGCAAGCTCATGAGAGGAAAGAACAGTCTCAGATTTAGGATCCTGGGGAACGATTTTATAATCTTTATATATTAGTCCTTTATCAAAAAGTGTTTTGAGGGCCCACCAGACGGATTCGATATAATCGTTCTTCAAAGTGATGTATGCGGAACTTAAATCTACCCAGTAGCCCATCCTGGTGGTCATCTTCTCCCACAGATCCAGGTAGGTAAAAACTGATTCCCTGCAGGCCTGGTTATATTTTTCTACACCATAATCTAATACTTCGCTTTTATGTTTTATTCCAAGCTTCTTCTCTACTTCAATTTCAACAGGTAAACCGTGTGTGTCCCATCCGCCTTTTCTTTCGACACGGTAGCCCTGAAGGGTTTTATAACGGCAGACAAGATCCTTTAAGGCCCGGGCCATTACATGGTGAATTCCCGGTTTCCCGTTCGCAGTGGGAGGTCCCTCGTAAAAGGTAAATGATTTCGATTCATCTCTCGATGAGATGCTCTTTTCAAAAATCTTATTCTTTTCCCAGAACTCAAGTATATTCTTTTCAAGATCAGGATAATTTATTTTTTCAGAATATTGTTTGAACATAATTTTTTCAGGATTCCTCGTATCTTTTAATCAGTTCTCTTTCGGCCTGAATGAACTCTTTCAGTTCTCTTTCAATTCTTTCTTTCTTAAGGATTGTATTTTTTGCTGATGCCTGGGCATCATTGACAAGTTTTTCGGCTTTAACTTTTGCCTCACGCAGCTCAAGCTCGGCTTCCTTGCGTGCATCCTGCAGCTGTTCCTCATACATTTTCAGTTTCTGATTCAGAACAGTAGCTTCTCTCTCACGATGAAGCACTTCATCTATGGCCATTCCAAAAAGCGCCATCGCACCAAGAGTAATATTGCGAAGACTGTAAAGGATCAGGTTTTCAGTCAACAGCTCGTTAGCGGCAAAATATTCCCTGAAAAATGAGATCACCAGTATGCTTAAAACAGTTGCAGCTATAATAATTGCAAATACAACCTTGCCGCCTGCGTGCCATCCGAAAACTTTATTCATATAATATCCGCTTGCGAAACAGAGCAGCGATATTACGAACCATACCGCGAAATCATTTTCGCCGAAGCGGAAGATACCGGTGTTTATGAAATTCGATGCGAACATAAGTACGCCCAGTAAAACCGGTGTTACATATTGGTGGATGGGTCTTTTTTCCATTATAATTTTTTTATAACCTCTTTCATTATTAAGGTCATTTTGGGCTCCGCTTCCATCGCCGTTGCTATTATCTCTTCCACATTCACCGGCTTAAGCGAATCAGGAAAACACTCATCTGTTATTATACTTATTCCCAGTACTTTCATTCCCATATGATTTGCCACGATGTTCTCGGGAATTGTAGACATACCTACTACATCAGCTCCCGCAGCTCTTAAAAATCTGTATTCGGCTTTTGTTTCAAGATTAGGTCCCGGTACAGCAATATATACACCCTTCTGCACTTTAATTTTATTCTCTGCAGCAATAGCTTCCGCAAGCTTTATCAGGTCATTGCTGTAAGCTTCGCTCATATCAGGAAAACGCGGACCAAGTTCGTCTTCATTTTTACCAATAAGCGGATTGTCGCCGAGCAGATTTATGTGATCTGTCATCAGCATTACATCGCCTCTTCTGTACTCAGGATTCATTCCGCCGCAGGCATTTGATACAAGCAGGGTTTCTACTCCAAGATATTTCATCACCCTGACAGGATATGTTATCTGCTGCATAGTATAGCCTTCATAATAATGAAAGCGCCCCTGCATGGCAACAACATTCTTCCCGTTGATATTCCCGAATATCAGTTTGCCTTCGTGCGATTCAACAGTAGAAAGAGGGAAATGTGGCAGATCGGAATATTTAATTTCGTGCGAAACTTTAATTTCTTTTACCAGACCGCCGAGTCCCGTTCCAAGAATTATTCCGACCGGATAATTCTCCTTTGTAACTTTATGGATTACCTGGAGGGTTTCGTCTATTTTATTTTTTAGTTCACTCATTTATAATATTTTATTTACGATATCATCGACATCAATATCAACTTTTTTGGCCTGCTCCGGTTTCTTCATTACAGGAGTCTCGCCGCCGGCATCTTTAACTTTAACTTCAAACAGATGTGCCTGCGAATCAATCATTGCTTTCAACTTGGAAATAAGAAGATCACGTTCCTCTCTCAGCTTGATTACTGCATCTCTGATTTCATTTGCATTTTCCCTGGCTTTTTCGAGTATCTGGTTGGCCTTTATCTCAGCCTCTTTAACCATAAGGTTAGTCTGCTTCTTAACTGAATCGATGGCCTTTGAAGACGATTCCTGCGCTTTCAGCAGGGTATCCTGCAGATTCTTCTCGATTCTCCGGAATTCAGTCAGGTGAACATTTGCATTTTCCAGTTCCTCCTTAAGACTTTCATTTTCTTTCTGGAGATCATCGAATTCATCGGCAAGCTTGTCGAGAAAAGCCTGCACTTCTTCAGGATCATATCCCCTGAAGGATTTATTGAATTCCTGCTTTTTAATACTGATCGGGGAAACTTTCATGAATCCTTCCAATCTTTTGAATAATCTCGTTCACCAAAAATTGCCGAGCCGATCCTCAGCATAGTTGCACCCTCTTCTATAGCAATTTCAAAATCGGATGTCATTCCCATCGAGAGTTCCTTCAGTCCAAAACCTTCTGAATTTAAATCATCTTTCAATTTACGCAATTGTTTGAAACTTTGCCTTATTTGATTAACATCTTCAGTAAAAGGCGCGATGGTCATTAGTCCTTCAACCTGAATATTGGAATATTCACCGCAGTATTTTGCCAGGTCAAATAGTTCACTCACGCTCTGGATGCCGAACTTTGATTCCTCTTCTGAAGTCTTAACCTGCAAAAGTATTTTCTGTACCTTGTTAATTTTTGCGGCAGCTTTGTTTACCTCTGATGCAAGCTGAAGAGAATCTATAGAATGAATATAACTTGCGGCCGGAACAACAAATCGGACTTTATTACGCTGCAGGTGACCTATAAAATGCCATGTAATTTTATCACCCAGCTGCTCATACTTAGCTGATAATTCCTGAGCTTTGTTTTCACCGAATTCTTTCAGGCCTTCATCAAATACTTCTTCAATATAATCAGTTCCGAATGTCTTCGAAACAGCAATTAGTTTAATTTCACGGCTGTCACGATTTGCTTCTACACATTTTCGTTCGATCCGGTCCCGCAGTACTTTAATATTTTCAGCAATCATGGCAAAATTAAGAGTGTGAATCTATCCTTTTTTTAATGAAAAATCAACGATATTCAGGCTGTATAAGGGCATCTGAACTATTATTTAATATTAGTCCGTTATAATAAAAATAATAGTTAATAAGTCAAAAAAATAAATGGTTTTTAATGTCCATATCTGTTTCGGGCGTGATGCTCATCCATGAAAGCTGTATGTAATTCTATAGCTGCTTCTCCCGGCATCAGGATAACCCGGAAATACGATTCGTGTACATTTTTTGTAAATTTGTTAGTTGTTTTTTTCAGAAAACGGGAGAAAATAAATGAGCAACAAATTAATGGAAGATATAATCAGTAAAGCTTCCTCGCGTAAAAAGACTATAATCCTGCCTGAATCTCACGATGACAGAGTAATAAAAGCTGCAGAGATACTAACAAAAGAGAAGATTGCGTCCGTTATAACCGTTGGTAATGAAAATAAGGTCCTCGAAAAAGCAAAGAACCTCGGCTGCGAACTATCGGGCGTAAGGATAATCGATCCTGACACATCGGATAAACTGAGCGATTTCACTAACATATTTTTTAATCTCAGGAAGAAAAAAGGAATAAGCATCGAAACTGCCCGCGAGACGATGAAAAAAGACCTCTTCTTCGGGGCAATGATGGTAAGGGAATCAATGGCAGATGGAAGTGTTGCGGGTTCTACTGCATCTACCGGGGACGTACTCAGGGCAGGACTTCAGTGCATAGGAATGCCCGAGGGTATTTCTACTGTTTCGAGTTTTTTCCTCATGGTTATGCCCGACAAAACTTACAGTTTTGCAGATTGTGCGGTCGTTCCAAACCCCGACGTGGAACAGCTTGCTGATATTGCAGTTACAACAGCTGTAAATCATCAAAAACTTACAGGTGAAGAACCTTATATCGCAATGCTGTCATTTTCCACAAAAGGAAGTGCAGAACATGAATTGGTTGATAAGGTGATCCAGGCAACCGCACTCGCAAAGAAAAAACATCCCGAAATTAATATTGACGGAGAATTACAGTTTGATGCAGCTATTATCGATTCAATAGGAAGACGGAAAGCCCCTGGCAGCGATGTGGCAGGCAGGGCAAATGTGCTGATCTTCCCGGATCTCAATGCGGGAAATATCGGGTATAAAATCGCCCAGCGGCTCGGAAAAGCTGAGGCTATAGGTCCCGTAGTACAGGGTTTAAAAACGGCCGTTTTTCGATCTTAGCCGTGGATGCAGTGTTGATGATATAGTGAATACTTCTGCCATTGCGGCATTGATGAGTTAACATTAAGTTTGTTTTATAATGAATCTTTTAGTAGTTGCCGTTTCTGTCTTTATTTTTAATTTGCCCTTCGGTTACTGGAGGGCAAATGTTAAAAAATTCTCTCTTCAATGGGTACTTGCCATTCACTTGCCGGTACCTTTCGTTATAGCGTTAAGACTTATGTCGGGAATCGGATTTCACTTTATAACTTATCCTGTACTCGTAGGAGCGTTCTTCGGAGGTCAATTACTGGGAAAATATTTCTTCAGCTACAGGAAAAACAAACTGATATATCCCCTAACCTCCTGTATGGTTTGCGATATTTTACGTTCTTTAAATTAAAAGTGAACTAAATTCTGCTGTGTATGTTAATAATCAGAAAGGATTTTGATGATGAAAAAACTTTTTGCTGCAGCCGCCGTCTCTTTGTTTTTTATTTTAAGTTATTCAGCATCTGCAATTACTCCGGGCGATAAAATGACTAATAATATCAGCGATATAACGGTAAAGGATATGAATGGAAAAGATGTCAAACTATCTGAATACAAGGGAAAAGTCCTCCTTATAGTCAATGTCGCCAGTAAATGCGGATTTACACCACAGTACGAAGGTCTGGAAAAAATATATAATAAATATAAAGACCAGGGTTTTGAGATACTTGCTTTCCCCTGCAACCAGTTCGGCGGTCAGGAACCCGGAACAAATGAAGAGATTCAGAATTTCTGCTCATCTAAATATGGAGTGACTTTTAAACTTTTCGATAAAATTGAGGTTAACGGTGATAACCGGTCGCCCCTGTATGCAAAACTTACTTCGAACACAAACACAGAGCAGGGCGATGTAAAATGGAATTTTGAAAAGTTTTTGATCTCTAAAAAAGGTGAAATTGTGGCAAGGTTCAGGAGCAAAGTTACTCCTGAAAGCAGTGGAATATCCTCTGCGATTGAAACAGAGCTTTCTAAATAATATTCCGGCTTGATATCACGGAAGATTTTCAATTAAATAGTTCTGCTATTCTAAGATCACCCGGTTGGAAATTTCGTTTGTATCGTCGGGCTTGATTGGAAAGTGTTCGCTTAATATGTTCCCTACTCTGTCAACTCCCTGCAGAATCCCTGCGGAAAATTTCCCCTCCATGAAAAATGACTGCATTTCATCTTTAACCCTATCCCATGTTTTCTCAGGAACCTTATTGTTGATCCCTTCATCAGCCATTATATAAAATTCTCTTGCCTCAAGCAGAAAGAATATTATTATTCCCGTTTTATCTCTTGTTTTATCTATTCCGAGTTTAACGAATTCTTCCTCTGCCAGTTCCCGTACCGTTTTTTTCTTCTGCATAAATGAGCGGCGCTCTTTTATGCTTACACAGATTTCACCGGCTGTCTTTTTTTCTGCCGATTTAATCCTGTTGGAGATTCTCAGAAGTTCGTCGTCATTAAGAAATTTATATATAAGCTGCATCTTCATAGTTCTATTAATACTTTCATTAAAACTATAAAAGAGAGGTAATTATTTCAAATAAAAAGCGCAGATACCTGAAAGGCACCTGCGCTTGTGTGAGATGAGCATTTACCGATTGATGCTACTGTCTTTTAATCGTAATATCTCCGCCTGATGTTTTCGCAGTAAGGGTTTCTCCGCCATTGTTCAGGTCGGCTTCAAATCTTGTTGAGGAAATCTTCCTGGCATTATTTGCAGTCAGATCGCATTCTATATCGCCGCCGGAGGTATGCATATTTGCCGAAGCATTAAAATCAGAAGGAAGTTTCATCTGGATGTCTCCGCCTGATGTCTCAAGATCGATTCCCTTATTTGCTCCGTTATATTCAAGGGTTATATCTCCGCCCGATGTTTCAGCATAAATTTTTGAATCACTTCCTTTTAAGAATATATCTCCACCTGATGTGGATGCCGAAAAGTCTCCTTTGAAATCTCTTGCCTTAATATTACCGCCTGATGTGGAGACGTCCATCTCGCCGCTGTTGCTGTCAAGGTTTATTTCTCCCCCGGAAGTAGTCACCTTTAATACACCATCAGTATTCTTAACCCAGACGTCTCCGCCCGAGGTCCTTAAACTGTTATTACCTCTTATCTGGCCTATCATGATATCTCCGCCTGAGGTACTTACTTTAGTATTAAATTCTGCCGGAACTTTAATCTCGAAACGCATCTTTATTCCGCTTGAGAACCAGTTGAAGAATGAACCTTCTCTTTTTGCAATTACAGATACTTCATCGTCGTCATTATTGAAGACAAAATCAACTTTTTGCCTGGCCTTGTCATTTCCAAGTATTTTTATATAAACTTCTGATTTATCCCAGGTGGTGATTGTAACATCCCCGCTTGAAGTTTCAACTTTCAAATCCTTCCCGGGCTGAGCAGGAAATGTTTTCTCCTGAAGTACTTCCAGATCACCTCCGTAATCTGAACCTACTTCTACACGGCAGGCTGATAAACTGCCGGTTAAAACCAATAATATGAGTATTAAAAAAGCATATGTAAAATATTTCATTATTTTCTATCCCTCTGGTTTTCTCTATTAGACCTGCGATTATCAAAAAAGGTTACTGAAATTTAGATCTGTCAGCATAATTTTTCAATTTTCCCATCATCGGTTTTGACCGGATATCATTGAAATCAGGCAATCCGTGTTTTTTGATACAGATCATATTAATCCAAAAAGTTTTTCTTTATGATATAGCTCAATCAACACGAAGGAGAATGACTATAAAAGAAGATGGAAGGAAACGGGTAGAAATTCAGAATGTAAAGCCGAATGTAAATTGCGGAGAGTTTCCCGTTAAAAGAGTTACGGGTGAAAAGGTACTTGTTTCGGCTGATATTTTAAGCGACGGGCACGATTCCATTTCTGCGGAACTTTTATACAGAAAAGCAGGGGAAAAAACCTATACAGCAGTACAGATGTTCCAGAAAGAAAATGACAGGTGGGAAGGCGTTTTTATAGTTGAGGAAGTCGGCACTTACTATTATACCCTCCGGGCCTGGGTGGATCATTTCCAGACCTGGCAGAAGGATCTTGAAAAAAGAATTGAGGCAGCTCAGAATATAAAAGTGGAACTTCTAATCGGTGCAGAGATGATAGAAGAAGTTTCTTCCGGTGCCGGCCGCGAAGAAGATAAAAAAGTTATGCTTTCCGCAGTGGAAGAAATGAAAAGTCCTGACGGTAATCAGAGTCCTGATCTTGCATTGAGTGAAAAGCTGACCGGACTTATGTATAAATATACCGACCGTTCAATTGCTACGGTCTTTGAAAACGAGTACGAAGTATGGGTCGAACGGAAAAGAGCCTTGTTTAGCTCGTGGTATGAATTTTTTCCCCGTTCAACAGGAAACGGCAGACATGGAACCTTCAAAGATGCGGAAAAGCTTTTGCCTCATATCGCTGAAATGGGCTTCGATGTAATATACCTGCCTCCTATCCACCCTATCGGTAAAACACACCGGAAGGGTAAAAATAATACGGCAGATTCAAAACCGGGCGACCCCGGCAGTCCCTGGGCAATAGGATCATCCGCAGGAGGACATAAATCTGTAAATCCTGAACTCGGAACGATGGAGGATTTTATTTCTTTTGTTCAGAAAGCTGAATCCCTGGGAATAGAAACTGCAATTGATATAGCTTATCAATGCTCCCCCGACCATCCTTATGTGACAGAACACCCTGAATGGTTCCGCTGGCGTCCGGATGGAACAATACAGTATGCGGAAAATCCCCCTAAAAAATACCAGGATGTGCTTCCCTTAAATTTCGAAACTGAAGACTGGAGAAAACTCTGGGATGAATTGAAGAGCGTTGTGGTATTCTGGATCGGGAAAGGAATAAAGATTTTCCGGGTGGATAATCCCCATACAAAACCATTCCCTTTCTGGGAGTGGCTGATTAAGGAGATTAAGAGTACTAACCCTGAGGTTATCTTTCTCGCAGAAGCTTTCACGCGTCCTAAGGTTATGTACAGACTCGGGAAAATAGGATTCACGCAGTCCTATACTTACTTCACATGGAGAAACACACAGGATGAGTTCATCGACTACCTTACTGAACTTACTAAAAGTGAAGCTCGCGAATTCTACAGACCCAATTTCTGGACGAATACTCCCGATATTCTTCCTGAAAATCTTCAGTACGGAGGGCGTCCGGCATTTATAACCCGGCTGGTTCTTGCTGCAACACTTTCTTCCAATTATGGTATATACGGCCCCGCATATGAACTATGCGTGAATGATGCAATTCCCGGTAAGGAGGAGTACATTAATTCAGAAAAGTATGAACTTAAAAAATGGGACTATAATAAACCGGACCGCATTACCGAAATAGTATCCAGAATAAATGAAATCCGAAAAGAGAATGAGGCTCTCCATACAACTTTTAATATTGAGTTCTACCATACGGATAATAAGTATCTGCTATGCTACGGGAAAGTGACTGATGATCTTTCGAATATACTTTTAATTGTAGTTAACCTCGACTACTATCATACCCAGAGAGGTTCAGTACGGATCCCTATTGAATCATTCGGTATATCTGAAAAACAATCATACCTTGTTCACGAGCTGATGCATGATAATAAATTTATGTGGATGGGAAGTGAGAATATTGTAGAGCTGGATCCCTGAAGAATCACCAGCTTACATATTCAGAATTCACAGAAGACTTCGCCGGGAAAACGACTTCGACTATTTTATGTAATAAAGTTTTTTAATATGACAGAAAATTTACTCAAGCTTGCTGACGATCCCTTATGGTATAAGGATGCAGTTATTTATGAACTCCATATAAAATCATTTTATGACAGCAATGGCGACGGGATAGGAGATATAAACGGACTCGTTGAAAAACTGGATTACCTTGAGAACCTCGGCGTGACTGCGATATGGCTCCTTCCTTTTTACCCATCTCCTCTGAAAGATGACGGCTACGATATTGCAGATTATTTTAATATTCATCCCGATTACGGCACACTCCAGGATTTTAAGAGATTATTAAAGGAAGCGCATAGAAGAGGATTAAGGATAATTACAGAGCTGGTCGTGAATCATACATCCGATCAGCATAAATGGTTTCAGAAGGCCCGTAAATCCAAGCCCGGAAGTCCATACCGCGATTATTATGTATGGAGTAATGATCCTGCTAAGTACAATGAAGCAAGAATTATCTTTCAGGATTTTGAAACAAGCAACTGGACGTATGATCCTTCTGCAGATGCTTATTACTGGCATCGCTTTTATTCCCATCAGCCGGATCTTAATTATGATAATCCGAAAGTGCAGGAGGAGATATTTAAAGTCCTTGATTACTGGTTCGGAATGGGAGTCGATGGAATGCGCCTTGATGCAGTCCCCTATTTGTACGAACGTGAAGGAACCAATTGCGAAAATCTCCCCGAAACGCATGAATTCCTGAAAAAGCTTAGAGCACACGTTGATAAGAAGTTTAAGAATAAAATGCTCCTTGCAGAAGCTAATCAATGGCCTGAAGACTCAGTCGCTTATTTCGGCAACGGAGATGAATCCCATATGGCTTTTCACTTTCCCGTCATGCCTCGCTTATTTATGGCCTTAAGAATGGAAGACCGCTTCCCTGTGATAAATATCCTTGAGCAGACTCCCGAAATTCCCTCTAATTGTCAGTGGGTGATGTTCCTGAGAAATCATGATGAGCTTACGCTTGAGATGGTCACTGATGAGGAACGGGATTATATGTACAGGATTTTTGCTCAGGATCCACGCGCCAGGCTAAATCTTGGTATCCGCAGGAGACTTGCCCCTCTCCTCGAAAATAACAGGAAAAAGATCGAGCTGATTAACATCCTTCTGTTCTCCCTTCCAGGTACACCTGTAATATATTATGGCGATGAGATAGGAATGGGTGATAACTATTACCTTGGCGACAGGGATGGAGTAAGAACTCCGATGCAGTGGACTGCCGACAGGAATGCGGGGTTCTCAAAGGCAAATCCTCAGAAGCTATACCTTCCAGTAATTATAGATTCTGAATATCTCTACCAGTCTATTAATGTTGAAATACAGGAAAGAAACCTGTCTTCTCCTTTATGGTGGATGAAACGACTGATAGCTATGAGGAAGCAGTCTAAAGCACTGAGCCGGGGAAATTTGAAATTCATCTCCTCTGATAATCCTAAAATCCTGTCTTTTATCAGAACAAGTGATGATGAAATTGTCCTGGTAGTAATAAATCTTTCCCGCTTTGCTCAGGTGGTCAGGTTAAGAACAGAAGAACTTGAAAGTTATACACCGGAAGAAATGTTCAGTCAGAATATTTTTCCCCGGATTAAAGATGAACCCTATATAATTACTCTTGGTCCTTACGATCACTACTGGTTCAGCTTGTCGAAAGAAAAAGAATATGAAAGTGACATTGATGAAAGAACTCTGCCTGAACTAAAAGCAAAAAAACAATGGGCTGAAGTGCTGACCGGTGATAGCAAAATGTATCTCGAAAAAAGGATCCTGCCCCGCTATATAAAGACATGCCGATGGTTCGGGGGTAAAGCACGTCAGTTGAAAAATATATCGATCAAAGAAAATATAAGTATTCAGTTAGACGGAGAAAATGCTTCATTGTTAATACTTCAGGTCGATTATGCTGTTGGTTCACCTGAAGATTACGTGCTTGTAGTTTCGTTTATTCCCGAGAGTAAAGGTGAAAAGCTGCTGAAAGATTCTCCCCAAAGTATTGTTGCCAGGCTGCATCTCACTGATGAAGAGGGATTTCTTTATGATGCGGTTTACGGGGCTAAATTCCGTTCGCAAATTCTGTATATGATTGATAAAAGAAAAAAGATCAGGGGAAAATCCGGAACACTTGTCTCTTTTAAAGAGCAAAAGGTTCAGAAGCATGCTCAATACTAATGAATTACCCGCTGCCTCCAGGGTGCTTAAAGCAGAACAGAGTAATTCTTCAGTACTTTATGACGATATATTTTTCCTGAAGTTCTATCGTCGTGTTGAGGAAGGTATAAATCCCGACCCTGAGATAATCAAATTTCTGAGTGAAGAACAAAATTTCGATAACGTACCAACTTATGCCGGGAGCCTTGAATACCAGAAATCCTCTTCTGCTCCGCGTGTCCTGGCACTTCTGCAGAAGTTTACACCTAACCAGGGTGACGCCTGGACAGTCACGTTGGATGCAGTAGGAAGATATTTTGAAAGGGCTGTAGCGCAGAATGAAGAGTGTCCTGTCAAACAGCCGGATCTCAATAAGATTTTCGATATCCGGTTTGAAGATGTGCCGCCTATACTGCAGGACTATATAGGCGCTGTCTTTTTTGAGAAGGCAAGACTCCTTGGAAAGCGTACCGCTGAAATGCACATAAAGCTTTCATCAACAGTAAATCCTGATTTTGCGCCTGAAGCATTCTCAACATTGTATCAAAAGGCTCTCTATCAAACGCTTTATTCAAATGCAAAAAAAGGATTAAATTTCTTTGCCGGCAACCTTTCAAAACTTCCTCAATCCGTTAAGAAAGAGGCTGAAGAAATACTCTCTTTAAGAGATAAAATCCTCGGGCAGTATAAGAAGGTCTTAAAGAATAAAATATCTGCTCAAAAAATAAGGATACACGGCGATTATCATCTGGGACAGGTGTTAAGTACAGGTGATGATTTTGTCATAATCGATTTTGAAGGAGAACCCGCACGTTCTCCCGGGGAAAGAAGGCTGAAATATTCAGCATTCAGAGATGTGGGCGGAATGCTTCGTTCTTTTCACTATGCAGTCTACAGCGTTTATTTCCAGCGCTCCAAAGTAAGACCCGAAGATACTGACATAATGCAGCAATGGATAGAACCCTGGTTCTATTTCGTCAGCGGTGCGTTCTTAAATGCATACAGGGATGCAGCTGAAGGGCATGCTTTCATTCCATCAGACAAAGAACAGCTGAGTATTCTGCTTAATATGTTCCTTCTCGATAAGTCCATTTATGAAATAGAATATGAATTAAATAACAGGCCTGACTGGGTAATAATTCCCATGCAAGGAATTAAATTAATTATGAAGCAGTTTGAATGATTATCAGATGGTATTTAACTCCGTAAAATATTTTTTCTTAAAATATAAAGCCGCGTTGACCAGTAAGATCAGTACCGGGACTTCCACAAGCGGGCCGATGACTGCCGCAAAGGATTCTCCCGAATTTATTCCGAAAACAGCTACTGATACAGCAATTGCTAATTCGAAGTTATTACTCGCTGCAGTGAATGAAAGTGTGGTAGTTCTTGAATAATCCGCACCTGCTTTTCTTCCCATGTAGAAAGAAATAAAAAACATAATAACAAAATAAATCACCAGGGGAACAGCAATTCTTAAAACATCAAACGGAATTCTTACTATATATTCCCCCTTTAATGAAAACATCACAAAGATTGTAAAAAGAAGCGCTATTAAAGTTATAGGACTGATCTTTGGAATAAATCTCTGCTGATACCATTCTCTGTTTTTTATTTTAATAAGTACGAACCTTGTCATCATCCCGCCGAAGAATGGTATCCCGAGATAAATAAGCACACTCACGGCGATCTGACTTATAGATATATCAACAGCAAAACTGCTTAACCCCAGCCAGCGCGGGAATACTGTAATAAAAAGATAAGCATATAATGAAAAGAAAAGCACCTGGAAAATTGAATTGAAGGCCACCAGACCGGCAGCATATTCCGTATCCCCTTCGGCCAGTTCGTTCCACACAATGACCATCGCAATACAACGCGCCAGGCCGATCAATATTAAACCGGCCATGTATTCAGGATAGTCATGAAGAAAAATTACTGCCAGGAAGAACATAAGTAACGGGCCGATTATCCAGTTTTGAACCAGAGACAAAGTCAGTACTTTCAGGTTTCTGAATATTTGGGACAGCTCTTCGTACTTTACTTTCGCCAGAGGAGGATACATCATTAAGATCAGGCCGATCGCAATTGGGATGTTGGTTGTCCCTGACTGAAATGTATTCCAGAAACCGGTAATGCCCGGAAACAAGTAGCCGCTGATAATTCCCAGGAGCATTGCGGCAAAGATCCATAACGTCAGGTACCGGTCAAGAAAATTTAATTTTTTAGTTAGTCTGGTCATAATGATTTTACTTCATCATTCTTAGAAAATTCCCTTAAACAGGAGTCAGTTTAATTTTTCAGTCCTTACTTTTGTTCTATAGAAATCCCCGAATGCAGTTTCTATTTCATCCCTTATTTTGCGGTAAAAATTCAGTACTTCTTCTTCGGTTCCTTCTGCCTCAGCCGGGTCTTCAAATCCCATGTGCAGCCTTTCCTTTACTTTACCTAAAAACACGGGACAGGTTTCTTTTGCATTGTCGCAGACAGTGATAACATAATCAAAAGAGTCGTTAAGATACTTTTCAACGTTTTCAGGTATTCCTTTCCCGATGTCAATACCCTTTTCCTTCATTACCGCAACAGCTTTCTGACTGATATATTCAGCCGGCTTTGTGCCGGCTGAATATACTTCAAGGTTATTATCGAATGATTTAAGGAATCCCTCCGCCATCTGGCTTCTGCAGGAATTACCGGTACACAAAATTAAAATTTTCATAGTTCTGCTGTTTAGTTTTTATAACCCACTACAGTGATACTGTAGATACCCTTAATTTTTCTTTTATAATTTTCTATTTCTTCCTTCGACAAATATTTTAGGAGCAGTTCATCCGGCAATTCTATTGTTTTTGTCTTCTTTATCTCAATGTCTTCAAATCCTGATTCCTTTATGGTATTGAGGTATTCATCCTGCTGGAGGGCACCGGCTACGCATCCCGCGTACATCTCAGCAGATTTCTTCAGTTCAGGATGCATTTCACCCTTTATAACTATATCCGATACGCAGAAATGAGCACCTGGCTTTAATACCCTGTAGATCTCAGCAAATGCTTTTCTTTTATCAGGCACCAGGTTTAACACGCAATTGGATATCACTACATCTGCAGTTTCATTCTCAATGGGCATCTGTTCAATTTCACCGAGCATGAATTCTACATTCTTAAAACCTAACTTTTCCTTATTTCTTATCGCTTTATTTATCATCTCTGCCGTAAAATCCAGACCGATTACTTTTCCTTCCTCTCCGACAATTGCTCTGGCAACAAATACATCATTTCCTGCACCGCTGCCCAAATCGATTACAGTATCGCCCTTTTTTATTCCGGCAGATTCAGTCGGCAGACCGCACCCCAGCCCCAGGTCGGCATCCTTTACATACCCTTCCATATTATCATATTCATCTTTCATAATGGTGTAGCCGACAATTTTATTGTTCGTTCCGCAGCAGCCTCCTCCTCCGTTGATAACTGCTATTTCAGTGTATTTTTCTTTTACTATGTCTTTAAGTTCTTTGTCCGCTGAGTTCATTTCTTCTCCTTTTTGATTTAACACGAACAAACAGCCTGAAAAAGGCTGTCCAGTTCTTTTTTAGCTTTTGTGAGTGTCTGCTCGTTTATGCAGTAACAGACCTTAAGTCCTTCTATTTCTCCTTTTATTAACCCTACCCTTTTGAGCTCTTTTAGATGCTGTGAGACAGTTGATTGCGAGAGCGGCAGAAGTTCAACTATATCACCGCACATACATACATCCAGACTGCTCAGAATTTTTAATATCCTGATCCTTGCTGGATGCGACAATGCTTTGCCGATTTCTGCAAGCCATGCGTCATCTTTTGTAAATTCTTCTTTTTTCGAATAAGCCATAATTCCTCGCAATCGTATATCGTAAATATACGATTATAAGCACCTGGTTGTCAATACCCGGATAAATAAAATTTTGATTAGTATTTTAGTGCATACTCTTTTGGAAGGAAATCTCCTTGGATGAATTTTACGAATCGGAAAATGTAATACAGGCGCACGAAGTTGATTTTATGAACCGGTTAAGGATCGATTCGCTGTTTATATTACTGCAGGACACTGCAGCGGCGCATGCCGACAAACTAAATCTCGGGTATACAGCATTATTAGAGCATAATTTTGCCTGGGTATTATCGTGGGCAAAAGTTGAGATCGAAGAATTCCCTTGTTTTGCAGAGGCAATAACTATAAAAACCTGGCCGAAGAAGAAATATAAACTTTATTCATTGAGAGATTTCCGGATATTCAATAAGACAGGAGGCTTAATAGGTAAGGCTACTACAGCCTGGCTTCCGATAAATCTTAAATCAAAAAGGATAATAGATACTTCAAGTCTTCCGGCTCCCATACATTACCAGGAACAGCAGTCTGCGATTGATTTATTACCCCGTAAAATTACTCAGCCCTTGGAAAAAGAATTCCTCTTCACCAAACATATGAGATATACCGACATTGATCTGAATCAGCATGTGAATAACATAAAATATATTGAACTGATTATGGATAGTTTCTCCAAAGAACATTATGAAAATGCTAAATTGAAAAATATTGAAATAAATTTTCTATCAGAGTCTAAGTATAATGAAGTGATTGAGGTTTATAAATCGGCGGGTGATGAAGACTTTATCATAGAGGGGATAAATAAAAATAATATGAAGATTGTTTTTACAGCTGTCATCGAATGGGCAATGAACAAATAGCTGCTTCGTTTAATTCTGATTTAATCAGTACCTCTGAATAAAAATTCGGCAACATCCGCCACCCCGTTTTTAATGTGGAGGTTCTCTATATTTTTTCGGAAGTTCCCGTAATACGTATTATCCTCAATCAGCCTGTTTACTTCAACCGGCAGTTTGGCAATGTCTTTTTCATATACCCCAAGTCCGTTTTCCTGCACGAACTCAATGTTTCCCTTTTCCTGTTCCCAGATAAAATCGTTCACTATAGGGACTTTGCACAGTATCAGTATTTCCATGATAGTAGAGGCTCCGCATTTCGTGATCACCACGTCAGAAATATTCAGCAGTTCATAAACAAAGCTTACAAACTCGTATACTTTCATTGGAACATCAGGATGCTTTTCTTTAAGTTTTTTAGCGGCGTTATAGAATGATTTATTCTTCCCGCAGACGACAGCAATTTCCGCAGCCGGTTTTATATTCAGTAAATTCTCCAATATGGTTCTCCCGTGAGGGATCCCGTCTCCTCCGCCGAGAATCATGATTATCTTTTTCTCGGCCGCAAATCCCATCTCTCTTTTCAGCCTGGGAATTGCAGACGTGGGTACGGGCTGTGAGAATTTTTCTTCGAGTATAAACGGAAAGACGTGTATGTGCTCGCTCGGGATTTTATTGATCATTGAATTTTTTAAGCGTTCACTGAATATTATGAACCTCTGATTCTTTCTTAAAAACCACATGGGGTGAGCAGTATAGGGATCGGTTACCAGTGTATAAACAGGAATATTTAATTTTAATTTCTTTACAGCCTCGTATATCGGCTCAATGAGAAAAAAATGAAGGATGACAATCTTCTCCGGTTTTTCTTCTAAGATTCTCTGTTTTATAAAATCTACAGAGGATTTGGATACAATAAAACAGGAAATCTTTGCGAACAGAGTGATCTTATTAAAAGCATATAAAGCTTCATAAGCCCATTTGGCCTTCGACTGAAGATTGCGGTAGCCTTCTTCGATCAGGTTTTTAACAACACGGTTTGTCTTTTCAAATCCGTCAACCAGTACAGGATTTACTTCTTCGGAATGATGCCGCTTTAGATAGCCGGCAAGTGAAGAAGCCGGGGCAAAATGGCCTCCCCCTGTTTTTAGGTAGAAAAGAAGATATTTTCTTTTATTTTTTATCATATTTTTGTTCATTAGAAAATTAAGAAAAATTTTCTTAATGATTATCTCAATAATATAGTTTACGGAGGATGGGATAATGAAATGTTTTTTTGTATTGCCAACAATTCTTTTATTAACATTTTTATTAAGCAGTATGATTTCAGCACAGGAAAATAATGTACGTCCCGTAAGGGATAATGTCGGCTTCTGCTGGCGGGCTTCCGAAATGGATACCCTTATGAAATATCTCTCGGATAATTCAGATGTAAAATCTGCGGATAATGGTCTTCTTATCGGCGGTATTTCTCCGCACGACGATTATTTATATGCCGGAAGGGTTTATTATCCCCTCTATCCTCTCATTAAAGCCAAGGAAGTTGTCATATTCGGGGTTACGCATGGAACAGTCAGGAAGGCTATGAATGATCCTAAAAATGTTCTTATACTCGACGACTATAAGTACTGGAAAGGACCATACCACGATGTTGAAATTTCACCTCTGCGGGAGATTATCAAATCTAAGCTTGATAAAGATTACTATATGGTCAGCAACAAAGCTCAGGATATTGAACATTCCATAGAGGCGCTTGTTCCTTTCCTGCAGTATTATAACAGGGATGTAAAGATCACTCCGATTATGGTCACCCAGATGCCTTTTCAAAGGATGGATACTATTTCCACCAATCTTGCAGGAATAATAAAAGATTATATCACTTCAAACAATCTTAAACCGGGTAAAGATATCTTTTTCCTTATATCTACTGATGCCGATCATTACGGCGATGATTTTGACAACTCACCCTTCGGTAAGGATCAGAAAGCCCACTCTGAAGCGACGTCCAATGATAGGAGAATAGCGGATACCTATATAAACGCTGGATTATCATTCAACGATATAGAAGGCTTATCCAAAGAGCTCTGGGGAAGTCCCGAAATTAAAACACCGGTTCCTTTATGGTGCGGGAAATTCTCCGTTCCGTTCGGACTTCTTTCAATTTATCATATCGCAGATGCGCTGAACCTTGAAGGCCTTAATGGAAAACTCCTGAAGTATTCGGATACCTGGACAGAAAAACCCCTCCCAGTCTATGGAACTCATATGGGAACAACTGCCCCATTTTCCCTTGAACATTGGTGCGGTTTCCTTTCTGCAGGTCTTTATGTGAAATAATTTATCTCCCTACGGTATTATCCGGCCTATTAACAATTAAGTCTCCCTTATCTAACCTGGTTATGTTTTTCATAACCAGGTTAATTTTTACCCCCGGCTTTTTCTTTTTTGTCCCATCATATTGACTTAAAAAACAAACCTGGTATTAAATTCCAGTTACTCCTCATATACCTTCCACATACGTCTCACCTCCGCTCCACCTGCGCTTCACCTCCGCTCTACATACGCTTCACATACGCTTTATATCTGAGAATAAAAGAACGCTATGGCCGTTTTTTCGGGAGGAAAATAAAAAGAGCCCGCCAGATGGGGGCTCTTTAACGTTCAGGTATAATTATTTTTGCAGGCTGTCAGAAATAGTACAGGTATTTTATTTTAAATACGCCTGCCCTATCCACGGTGTGCATTCTGTAAGGCTGCAGGTTGCCTGCCTTATCGAATTCATCGCTTCTGTCTCTAACCTCATTGAGAGCAAGGTAAATCCACGACTTAGGAGAAAAATTGTATGAGAAAAGGAATCCTGCGATTACATGATCAAGCCTGTCTACAGATTTAATAAAAACGTTGTCTACATACACCCTTATATTTAAATTATTAACCGGGGTCAGCGAAAAGTAAGGGCGAGCATTATAAGTGATATCTTCAACGTGTCCGTCGGGATTCCCTTCGACATACATATCGTACGAAGTTCCGAGATCCAGAATATCAGCCGCTTTCCAGTTGATATAAATTCCAAACCATGAATAAGGAGCCAGGTATTCTCTCGAAAAATTATAAGTTTTTGAATAACCCCCATACAGGTTGCCGCTCCATTTAGGACTAATGCCGTACCAGGAACTCAGGCTCACATTGTATGACGTATATTCCAGACCTTCATCTTTAGCCTTTCCAAGCTGTGCATTTATTTCATAACCCCAGTTATCCCTGAGCTGCATATTAAATCCGAGGAGTCCGAAATAATCAGTAAAGTTATCTGCTTTTTCATAATAAAAAGATGGTCCCCCGTATATAATTATTTGCCTGATGTAGCCTGTTTCAAAATTCCATAACGGCCCTGCTATCGATGTAAATTCCCCCGTGCCCATCCATGGTACATAACCCACTTCACTGATATCAAACTTATCGCCAATGTATCTGCCGCGGGCAAATGTCAGCATATTATCTGTCAGTCGTGTAAATCCTGCAGAGAAAGCATAATCCCCCGTGGAGTTCTTAATAGACCTTGCTACCTGGTAGGCCAGCTGCCAGTCGGATGCACGGAAAGCCCCGTCAAGATCTATCACTCCGTAAGTACTGTCTTTAGTCTGTTTGCCTACAAAAAGGAGTCCCGCCTGGGAATTACCGAATATCTGTTTCTTTATTCTTGCAGAGCCGAAAAATGCCTGTCCTTCTGTTAGATGTAGGCTGTCGTCGGTATAATTTTTTTCTCCTGTCATTGCAAGGAATCCGCCGTATTCCCAATCATTTATTCTTCCGAATACCTTTGTTCCTGCATATAATGGCACTTCAGAACCGTCCGGAAGTTTTTTTCCTATTCTTCGTGAATAGAACAATTGGAGAGGTGAATAAAATCCAGTACTCGTCTGCTTTCCTGATGCCATAAATATTTCATTACCCTCAGTAAAGAAGGGTCTTCTTTCAGAAAAATAGGATTCATATCGGGAAATATTGAACGAAAAGGGGTCGGCTTCGATTTGGGCGAAATCGGGATTGGCAGTAAGCTGAAATTTTAATTTGGGAGAAGGATTATAAAGAAGGTCAAGTCCCACCTTTCCCTCAACATCGTATTTATTATCGTCTCTCAAAGTTGCTTTGGAAATACCCACCGGGTATGCCTCAAGGTTAACTCCATGAACAGAGGGTCTGAAGTTCTCAAAAACCAGTTTCCCGAATTTCGAGATCCTCTGACCCTCATTTTGTTCATAGCTGCACCAGTACAAATCCTCTGCCTGTTTGGGTATCCATCTGTCGAAATCAAGCCCCCACGAATTCGCCTTATCATCATACTGAAACGACTTATAAGGAATTTTCATTTCGACCACATATCCCCAGTCATAAACTTTAGAACCTGCAAACCATATTCCGTCCCAGCTGTAATCACGGTTTCTTGCATCATCAAGCAGACGGCAGTCAGCCTGAACCCCTGAAGCAGAAACTGCAAATTTATACGCAGTTTTTTCATCGTTGAAAGAGTCAAGCATGATAGAAACCACATCTCCGTCAAAGTTATCGATCGAACCGGTACTGGCCTGTATATCGCGTCTGTCGTCATAACAAACCATCAGGCAGTACAACGCATCCTCAGTCGTAAGCACTTTAGCAATAGTCCTGCGTGAAGGCGATTTTCCATAATACGGCTGCAGCTGAAAAAAATCACTGACTGAATCTACTTTACTCCATTCGCGGTCGATTACACCATCAACTTTTATAGGGGTATCAACTTCTTTCAATAGCATTACTTTGTTCTGGTTTTTACTCGAGGAAGCAAAAAGGAGAGTGGAGCAGAATATCAGCAGTAACAGTTTTTTCATTTTTCTCACCTTGATAATAAACTTTACCCTTTTTGACTTCTAATAAACATATTGGTTACATCAAAATAATGAAGTTTATATGAGCGGATTTAAAGAATTATGAACGGTAAGAATGGAAACTTTTGAAAAAAAATAAATCTTTCTAAGCATAAAAAACGGTGAGTAATCTCAACAAATATCACATCACCGTCTTTAATTAATAAGTTTACCAAAAGCAGGATTGGATAAAATTCATCCGGCTTCGGAAAAGCAAAAACCCGGAAGTGAATGATTAATCAGAAATAACTAATTTTTTTTTAATGCAAGGAAACACCTTCCCAGCATATGGCAAATAGAAAAGTCTTTTACGCTTACCTGAAATAAGCCTTAATTGTTATAATCGAGTTTTTGGGAGTTACAATTTTTAAACTTTTCCCGCTGAACTTTAATGGCTCTCCGTCTTCTTCCATAAAATTTGATTTGACAACCTTTACAGGAGTCTCGGGGAATTCAATTTCAGCTTCAGTGTCTTTACCTTCACTCTCATACCACTGAAAGATATAGGCATTATCGGCTTCTGCCTTCTTAAAAGTTGTTAATACCAGGTTAGGAGCGTTCATACTAACAAAAGAATGTTCTGATGGAAGACTGCCTTTATGGACGCCGGTCATAAAGGGTATCAGTTTATAATTAAAATCATACCCCTTATTTACTGTATTCGCCTCTTCCCAGCTGCCGGTATGCGGATAAAGAGAGTACTCTATCTGATGCTCTCCCCTGTCCGCGGTGGGATCAGGCCATTTGGGGGATCTGAGCAATGAAAGCCTCATTACGTTATCCTTTACATCATAGCCGTATTTTGAATTGTTCAGGAGGCTGACTCCGTAACCGTTGTTCGAAACATCAGCCCACCGGATTGCAGAGACTTCAAACCGGGCCTTATTCCATGGTGTGTTCCTCTGTGTTGATCTTTTAATTGATCCGTAAGGGATTTCGTATGTTGCCTCGCTATCCCTGACGGCCAGGGGAAATTCTACTTTGAGCATTGTTTTGTCCTCCCACCAGTCAGCATCGGTGAGGAAATCTATTCTGTCAATTCCTTTGTACAAAATTATATCCTGCCTGAAAAATGAAGAAGGAAAATTCGGCGTAGGAAAATCTTTAACAACTCCGGGCTGCAGGTAATCATGATATACACTTAATACCGTTCTCACCGGACCATCTTCTCTCAGTTCAATCTTTTTAAAGTTCATAGGATATTCTACACCTGTCCATCCTATATTCCATGCATCCCATGCAGAGGGTTTATCTTCAAGAAGCTGGAGCCTGTTCCCTTCTCCTGCTAAAACTTCTTTATTGTTTTTCTTATCATAGACGCTTTTAATCCATCCGCTGTCAGGGTCGATCGTAATCTTAAAGTATTCATTTTCTATTACGTTATTTGATGAAAGTTTATTGCCAGACAGGTCGGGATTCTTTTTTGCTTTAAGGGAATAAACCTTATAGCCGTACGACGGTACATCGCCCGCTATAAAAATAATCTTATTCTTGTAAGTATCGTCCTTTATCATCTGAGACGGCACCTCTTTTCCTTTGCCGTCATAAACAGCGTAAGGCGTTAAATCTCCTTCAGGCAGTTCAAACTGAACAACATCTTTCCGGTTCCAGGAAAGCGGATTGAATACAACCAGCGGCTTCCCGTCCTTTACAAATGAAGTATTTATATTCCCGGCAATATTTTTCAGCGCTTCGCTGCTTGTGAAGTCTGCGATATCAAGAGAATGTTTATAGGTCTGCATAGCATCAATATAAATTTCGCGGATTCCTGAACCGGGAAGGAGATCATGGAACTGGTTCAGCATAACTCCCTGCCATGCTTCTTCAAGATCATCGTTTCTATATTTACCCTTATATAAGAGGTTGGAAAGAGAAGAGAGTTTTTCTGCATTAGTCAGTTTTATTTCACTCAGACGGTTATATTTCTTCATATTCGCCTGTGTCGTGTATGTACCGCGGTGATACTCAAGATACAATTCATCATCCCAGACGGGTACATCAGAAAGGTCCTGCTTCTTCATCCAGTCTAAATATTCCTTCGTCGTTCCGTAGATAACATTAGGATAAATATCAAGGGTTCTCAGATGCTGTATCCTGTCGATCATTTCAATGGAAGGTCCGCCGCCGTGATCGCCAACCCCGAACAGCACAAGCATATTGGTAAAACCGGTATTAGCTTCAAACTGTCTCAGCCAGTCAACCAAACCATATGCCTGTGTAATTGTGTTCACATAATCAAACGGAAAATAAGACAGTATTTTTGATCCGTCGGGAGATTCCCACCAGAAAACCCGGTAAGGAAACACATTGGTATCATTCCACCCGATCTTCTGGGTTACAAATGCATCGATGCCGGCATTCTGATAAAACATAGGCATATTCCAGTTATATCCAAATGAATCGGGATTCCATCCAATGTGTATATCAGCTCCAAGCTCTTTCTTAAAATATTTTTTTGCATAAAGGATCTGCCTCATCCAGGAAGGACCGTCAATAAGGTTGCAATCTGGTTCAATCCACATCCCGCCGATTGCCTCCCATCTTCCGGCATTCATTTTCTCTTTAATTCCACTGAATACATCAGGATAATAATCCTCCATCCATTTATAGTACTGTGCCGCACTCTGAGTGTATGTAAAGTCGGGTTTTTCATCCATCATATGAAAGACCGAGCTGAAAGTATTTTTGCACACTTCAATTGTTTCTTTTTCTCTCCACAGCCATGCAGCGTCTATGTGGGCATTGGAATCAAAGAACAATGTGAATTTTTTAGCAAATTCTTTTATGGGTTGAAGCTGGGCACGCACTTCATCCATTGAGGCCTTAAACTGCTGAATATTCCCGTTCCCCAGAGCATCAATATCAACTTCAGCAGCTAGTTTCTGAAGAAGCTCATTAAGTCTGGCTTTCTCTTCTTTATTCTGTTTGGATTTATCAATCCCGGGATCTGTCCTTACGCGGGCGTTCGTCTGGTAAGTATCAAAACTGAGCAGTTTCTGTCCAACCTTCATACTCAAGGAGAAATCAAGTATAGACTGCCTCAGATCTTTTGTGCCGGCCATATCAATCCTGGCACGAATCAGGCGAAGCGGTCCTCCAGTGTTTATTGCTTTTATGGCAATCATAAATTTATCGCCGGGTCTGGCATTTTCAGTTAAGACGAATTCGCCGTCCCATGGAAAGTATCCTTTATTCTCCCCGTTGACATAAAAGTACCCGTAATCGTCAACGGAAACCAGGAAAGTTATTTTCCCTTCAACAGGCTTTCCAAGGATCGTTTCAGGAAGTATGATCTCTTTTCTCAGCCAGCAGGAATCTTCGTAATTTTTCTCCTCCACCCTGAGTATGCCCCAGGAGGAGTCATCAAAATCCGCAGCGGTCGGGTCGCCTTCTATTGGTTTGGCCAGGTCAGGACTAATCCTCCAGTTGTTGAAACTATTTGCCGTCAGCGAATCAAGTGCATCCGATAATTTATCGACATTTGTCTGTGCCATGGTTAAAACCGAAGATATTATAAAAAAGAAGAAGGCAGCTGTTATGTAATATGATTTATTCATTTCTTACCGCGGGATTTATTGAACAGATTTATTATGCTTAAAAAAGGCTGAGGAAATATAAAAGTTTGAGTTTTCATTACTACAAATTTATATAAAACAAGCGTTAAATTTATTCAATTTACGAATTCAGCGAATCGGGATGATTGAGTGTGGATTAATTATTAGTTAATTTCCTGATCAGGAATAAGGAGAGCTTTCTCAAGGAAAAAATAAGGGAAGAAAAAATGAGACTGATTATTTTTCCAATTCTTATCATTATCACTTTTTTAACAGGCTGCTCAACAACTCATTATCTGAAGTACACTTCCCCGGATGAAAAATTTTATACTGATTATAATGAATCCGCAGGGCAGAAGGATATCGAAGTCGTCCTGACCAATGACAGTATAATGTACTATGATAACCATTCGGTAATAAGAAATGATACACTCTATATTTTTAAAGGTGAATCGGAGGAAAAGCTATATAATCTTCCCAATAGTGATATCAGGAACATCAATTATATTTCTAACGATTTTAAAAATGCAGACCTGGTACTGGATAACGGAATAAAATTAAAAGCCGAATCCATATATATTTCCTCTGATTCTATCAGGTTTAGAGGAACCAGAGAATGGATTAACAAAAAACCACTCGTGCGCGTTGATGAAATTAAGAATGTCAGCTATAAAGATCACTTGAGAGGTGTAATTCACGGAGTCCTTGGAGGCATTCTGTTTGGCGGGGTTTTAGGTGCAACTGGATGGATTATTCAGCCACCTGATGGTCATGGACAAATTGATCATTATGGAGCAACTCTTGCAGGAGCATTTTCCGGTTTAATAATAGGAGGAGTGGTCGGTTACATAATTGGTTTTAATGTAAATTATCAATTTACCCGTTAGGAATAATCCCGAGTATTACGATTTTCTTAACTGATCCAGCAGAACGGCTAACAGTATTACTACTCCCACAATAACCTGCTGGACATAACTTCCTACATTTAATAGATTAAGTCCATTCCGGAGAACCGCGATCAGCATAGCACCAAGGAATGTCCCGATAATAGTTCCCCTGCCGCCGAACAGGCTTGTTCCGCCTACCACAACAGCAGCGATTACATCAAGCTCGTACATAAGCCCTGCATTCGGCTGTCCTGAATTTATTCTTGAAGCCAGGAGGATACCGGCTAATGCAGAAAGTACTCCTGAGATTATATACACTGAAATAAGTATCCTGTTGGTTTTAATTCCTGCAAGACGCGCTGCTTCAACATTTCCTCCTACAGCATAGACATACCTTCCAAACCTTGTCCTTGTTAGTACAATGTGTGAAACAATAAAAACAATAACCATTATGATAGTAGGCACCGGGATCCCGATTATTCTTCCGCCTCCGAGATAAGCGAATACATCCGGCAGCTCCCAGATTGGTCTTCCTTCGGTATAGACAAAAGAAGCACCCCTCCAGATTGTCATTAAAGCAAGCGTTACAATGAAGGGTGTAATCTTAAACCTGGTTACAAATATACCTGCAATGTAACCGGAGAATACACCGAACAATAAGCCTGCGAGAATACCCAGTGTGAGACTCACATAAACCGGAAGATCAATTCTAAGTACACTTGTTGTAAGTATGCCGGCAAACGCGACAAGGGAGCCGACAGATAAATCGATTCCCGCAGTCAGTATTACGAATGTCATGCCTGCAGCTATAATCGCCGTAATAGAAGCCTGCAATGAAATATTCAGAAGGTTTTCTGTAGTAAAGAAATATTGGGAAAACTGAGAAAACAGTATTATCTCTGCAACGAGAGCCAGTCCTATACTAAATTCGCTAATGACTTCAACAAGTTTTATTCTTCTGAGTTCAGCCTGCATGTTTAACCTTGGATGAAAATTTGGTTGCCAGGTCAAGAATCTTTTCCTGGTTTACTTCATTCTGCCCGAGTATACCCGTTATCCTTCCCTCGCACATTACGGCAATCCTGTCGGATATTCCCATCAATTCAGGAAGTTCGGATGAAATAACAATAATTCCTTTCCCCTCTTCTGCCAGGTTCTTTATAAGCTGATAGATCTCATATTTTACACCAACATCAATCCCCGCCGTGGGTTCATCAAAAATTAAAATATCTGAATTTGTTTCTAACCAGCGTGCAAGCACAACTTTCTGGCGGTTGCCCCCGCTTAAGGCTTCTACGCCTGTTTCAATTGAAGGCGCCTTAATCCTTAATTGCTCAAACTGCTTTTTTGCTTCTGCATTTTCTTTCTGTTTATCTATGAAGAGACCTTTAAGCATATTCCCAAGACTGGAAACCGATATATTTTCCCTGATACTAAGATTCATAAAAAGACCGAGCAGATTCCTATCCTCGGTAAGAAGAGCTATACCCGCTTTAATCGCTTCTTCAGGTGAAGTAATGTGAAGCTCTTTATCATTAATAAATACTTTACCCGAATTGATTTTGTCCGCACCGAAAATTGCCCTCACCAGCTCACTCCTGCCTGCGCCAACCAGTCCGGCGATACCTAAAACTTCTCCTTTATTAAGGGAGAAAGAAATATCATTCAATTTTTCTGAATTAATATTTTCGACTCTAAGTATTTCTTTCCCTTTAACGGCTTTATTATGTGGGTATTCTTCTGCAAGCTCCCGCCCCACCATGAGGCGGATCAATTCATTTTTATCGACTTCTTTCATTGCTGCCGAATGAACAAGCTGACCATCGCGAAGCACCGTAACACGGTCACCGATCTCAAAGATCTCCTCCAGTCTGTGAGATATGTAGATGACGCCTACTCCCGAGGATTTGAGTTTCCGTATCACTTCAAACAAATTCTTCATTTCGGTGCTTGTCAACGGAGCAGTCGGTTCATCCATCGCAAGTATTTTTACATTCCCCACGATTGCTTTAGCTATTTCAACCATCTGTCTTTCTGCAGTGCTGAGTTTGGAGACAGGAAGATTCACATTCAATTTTTCACCCAGGCGGGAAATAGTTTCAGCAGCCTTAATATTCATTTCCTTTTTATTCAGGAAGAAAGAATCTTCCAGCTCGATACCCAGAAAAATATTAGCAGCAGCTGAGAGTTCCGGAACGAGTTTAAAGTCCTGGTAGATAATACTAATTCCAAGCGCACGTGATTCGAAAGGAGAAGCATAATCAACAATTTCCCCGTTTAACCTGATCTCTCCCCCGTCTTTTTTCACGGCACCGGATAAAACTTTCATAAGAGTGGATTTTCCGGCTCCATTTTCACCAACAAGGCAATGAACTTCACCGGACTGCAGGTCAATTGATACTTTATCAAGCGCAAGTACTCCGGGATATTGCTTTACAATCTCCCTCATCTCCAGGAGCTTACTCATTTAGATGCATTTTGTTTTTGGAGAGCCTCTTTATCTACTATGCCTACATCTACAGGAACATTAGCAGGAACAATTTTATTATTAAAATAATCGTTGATGACATCGATCGTTCTGACTCCGATCAGCTTCGGGTACTGAACTACATCGGCCTTTAATGGTGAATCCTTCATTATTGCATCAACAGCAGGCGGAGTTGCATCATAACCTATTATTACAATTCCCTTCCTGTTGAACTGATTAACTGCATCCAGGGCTCCCAGTGCTGTATCATCATTTATTCCGAATATCCCGTCTAACTGAGGATTAGCCTGGAGTGCATCAGCCGTTACCTGCAGAGACCTGTCACGCACTCCCTGTCCGTTCACATCGGCAACAACTTTTATATCGGGATATTTAAGAATAGCCTCTCTGAATCCGGCAACTCTGTCGAGCACTGAAGTAATTGCAGGCTGGTTAATAATTGCGACCTTCCCTTTACCGTTTAACAATTTAGCAAGGTACTCGCCTGCAAGCCTTCCCCCCTGTACATTATCAGATGCAATATGTGAAACTACTTTACCTTCTTCAGCAGCTATATCAGCAGTGAAGACAGGAATACCGGCTTTATTTGCTTCACCAATTCCCGAACCGATCCCTTTTGAATCAACAGGGGAAACAATAATTGCATCAACTCTGCGTGAGATAAAGTCCTCAATCTGTGAAATCTGTTTACCAAGATCCCAGTCGGCTGATGTAATTATAAGTTTATATCCGTATTTAGCGGCTTCATTCTGCAGTCCTTCTTCAAGATCGCGGTAAAAAATATGTCCGCGGGTTAAAAGACTTACGCCTATTGTTTTTGTACTTTGGGCCGGTTTCTCATTTTTATTGCTGCATGAGAAAAGCATTAGAGGCATTAACAAAATGATTATAAAGAGGATGAGTTTGTTCATAAAGCACCGGGAGTTATGTAATTATTAAGAATTTAATTCCTGACTGATCAGTTATTTAAAAGAATTACGTTAAATGTAATTAAATCTATAAATTAATTTAAGTGTCAGGCTGATTAAATGCAGATTATTTTGTTCATTCCAAACCTTTCAGAAATAAACAGGTATCATTATGAATGATTGAAGCAATAAGATCATTACTATATAGAATGGGGATTTTTACTCACTATCACTATAGTGTCAGAGCGAATTCAGAGCATTCCCAGAGCGTAATTTGGACCTATTTAGGAGTTTAGGGGTGCTATCAGAGAAGGCTGAGAGGAAATAACGAAGATTTTTAAGTAAAAGCTGGATAATTATCTTCTTTAGTTCCTTTTTTAGGGGGAATCGAGACACATCAGCAGATAATTATGCCCGGAACCGGAAATAATGCATGGGTGACATTTCATCCGGAAAATGAATAGGTTACTCATTATAATTGGAAGTGATCTACAATATTACTACTGAGAAATTATGAAGATATAGATCATCATAACATCAGGCTGAAATTACTGTTGATCGGGTATAATATCAGGAATGCTTTCCCCTACATTCCTTATTTTTTTTCTTCCATTTTTGTTCCTTCAGAAGCAAGACGTAAAAGCTTTCTGAAGTGAGCCATTTTGTCTTTATCAGACATTAAAGATTTATGTTTAAATCTTTTAACCACCTGGCTCAATTTAATATCCCCCTGACCTGAATGCTGAGATCTCCTGCTAAGGTAATCCTTAAGAATTCTCACCTGCTCCGAGGTCGGTTTATTAGTTAGATTTATCTTGGGCATAGGACTCATCAAGAATTAATTAATTGTCGTTTTACTATTTTTATCTTAAGGGGATTATTTGCGCTCTGTAAAAGTAAATACATCGACAAATAAAAACAAGTATTTGATGCTAAAAGAGATAATTTCGTATCTGTCCATCACTTTCCTTCATCAAAACTCTATAATATGAACGATTTCAGGGTCTATTAAGTTCCCGGGAGGGTAAATTCAGCCCTTATCGCCGTATCTATTAAGGTAATAAGCAGACATAACCAGTCCCAGGTGAGAGAAAGCCTGAGGATAATTTCCGAGGTATTCCCCTGAATCGGCGTCGATTTGTTCAGAAATCAGTCCTATGTCACTCATATATTTCTCAAAACCTTTAAATATTTCAGAAGCTTCGTCTTTTTTATCCATTATTGCCAGGGCAGAAATATACCAGTAAATACATAAAACGAAGGTGCTATCCTCGCCTTTCAGTCCGTCATCGGTTCTATACCGGTAAATAAATATCTTATTTTTCCCAAGTGCTTTATAGGTATTATTCAGGATAGTTTTAGTAATATCTTCATCCTTATTCAGAAATTGCAATAAAACAAACAGAAAGTTGGTAGCATCCACATTATCTGCACCAGCAAACTGCATCAGGTTTTCCCTGGAGGAATCGTAGCAGTTTTCCCAGATCCAGTTATAGATTTCACTTCTTAATTCCCGCAAATCATCTATTTCCCCGGTAGTTAGTCCGAGATCATCTTTCATCCTCAGAGTCCGGTCGACACCGACCCAGCACATTACTTTGCTGTAAGTATAATGATATTGGTGACCGCGAACCTCCCAGATACCGCTGTCAACATCTTTCCACTTCATTTTAATTTTATTAATCAAGGTAAGGATTGAAATTTTATCGAGGATGATGCTATCCTTCTGATTTTTTGCCATAAAATAATGCGCATCGATCAATGCACCGTAAACGTCTAACTGAAGCTGGTTTGTCGCATTATTGCCTATTCGGACCGGCGAAGAATTCTTATATCCCTTCATCCCGAGTTCCACTTCAGTCGGAGCAACGTCCCCCCATATAGTATAAACTGTATTTATATCAAATTCCTCTTCCTTATGGCGCTGGGCTATGTTCTGAACAAATTTGAAGAAACTCTCAGCCTCCATGGTATAATCGGCGATGTGGAATGCATAAAGAGTAAAAGTTGCATCACGGATCCAAACATACCTGTAATCCCAGTTCCTGATACCTCCTATTTCCTCAGGCAATGAAGTCGTCGGGGCGGCCACAATTGCACCGGTAGGATAGAAGAGCATCATTTTCAGAGTAATAAGCGAACGGATTAATTGTTTCTTGTAGTAATTAAAGAAATGACCTTTTGCAACCCAGTCACGCCAGAACTTTGTAGTTGATTTCTCAAAGTCCTGCCCTTTATATGTACTATTATTTTTGCCGACTATAAATTCAAGGACAAGTTTTTTTTCTTCACCCCTATTCAGTTCAATAGTAAGTTCATATTTATTTTCATTTTTTTCTACCTTACTGCCTTTGGGAAAATGAAGCATAAGAAGATTATCTTCAATCATTATATGAATCGTTGATTCTTTTACAAGGAAGTCGGGTTTTTTCCTTGCATAATCAGGTTTTGGATTATAAATCAGCTTAACTTCGTTTTTACCTTTTATACCCTTCAGGGTTCTTACAAAGAAGTGATTATAGCACTTTTCAATCTCCTGGGGAACCATAAAGTCGTGTACATAAAATTCATTCTGTTTGTTTTTAAAACGAAACTCAACTATGCCGGTATTTTCGACATAAGAACTTTTGATATCATATTCAGGCATCACAGTCTTAAAAGAACCCGCATCTTTATCGAGTATTGCTCCGAAGACGCTGGGGGAATCAAAATTCGGAAAACATAACCATTCCACAGAACAATTTTTAGTAATTAAAGCGGCTGAATGCAGATCTCCGGTTAAATAATAGTCCCTGATAGGATGCATGGTTTAAGTCCTTTTATTGCTGACTGTTAGACACATAAATTACGAATAAATATCATGGTCTATATTGATCTGGATGTTGTATGATTCACAATGAAAATTCAGTGCAGTATAATTGTGACAGCAGCAACACATTTCGCCGCGGTTTTGAGTATAAATATTATAAAACAGTTTATGGAGGTGAAAATGAAGAAGTTAAAATATTATCTCTTGTGCATAAGCTTATGCTTCGGTCTTTCACCAATGCTGATTTCAATCCAGGCTTATTCACAAAGTCAAACGGATTCTACCCATACATATATGACCCATTCAATAAATGATAAGGATATTGCCAGGGCGGTTAAAACTGAACTTTTAATTGCTCCGAATATCTCACCGGATTCAATAAATGTAAATGTCAGTAATGGAGTTGTTACTCTTTCAGGAGAAACGGACAACATACTTACAAAGAGGCGGGCATCCAAAATTGCAGGAGCAGTAACAGGAGTAATCTCCGTTGTAAATGATATCAAGGTGAGGAAAGCACTGCGCAGTGATGCAAAAATTAAAGATGACATTCTGACAGCGCTCGCCAATAATCCGGCAACTGATGCTTTTGAGGTGAACACTGAAGTTAATAACGGAAATGTCACTTTATCCGGCACAGTTCAGAGCTGGCAGGAAAAGGAATTGTGCAGAAGGGTCGCGGAAAGTGTGAAGGGAGTAAGGGATGTAACGAATAATATTAAAATCAATTATACTGCATTCAGGTCAGATCAGGATATAAAAGCGGATATCCTCAGCAGGCTTAAATGGGATATTTATGTGAACCAGCAATTCATAAATGTATCTGTGAATAACGGGAATGTTGACCTGGCAGGTACAGTGGCAAGCGCCGCCGAAAAAGAATGGGCTTATAATGATGCATGGGTAAACGGGGTTAAGAATGTTAATGATAATGATCTGAAGATCCAGTGGTGGGAGAATACAACACCTGCGGGTAATCAGAAGAACAGGATCCTCCGCGAAAAAGAAATACAGGCTGCCCTGGAGCAGGCTTTTATTTTAGATCCGAAAATCATTTCGGACAGGATAAACATAAGGGTTGATAATGGTACTGTAACATTAAAAGGTACAGTATCTAATCTTCAGGCAAAGAATGCCGCAGAACATGATGCTCTCAGAACAATCGGCGTACTCCGGGTTAAGAATGATTTGAATGTTAAGCGTGAGCCTGTACCGGACGACAGCGAGATAGAAAACAGGGTTTACAGTGTTCTCTCGGAAAACCCTTACTTAGTTAATTTTAAACCGGGAGTGTCTGTTCAAAACGGTAAAGTATTCCTTACGGGGCAGGTAGATAATAAGTTTGAAAAAAATATTGCAGGCGAAGCTGCCTCTTCGGTAAAAGGAGTTGCTGGTGTTCAGAATGATATCACTTATGAGGCACCGCAGGCTGAAGTTAAAAACGACACTGAAATAAAAGACAATATTAAAAAACAATTATACTGGGATCCGATCACAAACGCACAGAATATAAATATCGAAGTAAAGGATGGAAGAGCTGTGCTGACCGGGTTTGTAGCAACGCAGCTTGAAAAGTCGACTGCGACCATCGAAGCTTACCAGGGAGGTGCTGCTGTGGTGGATAATGAGCTGGGAGTTACCTCGGGACCTGTATTGGTGAACGAATAAAAAAAGCTGCTGTGAAAACAGCAGCTTTGTAATGGGAGAACTACTACTTATTTATTATAAGAGTGAAGCAGTTTCATATAATTTGCGCGTTCAAATACAGAAGGATCTGCAACATTCATATAACTCATACTTCCGCGCATCAGTTCTATCGAATCATATTCATTTACTTCCATCCAGAATTTAAGTCTTGTAAGAACATCAGAAATATGGCCGATGCCGAACTTAAGAAGTGAAGAAAGCATCTGCGTAACCTTTGCTCCGACCATTATCATCTTGATTACATCAGTTTCTGAATAGATACCGCTTGTGGCTGCGAGGTCGGCATTTATTTTCTTATACAAAATGGCAATCCATCTCAGGGGAAGTCTCATTGACATTGGGGTACTCAGTAATACATTAGGTGTTACTTCAAGGGTCTCAAGATCAATATCAGGCTGGTAAAACCTGTTAAACAGAACGAGCCCTTTAGCACCGGATTTATCCAGCTGGGAAGCCATATTAGCTACCGAACTGAAATAGGGATGCATCTTGACAGCGACAGGAATATTTATACTTGAAGCCACTGCCTTAACAATTTCTACATATTCTTTTTCCACTGCCGTGCTGTTCTTAGAAGCTTCCGCGGCGAGCAGATAAATATTGAGTTCAAGAGCATCCGCACCGGCTGATTCGATTTTCTTTGCATAGTCAACCCAGCCGCCGAGGGATTTACCATTAAGACTAGCAATCACAGGGATATCTACCGCACTTTTAGCTTTTCGGATGTGCTCGAGGTATTCATCAGGACCTGTTTTAAATCCGAAAGGTTCAGCGAAGTATGTAGTTGCTTCAGCGAAGCTCTCGTTATGAATTGTAGTATAGTGATTAAGTTCAAGCGATTCGTGTTCAATCTGCTCTTCAAAGAGAGAATAGAGAACCACAGCCGCTGCTCCGGCATCTTCCATTAGTTTAATATTCGAAATATCTTCTGATAATGGACTTGCTGATGGGACTAGAGGGTTCTTTAGCTGTAAACCCAGATAGTTTGTTGAAAGATCCATTTTATTTTCCTTTAATTTTATTCTTCAAAAATACTTATACTTTGTTTTCAGGTTTACTATCCTCAGCCATTTTTTCGTACAATTTCCACTTAGTTACCACATCGTTCTGAGCTTCTTTAATCAATTCTTCTGCTTCCGCCGGATGAGACTTTGTGAGCATTTTATACCTGGTCTCAAGATAAGCATAATCTTTCAGGGGTATTTTTAATCCTTTTGATTCCAGCTTAAACGGATTCTTTCCAGCAGCTGCTTCATCAGGATTATACCTGAATAAAGGCCAGTATCCTGAATCGACGGCAGCCTTCTGGTTCTGCATCGCAGTTCCCATATTTATACCGTGAGCAATACAGTGGCTGTATGCAATTATAAGAGACGGTCCTTCATAAGCTTCTGCTTCGAGGATTGCTCTAAGCGTCTGTGTATCATTTGCTCCCATTGCAATTTTAGCCACATAAACATTTCCATAACTCATCGCCATAAGTCCGAGGTCTTTCTTTGCCATCGGCTTTCCTGCAGCGGCAAACTTAGCTACAGCGCCACGGGGAGTTGATTTAGACATCTGACCGCCGGTATTCGAATATACTTCGGTGTCAAGTACAAGCACATTAACATTTTTGCCTGAAGCCAGCACATGATCAAGACCGCCATAGCCGATATCGTATGCCCAACCGTCTCCTCCCATGATCCATACTGATTTTTTCACCAGGTAGTCGGCAAGACTTTCAAGATGAACCAGATCTTTCCTTGCTTCCGAATCCAGGCCGTTATTAAGCTTTGATTTGAGTTTTTCTTTCAGTGCAGTTACTCTTTCACGCTGTTCGTATATACCTGCTTCATCTTTCTGATCGGCATTAAGCAGAGCATTAACCAGTTCCTCACCTAATTCTGCAATATGTTTCTGAAGAAGCATCTTTGCCTGGTTATTATGTTTATCGATCGCGAGTCTGAAACCGAATCCGAATTCAGCATTATCCTCGAAGAGTGAATTGGACCAAGCCGGTCCTCTTCCGTCTTTATCGACAGCCCATGGAGTAGTAGGCAGATTGCCGCCGTAAATTGAAGAGCATCCGGTAGCATTTGCCACAACGGCGCGGTCGCCGAATAACTGACTTACCAATTTAACATAAGGAGTTTCACCGCATCCCGAGCAGGCGCCGGAGAATTCAAATAGCGGCTGCAGGAACTGCGAATCCTTAACCTTACTAACATTTATTTTCGTTCTGTCGAGTTCCGGGATTGTAAGGAAGAAGTCCCAGTTAGCTCTTTCTGTTTCTCTCAATGGAAGCTGTTCATTCATATTTATTGCTTTCAGCTTCACTTCTTTTTTATTCTTAACCGGGCACACATCAACGCAGAGCGAGCATCCTGTACAGTCCTCAACTGCTACCTGCAGAGCATAGTACATTCCCTCACCATAATCTTTTGCCCTGAACTTAACTGCTTTAAAATCTGCAGGGGCATCCTTCAAATATTTTTCTTCGAATACTTTGGAACGGATTGTTGCGTGGGGACAAACCATCACACATTTATTGCATTGTATACATATTTCATCATCCCAAACAGGAACTTCAAGTGCGATATTTCTCTTTTCATATTGTGCTGTAGCTGTGGGGTATGTACCGTCGTTAGGAAGTTTGCTTACCGGAATTAAGTCGCCATTACCTGCTATTATCTCTGCAGTAACCTCCCTTACAAACTGAGGGACATTTCCTGCTACTGCAGGCTGAAGTTGAACTTTACTTGTAACTTTCGCAGGAACTTCAATTTCAAACAGGTTTGAAAGTGTCTGATCAACTGCATTAAAGTTCATCTCAACGATCTTATCACCTTTCGACCCGTAAGTTTTCTTAATCGATTTCTTGATCATTGCGATTGCTTCTTCTTTAGGGAAGATATTGGAAATAGCGAAGAAGCATGTCTGCATAATAGTATTTATCCTTACGCCCATGCCTGTTTCATTACCGACTTTATAGGCATCGATCGCATAAAGCTTCATCTTCTTGCTGATAAGATCCTTCTGGACTTTTTCAGGAAGAGAATCCCATACCTGTTCCTTAGGAACTTTGGTATTAAGCAGGAAAGTTGCTCCTTCAACAGCATCAGCCAGCATATCCATTTTTTCCAGGAATACCTGCTGATGACAGGCTATAAAATTAGCTTTATGAATGAGATAAGTGGATTTAATTTCCTTAGGTCCAAAACGGAGATGAGATACAGTTCCCGAACCGGATTTTTTCGAATCATATACAAAGTAGCCCTGTGCATAATAATCTGTACCTTCGCCGATGATCTTAATTGAGTTTTTATTAGCACCGACAGTTCCATCGGCTCCGAGACCATAAAACTTTCCTTTGAAAGTTTCATCAGCTTCAACACCAAACATCGGGTCTACATCAAGACTTGTATTTGTTACGTCGTCAATAATTCCAACAGTGAAATGATTCTTCTTTTTAGTTTCTTTCAGCTGATCGAAAACAGATTTAACCATTCCGGGAGTAAATTCTTTCGATGAAAGACCGTAGCGTCCGCCGATAATTTTAGGATATCCGAAAGGCAGAGTGCCTTCGTTATATTTTTCAGAGATTGAATTTACGATATCGAGGTAGAGAGGTTCGCCCGGTGCGCCGGGTTCTTTAGTTCTATCGAGGATTGCTATTGATTTTGTTGAGGCAGGAAGAGCATTTATAAAATGTTCAATAGAGAACGGACGATACAGTCTGACTTTTACAAGTCCCACCTTCTCCTCTTTCGACTGAAGGTATCTTACTGTTTCATCTGCTGCTTCTGCGCCTGAACCCATCATTACAATTATTCTCTCAGCATCGGGAGCTCCGACATAGTCGAATAAGTGGTAGGCTCTTCCGGTCAGTTTTGCAAAATTATCCATTTGTTTCTGAACTATACCGGGGCATGCATCATAAAACGGATTTACTGTTTCTCTTGCCTGGAAAAATACATCGGGATTCTGAGCAGTTCCGCGAAGAACAGGGTGATCGGAAGATAAGGCTCTATTCCTGTGGGCTATTACAAGGTCTTCATTTATCATTGCCTGCATATCTTCAGGAGAAAGCTGTTCAACCTTCATAACTTCGTGAGAGGTTCTGAATCCATCAAAGAAGTGTACGAAAGGCACTCTAGCCTCAAGGGTAGATGCCTGAGCAATAAGAGCAAAATCCATTACTTCCTGAACTGAATTCGAGGACAGCAGGGCGAATCCTGTGGAACGGGCAGCCATAACGTCGCTATGATCGCCGAAAATTGATAATGCCTGCGCCGCAACCGATCGCGCAGAGACATGGAATACAGCAGAGGTTAATTCACCGGCTATTTTGAACATATTAGGGATCATCAGAAGGAGACCCTGGCTTGCTGTAAAAGTTGTAGTAAGAGCACCTGTCTGTAAAGCACCGTGTACACTTCCTGACGCACCGCCTTCACTTTGTAATTCACTTACTGAGGGGACAATACCCCATATATTCTTTTTTCCTACTGCCGACCAGGCATCGCACCATTCTCCCATATTTGAAGAAGGGGTAATCGGGTATATCGCTATAACTTCATTTGTATGATAGGCAACGTATGCAGCCGCTTCGTTTCCATCAATTGTTACTTTTTTCCGTTCCATTTTCCTTACCATTAATTTTTTGAGAAATTCGCATAAATGTTGAATACATACTGAGCCAATTTTTATACCAGCAATTTTAGTTCAAAATGAAAAGAAATAGCCGAATACATTACCAGTATTGAAAATAGGATTATGCGTAATTCTTCTAAATTCTCACATATGAGATAATTTTTACATAATAATTGAGTACAAAAACCGAACGGATTATGATCAATATGGAATCGTTTTTTTCGTTTAATAAGCAAGGTTTAAAGCAGTAAAAGCAGTTGAATCTTTCGGCTGAACGTTATCCAGTTCCAGAGCGAAATTCAAAAGAAAGCTCTTTAGTGTGAATGAAACAATAAAAGTTCTGGTTCAAAACAGTTAGATTTGTATCTAAAAAACAAAGACAAATGGCTAAACAGAACAAAGAAATCGAAAGAAAATTTTTAGTTAGATCTGATGACTGGAAAGGAATATCCCAGGGTATTTTATTCCGTCAGGGGTATTTAAGCACTGAGCCCGGAAGGACAGTAAGAGTACGGCTTGAAGGAGAAGAAGGTAAGCTCACAATCAAAGCACAGAAGCAAAACGGAGCAGGTGATGAATTTGAATATGATATTCCTGGTAATGAGGCAGCATATTTAATAGACCATCTATGCCTGAAACCTTCCATTGAAAAAATGAGATACAAGATCAGTTATAAAGGAAACACCTGGGAGGTAGATGAATTTTTCAATGAAAACCTAGGATTGATCCTTGCAGAGATAGAACTGGAATCTATAGATCAGGAGTTTGAAAAACCTGAGTGGATCGGGGAAGATGTAACCGAAGATTCCCGGTACAAGAATGCCAATCTTGTTAAAAATCCTTTCAGTAGATGGGAAATATGAGCGATATCTGAAGGTCGTTTTTCTGTTGAAAAACTCATCAAGTTTGACAAAATGTCAGTCGATGTGCTTATCTGGTATTAGACTGGTATTTATCCGCCTTTAGTCTGCCTTTTGAACTCAAAATGAGACATACTAAAAACTGCAAAAAACCGCTATTTTAGGCTGTTGAAAAAATTTACATTTGACAAAATGTCAGTATATCACTTTCGTCTTTTATAGCCTAAAAAATTTTATCTTTATACCGCCGGCTTCAATTCAATCTAATTATGACTTATGCTGCCGATGGTACAGACTGTGTTACTTTTGATTTTTTGTATATAAGCGATGAAGTACATCCCAGTATAAGTGATTGGATTAATCCATAAATAAACCATTGGAATGCCAGTGAATACGGGATAGGATGAATTGCATACCCCTGGTAAGCAACAACAAGCGAGAAGAATAAGCCCATATAAAAACCATATCTTAATCCCTCCATAACTCCCTTATTCTCATAACCCTTCACAAAGAAAAAGACGAAGAAGAAACACCAGATAAGGTCGGTAAGCCATATGATCCACATATTGGACATCATATCGGGTCTGAATACCGATCTGACGCCTTCACTTTGATAGGTGGAAGCAAGTATAACACCATGAACAAGGTAGTTGGTTATTTCGAACAGCACAAAAACAACTATGAGGGCAGAAACAAATCTCTTTATGTTCATTTGAACCTCAGTTAATTATTTATATTGCTCGCGGAGATAGGATTTTCAAACAGAACCTACGGAATGTTATCAGAAAAGACAATAAAATATTTCAGATTATAGAAAAATACGGTTTGGAAAATCATTATGAATTTTTAGATTAGAATTCCCCTAATCAATTAAGGAAATAATGAAAACTTTAATATCACTGTTTATTTTTATTTTAATCAGTTATACAGCGAATGCACAGGTCAACACTGAAAAATTCAGAGCCGACAATGATTCAACAGGATTTTCGGGAAATGTTGACATCAGCGCAACGGCGATGACAGGCAATACTGATTTCCAGATCATCAATGGAGATACCAGACTAAACTATAATTGGGGGAAAAGCTACACATTCTTTGTTGGAAGCGCAGGTTATGGATGGCAGAATAAGGAAGCATTCTCCAACCAGGCGCTGGCTCACCTGAGACATGTACAGTCGATGAACGATTTTATTCAGCTGGAATTTTTCCTGCAGTTCGATTATAATAAAAAGCGGCTTCTGTTATCAAGGGAGCTAGCCGGTGCAGGCATGAGGTTTAAGCTTCTATCGGAGAAGAATATAAAAATAAGATACGGGCTTGCATATATGTTCGAACATGAAGAATACGATCTTCCTGCGAATTCATTACACGGAAGGATTACGGATGCAGACAGGCTGAGCAGCTATGCAACTTTCGATGTCCGGCTTAAGGATGGATTTAATTTCATATCAGTTACATATTTCCAGCCAAAAATTGAAGAATGGAGTGATTATAAGGCAATATCGGATAATTCATTTGTCTCGGAGCTAAGTAAACTGCTGGATATAACATTCGGCGTAAGTCTGCGGTATGATTCACGTCCGCCTGATACAATTAAAAAGCTGGATACTATCACAAAGTTCGGTTTATCATTCAAGTTTTAATTGAACGAGCCCGCCATAAGGGCTAAACTTTCCCCTGCTTTTTAGCATAAAAATTCCGGGAATATTAAATTACATTTGCAACTAAAATCCGGAGAGATCCAGTGAATGATGATGGAAGAGAAATTGTTAGTATTAATAAGGTTGCTGAAATAACCTTACTTTTCTGGCTGATGAAAGTTATTGCAACAACCCTCGGGGAGACGCTGGGAGATTTTATTTCTATGACTTTAAACCTGGGATATCTCACCGGGATAGGTGTTACTCTGGTTTTCTTTTTTGTAGTTTTATCTGTACAGCTTACTGCAAAAGAATACGTTCCTGTTTTTTACTGGATGGTAATAATCGGTACGACAACCTTGGGGACCGAGATCTCTGATTTTATGGACAGGAGTCTCCACCTTGGTTATGCTGCCGGCAGTTTAATTTTGTTCCTCCTCCTTATAACCACCCTTCTCCTCTGGTACAGGAAGTTCGGCAGCCTGAGCGTCTACCCCATATTTGAAAGAAATAAAGAATTTTATTACTGGATTGCCATCCTATTTTCGAACAGCCTGGGGACAGCATTCGGCGATTTTCTCAGCGATAACCTCGGATTAAGCTATCTTGATGGAGCAATGGTTACAGCAGGGATAATTCTTATTGTAATAACGCTTCACTATCTGACAAAAATCAATGAGATAGTATTATTCTGGATTGCCTTTGTTTTTACCCGTCCGTTCGGGGCTATGTTCGGAGATTTTCTGACGAAACCTGTTTCGAAAGGCGGTTTTGATCTGGGTACCCTGCAGGCATCAATAGTTTCAGTACTTCTGATGTCATTCCTGATCTTTTTATCTCACCGGAAACTAAAACCGGTAAGGATTGAAAATTAGATCTTCCTTTCCACAAGGTTCATGTATATCCCTAAATAACAATCTTTAATAATTATCAAAGATTCAGTATTTTGAATTTTGTTTTAAATATATTCATATCGTTTAATTAGCGGGAAAAAATAAATGGACACAAAAATCACATGGACCAAAATTGATGAGGCCCCGGCATTAGCATCGTATAGTTTACTGCCAATCGTAACATCCTTCACCAAAGGATCAGGAATCGAAATTGAAGTAAAAGATATCTCCCTTGCAGGAAGAATTATTGCTAACTTCCCTGAAAACCTAACCTCAGAACAAAAGCTGCCTGATTATCTTGCAGAGCTTGGTGAGCTTACACAGTCGCCAGACGCCAATATAATTAAGCTTCCGAACATCAGTGCATCTATACCTCAGCTTCACGCTGCAATAAAAGAACTGCAGGAAAAAGGATATAAGATTCCTGATTACCCCGACGAACCCAAAAATGAAGAAGAAAAGAAATTAAAGGAAAGATTTTCAAAGGTGCTTGGTTCGGCAGTGAACCCGGTACTTCGTGAAGGAAATTCAGACAGGCGTGCGGCAGCTTCGGTTAAGAAGTTTGCAAAAAAACATCCTCATAAGATGATGAAACCCTGGCCTGAGTCGGGTTCCAAATGCCGTGTAGCTCATATGGACCAGAAAGATTTTTATGGTTCGGAAAGATCAGTTACTCTCGATAAGGAAGATGTTGTTAAAATTGAGTACACCGGAAAAGATGGTAAAAAAACTGTTCTCAAAGAAAATCTGAAGCTTAAAAAAGGTGAAGTAATTGATGCTGCGGTTATGAATGTCCGCGAACTCCGGAAGTTCTATGCAGAGCAAATGGAAGAGGCAAAAAAAGATGACGTACTGTTATCCCTGCATCTTAAAGCAACAATGATGAAAATATCCGATCCTATAATGTTTGGTCATGCTGTTACAGTATATTACAAAGACGCACTCGAAAAGCATGCAGATACGCTGAAAGAGATCGGTGCTAACCCGAATTACGGACTTATGGATATCCTTGAGAAGTTAAAGAAACTGCCTGAGGATAAAAGGAAGGAAATCGAAGCAGATATTAATAAGGTTTATGAATCCCGTCCCAGGCTTGCAATGGTTGATTCCAGATTAGGTAAGACGAATCTTCACGTCCCCAATGACGTCATCGTTGATGCTTCGATGCCTAATATTGTACGCGACGGCGGGAAAATGTGGAATGCCAAGGACGAGCTTGAGGATTGTGTAGCTATGATACCCGACCGCTGCTACGCCACAATTTACAGCACCATCATCGAGGACGCCAAGGAGAAAGGACAATTCGATCCTACAAAGATGGGTGCAGTTTCAAACGTTGGTTTAATGGCTCAGAAGGCTGAAGAGTACGGTTCGCACGATAAGACATTTGAAGCAGAGGGTGAAGGGACAATAAGAGTTGTTAATTCAGAAGGGAAAACATTGCTTGAGCAGCTGGTTGAGAAAGGCGATATATTCAGAATGTGCCAGGCAAAGGATGAACCTATTCGTGACTGGATTAAGCTTGCTGTAAACAGAGCAAGAGCATCCAACACTCCTGCCATATTTTGGCTGGATGAAAACAGAGGTCACGACAGGGAAATCATTGCTAAGATCAACATGTACCTGCCTGAATACGATACGAAAGGGCTGGAGATTAAAATATTGAAACCCGTTGATGCAATGAGGTATACTCTTGAGAGAACAAGAAAAGGGCTGGACACAATTTCAGTAACCGGAAACGTACTTCGTGATTACCTGACCGACTTATTCCCAATCCTTGAACTCGGAACCAGTGCAAGAATGCTATCGATTGTACCCTTATTAAAAGGAGGCGGTTTGTTTGAGACCGGTGCAGGAGGATCGGCACCAAAGCATGTTCAGCAGTTCTTAAAAGAAAATCACCTGAGATGGGATTCACTTGGCGAGTACTGTGCTCTCGTACCTTCATTCGAGATGATCGCTGATAAAACAGGAAATGCCAAAGTTAAAATATTAGCTGAAACACTTGATACAGCAATCGGCAAATACCTTGAGAACGGAAGAATGCCTTCAAGGAAAGCATGCGAAATAGACAACCGCGGCGGTTCATTCTACCTGGCATTATACTGGGCGGAGGCTCTTGCTGCACAGGATCAGGATGCAGGTATGAAAGAAAGATTCACTAAAATTTATAGTGAGCTTAAAGCAAACGAAGAGAAGATAGTGAAGGACTTCATCACAGTACAGGGAAACCCGGCTGATGTAGGCGGTTATTACCTTCCTGATGACAAGAAAGCTTTCGAGGCAATGCGGCCCAGCGAAACTTTCAACAAGATTATAGATACGATGTAATCACAATTTAAATAAGACAAATTCTGTAAAACGGACAGGTAACTCACCCTGCCCGTTTTTTTTATTAATCAATAACCTGTCATATGCCTGGGAAGGCAATCGGAATGGGCGTTAATCTTAATTAAGACTGCCTCACTGACGGAACATCAGTTGTAGCGCAGTAAATATTTTTTTTGAGCTTAATAGGTTATTCTTCTACCCATTCTTTGCTATTCCAAACTTTCTTACTACCGGACTCAAAAACCGGGTTAATAAATGCAGAGATTTTTGTCACAACTGCGGCAAAATTACTTTCTGCTGTGAGTTTTGTCCGGGTCAAAAAAGCAGTCCAGTACCTTTGCAGTTGCTTGTCAGCTTTGAATGTATCAGCAAACACCTTATTACGTAATTCAATATTTGTCCCCCGCTGACTAAATGTGGCATTAATGGCTTCCCTTAGCTTATCATTATTGAACCGGTAGTTTTGTGAAAAGAAGAGGATATCATAAAAATCCTTCATTCGGCTGGTCTGTAACATTAGCGAAACAATTGCTTCAAATTTTTCCGCGACAGCACTTTCAACAGAATAAACTTTAATTTTTGGGGAAGGAAAATCCAGCAAAGTTGGAAATTCTATTTCAATTGGTCCCTCAACTATTTTATCACCAAAACCCACATCAATCTGAATACGCTGTCTTGAATTCTCAAGGTATGCATTGAACTTAACTCTTAAACCCTTATACTCACCATCTTCGTCAATAACCTTAACCTCAACATTTTCACTATCAAACCTCAAACCATCATCTCTATCAATGAATAATCTCTTTAACAATATTTTTCATTTCTTCTTTATCATTCGATATAGATGAACCCAGAAAATCAATATCCCGTGTAGGTCTGTGCATGTTCATATTGTGAGCAATAAACAGAAGGGCTCCTTTTAAGATCAGATTATTTGCATATATTGATCGAGACAAACGATAAAGAAACCGTTCCTGTATGAACTGCCTGAGCACAAATTGATAGTCATTGCCTGCCTCGACAGATAATTTTCTTAGTCTTTCTTTCACAGATGCCGCAATGTTTTTAATTTCTTTAGTCATAAATACAAACACAGAAGATTTGAGTTAAGAAAGAATAGCTTTTATCATAGGTTCAATTTTTTTCTTAACACCACATATTTGAGCATATTCAAGCAGTTTAGATATACTTCCCTCCCTCCGGTTTGTCAGATATTCTTTTAAGGATTCAACGGCAATTTCCTCCCCTAATTTATTTATATAGCGAAAAAGATCACCAATTGTTTTTTCTTTATTATAGATTCTGATTACTCCGCTCTTAGTTTCTATCGTATCTATTCCAGGTGTAAAATATGAATTTGCAAAGTAGTAAACTTTTATTGGTGAATACTTGAGTACAAATTTATCGGTGTTATTTGGAACAGCAACATAAATCTCAGAAGGATTAAAAGTAGTTAGCTCATAATATTCCGCAGCGGAAAGCAGGCAGATTACGGCTTTCTTATTTGCTTTACATACATCAGAAAAACTACCGTACTCATCCCAGGGATAATCAATTAGCTTGTAAAGTCCGGGTTTGATTTTTTCTATTATGTTTTCTTCAACAGCCTTTGCAATATCCCTGGTCTGGATCCCTGCTTCCCGGAGATCGCTCATTCTGGAATAACCTTTATTCTGCCTGAGAACATCAATTATTTTTTTCATTTTTCAACTTCTTGAATCATTTACAAGGTAAATATAGTGAATTTACCTTGGAATTGATTCATCCTTACTTTTCCCGGCTTATTATTTAATTAAAGCTGATTAACTGACAAAATATTCATTATGTGAAAATATCTGTTGACTAACTAAAATGCTGAGAATAATTAAATAAACTAAATTTTTCATTTTAATACCTCAACTCGTTGTGTATTTTATAAATTATCTTCTCTAAAGTAGATTTGAATTCTGCCCATTCTATTTTAGTACCCATTTCAAAAAAATTGAACTCATCGTGTAAAAAACCATCCTTAATCAAAAACCTTGATCCATGGCCATCGACCCACGTTGCGATTGCGAACTCTGGGTTCTCTGGCTCGTGTCTATCCCATATTGGTAAAAAATAACTTTCACCTACCTTGAAATCATTTGATGAAGGAACAGCTTCATAGTAGCGATAATAAACTGTAAGCTCATTACCTTTTAAAAAAGTTAACTTTCCTTTGATGATCTCTTCTGGCTGCAATTTAATGACCATTTTTGAAAAGCCGGCGACTGATTCTTCATTTATAGATACCACTTTAGCTTTTAGAAGTACAGGAATTCTTGTCAAGATGTAAATAGTTTCGGAATATCGTTTCCTGATTTCGTCTGATATAATGCCGTGTACTGAACTATATTGAATATTATTCTCTGCGCTAAGTTTATCCTTTTGAAAATCCTGCTGCTATCTATTATGATCTTGAATAAATGTATCCACTAATTCAACCGGAGCAATTTCGATAGCTTCATAGAGTTTTTTTACAATTACTCTAAACTTTTGGTCATTCAAATATTTTATAGCTTTAAATTTTTTATCTTTTTGGAACTCTTTTAAGGTTTGGATATAGGCATTGATTTTAACTGACTTATCACTTTGTGAAAACCCGCAGGCCATACTTAGTACTAGGAAAAATAACAGAAAATAAGTTCTCATTTATCTATCTCCCTTTAAGATTAATAATGTACAACTCAAGCTATAAAACTTCGCTATCATTTCAATACTTAAAAAACGTAATTATATAGGTAAATAACTATGATGATTCACATGAAAATGTAATTTCCTAAGTTTACGTAAAAAAAAGAAGGCTCTATTTGACAGAAGGAAAAGGAGGAAAAAGATCTACAGTCCGGTACAGCAATTTATAATCCTGATGAAGTTACTCGAACATATTATTCCTCTCCATCAGCTGGTCGAAAAATACAGGTACATCCTAACGATATCTGCAAACGGAAGAAAAAACTCTTTAAGGGAGTGTGAGATGTGAATGCTAAGGTATATAGGTTTATAAATTCATCCTAAATCAATTCCTCACCTATTTGTGCGAAATAGAAAATATTTTCATTTGAGAGGTTAATACTTATGATTTCCAATACTAAGAATTATATAAAATTGATCATAAAACCTCAATTAGTTTTTTCAGTGTGTCTAATTCTTTTTCTTTTGAAAATGCAAAATGAGCAAGTTCTGATGTGGACCTCAATCCCAACTTTTCACAGATGTGTGTCTTATGTGCATTTACTGTACTGCAGGAGATGAATAATTGTTGTGCTATCTCTTTATTCTTCATTCCTTTAGAAAGCAGAGAAATTATTTCCAACTCCCGAATTGTTAAATGATGACATTGGAAAGACTTTTAAAAAGCATGTTGAACACGGGTTCATAGGGGGAATATTATGTTAAAAGGGTTTAGTAGTGCAGTTCCTGAAAAACCCGCTCATCCTTAAACTCACTTAATATTTTACACAGACACTCTTCTGGTATTCGTCCCCGCTTTTTACAGGCAGGGTGTCGAGGCTGTAGTGCTCGATAGATTTTATGAATCTGGATGTTTGTGAATAATGGGATATTTCAGGTCGACCGCTTTCCGGCGGATGATTTAAACACTGTCGAATTCAACTTTCTCTGCCATTTTCGGAATGTTTATTACCAGTTCGATCTTTCCTGCGGAGAGATATATGAGTGTAACCCAGCTCTGAATTATCGAACGGACGTGCGTTTTCCTGGGCTTCGGATGACTCAAAATATATTACGGGGCAGGTTTTGGCGATTGAGTGGTTCGAATAGAACCCGTAGGAAATTCATTTATAAAGGTCTTTAACCCATTTGACATTTTGCATCGGGCATAGGACAAGCGAATTAGCAATTCGCTTTACAGGACTCATTCCACTGATGTTCCAGGTCAGGCTGGCTTACTGACGGAATTTATGTTAATTCCGTCAGTTGATTGACGGTATTTGCATTCTACTGGTATTCATCCCAGCTTTTCACGGGAAGGGAGTCAAGGCTGTAATGCTCAATAGACTTTATAAACCTTTTAATGAACTGAATATTTGTGAATAAGGGGATGTTAAGATCAACTGCCTTCCTTCGGATGATATAATCACTGTCGAGTTCTACCTTCTCTGCGGTTTTGGGGATGTTAATTACCAGGTCTATCTCCCCTTCAGAGAGATATGTCAGTATCCCCGGTTCAGCGTTATCAAAAGGACGGTAAAGAACTTCTACATCGATCCCGTTATCTTTGTAGAAATCTGCCGTACCTTTGGTACCGTAGAACTTTAGTCCCATTTTCCTGAGAGATAAAAGATCTTCAAGGAGTTCCGCTTTATTTTTGAGTGTACCTGTAGAAAGCAGAGCTGCTTTGCGGGGAAATTTATGTCCTGTTGATAATAAACTTTTAAGGAATGCCTCATTAAAATCATCACCGAGACAAGCAACCTCGCCGGTGGAAGACATTTCAACTCCCGTTACGGGATCGGAACCTTTTAGTCGTGTGAATGAAAACTGCGAAGCTTTGATACCCACATAATCAAGATCGAACGAAGATTTATCTATTTTCGGGACTTTCTCTCCCAGCATCAGTTTTGTAGCGATCTCAATGAAATTAATTTTCAAAGTCTTGGAAACAAAAGGAAAACTTCTTGATGCACGGAGATTGCATTCTATTACTTTAACATCATTATCCTTTGCGATGAACTGAATATTAAAAGGTCCGGTTATCTGCAGAGATTTTGCAATTTTCTTTGTAATATTTTTAACCCTCCGCATAGTTTCAAGGTAAGTTCTTTGCGGGGGAAGTACGATAGTTGCATCACCTGAGTGTACACCAGCGTTCTCAACGTGCTCAGCTATTGCATAACAGAAGAGGTCACCGTCCTCAGCAACTGCATCAACTTCAATTTCACGTGCATCGGTTATGAACTTGCTTATAACGACAGGGTGTTCCTGGCTGATGTCGGCTGCTTTTTTAAGATAGATCGCAAGTTCTTCATCATTGAGCACAATGCTCATAGCTGCACCGCTTAAAACATAACTTGGCCTTATGAGTACGGGATATACAACCTTCTGTGCAAACTTCTTGGCATCTTCAAGATCGGTTAATTCTTCCCATTCCGGCTGATCGACATTGATATCATCGAGTATCTGAGAGAATTTGTGCCGGTTCTCGGCATTATCGATCTGTTCGGGGGAAGTTCCAAGGATTTTTACTCCTGCCCGGTGAAGCTTCATTGCAAGGTTGTTAGGGATCTGACCTCCCATCGAGACAATTATACCTTCGGCATTCTCGCGCTCATAGATATCCATTACACGTTCGAAAGTAAGCTGTTCGAAATACAGCTTATCACAGATGTCATAATCTGTGCTGACTGTTTCAGGATTATAATTGATCATAATTGTTTTCTTACCCGATTTATTCAAAGCCATCACAGCATTCACGCAGCACCAATCGAATTCGACAGATGAACCGATCCTGTAAGCCCCGCTTCCGAGTACAATGATCTGGTTCGGTTCCCCGGTTTCAATATCATCTTCCTTTCCGTGATAAGTTGTATAGAGGTAGTTTGTCTGCGCAGGATATTCCGCAGCGAGCGTATCGATCTGTTTAACTGCGGGGAGGACGCCAAGCTTTTTCCTTTTCACCCTTATATTATCTTCATCATCACCCACCAGTCTTGCTATCTGCAGATCAGAAAAGCCGTTCATCTTTGCTTCACGCATAAGCGCTTCATCAATATCAGACGGCTTTTTCCCTGAAATCCGTTTTTCTGTTTCAATAATGTTCTGCATCTTGTAAAGGAACCAGCGGTTGATTTTTGTAAGAGTATGAAGCTTATCTATGCTGTATCCATTTTTTAAGGCGACGGCAATTGCAAGAATTCTTTTATCCGTAGGATGCGCAAGTTCATGGTCAAGGTCATCGAATTCGAGCGAATGTCCTGTAAAGCCAGGGTAACCGAGATCGAGCATCCTGATTGCTTTCTGCAGGACTTCCTCAAAAGTTCTGCCGAGCGACATTACCTCTCCAACCGACTTCATCTCAGACCCAAGTTCATTATTCACCAGCTTAAACTTCTGCAGATCCCATCGCGGAAATTTAAGGGCTACATAATCGAGAGCGGGTTCAAAGCAAGCGGAGGTCTGCTGCGTAATGATATTTTCGACTTCGTTAAGGGCATAACCGAGAGCGAGTTTTGTAGCTATAAACGCAAGCGGGTAGCCTGTAGCTTTCGAGGCAAGTGCAGAACTTCTGCTTAAGCGGGCGTTTACTTCTATGATACGGTAGTCATCAGAATTAGGATCGAGAGCGTACTGGATATTACATTCACCCACTACTCCGAGATGGCGGATAAGTTTAATTCCTATTGAACGAAGCTTAAAATTTTCCCTTGCGGATAATGTCTGGACAGGAGCAATGACCACACTCTCACCTGTATGTATTCCCATCGGGTCAATATTCTCCATTGAGCATACGGTAATACAGTTATTAAACCTGTCGCGTACAATCTCATATTCAACTTCTTTCCAGCCGTAAAGGGATTCTTCGATAAGGATCTGACTTGTGAAGGCAAATGCCCTGCGGGCTTTCTCGATCAGCTCTTCTTTAGTATTAACGATTCCCGATCCCAGACCTCCAAGAGCATAAGCGATACGCACCATTACCGGAAATCCGATAGACTCTGCAGCCGCAACAGCTTCATCCACAGACTGTGCGGTTCTGCTTAGAGCAACCTTGAGATCGACTTCCCTGACACGATCCGCAAACAGCAGGCGGTCTTCTGTATCTTTAATAGCTTCAACCGGGGTTCCAAGGACTTTTACATTATATTTTTCCAGGATCCCTTTATCATAAAGATCGACTCCCACATTAAGAGCCGTTTGGCCCCCGAACTGGAGCAGAATGCTGTCTGGCTGCTCCTTCTGAATTATCTTTTCAACAAAACCTGTTTTGATGGGAAGGAAGTAAACTTTATCGGCGAAGTTTTCTGATGTCTGGATTGTAGCAATATTCGGATTGACAAGTACGGTAAAAATTCCATCTTCTTTCAGTGCCTTTATTGCCTGGCTGCCTGAGTAATCGAATTCACCTGCCTGGCCGATCTGGAGCGCACCGGAACCGAGAATTAAAACTTTTTTTGGTTTTCCTCTTTTATGCATCATAAAGCCCTCACAAACATATCAAAGATGAATTCGCTATCGTCAGGACCGGGAGAAGCCTCCGGGTGAAACTGTGCCGCAAAGAAAGGTTTGGATATATGAATAATTCCTTCGTTCGTACCGTCGTTATCATTCACGAACCATTCGCGCCAGTCCTCGGGAAGCGTTTCAGTTTCCACTGCATAGCCATGGTTCTGTGAGGTAATATAAGTTCTCTTTGTTCCTGTTTCATTACAAGGCTGGTTATGTCCCCGGTGACCATATTTTAATTTATATGTATTTGCGCCGGCTGCAAGTCCCAGTATCTGACTCCCGAGGCAGATCCCTAGTATGGGAGTATTCCTTTCCATTGCCCGCCTTGCATTTTCAATCGTAGCTTTACACATTTTAGGATCACCCGGACCATTTGAAAGAACTATCCCGTCCATTACTTCTTTATGGAATTCATAATCATAAGGAACGCGAAGAACAGAAATATTTCGTCCCAGGAAAGCCTGTATTACATTGTTTTTTGTACCACAGTCGACCAGAACAACCTTCTTCCCGTTGCGTGAATACTCAACCGGTTCCTTTACGCAAACCTCACCGACAAGATCAAGCTTATTTATATCCTGGAAGCCGGGATCAGAGTCTTCATCGATTATAATTTTCCCGAGCATCGTTCCCTGGTCTCTCAGTTTCCTTGTAAGCATCCTGGTATCTATTCCGGAAATACCGGGAATTTTCTGCTCTTTCATCCAGTCGCCTAATGATTTCTTCGCATTCCAGTGAGAATACTCTTTCGAATAATCGGCAACAATCAGTGCGCGGCAGTGAATAGCATCGGATTCAAAGTTTTTCAACATCCCGTTTTCTTTTTCATCGCCCGGCACACCATAATTGCCGATGAGTGGATATGTAAAAACGAGTATCTGTCCCCGATAGGACGGGTCAGTCATTGTCTCAGGGTAGCCGACCATGCCGGTATTAAACACTACCTCGCCGTTTGTATTCCCTTCGTAGCCGAAGCTGACCCCTGAAAATTCGGAACCGTCTTCAAGAATTAACCTTGCTGTTTTTGCAGATATCATTTAGTCATAACCTTTCCGGATGTTTGATACACGATGCTTGATTCAGGATTTTTGACGCCGGATACAGGATCCAGCAGTTCAGATAAAAAAATAGCCACTCGATGAGCGGCTTAAAAACTCAGGTGAAATGAAAATATTTATAAATTTTAATTTTTTGCTGATCAATTGTTTTCCGATTTGAATTATTAATATACAGCAAAGAGATTATTATTTCAATTTAACATTTTAATAATTTGATTATTATATTGGTCAAAAATATATTCACTTAATGAATATTTATGAGTTTTAACTCAGACTGAAAATCTTGATAATTAACTATTTTAATCAACTTAAAACTTCACCGGGGAAAACCGACTCTATAAATAACCAGCTTCATTTTAAAATAACAAACCCAATTCACACTATAGCAAATGAAAAACAAGAAAGCTCCAAAGACTTTTATTCTGGATACGAATGTTATTTTACACGATTCATCATCAATACTTCAATTCCAGGAGAATGACGTAGTAATACCTCTTACCGTAATAGAAGAGCTTGATCATTTCAAAAGGGGCAGCCAGGTTATAAATCTCAATGCAAGAGAATTTGCAAGGACACTGGATTCGCTTACCGGGACAGCCATTTTTAACGGAGGAGTCTCACTCGGCAAGGGTAAAGGTAAAGTAAGGGTAGGGTTTTCACGCGGGATAAGCTCTGAAATCAAAGAACTGTTTACCGAGGATAACCCCGATCACCGCATTCTTTCGGTTGCAATGGATACATTGAAGAAAAAGAAAGATCCTTCTTCGGTTATTCTTGTTACAAAAGATGTGAACCTGAGAATGAAGGCAAAGGCACTCGGAATACATGCGGAAGACTATTCGACTGACCGTGTCAGCAGTGTTGAGGAGCTATACAGCGGCAAAGAAATTGTTGAGAACTTCGATGATGATCTGATCATTAAACTATTCCAGGCACCTTTTGAAGTTGAAGCTAAGAAAATCCTCAAAAAACTTCATACCGAACCTGTTCCCGAATAAATATTATATCTTCAGAAACCCGAACAGATCCGTGCTTGCTTACCTCGACAAAGAGATGGAATTTTTCCGAAAGGTGGATAAAAACACCATATACGGCATTAAACCAAGAAATGCGGAACAGACCTTTGCGGTTGAAGCTTTGACTAATAATGACATCCCGCTTGTTTCACTGACTGGAAAAGCCGGAACCGGAAAAACATTGTTAGCGCTGGCCAGTGCACTTAACATCAGAAAGAACTACAGGCAGATATATGTAGCCCGGCCTATAGTTCCCTTAAGCAATAAAGATATTGGTTTTCTTCCAGGAGATGTGCAGAGCAAAATCGAACCTTACATGCAGCCGTTATGGGATAACCTTCGTGTTATACAGGATCAGTTCTCGGAAACGGATAAGCAGCACCAGGCAATAAACAGTATGATTAAGGATAATAAACTGGTGATTGAGGCGCTTTCATACATCAGGGGAAGGAGTCTGCAGAGGATATTTTTTATCGTTGATGAGGCGCAGAACCTGACTCCTCACGAAATAAAGACTATAATTACACGTGTAGGTGAAGGTTCGAAAATTGTGTTCACCGGAGATATTTACCAGATTGATCACCCTTACCTTGATTCACAGTCGAATGGACTGTCATACCTGATAGATCATTTTATGGGACAGAAGTTGTACGCCCATGTGAACCTTGAGAAGGGTGAAAGATCGGTACTTGCTGAACTTGCGGCAAACCTTTTATAAAACTTAGCTGCGGTCAGTATTTTTTTACATACCGTACAATCTGCAGAATCCGGCAATACCCCTGATTCTCCAATTCCTTTTTATTCTCCCATTCATTATCTTAAACTATTATACACAAATTATTTCGGGATTTATGCAAAAGACATTTACCAAATTCGTTTTATTGCTTTTAAGCGCAGTTTTACTCACCGGCTGCCTTGAAGTAAATACTACTATTCACCTGAACAAAGACGGATCAGGAACACTTGAAGAATCAGTATTAACGAGCAGCCAGGTCGTACAGATGATATCGGCATTTGCATCATCTTTTGATTCCACATCCGCCGATACAAACAAGTTTAGTTTATTTCAGGAGGACCAGCTAAAAGCGGATACTTCTAAATATGGGAGCGGGGTTAAATACGTAAGCGGAAAAGAAGTTAAGGAAGACGGGAAAGAGGGTTACAATGTTACATATGCATTTAACAATATAAATGATCTGAAGATCAATCAGAACCCGAATTCCAAAATCGATATGGAAGGAGTGGAATTTGAAGAAGACAGCGCGCAGGAATTCCTTCACTTTGATTTTACTGCAGGTGAGCCTGCAATGCTGACAATTAAATTGCCTTCAATGAAAGACCAGGATGTATCAAACGAAGTTCCTTCCCAGGATACTGCCTCAACCAGTACTGAAGGTATGGATGAGCTGCTGAAGCTGATGAAAGACATGAGAATTGCTTTAGTACTCGATGTCAATGGCAGCATCACAAAGACAAACGCAAGCTATGTTCACGGATCACAGGTAACTTTGTTCGATATAAAATTTAACGAACTGCTTGATAATCCTGAAAAACTGAAGATGTTCAAACAGCAGAACCCTAAAAACCTGGAAGAAATTAAAAAAATTGTAGAAAATCTTCCCGGGGTGAAGGTTGAGCTTAATAATCCGGTAAATATAAGTTTCGAATAATAATTTTTTAATTCTAAACTGCATTGAATAAAATCAATAAGATTTAAACATTATTATGTTTTATTTTACACAGTTTAATTTATTGATCTGACAATGCAGCAATTTACTTATCCTTACTTCTATAAAGTCCTGTACCGCTACGGAAACATTCCGGTTACGATAATATTATCGATATACCTTGTTCCATCCGTAGTATACCTCGATAAAAACCTGCTTTACCTGATTCCTGTCATATTGCTTCTTCTGATGATATACCTGCTAAACAAGCATTATTTGACGCTTTACAAAATAATTCCCTACAAAATTGAAGCAGATGAAGAAAAGATAATATGTACTAATTTTCTATTTTCCCGGAAGGAGTTCACAATATCTTACAAAGATATTGAGTCGCTTACCGGAGGTATTTTCGATGGCAGGTTTTCAGGGGTTATGAAAATCTGCGACAGAAAAAACCAGGTATGCATCGGATTCTTTAACAGGCTGAAGAATGCCGATAAACTGCAGACAATGCTTCTGAGTAAAGTACCGCGCAAAGTTTATGATGATGTTGTAGACCGGGTAGGACTAAAGACTAAAAAAGAGGAGAAAAAGGGGAACAAGGAAGACGGCAAGAAGAAATAACCTCTCGTTTTGACTTAATAATTTAACCTCCATTCCGTAACTTTATAAGATATTATAATTTGTACTTATGAAAATAGCAGTTTTACTATCAGGCGGAGTAGACAGCTCTGTTGCCCTTAAATTACTAAAAGCAGAAGGACATGATCTCACGGCATTTTACCTTAAGATCTGGCTTCAGGATGAATTCTCTTTTCTTGGCGAGTGTCCCTGGGAGGAAGACCTCGAATACGCACGCGGTGTATGCGATCAGATTGATGTGCCGCTTGAAGTTCTTCCCCTGCAGAACGAGTACTGGGATACAGTAGTAACCTACACACTGACCGAAATAAAAGAGGGTCGGACACCTAATCCCGATGTCTTCTGCAACAGTCTTATTAAGTTCGGACAGTTCTACAGCAAGATTGATAAATCTTTTGAAAAAGTGGCAAGCGGGCATTACGCATGGGTTGAAAAGGATAATGGGAAATTTCTTCTAAAGCGCTCACCTGATCCGGTTAAAGACCAGACATACTTTTTAGCATACCTCACCCAAAAGCAGCTGAGCAGGGCATTATTTCCTATAGGGAAATTTAATAAGTCCGGGATAAGGGAACTTGCGGAGAAAGCGGACCTGCCTAACAAAGCAAGGAAAGACAGCCAGGGAATATGTTTCCTGGGACAAATTAAATTCGCTGAATTTATCAAACATCATCTCGGTGTTAAAAAGGGAGAGATTATAGATATCGATACCGAAAAAGTTATGGGTGAGCATAACGGTTATTATTATTATACAATAGGGCAGCGTTCAGGATTGGGGCTAAGCGGGGGTCCCTGGTACGTGGTTAAAAAGGATATCAAAGAGAATAAAATTTTTATCTCGCGTGAGAATAAAGCTAACCGCGAGCGGCGTCAATTTGTGGCAGGAAAATTTAACTGGATAAATGAGGCGCCTGTTGAAGATAAAGAATACCTGGTTAAAATAAGGCACGGAGAGAACTTTTATAAATGCAGAATTGTTTACCAGGGAAAAGACGAAGCAGTAATCACGCTAGACAGACATGATAAAGGAATTGCTTCCGGTCAGTTTGCAGTTTTTTATGAAGATGAGATCTGTCTGGGCGGCGGCGTGATTCTCCTTTAAAAAACAAAAGGTGAGATCTCAACAATTCTCACCATTTGTAAAAATTAAATTTTTTATAGAAAATCTGGCTGGTATTTTACTACCTGTTCACGCTGAATTTTTTCATCTGCCGGGCAACTTTTTTTGAGTTGGTACGGGCAATGATCACAAGAATAGAGAGATAGAGGACTACTCCTATTTCAATGTATTCCATTAGTGGCTCCTTTAATTTTGAACGTTCGACAGAAAATGCGCAATTTTGGTGCCATCCGTCACATTTAACATTATAGGAGAATTTGAAAACAATTCTCTTTACAAAGATAAAAAGGGCAGGTAATTATTACAAAAGGATGAAAAAAAAGGAACCTTAAAGGTCAATTTTAATAATTAAATCAGGCTAAAAATGATCATTTTCTTTTCAATCTTTTTTACGATTTATGCAGCCATAAACTATTACATTTTTATCCGCGGCTGGCAGGCTATTACGATTTATCCTCACCTGAAAATCTTCTATTTAGTTGTTTTTCTTTTTATCTCATTGTCCTACATCATTTCAAAAATCTTCACTTCCCGGCTGCCTTCATTTCTGTATGACTTACTTCAATGGATAGGATCTTTCTGGTTTGCTTTTATGCTCTATTTTGTTCTGAGTCTTGTACTCCTTGATATACTCAGGGTGTTAAATCATTTCTTCTTAATCTTTCCCTCATCGATCGTTAATAATTATGAAGCCTGGAAGTTCGGGGTATTTATAATCGTAATAGTACTTGCTTCCGTTATAGTTGCCGCAGGTTATATCAATACAAGACTGCTAACTGTTAAGAACCTGGAGATCTCGCTCGATAAAAGGTCTTCCCCGCTGAAGGAACTCAGGATAGTTGCTTTTGCGGATATTCACCTTACTGCAATGAACAACGAGAAATTCTTAAGCAGGATTATCGACAGAACAAACTCGCTCAATCCTGATATTGTGCTGATACCTGGGGATTTTGTTGATGAAAAGTCGGACTGGCTGGACTCGAGAGGTATAGGCAAATCCTTTTTCAGACTTAAATCGAAATACGGAACTTATGCCTGTACAGGAAATCATGAATACATTGTTGGAATAAAAGACGCTTCGAAATTTATAACAACACATAATATAAAGCTGCTGCAGGATGAACTGGTAATGATTGACAGTGCTTTTTATATCGCAGCCCGGGATGACAGAAGTAAGAAACAGTTTACAGGAGAATCCCGCAAATCACTAACTGAGATAATGGTGGAAAAAAATGAGGATCTTCCGGTGCTCCTGATGGACCACACTCCATTCGGTCTGGAAGAAGCTGAGCAGAATAATGTCGATCTTCAATTATCTGGACATACACACCACGCCCAGATGTGGCCGCTTAACTACATCACTCAAATGATCTATGAAAAGGATTGGGGATACCTAAAGAAGGGAAATACACAATATTATGTTACCTGCGGGATCGGAACGTGGGGACCTCCGGTCCGCACCGGCAGCCGAACCGAAATCGTGAACCTTAAAATCAAATTTGAATAAGATATACTTCCGTGCTGTTACCTGCACCATTTGTAGGTAAGTGCATCTAAAGTAACAGCATCAAATACATAACATTTGCAATGGCCGAATGTCGGCGAATTCAGTCCATAAGTAATCTGTAGTACCCAGACATCCCGGTTTTCATACTGCGCTTTTTCAGCGTAAGTGGGCAGAATATAACTGTCCTGATCTTTGCAGCCGGTTTGCCTCAAAATGCTGTCAAAATTATCAACATCTTCTCCAAATCTTTCAACCTCTCCCTTCATATAATCCAGAATTTTTCCCCTCAATTCTACAGAATAATGATTAGTATATGCCTCACTGATGCTGTTCAATGTAGCAGTATCGGGAAATGAAGTATTAAAACTTTGCTCGCTATAATTGACGGCTGTTTTTTTAACGACAGGCTTCGCTGTAATTTCATCAGAAGGTTCAGTTATTTTATCATTACACGAAAGAATCAAAAAGGATAGAAGCAGCAGAATACCACCTGATACAGTTCCACTTTTCATTTCACCTTACTCCCGCACTTATTTTACCCTTAACTTAATGAACGCCCGCAACTTAAGCAACAGTAACGTAAATCCTCATCAGAGATACCTCCAATGACGTATATTCCAATATGGTAATTGTTGAAACTCCCGTTTTCACAATGAATTCCATTCTCCCGAACCCAGACGCATAGATTCCTATATACTTGTTCTGGTTGCAGAAAAATGTTAGAAAATTTATCGGATGTTCAGATACAAACTAGATTTTTAAGCTGGATTAAATATGCCGGGTTATTACGCCCGGCATATTGAAGTTCTTGTCAGAAGTTTACTGTGAAACCGAATTTGAATTGATCGTAGGCAAGAGGCGCGGTGCTGGCGAACGGCCAGTTCATTTTATCCTGCCTTAATTCATAAATTCCGTATGATAGAGCATTCTTCAGGATGAAACTCATTACCGGACCGGCATAAGGGGATGAGTGCATTATCTCTTTTACAAAACCATCAACCAGGAATTGACTTATACTTTCAATCGCAGCACTCCCTGCCCACTTCCAGAATAGGTGTCTCGGAAATATGATAGCTCTTTCGTATGAAGCATCAAATGTAAGCATCGGGATTACCTTCAGCTTAATACCTCCCTCGGCATTTGTTCCGAATCTGAATGATCCATCAAAGTTATCAAGGAGCGTTTTATCGGCTGCAGGAATAGTCTGATCCTTAAAATCCAGCCTTGACCAGGAGAGATCAAAGGAATAATACGGGATGACGGCGCCGCTTCCTATTTTATATCCGTAACCGGAAGCTTTTCCTAATCCGAACCTCCATGCACTATTTTCCAGCTCAGGCGCTGTAACTGAATTCTTACTGATATCGGTTGATATATTTGAAAGGTAGAGATACTTAAAGTCGTAGTCGATTATATTTTCTTCCCACTTGTATTCTTTCTCGTCAGTATATCCGAGCTTCAACTCCAGCAGGTTCGGATCAGCAAATTGTCCGGAGAAATTATCAAGATTCATATTGGAAATACCATACCTCAGATCCAATGTGGGACTACCGTGAAAACCGACATCCAGTACATCCATATCATGGTGGAAATCTTTCCAGTCGTTCCAGTTCCAGCTATCCGATGTATCAGCCTCGCTGTTTTCCTCCTGAGGAAGAGCCGGTACTGAAAGAAGTATTAAAAACAAAACAGGCAGTAAATATTTTATCTTCATCTTAACCCTCATATTAAATTTTTTATCATTTCCCCGTAACCAAAGAGAATGCCAGAAGCTTTTGCTGCTTTTACCTGGTTAAATTCAGATATTTTAACAAAGATGATCACTAAAGTAGACATAAACAGTACTCTCAAATAACCATTCTTTGAGACTTAGCATACTTTCAAAAAGTTACGCTTCAAAATTATCTAATGATTTAGGGTTTATAGTGCTATTTTCTACAGCTGAAACAATTAGCGTATGAGCGGTTAATAGAAATGATGGGAAGAATTGAAGGTTATGTAAATAGTATTAATGGTGGTAGAATTCAGCTGCCCCCCTGTAAATCCTGAGTAACCTTATCTAACTTAAATTTCGATTTACAGGGGACTGCCGGGTTAATTTATAATATGTACTTGCTCAGGTCTCTGTTCTTAACTATGGATTCAAGACGTTCCTTAACGTTTTCTCCGGAGATTATAACTTTGTCTTCAGGAAGTTTATCGGGTACATCAAACAGGATCTCATCCAGAAGCGTAGTCAATATCGTATGCAGACGCCTGGCTCCGATATTTTCAACCTGCTCATTAACCTCCGTTGCAATCCGGGCAACCTCCCTGATTGCATCGTCAGTAAATTCAAGTTCAACTCCTTCAGTCTTAAGCAAAGCCTGGTATTGTTTCAGCAATGCATTCTGCGGCTGAGTTAATATCTGGACAAAATCATCTTCAGTAAGACTCTTAAGCTCGACTCTGATCGGGAACCTTCCCTGCAGCTCAGGGATTAGATCAGAAGGTTTGGAAACATGAAAAGCACCTGAGGCTATGAACAGAATATGATCTGTTCTGACTGCACCATACTTTGTATTCACATTCGAACCTTCAACTATAGGAAGTAAGTCACGCTGAACTCCTTCACGGGATACATCGGGACCCTGACCCTTCCCTCCGCCTCCGGCTACTTTATCAATCTCATCCACGAAAACAATTCCTGAATTCTCCACGCGTTCAATAGCCTCTTTCTGGACTGTCTCCATATCGATAAGCTTTTGAGCCTCTTCCTGTGCAATGATCTTCTTTGCTTCGGATATTTTAGTTTTTCTTTTCTTTCTTTTCTTAGGCATCATATTTCCCATAATCTCCTGGAAATTGATGCCCATATCATCAAGTCCGAGCGGGCCCAGAACCTGCAGACCTATATTCGAATTTGCCGAGGCATCAAATTCAATCATCTTATCATCCATCTCGCCATTTTTAAGTTTTTCACGCATCCATTCGCGGGTCTTTTGATTCTGGTAAGCTTCATTATTCACTTCTTCCTCAGAATTACCTGCAGGAGCAGGTTTCTTCACCGGCGGAATAAGTATATCGAGTATCTTTTCATCGGCAAGTTCATCGGCTTTTTCCTGCACCTGCTCAGTTTTTTCCGTTTTAACCATGTTTACCGCATAATCGGTGAGATCACGGATCATAGATTCAACATCCCGCCCAACATACCCCACTTCGGTAAACTTCGAAGCTTCAACTTTCACGAATGGAGCTTGTGCCAGTTTAGCCAGTCTCCTTGCAATTTCAGTTTTACCTACGCCGGTAGGACCAATCAGGATAATATTATTTGGAAGGATTTCCTCCCTTATGGAATCTTCTACCTGCTGTCTTCTCCATCTGTTTCTCAGGGCAATTGCTACCGCCCGCTTTGCATCGTGCTGTCCAATTATAAACCTGTTAAGCTCCTTAACTATCTGGGATGGAGTATATTCTTTATTTGTTTTTCTTGATTTGCTTTTGCTCATTTCTCACTTTCAATTACTTCGACGTTAATTTTATCATTTGTATAAATACAAATTTCCGATGCTGTTCGCAAAGCTTCTTCAACTATCTTATCTGCCGGCAGAGAACTGTATTTCTTCAGCATCTTTGCTGCTGCCAGCGCATACATCCCGCCCGAACCAATCGCAACGATATTATCATCCGGTTCAATTACATCACCGTTTCCGCTTACAACCAGAGCTTTATCCCCGGTAATCACGGCAAGCATAGCCTCGAGTTTCCGCAGGAATTTATCTGTTCTCCAGTCCTTCGCAAGTTCAACGGCTGCACGGGAAACGTTTCCCCTGTATTGTTCAAGTTTATCCTCAAACCGTTCCATCAGGGTGAAGGCGTCAGCAGAGGCTCCCGCAAATCCGCATAAGACTTTTCCATTCGCAATCTTACGTATTTTTACCGCGTTTTGTTTCATAACTGTATTACCCAGGGTTACCTGTCCATCGCCGCCAAGAGCAGCAACCCCGTTATGCACCAGTCCTAATATTGTTGTTGCCTTCATTTGTTCCATTCTTTGGCTCGCTCCTTATTTCAAAATATAATGTCATACAATTTAAACAGCATATAATAACTGTTCAAATATATGGTTAATAAATCACCTGCCGGAGATCTTAAGCGGAAATATACGGGGGACTGATTTCTTATATATAATATACCTTTCCCCGAATGTTTCAATAAGTTTCTTTTCTTCGAAAAATGATCCTGCATAAAAATAACCAACTATGCATATAAAAAAAGTGAGATAAAAGATATCCATCACAGGACGGAAAAGTAAGAAAAGAATTGTAAACAGGTATAGAGGATGACGCGAAAATTTGTAGGGTCCTTCGATCCTTAAAGTTAATCTTTCATCTGAATCTTCAATATTGTATTCACCCCGAAACCATCTTACTGCCTGGTTAATTCCGAGAAATTCAAGGCTGCTGAAATATTTCAGCGTCCATAACAGTCCTGCAATACTTAAAAACTGAGGAATAAGAATAATCAGGTCCCATGGCGTAGGTAAATCATAAACTATTAAATCAGGGTGAGGCAGTATCTCATACATCAGGTAGAAAAAGAATAAAGCAATAAGGTTATAAATAAGCCGGTAGAAAGCTATAAGAGTGCCGGCTTTCTTTACGAGCCTCTTTTTGAATCCCGGTGATGCAAGGAAAGTATGAACAAATCCGAAAAGAGTGAAAGCAAATACGGTCAGAAGAATATCTTCTGCAATCGTCATAGAGATTTACGGAGCCTTGCTATAGGTATTCTAAGCTGTTCGCGGTATTTTGCAACAGTTCTTCTGGCTATATGCACGCCTTCATCATTAAGGATCTCTGCAAGTTTATCGTCACTGTAAGGTGAGGATTTATCTTCTGAATCTATGATTTCTTTCAATCTTTCTTTTATATGCTTATTGGAGACCTCTTCGCCGCTGTCGGTCGATAATCCTTCGCTAAAGAAATATTTTAATTCGTGTATACCCATCGGACTCTGTACATATTTACCGTTCACCACCCTGCTTATTGTAGAAATATCCATGTTAATTTCTTCGGCAATATCTTTGTAGATCATAGGTCTCAGGAATTTCGGGCCCTTGTCAAAGAACTCATACTGCCTTTCAAGAATCGCACGCATGATCTTCATCAGAGTTTCGCGTCTCTGCTGTATGCAGGCTATAAACCATTTTGCAGATTCGAATTTCTCACGCAGGAACTTATAGGTTTCTTTTTCCCTGGGAGTTTTTTTCGATCTCTTATTTGCATCGAACATTTCGAGGTATGTTCTGCTGATAGTTACAGACGGCATACTCCTGTCGTTCAAAGTAATAACAAAATTATCGTCTACTTTCTCAACCACAAAATCGGGAGTAATCTGGTTCATTTCCACGGATTCAATATTACCTTCACCTGGTTTAGGGTTCAGGTTCTGGATCAGGTCGAGAGTTATCTTCAGCGTCTCATCAGTAAGGTTTAATTTTTGCTTTATCGCTTCGAACCTTCTCTTGGTAAAATCGTCATAGCATTGTTCAAGAAGCTGACCTGCCAGGTATGTATAATAAGGATCATGGTCTGTGTGCTTAAGCTGAACAAGCAGACATTCCTGTAAATTCCTTGAAGCTATGCCAATGGGATCCAACCGTTGGATCCTTTTAAGAAGTGCTTCCCCTTCTTCCTTAGAGATTTTAACGTGTTCGAACATCTCCAGTTCATTTATAATATCTTCAAGACTTCGTTTCAGGTATCCATCCGCATCAAGATTGCCTATAATCTCCTCTCCAAGCATAAACATGTCATCATCAAGGTTGAGCATCGTAAGTTGGTTCAGCAGATGCTCTGTCAGCGATTCCTTTGCAGGTGCAAGCGGCTGATAAATTTCATCGTCCTTACTCCTGTTAACTCTGTCGCCTTCAAAATCGGAATCGTTCATGAAGTCTTCAAGTTCAAATTCCTCTTTATCATAATCTTCATATTCATCAACCTCATCCTCTTTTTCCTTTTCTTTCTCCTTTTCCTGGGAAAGCTCGATTTCGTCGTCCATTACCTCTTCAAGGATAGGGTTGATTTCCAATTCAGTTTTAATTCTCTGCTCAAGAGCAAGAGTATTTAATTGCAGAAGTTTCTGATATTGAATCTGCTGGGGTGAAAGTTTCTGCTGCTGTGAAAGTTTTTGACTAAGTGATAACATCTTTTATTCTATTTTTTCCTTTAATGCTGAATACCATTTTCTGCCGTATTTACGTTCAAGTGCCTCCCCGCAAAATTCGGCTATTGTAATATTTTCCTGTTCTCCTTTTTCAAGCGCAGGGCTGCATTCGCTGAATTTCTCATATCTCAGGACATCAGCACCGAATTTTGTTATCCTGATGGGAAAAAGATGACAGGAAATCGGTTTTCTGAAATCCGTTTTTCCGTCAAAATAAGCCTTTTCTATTCCGCATTTCGCTATTCCATTTTCATAGTACACAAAAACACAGGCTTTATTGTCAAGGCTGTTTGTCATCAGTTCCTTGTTCCAATACTTATAAAAACCTTCCGTTTCTATAACTTTTTTGTGCTCCTCCGGAAGATAAGGCATTACTTTGTACAATAATTCCCCAATAATCTTAACTTCATCCTCGTGTAATGGAGCGCCATATTCACTTTCGAAAGTGCAGCAGGCTCCTTTGCACTTCTCTAAATCGCAGGAAAAGCGTGTTTTAACAACATCTTTCCTTACTTCTATGTCTTCTATCGGAATTATATTATTAAAAAACATTGGAATAATTTTTGTAGCAAGATAACAATTAGAATGATAATACAAAAGTTTAAAAATTATTTATTGACATTCATTTAAGCAAAAATCCCTCCACAAAATCTTTCTTCATATTTTCTTAGTTTAAATCATTTAATTTGTAAATAACTATATGAAATTAGATGGAAAGTCAATTTTACTTACCGGGGCATCCAGCGGAATTGGTCTTTCTATAGCAAAAAGGTTCGCAAAGGGAAATTGTAATATTGCGATCCTTTCGAGAAATATAGATAAATTAAATGATTTTGCCTCAAATTTCAGATCCGCTAATAATTTTATACTTCCTTTACACTGCGACGTTTCTGACCAGGATCAGGTGAATTCGGCATTTAATACCGTCATTGCAGAATTCGGGGGAATTGATATTGCTATATTAAATGCAGGCACAAGTTCCAGGCTGGATGCTGAAGATTTTTCTGCGGCTAAAGGTAAGGAGATTATTTCGGTGAATCTAATTGGAAATTTTTATTTCCTGGAAAAACTTATTCCTTATTTTATTTCGAAAAAAAACGGAATGATTGTCGGGGTTTCAAGTCTTGCAGACACCAGGGGATTTCCAAGAAGCGGGTTCTACAATGCAAGTAAAGCGGCTTTCTCAAAACTGCTGGAAAGTCTAAGAATAGAACTCTCGGAGTATGGTATAAAAGTTATAACTGTGCGGCCTGGATTTGTTAAAACTCCGATGACAGACAAGAATGAGTTTTATATGCCTTTCCTTATGAGTCCGGAAAAAGCAGCGGAAATAATAGTTGCAGGCATACAAAAAGAAAAACGACAAATCCAATTCCCGCTTGCGACTGTAATCGGAACTAAGCTGATAAGTATTATGCCCGATTCACTGTTTGAATTTTTCGCAAGAAAACACCTGCAAGGCCTAAAGAAAAAAAAGCCGGATTAATTTTTCGCCGGTATTGGGCAAACGCACGAATGCATGGTAAATCGAGAACTAATCATAACAACTGTTCGCTACATTAAGATTTTTCTTGTTTGTATAAATTTTTTATATTGGCAATAAAAATTCTAAGGGATTTTTAGGGTGAGGCCCCGAGTTATTTTCCTTTTGCTGATCTGTACCGCTTCTTCTCTTGCGCAGAACGGATCTTATCTGAAATTAAATGAAATAATGTTTTATCCTGCTTCGGGGAACAATGAATTCATTGAGATCTATAATACCGGCACCCAAAGTATCGATCTGCATGAATTTAAAGTAAAATATTATAATTCCTCAGCAGATGTCATTTCGGATGCAGGGGAAGGAACAATCCTCAATCCTTTTTCTTATGCTGTTTTGTTTGAAGGCGACTATGATCTGTTATCAGGTATTTATAAAGACCTCGTGCCTCCCGAAGCTTTAATACTGCGCATTGAAGATAATTATTTCGGATCCACAGGAATGGCTAACACATCAGACCGTCCTGTATTTCTTCTTTCTCCGGATGATGATACCCTGGATGTTTATACTTATTCGACGAATAATCTGCAGACACATTCAGACGAAAAAATTCTCTTCGGATCGGACAGTTCACAGGTCAATTGGGATAACTCCCTTCCCTCTGACGGTACACCCGGATTCAGAAATTCTGTAACCCCGGTGTCCTTTAACCTAGGAATAAGTTCAGTAACCATTTCCCCTGGAATTCCCCAGGCTGGAGATAACCTTTCAATCACTGCAGCGATTAAAAACTACGGGGAGAATTCAGCAGATAATTTTACCGTAACTCTTTTTAATGATGTAAACCTCGACTCTATTCCACAGGGCAATGAACAAATTAATTCACAGGAGTATTTTAATCTGGAAACCGGGGATTCCGTCTCAGTTCATGCTGATATTTTTTCAGCTCCGGCCGGCTTTTATAATATAATTGTCAGAGTCTACTTTGCTGCGGATGAAGATACTACGAATAATACCGTCTTTAAAAACATAATTGTTTATCCCAGGGGCAATTTGTATAACGATGTTGTTATCAATGAGATTATGTACGCTCCATCTGGTGATGAGCCTGAATGGGTAGAGTTGTATAACCGCAAGGCTGAAGATATCAATCTTAACCACTGGAGTATTTCAGATAACAATTCGACTAAAATTATTACTGAAGATGATTTTATTCTTCCCGGAGAATCTTTTGTTGTCATTACAAGGGATTCCTCCATTCTTAATTTCTACCAGGTTCCTTCTCCCGTCATTAAATTAGTTCTTCCGGCGCTCAATAACACAGGCGATGCTGTTGTAATAAAAGATTCACTGGGTATTACAATAGACAGCGTTTATTATTCTCCTGACTGGGGAGGCAATACAGGAGGGAGATCACTTGAAAGAATTTCCCCTGAAGATCCCGGAACGATTCAAAGCAGCTGGTCAACTTCGGAAAGTATATTTAAAGCCACACCGGGGAGGATAAATTCGGTTACCCTCAAAAATAATGATCTTAAAATATCTGCTTTTGCACCGAAAAGTGAATACGGAATTTTAGGTGAACAGGTACATTTTAATATCCAGGTTAAAAATTCCGGAGTCAGTATCTCACCTTCATTCTCCCTGTCGCTTTTCAAAGACCTGAACTGTGATTCTATCCCCCAGTCTTCAGAACTGGTAACCGAAATAAACTCCGGTCCATTGATATCCGGCGACAGTATAACGCTCGCGTTATCCTCAATCAATAACGAGGAGGGGATCAATTATTTTATAGCTAAACTGAATTGCATACCTGATGACGATACTACAAATAACACCGCATTTGCAAATGTTATGGTAATGCAGGTTAATGAGTTCAGGAATGATCTTATAATAAATGAATTTATGTACGACCCTAAAACGCCGCAGCCGGAGTGGATCGAAGTCTTTAACAGGAGCGGCAAACTGATTAATTTCAAAAATTATCAGATTGCCGATTCGCGCGATACGGTCAAAGTCTGTTCACAGGATCTATTTATCCCGCCGGGTAATTACACGGTGATCGCAAAGGACAGCACAATTAATAATTATTTCAACATACCTTCACAACTGATAGTACATTCCTTTTCAGCGTTAAATAATACCGGCGACATAATTATTCTTCTGGATTCGCTGAACCGCGTGATCGATTCACTTGAATATTCATCCGGCTGGGGAGGGAATGACGGAGTATCCCTGGAGAGAATAGATTCAGAAAGTCCCGCTGCGAATCAGGAAAACTGGTTTTCAGCAATAAGCAGAAACCATGGATCCCCGGGTTATATTAATTCAGTCACCCATAAAGATTTTGATATATCCGTTGACGACATAATACCATCTCCGGCCTATCCCTCTTTCGGAGAAGATGTGGGGCTGAAAATCAAAATAAAGAATCGTGGAAATAATCCCGCTGATTATAAGCTTAAACTGTTTGAGGATACGAATCTCGATTCTATTCCCGATGTACTCCTGAAAACAATAACAGGTTTATTTCTTCAGCCGGGGGATTCATCTGTTATTGAATCAGGGTATCTAGCTGAAAATCTCCTTACTCCGCATAATTATTGCGCAACAGCAGAATTTAGTCCCGATATGGATACTACAAATAACTATATAATCAAAAATATTATACCCGGATATCCCCCTTATACGGTGGTTATAAATGAAATAATGTTTTCACCCGTCGGCGGTGAACCCGAATGGGTTGAGCTGCTTAATACCTCAAACGATTCCATCATATTGCAGAACTGGGTAGTAAATGATGTGGTTACAACACCTGCTTACGCAGAAATAAAATCTCATTGTGTGATTTCTCCTCAGTGCTGCATCGTGATCGCAAGAGATTCATCAATTGCTGATTATCATAGATTAATTCAATCACCTGTTATCATTTTGAACCTTCCCGTCCTTAACAATGATCATGATGGTTTTGTTTTGAAGGATTTCCGCGGGCAGACAATGGATTCGGTTTATTTCTACAATGACTGGGGCGGCACGGATGGTCATTCACTTGAAAGAATTGAAGCCGCAGGCCCTTCAAATCTTTCCGCAAATTGGGGTTCATCTGATGATATAGAACTGGGCACGCCGGGAAGGATCAATAGTATTACCCCGAAAGAAAGAGATATTACAATTACAAAAATTTCTTCCGATCCTGAATTCCCTGTAGCGGGTGATAACGTATTCATTACTGCAGTACTTAAAAATAAAGGAAGTAAACCGGCATCCGGAATAATAACTGAATTTTATATTGATAGCGATTCGGATTATGTTGCGGATAAGCTTTTTTCTTCATTACAGAATATCTCACTTAACCCTGACGATTCCATCTCTATAATTTCCGCCGACTCAATAAAAAATTTGATATCGGGATTATTAACAGCAGTAAGAGTAGTATGTCCTGAGGATGAGGATACGTTAAATAATTATGCCGAAAGACTTATCCGGCCGGGATTTGCAGACAAGACGGTTCTGATAAATGAAATAATGTATAATCCCTCCTCCGGTGAACCGGAATGGTTCGAAATAATAAATAATTCTACGGACAGCATTAACCTGAAGGATTGGTCTGCGAGCGATCTCCTGACTACGCCCTCCAGGTCTTTTTTTACCTCTGCGGATTTTTATTTATATCCTAATCAATATGCCGTAATAGCGAAAGATACTTTGATTTATTCGAAGCATCCAGGGATAGAAAATGTATTTATTTCCCGATTCGGTACCCTGGGAAATAATGAAGACGGAATAATCCTTTATGATTTCAGGGATGCAGTAATCGACAGTGTTCGGTATAAATCGAAATGGGGCGGAAGAGACGGGTCTTCACTTGAACGAATTTCTGTATCGGAACCTTCGGAAGACAGCAGTAACTGGACATCTTCGTTAAGTCCGGAAAGATGCACCCCCGGCGCAGATAACTCCATATCTGAAATTCCGGAAGGAGAAAGAAATAAAGTGGTAATAAACGAAATAATGGCTGATCCCGGAATTGATAATTGCGAGTTTATCGAATTCTACAATACCAGTACAGATTCAGTGAATATTGGCGGATGGAGAATCGAGGATGAAAATGGAAATTATTATAAACTATATGAATCTGGATTTTACCTTTTACCGGAAGATTTCTTCGTACTCGCTGCTGATTCCATCATCCTCCGGAAATATTCATTAGGTGAATTCAGGAATATTTCATTCATGGGGACTTCGGGATTAGGTCTATCCAACAGCGGTGAATTAATTTTACTCAAGGATGTAAGAGGTGTTGTAATTGACTCGGTTGAGTTTTCCGCCGGCTGGCATAACAGGAATATCCCGCTGACAAAGGATAAATCCCTTGAAAGAATAAACCCGGAGCTGGATGGAAATTATCCTCAGAACTGGAGCACCTCTGTGTGTACTGAGGGAGCTACTCCCGGAAAGCAGAACAGCATATATACAGATAATAATAACACACAGGCTAAGATCTCTGTCTCTCCAAATCCCTTTTCACCGGATAACGATAGTTTTGAAGATTTCTGTATAATAAATTTTTCCCTATCAAAGCCGACCTCACAGGTAAGAATAAAAATATTTGATAACCGCGGAAGAATAGTAAGGACCTTATCCAATAATCTGCCTTCATCTTCACAAGGATCTGTAATATTTGATGGTCTCGGGGATGACGGTCAGCCCCTCAGAATGGGTATATACATTATTTTTCTTGAGGCATTGAATGAAACCTATGGTACTGTTGAAAATCTGAAGACAATAGTTGTCGTCGCAAGGAAATTATAGAGTTTGTCCTGCATCACCCGCACGTGTTCATTCTTTAGTACAGACCCTGTACACCAAAGAGCATAAACCCATTTCAAACATCTTGAAAAAAATTCATACCCTGCGAAGTAGGTTCGTCGGTACCTCACAAACAGCAAAAATATCCTGCATCAGCTGCTTATTTTGAACAAAAAATCGTATGGCATAACGATTGCATATTCGATGGCAGATAATAAAATAATATTTAATGATTCTGGACACGATGATTAACACGAAGATATATGTGAATATGAATTGATTAAATATAAATAGCTAAATAACAGAATCATTTATTTTTAATAGCCGCTGAAACAAGCGGCATTTCTTTTTTAAACTTTTCCTGAACTCACACGGTCTAACTAGCAGACACACTCACTTGACCGCAAGCATTTGATGACGGGTTCTTTAAACTTATTGTAGTAGTGAAAGTTTTTCAGTTGAATGAAGACGGGTTTGTGGTTCCTGATTTTATGTGTATTAAGACGATTTGAGTGAATAGGTTTTGATTGTACGATGGCCCGGTATAGAGGAATCATGAAAAAGCCGTAAAGTTTTTTTAGACTTTGCGGCTTTTTTTATTTGTATTAAATTAAATCCCAAATGAAAAATAACTATAAGATTCAAAACCGGGAGAATTAAAATGAAATATGCATACCTGATTTTGCTCACAGCTTTGTTCGTTATAGGCTGCGGTTCAAATAAGAGTGATGAAGAAGAAGCCATAAAAGATGTTATTTATAAGAATACTGAAGCCGGTAACAATGAAGACGTTGCCGAATATATTAATACGATGGATAAAGAAAACAAAAATTACGACAGGCTTGAGCAAATGATGAATACAATATTTCAGACCTATGATCTTAACTATCAGGTAAAGGATCTTAAAGTGATCGAAATTAAGGATAATGAAGCTAAGGTTAAATATGTACAGATTACTAAAAAGATTAAGGGCCCGACGTTCAGGGATAATAGGATAGAAGGAATTCATACAATGCACAAAACCAACGGACAATGGAAAATTTATGATACACAGATTACTAAAATGGACTATCTTAATTAGATGAGAAGGCATAGGATATTATACATCTACCCGCACCCTGATGATGAATCGTTCGGACCCGCAGCGGTAATCTATGACCAGAAGAGAGAAGGGCATGAGGTTTACCTTCTTACTTTGACACGGGGCGGAGCCACAAAACAGAGATTCAAACTCGGTTTAAGTATCGCCGAGATGGGCGATGTCCGGTTTAAGGAGATGCTTAAGGTTAAGGATACACTAAACCTTGACGGGATGCTGGTCCTTGATCTGCCCGATAGCGGGCTTCAGGAGTTCGACCCGAGAGAACTTGAAAAGATTGTTAAAGAACATATACAGAAGATTAAACCTGATGTCCTTGTATCCTATCCCGTACACGGAATCAGCGGTTTTCATGATCACCTTGTCACACATGCTGTAGTTAAAAGAATTTTCCTAGAATTAAAGGAATCCGGAAGCGATTTTCTAAAGCGTCTTGCATTTAATACTATTCTTGATAAAGGCCTATCACCCTGGCAGGGTGAATCATTTTTACTCAAACAGAGTCCGGTCGAATTAATAGACTGCATTGTAAAGCTTGATGATGAAATGAAACAGGCTCTTAAAGACTCTCTTGCCTGTTATAAGACGTATGAAAGTACTATTGAAGAGTCGGGCGTTATTGAAAAAATAGGTGACGAGATTCCTTTTGAGTTTTTTAATGAGGATATAAACCCGCCTGCAGCAAAACTTACGGATGGATTGAAATGATCAGTTTTCCTTCAATCGGTAGAATGAAAATCATTGTTGATGATGATATTTACCTTGATCAGCCTGATAAAAAGGATAAACAAAACCTCATATCATATCTGACTGATAAAGAGATATACAACAATACCCTGAGACTGCCCTACCCTTATACAGCAAGAGATGCTGAATGGTGGTTCAGGTATGTTGACGAAAACAGGAAGAAGACCGGTATGCTTGTAAATTTTGCTATCCGCAAAAAAGACAAGAAATTAATTGGAGGAATAAGTTATCATCTCAAGTATGGTATGAATTCACATAAAGACGAACTGGGATACTGGCTCGCAAGGGATTATTGGAATAAAGGGATCATGAGCAAAGTGGTAAAAAGTTTCTGCCGTTATGGTTTCGATTCACTGCACCTGCTGAGAATTGAGGCCACGGTCTTTGAACATAATCTTAGTTCCGCCAGAGTACTTGAAAAATGCGGATTTGAATATGAAGGCACCCTGCGGAAATATTATATGAAAGACGATAATTTTATCGATGTGCGTCTATACTCAATTATAAAATAGAAGGAGATAATCATGTTCTCAGGATGGTTGATGGAGATTCTCGAAAATGAACTTAATAAGTTGAAACAGGAAATAAATCTTTATAAAGATGAAAAAGATCTATGGATTGTCCACGGTGAAATCTCAAATTCTGCGGGCAATTTGTGCCTTCACCTCCTGGGAAATTTGAATCATTTTATCGGCCATCTTATCGGTGGAACGGGTTATAAGAGGAACCGTGAAAATGAGTTCTCTGAAAAGGATGTTCCCCGCACAGAGTTAAATAACAGGATTGATGCAGTTATTGAAGTAATTAAAAAATCATTACCAAAAATAAATGACAGCGATTTAAATAAAACTTTCCCCGATAAGATGGGCGGGAAGATAAGAGAATACGGATTTACACTTATACATATCACAAATCATTTTGATTATCATCTCGGACAAATAAACTACCACAGAAGATTAATTGCAGGTAAGTAATGCCGGACAAAGTCAGCCTTAAGGATAAATTTTCAGGGATAACAGAGTACTGGAAACCAAAAATAATTGGAGAACTGAATGGCCAGCAGGTAAAACTGGCTAAGGTTAAAGGGGAATTTATTATGCATCATCATGAAAATGAGGATGAATTATTCTTCGTTGTTAAGGGAAAACTTAAGATCGAACTGCAGGATGATACTGTTGAATTGGATGAGGGGGAGTTTTTTATAGTTCCCCGGGGGACTGAGCATAAACCCATTGCTGAAGAAGAGGTTCATCTGCTTCTTTTTGAACCAGCCGGAACATTAAATACAGGCAACATACGGAACGAGAGAACCGTTCCCAATCCCGGAAGGATATAGAGAACGCGAAGTATAACATGCTGCTCATCCGGACTTAATTTACAATCTGCTCCTGCAATTCTTCGATATGTTTCCTGCCTCTGATTTTTGAGCACTCAGATGTGATCAACTATGCCGCAGCCTTCATGAAGCAACCGATATTGATCTGTGAATGCTTCACTGCCTGGATATTGATTGACAATACCGGAAACTTTTATTAGGTTTTACTATCAATAATAGTGAGAGGGAAGCTATGAAAAGACTATTTACTTCTTTTTTCTCGATCACACTCGTCCTGTTCTCTTCTGTTTTAATTTCCTCCGGCTGCAGCAATAATAATTATGAAAAAAAACAGCTTGACAAGGGAGAGTTGTATTATGACAGAAATATCTCACAGGATAAAGTAGAATCTCTCGGTAAATTTATTAACCAATGCGCTATCTTTAATGATGAAGTGCATCGGGCAAGGCTTACAAAATCCGACAGCACTTATGAACTAAGTCTTAGTGTCCCTGTCGAGATGATAAATAGTGATCAATATCAGAATTACGCAGAGATTCTTGCTATGCAGCTTTCAGATGATGTCTTTGATCATTCAAAGGTAAATATAAATCTGGCTGACAGCAGTTTTAATACAAAGATTACCAAATCTTCTGCGCATTAGGAGGTCCGATGAATAAAAACTGGTTTGTAAGGAAAGGAATGTTTTTCTTTCCTTCTTCCGCAATCGGTTGGATTCTGGCAGTGGTTTCATTTGTCTATTACATATACTTCTTCTTCGCTATAGACAGCCGGTCTCACTCGGCAAGCGATACTTTAAGACCTTTCGTATTCAACGCTGTAATGGTATTTATTGTCTACTCAATAATAGGGATATTTAAAAGCCGAAGCAGAAATTAATCCGCCTGTATTTCTGCAGGCGGATTTACCCTAATTGAAAAATGCTACATCGCCGGCCATAGCCAGCCGAACACTCCGGCAGTAAAGAGAGCGTAAATAAATCCGTCAAACATCGATTTAATAGTAGCACTCCAGCTTTTTCTAAACCAGATGCTATCCTGCATCAGAGCCAGGCTGTAGCCTGCGAAAGCTACCGCTCCCGCAAAACGGAAAACTGCAAGGTATCCGGCTCCTGCAGGAACTGCGTGACTTGTAATATAAGCGGCAAAAATGCTGATTATCAGGCAGTAAATAAACCACAGAAACAGGCTGGAACCCATAGCCATCTCTCCCGGAGGGAGGATGGTTGTAATAAGTACAGGACCTTTGTTCATCTTTTCCCTGAATTGTTCAGATTTTCTTTCTTTAGCTTCCGTTGAATAAGGAACCATATAATCACCGGGAGGAGGATTATACTTCCTGAGATCCGCCATAATATTATCTTCTGACGGAAGCTTTTTGTAATCTGAATTATGGTACGTAAAAACCATATGAAGAACGGAACTTAAAACAAAAACGACAACTGCGGAAAGCAGTACGGGCAGCCAGAGAGAAACAATGGAAACCATATTTCCTCCAGTAAATTAAAAAATGAATAAATTAGCGCTCGGCATAAGATAAACACTTTTCGGGTAAAAAGAATAAAGAAAAAGAAAAAGTAACAGGATACTTTACGATTCTCAATATATCGATGACTTCAGTTTGAGTATATGATTCTGTATATTTTCACAAAATTTTCACCACGAAAGTACGAGGTGCCTGATGAAGGCTGAATACCGCTTTTTCTTTTTAAATCTCTTCATACTGGCGATTTTAATTAACTCCAATCTCCGGGCACAGCTGAACCCATCAGCCGGGCATCCAAATACTCTGATAGATTTTTATCCTTCCGATCAGCCTTATGCATCCTACTGGTTCCCTTTGGATATCCTTAGCTGGTCGCCTGCGGCAGATCCCGATGCACCTTATAACAGATCGGGCGTACCTTTGAAAAATAAATATGTCGACAGCCTTACTGTAGTAAATCCAAACGCAAGGGTAAATGAGGCCAGGGTAAATCCATTATCGGCATTTGCACCCACAAGCGGTAATCCATCGCAGGGATCGTTGGATATCAATTATTACTCATTCAGCTTCTGGCAGTATGTAAACCAGCTTGTTTTCTGGGGGGGTTCTGCAGGTGAAGGACTGATCCTCGCTCCGAACCCGACTATTACAGATGCCGCTCACAGAAACGGGGTAAAGGTTCTCGGGAATGTCTTTTTTCCCCCTGCAGTATACGGAGGACAGTTTCAATGGGTGAATGATTTTCTTCAGAAAAGCGGGGATACTTTCCCTGTTGCCGATAAACTGATTGAAGCAGCTGAATATTACGGGTTTGACGGATGGTTCATTAACCAGGAAACCGCCGGAGGCAATTCACAGACAGCTGCCGATATGAGGGATTTTATGATATACTTCCAGCAGCATTCCAGCCTTGAAATAGAATGGTACGATGCAATGACGGAGAGCGGAAGCATCTCATGGCAGAACCAGTTGGATACACAGAACGATTGGTTCTTTCAATGGGGGGATACACTCGTCTCAAACACAATGTTCCTCAATTTTAACTGGTCAGCGTCAGGGTTAAATAACTCAAGAGCACTGGCTCAAAGTTTAAACAGAAGTGAATATGAATTATTCGCAGGAGTCGATGTTGAAGCAAACGGTTACAATAGTTTTGTAAACTGGACAGGTTTATTCCCTTCGGGACTCCCCCATACTGCTTCTCTTGGTATCTACAGACCCGATTGGTGCTACAACTCTTCTACAGATTTGGCTGACTATTATAACCGGTCAAGTATTTTCTGGGTAGGCTGGAATCACGATCCCGGCAATACAACAACTTCGAACAGCTGGAAAGGAATTGCTAATTATATTCCTGCATTCACACCGCTTACCGGGGTTCCGTTCACTACCAATTTCTGTACAGGTCAGGGTCATGATTTTTATATCGATGGGAATAAATTATCCTACCCCGAACTATCTGCGGATGGGTGGAATAATCTTTCGCTGCAGGATGTATTACCCACATGGAGATGGATTGTACAGAGCAGCGGAACCAAATTGACTCCTGAGTTTGATTTCACTGATGCTTACTACGGCGGCAGCTGTTTGAAAATATCGGGGGATCTTACAAGCGACAACCTGATTAAATTATACAAGGCGGACTGTACCGTTTCTTCAGCTGCGAAACTGGACATTGCTTTTAAAACGGGCTCCATTGGAGCTACGAATATGAAAGTAGCCCTTGCCTTTCAGAATGATCCCTCATCTTTTACTTATATCGATGCAGGTAGTACTACCTCTGCAGGGTGGAATCTTAAGACATTAGACCTTAGTGCTTTTAACGGACAGAAGATTGCAGTCATCGGACTTTATTTTACAGGCGGCTTTGGAAACGGTTATGAAATAAAAGTAGGCAGGATTGGAATTTATGATGGAATTATTAGTACACCGGCTCCTCCCTCGAATCTTTATGTGGAAAACAAAGTTGATGAAACAGGTTTTGTTACTTTAAGGCTTCGATGGGAGCATTCAGCAAGCAATGTTTATTATTATAATGTTTTCAGGAAAAATCCCGACAGCTCACTTACCTATCTCGGCGGTACAGCAAACAATGCTTATTTTGTTCCATTTGTGAAATACGAACAGGGCGATAGCGCGGTTTCTGTCCTGGTCCAGGCTGTTGGAAACGATTTTGGTGAATCTGATTATGCAGAGACCTCATTTGAATGGTTTTCGGCTCCCGGTATGGCATCAAATCCTTATCCGGAAAACGGTGATACTATTTCGATAAGAAACCCGACGCTCGGATGGACGCCGGGAAACGGAACAACCTCAAATGATGTTTACCTTAGCACTTCAAATCCGCCTGCATTCATAACCAACACAACCTCCGCTAACTTCCCGGCGGGAATACTTAATCCCGATACAAGATATTACTGGCGCATCGACTGCAAAAATCAGTATTACACAACTCAGGGAGAAGTATGGAGCTTCACTACAGGAACTTCGACAGCGGATACTAATGATTATGCTCTCCAGTTTGATGGGACGGATGATAGGCTCGACTGCGGGAACGGAAATTCCCTGCAGATAACCGGCAGTCAGATAACACTCGAAGCGTGGATAAATGTGAGTGAGTTTAAGAGTCAGCCTTTTGCAGGAAGTATTATTGTTAAGGATGAAGGCGGCATCGACGCAGGTTATATGATCAGGTGCGGAGGTAATGGCGTTATAAATTTTAATATAGGGAACGGCGGCTGGCACGAAATAAACACTCCCGATAATTCAGTACAATTAAATAACTGGACGCATATTGCGGCAACATACGACGGAAGCAGTCTAAAAATCTACGTGGACGGTCAGCTTGCTGCTCAATCAGATATCCCCGGTTTAACGATCGGCAACGCAGTTAACAACAATCTTTTGATAGGAGAATCTCCGGGATTTCCGGGCAGAGTTTTTAACGGGATGATAGATGAAGTGAGGATCTGGAATAAAGCAAGAACACAATCTGAGATACAAAGTACAATGAACATTGCTTTAACCCCTGAATATTACACTTCTCCCGACAGCGGACTTGCCGGGTACTGGAAAATGGATGAAGGTACGGGACAGACAGCAGCAGACCTATCTTTCTATGCGAATAATGCCGTATTGGGCAATTCAATTGATCCCGATCAGGCTGATCCGGCTTGGGTGGAAGCGAATATACTAATACTTGGTATTGAAGGCAGGAATGATAATGAACCGGTTCCCTTAACATTTGCTCTTTCACAGAATTATCCTAATCCTTTTAATCCCTCAACAAGAATCCAATGGCAGGTCCCGGAGCACAGCCACGTTACCCTTGTGATTTATGATATTCTTGGAAGGGAGATCATTACTCTGATTAATGGCTATAAACCTGCCGGTAAATATGAAACAGAATGGAATGCTGCAGGCTGCCCGACCGGAGTATATTTCTGCCGGGTGACCGCCGTACCTCAAAATCCTAAAAGTCCGGGATTTACAAAAACAATGAAGATGATCCTTCTCAAATAAAAATAAGGTGGGAGCTGATTTATGAAATTTTTAAGGATTATGCCATTTTTCCTTCTGCTGATATTCCCCTCTTGTACAACAGAGACAGAGAACTGTATCTGTTCGGAAGAATTCAGATCAATTTCAGTGCTTATTACAAACGAATCGGGTGATCCCTTAGAAGGGCTTACAACCACTGTGATGGATGAGAAGGGTAAACTTTATATTCTGCAGAATAACACTCCCCTTTCTGGTTATTATACCGTAATGTCGGATAAGTATGTACAGGACTTTTCTACCGCAGCAAAAAAAATTCTTTTCACTGCTGCATCCGATAGCGGTTCGGCAAACGGACAATATTTTATAAATACCGATAAATGCAGGTGTCATATACTAAAGTTAAGCGGGCCGGATACACTTGTAATTAAATAAAGGCTTTCTTCACCGGGGGATCACTTTTTTTACAATTTTTTGACAATAGTCTCTTTATTATTAGATATATTTGGCTGAACTTATAGCAGATTCCTCAACTGTGTCTGCGGCAGCAGGATGCATTAACTATCGTTTGAAAAATTTCACCGTGGCGAAACAATATTTTACAAAATCGGTGGAGCTTAACCCTGAGTTTGCAGAGGCTCAGTGGTACCTCGGATCAACACTAAGGGAATTGGGTTATAAAGATGAGGCGGAGGAGCACTTTGCACTGGCAAGGCCCTATGTGCATTTCTGGGTTTTCAATTAGCAATCATTAGAGATAAAGTTCTAATTAAGCCGGAATTTTTCAATCCCGTAAATATAAATCCAGTCGGGTATCTGGCTCACTGTAACCAGCTGTCCGTCCCGTAAAAATAATTTAAAAGGATATCCTTTTGTTCTGATTTCCTTGAGGAGTATGAATGAAGGGTATGCATACACCATCACTGCTTTCTGCCCTGAAGCTGCCACATATATTGTATCATCGGTGTCGTTGAAAACGGCATCCCTCTTCCCTCCTCCCGGAATTGTGCAGATATAACTTAAGGATTGATCTGTATGATAAATTTCTCCGGAGGATCCGAGTATTGCATATAATTCGGAAGGTGAAACGCTCCAGACATATTCATATAAATAATTATGAGCGGGCGACCCGGTATGGGAAAGTATCTGTCCCTGGTTATCAATGTTAAAATAGATTAATGAGGGACCGTCATATCCGAAGAGTGCATTTTTACCTTTTAACTCCTGAAAATGGTAAGGCCGGACATTTGTGGAATCTACAATGAGTCCTGTATCTCCGTTATAACTTTTTGTAAGATCATTGTGACTAATATAAATATACCCGTTTTCCGTAATGAGTGAGCACCATGCGTCGTTACTGATATTAAATGTCTTCTTAAGTGAGAGATTCTCATCATAAATTAAAGCTTCCCCCTCTGTGGAGGGAACAACAATTTCAACGCCGCGGTTTGTTTCAGCAATCGATGCAAGTCCATGATCAGAAACGGTTGAAATTTCTGTAATATATTCCCCTGTCATAAAATTATACATAAATATCTTGCTGCTGCTGATCTCATTATAATTTTCGAAAAGGTACAGGTACGGTTTAGAAGGATGGATCAGCAGGTTTCTGAAATCAAGGTACATTGTGTTTCCGTTCGGATGCTCAATATCTATCTCATTTGAATAGGAAGTGTAGAAAGTTCCGGTATTTTTTGTCTGTATCCTGTAAGCAATTTGGGACGAAAAAGTAGTTGAGGAATCTATGAAAGAAGTAATGTGCCTATCCTTTATAACCTTATAATCCCAGAAGTCAAAACCGGCATTTCGCTGAATATAATAGCCATCAAAATTCTCATCATTAGATTCGTCCCATTTCAGCTTCACAATACCATCTTCAGCTGATTCCAGTTCAAGCTTTACCCTGAAAGGATTCGTTTTAGCAATAATAATCCCTTTTTCCGCTGATACATTGTCTTGATTGACTGCGGTTACAAATAATGTGTCAACAATGGGAGGAAAATCAGGCGATACGAATTTTATGAAACCGTTAGGGTCCGGGTAACCTGACTGAAGTATTTCATTATTGAGGGTAAAGGCGACTTTTATACTTTCAGATTCAGTATACATATCCGTTACAAAACAATCTATCCTTACTGTGTCATTAGTTGCACATTGATAATAGTCCACGGCTTGGATCAATGGTTCAAAAAGTGTATTGTAAATGAAACTAACAGTAGCCTGATTAGGGCCTTTTTCTGCCTTTATGGCAGTTCGGCCGCTGCCGACAGATTTAATATAGGCCGCAATTTCGTACTCGCCTGCCGGAACATTGATAAATTCTGCTCTTCCAAGAGAATCCGTAACAGAGTGAAATGTAGTATTTCTTAGTATGACTTGTGCATACACTATAGGAGAATTATCTTCTGCAAGGACACGGACAGTTATAGAAGCTGAGTCATCCCCCGGGTCACTGATTTCATTCGAACAGGAACTTAAGAGGAAAGGCAATAAAAGTAAGAAAAATAGTCCCCGGTACATTTATAACTCCCGATATTTTTCAGAGATTTAAATTTAATAAAAAACTCAAAAAGAATTCAAATTATAGAGAAGTGAACTTTTAGTATTTTGGATATGTTATTGTAGAAAATAAGAGAGTAACTTGAGCAGGATCTTAAATATTTCACTATTGTTTGTTTTATTCATTTCCCTGGTGAGAGCGCAGGATGAAAAAGGTTCACTTCACGGAATAGTAACAGATGCAGTCAGTAACCAGCCTCTGGTTGGAGCTAATGTAATCCTGGAAGGCACAAACTATGGAGCAGCCACGGATCTCCAGGGGCATTATGAGATAAATGGTGTCCCTGTTAATATCTACAGAGTAAAAGCTTCGATAATTGGATATGCATCAAAAATAAAAACAGACATAATGGTCAGGTCTTCGCAGCCGGCAGAAGTCGATTTCAGCCTCGTAGAAGAAGCTGTACAGCTCGGGGATATTACTGTAAAGTCCGGTTACTTCTCTAAATCACCCACAGACCTGATCAGTACTAGAAATTTCGGATATGAAGAAATAAGAAGGACTCCGGGAGGATTTGAGGATGTCGTAAGGGCATTATCTGTATTGCCGGGGGTAGCCCAGGCCGATCCCGGACGAAATGATCTGATAGTCAGGGGCGGCGCACCTTCGGAGAATTTATATATTGTTGATGGAATCGAAATACCTAACATAAACCATTTCGGTACCCAGGGAGCAGCCGGCGGTCCTTTAAGCTACATAAACCTTGATTATGTGAAAGAGACTACATTCTCTACCGGAGGGTTTTCTGCTGAATATGGCGACAAACTTTCTTCGGTGTTAAAAATAAATCTGAGAAAAGGAAGAGAAGATAGAATTGGAGGTAAGGCTACAATATCTGCTTCACAGTTCGGATTAAACCTTGAAGGACCTGTCGGGAAGGATAATAATTTTATCTTTTCTGTAAGGAGAAGTTACCTGGACTTTATTTTTAAAGCAGCTGGTTTTGGATTTGTACCCGAGTATTATGACCTCTTGACAAAAGCAGATTTCAAACTGGACAATGAGAACAGCATATCTTATTTCTTCACCGGGGCTTTCGATAATGTAAAATATTTTAATGAAACAGCTGATCAGAGGTTTGATAACTCCCGCATCCTGGGAAGCGATCAGACGCAGTATGCAACCGGGTTGAATTACAGGCATCTCTTCAAAAACGGTTTCTTTAATATAACCCTGAGTAGAACATACGTCGATTATAATACTCTTCAGAGAGATAGTCTGCTTAACCCGGTCTTTAAAAGTATTTCACGGGAACAGGAGAATTCTCTGAGCGGAGCCCTTGTATATAAGCTTTCGGCTGCCGCAGAGATCACTGCAGGACTGATGGGAAAGCTGGTTAAGTTTAATGCCGATGTCCTGATCCCCGGCTTCGTTACTTCTTTTCAGGATACACTGCCTGTAAATTCTTTGAATGATGAGGATATTTATTACAAGGGTTCCGGGTATATAAATCTTAACTATTTATTCTTCGAAAGACTGAAAACCAACATAGGACTGCGTCTTGACTATTTTAATCCGCTCGAAAGGAAATTCTATCTCTCACCAAGGATCTCCGCTTCCTATAGCATAACAGATTTAACATCGCTGAATGCAAGCGGAGGAATTTACTATCAGTCACCCTCGTATATCTGGTTTGCTGAAGGATATAATAAAGACAACCTCACAGATATTCGTGCTGATCACCTGGTACTCGGAATTGATCACCTCGTAAGAGACGATGCACTTGTTAAAGTGGAAGGCTTTTATAAATGGTATTCAGACTACCCGGTAAGCTTAATAAGACCCTATTTAATACTGGCCAACACTGGGGCAGGTTTCGGCGGTGCTGAAGATAATTTTTCATCTTTCGGACTGGAACCGCTGACCTCTGAAGGGAAAGGCGTCACCCGGGGAGTAGAATTATCAGTTCAGAAAAAATTATCGGATCTGAGTTTTTATGGCATATTCAGTTTAACATATAGTGAAACCAGGTTCACACCTCTTGACGGCATAACACGGCCGGGTATATATGATCAGAAATGGATCCTGAATCTCAGCGGCGGTTATAAATTCAATGAAAAGTGGGAGGCTGCTTTGAAATTCAGATTTTCTTCGGGCAGTCCTTATACACCCTATGAATTAAATGGAACCCAGCTCGTTTCTAATTATCTAAGCGCATATTATGAACCTCTGCATAGCCTTGATCTGAGGGTTGACAGGAGATGGTATTTCAGCAGTTTAACTCTCATCACATATGTTGATATACAGAACGTCTACAATAATAAAAGAAGTAATTCTATCCGCTGGAACCCAAGGACGCAAACTGCAGAAAAAGGAAAAGCTATTGGTATACTTCCTTCTCTTGGCATCAGCCTGGAATTCTGACGATTATCCTGTTTTATATTTATCTTTCACCGAAGGACTGTAGTTTCGAGGTAGAGACGGGGAATTGATGCGTTTCGGCGGCTAAAAATTAGAAAAGAAGGGTTTGCCCTTATGTCCTCCTCTTCAAAGTTTGCCTGGAATTCCTCAACCTCTGTAGTTCGATGTTGAAAATAGGAGTCTCGGGGCAAGCATAATTTTACTAAATTCCTTTGTCATTTTTGTCAAATGTATATTAATTCAACAGCTGAAAATGGCGTTTTTTCGCAGTTTTTGGATTGTCTCATTTTGAGTCCTTCTCCGTCCCTTCTCCGTCTTTTCTCCGTCCCTAAACCGTGATTAGAAAGGCGACTGACATTTTGTCAAACTGTTTAAAAATCCAACAGGTAAAAAGCAGGTTATATCTAAGGATTTCTAAGAATGGGGGCTTCACATTCCCCTTCAAATTTTACTTTTCTTATATGCTGTAACGGCTCCTTCTATCGTTCAGTCTATGCTGATATTCAAATCCTCTCATCTTCTCATCCTCTTCTCTTCTCACATTCTCATCTTCTCACCTTCTCTCTTCCTCCGCCATCTCGATAATCGTAAATAATTAACGCAGAAGGCTGCCGATCAGGCAGCCCTCTTTTGAAATTCTTTATTCACTCTTTACATAGCTGAGATCGGGACGTGTGTGTCCGTTTTTATGTTCAAAGTGTACAAGCAAAGACATCATCTGGTGCCATAGATCATCTCCCTCTTTTCCAAGTGCTGCATTGTCTTTGTCCATCTGCTGATAGAATGAAACAGCATCCTTGGCAAGTGTTGTAACTACTATCAGATTATCGTTATCTCCCATGTCAGCCAGCCAGACAGTATAGGGAGTCGGAATTTTCTTGTCTTCATTTAATTTTTTGAACTTGGCACCAAGTTCCATTATTTCCTTTCGATTTTCCGGCTTGTAAATGTAATAATCCCAGTGAATAAAATTCTGCTTGGTCATATCAAGACCTAAGTCATTTTCTGATCCATAAGAAAGAGAATTAGAACGCCTGAATACAAGCTCGCGTACTGATGCTATTGATTCGGAATTTTCCTGCATTACCTTGTTCATTTTATCCTTGTCAGCTTTTGACATCATATCATTAAAAGCTGCCGACATTTTATCGATATCTCCATAATTTTTGAGCGGAACAAGATAGTAAAAGTGAAGATCATCAGTCTGTGAAGCTCTTATCCATGGAACATCAAGTTTAGAATCTTTCATCATCTGGGTGAAGTCCTTGGATGTGCTGTTGTATTGATCCATCTTATCTATTCTGGCTACTTCCTCATGAATATAGAAAAGCGGATCACTTTGCTGTTCCTGTGCGGCAGCCGAAATGGTAACCAGGGTAATGAATAAAAGCAATAGGACAAAAGGAGAAAAGTGCAAACCTTTCATACCGACCTCCTGAAGGTTATTTAGAAAATAGTTTTTTATGGGGATTAAGAGTGATTGAACTTAAGGTACAAAATCCCCATTGTCAATATTTTTTTACTATTTTTTGCGGAGGGTTTAAAATAAGCTGAAAACATTAAATTATTTTATGTTTTACACCCCAATTTTCCCGGCTGCCTGATCTGTGCATGTATGCAGAATTTATATGTTTGAATTCTTATTTTTATACGACGATATAATAGAAACTTTTATTTGACCGTTCATAACAATTTTATTGAGATGCACTCAAGGGGATCATAATTTAATCTTATAATTTAGTCAAGGACTATCAGCCTAAACAAATCATATCTTTCACCAATATCAGGAAACTTATGTATAAGATACTCTTCTTTTTTTGCTCCGTGCTTATGTTGTTCCAGGCACGAATAAACGCTCAGGTAAATGCCAGGATGCTGCAGTATCCGGATGTTTCAAAGTCTCAGATTACTTTTTATTATGGAGGCGATCTCTGGGTGGTTTCGAAAGAAGGGGGAACGGCAAGTAAGCTTACTAATGCAAAAGGTCAGGAAATCATTCCAAGATTTTCACCTGACGGATCGAAAATAGCATTCAGCGGAAATTATAACGGAAATGTGGATATTTATGTTGTTCCTTCGGATGGCGGAATGGCCGAACGCGTTACACACCATGGAATGTTCGACCGCATGGATGATTGGTATCCCGATGGTTCAAAAATCCTCTACACCTCTTCTATGGAAAGCGGAAGGCAGAGGTTCAGTCAGTTTTATTCTGTTTCACCTCAGGGCGGCATGCCCGATAAACTGCCTGTGCCTTATGGTGAATTCGGAACATTGTCTCCCGACGGGAAAAAGATTGCGTATACCCCCAGAACCAGGAGCAACAGAACCTGGAAAAGATACCGCGGCGGAATGGCTCCGGATATATGGATATTTAATCTTGAAACTAACGCATCCGAAAATATCACAGATGATCCTGCTAATGATGAATTCCCTATGTGGTATGGAAATACTATTTATTTTCTTTCAGATAGGAATGCAGAGAAAAGAGCCAATATATATGCTTACGATGAATCCACAAAACAAATTAGACAGGTTACTGATTTTAAAGAGTATGATACCCACTTTCCTTCCTTAGGCCCGGATGATATCGTCTTTGAAAACGGAGGGAAACTTTATTTACTCGATCTTGCCTCAGAAAAATACCGGGAGGTTAAGATTAATGTTGTCACTGATGAATCGACTTTGCTTCCGCATGCAGAAAATGTCAATAAGCTCATACAAAGCTTTTGGTTATCACCCGATGCTAAACGCGCAGTTTTTGAAGCTCGAGGCGATCTCTTTTCAGTACCGGCTGAAAATGGTCCGGTTATAGATCTGACGAATACCTCAGGTTATGCTGAAAGGTATCCTTCCTGGTCGCCTGATGGAAAATATATTGCCTACTGGAGTGATAAATCCGGTGAATATGAGCTTTATGTGAAAGATAATGAAAAACCGGGCTATGGAAAAAAACTCACTTCTTATGGTCCCGGCTACCGCTACCAGATTTACTGGTCTCCGGATAGTAAGAAGATGGCTTTTGTTGATAAGGCTATGAAAGTTTATGTCTACAATATGGATGATGATAAAACAACAGAGGTAGATAAGGAAAAGTCGTTGTATGAGGGAGGACTGGAGAACTTCTCTGTAAGCTGGTCTCCTGACAGCAGGTGGATTGCCTACCAGAAGGATACGGATAATAATCATACTGCCATCAGTCTTTTTGATACCAAAGAAGGAAAAAGTCACCAGGTGACTTCTGGTTATTACAGCGATTTACAGCCGGTATTTGATCCGGAAGGGAAATATTTATTTTTCCTCACTAATAGAAATTTCAATCCTGTTTACAGCGATATCGATAATAGTTTTATATATCCTAATGCAACTAATATTGCAGCAGTTTCCCTGGCAAAGGATACTCTTTCCCCTATGGCTCCTAAAAATGATAATGCTGTAATTAAAAAAGATGATGACAAGAACAAGGATGAGAAAGAAAAGAAGAAGGATGAAGATAAAAAAGAAGAAAAGAAGAAAACAGAAATAACACTTGATGGTTTTGAGTCAAGGATGGTGATCCTTCCGCCTGAAGGAGGCAACTACACAAACCTGCAGGCAGTTAAAGGCAAGATCATCTATATGAAGCTTCCTGCTGCCGGGGCGAAGGAGCCGAAAAAAGCTTTAGAGCTTTATGACATTGATACCCGAAAAGAAAAAGAAATAATATCTGACATCGATAACTTTACTATTAGTGCCGATGGGAACAAATTGCTGGTTTCCAAAGGCGGATCGTTCTTTATCATAGACGTAGCTCCTGAACAGAAGCTGGAAAAGAAAATGCCGACCGACCAGATGGAGATGACGGTTATTCCCCGCGATGAATGGAAACAGTTATTTAATGATACATGGAGATTTGAAAGGGATTTCTTCTACGATCCTAATATGCATGGAGTTGACTGGAACAAATTGAAGGATCAATATGGTAAGCTCATTGATTTTGCCGTTACACGCTGGGATGTAAATTACATACTCGGGGAACTTATTGCTGAACTTAATTCTTCGCATACCTATAAAGGAGGCGGCGATGAAGAACAGGCCCCAACCCGGCCTGTAGGATACCTCGGGATTGACTGGCAGCTTGATAATGGAGCTTATAAAATTAAGAAGATTATCAAAGGAGCACAGTGGGATAATGAAGTAAGATCCCCACTTGATGCCTCAGGTATTGACGCCAAAGAAGGTGATTACATTCTTGCGGTAAACGGGATTCCGATTGATGTAACTAAGGATCCTTGGGCTGCATTTGAAGGACTGGCAGGAAAAACGGTGGAGCTTACTATAAACAGTAAACCCGATATGGATGGATCACACAAGGTAATAGTGGAAACACTGAAAGATGAAACTAGACTCAGAAACCTTGCCTGGATTGAAGCCAACAGGGAATATGTTGACGAAAATACCGGCGGGGAAATAGGTTATATCTATGTACCGGATACAGGTATCGACGGACAGACCGAGCTTGAGAGACAGTTTAATGCTCAGTTTAATAAGAAGGGCCTGATTATCGATGAGCGGTTTAATAGCGGCGGCCAGATCCCCGATAGATTTATAGAACTGCTTAATAGAAAACCGCTCGCATTTTTTGCAGTAAGAGATGGAGTTAACTGGCAGTGGCCGCCTGTTGCTAATTTCGGACCCAAGGTTATGCTGATAAATGGATGGAGCGGATCAGGCGGTGATGCTTTCCCGGATTTCTTCCGAAGATCAGGTCTTGGACCATTGATCGGAACTAGAACATGGGGCGGATTGATAGGCATATCAGGAGCTCCCGGTCTGATTGATGGAGGTGGAATTACTGTTCCGACCTTCAGACAGTATAATCCTGATGGAACATGGTTCGCTGAAGGACACGGCGTTGATCCGGATATTAAAGTAGTTGACGATCCTTCACAGCTGGCGAAAGGAATTGATCCGCAGCTGGTAAAGGGAGTTGAAACTATTAAGGATCTGTTAAAAAAGAATCCCCCGGTTAACCCTGAACAGCCCGCATATCAAAACAGGAGTGCATCCGGACAATAGTAAAATAAATTTATCAAGCCCCGGGAAGTATTTCCGGGGCGCCTATTTATGACTGCTTATCTCTTGCTTGGTATTACTTATGCTCTCGCGGCAGCTATACAGCCCGGACCATTCCAAACTTTCTTAATCTCCGAGACCTTAAAGAAAGGATGGAAAAAAACACTCCCGGCTGCCTTTGCCCCGGTTTTAAGCGATATCCCGATAATAATAGTTATCTTGCTCATACTAACCAGTATTCCTCAGTGGTTCCTCTCTTTCTTACAAATCGGAGGAGGACTTCTGCTGCTTTATCTTGCCTATGATTCATTTAAAACTTTCCGGCATTTTGAAAAGCCGAACGATATATTGAAACCGGAAGGAAATAATACTCTCTTTAAGGCAGTACTTATAAATATCCTTAATCCTAATCCTTATATTGGATGGAGTTTAATAATGGGTCCATTACTTATTAAAGGATACAGAGAGTCTTCCATAAATGGTATCGTACTTATTGCAGGTTTCTATATAACCCTTGTTCTATGCCAGATGGGCATAATCATTTTATTCGGACTGACAAGAAATCTTGGTCCGAAAGTTACCAGGATTACTCTTGGAATTGCTGCTCTGGGACTCACTTTTTTCGGAGTTTACCTCCTCTTACAGGGAATTTCTGCAGCTGATATCACCGGTGTTTAATAACCAGGGCCCGCTTATAGTACCGCCAGACTGCAACCTATCACGACTGCATATTGTCTGCCGGCAAACAAATTATCAGGCATAATTAAGTCGCCTGCTTATATTTTTTACTACGTACCTGGCATCTCTTGAAGTTCCGTGAACCATAGCTGATGAGAAGGAGTAAAGGAAGTGAAGACCTGTAAAATATAAACCCGGCTCCTTAGGAACCACTCCCCGCTTTTGTATAGGCTCCATATTCCAGAAAACAGGTATATCTATCCAGGAAACAGCTGGATAAAATCCTGTACACCATACTATATTTTTTATTTTTAGTTTCGTGCCGTCTTCAAGTACAGGTAACCCGTCTGAAGCACCGCTTACCCTTGAAGTACGTATGATGCCTGCTGCCTCAAAATCTTTAGGTTTAATTCTTATGAGGGGACCTCCGATTGATACTATCTTCGGACGCGCCTTTCTTCCAATAGGTGTACCTGTTGTAAGTATTCTGTGGAATAAAAAACGGACAACCAGCCGGGCTAGAATCAACTTTGATAGCCTCCCCTCAATTTTGAATGGTATATGCCCTGTATCTCTTCCTGCTAACCAGACTTTATGACCGTTCCGTGAGGCTTCCAGGGCTACTTCAGCCCCTGAATTGCCTGCACCCACAACAAGCACTTCACCATCCTGCAGCTGAGAAGGATGCCGGTAATCAAGAGAATGAAGCTGAGTAATATCAGGATTGAGTTTTTTAGAAAATTCCGGGACCTTTGGAACCTGGAAGTTTGACATCGCAACAACCACGTTTTCTGCGCAGAACTGCTGATCACTGGACGAAATGCAGAAAACATCATTCTCCTTTGAAAGTCCTGTAATCTTTACACCCATCCTGATTGGAAGGTCAAAATGCGCAGCATAATGTTCAAGATAATCAGCCATTTCATCTTTCGATGGGAAATAGTTCGGCTTTGCGGGAAATTTTAATCCCGCGAGACCATTGAATTTTGCCGGAGTAAAAAGGTGGAGTGAATCCCAGCGATTACGCCAGGAATCGCCTACACGCTCGTTCGCATCCAGAATCAGAAAAGGTATTTTTGCTTTTTTAAGGTAATACCCTACTGATAAACCAGCCTGACCTGCACCTATGACAATGACTTTATACTTTTCAAGGGAATTTTTCTTAATCATAACCTCACCTCATCCTTTCAAATTATGAACTTTTATTATCTGAGGTTAAATTAGAATAGAAAAATTGGATAAAAATCAGGGGTACTACGTAATTTCAGATATTCTGCACGTAGATCCTTTAAAACAGATGAAGGACACAAGTAACTTTCAGAACAATTTATGCTTAACTGAATAGGAGGCGGCGTAAGCACGTGCTGATTTTCCCGATACACCCATTTTGCTGTAAATATTCGTGATGTGCTTCTCTACCGTCCGGATGCTTAGGAAAAGCTGATCTGCTATTTCTTCATTGTTTTTTCCGTTGGCAATTAATCTAAGGACTTCAAGTTCTCTCCCTGTAAACTCATATTCACTCTTAATCCCGCTACTGTTCTTATATAAATTCTTCAGGCAGTATCTGGTATTTTTCAGGTCTCTTTCTGCTCCCAATCGTTTAAATAGATCTTCTGCAGCATTTAATTCAGCCTCTGCCTGTGCAGTCTGATTCAGGTTAATCAATACTTCGGAGAGAGTTGTCCGGCATCTTGCCGATTCAAACGGTGCGGATATTCTATCATAAATATCAACAGCATCCTCCAGGTTTTCCCTGGCAGCCTCATATTTCTTTAACCCAAGGTTTAAGGTGCCTTCAGCATTGAAGAGAGCTGCTTTCATTGGAGCCGTATTTATTGCACACACAATTTCTCTTAACTCATCAAGCATAGCCTGAGCGTCCTCCAACCGGTCAAGTTTTACATAAATTCTTATAAGAAGTTCTATGACTGCGGTCCGCTCAGCTTTTTCGGTTACACTGAACCTGCGCAGGTATCTGCCGGCCGTATTCAGAGCATTTTCATACTCACCTTTATCATAATACAGATAAGCGAAAAATAGATGGATTAATGGGTGAGACTCAACTCTCTGCAGCAATTTTTCAGCTTCATCCCAGTCTCCCTGCCTCCTTTTCAAATCAGCAAGTCTGACGGTACATGCATTAACCTGAACAGGTCTTAATTTACTCAGTTCCATAGATGCAGAAAGCAGTTCCTCTTCTGCTTCTTTCCACTCACCCTTCCACATCAGAACACCTGCATACTTCATCCTGCAATTTGCAAACATAGCCTTAAACTTCCATCGCTTGCAGATTTCTTTAACGTTGTCACACCACTGACTCGCCCGTTCATAATCCCTGATCCTTTCACAGGCATCGATAAGGTAACAGCATGTTATTGTGGTAAACTTTATATCCCCCTCTTCTGACGTCAGAGCAAGTAAGGTAGCATCATCAAGAAGAGGCATCCCTTCAGAAACTTTACCTTCTACTACCAGGATAAAACCTTTTAATGCTTCAGCTAACATTTCACCATCAACATTCCCTAGTGATTTGCTGATCCTTAAACTTTCATCTATCAGCCTGAAGGCCTGCTCGCTGTTTTTTTCAACCTGGAAAGACCACCGCGCTTTCAGGAGTTTGATCATTGCAAGCTCCTGAGAATCCTCAAGTCCTTCTAACAAGTTTTCAGCTCTCTGGAACCATCCGCTTGCAACTGCGAACTCACCTTTGAATTCTATGTAGTCAAGCCCTATCCAGCAGGAGGTGCGTGCAGCTCCCGCTTTATCATTATCCTTAAGGAAACGGTTATATGCCTTTGTACGTAAATCGAAAACCTGCACAGCGTCATTTAGCCACCAGTAAGCCCAGGCAAGTTCTTCATATACCTCCGCCGACTCATTTTCTTTCAGTGCATTTTCCAGAAGGTTTTTGGCTTTTTCCCATTCACCGCAGGCCAGTGCATTCCTTCCGCTATTCAACAGATCATTCATTCATGTAACAGGGTAAATTGTTAATTATTTGTGATTCGGGATTTTCGACGATGAGTTAAAGATAAGAATTATTGAATAAAAAAAACCTCCCTGGTTCAGTAAATGTGCATTATATCAGAGAAGTTGAAATAAAAACTCCCTGCTAATATCATTAACAGGGAGGTTAAGTATATTATTTTACTTCGTATTTAAAAGCTACTTAAGCAGGATCATTTTCTTTGTCTGCACAAAATTTCCTGCCTGGATAGTATAGAAATAAGTTCCGCTGGGGAGACTCGTTGCATTAAATTCAGTCTGATAACTACCGGCCTGTTTTTCTCCGTTCACTAACACGGCAGCCTCTTTTCCCAGTAGATCATAAACCTTTAGGGTAACGTGACTGCTGACAGGCAGCTGCCAGCTGATTACTGTTACAGGGTTGAATGGATTGGGATAATTTTGAGAAAGTTCGAAATTACTGATAACACCTGTTTCAATAGTTTCACCAAGTTCATAATATTTGGATGAGCCATTGTAATCAATTTGTTTCAGTCTGTAGGAATATTTACCCTGTTTCAGATTTCCATCGATAAACGAATAATACTGTGTGCTGCTTATGGTACCATGGCCTTCAACGAAACCGGCATTTTCCCACACGGAATTTTCAGCCTGTCTCTCGATCTGAAAACCTGAGTTGTTAAGTTCCGATGCTGTAGCCCAGTTCAGACTTACTGTGTTCCCGGATGCAGAAGCATTGAAAGAAGCTAATTCAACAGGAACCAGATCATTATAATCTACTTCCCCGACAAGTTCGCGGGAAGTGAAAAAGTTACCTCCGGTAGTAAAGGGAACTGTGCGGGCATCTCCTGTTACAATAGTCAAATAAGTATCCGAATAATTGCCGTACGGTGGTGTGCCCGTACCAAAGTACCTGGGACCTACAGTGGAAAATACCATTGCAATTCCGGCTGTGTCGCCGGGACTTATCATTATGTCCGGTGTATTAAATGGCAGTGATATTCCATTTGGATCGGCTCCCTGTGTAACATTAACGGAACCAAGTGAGGTCCAGCCGTCGGATGAACTTCCTGGTCCTGATCCTACCGGCCCGCCTAAAGCATTGCCGTCACGAATAAAAAACTCAATCGAAAATGAAGCTCCTGCTGTAGCTGTACTCGCTGTTGTCATTCCCGTTACCTGAACATAATTGGGACCTGAGGCGATAAGGTTCAGAAACATTCCCCATGCAGGTGAACCGCCGTTATTTGCCGGTCCGGGGTTTGCCATTAAGACATGGGCATCTTCCGGATCCCCGGATTGGCCGTTAGCCGGAATAGAGACAACGAATAAGAGAAATACTAAAGAGAGAATTGTAGAAATGTATTTCATTCGACTTTCCTTTCTATTTTGTTGTTAACCGATAAGAATATTTATTCTAAAAAAGCTCTTTTAGCTTATATTGTATTCATATTATCAATAACTAGAAAAGGAAAAATCCTCAACTACTAAAGGATATTTTATAATGGAGAAGGAAGCGAAATAGTATTTTCAGCCATTATTACAAACTACCCCGAAGCTGTTAATGATCTTTTAACTATTTCCAACAACAAAAAAGAGAGGAGTTGGGTCTGGAAGTGAACTTAAGTTAAGAAGAAAAAATGTTAGAGTACAATGAAATTTTTACTTTTTTTATTTTTTAGTAATAATCTGCAATTTTAAATAATCGGGTTTCTTCTTATAGGATGTATCCTCAGTTCCTGTTGGAATGGAGCCGCAGCTTGATTAAATTATATTTCACACTTAATCATCACTTGATAAAATGATCGATATAAATAATATCACAAAGAAGTTTCCGGCAACGACAGCAATCGACAATATCTCTCTCCGGATAGGGGAAAAGGAATTCTTTGGTCTGCTTGGACCTAACGGAGCTGGTAAATCAACTTTAATGAATCTCCTCATCGGCTACCTTGATGCGGACAATGGCGAAATTCTTATAGACGGTGAAAAAATGACAATGGGCTCATTAGAGCTAAGGAAAAAGATCGGATTGGTGCCGCAGTCACTCGCATTGTATGAAGATATATCTGCAAAAGAAAACCTTGAGATATTCGGTTCCTTTTATGGCATCAGTAAAAAGGACTTAAGGTATATAATAGCTGAAAAACTGAAAATGGTGGGTTTATTTGAAAGAAAAGGAGATAATGTAAAAACATTCTCAGGGGGTATGAAAAGGAGACTCAATCTGGCTGCTTCACTCCTTCATGATCCTGATATAATTCTTTGTGATGAGCCGACTGTAGGCATCGATCCGCAGTCAAGAAACGCAATCTTCGATTATCTTGAGGCCCTGAATGAGCAGGGCAAGACTATTATTTATACGACCCATTACATGGAGGAAGCCGAAAGGCTATGCAGCAGAATAGCAATTATTGATTCGGGACGTATAATCTCCCAGGGAACTATTGATGAGCTGCTGCAAGGTCTCGAATACAAACAATCAATCTCAATTACGAAAAGTCCTGTAACAGAAAAAAATATTAATTCCTTTAAACAATTCGGTACCATTATAGAAGATCCTGATAAATATGAACTTCAGCCGGATGACGGCCTTGTACTATCAGATTTTTATAAGAAAGCTGAGGAGACAGGAATTAACTATACATTCATAAATATCCGGAGGCCTTCTCTGGAAGCCTTGTTTCTTTCTCTTACCGGAAGGAGTCTGAGAGATTGAAAAAAATATTAAGCCTCATCCGGAAAGACTATATCCTTTTCTGGCACGATAAAGTTGCTGTGGCATTAACTTTTTTGGTACCTGCTGTACTGATCTTATTATTCGGATCTATCTTCGGAGGGTCTGGAAGTGATGCAAGCGGAATAAGGCTTGCATTCTTAAATCAAAGCGATACAAAAATTGCAAAAAAAATAGAGTCGACTCTGGATACTACTAAAACATTTCAAATGATTAAAACCTATACCGATGATGAAGGAAAGGAAGTTCCGTTCGATACAACTTCAATAAAAGATTATATAATTAAAGGCAGCGCTTCATCAGCACTTGTTATTCCCAAAGATGCATATTCAGATACTTCATTCGGATTGAAATTAAAATTCTATTATAATCCGAAGAACGAGCTGGAGATGCAGATGTGCAGGGATTACTTCAGCAGACTGTAATGACACAGATACCTGAAATATTTAACCAGAGACATGATGCGGCGTTCGGAAGAATACCTTGGAAAATCGAAAGGCCTGAGCTTTAACAGGAAGCTTGCTTCCGTCGTAAGTGAATACTTCGGAGTCGATACTTCTAAAATCCTGCACCAGGGATTTTACAGTGCAGGAAATGATTCAACAGAGGAGGATTCTTCATCAAATAAAGGCACTTCCAATTTCTTTAAAAGTATGTCAAACTCGATAAAGAACAGCTTGTGGGAAAAGAAGTTAATAACCCGGGAGCTACAAGGAGCGTCGGCGGCTGGGCAATGATGTTCCTGCTATTCAGTATAACCGCCTCCGCTACCTCACTTTTCGATGAAAGGAACTCAGGCGTTACTCTCAGGATTTTAGCTTCCCCTGTTTCCAGGGTTGATATACTCTGGAGTAAGTATCTTTATAATATTTCGCTGGGGATAATTCAATTGATGGTCCTTTTCTTCGCCGGCTACTTATTCTTTGATATTGATATTTTTTCAAATTTCGGTAATCTCTTACTTGTTATCTTATGCTCTTCTGCCGCTGCTACGGCATTCGGAATGGTTCTGGCAGCCTTTAGCAAAACAACTTCTCAGGCTAACGGACTCGGTACTTTTCTGATCCTCACAATGAGTGCGATAGGAGGAGCCTGGTTTCCTACATTCATTTTGCCTCCTTTTATTCAAATTCTTAGCAAATTCACAATAGTTTACTGGTCAATCGAGGGTTTTCTGCAGGTTCTCTGGAATGGAGCCGGCTTACTTGAATTGCTCCCGACTCTTGGGGTCCTTTTAGGGATAGGGCTCCTTGTGAATGCCGTAAGCTTTTGGAGGTTTAAAAAAGGAGACATTTTCTGATACCAATTTGAATGACAAAATTGACTGAATTTAGATCGTGACCCATCGGCCTTAACTTGGGTGCCGGTTCTGGTCAAAAAGCACAAATGAAAAAAATTAATTAGGTTAAGATACTTTTTTATCGTATGTTTCTTGTCCCGGTTACTTAAGTACCGGGATTTTTTACTATTAACATTTTAAGGATTAATTTAAGTGAGTACCAAATTGTTTGTGGGCAGTTTGCCCTGGTCTATTGATGACCAAAAATTACAAGCAGCTTTTGAGGAACACGGTGAAGTGGTTTCAGCAAAAGTAGTTAAAGACCGTGAAACCGGTAGATCCAGAGGATTCGGTTTCGTTGAGATGGCCTCTCAAGAGAGTGCTAACAGTGCAATTTCTGCATTGAACAATGCTCAGCTCGGTGGTAGAAATATAGTTGTTAATGTTGCTAAACCACGTACTTAATATTTAGTTGGCCGGTCTCAAAAGCGTTCTTTTTTAAGAACGCTTTTCTTTTTAAATCTATCTCATCCGGATAATCAATTTATATATAATGACTTAGCAAATAGCTGGTCACAAATAAGTAACAAAATAAATGTCTTTGTGGAATTGTTTGGGGTTTATCAAACTTAATAAATAATTTCTATTCTCTATAATTTTCTTAGTCTTTCAATTTCTTTTTTTATTTCGTTAATAATTTCTTTATTAACAATTTCTTTTTTACCATTTATTTTGGCGGAAAATATATAAAATACTTTTCCTCCGAATTGCTCTGTAAATTTAAGATGTGATTTTTCTTGAATTGATTTTTCTTTAAATATTTCGGGTAACTGTATTCCTTCATTTACAGGTTTAATCTGAAGACCAATATATTTTTCTTTATATATTAATATAAAAATCGACATTATAAAGTCTATCCCATTTATCTGATGCTGGTTCGATTTTAATTTTTAAAATCTCTTGGAGTTGTCCGTAGATTGTTTGTATTTCTGTTATATAACCATCAAAGGTTCTATTTATAACAAGATTGAATCAAATAATCAATACAGTCTTGTTCAGTTATGTCATCAAGCTCAGCTTGAACAACCTCAGTAATCTTCACATAAAGTTTTTTACCAAGTTCAATAATATGCTCTTTCGTTTTTACATTATTAAAGTAATATTCTTCCCATTCTTTAATGGTTTTAGGTGAACATTTACGTATTGACTCAGATGTCGGTCCCACGTTACGCTTGAAATTAAGTTGGAAACGATTCATTACGCTATTCAGGATCCATTCCCTGGCCATACTATCGATTTCTCCAGTTTTGTCGTAAGTTTCTTATACGTTTCCCTATTCCTCTTTGTCTATTTTGAAGTGATTCCAAATATGTATTATATTCTTCTTCAGAATCAATTAGAAAAAAACCTCTGTTATTACTTCCAATTAATTGCCCATCCCCGATTGCTTGACGAATCACATCCCTGATTGGCACTTCGACACCGCCATCAGAGATCCCAAAATGTAATGCAATTTCTCTTGCAGTTATGGAATTATTGCTGCCCCGTTTAAGAAATCTAATTAATTGATGTTGAGTTGGCATTGGCATTTTCCGACTCCTTCATTAATGAGATAAATTTGGATTTATATTTATATTCATTTTCCAAGTCTACCTGAACAAGCTTGTTTTTAATAAGGTGAGCATTTATAAAAGTTTTATTCTGCAAATATAAGTAGCACAAGAGTCTATTATCTTCATCATACTTTTTCTCATCAAACTTTAAAAATACTTTTTTCCCTTTTGTCAATGAGTTCAAAAACTTTTTCGCTTCGACTATTATCTCTTTATTTTCTTTAACTCCTATTAACCTCACCATAAGATCATTGCTTAACCTTATCATCTCCGGACTGATTATTTCTTTCACTCCCAAATACTCTTCTTGTTCTATATTGGAACTGTCAATCTTCGAACCAAACCGCATTTTTTTGGGATCAATTTTTTTGTCAAAGTTATGTGGATCTCTAAAGACATAAGGTAATTTTTCTATTTCCTCTTGAAAATCGTAATTTCGTTTTGTTTGATATTTAATACTATAAGTAGTGTCATCGAACATAGTTGTTTCATTAACCGAAAGTTTATCTTTTATAGTCGTAATAAAATCAGGATTGATTTCATAACCCATTGAGTTTCTGCCTAAGTTTTTTGCTGCAAGAGAAGTAGTTCCACTTCCAAGGAATGGATCAAGAACAGTATCACCAATGAATGAAAACATTTTAATTAATCTTTTGGGCAATTCTTCTGGAAACATTGCTAAATGATTATCTTGCCGAACTCCACTAAAATTCCAGTGTCCTTGGAAATATGTGTTCCATTCCTCTTGCGTCATAGATGATTTTTTTTTCAATTCAATATTAGGTTTGGGAGAATTTCCAGGTTTTTTAAATAGTAGTATGAATTCATAATCAATCTTTAGTATACCATTTCTAGGATATGGGAAGGATCCCATAATAGTTGCTCCCCCCGTTGTATTAGAGGTTGTGACTTTTTGCCATATTATCGCCCCCATATAGTCAAAACCAATGGTTTCACAAAACTTAATGATTTCTGTTCTTATAGGGATTACTTTATAACGTCCGTAATAAACTGCACGAGCAAACTGATCTCCAATATTCACACAGAGTCTACAACCTTTATGTAAAACCCGATATGATTCATTCCAGACTAGATTTAAGTTATTGATATAACTTTCATAGCTGTCATTATAACCAAGTTGATCTACAGAACCATAATCTTTCAATTGCCAATAGGGAGGAGATGTAATAATTAAATGTACAGACTCAGCATCCAATTCTACCATCTTTCTCGAATCGCCGTTAATTATAATGTGATTTGTTTTCATTTTTTAAAGTTATTTATAAAAGCCATTTACAAGATACCAAATCTCAGGCATAAAGTTTAACATTTAATATTTGTATACAGTAGTTATAAATTTTGGAAATCATTTACTAATTAACAGGGAAAATATAATATTATCAGCGGGAAATGGGTTGATCTTTTTGAATTGTACTATTTGTAATTTTATCTTGTAAAGAAATCGGATAAAATTTTAGGATTTCTTTTCTCTTCCATTTCCAATTCATATTCTCTTACGTCACTATCCTGCACAAATATTTCCCCAGTAAAAGGACTTATCCAGTTTGTAGCATCTTTATGATAATGGAAAGCATCTATCCTGCTGGCATTTTCAACATCATTGAATTGTATCTCTTTTAGTGCTTTTTTTAATGATTTGTCTTTCGGCAGGTTTTAGCAGTAAATAATCTTCTGCCTTCTGTAGCTTTTAAGAGATGATAAAGCATCCTGATATTTGAGTCTGAAATATCATTGAGCTTAAACAGATATTTGAAATTCTCTAAAATACTTTTCTTTTGTTCTTCCAGGTATTGAGCTTTTTTTGTTTGCCTTCTCTCCAAAATACTTAAGCCAATATTTGATTATTAGATCCCCGTATTCTTTGACTTCACTTTCAATTTTTCCTGTAAGCAGAATATGAAAATGAATATGAAAAGTCCTGTTTTCCTCTTTTAGAGTTGCTTCGAAACTTCTTATAAACATTATCTTCTTATTCAGCTCTTTATACCTCATATCCTTCTTTATAGACGAATTTTTGAAAAACCCATACTCTATGGTATCCTTTAAATCCTCTACAGAAGGATTTCTGACAGTTAAAACCATATGATAAAGTATATTCCCTGACTGATCTATATAATCCAAAGTTTTACTTAAAAACTTAGCAAGTCTTATTGAATTACACACAAGGCAGGTCTTTTGTTTGCAGAAATAAGTTTTAACCACGTCATTATCATAAACTTCCAGCCTTCCGGCACACATAATTTGCCTAACCACTTTTAATCATTTTTTCATCTTCAGAATAGTTATTCTCAACAAAAACTTTGATTTTTATAGCTGTATTCTGCGAAAGAACCTTTTTTAGTTTTCTTTTGACCTTAAGAGGTTTGTTGGTAATTTTTACATTTGCCCCACTTGTTTCTTACTTGTCAAGAGAAGAAGCTGTTTGCGTGGGGCAGTTGTATTCTGATTCTACCTCATTAACTGTTTTAACTCTTGATCTTAAAATCCATTCTTTAAGTTCTAATCTGTCAAATAGAACTTTTTTGCCGTTTGGTTTATAATGCGGAATTTGATTTTTGTGGATTAGCTTGTATAGATATGATTTTTTGAAGCCTTAAAGAGTAGCTGTTTCTTCTACTCCTAGAAACTAAGAGTTAGACGCACGCAGTAACGATGTAAGATCGCCAATTTCATTAAATAATTGCTTCGTTAACTGTTAAGAACTTCATTTTTAACTCCCGTATTTTTATTAAAAAATGCGAGAGCTAAAGTATTCTGCTAACTATTTACCCGTGCAACGTAGATTTATTATTTATCTACTCTGCAATCTAGTATAAATAGAGTTCAAGCTCGACTTCAGTTTTGATTTTATTCCTTTTCATAAAATTGATTAGTGCTTTGTAATCCTTTTGAACCCTATCCTTAGAAGCAATTTTGTTTTTTGCCTTTAGCACTAATCGGTTTGCGTTCAATAAATTATTCTTTTTTGCTTCTTAAGACGTTACCCATTGTCCTTTTTTAGTATCTACAGATAATATTCCCCTTTATCTGATTTTAACCCCTTATACGTCAATTGTTGCCCTCTTCTCAATTAAATTCCTTTGAGCCTCAAGTACCCTTTTCTCATTTTGCCTTCCAAATTCTATCAGTGTTGTCAGATATTTTTAAGGTTCCAAGTGATATGAGATCATTTCTTCAAAACTTTGATTGATTTTTTTTATGTCTAAGTTATCCTCAAGTAGTGAGATTACTAACTTATTAAGCAGAGTAGTTTTAACATCCTGATAAAGTCTCCTTTCCAGCATTATTTTATTTCCGAAATAGCTTTCAAATCCCTCAAATGGTTTATAAGAATCGAAAAATATCTAAAATTCAGATTTGAACGTTTCGGTAAAATGTTTGTAGTCTAATTGCTCTAAGATTGTTATTTCTTTTATCAAGTTTAGCTTATCAAAGCAGGCCTTGAAATCTAGTTTTAGTTTTGTGGGCTCATTCGAGAATTGATAAATAAGTTCCTTTTCTAAAGTTTTGTCCATTTGTATTCCTTTCTCCTTTTCCCCTCACTAACAGAAATCTATATCGCTGCAGGAAAGAATCAAACCCATATGAACTCGCTTCGCTCGGGTTTGCAGTTCTTTCCTTTCGCTCAAAGACAGGTTATACTTTCGGGGGAAAAAATTAATAGTCCTTTTGAGGGATATTATCTTGTAGAGATAATTACCATACGAATCTTTATATTTTGAAGAATAGTCTCCACAATCTTCTGCATACCTTTTGTTTTCAATATAAACAAACAAACTTTTCTTATTATTTCCATCATTCTTTGGATATATCACTATATTTCCGCTCTGATTCTGCATAATTTTATCAATTTTTCTAGTATTCCAGGCATCATAAGCGATATGTTTAGCCCTCGCACATCCTAATATTCCGAATCTTGGCTTAATTTCATCAAGAAATTCAAAAGATCTATCTGACCCTCTACCATGATGTGGAGCAATTAATATTTCGCAATTCGATAACATATTTCCATATCCTTCTATTACATTTTCCCAAGCTAAAATCGTGTGAGTCTCCAGGGATTAAAATTCTTCCACCATAAGACCAATAACAAAGAACATAAGATGTATCATTTAAATCTATCTCCTGATTATTAAACCTATCCACAATATCTTTTGATGGATTATAAATATAGAGTCTATCATAATCTTCTTCCTCATCTTCATTTTCACTATAATATTTTCCTTTCGCGCCTTCTTTTGGACTAATCTTAGTTAACCCATTATTGTCATTATTAATTAGTTCCAAATAAGTTGTCCAATCTATTTCCTTATATCTTTTATTATTATCGAAATCCGGCTTTTCTCTTCTTGCCCCTGTATCCCAAAAATTCAGAATTTTTATATCATTATCCGTAAAGAGATTATTTAAGCCATCCATATGATCCATATCTGGGTGAGATAAAATAAACCTAAATATTGTTTTTATTTTAAGAGTATTTTTTATATAAGTAATTGGGTGTGATAAACATTTACACATACCATAATTTTTTGAACCGGATTTGATCTGCCCTTCGTACTGCTCTTCTACCATTTCCTCTTCCATATCCTCGGACCCGTTGCCACCACAGATATCTATCATACTCCATCTTCCTGAAGCATATGCTTAATTAATGTGCAACTCCCTGCCCCTACGTTAAGTATATGTATTTCTGCCATTTTTTGTTCCCTTTCAATTGTTTGAACTCCTTGATTTTTCTATTCCCCATACTGAATCAGCAATGTTTTCTAATTTTTTTAGAAATTTGTCAACATTATAACCGGCAATAAACGCAACAGCGTAAAACCCATAAGGTATCGTACTTTCCCTAGTAGTCGCTTGAAGTATAAACAGTCCGGCTTCTACAAATATATAACTTATCGCCCCACTAATAAGTGAAGTCAATGGTCTTAAGTAATACCAAACAATCCAATCTTCATCCCAATTCTTTTTTGCTGCTTTATTTACATAAATACCTCTTAAACAATAAAGTACGCCACCAGTTGATGCTATTAGCGAACAATTGATAAATTCATATATATTTTGAGTTAATATCTTAAGGGGGGCGATTAATTCTGATATAATTATAATAAATATTACTATTAACCAGATTAACTGATAAACAATGATTTTTCCCATTTCGCACCTCTTTATAATGAAGGTAATTTTTTTATTGAGTCATTAACTTTTTCATCTATTATTTTGGCATATATCTGGGCGGTGTTGATATTTTTATGCCCCAACGTTTTACTTACCGTAAACAAATCTACACCATAAGTTAATGAAGTGGTTGCAAAAGTATGTCTCGCAGTATGAAATGTAATGTATTTTTCAACTTCAGCTTTCTCTGCCCATTGTCTTAATTGATATCCAATATTTTCACTTCTTTGTACTTTAATGTCAAATACTTTCACTTCAGGCAAATGTATTACATTATCATGAGTATTTGAATAAAGTATTTTTAATGCGGTCTCATTTATGGGCAAATATTCCACGCCTCTCGTTTTTTTCTGTCTGAAAAATAACTTCCCTTCTCTAATCTGCCCCCAAGTTAGATTTTTTATATCTGAGAGTCTTAAGCCAGTATAACAGGCAAATAAGAAAGCCTTTTTAAGCTCCATATTTTTGTATTCGGTTTTATAAAGTTTTTTTAATTCTTCTAGCGTTAGGTAGATTTTTTCCGTTTCTTCGGGCTTTACACTTACAAACTTTGCAGGATTATATGGTATTAGTTTTTCTTTAACAGCCTTATTCAGAACTGTCTTGAGTTTCAAGACATATACCCAAGTTGTATTATTAGAAACTTTGGTATGCAACCATTCCCTATAATCCTCACAAAATTTCTCATCAATGCAGTTGAAAGTTAAAATTCCATTAACCGTTTCATTCTTAGCAAATTCTTCTAACTTATTCTTTGCAGATTTATATGATCTATCAGTACAGCATTTGTCAAAGTACTCTAAGAAATCATTTTCGCCATTATAATAAGTTGGTAATTTATTTGCGTTAGCGAATATTTCAAATTCTCTTTGTGATCTCTTTTTTTCTGCCAGTTCCTTTTTTTGCTTTTTTAGGTTATCATTTTTCTCTATCATAATTTGCAAGAATTCATAATGTCTCTTACCTCTATAGTAAATATCAAGGTAGAGCGATTGATTGCCATTTTTATTTTTTTTAGTTCTGAGTTTTACACTCATTGAATAGATCCCTTTAAAAGTTCCACAAAAACAACGGTAACAACATAGTAACAAAACAAAAGAAAATAAAGTTTTTTAAGTTAAAATAGGAATGAGAAATATTGTAATTTAACTTAATATCTTTTTGAATCTAAGCTATTTACTTATCTTTTTTAGATTTTGTTTTCCTTCCATTTCTCTTAAAAAATTACAACGCTTTTCTTTTTTAAACCGGATCTATTATTCCTTCTCGACAATCTTATCTTTATTTACCAGGTAACGTTTAATTTTCTGGGTAGTTGTCTTTTCAAACTCTTCCGTCCTGATATAGAATTTCCTTATTTGTTTATGCAGAGGCAGCAGTTTATTCACTTTCTTTATTTCTTCGCCAATAATAGCCCGTATCAACTCATCATTAATTTCAGCATTATTGTGTTCTGAATATTCTATAAATGCATCTGCATCAGTTACGATCTGCGCCGCAATTATTTCATCATGTTTTTCATCTTCTTCACCGTATATAAGGGATTCCATTATAAAAGGACTCCTGTTTACTATATCTTCAATTTCTTCGGGATAGACATTTTCTCCCGTCCTGGAAAGGATTACATTTTTCTTTCTGCCGACAAGATGAAGAAAACCGTCGCTGTCTATGAAACCAAGGTCACCTGTCCTGAACCAGTCGCCGTCGAAAACCTCTTTCGTTAGCTGTGGATTTTTATAGTATCCGAGCATAACATTCGGTCCCTTAGCACAGACCTCTCCTATCCCTTCAGGTGTAGGATCATATATTCTAAGCTCAACATTCTTTAAGGGCAGTCCTGCAGCCATATCTTTAAAATTATCGATTTGGTTTAACGCCAGGATTGGAGAAGTTTCTGTTAATCCGTATCCCTGAACAAAGTTGAATCCGAATTCACGCAGTCCTTTAGCAACCTTTGGATCTGGAGCAGCCGCACCTGCAATGAATAAACGTATAGCTCCTCCGAACTGGTTATGAAGTTCTTTTAAAGACTATTTTCTTTGAAGATTTCCAGCCGATCATTTCTGTGAAGTTTGTTATTTTAAGAAGAGGAGGTACAACTTTAGATTTAATTTTATCTTCTGTAATTGCCTTGTAAATCTTTCTGAACATTTTATCGTAGAGCAGAGGAACACCAAGAAGGATCGTTGCTTTAACTTTCTGTAAGTCTTCAGCTACAGTTTTCAATGACCTCGCATAATGTACTGAGGCTCCGCAGTAAAGCGGACATAGAAAACCGCATGTGCATTCATATGTATGGTGAATAGGCAGGACAGATAGGAATCTGTCCTTATCCGTAATCTCGATCATACTCGTCATCGACATCAGGTTTTCTGCTATATTCTTCTGACTCAGCATCACCCCTTTTGCTCTTCCAAGTGAACCGGATGTAAAATTTATTTCTGCCATTTCTTCCGGTTTGAATTCCGGAAGATTTTCCTTCTCAATAATTCTGCCTCTTTCGATCAGCTGTGTCATGGAATGAAAACCGTCTTTCTCTGACGGCAAATCCATATTTACATAAACCCGCAGCTTCTTCAGGAGATCTTTTTTATCCCGCATTAACTCGTCATATGCATTTGAAAAAACGATAGCTTCTGTTTCAGATTCATGGATAATGTTTATTATATCCTGTTCGGGTAGGTTTTTATCGATGGGAACTACAACATAGTTGTAAACCATTCCTGCAAGGTAGGCTATACACCACTGTACACGGTTTTCACTGATAACTGCCAGGTGAGCTCTTTGAGTAAGTCCAAGGTTCTGAAGTGAACTGCCGAATTTCAGAACATTCTCAAGCAGCTGGGTGAATGAAACTCTCTTAATTGGAGTATTTGCCAGGTCTTCGAGAGCAAGTTTATCAGGGAAACTGTGAGCTGACCTGAATAGCATATCTCTTATCGAAGAGATTAAGGGAACATTATAATAATTAATTTCTTTTTTCATTTTCTCCCCGGCTTTTTTACAGACAAAATATAGATTCAGTAACTTTTTTAGTTGTCGATTTATTCAAAGAGTTAAGAAATGTCAGGCTACGGGTTTCAGTTTTCCCACAACACGCCTGGCTGTTTCAGCTATATTCTCAGCAGTAATTCCGTATTTCTCCATTAATATTTTTGCCGGTGCTGAAGCACCGAATCTTTCTATGCTGACTGCTTCACCCGCCTCTCCCAGGTATTTGTACCAGCACTGGCTGACGCCTGCTTCAACTGATACTCTTGCCTTTAGTCCGGAGGGAAGTACAGATTCTTTATAAATAGAATCCTGCATTTCAAACAGTTCAAAACTTGGAAAACTTACTACTCTTACTTTGATCCCCTCATTTTCCAGAATTACAGATGCCTCTAGAGATGGAGCAACTTCTGAGCCCGAAGCCATTAAAATAAGTTCAGCATCAGGCGAATCCTTCAGTATGTATGCGCCCTTTGCCAGGTTTTCTGCTGGAGCGTATTTTTTCTGATCGAGTATTGGAAGCCCCTGCCTTGTAAGGATTAATAAAACTGGACTTCCTTTGTGCTCTATTGCCGTCTTCCATGCAGCCGAGGTTTCATTCGCATCAGCTGGCCGGATCACTATAACTTTTGGTATGGCACGAAGGGCTGCAAGGTGCTCAATAGGCTGATGTGTGGGTCCGTCTTCTCCAAGACCGATGCTGTCGTGTGTAAAGACATAAATGGGTTTAATTCCGGACAGAGCACCAAGTCTTATAGCCGGCCGGAGGTAATCTGAAAATATTAGAAATGTTCCGCCGTAAGGAATAACCCCTCCGTAAAGAGCCATCCCATTCAGAATACTTGCCATTCCATGTTCGCGAATGCCGAAATGGAAATTCCGCCCTCCTTTTTCTTCCGCACTGAAATTTGCAAAGCCCTTTAGAAATGTATTATTCGAAGGGGCAAGGTCGGCAGACCCGCCGATCAGGGTCGGTAGCACTGAAGCTGCGGCATTCAAAACTTTACCGGATGCCGCTCTTGTTGCGATCTTCGTTCCGTCATCTTCAAATAGAGGAAGTTTTTGTTTCCATTCATCACCGTAATCACCATTCATAATGTTCTTAAACTTTTGAGCTTCCTCAGGATAATGCGTTTCATACTTCCTGAATAGATTGTTCCAATCCTCTTCGTATTTGCTGAATTGTCCTGCTAACGATGCGAAATATTCTGTAACCTCTCCGGGAACATAAAAAGATTTGTCTTCCGGCCATCCGAGGTTTTTCTTTGTAAGCCTGATTTCCTCATCTCCCAGCGGGGATCCATGTGCATCGGAGGTATCCTGCTTATGAGGACTGCCGTAACCAATGTGGGTTTTAGTGATAATTATAGACGGTTTTGCTGTTTCATTTTTGGCTGATTGAAGTGCCGTTTCCAGAGCGTTAAGGTTATTAACATCCTCTACTTTCTGAACATGCCAGCCGTATGCATCGAATCTTTTAGAAATATCTTCACTGAAAGAAAGTGAGGTGTGGCCGTCTATTGTAATTCCGTTATCATCATAGAAGAAAATAAGCTTTCCAAGTTTCAGATGTCCCGCTATTGAAGCTGCTTCGTGCGAAATTCCTTCCATTAAATCACCGTCGCTGCATATACCATAGATAAAATGGTCGATGATCTTTAGATCATTTTTATTGAATAGAGAACCAAGATAATATTGTGCAATTGCCATTCCCACAGCATTTGCGAATCCTTGTCCAAGCGGTCCGGTTGTGGTCTCAACCCCGGGAGTTAATCCGTATTCAGGATGTCCGGGTGTTATACTGCCCCATTGCCTGAAATTTTTTATGTCTTCCATAGAAACTTTGTAACCGCACAGGTGAAGAATAGAATATAAAAGCATATGCCATGGCCGTTGGATAAAATAAATCTGTCGCGGTTAAACCAGTGCGGATTTGCCGGATTATGCTTCATAACTTTCGAATAAAGTATATATGCTATTGGCGCACAGCCCATCGGCATGCCGGGATGACCCGAATTGGCCTTCTGCACTGCATCGACTGACAAAAATCTTAATGTATTAATTGATAAAAGATCGGCTTTTGCTATGGGATCGGACATTCCAAACTCCTCAAATATTTTCGCACAAATATATTAAAAAGATTTACTTTAACCCCGGGCCCCCTTGAACTTTTCCGGCTTAACTGCCGGTAGTTAGATCTATTGTTCACTAAAAAATGAACTGAAATATGCTATAACGCCAAGATGTGTGATCAGAAGATCCGTCTTGGATTTGGATACATTGTAATACACGTGTCCGTTTTGAATATCCACTGATCCCTCCTTTAGATATTCAGCTTCAGTTCCCATAAGATATCTGACTTTCAGATCAAGATATAATGCTTCAAAATTTCCTTCCGGAGTCTCAGGCGAATACACATTAATTAATAGTCCACCGCCGACTCCGTAGTTCCAGGCAAAGTCGTCAAAGTTGTTGGTGCTTGCAATTTCCTCGTCTCCCTGGCTATTTACTGACGTTTGAGTAAAGAGGTATGCTCCTCCGAATAATAATTCAGCATAAGGACGAAAATTTCCTGATGGCGGAGCTATATGAAATAACAAATGGAAATTCACAAGGTTATTGGTACGGTTAACGTCTACCACAACATCGGGGATATTGGAGTTGAAAGGTTCCTGCCTGGACTCACTTCCATAATTTAGATATCCTATATCCAATCCGAAACCAAAAGGAAGCATAGCTGAAGGGTTGAAGAAGAGCACCTCACCCGAAGCCCCGAACCCGACACGATCAATATTGTCTTTGAATTCGCCTTCAGGAAATCCTAACATCAGACCACCGCCGGCGGATTGTGCGGAAAGTTTGAAAGTTAAAATGGTTGTAAAAATGAGGAGCAGGCTTAATCGCTTCATTTATCTCTCCTGTTTAGATATGTTGAAAAATTAAATAAATCACCACTCAAAATTACAAAAGGTCTTACATTTAAAAGTAATTTAAAGGATAACCGGTGAATCGGGATGATATTGTATTATTAACATGAGATTATAAAATGTTATGAAAATCAAAATGTTTATACTTGGAATAGGAGGAGTAGTAGGCCTATTGATTATATTCGGTATTATTACGGGAATGCTGAGTATATCAATTCTTGATTATAAGGAAAATAGTGAACATAAAATGATTTTATCAAAAATGGAGGAAACAGGCAATCTTGAGCTTGTTCACTATAATTTTAATGATATTGCTGAAGAAAGTGTCAAAAGGAAATTATTAAATATGGATAACCTGGCACCCGACAGTAAAGTATTGTTCATAATAAACGGAGAAGCAGCAGCCTGCATCAATTTGAAAGAGGTTAATAGTGAGGATATACATATCGGCAGAGATAAAATCGTGATCTATCTCCCTGCCCCTGAATTATGCTATGCAAAGATCAATCATGATAATTCAAAAGTTTATGATGCAAATCTTACAGCAAGGGTACTGAATCCTGAACTTATTGATAAAGGCTATAGGGATGCCGAAAAAAATATTCGTGAGAAGGCAGTTTCGCTCGGGATTTATGAACAGGCAAAACAGAATGCTGAAAAGCTGGTGCACGCTTTATTAAGCTCTGTAAGTACTAAAGAGATAGAATTGAAATTTAAGGACTAGGTTAGAGTTTTAATCCTCTGGGAACAAATATTTTTTCGAGGAGGTCGAAAAATCCCTGAACAAGCAGCGCAAGGAGTGCAGCAGGTACGGCACCCTGAAGGATTAACGAGATATTATCAAGCCTTATTCCTGTTAAAATAGGCTGCCCATAGCCACCTGCACCGATCAAAGCCCCAAGTGTTGCGGTACCTACATTGATCACCGCTGAAGTTTTAATCCCCGAAAGAATAGATGGAGAAGCCATGGGAAGTTCCACCAGTCTTAGTATTGCTGAGGAAGAAATCCCAAGTACTTCTGCTGATTCTTTTATATGTCCCGGTATGCTGTCCAGTCCGGTGTAAGTATTCCTGACTATTGGTAAAAGACTGTAAAGGAATAAAGCAAAAATAGCAGGCCAGGCACCAATCCCTAACAGGGGGATCATAAATACCAGCAGTGCAAGCGATGGAATGGTTTGTATTATGCCGACTAAACCGAGTATAATATTGCTTGATTTCTTCTTCTTAAATGCAAGTACGCCAAGCGGTATTGAGGTAATGATTGCAGCAAATAATGAGATAACAACAAGGAAAAGATGGTCTTTTGTATTTTTCCATAGCCTTGGCCAGAATGTTTCTTGCTCGTATTTGGTTTGTATACCGAAATTCTGACTAATGAAATTGGCTGCTGCTGCAGCCTCAGGCATACCATCCATCTTCACTTCACTGTTCAATTTAATCATCGTCGACTCAGGGATGCTTCCTTCAAGTTTTAGTATTTTCGAAAGTGCTTCAGGATTTTGCTTTTCGATTTCTTTCCTGTAAAGGAAAACGGCTTTATATTCGGGAAAGTAATTCAGATCATCTTTCAGCACTTTCAAATGATAATATTCTATTTCTGCATCTGTTGAGTAAAAATCGACTACATCAATCGATCCTTCCTGCAGCCCTCGGTAAGCAAGATCATGGTCAAGACCGGTAACATTCTCCTGAGGCAGGTTATAGGCCTGTTGGAGGCCTGGCCAGCCGTCCTTCCGCTCAAGGAACTCATTGCTGAATCCATACCTTAAACCGGGATGCTTCCGTAAATCCGATATTGTATTGATTCCAAGTTTATCAGCCAGTCTTTTTTTCATACCTATTGCATAAGTATCATCAAAACCAAGCTGCCTGCTGATGCCGATATTCTTCGCATTAAGATAATTCCTCATTTCTTCATCATTTTTGATTTTTTGACCGGCAAGGATCTCCTGTTTAATTGTTCCTGTGTATTCGGGATAAATATCAATATCACCTTTCAAAAGAGCATTCCACAGTACGCGCGTTCCTCCGATTTCTCTTTTATGTTCAGCCCGGGGATCGACTGTACGTGCAAGCTGTACAGCCATCTCTCCCAGAATAACGGATTCGGTGAACTTTTTTGATCCTACTATAATATGTGTTTCTTTCTCCTGTGGGAAACACAATGACGCTGGGATAAAAATAATTAAGAATATTTTAAACAGGTTTTTCATCAATACTCAATTGAACTGCGTTGTGCTTTAATAAATGATGTTACAAAAGAATCTGCGGGATTGGTTTTCATATCATCAAAATTCCCTTCCTGCACGATAATTCCCTCTCTCATCAGGACAATCTTATCAGCAAAATATACTGCTTCACTTAAGTCGTGGGTTACAAGCAGGACTGTTTTATTTAATGTCCGGAATATTTCCTTCAGATCAGTCTGCAGGTCGTACCTTATAAGCGGATCCAGAGCGCCGAGAGGTTCATCGAGAAGAAGGTATTCGGGGTTAAGCATGAGGGCTCGCATAATTCCCACTCTCTGCCTTTGACCGCCTGAAAGCTCTGCCGGAAATTTATTCAATCCTTCAGAAGGAAATTTTGTAAGCTCAGTTAATTCCTGTACCCGGTTTTTAATTCTATCCTCTTTCCAGCCAATGTGTTCGGCGAGGAGAGCAACATTACCTTTAGCTGTAAGATGAGGAAATAAACCTCCCTCCTGAATCACATACCCGATCCGAAGACGAATATCTCTCAGGTTCGTCTGCTCCAGCTTCTCATTATCATAAAAAACTTCACCTGAGTCAGGAACTAATAGCCCGGTTATAAGTCGTATCAGTGTGGATTTTCCGCAGCCGCTCGGGCCGATCAGAACAGTTATCTTCCCTGTTTCAATTTGAAGTGAAACTTTCTTAAGCGCATCGGTTGAGTTGAAGGATCTGGATATATTCTTTAAAAATATAGACATCAGGTACTAAACCAGGCGGCATAGAATATTTATATGTTTGGGCATACTTATTTTGTGATCAGGATCCTGTAAGTCCAGGGTTTAAGTTCAATCCACTCCTTGGATTTAATCTTTGTTTCCTTTCCCGAGAGCAGGTTAGAATATTCACCCTTAATTAAATCACTTTCCAGTTCTGTTTTCACTGGTTTTGCTGATAAATTAAATACAGCATATACCCTATCGTCACCCTTCTGCCTCACGAAAGCGAATACATCGCCGGAGCTTGCTTCAACTGGTATCATTGCTCCCCCTTCGACTCCATTCCACAAAGCTCTGTTTTTTTCTTTAGCATGCAGCAGATCGGCATAAAGAATGCGGTATTTACTGTCCTTCCATTCTATAGTGTCCTTATCAAAAAAACTTAATCTTTTGTTCAGACCTGCTTCCTGACCACTGTACACAAGAGGCATACCTGTTATAACACATGTTAATGCATCGAATGTTTCCGCGGCTTCTCCCATCCTTTCAAACACAGTTCCGTTCCAGCTATTCTCATCGTGGTTGGTAGTAAATCTCATTCTGTATGCATCAGCAGGATATTTATTCTTCTCCTTTTCAAAGTAATCTCTCAAAAACTGAGCACCTTTTTTCCCCTGGGCTATATCGTTCATAAGGTGAAGCAGCTCCCAGGAATACGTCATATCGAATGCTTCGTGAAATTCAGGACCTTCAGCTTCAGCCAGCATGAAAACGTCCTTAACTTTATTTAGTTCGGTATGAGCAGCTTTCCAGAATTCGAGAGGGACCATCCCGGCAACATCGCATCTGAATCCGTCAATATCGCATTCCTGAACCCAGTATTTCATTGCCTCGATCATGGATTTCCAAAGCTCTTTGTTGTCATAATTCAGATCGATTACATCATGCCAGTCGGCTACAGGGGGCATAAAGTTACCGAGTGAATCTTTTGTGAAAAAATCGGGATGTTCTGTAACCCATACATTATCCCAGGCTGTATGATTAGCTACCCAGTCGATTATGACATACATTCCCATTTCATGGATCTGCCTGACGGTTTCTTTAAAATCAGCCAGAGTACCGAACTCGGGATTAACAGCCTTATAGTCTTTAACTGAATAATAACTGCCGAGACTACCCTTCCGGTTCTTTTCGCCGATTGGATTTATCGGCATAAACCAGACAATTCCCACCCCAAGATCTTTTAACTGTTTTATATGTGAATCGAAAGCCTGAAAGGTACCCTCAGGGGTGTACTGACGTGTATTAACTTCATAAATTGAAAGATTTCTGCTCCACTCAGGATGTTTAACAGAATTAACCTGCTGCGCCTGAGTGGATATTATAACTAGAGTTAATAAGATTATTAGAAGTCTGAATTTCTGCCACATATTTCTTCCTGGTATTTAAGAATTAAAATAGATTATTGCAGCTGACGAAATAAAATTGATATCATTTCTTCACTTCTTAATGCACCCTGATTCTGCTTAACCTTCAGCGGCAAATGAACGTCAATCCCCCGCAGAATTCCTGCTGTCTTTAGTATCCTTAAGCTGGCTCAGGATTTCCTCACCTGAAAATATTCCGCCTTCCTTTTTACCGGTTGCTGCTGCCTTTTCAATTTTAACTTTTTCTTTTATCAGCTCGTACTTCTGGATCAGGGTCTGGCTTCGTGAAACTTCCTCAAGCAGTTTTGTTTTTTTAGCTGCCAGCCGGTTGATATAACTTCGCTGTTCCTCGTGTTCAAGTTTAAGATTTCCTATAGATGACTGCAGTTCAGATAATTCTTTTCTTGATTCGGAAATTCTTTCCCTTGTGAGATGCAGCCTGTCCTCATACTCTGCTATTTCTTCATCAACTTCATGTTTCTTTGAGCGTGTTTTTTCAAACCGATCATTCATATCGCTGAGGATTTCCTTCATACTATCCTCAATTGATTGCTTCTTGCTCATTAAGTATTCTGTTTCCATACGGAGACCATCGTTACGACGAAGGATTTCCGTTGTTTTATCTTCAAGGGACTTAATATCCTCCCTTAGTAATGCCTTCTGTTCCTCAAGTTCCTTCAATGATTCCTGCAGTGAATTAATTTCGGCCTGCCTCATCCCGAGTACTCTTTCACTTTCTTCCAAAGCTGCTATCTTTTCAAATAAGGTCTGATCTTTCTCATTAATTTCCTTCTCTTTGTCCATTACAACTTTTTCATAAAATATTCTCTTACGGCTCAGCTCATTAACATCCTTGCTATACTTCTGGAATACTTTCCCGAACCTTTCCTCAAGTGCAGCATTCTCATTTTCAATCTCGCTTTTTTTCTTCTCAAGCAGCGGAATAGTCTGCCTTAATAAATCCGATTGCTCTTTAAGCTTTTCATATACCGTTGCCTGGTCGCTGACTTCTTTGCTTAATTCCTTTTTCAAAGTTTCTGATTTTTCAATTTCCTGTTCGAGGTTTGAAAGCCTGTTTTCAAGCAATATAAGCTCGTCTCCGAGTTTATGAAGTTTCCCGCCTTTAGTTTCTAATTCGCTGTTGACTTCAATCAGTTCACGCTGTTTATTATTTTTTTCCTCGGAGATCCGGCTGAAATCATCGGACACCCTGTGAATTGTGTTCGATCGTTCTCTTAGTTCAAGATCAAGTTCACGAAGATCTTTATCCAGTTCAACTTCTTTTTCTTGTTTATGCGCGATATTTTTGATTAGCATGTTCAGTATCTCATCCCGCGATTGGATATCCTGTTCATGCCTGGATAAATCATTCACAAGTTTCTCTTCTTTTTCTTTCAGCCTCGCTACATTGTTAAGCAATCGTATTTCCTCTTTCGAGTAATACTCCCTTTCTCTTTTTTTCTCCTCGATCTCTTTATAAATGTTTTTCAGGTTGTCACGCTCTGATTTATCCCTCTCCTTAAGATTGTCAATACTCTTTATCAGGGCTGTAACTTCCTCTTTCTTACTTTCTATACCACGTAAAATTTTGATTTCCCGTTCCCGTAAGTCCTGCAGGATTTTTTCTTCATCCCTTAATTTTCCGGATCTATCTACTTTCAATTCTGCTTCAAGTTTTTCATTTTGAGCCAATAAAGATTCTACTCTGGCATTCAGAACTTTAATTTCATTTTTCTGAGCCGCATTCTCCTCCCGGAGTGATTGATATTCGGCTGAAGGCCGCTGATTATCATTTTCCCGGCCGGGTAATGACTTCAGAGACACTACTTTTTGTTTATAATCTTCGAGTGCGTGCTCAAGCTCTTTTTTCTGACCGTTCAATTCGGGGATTTTGTTCGAGAGTTCATTCAATTCTGACTCTTTAATTCTTTTATCATTATTTAAAATGATTATTTCATCCTGAAGTTCAACCTTGACTTCATTCAGATCAGAAATTTTTTCCTGAAGAAGTTTAAGATCTCCTTCCAGTTCATTTAATTTCTCCTCCTGCCCGGTATATGTATGGAGCAGATTCTTCAGTTCCTGGTTTTCTTTCCGAAGTGTTTCAGTTTCTTTAGAATTAAAAATAGCCATCACCCGATCTCCCGGAGTTATTATCTAATGTTTCCCTCAAAACAAATACTGCAGTATGGAAAATTTCAAAAATGATATAAATTATGCATGAACTTAATTATTCGGAGCTAAACTATCAATTGAAATTAGCTATTTGAGGAGTGGCCGTCCCCCAGAACTTTAACCTTATCTCCAAGGGTATCTTCGATATAGATCATCTGTACGGCGACAATTATACAAACCATCAGGGGTGTTGCAAGTATAAGGCCTAAAATGCCCAGCAATAATCCGATTAATATCTGCGCCGATATTAACAATGCAGGGGGAATAGATACAGCTTTTTTCTGTATCTGGGGGGTTATTAGATAACTTTCGAGGGTTTGGATGCCGACATATAAGATGGCTACATATAGTCCCCTTGCAGGACTAATAACTAGGCCGAACAAGACTGCGGGTACTGCAGAAACAAAAGGTCCGATGTTGGGAACAAAAGTAAGTATAGCTGCAAATATTCCCAGGGTTACCGGCATAGGAATATTTAACACCCAAAGTCCTATTGAAGTTAATATGCCAATGATCATCATTGAAGCAAATCTGCCGACAAACCACCACCTGAGTGCGAGGCCCATAGCTTCGAGTACTTCTTTTACCCTTTGTCGTTTGGGTATCGGAAACAATTTAATGAAACCATCGATATACATACCCGGATTAAAGGCCGAATAGAGGCCGATTACAAGTATGATGAATAAATTTATTACCGCCGCAAATGTGGAGGTAAATATTCCGCCTATTTTATTGATCAGATCGTTATTTGAAGTTAAATTTTCGCCGGCATTTTTTATTCCCTCTACAATTGTTCTTCCCCAGTCCGATTTGGAAAGTTCTCCTTTTAGCTGATTCCAGGCAGTAGGTATTTGTTCTTTCATCCTGTTGAAACCATCGGCGATACCTGGTCCAAGCAGCCATATTCCACCTGTAATAAGGATGACAAATACGAAAAGCACAAGGGTAACAGAGAGTTTATTTGACATCGTTGAAGTTTTTGATATAAAAGCAGCAATCCCCCTGAGAAATACCGCAAACAGAATTCCTGCAAATATGAGCAGTAAAACCTGGATGGCTTCAACGAATAAAATGAGCAAGGCAGCGACAAGCACGACTACCCCTAAGGCAAAAACAATTTTTTGTGAATATGTATCCTTATTCAAAAATAACCTGATCTTTATCTAAAAATGGGAAGAGACGTTAGTAGGTATTTAATTTACTATTTTGAAGGACTTTTCCTGTAAGCCCCCTCACGCAGGATCTAAAGGTTTTATTTGCGGCTAATCTTCCGGAAGGTTTTTATTATTGCTCCTGTACATATTTCTTATCCTGACCTTCTGAATCTGTCTTTCTATGATCAATTCGGCTAGTTTTTCAGGAATGAACTCCCTGTTGTTTGAAGCAAAAAGATTTTTGAGTTTTTCTTCGTTTATATCAATTCGGTAGAGAATGTTTATAAGCTTTTCATAGTTGGTATCCATCAGTTCGATGATTTTTTTTGTAAGGAATTTTTTCAACTGTGAAAGATTGTCGAATTCTTCGGAGGTAATTACCTCCGAAAGACCTGCTTTAGCAAAATCCCTGGAAATGGTTTCGGAAACTTCTATGGCCTGGTTTTTTTCTTCGTTCATAATTCAACTCTATACTTTATGATATAATATTTATCCGAAATATTTTCCAAATTGTTTGCTTTGTTTCAACTTTCTGTTAAAAAAAGCCGACGATCTGGCCAAACAATATGCTGCCGGGATGAAAAAGATAAAGCCGGGAATAACCGGAAATATTAAACCAATGATGCCTATAAAAGTAAATAAAACTCCGCAACAGAAAAAGAATATTTTTATTATTCTGCTGGTAGAAGGTTCAGCTTTCATAGAAAAAATAACAGACATATTTGTTAAAACTGAAGAATTTATCTGAAATCGGAAGAAAATATTCTTTCCCTGGTTCTTTTTATAATAATGTAGCAGCCGTAAGTAAAGAAAGGTGCCGCAAAGACATCAATAAAATAATGAACATGCTGAAGTAAAACACCGGCAGCAACTAGTATAGTAAGAATAAGAAATAATTGTTTGAAAGGTTTTTTATCGATAACCAGGAACAGTAGAAATAAAGTAGCAGTGTGACCTGAAAAGAATAAATCTTTTGTCAGTAATTTACCCGTACCGAAAAACTGCACAAATGGATCTTTTAAAGGAATCATCTCAGGAGGAGGATTAAACGGAAGAGAATACATAGCTGCCATCCTAACCAGGATCATTAGGGTGTATACCTGAAGAGCAAGGGTAAGCCTGACAGGATTTCTTACAAGTATTATTATTCCGCTTATAAGTGATAAATAAATGGCTAAGAAGATCAGCCATGTCAGGTTTATAGGGTTAAACAAATCGAGTACGGGATCATTAAATGAGAACCCTTCCCTTCCTTCAACATAACCGAGAAATCCTGAATAAAAATAAAGAGCCGTCGCAAGGAATACTATTGAGATTAAAAGTTTATACTGGACATTTTTTAGTTTATATGCTTCTATCCATGCGCGTCTGGTATTCATAGTGTATCAGACATTTATATTATCAAGGAAGTAGGGGAGCATTTTTCGCCAGGTAGGCCAGTCGTGTGTCATATCTTCACCCCATAAGTCAAACCAGTGCGGAATATTTTTAGAATGCAGGATATCCGACAACTGTTTGGAGGCATCGGGATCTTCGTAAGCTCCGCGGCCGCTCGCGATAATAATATTTTTATTTCTTAAGGCAGAAAGAATATCCTCATCATCTATCCCCGGAAGATAATCAACCGGAGAGTTAAAGTAGCAGGTATCGTCAAAATAACCGTCTGTATAATGCTTAAGATCATAAACGCCGCTCATTGCAATTAATCCTGCAAAGAGATCAGGTCTCCTGAAAAAAGTATTTGCTGCGTGGAAGGCTCCGAGTGAGGCTCCCGCTGTCACAACCGGAACTTCCGTCCTGCAATGCTGGGTAATAAAAGGCAGCACTTCTTCTGTTATATATTTATTATATTCTTCCTGCCTGCGGATTTTCTCTGCCGGCAGCAGACTCTTATTCATCCAGCTTTCATTATTGATGCTGTTTATGGAAAACACCTTTAAGGCGCCGCTATTAATATAATCTGCTATACTGTCTATCAGGTAAAATCTTTCATACTCCAGGTAATCGGCACCGGCGGTGGGAAACATAAGGAGTGCATAGCCGTAATGGCCGTAGACAGCAATCTCCATTTCTTTATGAAGATTGACGCTTTTCCATTTATGAATCTCTCTCTGCATTTTTTTACCAAGGGATGTTAATCAAGAGAAATCCCCGCATAAATTTGTATAAATTCCGGCACTTTTCAAAGCGGGGAAGTACTTAAAGTGATAAAACCGACCCCTGATGATATATTCCATCTCATTGTTCGACTACAGATTATGAGATTTTGAAGATTATTAATCCTGAAAGACCATGAATAAATAGAATAGTTGCGATGCTCAGAAAATACCAGTGTTGTATAATTTGGTTTCCGTTGACAGTATAATTTGAAAGTTCATTGATAACCGCCAGACCCATCACGGTCAAACCGAAAGTTAAATTGCCTACTCTGTAAAATAGTATCTTTTCTCTTTCATCCAGCTTACATTCTGTAAGCTTAATGACTACGGGTAAAAGAACAATAAACCCTATCCCTATGCTTCCAAAGTAAATAACAGCCAGAATGCTAAGTGCTCCGATAACAGCTTCAAAGGTAAATCTGATGTTCATTTAGTTTTTCTCCTCTATATAAAATATCTCCTCCACCTTACATTTGAAGAAAGCAGCAATCTGCAGTGCCAGTTTAATAGAAGGGTTAAACTTTCCATTTTCAATGGAATTAACAGTCTGCCTGGAAACCTGTAGTTCTCGCGCCAGGGTATCCTGCGTAATTTGACCCGCGTTAAACCTAAGCTTTTTAAGGTTATTTTTTAATCCCATGCTTCCTCAAAAGTTAATATCCAATGTAATGTATACACGACATTATGTCAAGTATACTTGACAGTGAAAAATCTTACATTTCCTGAAATTTTTCCTTTACTCTAACAGTTCAATTTGATATAATGTAAATACCTTTGTTCAGAAATCTGACAATTACCGGGGAAAACCGCAAAAACTATTTTCATACGACAGGCGTATTTTATTAATTCACAGGAGTAATATTATGAAAAATCAGTACGTTTTTCTGATTGTATTATTATGTTTTTGCGGAACTGCCGGAGCACAGCAGAATCATAAACCTCATTTTACAGGCGGGATTTCAGCAGGATATACAGATGGATTCGGCCTTCAGGGAAATATTATCATTTCAGATTTCGCAGAGGATTTTCCTCTGTCTGCCCGGTTTGCACTTGGTTACACAACTCTCGATCCGGGTAACCCGGCCGACGCTAGAAGAATCTTTATAAATGATGCTACTAACGGTGTTCCCGAAAAAAGCGGGACCGACTGGAATGTAAGATTCGATTTTCTTTACCAGGTTCCATTTCTTTCTTTGAGACGTTTTTATGTTTTTTCGGGATTAAGGTATTCAGCATTTTCAGCTGAATTCAATTTTGTTGATGGAAATGAATTCTTTAATATTAATTGCAATCAATGGGGACTCGGATTGGGCGGGGAAAGTTATTTTATGCTGGTACCTGGATTCGACCTGGTTTTCTCTATCGGAGCAGATTATTATTTCAGCAGTGCACTCGAAGGGCATGATACATCCTACAGTCCGGATGGTCAGAATATTAATAGCCGTAGAGGATACACATATTATGAAGCTGACCAGGCAATAAATCAGCCGAAGGTTATGCTAAGAGCATTAATAGGATTTAATTATCACTTTTAACAAAGATGAAGGGCGGGAAACCCGCCCTCCTTTTTAAACAGCCAGCTTCAGAAGAAAGCCCATCAAAATACCTGCAGCCACGGCACTGCCTATCACACCGGCAACATTGGGAGCCATAGCGTGCATTAACAGATGGTTAGTAGGATCCTCTCTTAATCCCAGCATCTGTGAAACACGCGCGCTGTCAGGAACAGCCGAAACTCCTGCAGATCCTATGAGAGGATTAATCTTATTTCCTTCTCTCAGAAAAATATTCATCACTTTTGCAAATACCACTCCCCCGGCAGTCGCCACTGCAAATGAAAGCGCACCCAGTACAAATATAAGGATTGAATGAGGCGTCAGAAATATGGTAGCTTGCGTGGAAGCACCTACTGTAACACCAAGAAGAATTGTAACTATATCTATTAAGGCATTTTTCGCAGTGTCTCCCAATCGCTTCGTAACACCGCACTCCTTAAGCAGATTTCCGAAGAAAAGCATTCCTAATAAAGGAAGAGCTCCTGGTGATATAAAAGTAGTAAGCAGCATACCAACGATAGGAAACAATATCTTTTCAGTCCTTGCAACCGTACGTGACGGTTTCATCCTTATCAGCCTTTCTCTTTTCGAGGTAAGCAGCTTCATAATTGGAGGCTGTATTACGGGGACAAGCGCCATATACGAATAAGCAGCAATTGCAATGGGACCAATAAGTTCAGGCGCCAGCTTGGAAGATAAAAAGATTGCAGTAGGACCGTCAGCACCGCCTATAATGCCGATTGCCGCAGCCTGCTGCTCCGAAAAACCAAGCGATATCGCCCCAAGAAACGTTATGAAAATACCAAGCTGAGCAGCGGCACCCAGCAGAAGCAGCTTAGGGTTGGAGAGTAATGCAGAGAAATCAGTCATTGCTCCGATACCTAAAAAGATCAGCGGCGGATATATACCTTTGAGTACTCCATAATAAAGATAATTTAGCACACTGCCGTTCTCATAAATTCCAATTTGTAATCCAACATTTTCAAGGAATGGAATATTCCCTATCAGAATACCGAAACCTATAGGAATTAGAAGAAGAGGTTCATATTCTTTTTTGATTGCAAGATAGATGAACAGCAAACCGACTATAATCATAATTACATGACCAATTGTCAGGTTTGCGAAACCTGTAAAACTGATAAAATGTTTAAGACCTTCCATTATTATTCCCCGATCTCAACAAGGAGATCGCCTTCAAGAACAGCGTCCCCGGCCTTTATTTTCACATCAGTTATAGTTCCTTCACGGTCGGAATTGATATTATTCTCCATCTTCATTGCTTCCATGATGAGGAGCTTATCACCCATTTTCACCTTATCACCCGTTTTTACTTTTACTTCAATGATTGTACCCGGAAGCGGTGCTTTTATAACCCCGACTCCTTTCCGCTCGGATGGTCTGCTAGTTTTAGCTATATCGCCGCCTGCCGAAGGCTCAACTTTGGTCCTGACAAGTTTGGGCGTCTTAACCTTTTTAACTTCCTGTTCTACTTCAACTTTATATACCGTTCCGTTAACATCAATCTCAGCCGTATTATCTTCAAAATTCAAAATCTCCACATCGTAACTATTTCCCTGTATAGTAAATTTAAATTTTTTCATTTCACTTCCGCCTTTTCACGGGATATTCCCTCAGTCCGTAAATTTTTGAACTCCACGGGGAATAACTCCTTTGAACTTTTTTAATTGTTAATACCGTACTTTCAATATCATGCACTTCTTCAAAATAAAGATATAGTGCCGCAGAGATCGCGGCATTTATTTCGCCTGAGACAGAGATATCCTTATCGCTGCTGGTATTATATTCTCCCCGTTTCTGTAGTTTGCTTCTAACACGAAATTGAAGAAAACGGGATAGATTGATGAACATCAGATAGAGCAGCAGGAGCGCAATAAAGACAACTAGGTAACCTACAACAGATATGAATATTCCCTGCGAGTTTAAAATATTGGAAGGTGTGAACTCAATTTTATTAAATAATTGGTCGGTGTTTACGGATTTTAATGAATCCGCTGCACTCTTCAACGTATCAGCACTTACCTGGTAATACATTATTTACCTCCCTTATAAAGGAATATTTGAATGTTTCTTGGGAGGATTCACGTCTTTTTTAGTTGAGAGCATATGAAGTGCCCTGATAATCCTGAAACGTGTATTTCTCGGCTCAATTACATCATCGATATATCCATATTTTGCAGCTACATAAGGTGTTGCGAACTTCTTCCTGTATTCCTCTTCTTTTTCTTTGAGGAATTTTATTCTCTCTTCTGTATCCTCAATCATCTGCAGATGTTTATAGTGAAGCACTTCGATTGCACCTTTGGGACCCATAACTGCTATTTCAGCGCCAGGCCATGCATAATTTATATCCCCTCTCAGGTGTTTGGAACTCATAACATCGTACGCTCCGCCGTATGCTTTTCGAAGAATTACTGTTACCTTGGGTACAGTTGCTTCTCCGTATGCAAACAACAGTTTAGCTCCATGAATTATTATGCCTCCGTATTCCTGTGCCGTTCCGGGTAAAAAGCCGGGTACATCAACAAGAGTTACAATAGGAAAGTTGAAAGAATCGCAGAACCTTACAAAACGGGCTGCCTTTCTTGAAGCATTTATGTCAAGCACACCTGCCAGGTAATCAGGCTGGTTAGCTACAATACCAACCGGCTGTCCGTTAAAACGGGCAAATCCTGTTACAATATTGGGTGCAAATACACGCTGGGTTTCAAGAAATTCACCTTCATCAACAATTGCATATATGATATCTTTAACATTGTATGGTTTATTAGGATTCTCTGGAATAATTTCATTCAGAGAATCTTCGAGTCTGTCTATCGGATCATTGCATACAGAAACCGGGGGATCCTCAAGGTTATTCTGAGGCATAAAACTTATCAGTTTCCTTATAAGCTGAATTCCCTCTTCTTCAGTCTCTGCAGTGAAATGAGTAACTCCCGATTTAGTGGAATGGATGGAAGATCCTCCCAGTTCTTCATCAGAAACTTCCTCACCGGTAACAGTTTTTACAACTTTGGGACCTGTCACAAACATGTAGCTTGTAGCTTTGGTCATAATAATAAAATCTGTCAACGCTGGAGAATATACTGCACCTCCGGCACAGGGTCCGAATACAGCAGATATCTGCGGAATTACACCTGAAGCAAGAATATTTTTTTCAAAAATATCAGCATATCCGCCGAGACTCTTTACACCTTCCTGGATTCTTGCCCCTCCGCTGTCGTTGATGCCTATAACAGGAGCGCCCACTTTCATCGCTTTATCCATGACCTTACATATTTTCTGTGCATACATCTCCGATAGAGAACCGCCGAAAACTGTAAAGTCCTGTGAAAAGACATAAACCAGACGGCCGTCAATTGTGCCATAACCTGTCACAACTCCATCCGAGAGGTAAGCTTCCTTATCCAGGCCGAAATCTATGCTTCTATGAGAAACGAACATATCAAATTCTTCAAAACTTCCTTCATCAAGAAGGAGATCGAGTCTTTCACGTGCTGTGTATTTCCCCTTTTTATGCTGAGCTTCTATTCTTTTTTCACCGCCGCCAAGTCTCGCCTGGTTGCGGAGATCCATCAGCTCCTTAACTTTATCACGGGTTGCCATAATTTTTCCGTTATTTTTATTTGGAATGATATCCTGAAAGATTTAAGATCTTATCCAGGCTTTTCACATAATTCGGTAAGAACCCCGAAAGTGGATCTGGGATGGAGAAATGCGATGTCCAATCCTTCAGCTCCCCTGCGAGGACTCACGTCTATTAATTTTATTTCCTTTTCTTTAAGTTCATTGAGGGCTGAAGGAAGATTTTTTACAGCAAATGCTATATGATGTATTCCTTCCCCTCTTTTATCTATAAATTTTCCAATGGGACCTTCCGGATCTGTAGTTTCCAGAAGTTCAATTTTTGTTTGTCCGACCTGAAAAAATGCGGTTTTTACTTTCTGATCTTTAACTTCTTCTACTGCATAACATTTTAACCCGAGAACACCCTCGTAATATTTAATTGATTCGTCAAGGTTTTTAACAGCTATTCCGATGTGTTCTATATGAGTTAAATCCATTTTGATACCTTTTGTTAAATGACTACATGCTCTATGTACTCACCAAAAACAGTACGCATAGTGTTGCAGATTTCTCCCACACTTGCATAAGTTCTTACCGCTTCAATTATGAAAGGCATAAGATTATCGCTGCTTTCTGCGGCTGCCTTTAACTTTTCTAATGATTTCTGAACTTTATCTTCATCTCTCTGCTTCCGTATCGTATTAAGAAATTCAACCTGGTCCTCCTGAACCCTTATATCGATCTTGAGCAGTTCAGGTTCTTCATTATCCTCTCCACGGAACTTGTTTACACCAACTACAGTTCTTTTCCCGCTTTCCAGCTGTTTCTCAAACTCATATGCTGCTTTTTGTATTTCCATCTGAACAAATCCATCTTCGATGGCTTTAACCATTCCTCCCATAGAATCAATTTTCTTTATGTATTCTTCAGCTTCTCTTTCAATCTGATCTGTCATTGATTCGATATAATATGATCCGGCAAGGGGATCAACGGTATTTGCGATTCCGCTCTCATATGCTACTATCTGCTGGGTCCGTAAAGCAGTTCTTACAGAGTTTTCGGTTGGTAATGCAAGCGCCTCGTCTTTTGAATTTGTATGAAGGCTCTGCGTGCCCCCTAAAACTGCAGCAAGGGTCTGGATGGTTACACGGACAATATTATTATCAACCTGCTGTGCTGTTAAGGTTGAACCCGCCGTCTGTGTATGAAAACGCAGCATCATAGACTTTGATTTTTTTGCTTTGAAACGGTCTTTTACTATGCGTGCCCAGAGCCTCCTTGCAGCCCTGAACTTAGCTACCTCCTCGAGAAGATCATTGTGAGAATTAAAAAAGAATGAGAGTTGTCCGGCAAAGTCGTCTATATCCAGTCCGGCTTTTAGTGCTGCATCAACATATGCTATACCGTTGGCAAGGGTAAAACCTACTTCCTGGGCTGCAGTTGATCCCGCCTCCCGTATATGATAGCCTGAAATCGATATGGTATTCCATTTAGGCACTTCCTTTGAGCAGTATTCAAAAATATTTGTAATAATTCTCATTGAAGGTTTGGGCGGGTATATATAAGTCCCTCTCGCTATATATTCCTTCAAAAGATCATTCTGAATTGTCCCGCTGATTTTATCCTTCGAAACTCCCTGTTTTTCTGCAACTACTATATACATTGCAAGCAGAACGGAAGCAGAAGCATTTATGGTCATAGAAGTTGAGATCTTATCGAGGGGAATTTTATCAAATAGAATCTCCATATCTGCAAGGGTATCTATCGCTACGCCGACTTTTCCTACCTCACCATAAGATAAAGGATCATCACTGTCATAACCTATCTGTGTAGGTAGGTCGAAAGCAACAGAAAGACCGCTCGTTCCCTGCTCAAGCAGATACCTGTAGCGCTGATTTGATTCTTTCGCAGTACCGAACCCGGCATACTGACGCATTGTCCATAACCTTCCTCTGTACATCGAAGGCTGAATTCCCCGGGTAAACGGATACTGCCCGGGAAACCCTGCATTTTCTAAGTATTTTTCTTCCTGTGTATCAGAAGGAATATATAAAGGTTTTACTGGTGTAAATGAAACTGTAGAAAATTCTTCTTCTCTTTCCGGAAATTTAGATGTGCTTTTCTGATAAGTTTTTTCGTCCCACTCTATATATGCCTGCTGAACTTTATTCTTTAATTCATCAATTGAGGCCACATTTCCTCCTAACTTTAATTGGTCTATGCAGAAAATAAATTAACTGCACTTTCAAAAATACGTGAATAATAATTCTTAGAAAATTTTAAACTCGATAAAGGGGCTCTTTGTAGGAAATTTAATACAATTTATCTCCCTTTTGGTGCCGGGGTGCAAATTTTTTCAACAGCTGGAACTATTTGTCCGGCTTTTGCGTTGTGTCGTTACAAGGAAAAATTCCAATGAAAAAAGCATTAATTATAGGTTCAGGACTCGGTGGATTGTCTACAGCTCTGAGGCTAAGCACTTCCGGGTATAAGGTAACTATTATTGAAAAATACTCAAAACCCGGAGGAAGATTAAACCAGCTTAAAAAAGATGGTTTTACCTTTGATGTTGGACCTTCTTTTATGAGCATGAGCTATGAGCTTGATGAGCTTTTCAGGAGTTCACATGAGAAAAATCCTGTAACTTTAACGGAGCTTGATCCTCTCTACCAGGTTTATTTTGAAGGCGGCAGCAGGCCCTTCAGGATATGGAAAGATCTGAATAAACTGGAAGAAGAATTTAAAAATATAGAACCGGATTTGGGCACTAAAGTAGAAAGATATCTCAGTAGAGCAGGGGAATTCTTCCACGACACCGAAGATAAAGTAGTAAAATCGAACTATGTAAATCTGCTTGATTATTTATTGAAACTGACGAAGGTTCCCCTTAAACATCTCCCTTACCTCTTCCGGAATATGTGGAAGGAAGTAGAACGAAACTTCGACTCCGAAGAGGTAAGGATAATCTTTTCACTGGTAGCTTTTTTCCTTGGATCAACTCCTTTTCGGACTCCCGCCATTTATTCCCTTCTTAACTATACAGAAATGAAGCACGATGGTTACTGGAAAGTTGAAGGCGGCATGTATAAACTGGTAGAAGAACTCGTGGCGATACTTGAAAGAAAAGGAGTTGAATTCCATTATAATACGGAGATATTATCAATTGGAAGTTCAAACGGAAAATTGCTTTCGCTCCTTGATAATAAGGGTAAAGAGTGGACAGCTGACATTTTCATTTCCAATTCTGATGCTGCCTCGTTCAGAGGACAAATCCTCGGCAGAAAAAATTTCAATGAAGAAAAATTGGATAAAATGGACTGGACACTGGCTCCCTTTACCATATATCTCGGAGTTAAAGGTAAAATAGATGGATTAACGCATCATAATTATTTCCTGGGTAAAAATTTCAGGGAATATGCAGATAAGATATTCACTTCAGCTGTAAGTCCCCATAAGCCGTATTATTATGTAAATGTATCCTCCAAATCCTGGCCCGAATCTGCTCCGGCAGACTGTGAGAATCTTTTCATCCTGTGCCCGGTACCCGACAGGAGGTATAAGCCGCAGTGGAATGATAAAGATGAGCTTGCAGACAATATCTTAATGGATCTTTCTGAACGGATAGGTTATGATATTCCAAAGAATCTGATTGTAAAAGAAGTGTGGAGTCCCGTTGACTGGGAAAATAATTTTAATCTTTATAGAGGATCGGGACTTGGTCTTGCGCACGGCATAAACCAGGTAGGAGGATTCAGACCAAAGAACCAGGATGAGATATTTCCGAACCTTTTTTATGTCGGGGCTTCTACTATCCCGGGAACAGGATTACCTATGGTTATTATTAGTTCAAAGCTTGTTGTAGAAAAGATTAAAAAGGAATATGGAAGCAGTCTATCATAAGACAGCCTTTAAAGTCAGCAGAGTTATAACTCAAAGCTACAGTACTTCATTTAGTCTTGGCATTCGCGTATTTTCGCCTTCCTACAGGGATGCAATATACGCAGTTTATGGCTATGTAAGGCTTGCTGATGAAATAGTGGATTCGTTTCATAACTATGAAAAAAAACTTCTGCTTGATGATTTCCGGAATGAAACTTTTAATGCTGTAAAAAGAGGTATCTCTACCAATCCGGTTATTAATTCTTTTCAGCTGGCTGTGAACAAATATGGAATAGATTTAAAATATATTAAGGATTTTCTCAGCAGTATGGAAATGGATTTATCCAATAACTATTATGAACCGGCTGTATATGACAGGTATATATATGGTTCAGCTGAAGTGGTTGGTTTAATGTGTTTGAAAGTATTTTGTTATGGTCATCAGGGACTATTCGAAGAATTGCTGGGACCTGCTAAAAGTCTTGGTTCAGCATTTCAGAAAGTAAATTTCCTCAGGGATATTAAAAGTGATTTGAATGAGCGTGGAAGGATATATCTGCCGGGAGTTAATGAGAAAAAAAATATTACGGAACAGAATAAGAAAAAACTTGAAGAGGACATACTTGCAGAATTTAATACTGCACTGAGAGGTATAAAAAGACTTCCGGCAGGCGTAAAGCTGGGCGTTTATTCTGCGTATTTATATTACCTGGGATTGTTCAATAAGATCAGGAAAAGCAATGTTGAAGTACTGCTGCGAAAAAGAGTCCGCGTCTCAAATTTTACTAAGATTATGTTCTTGTTAAAATCCTGGTTCGAAGTAAAGATTCTAAAAACATGCTGACAAGAGGTTCAATAAGGTTAAAATACAGCATTGTTTTGTTTCTTTTTCTTGCTGTTAAGGTCTATGGCTCAGTCCCAAACCCGGATACAGCAGCAATAAATTTTCTTCGAAACGGTTTTTATGCTGCTGTTGAAGATGAAGAAAAAGTGAATTTGCTTGAAAAGTATATATTCTCCAGGTATTCAGAAGACTATTCCAGCTATAATCCTCTTATCCTTGCTTATTACGGTGGATTACAGACATTGAAAGCTAAACATGCTTTTAATCCTGTATCTAAATTAAGCCACTTGATATTGGGATTGAACAGGCTGGAGGAAGCTGTGGCTGAGAGTCCTGAAAATATTGAGATTAGATTCATTCGTTTTTCAATTCTCGATCATTTGCCGGGTTTTCTGGGATATTCAGAGGAAAGGGAATCTGATAAGAATAAGATATTTCAGCTGCTCCTTCTTAAAGATTACTCTTCCACTGGCTTTGAAATTCAAAAAGGTATGGCTGAATATATGCTGGAATCGGGCAGACTAACAGATATTCAGGAAAGCCGGATCAGGCAATTAATATGTTCCTTTTCCAATAAATGAGTACGTACTTAATAATAAATTTCCTGATCTTCTTACTACCGCTGCTGTTAAGCTTTGATAAAAAAACAGCTTATTATAAAAATCTGCCTCAGGTATTCGTATCTGTAGTGATAGTAGGTATAGTTTTTATTATTTGGGATTCAGCTGCGGTTAAAAGGGGTGACTGGAGTTTTAATAGTGAGTTTGTCGGCAGCGTACGCATATTTAATCTTCCGCTTGAAGAAATCCTTTTCTTTATAACTGTACCCTATAGCTGCATATTTATATTCGAAGTATTAAGAAATTATGTCCGTGAAAAAAAATTAGAAATTAAAAAAAGAACTATATTTTTCTTTGCTCTCATCTTTATTGCAGTTGCTTTTATCTTCAGCGATCAGTATTACACTTTTACGGTGCTTCTTTTTACTGCCTTTTTTCTTCTGACTGCACTTTTCCCGTTCAACTCGTTAATCCGGTCAAATATCTACTGGCTCACAATCTTGCTTTCTTATCTTCCCTTTCTGATTGTTAACTATCTTCTTACATCCCTGCCGGTGGTCAGATATAATGACAATGCTATCTGGGGATACAGATTAATGACGATACCTGTAGAAGATTTTTTTTATTCGTATTCGATGATATCGTTCTGGCTCCTTATTTATCAGGTATCAGCAAAGTTCAGAGGAAATGCCGGTGAATAAAATGGCTGATGATATAAACATTGGAATTATTGGCGCAGGTTTAGGCGGACTTGCAGCTGCTGTGTATTTAAGTGCTAAAGGATTCCGGGTCACGGTATTTGAACAGCATGATTACGCCGGCGGTAAAGCAGGAACTTTATATCAGAAAGGTTTCAGATTTGATACCGGCCCCTCAGTCATCACGATGCCTTTTATTCTCCGTGATTTATTCAATACTTGTAATGAAAAAATAGAAGATTATTTGACCATTTCCCGGCTTAATATCAGCTGTAAATACTTTTATCCCGATGGAACCATCATAAATGCATATTCTGACCTGGAGAAATTTGCCGACGAAATTGAATTGAAAACCAATGATTCTTCCCGGGCAGTAAAAAAATACCTTAATTACTGCAGCAGCATCTACAATCTGACCTCTGAACCATTTTTGTTTTCTCCAGTAATAAATATAAGATCTTTATTGAATCGGCAATATTTGAAAACATTGTTGAGTCCTCTTAAGATCGATCCATTTAGAACAGTTCATAATGCAAATGCGGGGTTTTTCAGAGATGATAAAACTCTGCAGCTATTCGACAGGTTTGCGACATATAATGGGTCCGATCCTTATCGTGCCCCTGCAACCTTAAATATAATTCCTCATGTAGAATTTAATACTGGGCAGCTACATTGTTGAAAAAGGAATTTCAGCAGTTCCGGCAGCCCTTAGAAAACTTGCTGAACATAACGGCGTTGTTTTTTATATGGATCATAAAATCGAAAGTATATTGATTAAAAATGCTTCAGCAGCCGGGTTAAGAACGGGAAATAAGGAATACAATTTCGATTCTGTTATTTCAAATTTAGATGTGAGAAATACATTTACGGATCTGCTCGGGAAAAAGTTAGATAAAAAAAGAGAACCTTCAATGTCCGGTATTGTTTTTTACTGGGGTATAAAAGGAAATCATAGTTCCCTTGAAATACATAATATTTTGTTTTCTGAAAATTATAAGAGGGAATTTGAAGAAATTTCATCTGGGGCAAAATGCCCTGATGATCCGACTATCTACATTTATATTTCTTCAAAATATAAGACTGATGATGCGCCTGCAGGTTATGAGAACTGGTTTGTAATGGTTAACGCTCCTTATGAGTCAGGCCAGGATTGGGAGCGCGAGATTGAGAGGACAAAAGAAGCAGTAAAATTCAAGATACAAAAAGTTCTGGGTATAAATCTATCTGAATCAATAGTTTTTGAAGATATTCTTTCACCCGCAGATATTGAAATTAAAACAGGAAGTTCAGCCGGAAGTATATACGGGTTTTCTTCCAACAGTATAACTTCCGCTTTCAAAAGACCTTCCATTAAATCATCCCGGTATAAAAACCTTTTCTTCTGCGGGGGTAGTGTACATCCCGGCGGCGGTATCCCGCTGGTTCTGCTTTCAGGAAAACACGCTTCTGAATTGATAAGCAGAGAGTTTCTATGATTAGAGCAGAACACAAAAAATGGGCAAAATTAATTTTCGAACCTTATGTCGATAATCTGTTGCATAAAAATTTTAATAATTTTTATGTAACAGGGGATTTGCCTGATTTGAATAAATATTCCGGTCTTATAATAACGCCGAATCATTTCTCCTGGTGGGATGGCTTTATAACCTACTTTTTAATAAAAAAACTTTCCCATAAAAATATTTTTACTATGATGCTGGAGGACCAGTTAAATAAATACTGGTTTTTTAAAAAGGTCGGAGCGTACTCCATCAATCCTTTGAATCCTGTCAGCATGGTTAGAACACTGGAGTATACCCTGAATGTACTTAATAATGGAGAAAATATCGTAGTGCTCTATCCGCAGGGCGAAATTCAGTCGCTGGTCTCAGATGATATTAAAATAAAGCCGGGACTGAAAATATTGTGTGGGAAAAAAGGCGTTAAAAATATTCTTCCGCTTGCAATAAAAATAGAGTATGGAAATAATAAAAAACCCGACATTGCTGCATCCTTCGGAAGAATATTTTCTGCTGTGGAAATGAACGCGAATTATGATGCATTTGAAGGAGAATTCCTTCACAATATTAAAAGGCTGAAAGAAAATTCAGATTTCAAAAAAAACAGGAATTTGTTTTGATAGTTATTTTCTATACTGTCCTGGCATTCTTAATAATTACAGGGGTCATTGTTATTTATAATTATTTTACCGCACCTGTGATTAAAGTTAAAGCCGGGAAGGCTTTAGATGAAGATCTGATTTCGGTTTTAATTCCTGCCAGGAACGAAGAAAAAAATATAACGATTTGTCTTCAGTCGGTGATGGAACAGGATTATCCGAAAATGGAGATTCTTGTTCTTGACGATAGTTCAGAAGATAATACCTTCCAAGAAGCCGCTGCATTAGCAGCTGAAGACACGAGAATTAAAGTATTTAAGGGAGAACCTCTTGCTGCCGGATTCACTGGTAAAAACTGGGCCTGTTATCAGTTGTCGCAGGCGGCATCCGGTGATTACATTCTCTTCATTGATGCGGATGTCTCACTGGGAGAAGGCTCTATTCTTTCGGCTCTTAGGGAAGTTAAAAAACTAAACCTGGGATTATTATCTGTATTTCCTTCTCAGAAAATAAAATCGGCCGGAGAATGGTTAATAGTACCTTTAATGAACTGGCTCCTTCTTACTTTTCTCCCATTATTTTTTGTCTATTCTAAGAAATCTCCTTCATTGGCAGCTGCTAATGGTCAGTTTATGTTCTTTGAAAGGAGTGCTTATAAAAACGCAGGTGGACATTATTCACTTGGACCTAGCGTTGCTGAAGATATAACATTCGCAAAATTGCTGAAACAAAAAAATATTTCAGTTAAAACATACTTGGGAGGAGATGCGGTCTTCTGCCGAATGTACAGTGATTTCAAAGATTCATTTGAGGGATTTTCCAAGAACTTTTATGCAGGCTCTGGCTTAAATCCATTTTTATTTCTTATCATCACTGCCGGTTTAGCAGTCTGTTTCAATATTCCTATTATAATGGTGTTTGTTGATAAAATCTTTATTTTGCCTTTGGTGCTGATAATCCTGCAGCGTATTTTAATTTCGAGTAAAAGCAGACAGCATTTCTTAATCAATCTCTTATTTCACCCTTTACAAATGATAATGTTCTTTATACTTGGTATGAATTCAGTCATTGTGAGCAAAAAAAAGAGGCGACGTTGGAAAGGACGGGTTTTTTGAAACACGGACGTTTCGAAATTCTTCTTGGTATTATTTTCTTAGTAGGATTAATTGGTCATATTATAACCTCTTTACGTTCCTTTATGCTTTTACTCACGCCCTATATTCTATTAGCGGCGGGTATTCTGGTACTATACATAGCTTTAAAAAAGGGAAAGCTTAATCTTCTCATCTGGTGTCTTATTATTTATAGTATAACTTTTCTACTTGAAGTCACAGGTGTAAAAACGGGAATGATATTTGGTAGTTACACTTATGGAAATACCCTGGGGTTGAAATTACTGGGTGTTCCGTTAATAATAGGATTTAACTGGGTAATAGTGATGCTCGGTGCAATTGCTATTGCAGAACAAATTGATCAGAATCTATTTTTAACAGCGTTATTTACCGGAACGCTGTCGGTATTATTTGATATTATGATGGAACCTGTAGCAATCCGGCTTCATTACTGGGAGTGGAATGCGGGGTTTATTCCGGTCTCAAATTATTATTCCTGGTTTGGAATTTCTTTTATTTCGTCTTTGATATATGACGCATTAAAAATAAAAACTAATGACAGACTTCCCGAAATTTACTTCATAATCCAATTAACTTTTTTTATTCTATTATCATTGTTTATCTGATTGAGATTCTTATGGGTGTTACTATTGCAATATTGATGATGAGTTTGTGGATATCACATTTGATGTATTTGTTGATATATGTATCCCCTGATTTCACAAATCCTGTAGTTTATATCCATATTTTTCTGCAGGGTTATTTTTATACCGGGTTATTCATTACTTCACATGATGCAATGCACGGGAATATTTCCCGTAGACGTAGTATTAATAATGCCCTTGGCACATTAGCCGCTTTCTTGTTCGCAGGATTATCATATAAAAGACTTCTCATCAATCATAAGGCTCACCATACCTACCCCGGGCAAAAAGATGACCCTGATTTTTACCAGAAATCACAGAATATTCTTATCTGGTGGCTCGTCTTTATGAAACGCTATACAACCACGGTTCAGCTGGTTATAATGGCAGTATTTTTTAACATACTAAAGATATGGTTTAATGAATCATCTCTCTTCGTCTTCTGGATATTGCCCGCCTTCCTGGGAACACTTCAGTTATTTTATTTCGGCACCTATATTCCCCATAAATTTCCTCACAATCTTCCCATGAAACCTCATAATGCGAGAACTCAGAATAAAAATCATATATGGGGAATGTTAAGTTGTTATTTTTTCGGATATCATTTCGAACATCACGAATCCCCAAAAACCCCCTGGTGGCAGATGTACAAACTTAAATGATCAGTTTAGGGATTGCATCGTTTTTTGTTGAATTTCTTCAAGTGACTGAATTAGATCAGATTTTGAAAATGGTTTGATGAGAAATTTATCTGCCCCGGCATGATAAAATTCTGAAATCCTCGATTCGATCGATTCGCTTGATAAGATAATAATCGGGCGCTTGTAAGGATCATTCTTTTTTAGATCTTTGCAGATCAGAAGACTTTGTGTCCATAAATTGGGACTAACATCAAATATTATAACCCCGTAATGTCCGTCCAGTACAATATCGATTTTAAACTCCCGGAGCGAAAAGACTTTAATACTGTGTGAATTTTTAAGAAATGCTTTTATAAGCTCGAAAGATTCCCCGTTATTATCAATCATCAGGATTTCTTTTCTGGTACCGTTGCTTTTAACCTTTTCTTCGTCGGTGCTGATGTTCTGCGATAATGGGAGGGTAAATGTAAATGTTGTCCCTACACCTTTGATACTATCCACAAGCAGAGAACCGCCTAATTTTTCAATGTATTTCTTCGCAAGAGCCAGTCCGAGCCCGTTCCCTTCAAAATTCCTCCCTATATTGAGATCTTCCTGGCTGAATGGCTTAAATAAATGATCCATATATTCAGTCGATATCCCTATACCGGAATCCTTGATTCTGCAGATCGCCAGTTCTCTTTCTTCAAGAATGTCTGCTTCAATTTCTATAAATCCTTTTTTCGTAAACTTCTCCGCATTACTAAGAAGATTACTTATAATATTTTCTGTACTCTGAACATCTACATCTACGAATATTTTTTCTTTAAGAAAATTGGTTTTTATATCAATATCTTTTTTCGAAGTAGTGCCTTTTACTAGGTTAATGCTCGACCTGAGTATTCCGATCAAATCTACAGTCTGGACGTTTAATTTATAGTTACCGGCCTCCAGCTGTGCGAAATCAAGCATTTGAGTTATACTTTTAAAGAGGCGTTCACTGCCGCTATATAGGTTATCCAGGTAGATTCTGTCTTCCGGTCCAAGTTTGTCTTTAAGATTTTCCTTAATAATTGAGGAATAACCAAGGATAATATTCAGAGGAGTTCTTAATTCGTGAGAAAGTACATTGAGAAAAGTATTCTTTAATCTTTCTGCTTCCCTGTTTCCAAGCCTGGCCTTTTTTATTTCTTCTTCTGTTAGGATCATTTCTGTCTGATCTACATGAAACAGAACAACATAATCAGTATCGTCAAAGGAAAGATAAAACAAGCTTGTTCTGAAAAAAGGAATTGTTATTTCTTTACTTCTGAGAAGTGAATCAGCATAATTATCCACCATTGAGTAATTCTTTTCATTGAATACTCTCTGAATGGCGTCCTGCATTCCGTTCTTTCTTAATTCAATGTCCTTATATATGCTGTATTCTTTTAATTCGCTAAGATTATATCCCCATTGTTTTGAAAAAGCAGGGTTCACATAGATAATATTTCCCTTTTCATTAATAATCTGAACAGGGAACATCAATGGATCATAAAATGTAGAGAAATATTTTTGTGTCTTGTCTTTCATAGATTTTTAATTAACCGGCAGTGAGAATACAACCGTGGCACCGGAATCATTTTTCAAAACTTCAATATTGCCGTTATGTTGATCCACAATACTTTTACACAGGAAAAGACCATAACCGCTGCCCCTGGTGGTGGGCAGTTCAAACATATGGTCAAGTTTTTCTTCAGCGAATCCGGGCCCGTTATCCTTAATTTCCACACTAACATTGCCCCCCGATGCAAAGGTCTTGACACGAATGGTGGCATCGGCCCGTGCCTCAGTTGCATTGGTGAACAGATGCACGAGAAGATGCTGGATCTGTCCTGAGTCGTAATTGCAGACAGGAATAGTATTAAACTCCGTCTCGAAAGTGATTTTGCTGAATTTTTTCATCGGGGATAAATATTTTATAACGGACTGAACTGTTTTGTTTATCTCGCCATGATCTTTATTCAGGTTAACTATTGATGTCTCCAGTAATACCTGTGCATATTTTTGAATATTGCGGATACTGTCTATGGTTACTTTTAATTTTAATTTTAATCTGTCAAAAAGGATTGTATCAATATCATTTGATTTAGTTTCAAATTCTTTATGGGATTTCTCAACCACTCTCATTAGACTTTCAGTCTCTAGTAATGCCAGGTGGACTAATCCCTGCAATGACTGACCAATCTCAGAATCAATACTGGACTTTAAGGTTTTTCTCTCGGCAATAATAAGCTGTGTGTTGGCTTCCTGCAAAGCATTATATGCGTTTATCTGGCCGTGATAAAGCTGGGCGTTTCTAATAGCTGTAGCAGCTTGTCCTGCTAATATTTCAAATGTATCGGTAATTTCCCTTACACGGATCTTATGCAGAAATTTACTGTCGACGTATATAACACCTATTTTTTTACCTTCGGTTACGAGAGGAGAACATAAAATAGTCTGAAGTTCTAGTTTTAGAATACTTTTGCTTGGATCGTAGTTATTGTCGCTTTGGGCTCCTTCAATAAATTTGGATTGGCCCGTTTCGAAGACATCTTCGACAACAGTTGTACTTACTTCGAATAATGATTCAGGAAGAGTATTATTCCCAGAATCAAGCCCGAGTTTATATTCGAGTTCACCTGAATTGTTTTTAAGAACGATGAACCCTCTTTCGGAATTTGTAAGTTTTATTGCATTTTTCAGTACGAGCTCGAGGACATCTTCAAGTATTAAAGAACTGTTAATACTTTTAACGATATCAAGGATTACTTCCAGATTTTTTATCTTTTCAATAGGTTCATCCTGGGTAGCGAAACCGTTGTTCATTTCATTCAAATTTTTCCTGAACTCGTTAAATTTCATTTTGTAACTGCTGCAGTCTGTAAATAAGGTTTATGATCATCACTAAGATAGAATAATAACTTAAAAACTTAAATGCCAATTGTTAAAAACAAAATGCTTAATTCTTAGATAGAATTAAGCATTGAAATATTATAAGAGATTTACCTTGCCCAAATATATCTTGAAAAATGGTTTATGACTGCATCTTTAACTTCCAGTATACCCCTGTCGATGTCCACAGTTAATTTTGAATATTGAACCGGGTATGTATTACCGTCAGGAGCTAAATAGAGGAACTGAATTTCGTTAGGGTTAATCCCCGATAGGTCCAGACCGGTAAATTTGAGATCAAACAGAAGATCTTTATCAAAGGCCATTCCGGGATAAAAATCTATTGAAGCGTCTTCCCCGTTTATCTGGTATTCGAGTGTTTCTGTTCCTGAAAAAGCATTTTTGGGAACTTTTAGTTTTGCTTTAATACTAACCTCACCTGATCCGGAGGAATATGATTCGTTTAATTTGATCATACCGCCCTTGCTCCCATCAATCAGGTCGCTTGCTGTATAAACGTTCTCAATTTGAAGAGAACTGCTGGGTGGAAGTTGAATTACAGCTTTATTTGTTTCCAATGCAGGTGAAGTCGGCTGCATATCTGTCTGAGAACATCCGGCAATAAATAAAATAACCGGAATTAATGTCAGTAAAACTCGTTTCATAAAACCCATCCTGAAGTAGTTAATAGTTTAAGTTGATCTATTATAAACAAGTATTTTGCCAGCAAAATCTTACGATTTTCTCAATCTTAATAGTTTTTTGCGTCTTTTTTGTCGGTAATTTTTGCAAAAAAGAAAAAAATACCGTTTGTTTTAGATGGAAATTATTAGTTCTGCAGCAGACTGTTTATGTGGTTGATCTGATCGGTGTGTTTGATAGATTTGTAATAATTCAGAGAAGAGTTCAGATATAAAGCTGCTTTGTCATTATTATCCATTTTTTTGTATAAAATTCCAAGTTCTAATGACGTTTCAGCGTGATTCATTTTATTTTCAAGTTCCTCGTTAATCCTCAGGCTTGTGAGAAAATGAGCTTCTGAAATGCTGAAATTTCCCTTTTCTCTCTCAATAATACCCTTTAATTTGAAATTATCGGCAACCGACAAACGGTCATCCAGTTTATAACTTAATTCGAGTGACTTATCTGAAAATGCATTCGCCAATGAAAGATCATCAAGTTGTATGTAAATAAATGCCTTTGTAAGATAAGAAATTGCCAGGTTGGAGAGATAATTAAGCCTCGTTGCAAACTCAATACTTTGATCAATTTCTCCAAGGGCAGATTTATACTCGTGTTTGTATGTATGTAGAAGTGCAAGATTATGTCTTAACTCAATTATCCGGATAATATTCTTTAACTTATTAAACTTAATTAAGGCCCTGTGAAAATAATTGTAGGATTCTTCGTATGATCCTTTCATACCGTTAATAACCCCGAGGTTAATTTCAATCATCCCCATTAAATTTGAATCGTTTGTAATATTCAGGTATGAAAGACAGTTTTCGAAATACTTCTCAGCCTTCACTAATTTACCGTAATCAAGGTGAATGACCCCAAGGAGGTTTTCACACCTTACATAACCCCTGAAATCTTTTTCTTTTTCAAATAACCGCTTTGCTTTATTCAGCATCGAGATGCTTTTTTTCCACTCAGCCTGACGGCTGTAAACCGTAGCTAAGAGGTATAAGCCGTGTGCGTAGAAAGAAGTAAGGTCATCCCGTCCGCTCGCCAATCTGGTTAAATTCTCCAGGATCTGTTCTGCTGAACTGAATTCACCCTGTATTATTGAAGTATCTGCAAGGTGGACAAAAAACTCGGCTAGTGAAACATCTGTTAGTTTGTCCTTAGCGAATGTTATGAGCAGATTTATATTGTAATGAAATTCGGAACCTGAAGGAAAGGCAGACGCAAGCTGCTTCTTATTTAAATTAGTAAGAGAAGATACTTTGTCGCCTGCCCCTGAAGGTTTTCCTTTCAAAAGGGTTTTGTACTCGGAAATTTCCCTCTTGTTAAAATAGCTTCCTAGTATCTTCTCTATTATGTGTTGTGCTTCTTTAGTCAATTTAATTCAAGATTATATACTTACAAGTATAAATAAAAAATTATTATCTAGCCCAGATATATCTTGAAAAATGTGAAAGGTGTGCATTTGTAACTGACAGAGTTCCATGCACCACATCTACTCCTATATGATCGCAGGTGATTGGTTCAACATATGAACCATCATCGGATATATAAGCAAAGTATACATCTGCTGGGTTTATACCTGAGAGATCCAAACCTGAAACTGTCGCGTTCAGAAGCACTGGAGCGTCAAATGACATCGTGGGATTAAAGTCTATTTCTGCAAATGCGCCGCTGTTTGCGACATACAGAACTTTTTCTCCCTGATATGCACTTGCCGGAACATTGAGGTTGGCCTGAATAGTAACAAGACCAGTTGCTCCCTGGTAGGATCCGCTTAATTGCAGATTTCCGCCTGAAAGACCGCTGATGTTCTGTGAAACAGTAAATACTGTCTCAGTAGTCATATTCGCAGCCTGCGGCATTTGGAACATTTTGGCCATATTACCATTCGGACTAGGTGCTGTGCTGTTATTTATTTCGGAGCATCCTCCTAACAGCAAGCCGGCGAAAAGAATGGAAAATAGAATTTTTTTCATAGTACTAACACCCTCTCATAATTATGAGTTTTTTGAAAATAGATTAAGTTTTTCTCCTCGAGTGTTGCGCTCACAAGAGTGATTAAAGAAATGCAAGCTTTATGCCATGGGGATTTTGTAGGAATGAATATTCTATTCTCAGAAGAAAAATTATAATCTTGTAATTATTACCGATATCCTTAGGTAAAATTGGAATATTTGTAAAATATTTTTACAATTTTGCATTGGTTTGTGAGAAATTTAATTTGGGAAAGGATTAGAACTGTTAGTTGTTAATAATTATTTCTTTAATAATTTATCTAGTTTTGGCCTTGAAATTCCAAGCTGTTCAGAAGTCCGGGTTTTATTACCCTTAAATTTTTTAAGAACTTCTTCAGCATATAATTGTGTCAGTACCTCAAGATTCGTGCTAACGTAATTCAGACTCAATTGGATCATGTGGGGGTGTAAACTCGTCTCCTTCTGAGGTTGGTTTTCCGCTGAAGGAGTAAAATTAATAATACTCGAAAAATCCTTTAATTTTAGGCTCTTTCCTTCACTAAGGAGAACAGCACGTTCGACTGAATTCTTTAGTTCTCTGACGTTTCCCGGCCAGCTGTAGCCTAATATAAAATTTTCAAGTTCATCTTCTATTTTAGAAATCTGCTTATTGAACTGAATATTATAATCTTTAATGAATTTATTAAGAAGTATCGGGATATCTTCCTGCCGTTCTCTTAGAGGTGGGATCTCTATTGAAACTGTATTAAGCCGGTAAAAAAGATCGCTTCGGAATGAATCATCATTGATCATTTCCTTAAGTTTCCTGTTGGTAGCAGAAATAATTCTGGCACTCACAGGTATATCTGCAACACCTCCAAGTCTCCGGATAACTTTTTTCTCAATCACCCTAAGCAGTTTTGCCTGCAGACTGAGCGATAAATCTCCGATTTCATCGAGGAACACTGTCCCTTTGTCTGCAATTTCAAAAAGACCCACTTTTTTTGCATGAGCGCTCGTAAAAGCACCTTTTTCATGTCCGAACAGCTCAGACTCAAGAAGTGCTTCCGGAATAGCGGTACAAAGAACGTCCACAAAAGCACTTGAGATCCCTGGACTATTATTATGAATTAATTTTGCAAGTAAACCCTTACCTGTTCCAGTTTCACCAAGGATAAGAATGTTCAGCTGTGGTTCTGAGGCTACACGCTGTGCAAGTTTCTTTATCTTTAATAACGCTGCCGAGCCGCCTATAAAATCTTCAAAGTCACTCTGACTCCCTGGTTCAGCCAAAATAATTTCTCCCTGTCGCCTCGCTTTATAATCATCAATTATTTCATCAAGGAATGATGAAAATTTGAAAACTTCATAGGGTAAGATAAAAATATCGTTAAACCCTAGCTTAGCCAGAGTGACTGCCAGGAGAGTGTCATTTTCAGGAACCTGGAATAGTAACTTGCAGTTCGAGGGCTTTTTTTGCTCAATAATTTTAGGAATAGCTGTCGATTCGACACCGGTTAATTTGATCAGAATAATATCATATTCCTCAATAAGAAGATTCTTAATTTCGATGTTTATAATATTGAGATCGGAATTCTTCAGTTTCGAAATCGCAGAATTCAAAGAAAGGGTATCCCCGTCATCCGAATAGATTTTTATCACTATTTCTTCAGATTCACTCATAAGAAATTAGTTCAGTCCAAGTTTCTTAAGAACGAATTTTCGTTCCGGTTTTTCCATATATTTTTCTCTAAGATTTTTTGTTTTCATCTGATCTATAATGTACATAAAGGTCCGCCTTGAATAGTTTTCAAATTCTTCGGCTTGGGATAAATTGCCTCTATCTTCATACACCCTATACAATTCGAATAATATTTTCCAGGTTAATTCCGTGATGCTGATTTCACTAATAAGGCTATAAGCTTTATTATAATATTCAATGAAGGGTTTAGGACTATCCTTTTTCTCAAGCTGGATAACCTTCCCCATCAAATAATTCCTGTATGCATCGTAATAAATATTTTTTTCACATAATTCAGCAAACTCTTCCAGGTTTAGTTCCTTCAAAGCGCTGCCGAATTCAAGGGAATCTATCAAAAATTCAATTATTTTAATATGAATTTCACAAAATAATAAGTTATCCGAATATGTTTTACTTTTTTCTCTTAATGAGACCAATTCTTCTTGAGTATTCTGAACAACTTTTTGAGCTAAATTATTTAATTGCTTCAAATATTGGAAATTGAAATCTGATTTCTCAAAAGTTAACTGGAATTCAGGATATTTTTCTACCAGTATTTTGAGTTTATCAAAATCACCAATGATATGATACAATTTGCCTAGTAATAATAGCACTTCCCCTTTTTCAATCTTATTTCCTAATGTATCAAAAATATCAGATGCTCTAAATAGAATATCCAATGCCTTTTCATATTCACATAAAAGTATAAAAACCTCTCCAAGATTTATATATGTGATACCCAAATTATTTTTGTCCCCCAGTGTTATGAAAATTGATTGAGCCTCAAGGTAGTAATCAACAGCTTTTTCATAATTACAACTTTCAAGGTAGTAAATGCCAAAATTCAATAAGATTATGCCATTATATAGCAGGTTTCCAATAGAGTTATTTATTTCGATGGCTTTATTCCAGTGTTCTTCTGCTTTATTTTTTTCGTTAATAACATTAAAAATATTCCCAAGGTTATTTTCCATTGCAGCAACTTTATCCATTATATTTTCATGCAGGTAGAATTTTAGGGAATTTTCAAAACATTCAATCGTTTTGGAGGGAGTATTATTTTTATATAACTCTATTAGGCCTTTTATTCTATAAACCTTTCCTTTTATCTCAGCTGACGTTGTTTGATCAGCAATTATTTTGTGAAAAAGTATATCAGCCTCATCGTAATTAGCCATTTCATACTGTGCTTCTACTATTTCAGCAAGTATTTCATTTCTTCTCTCTCCATTTTCAATTTTATTTAGAATAGATTCCAGTAGATTTTTACCCTCTTCAAGCGATTGAATGTAGATAAGAGCTTTACCTTTTAGGATTTTTAAGCCGATCTCTTCTCCGGAATTACGGGGCTGTTTTAATAATTCGTCTATCAGAATAATACTGGCATTAAGCTCCCCAACCTGAAAAAGGCAATTGCTTAATTCTATTTTAATGTCTCTCAGACTGTCACTTTTAAGAGGTAATGTACTCAGATGCTCAAGCAAGTTTCTCTCGTAAGAAAGTGCTGAAGTTTTCCGGGCTTTGTTCAGCTCCTCTTTCAGGGTTTCATAAGCCTGTTCATATCTCCCGGCTAGTTCCCAATGCCTTGCCAGCTCATTTGTATTAAATTTTGGTGACTTTTCTGATATCAGACCAGCAATTTTGAGATGGGCCCCTTCCAAATCCTCAATGGTTGAACAGATATACTCTTTAATCCCCTGCGACGTAAATTGAACTGTCCCGAAAACAGCACTGTAATGAATTATATTTGCTTCGGATAATTTTAATAGCATGACATTCAATTTCCGGGTTGGTTCACCAGTCAATTGACTTAACGTCCCGATGTCAGAGTTAACGTTAAAAAGCGAAAGAAAAAGTGCAAGGTCTCTGCTTTTTGCCTCAAGATTATTGAACCTGAATCGGTAAATATCTTCATGACTTCCTTTTAGTAATGCATCCAGATTTTTATCAATCTTCAGCACCGGTCCCCGGACGGTAAAATGAAGTATGTCAAGCACAATTAAATCTTTTAGAAAAATTTCAATGCTTCCCGGCAGCACATCGGAATACAGCAGTACAGCCTTAATGATTTCATCCTTTGGATAAAAATCTGCAAAGCTGTTTTGGACAAATTCGGTCACTTGTATTTCCGTGAATGGGTTGAGATTGATAACCTGCAGGTTATTTAGATCTGTGGAATGGTAAATATTCGAAGATTCTTCAGTTAGCACTATCTTGACTTTGCTTACCTGTAAAACCGGGATAAGCTGAAGAAAGATATCAAGATCAAATTTGCTTAATAAATTGAAATCGTCTATTAACAGGACAAATCTGCCGGCTGAAATCAATTTTATGATTATTGCTTTTAAATCTTCAACAAGATTTACACTCTCCCCATTTAATATTCTTTTAGCTTCCTTTAATGTTCCTTGATCGATTCCGGTATAAATATTCTGCAGATATAAAATTCCCCTCAGAAGCGATTGCCATAAGTTATAGTCCGTATTCTGATCGGAAGAAATAAGTATGGAAGATGGATATTTATAATTCAGTTCCTGAAGGAGTGTGCTTTTCCCGGCTCCCTCAGCACCCTTGATACTAAGAACTTCACCGCTGTTCTCTTTTTCAATATATGCTGAGATTATGGAGAATGAGTCATTCCGTCCGCTGAAAACAGGTATCCTCGACCATTCATTTTTATAATTTTTAAGGCCGGAATGATCTATTTCATTCATTATGCCGATTGAAGTGTAAAACCTTTCGTCTGCTTCTTTTGATAATAGGTTTTGTATAAGGTTCAGCAGGTAGACACCGTATGCAGTATCAGGAAAATCAAACGATTCATCAAGATGCGCTTTATAAATACTAAGCTGGTCTTTATTTCTGAATGGAAATCTGCCGTAAATTACCCTGTATAGTAAAATTCCGAAAGAATAAAGATCCACTCGATGGTCAATTTTCTCCCTTCTTAAGATTTCAGGAGCTATATATTCTGCAGTGCCCCTCGCAGTTATGCTGTCACCTTCTCTCAGGCTGGAAGTTAAACCAAAATCGATAAACTTTATTACGGTTTTCCCCTCTTTTTCTTTTATAAGAATATTTTCAGATTTCAGGTCATAATAAATGTATGCAGACTGATGCAGATAATATAGTACAGAGGAAATCTGGCAGATTATTTCGGTTAAGATCTGTTTATCTTGTAGATTCTTAAACTCAATTAATTCACAGCCTTCGAAATATTCAAGTGTGAAAAAGGGACTGGCTTTATCAATCTTATATTCAGTATCATCCGGATCCACCGAAACAACACATCCATAATCGAAGACGCTGATAATATTTGGATGATTCAGCTTTTTTAATAGAAAATATTCATCCCGGAACGATTTCCTTTCTTCAGCCTCTGCAGTAACGGGCAGTATCTTGATAGCTGCGTGTAAACCGGGTCTGAGAATATCTTCACACAGGTAGACACTGCTCCTTCCCTGCCCGACTTTCCTGATTATTTTATACCGGTCATTAATCATCATTTATTCCCGGATTATAATGCAGATTCAGCTGCCTGCCAAGGTTATTAGCAGTAAATAAAGTCAGTACCAGTGCGAGTCCCGGAAAGAAAATCATCCACCACGCTTGCGATAGATATTCTTGGCCTGCTTCAATCATAGCTCCCCATGACGGATAGTTCAGACCTGTCCCAAGACCCAGGTAGCTTAACGCTGCCTCGGCTAGGATAACATTTCCATATTGAAATATCAGATTAACAATTACTGGCGCAATGATGATGGGAAGAATTTCTTTAATTAGTAATTTCCGGTTTGGCAGCCCTATCCTGGAGGCTGTAATAAAAAAATCTTTTTGTTTGATCGAAATTACCTCACTGCGGACGATTTTAAATAAACTCATCCAGCCTGAAAATCCAAGGATAAAAATTATGGTAAAGATCGAATTTCCGAAGAATGTCAGGATAAGTATGATCAGGAAAATAACGGGTATCGATAGGAACATATCTGTAAAGCGGTTGAGAATGGTATCAACAAACCATCCGGAATAACCGGAGAGGAACCCAAAACTAATGCCAAGAAGAAACGAAACAATAACTGCACCCAGCCCTACTATCATTGATATCCTGGTGCCGTAAACAAGACGGGAGAATACGTCCCTGCCGAATTCATCGGTACCTAATATAAAAATCCTCGAACTAACTTCGGGGAGACTACCTTTAACATCTATTCTGTTTGGTTCAACCCAGGTTTTTGCCCCGTTTTGAAAATAGTAATACCCGCTATCGGCCTTACTTATACTGTCGATATAAATGTAATGGTCATTGAACACCCTTGATCTCACTCTGTAAAAATCTGTCCCATTAAAATCATTGTACCCCGGTTGAATCATTTTTATTTCAGAAAACGGTGGTAAAAGTTTTGTGACGCCAATATTATTTTGAAAATCAGGTTCGGTTGTTGTCGCAATAGGTGCAAAGAAAAAGAATATAAATAGTATCGCGATAACTATGGAGCTAAAATCTGTCTCGTTATCCAGTATCGTTTTACCGCGCTTTCCGGCTAATAAGAAAATAATCAACGCAGGAAGGAAAATAAGTGAAAAGAAATTATCGGCTAGTAAAAAATTTATGGCGGGTAAAGTATCAGCGTATCTTTCAAATAACGATTTTATAAATGAATAAAGCAGAACCGTAATCTCTGATAACCGTGAAAATCGTACAACTATCAGCAGCAGCAATGCAGAAAGAATAAAATGCCGGTTTTTGATCCTGAATTTCAATTACCCTGAGATTCCTTTAATTAATCTTTTATCGATTCTGGCTTTTATAATATCTGCAGCAAGGTTCGTGATAATGATAAAAATACCTGCTGTAAAAGTACATCCGAGAACCAGGGGATAATCCCTGGTAAGGATAGCTGTTACAGTCAGCCTTCCCATCCCGGGGAGACCAAATATAACTTCTGTTATTAAAGCACCGCTTAGAAGCAATCCAAGGTCAATCCCTGTTACTGTAATCAAGGGGTTTAAAGCATTCGGAATTACATGTTTAAGTGCTATCTCTTTTTCATTAACGCCTGAGGCTCTCAGGTTTAGAATAAAAGGCCTGGTATATATTTCTTCAAGGTTATCCCTTAAATACCTGTAATAGACTGCTAAACCGCCAAGGCAGAGCGTAATTACAGGAAGGATTAAATGTAAAATATAATCCCAGATCTGGTTAGCAGGATTCATTTCACTATGCTGGATCGACTTTAAACCCGAGGATGGAAACACGTTTAGTTTTACCGAAAAAATGTAGATAAGAAATACCCCTGCAACAAAAGTAGGTATGGAATATAGCAATAATGTAAACTTTGAAATATATCTGTCAGTTCTGCTGTTCAATTTTTTTAGGGAAATGAATGATAGCCAGAAGCTTAGTAGAAGTTGCACAATAACCACCGTCAGGGCAAATGTCAATGTGAATGGAAGATAGTCCATAATTACTTCAAAAACAGGTTCGCGGTAATTATATGAAATTCCGAAATTTCCTTTAATTGAGTTGACCAAAAAAGCACTGTACTGCTCGGTAATCGTCTTATCCAGGTTAAAGGATTCCCTGACCTTCTCAATAAGCTCTGGTTTTAACTGGGGAGAAATAAATTTCTGTTCGGGACCGCCGGGAGAAATGCGTAACATGACGAAAAGAAAACTAATCAGAAAAAATAAAATCAGCAGTGAGGATATTATCCTGAATAGAACTGCTCTTCCGAAACTTTCTTTCATGGTAACTTTATTATTCTTCCAGTTTCCAATTCCAGCAATGATGAATTACACCAAGTGGATTGATATCTATATTTTTAATCCTTTTGTTATGAGCAGTTATATCGTCAATCCAGTATAAAAAGGTAACAGGTTCATCATTGTGCATAATCTCCTGAAATTGTTTGTACAGACTTTTACGTTTTTCATTGTCGGAGCTATTTTGAATTTCATCGAGAATTTTGTCAATATCCTTATTTGAGTAGCTCTGGACGTTAAGTGGTGTGCTGCTGAATTGTGAATACCACATATTTTTGAGATCTAATGGAATTGATATATACCAGCTTGCTATCCATGCATTAAACTTTTTTGAAAACAAATTATCGAGGAAGGTGTTCAATTCCATTGTCTGAATATTTACAGATATACCGATATTTTTCAAATCATTTTTCACTACCGTTGCAGCGTAATTTCTGAGAGGATTACCGCCAGGTATATTTAGCTCAAAGGTAAAGTTAATTCCGTTTTTCTCCAGAATGCCGTCTTTATTGCTGTCCTTCCAGCCGTCTTCTGCAAGGAGTTTTTTAGCTTCTTCAGGATCATAGTTATATGGTTTTATATCAGGATTAATTACCTCCTTGAAAATAGGAGAAACAGGCCCCGCAGCCAGCTGCCCGTAATTGTGAAGATATTCTTCAAGTATTTCCTGTTTATTAATTGCATATGATAATGCTCTCCTGACTTTAGCAGATCCAAAAAATTTATTAGGTATGAATTTCTCATCCTTATTAAATTTATCAGGGTCAATATTATTCCAGCCTAAATACTCGTATTCCCTACCTCTTACAGGTACTATTTTAATATTTTCCTGCTTCATTAGTTCGGGGGTATCTTCAGGTTTGATCAGTTCGCATATATCAATTTCACCCTTTTTAAGCTGGGTTAACCGGGAGCTATACTCGGGAATAATTTTAAAAATAACTTTGTTAATTATACCTTGGTGGAATAAGAAGGAGCCTTGGTTGGCTTTAAGTGTTAATGTCTGATTTTTATCCCAGTTGTCCAGTACGTAAGCACCATTCGTAACAGGATTTCTATTAGCATCTGATGTGGCTACATCTTTCCTGCTGATTTTTCCATATATATGTTCCGGTAGTATCGGAAGATCAATATTGAATAATGTAGGATGGGAATGAGGCAGAAATTTTATTCTTAACTGGTAAGGTGATAAAACTTTAAAAGTCCTCGCCGTATCAATATGTCCTGAGGAATCCGTATAAAATTTTTCGAAGCTGCCGAACAGTCTGCTGTCGATCACCGGATCGGAGAAAATATCAAAAGAAAAAACAACGTCTTTGGCCGTCAGTTTTTCTCCGTCAGACCACGTGATATCGTCTCTTAGGTTTATCAGTACCGAGGATGTATCGGCCGACCATTCCCAGTCTTTTGCAAGGAGTGGTTCGGAGGTTATTTCACCTTTTTCATCATTCCAGTCATGACCAATCATTCCCAGGTATAAAAGTTCAGAGATGCTTCCTTCGTCAACGCTGAAAGCGAACAATGGATTAATTGATTCAACATCCTGGGCTACTCCCACAACAATATAATCTGTTGAAGTTGAACTTTTCTGGCAGGATGAGAAAAAAATTAAAGAAGAAAGAAATGTCAGAATGTAGAGGTATCTTACTTGCATTAACTCTTCTCCTGAGAGTTGTTTAATAACTTTGCTGGTAATTTATTATTTTGTTTAACAAATAAAAAATAAAACTTTCCCGTTAATGCTTGCTGCTGATATAAAAAATATTTCCGTACTTCATAAGGACGATAAAAGGATATTGCTCGGCGGGATAAGCTTTGCACTCCCAGAAGGCAGCATAAATATTATCCTTGGGAAAAACGGAACCGGAAAATCAACATTGATCCGGGCATTGACCGGACTGCTTGATAAAAAATTGTATAAAATATCGGGCAAAGTTGAATACAATGGTATCGATCTTCTCTCACTCACTGAAGATGAATTATTGCAAATAAGAAGATCAGAAATAAGGTATGTCTTTCAGGATGCAGTTAATAGCTTCGATCCTTTAAAGAATATTAATTTCTACTTTAAAGGATTTAAGAAGAACGCGGAAGTGGATGCATTGTTAAATGAATTCCTGCTTCCTTCAAGAACAGAACTTTTCAGACTTTATCCTTATGAATTAAGCGGCGGGATGGCGCAGAGACTTTTACTGATCCTCGCTTTATTAAGGCATCCCCGGATTTTAATTCTTGATGAGCCTACTTCCGGGATTGATACACCGATTTCCAATCTTATTCTGCTGAGGCTGAAAGAGTTTGTAAAGGATAAGGATAACTCTGTTCTCCTTGTTACACAGGACCTGCAGTTCGCCGCAAATGCGGGTGATAGGATTGCTTATCTTGCTGACGGGAAACTGTCCGAATTTTATCCAAAGGAAATGTTTTTTAAGGATAATCCGATCCGTGGTGTAAATAATTTTTTATCAGCTTACAATCAATTAATATGAATGACAATTTCCTTGAAGTGAAAAATCTTTCGTATTCCGTGAAAGGTAAAGCTGGTGATATCTCTATCCTTAAGGATATTTCTTTTAAGTTGAAAAAGAATAAAACACTCGGTATAGCCGGTGAATCTGGAAGTGGGAAGACAACTCTTGGGAAACTCCTTGCCGGAATACTCAAACCTGTGACAGGGGAAATCATCTTCAATCGCAGCATAGAAAAAAATAATAAAATTCATCCCGTGCAGATATTATTCCAGAATAATGGGGAAATACTGAATCCACTCCGAAAAGTCTCTGATATGGTGGATGAAGCGGTTAGATTAAGATCCGGCAAAAAAGAGATGGTGAATATAAGGAACGGGCTTTTCAATTCCCTTAATTTCGATAAGGATCTATGGGATAGAAAAGGGTTTGAATTAAGCGGCGGCGAACAGCAGAGAGCCGCTTTAGCAAGGCTGCTTGCAGTTAAACCTGAACTGTTAATCCTTGATGAACCCTTTTCGGCTCAGGATCCGGAATCTCAACTGAACTTATTAAACCTTTTCTTAAAAATAAAAAATGAATTTAATGTTACGCTGATATGCGTAGCTCATAATCTCAGGATCCTTAGAAAATTATGCGATGAGATAATTATTATGTACAGAGGCCGTCAGGTTGAAAAAGGAACCACCTGGGATATCTTTAACTCACCAAAACATCCCTATACAAAATTTTTGATAAATTCAGAGGATTATAATCTTAGTTACGATGAACTGAAATCTGTCTTTTAAATTATGAATAAAACCAATGCCGTCCGTATTCTTGAAGCTCGAAGAGTTCCGCACAAGACTTTTACATATGATGTTGATGAGAACGATTTAAGCGGAATTTCTGTTGCGCACAAAATAAATGCATCTGAAGAAACTGTATTTAAAACATTGGTTGCTAGGAATGATCAAAATAGTATTTTTGTATTCTGTATTCCTGTCAACCAGGAGCTAAACCTGAAAAAAGCTGCGGTCGCCAGCAGAAGTAAAAAAATAGAAATGATTAAATTAAATGAGCTTTTGCCGCTTACAGGGTATGTTCGTGGAGGATGTTCTCCTATCGGAATGAAAAAAAATTATCCGGTAATAATCGAAGAAACGGCCCAAATACTTGAAATGATATATATTAGCGCAGGAATAAGGGGAATGCAGGTCATGATAGCTCCGCAAATTCTCGCTGAAATTACCAATGCTTTTTTTGCTGATGTGATTTAAGATGCTTAAGGATTAGAAAGTCAGTATTTATAATTTTTTAATTATCTTTTTAGGTTACGTAAGTACTTACTGATATCCGGGATTAAAGATTTCCTTTTTCTTCCCTTTTATTTGAGAATTGTATTTTCTATATTTGTCTCCCTTTAATTCTTAGGAGATATAAATGGCCAAACAACAAAGTTTCGCAGATAAAGCTAAAGCAAAGAAAAAAACTGAAGGGATAAGCGTAAAACTTATCAAAACAGTTAAAACTAGTAAAGGTTCTTACAAATTCAATGAAAAATTTGTAAAAATTGACGATATCAGCAAGGTAACTGATCTTAAATAAATGAAAACAAGCGGTACAATCACCGCTTTTTTCATTTTTATAAATGCTGCAGATTATCCTTGACAAAGAAGGATTTTTTTTTATCTTACCTCTTACTACCAAATCACGAAAATCGGTCTGTTTCTGACTTTTCCTGATACTCACTTGTTTTAACAAGTACACAACAAAATCTAATTACTCTATATTATTCATCCATAATCCCGGAGGATTGCTATCATGATAACCCCCAGAAAAATGAAATTCTACGGCCTTAAGGATATAGACAGCATACCTCAGCTTAAAATTCTTAATAAAGATGAAAAGTTTGCATTAAATGTTGTTTCACACGTCCTTCCCTTCAGAACAAATAATTACGTTGTAGAAGAATTAATTGATTGGAATAATGTCCCGGATGATCCGATCTATCAGCTTACATTTTTGCAGAAAGATATGCTTACCGATAATCAGTTCGCAAGAATGGCTGATGCATTAAAAAGTAATTTGTCCCGTGCTCAAATTAAAGAGGTCGTCGATGATTTAAGACTTGAACTTAATCCTCACCCGGCAGGACAAATGACTGAAAACGTTCCCAAAATGAATGATGAACCTGTCCCCGGCGTTCAGCATAAATACAGGGAAACTGTCCTTATCTTTCCTTCAAGCGGTCAGACATGCCATGCTTACTGTACATTCTGTTTTAGGTGGGCACAGTTTGTTGGGATGAATGACCTCAGGTTTGCCACAGATGAATCCCGAAGGTTTCAGAGTTATCTGAGCAAACATAAAGAAGTCTCGGATATTCTCCTTACCGGCGGCGACCCGATGATAATGGGTCTTAATAATATAAAAGCCTACATCGAACCGCTGCTCGAACCGGAATTTGAACATATTCAGTCGATAAGAATAGGAACTAAATCCGTTGCATACTGGCCTTATAAATATGTAACAGATAAAGATGCGGATGGACTGCTTGAACTCTTTGAAAGAGTAGTAAATTCCGGTAAACATCTCGCAATTATGGGTCACTATAATCACTGGAAAGAACTTTCCACTGAAGTTTCCCGGGAAGCTATAAGAAGGATTAGAAATACCGGAGCTCAGATAAGAACGCAGTCGCCTTTGATTAAGCACATTAACGACGACCCGGCTGTCTGGGCAAAAATGTGGAAAGACCAGGTTAATCTCGGATGTATTCCTTATTATTTCTTTGTGGAAAGAAATACAGGGGCTAAAAATTACTTTGAGATACCGCTCGAAAGAGCTTATAATATCTTCCGCGAAGCTTATGTGCAGGTTTCCGGACTTAGCAGAACCGTTCGCGGTCCGTCTATGTCATCACTCCCCGGAAAAGTTGCAATTGAAGGAATAGCCGAAGTACGGGGTGAAAAAGTTTTCGTACTTACTCTTTTGCAGGCGAGGAACCCCGAGTGGTGTAAGCGGCCATTCTTTGCTAAATATGATCCTGATATTTCATGGTATAATGAACTAATGCCTGCCTTCGGCGAAGATAAATTCTTCTTCCAGGATGAGATGAATGAAATACTTATGACAAATAACGGACAGATGTTCTTTGAAGATGATTATGATGATGATTCTGAGGTCGACATAGAATTGGTTGCCTAAAATTATGTATGGTCGGATTTGATTCTAACCCGGGATGATTTATTCCGGGTTTTTTTATGCGAAAAGTTCTAAACTTAAGCTTCCCTCAAGTTCAAGCAGCTTTTCTTTGATTCCCGCTCCTCCGGAATATCCCCCTAATTTTCCGTTCGTTTCGATAACCCGGTGACAGGGAATTATTATTGGAACCGGGTTTCTGCCGTTTGCCCTCCCTACGGCCCTTACGTAATTCCCGCCTCCCACTTTTTCAGCAATTTCTTTGTACGATACTACTTTTCCATATGGGATCTTTGACAACTCCTTCCAGACATCCATCTGGAACTCTGTTCCGGTTATATCCAGAGGTATGTCAAACTTCTTTCTTTCACGATTAAAATATTCCTCAAGTTGTTCATAGATATTGAAAAAATAAGGATCGTCCTGCTGAAGTGTTATAACGCTTTCAGATTTGGAATTTACACCCTTATTATTAAGATGAATTGTATGCACACCTCTTTTTGTTGCAAAAATTTTGAAATTGATATCAGACAACCTGAAAGATGTATAATAAAAATTATCATGATTTTTCATAAATGAATATAGAAAAAAAACAAGCATGAAGGAATATTTCTAGGAATTTGATTTATCAAATTCGTCCCGATTGCTTAAAGATATAGCTGAGTTCATACTTTTGATTCTTCACTACCTCCTCCTCTGTTTCAAAAATCACAGATCGACTTGTAGGATTTTATACCATAATATTTTCTCTCAGCAGCAATTTATTTGACTTTGAAATAATAATTAAAGAGTTTTGAATTGCGCTCACGAGGGAGTACTATGAAGTAAACGGGTTGAGTGCGTCAATTCCTGAAACCCGCAAAATTGTTCTGTATTCTTTGGGGAGAGTTATCCGGATGCAATAACCAGTTAAAATGAGTATTCTTTATTCAATTTTATGCCTATTCTGATTCTGTTTTTGCATTCGTCCCCGCAGAAAAGATTAAAAGAAAGGAGGCCATATGGATTAAGTTAATAAAATATTGTACAGATATTTAAGGCAGTAATCTGCCATTCAAACTCATACTTATGAGGATAAATAATGAAAAAAGAAAAAAGGAAATATTTTTCCAAAGTTTTAGTAAGTCTTGGTTTTGTAATTCTTATCCTGCTCTCCTCCTGCAAGAAGGATAATCCTGTTATCCCTCCTGTAGAACCGCCCCCTGTAATAAAAGATACTCTGACTATTTCAATTGAAGGCACGACCCATAGAAGCATAGAGCTCAGGGTTCAGTCGACAACGAACGATTCCTCCCTGAAAATTAAACTCCTCAGAATATTTAACTCGGCTGAAACACAGATTGCAAAATACCCCATCCTGAAAACCGATACAACCATAATAGATGATAATAATGGAAACGGGCTTCAGCTTAATACAGAATACAGCTACTATGCAGTTACGGAAGATACGGCAGGGCAAAGGAAAGATACCAGCAATCAGATTACTGTAAGAACACTTGCTGCAACATCACACAACTACACCTGGCAGGAGTACAATATAGGCAACTGGCAGAGTGTGCTTTATGATGTCTGGGGGACTGACGAGAATAATGTCTGGGCGGTGGGGACTATAATCATTAATGATACTGCCTATGGAGCTCTGAAATGGAATGGTATAGAATGGAAGGCAGTGAAAAAAAACGGCGGCTCTCAGGCAGTATTTGGATTCTCAAATACTGATATCTGGTTGGCAGGAGGTGGTATATTTCAATTCAACGGTAATACCTGGGTGGAATTGACCGAAAGATACCCGGTATTCAATGACAACATCCCCTACACCTCACTCTGGGGTACAAGCAGCAATGATATGTATTTCGGCAGCACCAGGGGAAAGATTATCCACTGGGATGGTACGAAGGCAGAGATCATATACGATACAGGCGGATACTATATAACAGACATATACGGAACCGGACCTGATAATATCTGGGTATGCGGAGGTAGAACCAGCGGGAACTGGGATAACCTTCTGCTTCACTATGATGGTTATACCTGGATAGAAGATATCAGCCTGCCTGTGCCAATTCTTCAGGCGGGCAGCATATTAACTTTTAACCCAAGAGAGAATTATATCGTCGGCAATCGGATTCTGCAGGGATATACGGATCATTGGACGCAAATACCCGGAGGTCTTAGTTATGGTGCCGGGTGTGTCAGAGGTGATAATAGCAATAATATATTTGCATCGGGAGCTTTCGGTTTCATAATTCACTTCAATGGCATAGACTGGCATATTTATACGGAGCTAAGCACACCTTCAGGAGGCGTGCTGCACGGGATATTTCCGATCGGTAATAGAGTATTTGCTGTTGGATATAATGAAGATCATTCAGCAGCAAAAATTATAATAGGGACAAAAAATTAGGAGGCACAAAATGAAGTTCAAATTTTTATTTTGAGAGCACATCACCCAACTGCTTCTGCTATTCTTAAATAATAATGACTCTCATTAACCAATGGCTTTTCAGCCATTGGGTTCTAATACACACAGAAAATATCCCTAACGGTTTCAACCGTTTTTTTTATTTAGCGTTGCTGAATTAAAATGATTAAATATGAGAATTATAGTTTTATCCCCGCTTCATATCTAACCGATTCAAAGTTATAGGCACCAGGGAATAAATTTTGAGAGCAGTATATCTTTGCCAGCTTCACGTAAATGATTATGCAAGCTCGAAGAAAATGTTATTACTCAAGTAACTTAAGGGAGCGGAAGTTTCATTATTGATGAAAAAATTACGGGAGTCGGATTAAAAAAGGGGAAGAAATATCAGATTTCTTCCCCGGTCATTAGTGAGTACAAGAGAAAAATATTTTTATGCAGAGACTACTTCAAGCGAGGGATGAATATCCCTTTTCAGCAGTCCTTCAATTGCTCTTAAAGTTCCGCTGATGGAACTGGGACAGCTTCCGCAGGCTCCCTGGTATCGGATTTTAACTGTGTAGCCGTCTAATCCTAATACCTCAAGCCCTCCGCCGTCACCGGCAAGTGCAGGTCTTACTCTCATATCAAGAAGCGAGTTAATTTGTTTCAGAAGCTCATTATCACTTCCGTTAAAGGGCTCTATCTCTTTCTCAGCGGGAACAGCACTTTTATCAAAATTTCTTATAAACTCTATTAATGGTTTTTGTATTTGTCCCCAGCTGGCTTTTGGTGATTTTTCAATAGTGACAAATTTATCCATATAAAAAACAGAGACCACACCATCTATATCAAATATTCCTGCAGCTAAGGGATCATCTTTTGCCGTACTTTTATTTGGGAATTGCCTTGTTTCAAGGTTTAATAATTTCTCGTTCAGTATGAACTTTAAAGCTTGCGGATTTGGCGTCAATTCCACATCTTCAATCATCAACATAGGGATTCTCCTTTCAATTGCAAAAATAAGACATCATGCCTAATACCACAAGTCTAAAATGGTATGATAATCCTCGTGATCCTTTACCAAGTCCGGCTGGTGAATAAATGAAGATTCCTCCATAGGGGATTTGAGTTTCATCCTTCCCCCGCTGCATCTCTCCCTTGGATGACTGTTGAATGACAACTGGATGATAGCCGAAAGCCAATCCATTTCCCATTCAAAATCTATTCCACATACGTCTCATATACGTTCCATATACGTTCCACATACGTTCCATATACGCTTAAAATACGTTTTATACGTAATTCTTTGCATTCCGGGGTACATTTCAATAAAAGTAACTCGAATATGACCCCACAGTTAAAATTTTGATTGGATAAATAATTATTAGACGATATATTTTAGAGTTGAATAATAATTGTCCGAAAAGGTTATGAATAAAATTCTGATTGTTTTTACCGGCGGTACGTTTTCCATGAAAATTGACAAAAAAACAGGTGGTGCCGTTCCGAGGTATTCAGGTGATGAACTGCTTGATAAAATTCCTGAGGCAAAAAAACTGGCCGATTTAACCTGCTATGATTTTGGGAAGTATCCGGGACCGCATATGACCCCTCAGCTTATGATGGAACTTTCAAAAAGAATTCGTGAGTTGATGAAGAAAAATATGTATACAGGCATAATCGTAACCCACGGAACAGATACGCTGGAAGAAACAGCATATTTCCTGGATCTTACAATAAAAACAGAAATCCCAATCGTTGTGATAGGATCTATGAAGAATAGTTCTGAACCTGACTGGGATGGACCCGGGAATCTGCTCGATGCAATTCAAATCTGCCTGAATGAAAACTGCAGAAATATTGGGGTCCTGGTTTGCCTTAATGGCGAGATAAATGCTGCAAGTGAAGTGACCAAAATATATACGGAACAGATTGACAGCTTCACAAGCCTGGATTTCGGCAGCCTGGGGTTTGTACAGAATGGAAGGGTCATTCTCAACCGCCTCCCCCGGAAACTAGAAACAATTGAAACAGATACTCTCGTGCCGGATGTTGATATGCTTACGGTCTATGCGGGAATGGACGATAAGTTTTTTAAATTTTCAGCAGATACCGGAGTGGAAGGTATTGTCGTGGAAGCTCTGGGTGTGGGGAATGTTCCGCCTCCTGCATTTGACGGAATAAAGTATGCAGTTGAAAAAGGAATTCCTGTCGTTCTTGTTTCCCGTTGTCCGGCCGGTGAAACGCTTGATATTTATGGCTACCCGGGTGCAGGAAAATGGCTTCATAAAATAGGAGTCATTTTTGCCGACTATCTCAACGGCCAAAAGGCCCGGATAAAATTGATGCTGGCTCTTGGAATTACAAAAGATAGAAAGAAGCTTCGAAAGCTGTTTGAAAACTAAAGGATATTTGAAGGTTATATGACATTCGTCTGCTCGAATTGTATTCTTATAGCATATCCTCTATAATATCTCTTAGAACCTTTAATTCCTTCTGCGTTGAAGATTGAACCTCAGCAGGCGGATCCCCGGTTATAGAAGTATTGAGCAGTTTGTATATACGCTGTGATGCTACCGTAAATGTGTAACGGTAATGATCCCGCTTCCATTCATCATCTTTCTTCTTCTTTGCAATTAAATTCAGATCCTTTCTGAGACTTTCAATCATCCCGTCAAGATCCTCTTTCAGCCAGTTGTACACTGCCATAATTAACCTTCTCCTATTACAAATACTTGTCGACTTGCCTGCCGAATAGGCAGGTTCGCTGAATCGCTCCCCTGTAAAGCGATTCGCTGAATCGCTCCTTTGTAAAGCGCGCTGAATCGCTCATCATGTAATGCGACTTGCCTGTCGGATAGGCAGGTTCGCCGAATCGCTCTATCAAAACTATATTCTAGATTAAAGAAACTCATTTATGATTTAGAAAATTTAAATGCTCTACTTCAACCTTATGTACTTCCTTCACCGGGTTGCCGAGGAATAGTTCTGCAACTTCCCGGAATTTTGTTGGAATATCACTTACATATAACTCCTGGTTTCCTATGGAATAACCATTGGTATGCAGATCTGTTCTGTCAAGCTCATTTCGTATTATATCCGCAGCGGCGATTCCTGAATCTACAAGCGTAACATTTTCACCTATAACTTCCTGGATTACTTTTGAAAGAATCGGATAATGCGTACAGCCCAGAACGAGGGTATCAATTTTTTCCTCCCTTAATTCCTTCAGATACTCTTCCGCTATTTCATAGGTGGCTTTGTGATCTATCCATCCCTCTTCTGCTAGTGGGACAAACAGCGGGCAGGCTTTTTCAAATACTTCTGATTCGGGATGCATCTCTTTTATTTTATTAGAATAAGCCTTATTGCTTATGGTCGCCCTTGTTCCTATTACACCGATTCTGTTATTCTTCGTAGTCCTTACTGCTGTCTGTGCACCCGGTTCTATCATTCCTATAATGGGGACGCTGAATATTTTCTTAAGTTCCTCCATTGCAATTGATGAGGCAGTATTGCAGGCAACCACGATAGCCTTAACATTCTTCTGCATTAAAAACTTTGCGTCTTCAATAGAGTATTCTATCACTGTTGCATTTGATTTAGAACCATACGGCACACGTGCTGTATCTCCAAAGTAAACAATATTTTCTTCCGGCAGAACCGCTGCTATTCTTTTAACTACTGTGAGTCCGCCGATTCCGGAATCAAAAACTCCGATCGGCTTTTCTTTTTCCATAAAGTTCAATGTTGTTCCTATAATATTTGGGTTATTGCTTCAATAAGTTCGGTTTGGATCAGATCATAATCGCTCGGGGAGATCTTTTTTCCGCTGGCATTAAGTACATAAAATGAATCGACAATATCATCTCCTCTTGTAGAGATTTTGGCAAAAAAGATGCTTAAACCTAATTGGTTCATCTTATTTGTAACCTGGTATAAGAACCCAAGTCTGTCAGGTGAAAATATATCAACTATGGTGTACTTCTCATGCGTCTCGAATTCAATTTTAACGCGTCCGGTGCGTTTGAACAGCCGGGTTTCTATTCTCCACCATTTTGATTTCATCTTTGCAAATTCCTGGTTCAGTTGAAGAAGTCCCGATATAACCGACTTCATATCTTTACGGATTTTACCAAACCGGTCTTTTTCAATTTTCTTCCCTGTATTAAAGTCGGTCACGTTAAAAGTATCTATTACTATTCCGTCCTTACGCGTAAATATCCTGGCATCGTGAATGTTTACGCCGTTTATGGAAAGAACCCCGCAGATCTTTGATAACAATGATGAGAAGTCCCTTGTAATAACAGTCACATTCGTGAACCCGTTTAATTCCTTAAAGGAGGTTGAGATTGTTATTCCTTTTTGAATTTCTTCAACATGTTTTGCGATCTCCTTTTCAGTAAAATTCTGTGCATATGCAATGTCATTAATAGAATCGATATGTTCCTGTACATGGTCCTCAGAAATTGAATCTGAATGTTTGCTTATTTCCTTTGGAATCACATAAGTATTGCTGATTAGAAATTCCTCTCCGCTTATTTTTTCTTCCAGCATTGCATAAGTTTTTCGGTATAATTCGGCTAGGAGATCGCTCTTCCAGGAAGTCCAAACTGCAGGGTTAACAGCTGATAAGTCTGCGTAAGTCACCAGGTAAAGAAGATTTAACTCATCAGTAGAATTAAACCTGGTCGCAAAATTATTTAATGTTTCAGGATCATTTAGGTTTCGGCGGAAAGCCACCTGCTCCATTAATAAGTGATTTTTTACCAGCAGGGAAACTATTTCAATTTCTTCCTCGGAATATCCAAGACGGAACATAACGGCAGAAGCCACTTCAGCTCCGATAATCTCATGGCCGGATAGATTAATAGGCTTTGCGATATCATGAAACAGGAGTCCAAGGTAAAGAAATTCTCTGTCTCTGAGACTGCTGAAGAGCTTTCCAAGCTGAGTATGCTCTCGTTCTAGCTTTTCAACATTCTTAATTGTCATTAAGGTGTGTTCATCTGCAGTATAAAAATGATAAACACCGTGCTGTAAAAAACCTGTCAGGTCTCTGAACTCTGGTAGGAAAACACTCAAGACTCCAAGTTCATTCATAACAGATAATGTCTGCCCTACATTCCGGGGAAGTTTGAGGATTTCTCTGAAAAATACTGATGATTCTGTTTCGTGAAATGTTTTTAATTCCAGCTTTTCTACAGTTTCTATTATCCTTCCGCGCAGGGATTCATCAAACCTTGCATTATATAATCCTCGGTAGTAAAAACCTCTTAAAATGGTGGAAAGTGTAAAGTCTTTATTTCCGGCATAAGATATTACATTCCCTTTGTAAGTATAGTCATCATCCAGTTTGATAGAAAGCGTATCGGGCAGCGGGTTGGTGAGATCATCACGGAATCTCTTTGCCATCGATTTGGAAAATCTATTAATAACATTCGCGGCATTGTAATAATCCTTCATAAAAACAGTAATGGCATCCTCAGACAGATATAGCATCGCAGCTATTTTTTTCTGATCCAGGTATTCCAGCCTGTCGCTTTTCTGCTGGTTGATTATATGAAGGGTGTTGCGGACTGTAATTATCAGGTCGTAGCTTTCCAGCAGCCTTTTACATTCCTTCGGCGTGGTGTATTCGTCTTCTTCCAGCTGTTGGATGAAGTTCTCAGCCTGCGTCATCTCATTTTGTTTGTTGAGCAGCGTCTTATTCACCAGCATATACATCCACTCAACTGCCTGGAAATCTCTCAGCCCTCCGGCAGATAGTTTAACATTCGGTTCTAATATTTTGGGCGATTCATCATACTTTTCATACCTGTGCCGGATATCTTCAAGCATTTCGTTTATCAATTTTATCTTAACTTCTTCGGTAACTGTATCAAGAAGGATATCGTTCCATAGGAAATAAATCTTGTCGTTCCCGAGGAGGAAACGGGTTTCAAAGAACTGCGTGAATGTGTGAAGGTCGCTCTCAATAAATTTCTGTATATCTGAGAATTCCCTGACGGTATGGGAAACTTCTATCCCATTGTCCCAGAGCCGCGTTACAAATTCGATTATGTACTTTTCATTGTCGGCTACTGAATCTGTTATAAACATCAGGTCGATGTCCGAGTACGGTGAAAGTTCTCTCCTGCTGAAGCTTCCGGCTGATGCAAGTGCAAAATTGTATTTGCCTTCGGAGGCAAGAGCACGAATGAATTCCTCTACAAGCAGACTATACTCAAGACTGAATTTAAGTGCTGCATTTTTACCGGAATATTCAGAGAAGAGTTTATCTCTCTTTTCTTTGAAATCCTGCCTGATCCTGTTCGCTGCCTCAATAGGAACCATTATTTTTTATACTCGGCTTTTACTACTGATGAAATACCGCCTCTGACATTAAAGGAGGCCGTGATTAGCATATACCTTGGCTTGCTTACCCCCACAAGATCATCAAGTATTTTGTTAGTTACACTCTCAAAATAAATTCCGTCGTTCCTGTAGGAATTCAGGTAAAACTTGAGAGATTTTAATTCGATGCATAGCTTATCAGGTATATATTCAATTGTGATCGTTGCAAAATCCGGCTGCCCGGTTTTGGGACATACGGATGTGAATTCCGGTGCAGTGTGAATTACTGAATAATCCCTGTCGGGATATGCATTATCGAACACTTCCAATATTTTTAATTTTCCGTTCATACTTCCTTATTTAGGTTCAGTTGCTGAATTATGTGTACACAGGTCTGGTTTTATATTTTATAGGATCCTCAATTCCTGCCCGCTGAAAGCCTCTTAATCTTAAGGCACAGCTGTCGCATTCTCCACAGGCTTCATCTTCACTCCTATAACAGGACCACGTCAGGTGCAGCGGAGCACCAAGCCCGATGCCCTTCTTAATGATTTCTGCTTTGGAAAAACTTATTACAGGAGTTACTATCTTAATCTTTGTATCCGGCTTTGTTCCGTTTTTGATTACTTCTTCGAAAGCTTTGAAGAACTCAGGACGACAATCCGGGTAACCCGATGAATCTTCATAAACTGCCCCAATATATATTCTTCCGGCCTTAATTACTTCAGCCCAGCTTGTGCACGCTGAAAGAATATTTGCATTCCTGAAAGGGACATAAGATGAAGGAATATTTTTGTTTGTAAGATCGGCTCTGGTAACTTCCATATCACGGTCGGTTAATGATGAGCCTCCGATAATTGCCAGGTGTGAATAATCGATTATAAGTCTTTTGTCTGCTTCATAAAAATCGGCTATATCATGAAAAGCCTTAAGTTCTCTCTTTTCCGTCCTCTGTCCATAATTTATATGCAGAAGAGCAAGCTCAAATTTCTCATTGGCAATGGCCGCAGTTACACAACTGTCCATCCCGCCGCTGAGTGCTACAACAGCAATATTTTTTTTATTATTTTCTTCCATAATTATCTGGTTAAAATAAGAAAATAGAAACTGTGAAAAAATGAGGATTTACCTGACAATATTTAAGATCAGTGGTGTTTTAGAGTAAAACAATTCAGGTACTTGTTTTATGTTAAATTGATTTATTTGTAAGGGATTGCGGGGAATAATCAATTAATGAACGGGATTCAAAAATTTTTTTTCAATCCGGGTAAGGATAATAATGAAGGGAATAATAACTTTATTTTTAATGGTGCTTGCTTTGTGCCCCCTCAGGGGCCAGGAATTAAAGGACTCGACTGCGTTGGATTTTATTAACTCCCTCATTGCCAGGCGTGCCAGGCTTGATAAATTTATTCTTCCCCTTGAGCTTGAACGCTCCCGGCGGCTCGGAATTGCCTATAAAGATGCTGATAAAAAATACCTCATCTCAAATGATATAGACAAAGATACCCGGGATGAAATAATGAAGCGTAAATATACTTTCACTTATTCTATCGATACCCTGCAGAATGGATATAGTTTATTGAAAGCGATTGTCCCGAAACTGAACCTGACAAAAGAATATATTTTTAAGGATTCTCTTTTGGTCTCAAGACCATATTATTATTCGCTAAATTGGGATACTGTTTCAACTCAATATTTTGTATTCCATCTGAGTAGTGTTTCTCAATTTAACCGGACTGCTGCTGCAAAACTTGATAGCTTCGTATCTCATGTAGCTGGACTGCTTAATTACAATGATACAGACCTGGTAAGGCTGAAAAGGAATAAAATCCATTATTTCTTGTGTAAAGATGAAAATGAAATTGAGGAGATGACAGGCTTCCGGGCTCGAGGTTTATATTATATTCCTTATGATTATATAATAAGCACTTTCACCTGTCATTATCACGAACTTCTTCATTTGTTAATTAACTATAAACTAAAAGAAAACAACCTTTATACGCTGCCGTTTTTCCAGGAAGGATTTGCTGTTGCATTCGGTGGAAGAGGAGGAAAAGAACCGGAAGTAATTTTGGACATTGGACAGTTCCTGGTTCAGAGCGGTATGCAGGACTATAATACACTGCTTTCAAGACAAGGTTTTTATGAATCGGATATATCGGTTAGCTATCCTGTATCAGGACTCTATAATAAGTTCCTGATATCTCAGGTGGGAATAGAAAATTATCTGAAATTATACACGAAATATTCAGCTCCTGAAAATGAAATAAATGACCTCGTTATAGATAGTTATGATTTACCGTCTTTTGGCTTGTGGCAGAAATTTATTGCCTCATATGAAGATTCCTCTATTATTATATCTCGGAATGAAAAAAATGATTTTAGACTGATTAAAGAGATGCCCGGGAATTATAGTATCTCGGAAAATTCTCGGTACTACTTGTTCGGGATTAAAGATACATTGCTGCTGACTCCGTCCTCCCATGAAACTGACTATAGCAGTAAATTATTTGGTGATATTTTCCCCTCTCTCACCTTTAAATCGGAGAATTATGCACTGATAGCAGATTCGGATGAAGTTTCATTGTATAATTTTTATTCAAATAATCTTGTTGCGAAATATGTGAGTGCTTTTACTATCGGACAAAAAAAAGTCAGCCGTGTAAACGGACTATATGTTTTTCTTCTTTCAAAAAGTTTGTTCGATGAACCGATCGGATCAATGACTATTAAAAACAGATAACTGTATCTTGCTCTGCCTCATTAAATTACTTTCAGATTATTTATATTATTAAGTATTCTAAATCACCTGAAGAGAAATGTTAAAAAAATTTAATCAGCAGATAAGCGAAGGAATTCTATTTACGGACCAGTACGAATTGGTGATGGCCCAGTTGTTCTTTAAAATGGGACTGCATGAAAGGAAAGTTCAGTTTGATCATTTCTTCAGGCACTATCCCGATTACGGTGTTCATAAGGCAGGATATTGCATAAATGCGGGACTGGAATGGCTAATAGACTGGATGCAGAATACCCACGTAACGGATAATGATATTGAACTGATGGCAGCACATAAGGACAGTGAGGGTAACTCCGTGTTTGAAAAGAATTTTCTTGAATGGTTCAGGGAGAATGGCAGCTTCAGTAAAATTACACTCAGGGCAATACCGGAAGGCAGGGTAGTTCATCCTAATGTCCCGCTGACGGTTGTCGAAGGTCCCGCTGCAATGACCCAGATACTTGAAACAGCTCTCCTGAATCAGTTAAATTATCAAATCCTCATTGCTACAAAAGCATGTAGAATAAATGAAGCAGGAAGACACCAGATGCTTCTTGAATTCGGGATGAGACGTGCTCACGACCGAGGGGCAAATGCAGGGGTTCGTGCAGCCCTAATCGGCGGCGCAGATTTTTCTTCTAATGTGGGCATCTCTCATCTCCTTGGCTATCCCCCCAAAGGGACACACGCACATAGTATGGTCCAGATGTTCATGGCACTGGGAATGACTGAGCAGGAAGCTTTTGAGGAATTTGCTTCTCTGTATCCTGCCGATACTATACTTCTTGTAGATACAGTGAACACACTTGAGAGCGGTGTGCCTAATGCAATAAAGGTTTTTGAAAAAATGAAGAAAAAAGGACAAAAGCCTCTCGGTGTAAGACTGGATTCAGGAGATCTCGCTTACCTGAGTATACAAACTGCAAAGCAGTTGAATGAAGCCGGCTTTAAAGATATAAAAATAGTTCTTTCGAATGAACTCGATGAAATGAACATCTGGCAGATAATAACGCAAATAACTGATGAAGCTCCTAAATACCAGCTGGATCCTGAAGAAATTATTGGAAGGCTTGTATATGGTGTGGGAACACGGCTCATAACGTCTTACGGCGATCCGTCAGTAGGCGGAGTATATAAGCTTGTGGCTGTTACAAATGATAAAGGCGAATGGCTTCCGGCTATAAAGATTTCTGAGTCTGTTGAAAAGATCCCAAATCCCGGTAATAAGAAAGTCTGGAGGCTTTATAATTCAAAGGAAAAAGCTAATGCCGACCTGCTGACGCTCGAAGATGAACAGCCGGATCCGAATCAGGATATTATTCTCCATCACGCAGCTAGTCAAAGCAAAAAAAGAACCTTGGGAAAAGATCATATCTCCAAAATAGAACCGTTGCTTCAGACTATACTCGATGCTGGAAAGCTTGTATATGATTTCCCCTCAATAGATGAACTCAGAGAAGTCAGGAAGCAGGATATTGAACATCTTGATCCTGGAGTTAAAAGACTTATCAACCCGCATTACTACCATGTGTCGATATCAGATAAATTGTACAAAATGAAAATGGGACTGATTGAAAAAATATCATAACATGAAATTATCTATTCTAGTTTTATCCTTATAGTCTGAACACCGTTTTCTACTTTGATATCTAATACCCTTGGTTCTGTTTTTTCTTTAATGAAACTTATCTGGCCATCCCTTTCAAGGTAAGCTTCTTTTATGTTATCAAGTGTTTTTTGGTTTATACCTAGCCGCAGCTGTTCTTTGAGATCATCCTCTGATACTCTGCCTTTTTTCATTTCCTTTACGTCGGGCAGATGATTCTCTACTAAACGGGAAGTTTTCCCTTTAACTAAGTTCGCAAATCCTTTATGATTTAAAGAGACTACCGCAAACAGCCAGTGAAGCAGTACCAGCGTGACGCCTGCTGAAACAGTCACAAACAGGGGGCCGTTCCCGTTTATTGCTCTGCTGAAAACGGATCCTATAACAATACCGATAACGAAATCAAAAGCAGTATTTTTACCCAGAAATCTTTTGTTGCCGAACCTTATTATTATCAGCGAAGATATATAGATAAAGGCCGCCCTCATTGCCATCTGCCAGATGTTTACATTTTGAGTATCAAGACCAAAAATACCTTTCAGTATCACATATATTTCATTCATAAAAATTCTCCTGCCTGTTTTGATTCAATCTTAACTAAATATAAAGGATAGTTTTATGATGCCCCTGTATATGTGATAAATCTCAATGATATGATCTCCTCAATTTATATTCCCGGAAATATTAATGGCAGGTTAGATATCTTTTTCCACCCTTCTCCCTTTTGTACCCTTTCTGTTTCTATGTATTCAAAATAATCATTCAGTACAGCTTCTTTTTCCTCTGCTAGAGGGGGATGGCAATAGTCTTCTTCTTCCCAGGTAAGCAGATCATTTTTTAACAACTTTGCTTTTGCAGGCTAAAGCTAAGTGCTCTTCCAAATGGCTGAAGGCTTAAAAATGAATTTTGCTTCAACTTTTTTTCCAGTTCCTCAAGTTTATCTTTTTTAATCCGCGCTGTAACCAGGTAGAAAGACAAGTTAATCTCCAATTTCTTTTTAAACTTGTTCTTAACAAGGTCTATAAGGCTTCCGTGAATAATCATTTCAATCTGTCTTTTACTCATCGTGTGATTTGCCGGAATATTCAGGTTTTTGGTTTTGTCCTTAATTACAATGGTATGCCCTTTTTTTATTGTATCAATAAGATTTTCGAATGAAAGAATGTCACCCTGCTCAATTTTATTTAGATCTGCAGGATCTGCAAATGTTAGCGGAAGTATCCCGAAGTTGATCAGATTCTGCCAGTGTATCCTTGCGAATGACACGGCTATTACTGCTCTTAATCCAAGATAACGGGGGGCCAGCGCTGCATGTTCACGGCTGCTTCCCTGTCCGTAATTTTCACCGCCTACCACAAAAAATCCTTTTTCTTTATGTTTTAATGCCCTCTCATAAAAGGTCTCATCAACTTGGCTGAAAACGAACTTGCTTATTTCGGGAATGTTGCTTCTGTACGGAAGCACTTTTGCTCCTGCCGGCATAATTTCATCCGTCGAAATATCATCTCCTGCTTTAAGTAGTACAGTTCCTTCAAATTTATCCGGAAGCGGTTCAAACGGTGGTAATGGTTTTATGTTAGGACCTTTTTCGAGCTCTACATACTCATGCTGATTCGCCGGTGGAATAAGCATTTCTGTATTAATAATAATTTTTTCTGGCTCTTTAATTTGCGGATAACTGATCCCCAGGGTCCGTGGGTCTGTAATGACGCCCGTTAAAGCAGATGCTGCAGCGGTTTCAGGAGAACATAGATAAACTTTGTCTTCCTTAGTCCCTGATCTGCCGGGAAAATTCCGTGGAACGGTACGAAGACTTATTTTATCCGTAGCAGGCGCCTGTCCCATGCCGATGCAGCCGTTGCATCCTGCCTGGTGAAGTCTCGCTCCGGAATGAATCAATTTCCCTAATAGTCCATCCGCGCTAAGGTTCTCAAGAATCTGTCGGGAAGTGGGGTTAATATCAAAAGATACTTTGTCATTAACCTGCTTCCCGTCCACCATCAAAGCAGCAATCGCAAAATCCCTGTATCCCGGGTTTGCGGAGGACCCGATGTAAGCCTGGTATATCTCGTTTCCTGCAGCATCCCTCACCGGAATAACCTTCCCCGGACTCCCGGGAAGTGCAATTAATGGTTCCAGTTCAGAAAGATTTATCTCCTCATATTCGTCGTATTCCGCACCTTCATCAGCAGTCAGCTGCTTCCAGTCTTTTTCTCTTTGCTGTGTTATCAGAAATTTTTTCACTTCATCATCTGATGGGAAAACTGTGGTGGTTGCTCCCAGTTCTGTGCCCATATTTGCAATAACATGCCGGTCCATCGCTGTAAGGTTTTTTAGACCCGGTCCATAATACTCGACTATTTTGTTTATACCGCCGTCAACATCGTGCCTTCGAAGCATCTCAAGGATGACATCCTTTGCAGAAACCCAGTCAGGAAGCCTGCCGGTCAATTTCACTCCCCATATTTTCGGCATCTTAATATACAGCGGCTCTCCTGCCATCGCCAGTGCTACTTCAAGCCCTCCCGCACCTATCGCAAGCATTCCGAGGGCACCTCCGGCAGGAGTATGACTATCGGAGCCTAAAAGTGTTTTTCCGGGAATGCCGAACCTTTCCATATGGACAGGATGGCTTACTCCATTGCCGGGCCTGCTGAACCAGATGCCGAATTTCTTACAGGCACTTCTCAGGAAAAGGTGATCATCCGGATTCTTAAAATCCTCCTGTAGCAGGTTGTGGTCTACATATTGAGCCGATAATTCTGTCTTCACCCGGTCAATATGCATTGCCTCAAATTCGAGCATTACTAAAGTTCCGGTTGCATCCTGCGTCAGTGTTTGATCTATTTTTATTCCGATTTCTTCACCGGGGATCATCTTACCTTCGATAAGGTGAGATTCTATTAGCTTTTGAGAAACATTCTTTTGCATAAATTCTTCTAATCAAATGAATGAAATTATTAATAAGATTAAACGCTTGGTTACTGATTCGGATTATTCTAACAATATAACAAAAGGATGCTATTTCAGAAGTTCTGTAACGCACTATTCAGGATATATAGTAGAATTTTATCCCCGTAAACGTTAAATTGTAGTGTTCACACCTTAAACCATTTTGAATTTTCTACGGCTTAAGATGTATGGTGGGTCGAAAGTAAATCATCATACTCGAAAGGGAGGAAGCCATGAAAACTTTCATCTTACTGACCAAGTTGGCCCCGGAGATCTCTAAGCAGATGAAGGACCGCGCCAGGCTCGGGAGAAACTGGCTTGAACAGGTAAAAGAAAAATGTCCTGAAGTAAAATTCATCGAACATTACGCTCTGCTCGGACCCTTTGATTTTCTTGATATCTACGAAGCACCTGATGCGGAGACCGCGGCAAAAGTCTCCATGATAAGCCTTTCCAATGGTGCCTTCGAAGCCCAGAGTCTCATTGCTATTCCTTATAAAAAGTTCCTTGATCTCATTGATAAGATTTGATCTTGAATTAACTAAAAAGGAGTTGAGAAAATGGCTATAAAAAAACTTAAGCAATTTTTGGATGAAAACAACGTCAGGTATATTACGGTTTCTCACTCACCTGCGTACACGGCCCAGGAGATAGCTGCAAAGGCACATCTTCCCGGAAAAGAAATTGCTAAAACTGTTCTGGTTAAGGTCGATGGTAAGCTTGCCATGACGGTACTGCCGGGTTCATTCAAGATAAATTTTGAAAATCTGAAAAAGGTCCTGGGTTCAGATAATGTGAGACTGGCAGATGAACACGAATTCATCGACAAATTCCCTGATTGTGAAGTGGGGGCAATGCCTCCTTTTGGAAATCTTTATGGGGTTGATGTTTTTGTAGCCAGCAGCCTTGCAGAAGATGAAGAGATTGCCTTTAATGCCTGTTCCCATTCTCAGTTGATTAAAATGTCATATTCAGATTATGAGAACCTGGTAAAACCAATCAGGCTGGATTTTGCATTTCAATCGAGACTGTAGGGTATCGGTACTTAAATCGTTAGGATGCTGATTATCTGAGGCAGTAATTGGGTTTTTATATACTTTAAAAAACTCCTTATATTATAATATCAAAAATCTCCCATTTGAGGTTGTAGTAAAATATTGTGAACCTGGGTTCAGATTTACTGTATTGATCTCCGGGTTGAATTTTCCCAATGTTTCTTAATTAAAGGAATTCTATGGCTGCTCAAAAAAAACACGGCAAAAAAGTACTAAAATATTCATTTTTTATCCTTCTTTTGGCTTTCATTCTGATTCAGTTTATTCCCGTAAATAGGTCCAATCCGCCCATTGTAAAAGAACCAAACTGGGACTCCCCGAAAACAAGAGCCTATGCAGTCAGAGCATGTTTCGATTGTCATAGTAATGAAACCAAATGGCCTGCTTACTCGTATGTTGCCCCGGTAAGTTGGCTGGTTGCTGATGATGTAAAGGATGGAAGAAAACATTTTAATATGTCGGACTGGAAACCTGGGAAAGGTGATGAGGCTGCCAGTGAGGTCAGAAAGGGTGATATGCCGATGTGGCAATATACACTAATGCACTCCGACGCAAAGCTGACAGATTCGGAAAAGAAGGAATTTATTGCAGGACTGATTGCCACGTTCGGTGAGAAAAAAGAAGGCGGTCAGAAAGGAAAGAGAGATAAGAGCATTCGCTTTTCCGACGAGGATGAAAATTAGGATATGGCAGGAAAGAGAATTCTTGAGGAATGACATGAAATTACAAATCATCATTTTAGTTATAACGGCTTTTACAGTATTGTGCTGTCAGAATAAAACAGAAATTACTAAAGGAAAGCAGGAAACTATGAAGCAGGATAAAGTTAAACCGGATAACCCGTATTATTCAAGAACGGATACAACGAAACTCGATATTCCGGATTCAGAGTGGAAAAAGGTCCTCCCTGAAGATGTTTATGAGGTGGCTCGTAATAAAGCAACGGAAAGAGCTTTTACAGGAAAATACTGGGACTATGAAGGTAAGGGAACTTACTATTGCGCAGCCTGTGGAAATCCTTTGTTCCGTTCTGATGCCAAGTTCGCAAGTACCTGCGGCTGGCCGAGTTTCTTTGAACCGATGAGAGAAAATAGCGTGATTTATAAATCGGATGATTCATATGGAATGCATAGAATTGAAGTCTTATGCGGCAGGTGCGGGGCTCACCTGGGACATATTTTTGACGACGGCCCTCCACCCACGGGCAAACGCTATTGTATGAATTCTATTGTATTGGATTTTGAACCTGATAGCAGCAGTAAATAATGAAACCGGCATTCTTTAAAAATCAATCAGCATTTAGAGAATGGTTGGAAAAAAACCATGATAAAAAAGATGAACTTCTTGTCGGCTTCTATAAAAAGAGTTCAGGGAAAAAAAGTATTACCTGGGAAGAATCAGTAGATGCAGCACTTTGCTTCGGCTGGATAGATGGGATCAGAAAATCAATTGATGACGTAAGTTATACTATCAGGTTTACACCGCGAAGAAATAATAGTAAATGGAGCACTAAAAATATAAACCGTATTCAGAAGTTGATTGAACTAAAACAGGTGCAGCCGGCAGGCTTAACTGTGTACAAAAAACGTAAGGCAGAAAATAGTCATACGTACTCCTTTGAACAGCGGGTTGTTAAACTCAATAAAGAATATGAATCGATACTAAGGAAGAACCAAAAAGCATGGGAATATTTTAATTCGCAGGTTCCGTCATACCGTAAGCCCGCTGTACACTGGGTAATGAGCGCAAAGCAGGAAACTACCAGATTGAAAAGATTGCAGATGTTAATCAGCTGCTCTGAAGCTGGTGAAGTCATCCCGCCTTTACGCTGGGGTAATAATAAAAAATCAAAGTAAGGAGGAGGAAAAATGCAGGTTATTTTAGGATCAAATGGTATAATAGGAAAAGGTCTGGCTGAGATTTTACCTCAGTATACGGATAAGGTGAGACTCGTCAGCAGGCATCCCTCTCCGGTAAATAAAAATGATGAACTCGTATCAGGTGACGTCAGAGATTTCGGTGCCGCGGATAAAGCTGTTGAGAATGCAGATGTTGTTTATCTGGTTCTGGGGATGGAATATAAACTGAGCGTTTGGCAGAAAGATTGGCCCCGGATAATGGCAAATGTCATCAATGCCTGTAAAAAGCATAATGCAAAGCTGGTCTTTTTTGATAATGTTTATGCTTATGGAAAAGTTAATGGATGGATGACGGAAAAAACACCTATGAACCCTTCAAGCAAAAAGGGAGAAGTCCGTGCGCAGATAGCAGAGCAGATTATCAATGAATATAATCAGGGAAACCTAAATGCTATTATAGCACGCGCAGCGGATTTTAATGGACCGACAAAAACTTCTTTTGTTCACCCTCTCGTTTATGATAAGGTAATGAACGGTAAAAAAGCGCAGTGGTTCATCAATGCCGATTTAAGGCACTCACTTACTTATACAGCAGACGCTGCAAAAGCAGCAGCCTTGCTTGGTAATACCCCGGAAGCTTATAACAGGGTATGGCATCTGCCGACCGACAGGAATGCGCCCGCCGGAAAAGAATTTATTCACATGGTGCAGGAAACCTATGGAAAAAATACAGGCTATACCACCCTCTCAAGATGGATGCTTAAAATGGTTGGTCTGTTCGTTCCGGTCATCCGTGAGATGGATGAAATGATGTACCAGTATGATTCTGAATACCTGTTCGACAGCAGCGATTTTGAATCTCACTTCTTTAAGGCAACCCCCGTTAAAAATAGTATTAACCAGACCGTTAATGCTCTCAAAAAAACTTGAATGATATACATTATGAAATTATATTCCTTTGAACTGCATTTGTTCCCGCGTTCTTTGATGAAAATTTCTTAAACATATTTTCAGCCCCTTGCATTCCAAAATGAAGATATTAAGTTTATAAAAAATACTTGTAAAGTTTTCGGTGGAAATGGTATTAGTATCTCCTTAAGTTGGATTCAAAAACAGGAAGAAATATGAACACGTTTAACATATCTGATGATAACGCATACAAGGCATTGATGAAGAAAGATCCTCAGTATGAAGGATTGTTTTTTGCGGCAGTAAAAACAACTGGTATTTTCTGCAGACCTACCTGCAGAGCTCGTAAACCAAAAAAAGAAAACGTTGAATTCTATCGGACCGCTAAGGAAGCAATGGCTAACGGCTACCGTCCCTGCCGAATATGCCGCCCGCTTGAATATCCTGGCGAAACTCTGCCTGAAATAAAATCTTTGCTGAAGGAAATTGAACAGTACCCTTCTCTGAAAATAACTGACTACAAACTAACTGAAAGAGGAATTGATCCTGCACGTATCAGGAGATGGTTTTTGAAAAATCATGGAATGACATTCCACGCTTATCAGAGAATGTTCAGGATAAATAATGCGTTTAAGAATATCAGGAATGGAGATAAAGTCATTGATGCAGCTTATAACGCCGGTTATGAATCATTAAGCGGATTCCAGCATACTTTTAAAAAAACTTTATCCAATAATCCTTCTGATAGTAAGGGCGATAACATCCTTTCTTTTGAACGCTTTTCAACCCCCCTGGGTCCGATGATAGTGATCGGAAACGAGGAAGGTATTTACTTACTGGAATTTACTGATCGTAGAATGCTGGAAACTGAATTGAAGCAGCTCGAAAAAAAGTTTAAGAGCACAATACTCCCTGGAAATAATAAACAGTTTAAAGAATTAAAGAAACAGCTGATTGAATACTTTGATGGAAAACGGCAAACCTTCGATGTTCCTCTTAAAATTTTTGGTACTGATTTTCAGAAAAAAGCCTGGAATGCCTTGATGGAAATCCCATATGGGACAACCCGTTCTTATAAAAAACAGGCTGAACTAATCGGACACCCTGAAGCAGTAAGAGCGGTGGGTACCGCAAATGGATGTAATAGAATTGCAATCGTTATCCCTTGTCACCGTGTAATCGGACAGAATGGTAAACTTACTGGTTATGGAGGCGGATTGTGGAGAAAGCAATGGCTTCTGGATCATGAGGTCGGTAATTTGAGCAGAGACTGAACTTTTTTATTGCTTTATAAAAGATTTCCGCATAACTTAACATCTTCCAGCCAGTAGTAATTTTTAATAATTTTATTTGAGGAGTCTTATGAATAAATTTATTTTTTTGTCGTCTCTGCTCTTTCTGATCTTATTTTTCAGCACTGCACCTGCACAGGATGATAAGTACCAGGAAGAAATGAATAAAGCATGGACTGAGTACATGACGCCTGGTCCTATGCACGAACTGCTTTCAAAAGGTACAGGTGAATGGACAGGTGATATTAAAATGTGGATGGATCCCGATCAGCCTCCTACGGAAAGTAAGGGAACATCAACCATAAAACCGATACTCGGAGGCAGGTATTTTGAAGGTACATATACCGGAGAATTTGGCGGTATGCCTATGGACGGCAGAGAGATCACCGGCTACGATAATGCAAAAAAAATATTCTTCAATACGTGGATCGATAATTTCGGCACCGGCATGATGTATATGGAAGGGACGTATGACGACAGCACAAAAACTTTTACATATACTGGAAACTCGGTCGATCCGATGACTGGAAATGAAATACCCATACGGCAGACTATTAACCTGATCGATGATGATCACCACCGCATGGAAATGTATATGACCGATAATGGTCAGGAATTTAAAACAATGGAAATCAATTTTACACGGAAGAAATAAGATTAATCATTAAGGCTGTCATTATAAGTCATTGGAACTTATTCCGACAGCCTTTTATTTTTTTAAAATATGCGTAAAATAATATTGAATCTCGCTGTAAGTCTCGATGGCTTCATTGAAGGACCGAATGGTGAATTCGATTGGTGCTTCACGGACCAGGATTATGGGATGACAGACTTTCTGAAAGGTATTGATACAATTTTTTTCGGAAGAAGAAGTTATGATGTTCTTTTAAATATGGAAAAAGACCCTTACCCGGATAAGGCAAAAGTGGTCTTTTCTGAAAACCCTGACTATGTTCCGAAAAATGCCATTGCCTTGAAATTAGATTATCAGAAAATAATCGGGTTAAAGGAACTTAGGGGAAATGATATCTGGCTGTTCGGCGGGGCAGACCTATTTAATAAATTTCTCTATATGGATCTTGTAGACGAGCTTCAGCTTTCAGTACACCCTTTATTGTTGGGGAAAGGAACACTTCTCTTTACTCAGAAAGAAAAAATAATTAGATTTAAGCTGGTTGAGACAAAATCTTATTCATCAGGACTTGTCCAACTTATTTATACTAAATAAGCCGGGTATTAAATAATTTGGGAGAGCGGGGAGCTTATGAAAGCCTTATTACTATCAATTCTATTCGTATTTTCGTATACATATATCTGCGCCCAGGAAATCAATTGGATAAAATACACCACCCAAAATTCGGGATTACCAAGTAATTATATTAATACCATTTTGGTAGATGAAAACAATACAAAATGGGTTGGATGCAATGGTCTGGTTAAATTTGATGGAGAATTTTGGATCGTTTATGATACCACGAATTCTGAATTACCTTCAAACTTGATTTACAGCCTGACCGAAGATTTTTTTGGCAACCTATGGATAGGCACTGGCAAGGGTTTAGCTAAATTTGATCGTGCAAATAATTGGGAAATATTCACCACCGAAAACTCTGATCTACCCTCCGAAGTCGTCACTTCCTTAAAAGCTGATAGCGTTGGGATATGGGTGGGAGCAATGGACTTCGTTACTTATGTAAATGGAGGATTAGGTTATTATAATGGATCCTCCTGGTTAGTCTACAAAAAAGAAAATTCGCCTTTACCAGATAATAGAATCTTCTCATTAAATATATCTAACTCAACTTTATGGGTTGGAACAGCGAACGGTCTGGCGGAATTGCACAATGGGATCTGGAATGTTTTCCAACAGGACACCAGCACTTTAGATGCTAGTGATAATATAGCAGCAATTTCATTTGATTCATCGGACAATATCTGGGTTGCCTGTCAGGCTATGCCTCAGATTTTGGCACCAGTTATAGAAGGTGGACTGGCAAAATTCGATGGGTCGGACTGGATGGTTTATACTTACCATAACTCACCTTTTCCAGAAAATGCTAATTCTGTTAAATTCGTTTATTCTGACAGATTCAACAATATATGGTCTGCACTCTGGTTCCAGGATGAATTTGTCTCCTCTCAGGGGTATGGAGAGGCGCTTGCAAGATTTAATACCAAAAACGGTTGGGTGTTTTACACATATCCTCTTGTAGATCCAAATATTCATTGTATCACAATGGATAACTCTAATCATCTCTGGCTTGGGACAGAAAGCGGATTGATCGAAATGATTGATTCTACCCTCACAGATATATACGATGAAACCGATTTCCGAATTCAACATAACTATAAGCTCGCTCAGAACTACCCTAACCCGTTTAATCCTGTTACAAACATAGAATTTACTGTTTCTCACCCTGGTTTTGTGACCCTTAAAGTTTATGATATCATTGGAAATGAAATTGTGAACCTGGTTAATGACTCTAGAAATGCAGGAATATATAATATTAAATTTGATGGAAGCGATCTCGCGAGCGGAATTTATTTCTATGTATTAAGATCCGGGGATTTTGTTCAGTCAAAAAAAATGCTGCTTTTAAAATGATAATTAAAATTCTAATTCGGATTTTGACCTTTAATCATCAAATTTAATCTGTCATCCCTTAAAATTACTGCATATCCTTTAATTATTTTAAGAGGATACCCGCCATCATATATTCAATCCTAAAAAGGTGAAAATATGAAAAGATTCTTTGGGATCCTTCTCCTTTTATTATTGCCCATGTCTACTTATGCACAACTTTTTACTAAAATAACTTCGGGTCAAATGGTAAATGACGGCGGGGATTCAAGATCTGTTAACTGGATTGATTATGATAATGATGGCGATCTTGATTTGTATGTTACAAATGGACCGCAGTCCGGTCAGGATAACTTCTTTTACAAAAACAATGGAGATGGAACTTTTACAAAGATTGATACTATCGTGATCGCACAGGATAACCGCGCTTCTGACGGCAGTTCCTGGGGAGATTTTAATAATGACGGCAATCCTGATCTTTTTGTCGCAAACTGGTGGGGTCAAAATAACCTTTTATATAAAAACAACGGAGACGGTTCGTTTACTCCTATTACAAGTTCTCCGGTAACGACAGAAAGCAATTATTCTGAAACCGGTGTATGGGGAGATTATAATAACGACGGATTTCTTGATCTGTACGTTTGTAACAGCGGTGGAGATTTGAAAAATTCATTGTACAAAAATAACGGCGATGGTTCATTTACAAAGTTAACCGGTGTTTTTCTTAATGATCAGTTTTATACAAGAAATATTAACTGGATTTATTATAACAATGATAGACTTCCTGATATTTTTATTACAAATGAAAACAACCAGAATGAAAAGCTGTATATAAATAACGGGGATGATACTTTTACTTCGATGGATGCTCCTTCTCTTTTAAATAATGGAGGGAATTCAACAAGCAGTAATTGGGAGGATTTTGATAACGATGGCGATCTTGATGTTTTGGTTCTGAATTATTCAAACCAGCATAATAATCTTTTTATTAATCATGACGGAACATTTGATAAGGTAAACTCTCCTCCTTTTTCAACAGACACAAGTAATTCTTTTTGTAGTGCCGTGGGTGATGTCGATAATGACGGTGATCTTGATATTTTCATTACAAATGCTTTTACCGGAAGCTCTCCGACACACAATTTTCTTTATATAAATAATGGCGATGGAACATTCTCTAAAGATACCGGCCTTGTAACACAGGATGAAGGGTGGTCATATGGATGTGCGTTCGGGGATTATAACCGGGATGGATACCTGGATTTATTTACTGCTAATTGTTTTAACGCAAACCAGAATAATTCGCTTTACTTCAATAATGGGGGAAGCAATAACTGGTTGCTGTTGAATCTTGAAGGAATTAAATCAAACAAGTCTGCAATAGGAGCAATAGTAAAATTAAAGGCTAATATCTTTGGAAATTCGTTTTGGCAAACCAGAAGTGTAAAAGGAGAAACAGGTTATTGCGGACAAAACCTTCAGCTGCATTTTGGGCTTGGAGATGCTGCTTCTATAGATTCGTTAGAGATAATTTGGCCGTCGGGAATAATTCAGCATGAGACAAATATTCAGATAAATTCTGTAAGTAAAATTATTGAAGACACTTCATCAATTACCAATTTACAGCAGTTTGAAAATCCTCCGCAGGGTTATAACCTCGGACAGAATTACCCTAATCCCTTTAACCCGGGTACAAAAATAAAATTTAGAATTGGTAATCCCGGATTTGTTTCTCTGAAAGTTTATAACCTTCTTGGAAATGAAATATCAACATTATTGAGTGAAAATAAATCTGAGGGTGAGTACACCACTGAATTTAATGGAGATAAGTTTGCCAGCGGAATTTATTTCTATGTATTAAGATCCGGGGATTTTGTACAATCAAAAAAGATGCTGCTTTTAAAATAATTTGTGAGAAAAGATTCTAATTCTAATTACAGAATAGCTTATTGCTTTTTCTTTTTTCTTTTCCTTGTGAGGTTTAATTTAACTGCCATTGCAACAACAGCATTCTGACTCCTGTTTATTTCCCCCGCAATTTTTTCCAGGGAAATATTACCGTAATGCTTCGTTACATAATCTCTTTCTCTATCCGACCAGGGGAGCGGAAGTCCGGCACTTATACCAAGAGGACCGGCACTGTTAATGATAGAGTCTATGCTCCTCTCTAATTTTGCTGCTATTTCTCTGGTAGGGATTTTTTTATAATTCTGTCTGATATATTCCCTCTCTTCTTCGGTCCAGGGTCTCCCTTTTTCCCGCTGTTTCAATCCAAGTCTCATTGCCTTATGAGTAATCGCACTTACGGTTACACCGAGATCATCGGCAAGTTCCCTTGCTGTTTTACTTTTATAATTTTTAATAAGATATTTTTCTTCCTCCTTCGACCAGACATGATCCTTGATCGGTCTGCTGATCTTCAGTATCTGTGCCTGCTGCAGAATTCCGGCAGTTGTTCTATTTAATATTTTAGAAATTTTATTGAGAGAATTCTTTCTGTCGGGATATAAACTTTGCAGCAGACTTTTTTCTTTTTCTGTCCACCTTGGAGCCATGGAACTTGTCAAACCAAGATATTTTGCCCGGCCCTGTATCGACGAGATGCTTCTCTTTAGTGTTTTTGCAATGGATGATCTTTTCCTGTCATGATAGTGCCTCTTGAGATAGTTGTCTTCCCAGACACTCCAGCCCCGCGTATTATTGTAATGAATATCTAATCTGGCGGCTTTTGCCATAACGGAATCACGTTTCTTACCCAATTTTTTGGCAACAAAAGTGGGCCCCTTACTTTTATAATACTTCTTAATATATTTTATCTCGTCATCTGACCAAACAATAATCACTTTATTAACCTCTGCCTATTATGTTTCCGATTTTATCAGCTATTTCCTCAACAGAAATATCAAATCGTTCTCCGGTTCTGCGTATTTTAACTTCAACTTTGGATTCTTTTAGCTTTTTATCACCCACAATTATCTGTACAGGCATTCCCAGGAGATCAGCATCTTTAAACTTAAACCCCGCTTGTGCATCAATCCGGTCATCAAATAATACTTCATAACCTGCCGCCTTCAGATCATTATATAATCTGTCGCAGGTCTCTACAACCTCCTGTTTTTTCATATTAAGTCCCATTAAGTGAATATCAAACGGGGCGAGTGTTTTATCCCATATCATTCCGAATTCGTCATGATGCTGCTCGATGTAGCAGGCCATTACACGTTCTACACCGATACCATAACTCCCCATGATGATAAGATTTTCTTTGCCGTTTTCATCCAGGAAGTTTGCACCCATTGATTTAGAGTATTTTGTTCCAAGCTTAAATATATGCCCGAGTTCAATGGCTGTAAATACTTCCAGCTTGTGTTCACACCTGGGACAGCTTTCACCGGAATTGATTGAACGAAGATCAAAATATTCGATACCCTTAACATCACGCTCCATATCGATCCCGCCAAGATGGTAATCAGTTTCATTTGCTCCGCTGAAAAGATTATTTGCATCCTTAAGTCTGAAATCAGCAATGATTCTTCCCTTATACCCTACCGGACCAATTGATCCCGCCTCTGCACCGGTTATCTCTACAAGTTCCTCGGTATGGGCAGGACGAACGGCACCTCCCAACGCCCTTTCAAGTTTGGCCTCGTTTACTTCTTCATTACCTAACATAAGCACAAGCACCGGATTTCCGGCATGTATATATACCCTCGACTTTGCGCATTGAGTTTCATCAATTTTCAGGAACTCGCAAAGTTCATCAATCGACTTTACATTTGGAGTATGAATCCTTTTTATTTCTTCACTCTTTTCACTTCTTGCTTTTCCCTCTATTTTTGAAGTAGCTACTTCAAGGTTTGCAGCATAACCGCAATTCTCGCAGTGAGCAACTGTATCCTCTCCGGCATCTGACTTAACCATAAACTCTTCTGATCCTGTCCCGCCCATTGCTCCGCTGGATGCACCGACAACAAAATATGATAGATTACAGCGGTCGAATATCTTTCTGTATGCTTTGTCATGCAGGGTGTAAGAATGATCTAGCCCTTCAGGTGAAATATCGAATGAGTATGCATCCTTCATCAGGAACTGCCGTCCGCGGATTACTCCGCTTCTTGGTCTCGATTCATTCCTGAATTTGGTCTGAATCTGGTACCATATCTGCGGCATATCCTTGTACGACTTTAGAACATTTCTTGCATGGTAAGTCATTATTTCTTCGTGGGTTGGTGCAAGCACATATTCACGGTTCACAACCTGGAAAAGGATATCTCCAAAAGCTTCAATTCTTCCCGATTCCTCCCAGATCTCCTTCGGATTTAATGCTGGCAGATGAAATTCCTGTCCCCCTATTGCGTTCATCTCTTCCCGGATAATTTCGGATATCTTTCTAATTACACGGTACCCTAATGGGAGAAAAGAATAAATACCTGCAGAAAGCATCCGTATCATACCTGCACGTAGCATTAAAATATGACTGGCAACAACAGCATCGCTGGGGACTTCTTTTAGTGTAGGAACAAAGGATTTACTGAGTCTCATAATTACATCTGGTTTAGGGTGATAAAAACTTTAAATAGTTGACAAAAATAAAGATTTGATGATGCTTATCAAAATGAGGTTATTTGAATTTTATTTAGATTTTATAAATCATATTTTCAGCAGGTATTAAAAAATATAAAAGGAATATATGAAGCTTGTAAGCAATCCCTGGCATTCGGTAAACCCGGGCAAAGATCTTCCGGAAATCGTTAATAGTATTATTGAGATACCAAAAGGATCAAAAGGGAAATATGAACTGGATAAGGTAAGCGGACTATTAAGACTTGACCGTGTCCTGTTTTCCTCAGTTCACTACCCTGCAAATTATGGATTTATTCCGCAGACATACTGCGACGATAAAGATCCGCTTGATATCCTGGTTATATGTTCAATCGAGGTGGATCCTTTATGTATAATTGAGAGCCGGGTTATAGGTGTCATGCATATGACCGATGAAGAGCAGGTAGATGATAAAATAATTGCTGTAGCAAAAAATGATATGTCGGTTAACTATATCAATGATATAAAAGAACTTCCCCCTCATACTGTGGTTGAGTTAAAAAGATTCTTCGAGGATTATAAAAAGCTGGAACAGAAAGAAGTACTGGTTAAAGATTTTCTCGGAAAAGAAAAAGCCTATGAAATAATCAGGAATAGTTTAGATCTTTATAGGGAAAATGCAGAGGAACTAAGAGCTAAATTGTAGATGGTTTAGAATTTTTAACCTGAACCGGCTTGATGAGATAGACTGCATCCCGCGGACGGACAAGTTCTTGACACTTTATTGTGACTTTGCCGCCCTTTGAAACCGACGTAACTTTATTCCCATCATCATTTAAGAAATTTTCCGCTTTAATCTCAATTACTCCGGTTGTCTCCCCCATTATGTAAATTTCATCTCCTTCTTTTAGTGTACCGGATTCAATTGAAATATATACTACACCTGACTGTTTATAATAATTTACAACCCTGCCAAGAAACTCTTTCCGGGTATTTGCCCTGCTTCCATAAATACCGGCATATTCTTCTGAACCGGGATTATTGAAATAAAAGCCTGTCGAAAATCCCCTGTTAAATACCTTTTCAAGTTCTTTCACTAATTCAGATTTAATTTCCTGCGTTAACTTTCCTTCGTAGTATAAGTCGATGGCTTTACGGTAGGCTGCTGTGACAGCAGCAGCATATTCAGGACTTCTTTTCCTTCCCTCAATTTTAAATGAATCGATACCGGCTTCAATCAGTTGGTCAATAAAGTCTATTGTACATAAATCTTCTGGAGATAAAATATAATCCTCACCTACTATCATACTTTTTCCGATCGTTGGATCATATACTTCATATTCTCGCCTGCAGGGCTGAATGCATTCACCGCGGTTAGCACTCTTATCGAATAAATGATGACTCATAAAGCATCGGCCGCTTACTGCTATGCACATTGCTCCGTGTATGAATACTTCAATCTCAAGATCGGTAAGAGCTCTCACGTTTTTAATATCCTCTAATGAGCATTCCCTTGCGAGTACAATCCTTTCGGCCCCAAGATCTTTATAGAACCCGGCAGCAAGAGAGTTGGATACTGATCCCTGCGTGGAGATGCAAAAAGGCATCTCTAAATCTTTACAAACCTGGACTACCGAAAAGTCCCAGCAGATTATTCTGTCAACCCCTGCTTCTTTTGCTTTACGTACAATTTCACGCAGCTGCTGCAGTTCTTCTTCATAAATGATTGTGTTTAGAGTCAGGTATGTCTTTACATTTCTTTCTTTGCAGAAAGAAGTCAATTCCGGCAGGTTCTCGGTCCTGAAGTTGGAAGCTTTAGCACGCATATTCAGTTTTTCAACACCGAAGTATACAGCATCAGCTCCCGCATTTACCACTGCAGTAAGCATGGTTTTATTACCTGCGGGAGCCATAAGTTCAGGTTTGTGGTTTATCTTGCGTTGTCTGTTATTCTCAGTCATCTTCATCAATCAGTTATTATTCGTATCCATCTTAAGGCTGAACATTCAAGCTATTTATGATTTCGATTCCCAGATCTCAGCAATTTCAATAATCACTCTTACAGCCATTTCCATATCCTGTATTGCAACCCATTCGACCTTTGAATGGAAGCTATGTTCACCGGCAAAGATATTAGGACAAGGGAGTCCCATAAATGAAAGTCTTGAACCATCCGTACCGCCTCGTATCGGGTGCATAATTGGTTCAATGTTCAGATTCTTCATAGCCTGCTCTGCATAATCTGTCACCTGGGGGTGCTTTACCAGTATTTCCTTCATATTGCGGTACTGTTCGATTACCTCAAAATCAAGTTTGGCAGCGGGATACTTTTTAACAGTCTTTTCAGCCAGACTTTTTAATAAATCTTCATATTCTTTCAGTTTGGAGGTTTCAAAATCCCTGATGATAAATTTTAAAGTTGCAAGTTCTTCGTTGCCGTTAAAAGATGTACAATGTACATAACCCTCACGGCCTTCTGTCGTCTCGGGTGATAGTCTATCCTTCGGCAGACTTTCCATAAATTCTGAGCCGACTCTTATTGCATTTACCATTATACCCTTTGCGTAACCCGGATGTATATTCTTTCCATGAATTTTAATATTAACAGCATCTGCACTGAATGTTTCCGATTCAACTTCTCCCCTGCTCTGGCCGTCAACTGTATATGCATATTTTGCACCGAATTTTTCTACATCGAATTTCTCAGTTCCTCTTCCTACTTCTTCATCGGGTGTAAAACAAATTTTAACTGGACCGTGCTTAACTTCGGGATGAGTAAGCCAGTAGTTGACAGCGTCCATAATTTCAGCTACACCGGATTTATTATCCGCACCAAGAAGTGTAGTACCATCTGTTGTGATAATATCGAATCCCTTCATATTCTTCAAATCCGGATTTTCACTCTCAAGAATAACTTGTGATGGATCCTTAGGAAGCTTAATGTCCCCTCCCTGGTAATTTTTATGGATAACTGGATTCACTCCTGCACCGGTAACAGCCGGGGATGTATCTACGTGAGCAATAAACCCGATTGGCGGCACATTTTTATCTGTGTTTGAGGGAAGAGTCGCCATTACATAGCCATATTCATCCATATGAGCATCTTTTAACCCCATTTTCTTCAGCTCTTCAGCCAGATCTTTTGATAGAACTTTCTGTTTTTCACTTGAGGGGAATGAAGTTGAGTCTTCATCAGATTGAGTATCGTATTTCACATAATTAAGAAACCGATCCACGCAGGTAAATTTATATTTATCATCAAACATGAGTACCTCATTTTTAATTAGTTAAGTCAATAAAATTAACTCAAATAGGCAAGAGTATCAACCTGAGATCACCTCAGCACGAGGTTCATGTTAAAAGCATAAGAGAATTCCTTCTATGTGCTTTGGAGCTGAGGGGATGGATTTCTTCTCTGTTAAAACAATCCATCAAGTGCCGGAACCTTGCTCCAGCGTATTCTATTTCGTAAACATTTTAAGAACTCTGAATTCATGCAGCAAAATTTTGAGATATGCCGGCGGTCAGTTTATACGGTCTCTGGTGAGCTTCCTATGCGATAACAAGGTTACAACTGCGCTCTAACTGCGCTCTAATTCCGTATTAACCGTTACTATATAGAAGGTAAAGGCTACTTTTTTTGAACTAATCATTGATAATTGATAGAGTTTAAAGACTACTATAATCAAAATGTCATGACTCGATCCCTTTATTAAATGTGAAGGATAAACTAAAAAGAGGCTGTCCAAAATGTCAGATCCCTGGGGATGCTTATACATTTGAATCAGCCTCTTGAAGATTAAGGAACTAATGACTATTTATTTTTCTCAATTACCTTAATTTCCACTCTGCGGTTCATAGCTCTTCCTTCAGGTGTATCGTTTGTGGCTATCGGGTCTGCTTCACCATGGGGAACAACTTCAAGCCTGTCCCTCTCTATACCTTTACTGATTAAATAATCGACTACTGCTTGGGCTCTCCTCCGTGATAAGTCCATATTGTAGGAATCTGAACCAACAGCATCTGTATATCCATCCACTTCCCAACGGGTATCGGGATTATCCTTTATGGTCTTCGCCAGGTTATCAAGAGTTGGATAAGCATTCGGCAGCAATTCAGCTTTGTTGAATTCAAAATTAGTATCTCCACTGAGCGTAATTTTTTTGACTACAGTATCTGCTTTTGCGCATCCGTCTTCATCGACTTGTTTACCGGCAGGTGTGTTGGGACATTTATCCTTGTAATCAGGAACTCCATCCCTGTCGCTGTCTTTCGGGCATCCGGTTTCGTCTACTGCAGCTCCTTTTGGTGTATCGGGACATTTATCATTATTATCATATATGCCGTCACCATCTGTATCCGGGCATCCGGAATCATTTACCTGCATCCCGGCAGGAGTATTAGGACATTTATCGAGTTTATCCGGAACACCATCATTGTCTGCATCGATCGCACATCCGTTTTCATCGACTTCCATCCCTGATTTTGTATTTGGGCATTTGTCCTTATAATCAGGAACTCCATCGCCGTCCTTATCCAGGGGGCAGCCGAATTCATCAACGGTTACACCCTTGGGAGTATTAGGGCACATATCTTTAGAATCTTCAATTCCGTCGCCATCGCTGTCAGATGTCGTAAAGAATGAATAAGCAATGCCTCCCATTATAGTAACCATGTAATCATTGTTTCCGCCGGTGGCCAAATCATCCCAGTTGTCATGAGGACTAAAGTAGCCTCCAAGTCCCAGGCTCAGATTAATTGATTTGGACAACAGAAATCTCATACCCAATTCTGCCTGAAATATTGTTTCCTGCTTTTTGTACTTTCCGAGAAGATTATTCCGAAGTGCATTATTATTATTGTCTTTAGGGTTGAACCACATATAAGACGCTCCCACGCCGACATAAGGAAAGACGGCCTCTTCAATAGAAAATGTATAGGTTAGATCTCCTCCAATCCCGGTAATATTCGTTCTGAATGTGCCGGGAGTTTTAGTATTGTCTTCGCCTCCAAGATAGCCGGCAAATACAAATCCTTTTATTCCGAATATTCCCTGGTTGGTTGTTGGGAAAAAGTACTCGAGTACGCCTCTTCCTATAATATCAGGACGGACTCTATTATAATCTGTCTTTGCAAGCGTCATGCCCGCTTCCGCTCCTAACATTAATGTACCGGAGAATGCATGATGTTTGATATTACGATTTGTCTGAGGCAGTATCTGCTGATTAATTAGTAATATAAGGATCGTTACTATCCCTATTAGATTCAATTTCATAGTATATCCTTTCCAATTATTAAACTTCCTGTCAAAAACAATTTAATGGAATGATAACCTTCTACTATGGAACAGGATACACTCTGAAAGATTTGTGATATGCATAACTAGTTGGAATATAAGAACTTACCGCCTATTGAAGGTTTTAGACCTATTTAAGGAGCAGGATCTTACGGACCAGGGAGGAGTTTTGAGTAATGAGGGAAATAAAATAAATTCCCGAACTGAGTCCTGTACCATCAAACTGCATTTTGTAATCACCGGAATTAAGATATCCGCTGTGCAGTATTGAAACAGTCTGGCCGAGAATATCTGTGACTCTAAGGGTTGCATTTGTACCCTTCGGGAGGAAAAATTCAACTGTCGTTGAAGGGTTAAAAGGATTGGGATAATTCTGATACAACTCTATCCCGTCGGGATTAAATGACTGATCTTTGACAGAATTAGGTGCAGAAAAAAGCAGCGTAATGTTTCCGATATTGCTGGTTGAACTATCGATTATTATTTTGTCACTTACAGCATTCGCATAACCTATCTTTTGTGCAATCATGTAATAACTGCCGTAGGGAAGAAAATTTTCTCTGAAGCTGCCGTTGTATTGGGAGAAAGTATACGTAATTAAATTGTTTTCAACAGACTGGGCATACACTATAGCATCGGTAACACTGCTGTCACGGTTTCCGGCAATACCCACCGTTCCGGAAATGATTCCGCCTCCAAAGGATGAGTCCCTGGGCATGTAGATATCTGCATTAGAAATATGCGAACCAATGTAAATTGAATCGGCGTTCTGCCAGAAACTTGGGTTATTTCCTAGAGAGTCGTAATAAGCAGGTATGTAATAGTCCGAAAACGACTGTACAAAATAATACCCCGGGTCAACTATATCGTCGACGGAATATGAACCATCAGCATTTACAAATGCTGTATATGCACCATCCATAGCTGGAGAATTCAGCTTTGACGGTATTACTTTACTGGGAGTATGCGTACCGCTTCTTACAACAACAATACCCTTCTTCAATGGATAAATCGCCAGCGAATCATATATGCTTCCGGAGATTGAATTTGGTGAGGTTGATTTTCGTACAAGATTAAAATCAGCTGAGACAATACTGTTTGTATCGACAAAAATCTGAGATGCACTTAATGGATCATACTGCTGGTTATAAAAGGAAACATAAAAAGAATCATTTCCTGCGGCTACAGTATAATCACCAACAGGGAGTTCAGCAGAATAATTTCCCGCGGCATCGGAAATGGTCCGGGCAATGATAAAGTTGCCTCCGTAAAGGAAATAAACATCCGCATTTGAAACAGGCAACCCGTCAGAACTTATGTTTCCCTGCATAGTACCTGTATAGAAATTATCTTCATAATAATCTATCTTGATCTTAATATTTGAGTAGGGATTAAGCCCGTTATGATAAACGAAAAGGGTATCTTCAATATCCTCATATGTATAATTCAAATAACCGGACAAAATACAGTCCATCATAATTGAATCCCCTGGAAGTATAGTAAGCGGATATCTCCAGTTCCGGTTGAATCGCACATAATAGAAATCATTATGACTATAATAAATACTATCAATAACCAGCGGCTGATCTCCGATGTTTACAAAATATGCATTTTGAAGCCGATGAAAAATATCCTGGTATTCAAGTTCCTCAGGATGGATCTGCAGCACCGGCTGAGCATATAAGGACAGGCAGCAAAATACTACCAAAATTCCTGTTATGAATGCTTTCATGATTATTGTTTAAGTCGATTTAAATAAGTATACTATTAGTAAATTAAATCCACCAATAGTGACAAGCAAATAATAAGTACTCTTGACTGAGCAAAAACTAAATTACATTAATTTTTCAAAAAATGAACTGGATGAGCTTCTTTCGGAGTCAAAATCCGGAAAATCTTCTTCATTCGGCAAATTATCGGTAAAAATAAGAGAAATTTCCCATAGTTATTTCCTTTCAAAATTAAGGCATGGAAAGATTCCGAATATCGAAGATGTCGACGACCTTTCGCACTCCGTGTACCTGTCTTTTGCAGAACAATATCACAAAATTGAAAACCTTGAAAACTGGCTCAGGAGAGTGTTATTTCTGACATTTATTAACTGGTATAAAAAGAGTAAAAAAAGAAGAACATTTGAGCTTGATGAAGCGTACCATATTGAACAGAACAACGAACACCCTGCAGTTAAAATTGATGCTGAAAAGATTGTCGCCATTCTTAATACGCTGAGTACTGATAAACAGGAGATTTTTAAGATGAGATTCTGGGAAGACTTGAAATTCGCTGAAATTGCAGAGAATTTAGGTAAATCGGAGGATGCTATTAAAAAAATGTTCTATAGAACGATTGAAGAACTGAAAATTAAAATATAAGGTTGTCACTTTATTTATTAAGACTTTACTAATAGTTATAAGATGAGCATAAAAGATAAAATATTAGACCTGCTTGAGAAGAAAAATCCGACGGCAAAGGATAAACAGGAACTTGAGGCGCTGATTGGAAACGACGATGAACTTAAAGAGTTTGTTGCCTCTTACCGTGAGCTTTCGGGAATTGTAAGCCATTCTGCCCACTTAAATGAGGAAGAATTAGGAGAATATATTCTGTATCAAAATGGACTGAAAACTGATAATATTTCTACTATCAGCAGAGCTCCCTTCATAGAAGCTCACTTGAGAAAATGTACTGTATGCTCGGATATTTATAAGGAGCTTAATTCCGAATATTCGGATATAGACAGCTATATTTCCGAAACCATTAAGCACGATAAGATTCTGTCCGGCACACAATATGTCAACCCTAAAAATGCAAATACTCACTTTAGGGCGTCTCGCTATGCTTTTGCGTCAGTTCTGTTTATTGGATTGGTATATCTGGTCCTTTACATTTTTTCATCCCTGTCTACACCGGCTTATTTAGAAGCTGCAGGACTTAACAATGTTACTGAATTTTCTGTAAACAGGGGAAGGGCGACCGAAGATTTCCAGAATAGTCTGAAAGCACTGGAAAAACAAAATTATAAAGATGCAATAGTTTACCTTCAGAAGGATATTAAACAGAATCCGGATGATGAAACAATATTTTATTCCTACTATATGTTAGGATTATCCTATCTGGAAACTGCCGAACATAGTTTTGCCGGATTGTTCCCTGGATATGATCAGGAACGTGCACTTACAGGTGCAGACTATTTGAAAGAAAGTGTACGGAAAAATAATTCCGGGAAATTTACCAATATTAAACTCAATGCATATTTTTATCTCGCAAAGGCTAGCTTGATGGTAAAAGATAAAAAATCTGCTAAAGAATATTTAACTATGGTTATTAATGAAAAAGGTAGCAGAATGGAAGAAGCCAAAAAACTTCTGAAAGAAGTGGAGTAAGTTGTGCTAAATGGTAATTCAAAAAGTAACAATATTATTATTTGCGCTTATAGTATCATTCCTCCAGCCTGCGGAAATTGATTCAAAATATTCCGGAGCTGTTTCCTTAACTGACTTCAATTACCCGGATTCCTTATTAAGCCAGGTAAATAATAACGGCTGGAATCACCATCTCATTTCTTCTTTTAAAACTTATCTGGTTAATTCTGAATCACCGCCCGAAAAAGAATTCAATCTTATAAGAAATTTGAAGAATGACTATCAAAAGGCACTCCTCAATGCACTTATTCTAAAGAAGCAGAATAAATTTACTGAAATGTACGACACGTTGAATTCTCATCTGAATGTTGTTCCCCGGTTCCTTCAATATTATAATGAACTCGTATTTGCAGCAAGTGCTTCAGATATGTTGACTATTTTAGAATCTAAAATAGAAGTAACTAAGGGTTTTCATCCGCGGGAGAAAAATTATCTCCTTGGATTAATCAACTATCAGAAAGCTGATTATAATTCAGCCAAAGAATATTTTGAGAAGTCCCTTCAATCAGATACTACTAATAAATTCATTTTGTACGAATTATCTTATTCCTACAGGAGCCTTGGAGATTACAAAAAAGCCTTGTCTTTCATACGAAAAGCTGAACTGAACTCAAATGATGATGTCGATTTTCTTGTACAGTCTCAGCTTGCTGAGGGTGCCCTATACTTTCTATCCGGTGAATATGATCAGGCAAATGATATTTATAACAGATCCTATAACCTGAGCGTGGAAAACCATTTGAAAAATGATGAGGGGTTATCATATGTTGCGCTTGGAATAATGGATGATATCCAGGGATTTATAACCAAAGCGAGAGATAAATATAAACAGGCCCTCGTTATTGCAGATAAAATACATAATATCGAACTGGAAGCATATGCTCACTCTGAACTTGGAGTTTCCTATAGTTATACAAATGAACTGATTGATGAAAGGGACAATTATCTTAAGAGTTACAGATTGTTCAAGCAAATGGGAAACCAGCTGCGCCTTTCATTGCTTTCCGATAATATCGGAAAGATTTATCTGTCGATATTCAACTATGAAAGTGCAATTAAATATTACAAAGACGGAATCGAGTTTGCAGGAGATAATAAACGGTCTCTTGTTCTTAACCTTACAGGGATGGCTGATGCTTATACGAATCTGGCGAATTATTCCGAAGCATTAAAGTATTATAACCAGGCAAAAAAGCTTTCCTCCGAAATAAATGAGATTGAGTTAAGCGTAAATATCAGCAGCGGACTTGGTGCATTAAACTTCAATCTCGACCGCCCTCAAAATGCACTCGGATATTATCTCCAAGCTGAATCAGAATGCAGCAGGATTAATAATCCATTTCTTACAGCAGACATTTATGATAAGCTGGGAGTAGTATACTCTTCACTGGACAGCCTTGATATATCGGAAAATTACTTTAACGAAGCCCGAAGCATGGCTCTGCAGAATCATGCCGCTTACACCTCAGCGCTGTCGGGAATAGATCTTTCTGAGGTTTTAGTCAAGAAAAAGGAATATATAGGGGCTCTGGCTGCTTTGAAGGAATCATTGAAGAATTCATCACCTGAAGAGTTCCCTTATCTGCACGCTCGTTCAGAAATTATAAAAGGCAATATCCTTGAAAGACAGAATGATCTCGACGGGGCAGAAGCATCTTATAATAAAGCTCTCAGACTTGTTAAAGACCTGAATGAAAAGAACCTGAAGGTGGAAGCTTATTATTGCCTTGCAAAATTATCCGATAAAAAGAACTTATACAAAATCGCAGAATCTTACTATTCTGCTGCAGTAAAAATTATTGAAGACGTATCGCGTCCCCTATTCAGCCAGGAAGATGTACAAATTTCCTATTTCTCCGGCAACCATGATGTTTACGATTCGTTTGCCGAGCACTATCTGGGGCTAAATGAATATAATAAGGCCTTTGATCTTATTAATAAATCTCATTCCAGAAATATGATTCAGAATCTGAACAATCTCAAGCTGCATTCAATGGTAAATGACAGTGCCGCTTTGAGCAAATTGTATGACTATGACTGGATAATACATTCTGGACTCTATGGTGAACAGAAAACTGAGACTATAAAAGCTAAGTTGATGGAACTGAAATTATCGTTAACCAGGGCTAACCCGGGATTAGCTCAATATCTGAATATGGAGAAATGGCCCGGATTGGACGAGATTCAAAATTCTCTGAACAGTGATGAAAATTTAGTTTCATATTATTCGACCGACGATAATTTATATGCTTTTCTAATCAGCAGAAACAAGTTCGAACCCTTTAAACTTGATATTTCCAGGAAACAACTGGTCGGAATGATAAACAATATATCTCCCTATTTTGAGAATACCATAAGCAAGACAGATGCATTTTATAATCAGGACCTATTTTCTTTTAATGCAAAAGCCTCATTTGAATTATATAAATCAGTGGTGAAGCCTGTTATCCGGAATATTCCTCAAGATAAAAAGATAATTTTCTCACCCTGTACCGAATTATTATCTATGCCATTTGAATTCCTGGTTACAGATTACAATGAGGATGAAAGTCCGTATTACTATAAAAATAAAAAATTCCTTTTGAAGGACTACAACATCTCTTATTCCCCTTCGGCAACAGCATTTCTGCAGCAGCAAAAAAACAACCTGAAGAATGATGGGGATGTATTGTTAGTCGGCAATCCTTCAATCAACACAGAAAGCACTGAATTTGCCGAAAGAAGAGGTCTGCTGGATGAATCATCAGGTATACCACGGAATCTCGCGTTTCTGCCACTGAAATATTCTGGAGAAGAAGTAAACAGTATCGGTGAAATATTAAATGCCAATACAATATTACTTGATAAAAATGCAACAGAAACCAACTTCAAACAGAATGCTTCATTAAGAAGGATCATTCATCTATCTACACATTCATTCTTCTATCATAAACAGCCATTGATATTTTTCTCAAATACATACGATGCAGAAAACGACGGGTTCCTGGAAGCGAGTGAGATTGTTCAGCTTAAACTTAACAGCGATCTGGTTGTGCTTAGTTCGTGCAACTCGGGTTTGGGAAGTGTAGATGAGTCTGAGGGAATATTAGGACTTACCAAGGCATTCTTCGAAGCAGGATCAAAAAGTGTGGTGGTTTCCCTATGGGATGTCAATGATAAATACACATCAAGATTGATGACCCTTTTTTATGAAAAACTCAGTATGGGATATGATAAATCTAAAGCCCTGAGACTTGCTAAAATTGATTTTATTAAAAATTATTCCGCAAATCCCTACTACTGGGGAGCGTTCGTTTTATCCGGGAATATTTCCCCTGTTCAACTTAAACATAATAAGAATATCTCTTTTTCAATCATCATGCTTATGATGATAATAGCGGCAGCACTGGTTGTAGTACTTATAATCAATAAGAAGAAATATCCAATTAATATCCCCGCATCATAACCTTTTCAAGGTCAGCTTTGATCATCAGCTTTACAAGAGTAGCAAAAGTGGTTTTAGCTTCCCATCCCAGTACTTTTTTAGCTTTTGCAGGATTCCCTATCAGCAAATCAACTTCCGTAGGCCTGTAATATTCGGGATCAATAGCTATTACCGTTTTTCCTTTTTTTAATTTATCACTGAATGAATATTTATATTCATTTTCGGAATGGGATGAATCCAGAAGCTTATTTCCTTTATCCCAATCAATTTCTTTTATTAAACCCTTTTCTTCAGCACCCTTCCCCTTCCATTCGAGTTTTACGCCAATCTCATTAAATGCAGACTCTGCAAACTCTCTTACGGTATGAGTTTCGCCGGTGGCAAGGACAAAATCTTCGGCTTTTTCGTGATTCAGAATTCTCCACATTCCCTCGCAATATTCAGGGGCGAAACCCCAGTCCCTTTTAGCATCCAGGTTTCCCAAAAGAAGTCTGTCCTGAAGTCCGGCAGATATCTTAGATACTGCACGTGTTATTTTCCGGGTGACGAAAGTCTCTCCCCGCCTCGGAGATTCGTGATTGAATAAAATTCCGTTTGAAGCAAAAATGTTATATGCTTCTCTGTAGTTAACAATTATCCAGAACCCGTATAGCTTTGCCACGCCGTACGGGGAACGCGGATAAAAAGGAGTTTCTTCAGACTGAGGTATCTCCTGCACCTTACCAAATAGTTCGCTGGTGGAGGCCTGGTAGAACTTAACTTTCCTCAAACCCACTTCTCTGATTGCATCAAGGAACCTCAGAGTACCCAGCGCATCTACCTGAGCCGTATAATCCGGAACCTCAAACGAAACCTTTACGTGGCTCTGGGCTGCAAGATTATAAATTTCTTCGGGTTCAATTTTTTCCAGCAGCCGGTTTAAAGCACTGGTATCAACAAGATCTCCGTAATGAAGAAAAAGCTTTTTATCAAGGATTTCTCTATTACTATATAAGTGATCAATTCTCCCGGTATTAAACGAACTGCTTTTCCGGATTATACCGTGAACTTCATATCCTTTTTCAAGCAGAATTTCAGTCAGGTAGCTTCCATCCTGACCTGTTATCCCTGTAATTAAAGCTTTTTTCATTCCTACCTCATTTATTTAACATTAGATTTAAACCAACTGTACGCTTTTTCTATCCCCTCATGTAATCCTGTTTTGTATTTCCAGCCAAGTTCGTTTATCCTCGATACGTCCATTAGTTTCCTGGGAGTGCCGTCAGGCTTGCTTGTATCGTATACAATACCACCCGAATACCCTATCACCTCAGCAACAGTTTCAGCGAGTTCTCTGATAGTAAGGTCTTCGCCTGTACCAATATTGATATGTGAGATTCCCTGCTTATAAATATTTTCGGCATCAATATTTTCCATTAAAAACACAACAGCTTCAGCCAGATCATCAACGTACAGGAATTCTCTCATTGGATTTCCGCTGCCCCAGACTGTAACATCCGGCAGGTTTTTTATTTTAGCTTCATGAATTTTTCTGATCAATGCAGGAAGAACATGAGATGTTTCGAGATTAAAATTGTCATAGGGTCCATATAAGTTAGTCGGCATAACCGAATAAAAATTGGACCCATATTGACGGTAATAGTTTTCGCAGAGTTTTATACCTGCAATCTTAGCTATGGCATAGGGTTCATTTGTGAATTCAAGGTAATCAGAAAGCAAGTATTCTTCCTTTAAGGGCTGCGGAGCGAGCTTTGGGTAGATACAGCTGCTTCCGAGAAAAATCAGCTTGTCTACATCATTTATATACGATTGATGAATAATATTAGATTCTATCATCAGGTTATCATAAATGAACTCCGCCCTGTATGTATTGTTAGCCAGAATTCCGCCGACCTTTGCGGCAGCAACTATCACTAAATCCGGTTTATTTTCCTTAAAAAATGATTCAACTTCAGTCTGCCGTATCAGGTTCAAATCATGCAGGTCCCTGAATAGCAGATTATTATAACCTGCCTTCTTAAGTCTTCTTGTTATCGCAGAACCAACCATGCCCGAATGACCGGCGATATAGATTTTTTTATTCTTAAAATTATCGGTCATCATTAACTTATTTTTTTACTGCTTTCTTTATTTCATCCACAATATATTTCTGCTGCTCTTCAGTGAGTTCAGGATAAATAGGCAGAGCGATGGAGTCGTCAGCTGCTTCCTCGGCTAGAGGGAAATCACCATTTTTATATTTAAGAGAAGAGAAGCATTCCTGTTTATGAAAAGGAACAGGATAATAAATTTCTGTCCCTATACTCTTATCAGACAGGTGTTTTCTTACTGCATCTCTTTCTTCAACTCTTATAATATATTGATTATATATATGATAATTTTTAACACCTGAGTCCTTGTAAACAGCTTTCGGCAGCAGGACTTTATTTTTACCATCGAATTTTATTTTACCTGTAGCTTCAGCCAGTCCGGCTTCAATAAATAATTTCGTATAAAGCTCTGCATTTTCACGCCTTTGTGAGGACCAGTTATCGAGATGCGGAAGCTTTACATTCAGTACTGCAGCCTGGATAGCATCCAGTCTGAAATTTCCTCCAATTATCTTATGATAATATTTCGGTTTACCGCCATGAACGCGAAGTATTCTTAATTTTTCTCCCAGCTCATCGTCATTGGAAACCACCAGGCCTCCGTCACCAAAACAGCCTAGGTTTTTACTTGGAAAGAATGAATAACAGCCAATGTCGCCTATAGTTCCAACGTGTTTACCGTCTTTGTACTGGACTCCTATTGCCTGTGCCCCGTCTTCCACCACTTTAAGATTATGCTTCCGGGCAATTTCCATGATTTTATCCATTTCACAACTCTGACCGTATAAATGAACCGGAATGATTGCTTTTGTTTTATTCGTTATTCTCTTTTCTATATCACCAGGATCAATATTAAAAGTAACCGGATCAATATCTGCAAATACAGGAACCGCATTCATTCTCGATACTACTCCTGCGGTTGCAAAGAAAGAATAGGTAGGAACAATCACCTCATCACCAGGCTGAATATCAAGAGCCATAAGGGCAACCAGAAGAGCATCCGTACCCGAAGATACACCTATCGCGTATTTACAATTCAGATATTCACAAAAAGCCTTTTCCATCTTATCAACTTCGGGACCCATGATAAAATACTGAGATTCGGCAACTCTTATGAGTGCTTCATCAAGTTCAGATTTTAATGACTGGTATTGTTTCTTAAGGTCTAATAAAGGAACTGTCATTTTATTATCTCCGTTTTCTAAATTTTCATTTCTGAATAAATAAAGTCCCTGTCTATTTCATTAAAAGGTTTTCCTTTCAAATCTTTGTCAGAAACGATAGGGTTTTCCACTCCCCAATTAATATTTAATTGAGGATCATTATAAATAATAGCTCTTTCATGCTGTTTACTGTAAAAATCTGTGCATTTATACATGAAAATTGCATATTCTGAAAGCACTGAGAATCCATGCGCAAATCCGGGTGGGATCCATAACTGCAAATGATCTGCTTCTGACATTTGAAGAGCAACGTACTTTCCAAACGTGGGGGAGCCAAACCTTATATCTACAGCAATATCCATAACACTACCGGTTATTATCTGACATAGTTTTCCCTGGGCTTTATTTCCAACCTGATAATGCAACCCTCTTATTGTTCCCCTGGCAGAACGGGAAATGTTATCCTGAACGAAATGGTTTTCAATATTGTTTTCTAAAAACCGGTTATCATTAAAAGATTCCAGGAAATATCCTCTGTCATCTTCAAAAACTTTCGGTCTAATTTCTAAAACGTCAGGTATTTTCGTGCGGATTATTTCCATATCTAACTTTGATCTTTAAGATATTTTTCCAGATAGTCTCTATAGAGTGATTTGGGTATTGAAATGATTAGAGTTTTCAACTGTTTTTTATTTATATAATTCATTCTATAAGCGATTTCTTCGATACATGCCACTTTCATCCCCTGTCTTTCTTCTATTACACCAAAAAAGTTAGAAGCCTGAAGCAGCGCAGTCGGATTACCTGTATCAAGCCAGGCGATTCCTCTGCCTATTTTTTCTACTTTAAGTTTATGCTTCTTCAAATATGTATTATTGACGTCGGTTATTTCAAGCTCACCTCGCTTAGAAGGTTTCAGCGATTTTGAAATCCTGACTACCTCATTATCATAAATATATAAGCCGGGAACAGCGAAATCAGATTTTGGATGCCTTGGTTTCTCTTCAATAGATTTTGCTTTGCCATTTTTATCAAAATCTACTATACCATACCGCTGCGGATCATTAACCCGATAGCCGAAAATAGTTGCTCCGTCTTTATGTTTACTAAGTGCATTATACCAGAAATCAAGGTACCCGTAAAATATATTATCGCCGAGGATAAGACTGACGCTATCTTTTCCTATAAAGTTTTCTCCAAGAATAAATGCTTCAGCAATGCCGCGGGGTTTTTCCTGAACCGCATATTCAATTTTTAGTCCAACCTGAGAACCATCTTCAAAAAGCTGCTGATACAGAGGAATCGTTTCTTTATTAGAGATAATTAATATTTCACGAATTCCGCCAAGCATCAGAATTGACAGGGGGTAATAAATCAGAGGTTTATCATAAATTAATGTTAACTGTTTGCTATAGACTTTTGTAATCGGGTAAAGACGAGATCCCGAACCGCCAGCTAAAACTATACCTTTCATTTTATCCAAATTTTGTTTGAGAATATTAGACTTCTTTGACCAGATCATTTTCAAATTTATATTTTTTACCTGACTTCTCACAAAAAGCAAACCCTTTATTGTCAAAAATTAGCTTTTTGCCTGCTTCGCTGTACCATCCTTTTATTTTTGCAGGATTACCGACTACGAGAGCAAAATCGGGTACATCTTTAGTAACAACAGCTCCAGCGCCTACGAAAGCAAATCTTCCAATAGTAATGCCGCATACGATAGTAGAATTAGCTCCGAGGGAGGCTCCCTCTTTAACAAGAGTTTTAATATAGAACTCAGCTCCGACCTGAGGGTATTTTGAACGCGGATTAAGGATGTTTGTAAATACCATAGACGGACCGCAAAACACGTAATCTTCAAGTTCTACACCTTCATAAACAGATACATTATTCTGAATCTTAACGAAATTTCCTATTGTAACATTGTTTGCAATATTTACGTTTTGTCCGAGTATGCATTTCTTACCGATTTTCGATCCCGACTGTACATGAGTAAAATGCCATATTTTTGAATTTTCACCAATTTCTACATTATCGTCGACTACGGCATATTGATTAATATAGTAATTTTTATTATTCATTTTAAAATGCTCCGCATTTCAGAGTTATTTGATCTTTTGTTTAATCTATAAAACAGGCCGCCCTGCTGTAAGGCAGGACTGAGCCTTTTCAAGAATTTCGAGTACTTCCACAGCATGAACACCGTCAGTCAGAGGGTTCTCATTATTAATTATCGAGTTGAAGAAGTGTTTTTGTTCTTCAGCAAGCGGCTGACGCTGTTCAAAATCTACAACTTCAAAATCACTGTCAAATTTCTGCAGAACCCCGTCAATATTTCTGAACCCTTTGGGATAGAATTTAAGTTTGTCTGTTTTGAGACTGTCCTCGAAAACAAACATTCCTTCGTCACCTATAATAACAAGCCGCTGTTCCTTAAAAGGATGAAGCCAGCTGACAAAGATATGGGCATGGATGTTACCCGGATATGATAAATAGGTAATGGTGGTATCTTCTATTTCATGCTGCAAAATAGCGGCTCCCTTTGCATCAACATAAACAGGGTTGCTCTCAAGCAGGAATTGGATTACTGAAATATCATGCGGAGCAAAACTCCATAGGATATTCTCCTCACTTCTGATCGAACCAAGATTCAGCCTGTTGCTGTATATGTACTGCAGTTGTCCAATCTTATTTTCCCCTATCATTTTCTTTATTTTTTCCACAGCGGGATGATACAACAGTACATGTCCTACCATTAATTTTCTGTCGACTTCTTCAGCGATATCAATTAAATCCCTGGCGTGCGATGAGATAAGCGTTATAGGTTTCTCCACAAGGACATTCTTGCCGTTTAATAAAGCCTTCTTTGCAATCTCATAGTGAGTTTCGGCGGGAGTAGCTATAATCACCGCATTTATGTCTGGATTTTCGAGTACGTCCTCAAGCTTTGATGTAAAAGGAATTTCCGAAGAAATTCCTTTAATTTTTTCTGAAGCTTCAGGATTAAAATCGCATACAAACTTTAACTTGTTCCCCAGTAATTGATCTGCCGTTCTCACATGGTTTATGCCCCATCTGCCCGCTCCTATTATACCTAATCCTATCTCATCAAACATTTCAAGCCTTTATAATTTTATTGTTATCAATTATTCCGTTTTTAGCAAATGCATTTCTACTGTCGACAATCAGGTTTGAATTTTCAGCAATCATTTTATAATCATAATCAGAATGATCTGTACTTAATACTACGAGATCAAATTTTGCCAGGTTTTCTTTAGTCAGTTCCACCGATTCCATATCAAATTTGTACTTACGGGTTCTCGGCAGTTTCGGGACATAAGGATCATTATAATGAACTTCGCATTTTTTCTCGCGGAATAATTCTATAAGCCGCAGGGAAGGCGATTCTCTCATATCATCAATGTCTTTTTTATAAGCAACACCTAGTATGAGAACTTTTGAGCCATTAAGTGATTTTTTAACCCGGTTCAGAGCTTCGCCTCCTTTTTCAACCACGTAATAAGGCATATATGTGTTCACCTCTCCGGCAAGTTCAATGAAACGGGTATGTACCTCGTATTCACGCGCTTTCCAGGTCAGGTAGAAAGGATCAATAGGTATACAGTGTCCTCCAAGTCCCGGTCCTGGGAAAAAGGGTTGAAATCCAAAAGGTTTTGTGGAAGCTGCTTCTATGACCTCCCAGACGTCAATATTCATTCTGTCAAATACCATTTTCAGTTCATTTACGAGGGCTATATTTACTGAACGATAAATATTTTCGGTAAGCTTGGTAGCTTCAGCGGCACGTGTGGAGGAGACAGGAACAGTTTTTACCACAACATTATTGTATAAAGTGGTGGCAATTTTTACACATTCCGGTGTTACACCCCCTACAACTTTGGGAATAGTTGCTGTATTATAACTTGGGTTATTAGGATCCTCTCTTTCAGGAGAAAATGATAAATAAAAATCTTTACCAACTACAAATTTTTTACCTCCGTCCCGTTCACCTGCCTTTTCGAACATCGGCAGCAGAATTTCATCTGTTGTACCAGGGTATGTTGTTGATTCCAGCGATACCAGCTGACCCTTTCGAATATATTTCTGAATTGTTTCGGCGGTACTGACTATGAAGGTCATATCCGGTTCACGGTGTTCATCGAGAGGGGTAGGGACACAGATTATAATAGCATCTGCTTCGGGCAGCCTTTCGAATTCATTTGTTGCAGTAAAAGCTTTCTTATCCACCACACTTTTAATTCTTTCCACTGCAATATGTTTTATATAGCTTTTACCCGCATTAAGTCTATTCACTTTCTTTTCATCAAGATCGAACCCTAAAACCTTAAACCCTTTTGATGCAAATTCCAAACCGAGTGGAAGTCCGACATATCCTAAACCTATTATTCCGATAACTGCGGATTTATTCTCTAATTTTTCCAGTAATTCCATAAATCTTCCTTTGTGATTTTGAATTGGGGAATCTGTTTTACTTTCAAATACCAGGCCGGGTTTAGTATCAGCTTAATACAATCACTTATTTTGCTTATTTTTTACCAAATTAGACCTAAATTTACTTAGGAAAGTGGAAAGGACAAAATTAGATTCAAGATGTTGGTGTGACTCAGAATTTATAACAGAGTTCCCCTCAATACGAAGATAGCTACTCCAAAATAGATTATCAAACCCACTACATCGACCATGGTCGCTACGAGGGGGGCGCTTGACGTAGCAGGGTCAGCCCCAAGTTTTTTAAGGATAAAAGGAAGCATAGAGCCGGAGAGTGTACCCCACAAAACAACTCCAATCAGCGCTAAAGAGACTGTAAATCCAACCAGAAGCCAATGGACCCCGTATACATCCGAGAAAGCCTCCCAGACAGAAATTCTTAAAAAACCTATCACGGCTAATATTGCTCCCAGTACAACTCCGGTTATTATCTCCCGTCTCATTACAAATAACCAGTCTTTAAGGGTAATTTCACCGAGAGAGAGGGCACGGATAACGAGAGTAGCAGCCTGGGAACCTGAGTTACCTCCGCTTGAAATTATCAAAGGAATAAATAGTGTTAAAACAATTGCTTTTTTTATTTCGACTTCAAACAATCCCATTGCCGTGGCAGTAAACATCTCTCCTATAAATAATAAGGCAAGCCATCCGCCGCGTTTTTTGATCATTTCAAACAGAGAAATTGAAGAATAAGCTTCTTCAAGAGCAGTAACACCGCCAATTTTGTGGATATCTTCTGTTGCCTCTTCCTCTGCCACATCGAGAACATCATCTACAGTTACAATTCCAAGGAGCACACCGAATGAATCAACAACAGGTAAAGCTATGCGGTCATATTTTTTGAATATCTCAACAGCTGTTTCCTGATCATCATATACATTCAGAGCTATATAATTCTCATCCATTAAATCGAGAACCAGCTGATTGAATTCTGCCAGCAGAATATCCCTGATCCTTACATCATCAATTAACTTGCCTTTTTCATTTACGACGTAGAGAGTATTTATAGTTTCCTTATCTTTGCCGTTTTTCCTGATATAATTCAGAACTGCTTCAATGTTCCATGCCGGTTTTACTGCAAGATAATCAGGCGTCATTAAGCGGCCCACACTGTCTTCCGGGTAACCCAGAAGAGTTTTTGCGATCTGTCTTTCTTCCGCTGAGAGAAGCATCATCATCTGACGGGCAGCGCTGCTGGGCAGATCTTCCAGCAATGCAGTACGATCATCCGGGGACATTTCATTCAATATGGAAGCTACTTCTTCTTTACCCATAGCTTTAAGAAGAGTTACCTGCATATCAAACTCAAGGTATTCAAAAGTATCGGCAGCGAGATCATGAGGAAGGACACGAAAAACAACTGCTTGTTCATTTTCAGTCATCTCTGCTATAAGCTCAGCTATATCAGCAGGAGACCACTCACTTAAAACCTCTTTGAGAGTGCTAAGCTTACGCTCATCTATTAAAGATTTAATTTCCGGTTTAAGCAGTTGACTCAGCATTGTTCTCTCTCCTAATTTAAGTGAACCAGTTATTTTCTACATATTTATTATCTTTTAAAAGTATTTAAGAAAAGGTTGTAAAAAATATATTTTAATGTCTCAAAAAACAATCTTTTGCGGTATATAATAAATTTTAGCCCTAAATAACCCGTGATAAATAAAATTTTAGTTGATGAAAATATCCCATTTGCAGCTGAAGCATTTTCTCAGTTCGGCCAGGTTAATCTGATCTCAGGCAGGGATATAAACAATGATTCTATCGATTCGTTTAATATTTTGATAGTAAGGTCGATTACAAGGGTGGATGAAGGCCTTTTAAAGGGCAGATCCGTCCGTTTTGTTGGAACGACTACTATAGGCGAAGACCATATTGATAAAGCATACCTTCAAAGGAATAATATTGGATTTGCAAATGCGCCGGGCTGCAATGCTGATTCTGTTGCAGAATATGTTTTTGCCGGATTATTTAAAATTGCGTCCCGGCAGGGTTTTAGTCTTAAAAATAAATCGATAGGAATTATCGGCAATGGAAATATAGGCAGCAGAATTGTGAGGATAGCGGATGCTCTGGGGATGAAGAAATTTATAAATGACCCGCCGCTGCAAAGACAATCAGGGGATGCTTTTTATGTTCCTTACGGAGCTGCTTTGGGAGCAGACATAGTAACATATCATGTGCCTTTGAATAAGGAAGGGATCGATAAAACCTATCATATGCTTTCAAAGAAAGAGCTCGAAAAGTTCAATGAAAATAAAATAGTTGTAAATGCCTCAAGGGGACAGGTAGTATCAAATAATGATTTGAAAGATTTTCTTAGAGTTAAGCATCATACTGTTATAGTGGATGTATGGGAAAATGAACCCGAAATTGATGTGGATTTGCTGAACCTTACTGCGGAAGGAACTCCTCACGTTGCAGGCTATTCATATGAAGGCAAAGTAAACGGCACTATAATGATATTTAAGGCTTTAGCACAATTTCTGAGCGAAGATAAAGTTTGGAAACCTGATCTGCCTTTAGTTGATAATAATATTATTGACTATCCGGATAGAAAGCCGGAGGAAGCACTCGATTTGATAATTTCTGGAATATACGATATAGAAGCGGATGATTATAAATTAAGACAGATTAATGATCTGGAAGCAGGCGACAGAGGAAGATATTTCGATCAGTTAAGGAAAAATTATCCTGTAAGAAGGGAATTCTCCAATTATACCATCAGGATAGATAAGGAACTTAATGAAGAAATCAGAATACTAAAAGCCTTAAGATTCAATATCAGAGAAATTTAGTTTGTATGATCCAGTTTGAATTCAAGCGGTATAACCAGCTGAGTTTTTACCGGTTTCCCCCTGATGAGACCGGGGTTAAATTTAGTATATAGAACTGTAATCCTCGCGGCATCATCGCAGCCGTAGCCTAGACCTTCTTCAACCTCTGCCTTTGTGACATCGCCATTCTGATCGATGAAAGCTCTGATCTTTACAGTACCCTCAATTTCATGCTCCTTTGCATAAGAAGGGTAAATAATTTTTTTCTGCAGTGCTGCCATTCCTTCCCTTGGTTCCGGCATAACTTCAGCACTCAGGTAATAAGCAGGGTCATCATCAAAGTTCTCTTCCTGAACTGCGGGCGGAACGAGCATATCTTCTGTTCTTTTAATTTTTGGTTTTTCTGGATTCTTAGTTTTAACTTCGGTTTCATTTGAAGCTACATTAGATTCTTCTGTTTTTTCCGGTATTACTTCTTTTTCAACCACTCTAATCCCATTTTCAAAGTCTTTATCACCCGTCCATTTTCCTTCATTATCATAATAAGAAGTAGGGCCTTCCCGCTTGCCGCCCTCAATAGAGAAGAGCTCTTTCAGAATTCCGTTTTCATCATACTCTTTTACAACACCGTCAACTTTCCCATTTATATATTTCACTTCTTCTTTTATCCGTCCGTTCTCATAGTAGAATTTTGCATCACCGTCCCTGACATTGCGGGCATAGTTGATCTCAGATTTTAATGTATCATTTGGAAAATATGATTTAACCAGGCCTTCCTGGGCATAAGTAAGTGTGAGCGCAAATGAGAATACGAAAATGAAAAATATTTTCATCTAAAAATCTTAATAAATAATGAGGCTAAAGTTAAAAATTAATCTTTAATTATAAGAGGCAGAAATATAGTAATGAGGAAGATAATTATTGCGAGGCTGAAGAATATTAATCCGACTACTGTATCATATTCAAGAAGTCCTGTTTTAGTAAGGAGCCAATTCCAATCGTGATAAACCTTATTTCCTCCAAGCAGCGGAATAGCCCTTGCACGGGCATCGGCAGCATACACGCTTATATTAACTAGATTTTGTCCAAGCCACAATAATCCAAACTGAGTACCTGTGAGGTAACGGTTCATTAAAAAATACCAGACAATGACTGAGGGAAGGATGATCTGCATCAGTGTACCGCCAAGAGTATAAATAAATCGGCCGAAAATTGAAAATACAGCGTGACCGGCTTCATGGATGACGAGATCGGCATTATCAATTAATGTATAGTGACCCCTGTTAAGTACAAAGTATAACGCGATCGGAAGAATGATCAGAGAAGGGATCCATCTTTTCAAGCTGATGGAATCAGGGAGTTTCATACTCAGGCAACAGTGCGGGTCTTATTATCCTGCAGAGAAGTATACGCTTTCTTGTCAGCTGATTTACTAAATACCACCTTAAACGTTGTTCCTTTTTTCTTTTCACTTTTTACCAAAATTTCTGCATTATTAAGCTCGACATATTTTTTAACGAGAGCAAGACCAAGACCATTACCTTCAAATTCTCTCTTATATCCCATATCCTCCTGGGAGAAAGGTGTGAATAGTTTTTTCAGGTATTCATCAGACATACCAATTCCGGTGTCTTTAACTTCTACAATAACCTTACCGGGTTTTTCCTCTGACACCTGGACTTCAATTTTTCCTGTCTGGGTGTACTTGATTGCATTACCGAGCAGGTTTTGGAATATCTGATTCAGTGTGTATTTGTCGGCACTTATAAGAGGGTCATAAGCATGATTAGTAAAAGAAAGAGAGAGATTCTTTTCCATCGCGAGGGATTTCATTTCATCTACAAGAACCTTCAAATCATCGCTCAGATTCACAGCTTCAAACTGGGAGATGTAATTGCCGCTTTGAACTGATGAAAGGTTAAGTATCATATCTATTGTTCTCTGCAGCCTCTTACCCGCAGAACTTACTGAATCGAGGAGTATATTTATATCTTCATCTTCACTGGACAGATCTTCTGCCAGAAGAGGGGTTGCAGTCAGGATTACATTTAACGGGGTTCTGATCTCATGCGACATCTGGGCCAGGAAAGCACTCTTTAATCTATCAGATTCTTCGGCTTTTTCCTTTGATATTATCAACTCTTTTTCAACTTTTTTACGTTCGGTTATATCTATAACCTGCTGGATGATATGGTGCGGATGATTACTTCCATCTCTTGTTAATACAGATTCAACTATTGCATGAATGTTCAATCCGTCTTTCTTACGTAATTCTTTTTCAAAATATACATGCGACAGATTTCCCTTCAGCAGGGCTTTATGCAGCTGTCTGTCATATTCTATATATTCTTCAACCGTTATGTCAGCTATATTTTTATTTTCAATCTCATCGGGGGAATAGCCAAGTGTTTCGCAGAATGCGCTGTTGCTTCTTATAATTTTTCCTTCAATAGTTGTAATAACCATCCCGATAGGCGCTCTCTCAAACAGAAGCCGGAATTGTTCTTCACTCTGTCTTAATTTATGCTCAGCCAACCTTCTCTGGTTTACTTCCAGGTTGAGTTCACCGATTTTATCCTTAACAACAGTTTTAAGTTCTTTGTTCAATGATGATACCTGGCTATTCGCCTTATCAAGATTATATACAAGGAAGTTTATTGAAGAAGCAATTATACCAAACTCATTATTACTGTTATCTCTTGCACGGATATCAAAGTTTCCACCTGATATTCCCTGAGCTGCCAGGGCAATCTTATTCAGGGGACCAGTAACAAAAAACCTGCTTAAACCGATTAAAATCAGGAATCCAAGCAGCATCATTCCGCCGACAGCAGGAATAACAATCTTATTTTTCTGCTGAAGAAAATTTTCTATGAATGTCCCGCTTAATCCAAGGTAAATTGTATAATCCTTATTTAAAAAATGCACTCTGGTTTTAATTTTGTAAAGAGATGATTCATACTCATATGCTCCTCCGCCTGAAGATGTGACAAACTGGTTATTTACAGCCTGAGCGTAATTATAAGCATTCAGCACTTCATCCGAATCTTTTGCAAGAACACAATAGTTTATATGATAAGTCTCAACATAGGACGGAAATAAATCACCAGGATTCTTTGTTGAATCGGTAGGTAGGAGGTTATATTCTATAATATCCTGAGCAAGGATCCGGGATTTTAACCGTGTTTCCTCGAGCTGCTGAGATTCGTACTGTTTCATAATAAAGATATAAAGTCCGAACCCAAGACCGGTAAACAATAGGAAAATTGTCAGATTAACAAGGAAGCCAAGCTTCAATCCTTCAGTTTTTGTTTTTTCTTTGCGGGATATTTTTATTTTCACTTGTTCAACTAGCCCTTCTTAATTCTGTTGTCACAGATTCAACATTTATGCCATAGGTATTCAGGGATTTTATGGCAAAATCATATCAAGCAGGGTGATTCATTATGAGAAACGAGCTTCAAAAAATGAAGGGAGTACCGGGGCTATAGTAGCTATTTTAAAAGCAGCATCTTGCCGGAATCCTGAAAATCGCCTGCCCTCAGAGTGTAAAAGTATACTCCGGTTGACAGATCCCGGGAATTAAAGTTAACATCGTGGTCGCCTGAACGTTGTAAACTATGAACAAGTGTCCGGACTTCCTGCCCTAATGAATTATATATCTTTAAGGTGACGAACGATTCTTCAGGAAGTGTATATCTGATTGCAGTTGAGGGATTGAAAGGATTCGGATAATTTTGATATAATTTGAAACCTTCCGGGAGATTATTATGGTTGTCCTTGGTGCCCAATAAAGTCAGGTCGATTACAGCCGACCATATCTGATATACTCCTGAGTAATCCGCCATCCAAAAAGCATTAAGATGGTTATCAGCGGATATAAGTGAAATATGATCCCCCTGGTAACCGGCCGCTGCTCCTGAGATAGCCTTAGGCTTAAAAGTGGAATTCTTTATTTCATATTCTTTCCAGTTATCACCTCCATTAGTCGAGCGGGCAATAAACACAGAAGCGGAATCGGAAGTAGTATTTCTATCATCGTAAAATATTATGTCCAGATTCCCTGATTTTTCAACATTCAGAAATGGAAAATACTGTATCTTGCCATCATTAACCGGGTCCTGATTCACACGGATTCCCTGAGACCAGGTGGCCCCGTTATCGGTTGAGCGGTGAAGGATAATATCAGGATCGCTTCCTGCAGGTGAATTATTTTTTTCAGTGGTAACTATATAGAGCCATCCGTCTCTCGTACCGCCGCTTCTATCCATTCCGATTTGTGGAATACTATTAACTCTTATATTATTTTTTTCTGCAAGCAGTCCGGCAATTCCATTCATATCAATTATATTCTGATTAACGTTCCAGCTGTCACCGCCGTCGGTTGATCTGGCAAACCCGATATAATCTTCCACAAAAGAAGAGCCCGAAGTTACACCTGCCCAGCAGAGGTAAACAGTTCCATCAGCCCCTGTTACGATTGAGGATCCCGTACTCCGAGTAGGAGGATTGGGATTAACCTGGACCGGCTGAGTCCAGTTTGCACCATTATCTGCTGAAACCGCGATTTGAACCGAAACATTGACATAATCAACCCAGGCGAGATAAAGACTTCCATTATAATTACTCTGGGCAGAATGATCGACTCCAAGCGTACCTTTATCTTCAACGAGATTACTGGTAATCGTTTTAGATGACGACCAGGTTTCAGTCATATCATCAGAATAATTTGAGAACATCCCTGGAAATAAATTCCCTATGTGCGTAAGAATCAGCCTGCCGTTCCCGGCAACTGCAACACCGGGATCACCGCCATGATTCACAATTGATGGACCGGTACAGGTATCATTTCCCCGCCAGGTATATCCTTCATCCGTTGATATATATACCCCTTCACTTCTAAACCCGTTGCTCACGTTAATCGTTACTGCTGCGGCAAAGATGACCGCACTGTTCTGAGGATGGACAGCAACAACCGGTTCGGTCTGCGTCATTGTTCCCGGATAAATCCTAAACTTCGGAACATCCAGGATGGTCTGAGAGAAGTACAACAAAATTGAATAGTACTAACTAAAACGAAGATTCTTCTTAACATCAAATTTCCTGGAGATTATAAATTCATACGAATATTCAGGCCTGAGTAAAAACTTCTCGGTTCACCGGGCTCATAATACCGGCCCAAATAATCATTAGTATTAATGAAGCCGATATATTTCTTATCAAAAATATTGTTGACACCGGCATAGAGCACTGCACCAAACAATTCACCCTGGTAAGTAAGTCCAGCCATCATATTACCGTAAAAGTATGCAGGTGCAGTTTCTGAATTTGCATCATTGACATATAATTTACTGATATAATCGCAGTCCCACTGAAGCAGACCCGAGAGATCATCATTAAATTCGAACTCGTAATTAAATATGAGGTTTACAATCTGCTGAGGAACTGAAGGCTCATAATTACCAGTATAATCGACTTCCATGTTATCTACGGAAGGCGTAGTGATAGTGGTCTTGTAACTTGAGTACTTGAAATTTGTATAGGTATAATTGACCGTAAGTTCAGTTTCTTCAAAAGGTTCGGTTTTCAGACCAATTTCAATTCCATCACGCTTTGTTTCAGGTGCATTCTTAAATAATGCCTGTTCACTAATTATGAGGTAAGGAACTATCTCATCGGATATTAAATAGTGAAAATAAGTAACATCAAATATTATCTTTTTCATAAATTCGGATTCTTCATTTATGAAATTTCCTTTAATTCCGAATTCAAAGTTCAGTGACCGCTGCGGATCAAGATCGGGATTAAGCGTATACATATTAGGTATAACGGACCTTATATCCAACTCACTCAAAGCCGGGAAATCATAACTTACGCCGTAAGATGTATACAAAGCAAGATCAGGGAAAAGTTTATAGTTAATTCCTATTTTAGGTGTCAGCCCTGTAAAAACAAGTGTAGAGTCAGTCCGGCCATACGGCTGGAAAGTATCTTTCTTATAGCTGCTGACATCATACCTGCCGGAAAGGAAAAGTCCCAGGTTCTCCAGCAGATCAAGATGATCAAGGAAATAGAATCCAAAACTGCTGACACTTGCATCGTACGAATCCTTGACAGAAATATCACGGTTTCCTCCGATATTATCAAAAGCGTTTATAGGGCCGCTCAGGTAAGCAAAATCAAAGCCGGCGGTAATACTATTTTTGAGATTCAGAATATGGCCGCGATTTGTATAACGGGTTAAAGTTCCGAGTGAGTATTGAGTTGAAATAGTATAAGCTTCGTTGTCTACCCTGGTTAATTCCTTAATTCCTCCATAAGCCGAAATCTCAACTTCATTTTCTTCCGGTGCGCCGAAGCCTGTCCTGTATTTTACAGCCATCCGGCCCTTTTTAGTTATTCTCCTGAAATCCTGGGCTACGGCAAGGGGACTTGCCATATAAGGATCGGCAGCATATTCTTCTTTTGTCAATGGTCCGGGAAGCTGATTAAACCCATCCACATAATCACCTAGCAGGGTGATACTGGATCTTGTTCCGAGATATCCCTCATACACGGCATTAAGAAGGTGCTGATATTCAGAACTATGCTTCCTGTATCCCTCGAGGTTACGGTAATAGTATGAAAGAAACAACCTGTTATTGCTGTTCTTTATACCGGTTTTAAAACCATTTTGCCGGAAACCAAACTGACCAACCTGGTTATACGATGCAGCATAATCTTCATTAAAATAATAATCAGATTTAAAGTCTATTACGCCGCCGGGAGCATTAGCATACAGTGAAGAAAGGTTTCCCTTAACCACCTCCACACCGGCAAGAGACGTAAAGTCGATTGCATCAATAACAGTCTCGCCATCAGGGTCAGATATAGGGATGCCGTCCTGCAGAATCCGGATACCTCTTATACCGGTGTTAGATCTTGTTCCGAATCCACGAATGGAAACCCTGAGATCCTGGCTGCCATATCTGGACTGTAAAAAAAGACCGGGCACATCTGCAAGTACGTTTTTAGCCGAAACTTTCTTTCCGTAGGAAAGTTCCTTCTTTTCAACGCTGAAAACAGAATATGGAATATCAATAATTCTTTCTTTAGCACGGGTGCCGACCACAGTTACTTCTTCGAGCCCATACTCCAGTGTATCAGCTTTCTCAGATTTTTTTTCTTGTTCTCCGGTATTTTTATTTTCCTGGGAATAGATTTGTTCCGGGATTAAAAGAGTCAAAAACAGGCAGAAGATGAGAACTGTATAGCGAGGGTTCATAAGCAGAATATGGTTAAGTGAATAATTTCAATAATTAAAAATAAAGAATATTAATGAAAATAATTAACCATAATACCGAGGTCTTTTATTAGGGGAGTTACGGCATTCATCAGAGCAGCAATAATCGTATTTAGTTTTACAATCATGGCAGCAGACAAAAAGTCTGTCGCATAACTGGTTGTGGCAATTAATATAATATGAAGTCGGTTTATTGCAGAAATAACAATTGGAAATATGCTGCAATTCACCTTTCGTATTGGGACTCACCACTCTTCTTTCATCAAAGACGAACATTCCCCCTTCCCAGTATGTATCGGGATGTTTCTTTATAAAATTGACGATACCTCCTTCGAGCTGATAAACATCCTTAAAACCATTTTCCACGAGATAGGCAGAAGCTTTTTCACAGCGAATGCCGCCGGTACAATATGTTACTATTGTTTTTTCTTTCTGATCCTTTAGATCTTCTGCTACTTTTTTCCAGTCCCTGAAATTTTTCATAGGAGGAGTAAGGGCATTCTTAAAACGGCCAATTCTGCTCTCATACCAGTTGCGGGCATCTACAATTATAAATTCTTTACCTTCTTCATAGAATCCAAGGAGCTGATCAGGAGTCAATCTTTTGCCTCCGTTCTTAAGGGAAACATCTTCAAGTCCGCTGTGAACGATCTCATTTTTCAATCTGACATGCATTTTGAAAAATGCATGTTCTTCAGCTTCATCTTCCTTGAACCATATATCATTAAATACGGGGAAGCTTTTGAGGTGAGATTTGTAGTTTTCAATATTTTCTCTAGTACCGGAAACAGTTCCGTTTATTCCTTCAGCGGCAATGAAAACTCTTCCTTTTATGTCATTATTAAGACACCACTGCAGATGCTGCTCAACAATTTCCTGCGGATTTTCAATCCGGACATACTTATAGAATAGTAAAACGCGGTAATTCATTTCTTTTTTTTTAATTCCTAAAATCGGGATAGAAAATAATAATTCTGCGGGTACATTGAAAGGATAAAAAATTCATTGAATTTGAGTCGATTTCTTATGTACGGCAGGAAAAACATCCAAGTTTTAGCTCATTAGAACATAATTGAGAATATTGTAGGGCATATCTGAAGCGTAGGTGGAGCGCATCTGGAGCGCACCTGGAGCGCACTGGCGTATGGAACGTATGTGAAACGTATATGAACTGATGGAGTATCGGAGTATTGGAATGTTGGGCGAACCGTGTATTTCTGATCTACGGAGAGGGTGGAATTGTAAATAATTCTGTATAAATGGCTTTGGTGGAATGATGGAGTATCAGAGAGTTGGAATGTTGTACGAATGTGCAGCTTTAACTGTTTACAAAATTATTTTACAGACTATAGGTTATATTTTTTAATATAGCTATCTATATCAAATTTTCTTTTAGCTCCATTCAGGTTCATATATCTTATTTTTCCGAAAATTTCCTGTTCAGGCCAGGGACGGTCATGCCCTCCGCCTATTGACCATGCACAGCCTGCATAGCCATTCGGATCCCTGCCATCCAGTTCATATTTATCATTTAAATAAATTGCGATATTCAGAGCATAGCGGGGAGTGTTTGTCCATTCAAGTATTTTCTTTGCCCAGTACATTCTCATGTATCCATGCATTTTTCCGGTGGTGATCAATTCTTTTTGAGCGGCGTTCCAGAGATCTTCGTGAGTAAGGGCATTTTCAAATTCTTCCTTAGTATAGATATACTCCCGTTTATCTTCTATATGCTGATTTAAAGAATTTTTTGACCATTCCGGGAATCCCGCGAACGAATCATAATTACTATTATAAAAACAAAAATTATCAGAGAGTTCCCTCCGGACAATCAGTTCTTCAAGGAATGATTTCTCTGAGACAGGATTACCGCCATACTTCTTCACTTCAATCGCAATACGCTGTGCTGATATATGACCAAAGTGGAGGTAAGGGGATAAACCGGATTGTCCATCTTTCACCGGATCATTTCTTTCATCAGAATAGCTATCAAATTTATTTTCAAGAAACAGTTTAAGCATTTCCATAGCATTCCTTTCCCCAGGTTTAATCCAATCGACTGCTTTGACTTCTTTATTCAATACCAGATTGTCAGTGACACTTTTCCAGTTGATACGAGAAGGAGAAAAGGCTTCCTGTTTTTTCATTTGTTTCAGTTCAGGAAGTTCGGTGAGAAATTCGGGCAGATTCTTATGAATTTTTGGACGTATGGTAAATGCTGCAAACTCAAGTTTACCGGAGACAAACCTGCAGGGAACAATATTATGCGCATCTACTTCATAAAACGGGATATTGATCTTAGCGCCGATATCCTTTTTCCACTTCCGCTTGATCTTTAAGGGATCAAAGTCAGTTACAAGGATGCTCACATCATGATAATGAATGAACTGCGGGATTTCCTGTTCTGGATCTCCAGACAAAAGAAAAAAAGGAATATTATAGTTATGAAGTTCTTTTTCGATTTGTTGAAGGCCCTTAAGCATAAAATCGTATTGACGGAATGCTGCTTCAAGGAATCCAGGAACAAGAGCGAAGACCACTCCGAGAGGTCTGTTTTCGGCAAGTGCAAGCTGCTGAGCATACAATAACGCATAATTATCGTGAACACGCTGATCCCTGCTCATCCAGTAAATAATAGGTCCCGAAGCTGCCGTTCCATCCTTCAGTAAAGTGACCCTATGTTGTAAATCGTGCATAAATTTTCCTCTATATACATTTAACAAAATGCACAGATATTAAGTTCAACAAGAGAAATATTTTTATTCAGATTATTGTGAAGAATGAAGAGGAGCTTTAAAGAGTTTAAGATCATCGACCCATACGGTTCCATTCCCATCTATAACAATATTCAATTTTACATCAACAGGATTTTCATCCTTGCGTAAATAAAACGGGGTTTGTATGGTCGTCCATCCGGCAGTTCCTGTCAGGGATGATTCAAAGCCTCTCGAAAAGAATTCACCTTTATCAGGAAAACGGCACCACATTTCAAGGTAGACATTGCCATCCACATCCCGGGTTTTGACTTTTGCTTCATAAATCAATTGGCCGTTATCAACATCGATGTCACCTGTTTCATAGAGATTTATAACAGCAGGGTGATCAGCAGTGATAACAAGCGAACCATTACCGTCTGAAGAAACATTTTTATCGAATACGACATTGGATTTACTTATTACATCGTTTTTGCTGACAGGGTATTCTTTGATCAAATCCCGGTTTATTTTTTCTTTACTGCAGCCTGTTGAAAGGATTAATGAAAGAGATATTAAACAGACAAGATATATAATTTTTTTCATCAGGTTATGGATGACTTTTTTTATTTGAGATATCGACGATTTTGATCCTTAAGAATGCTGACTTCATACATGAAAAGTTAGTGCTGACATTTAAGATAGGTTTTAACAGATAAAGCGGGGGTGACTTCTCACAAGGGTTTGCCAGGAATGGTTGAATAGGTACTGGAGGATTAACCGATCGCGATCTCAATGCCGATAGGACAATGATCGGACCCCATAACATCCGGCATTATAAATGCTGATTTTACATTCCTGCTGAACTCTTCATTCACGAAAAAATAATCGATACGCCAGCCAACGTTCCTCTCCCTGGCGCGGGTGATTACATGCCACCAGGTATATTGTTCAGGCTCTTTATTAAACATACGGAAGGTATCGACATAACCGCAGCCGCAGAATTTATCCATCCATTCTCTTTCAACCGGCATAAAGCCCGATACATTTTCATTTTGTTTCGGGTGTGCCAGGTCTATTTCTTTATGCGCAGTATTTACATCACCGCAGATCACAAGGTTTTTACCGGCCGCTTTCAATCCTTCGGCATACTCAAGAAACGCATTATAGAAATCAAGCTTATACTTCAGTCTTTCAGGGGAAGCCTTTCCATTCGGATAGTAAATATTCATCAGAACAAAATCACCGAAATCGGAAACAAGAATTCTTCCTTCACTATCAAACTTCTTTATCCCGAATCCTCTTTTAATTTCGACCGGTTCTTTTTTAGTATAGAGAGCAACCCCGCTGTAGCCTTTTTTTTCGGCACAGGAAAAATACGACTTATATCCGGGGGGATTCCTGAGGCCTTCAGTGAGTTGTTCCTCAGAGGCTTTTGTTTCCTGGAGGCAAAGTATATCAGGGCTCTCCTTAGTTACCCAATCAAGAAAACCTTTTTTATGGACAGCTCTTATTCCGTTTACGTTCCAGGATAATAATCTTAATGAATTCATAATAGTAAGAAATTATTGTTCGACAGGAATTGCAAGGACAGGAATCCTGACTTTATGCCTCAGTTCGTCGACGGTTGAGCCATAAATTATATCCTTCAGCATTTTATGACCATGACTTCCCACAATCAGCAATTCCAGTTCCTCTTTTTTTGATATACGTGCGATTTCATTTTCAGGTTCACCGCCGGTGATAATAGTATGGATTTTAATATTATCTTTTTTAAGCTCATTAGCAAAGCCCTGAAGATACTCCTCCATTTCAACCGCATTTTTATCTGCCACAAGATCACCGATGAACCTTCCGGTTGCGGATTCAACACAATGGATCAGATAAATAACAGGATTCAATGACCTTATCAAAGGCAGAGCTCCCTGCATAATTTCTTTATCTCTTTCAGGTTTGCCTTCAAGAGCAATTCCCACTTTTTTATACATTGTCGGGGCAGTCCTTTTATTTTCAAAGAATGAAAACAGGTTCAGTTTTTTGCCGATAACCTTTTCAATTTTTTCTCTCTTGAGATAAGGCTCAAAACTCACCCAGAACAGTAATATAATCAGAAAGAACAACAAAGGCAGCAAAGTATACCTGGTTAGAAATCCAGCGGTACCCTGGTCATAAAAATTCGTTTCAAGGAAATCATAAACCAGCTTAAAGTTAAGTATTATAATAAGTACAGCCGACAGCCATGCAACTATCCTCACAAGATATCTCGATGCAAATTCCTTCATCCTCATTTTGGAGTTGGTAAAATGAAGAAGAGGAATAAGTGCAAAAGGAAGCTGGAGAGATAAAATAACCTGGGAAAGAACGAGGAGTTCATCAACCGCACCCGAACCCGAAATTTTTATGACAATTACTGCGGGAATGATTGCAAGGAGACGGGTTATCAGTCTTCTCAGCCACGGTCTGAGTTTAATACCGGTGAAGCCTTCCATAACGATCTGACCTGCAAACGTTCCGGTTATCGTGGATGATTGTCCCGCAGCAAGTAATGCTATTCCGAAAGCAATAGGAGCAAAATTATTTCCCAGCAAGGGGGAAAGAAGTGCGTGTGCATCGATAATAGAAGCAACTTCCGAGTGTCCCGTTGTAAAGAAAACTGCTGCGGCAAGGATCAGGATGGAAGCATTTACCAGGAAGGCGGCATTTAACGCTACCACTGAGTCGATCAGGTTAAATTTATTAGCCTCCTTCAGGCCTATATCCGTTCTCTCAATACTCCTCGACTGAACGAGTGCCGAATGAAGATAAAGATTATGCGGCATCACTGTAGCCCCGATGATTCCCAGTGAAATAAACAAAGCTTCACCGTTTAAGGCACCCGGGACAAATCCACCCGCAATACCTGCAATATCGGGCTGAGATAGAAACATTTCAAAAGCGAAACAAATTCCTATTGTAGCCACCAGGGCAAGGATAAAAGCCTCCATTTTTCGTATACCGAAAGACATCAGCACCATCAGGATCAAAACATCAAAAGCAGTTATTACCACGCCCCACAAAAGAGGGATATTAAATAGAAGATACATTCCTACTGCTGAACCAAGAACTTCTGCCAGGTCGGTTGCAGCTATAGCAATCTCTGTTAATATCCATAAAACGTAATTTACTCCTTTAGGATAATGATCGCGGCAGGCCTGGGCAAGGTCCCTTCCGGTTACGATTCCAAGTCTTGCCGACAAAGTCTGAAATACAATTGCCATTACATTGGCGAGCAGAATCACCCAAATGAGCGAATAGCCGAACTTAGCACCGCCTGCCAGGTCGGTTGCCCAGTTGCCAGGGTCCATGTACCCAACAGAAACCATAAATGCGGGACCAGTAAAGAAAAGCAGTCTTTTCCAGAAACTGGTTGTCGGTTTGATTTTAACCGATGAATGTACTTCAGAAAGAGATTTATCCATAAAAGTTAAACTATCTTTCCTGTTATTTCTTAATTACTTCAACAAAAACATTTTCAGCAAGTTTACGGCTTATATTCCGTTCTTTCCGGCCTACCTGTATCAGCATTGATTTATCAAAATTTCTTACAGCTTTCATCTCTATTAATTCGTTCAGTGTGATTCCAATTTCTGCTATATAGACGAGGAAACCTTCGTCAAAATCGTTCACTCTTACCACTTTGCCTTTTTCCCCTTCTTTAAGCAAAGTAAGCGGAATATTCTTTTTCAGTTTAGGGACTTTACCCTTCTTTGAAGGAATAGGATCGCCATGAGGATCATACTCAGGAAATTCAAGCATCTCCTCCATACGGTTTATCAGTTCATCCGAAGACGAGTGTTCTAATCTGTGAGCCTCATCATGCACCTTATCCCAGGGCAAACCAACCACCTGGTTCAAAAATACCTCCCATATCCTATGACGTCTAACCATATTCCTGGCATAGGCTCTTCCTTTTTCAGTAAGAGTTACACTTTTGTACTTTTCATAATTCACATATTCTTCCCGTGAAAGCTTGCGAAGCATATCGGTAACTGCGGCATTTGAAATACCAAGCTTTTCAGCAATCATATTAGGTTTAATCTTACCAGACTCATCACGGTATTTGTAGATGGCGCTGAGATAGTCCTCTATAGATATATTTGCCATATTTCCGAAATTTAAGTAAATATGGTAATAAATTTAAGTATGCTTAAATTTAAAAGCAAGCTGGTTCGAGGATATTCTCCATGCCGCATAGACTAGTAAAACTGTTTAAAATTAAAATGCCGGAAAAGTATACTTTGCCGGCATCAAATCTCTAAAATTTGTTATGATTTCAGCTCATAAGCATACCTGATACCTGGTTTGCCACTTTCTGATTATACTCGCTGGCGAGCCTTTTATGATTAACTATATCGACAATAGTACCTATCAGGCATAGACCTCCTGTGAAAAGGTACAGGAGTCCCATTCCCATCTGGTCGATTACGAATCTCTGCACACCTGAAACTCCCAGAAATCCGATAAGTGTAAGCAAAAGAATTGTCTGAGGATCTTTTCTTCTGGAATTATAGATATTCGCAAATTGCCGGATCTGATCATCGCTGAAATCTTTTACCATTCCCTGGATATAGTTCAATTCTTCCGGTTCAAGGTTAGGCATTAGTTGTAAAAGATTGATCATATTTGTACTCCATCTTTGGTGAGAAAAATGTTTTTTGATTACATAAGGAATTTTTTATCAGCTCATATATCCTGCGTACCAATACTGCTAATGCTATAATTCCAAGAGGATGTGCATTCAGAGACTGTTCAATTTGAAAATGTAAGAAGTAGTGAATGGACCTTCCTAAACCGCAGCCGGGACAAAAATCTATTCCCAGATTTTTGAACGGACAAACGGTAAAGTGAGAGGAATTATCGACATTTATAAAGGCAAGCACCAGGATTCCCGAAATCCAGATTAACGCTTCAGGATTAACTATTCTGAAAAACCCGAGAAAATAATTTTTCATTTGAGATTAACATAAGAGATTCAGGAGGTAAGTTCAATAAAATTCTGTTAAACGGCAGATTCTCCCTGCAGGAAGTCATTCAGAGCAATGACTGTATTAATATAGAATACACCGTCATATTTTGTGAGGATTTCAGCATTACCGTTGAGTTCAGCTCTGCCGCCGACAACAATTTTTTGAGATGGAAAATTACTTTTAATTTCACCTACCACATCTAAAAGTTTAATAACATTTATATAAAAACTGAACGAGAGTCCCACTATATCAGGCTTTTTCAGATCAACATACTTCAGTATTTCTTTAGTAGGCGTAGATGCACCGAGGAAATATGTTTCCCAACCATTCAGGACGAATACATCGGCAGCCATCCTTGCCCCAAGTTTATGGTATTCTTTATTTATGCATGAAATAAGTGCTTTTTTGCTGATTTGCCGTTCAGGGACAATCTTTGAAGAACAATAATAAAGCAAATCTTCGGTAATCTGCGTTCCAAGGTGTTCGTCTCCGATTGATAGCTTATTCTGATCCCACATTTTACCAACCTGATAAAGAGATTTCTGAAACAGACCAGTATAAATTTCAATAATGCTTGTTTTTTCCTGAAGGAGTTTGTCGACTATACCCCGGCATCTGTTCTTATCTCCTTCAAGAAGACCATTAAAATAATCAAGGTAATACACTTCTCTGATCATATTTCACCAGTTTATTGCAAAACCAATTTAGGGCCTTTAAAGTTCAATTATCAAATTTAAAATAATATTTTTCAAATTGTAAGGGGCAAAGCCTTGAAGCAGGGCTATAGGAAAAGGCAGAAGATTAGACTGATTGATATGTGCTGATGATCGGTTTGGCTAAAGCACGCTTCATTTTGGGTTAACTCCAGCGACTTAAAAGCCGCAGCAAGTCAACTATTATATTCTCAAAATATTATCCGATTATCATTCTATGCCGGAGTACAAAAGGCCTACAGGTCCTTTTTTTTCATTGATCATCTACCGGGTTAAAACCGGTTGAGAAGCGGTTTTTCAGGATTCGATTCCTTTACGAGATAAAATGCCTTTTGAGTAATAATGTTTAATTTCTTTCATTTCAGTCACTAAATCAGCGAGTTCAATAATTTCTTCAGGGCAGTATCTCCCTGTCAGGATCAATTCAACCTCCGGGGGTTTTTTCTTAATCACCGAGATTATCTCGTCAGCTGTAAGTAATTTAAAATAAACCGTGACGAGTATTTCATCAAGAATAATTATATCGAAATCTCCGCTCAGCATAAGCTCTGCAGCCTTTTTAAGAGCCTGCCTGGCTTTTATTTTTTCTTCTTCAGAAGGCAGCTCTTTTTTATAGACGAAGTCATCACCTCCCTTTTGTTCAATTGTAATCAGCGCCGACAGTTCCCTGAGAGCAGTTAATTCACTATAGGGATATTCTTTCATAAATTGAATTATATATGAATTGAGACCGGCACCGGCAGCCCTGACTGCCTGTCCTATTGCAGCTGTAGTCTTTCCCTTACCATTGCCGGTATAAACCTGTATAAAGCCTTTGTTAAGTTTTCCCATATAAACCTTTCGTCATTTTGAGATATCAAGCTGAAGGAAAATCAAATTGTTTTACAACCTGCGTGAACAAGAGATGGACAAATAATGAGAAAAAAGAGCTTCATAAATGAAGGTCCTACCTCGTGTTTGGAGCAGGAAGAATAATCTTAGATTGAAACACATTTACAATTTTAAATCATTGCCGTTCTGCAAAATGGCGTAAAAGTCTGTTTTTTGCAATTTTGGGGTAAATTATTTCTGGTACGAATTTTAATTAGTTATACGTGACTCTAACTGCGGAAAAACGAATTCTATTTACTAATTAAGGGTTGATAACATGCAGATTATTTCTGACTCAATGACAATTATCTTTTCTATTACGCTTCTTGTCGTCTTTCTTCTTGTCGGTCTGAGCTTTACCAGGGAAAAATCTAACAAATAGATAATGATAGGGGAAATGGAGTTCCGCCATCGATGAGATGGAATATTGTTTTCGATGCATTTCCTGGAATAGTTTTATAATCCGGTAATCCGGCTAAAGACCGGGTGTCAAGGATAATCAATCATAGATCCATTTGCTAAAGTTGAACAGCAATTGTCGCTGTATCCGAAACATCCTCCTGCTAAAATTCATTTGTACGGCATCTCTGCTGCAACTACACCTGACTCCTTCTTTTGACAAAAAACATTTTAGGGCTTTAAGTTTAATTTAGAGCAGCATTTACAGTAGACAGGGTGACAGGTCTAACACTATCACATCATCTGAAGTAGTTATCTTAGCATAAAAACTACAGGTGAACAATGTCTTTCCTTGAAATCATAATTTTACTGATAATCGCAGGGATTTCGGGTTCCATCGGACAAGCATTAGTCGGATTCTCCAGCGGAGGCTGTTTCCTTTCGATAGCCGTTGGATTTATAGGGGCGCTTCTCGGAACTTGGCTGGCTCACAAGATGAATTTACCAGAGCTTTTCGTCATCAATGTAGGGGAGGTTGCATTTCCCGTAGTCTGGGCAATAATAGGAGCAGTTGTATTTACAGCGATATTAAGTTTAATTACCCCCAGAAGAAGAATTTAAATATATATTCTTGATTATTCTTTTTCTAAACATTAGCTTCCCATAGCTATTTTATTTGAGGCTATGGGAACACATCATAAAGGATCAAAAAAAGAAGTCACAGCACTCAACACCTACATTAAACTTGTCAGGGCTGTAGAGTCGCTTAACCAAAGGCTTTATCCTTTTCTTTCCAAACATTCACTGACCGAAAGCCAGTTTGCGGTACTGGAGGCATTATATCACCTGGGACCATTAAACCAGAGAGAGCTGAGCGATAAAATTCTCAGGAGTCCCGGAAATATTACTATGGTTATCGACAACCTCGAGAAAAGAAATTTTGTAAAAAGAGAAAGAGGTGAACTTGACCGCAGGCATTACATTATTCATCTGACGACAGCAGGCAAGGAATTCATCAAGAAGATTTTTCCTGAACATCTAGAATCAATCGTGAAAGAAATAAGTGTTTTAAGCGAAGAGGAACAATGTCAGCTTCAGAGAATGTGTAAGGAAATAGGTGTAAAAGAAAAATAATTCAATTGTGCTTTTCGTTCCTCAGCCTTTCTGCAATTAGAGGTAATACCTTTCCAGCCTCGCCATAAAATGATTTGTCGGCGAGATAAGAAATTTCAGTTTCTTCGATATTAACTTCCACGATATAGGCACCATTATCCCTGGCAGTATATATCAAAGATGCAGCCGGAAAAACAACTGCTGACGTTCCAACCACGAAAAACACATCGCAGCCGCTTGAGGCTTTTTCCGATGCTCCGAACTGATCCTGAGGCAGATATTCGCCAAACCAGACAATATCGGGTCTGACCAGTCCCCCGCATTTTGCGCATTTTGGAATCTTACCCACCATAGGAAGCTCTTCATTATAGAAAGTTTTACACTGGATACAATAATTACGTTCGATGTTTCCGTGCAGCTCATAGATCTCCCTGCTGCCGGCCCTGCGGTGAAGATTATCGATATTCTGGGTAACCACGGTGACCCGGTCAAAAACATTCTGCATTTCAGCAATAGCTATATGTCCCGGATTAGGCTGAGATTCGTGAATGATCTTTTTACGATGGGAGTACCATTCCCACACCATTTCCGGATTCCGGATAAATGCATCAAAATTAGCAAGCTCTTCGGGTTTGAGTTTATTCCAGATCCCATCTTTACCCCGGAAGGTTGGAATACCGCTTTCCGCAGAGATACCGGCACCAGTAAAGAAAACTACCGATTTCGCTTCAAGGAGCCTGTCTATAAAACTCTGCGGAATTTCCATAACTTTTAATCATTCAGATCTTTGAGAAGCTGCCGTGCTTCTGCGAGTACCTGGTCATCATCCTGATCTTTTTTGGGTGAATCAATCACTTTCTTCAAATAAAATTTTGCCTTATCGTATTCATCATCTTCGAGGTAAGTTTTTCCAAGCTCAAGATAGAACATTCTGAAATTCGGGTACATATCGGCAGCCTTCTTTAAGTGGACAAGAGCAGAATCCTTATCCGCCCATCCAAGTCCCAAAACTGCCCTGGCAGGGGCCCATTTCTCACTAACTTTTGCATGAGTTCTGCCGAGGATATAATGGGCAAGAGCAAGAGTATAAGCATCTCCGTTCCCAAGTTTAATTGCTTTCTCGCAATCTTCTTTGACCTGGTTGACTACTCCACCAACTGTGAACACTCCTTTGAACAAGGCTATTCTTCCATTGACAACTGCTCTCCTTACATACACAACAGATTGATCCTTTGCAAGGCTGACAGCCCGGTCGGCATAAGTGAGCGCCTTTTCAAAAACTGCAAGCTGGGCATCTTCCTGATCGCCGTCTGCAGAAGGCATATGTACCCCGATGTTCACGTAGGAGCGGCTTATCCGCCAAAGTATATTCCAGTCGCCGGGAGAAAGTTTATCAGCTTTTAAATAAAGCTCGAGAGCCTTCTGGTTATTAAATTCTTCTGTCTGCTGATCCCCTTCCTGGATTAATGATTCAGCTGTTTGAGCTTCCGTTACTGCAAAAAGAGACAGAAAAAACAAAAAGCACAAAAATGATATTAGGGAATGTTTATAATAAAACATATTAAACCTTTGGGTTAATCGAAGAGTGATTTGTTTATCTCTTCAATACCTGAAGAGATACCATGATTGAAAAGGTCTGTGGAGACGAGACTGATATACTTAGTCCATTTGCTGTCATTTTTCTGATCTTTTAGAATTGCATTTTTATATGCATTTACTTTAGCACTTAGTTCATCAGCCTGATAAAGAGCAATTGCTTCGAGAGTTTTGGGAACAACCGGGGATGCATATTCGAGTTTACCCTGGTGACTCAGAATAACGTGTAAGAGACAATCTTTGAGATCCTCAGGAAAATCTTTTATTCTTTTTGCTTCTTCATTAACAATCATTGCAGATATAACTATATGACCGAGCAATTTCCCTTTATCGGTATATTCGAAAACCGGCTCATAACTAAGCTCTTCTGTTTTACCGAAATCGTGAAGCATTGCCCCGCAGATGAGTATATCTCTATGAATTTCAGGATGGATATCGCACATTAAATCGCAGATCTTTATTATTTCAAGGGTGTGTTCAAGTAATCCGTGTATATAGGAGTGGTGCCATAATTTACCAGCAGGAACGTTTAAATACTTTTCAAATCTCTCACCGGAAAAAATAATTTCCATAAGTTTTTTGAGATTCTCATCCTTTATCCGCTGCATTCTGTCTGTAAATTCCTTTTTCATTTCATTAAAGTCGCGTTTTGACTGGTTCTGAAAGTCTGCAGCAGAAACTCCGTCTTCGGGCGAAGATAAATGTATTGAGGATATTCTTATTTGAGAGTTCCCCTGAAATTCGTCGATAGTACCCGATACTTTTACTACAACTCCGGGTTTAAGTTTTAAGGAAATTTCATCAAAATTATCCCAAACATTTGCATTAAGGGTAAGGGATTTATCACCGAGGTCAAGAGAAAGGTATTGTTTATTCGTTTTTGTCAGCCTGATCTCACTCTTCCGCACTACTAAAAAGTGATTTAATAAATCCCCTTTCTTTAATAGATTTAATTCTTTCTGATTAAACATTATTTGAAATTACGATTTTATTTATTAATAATTTCAATAATACTCTCTTTGGGCAGATGAGCAATTATCGAACGGTTTAACAAGTCGATAGAAACAGAAATTGTTTTATCGTTTTCATTTTCCCTGTAGGTACCTTCCACACCGGCAAAAGGTCCGTCTTTAATTCTGACCTTCTTTCCGGGGACGAGTCCGTTCATTACAAAAAAATCGCCCTCATACTCAAGCATTTTTTTAAGGTTATTTATCTGCCATTCAGGGATAACTGCAGGCCTGCCTCTTTCAGTAACGCACCTGACAATCGAGTATTGTTCAAGCGCCAGCAATCTCTCCCTTTCAGCTGCTTTAATAAAAATATATCCGCGGATAATAGGCTCTGTTATTTTCTTCTTACGGTCGCTCCACTGTTTTACATTCGTAACAACGGGCAGGTAATAATCAATTTCGTTTGATTCAAGCTGTTCTGCAGCTTTAAATTCACCTCTCGGTTTAGTGTAAAGTGCAAACCAGTTTCTTTCATTGAGGTTTGTGTTTCTTTCAAAATCCATCACTGTTTACTAATAACCGCTTTTCTTCCTATCGAATAATATGTGAAGCCCATCTCTTCCATCTTCGAGAGATCGTACAGGTTTCTTCCGTCAAATATTACAGGTTTCTTCAGCATCTTTTTAATTTTTTGATAATCGGGTGTTCTGAATTCATTCCATTCCGTTACTATTATCAATGCATCCGATTTCTCAAGGGCATCATAAGGGGTTTTGCAGTATTCTACCTTATCCTTTAGTACCCTCCTGCTGGTTTCCATTGCTGCAGGATCATATGCCTTTACTTTTGCTTTGCTCTCAAGCAGTTTTTCTATCAGTCTTAATGCAGGGGCCTCACGGACGTCATCAGTATTGGGTTTGAATGCAAGTCCCCATACTGCAAATGTCTTCCCGGACAGGTCTTTTTTGTAATGATCCTCTATTTTCCCGAAGAACCTGATTATTTGGTTTTTATTTATATCATAGACCGACTTCAGTATCTTAAAATCATATTTGTTTTCTTTTGCCGTATTTATCAGGGCAATGACATCCTTCGGGAAACACGATCCTCCGTACCCTACTCCGGGGAACAGGAATCTTTTTCCTATCCTTGAATCAGAGCCGACGCCTATCCTTACCTTATCGACCTCTGCCCCGGTGATCTCGCAGAGGTTTGCTATTTCATTCATAAACGAGATCTTTGTTGCCAGGAATGAATTAGCTGCATACTTAGTTACTTCAGCTGATTTTTCATCCATAAAATAAATCGGGTTGCCGGAGCGGACGAATGGTTCATAAAGCTGTTCCATCATATCTTTTGTCTTCGGACTGCTTGTCCCTACTACCACACGTTCGGGTTTCATAAAATCATCTACTGCCATCCCCTCCCTCAGGAATTCAGGGTTTGATGCAACATCAAATTCATAACCGGGAGCGTGTTTCCTGACGGCATTTTTAACTTTTTCACTGGTACCTACGGGTACTGTACTTTTATTGATAATCACTTTGAAACCGAGATCGGGATTGGACTTAAACATTCTGCCAAGGTCATCGGCAACTTTGAGTACATACTGAAGATCTGCACTTCCGTCGTCATCCTGAGGAGTAGGAAGACACAGAAATATGAGATTTGATTCTTTTACTGCATCGGCCAGTATGGTAGTGAACTTCAGCCTTCCGACTTTAATATTCCTTTCAATAAGTATATCAAGACCCGGTTCATAAATAGGGACAACTCCCTTTTTTAATTTTTTTATTTTTTCGGCATCTATATCAACGCAATAAACTGTATTTCCGGTTTCTGCAAAACAGGTACCAGTTACCAGTCCTACATAACCCGTTCCAACAACAGCTATATTCAATTAAACCTCCGTATTTCCTTCTGTTTGTCTTTTAATATATATAAAAATTAAATGGATGAAATTTCTGATTTAAGAGTTGAGGTTAAAGCCGACAGGTCAATCATTTTAGTTACGCCCGGGTGTTTATGCCGGCTGTCTGCAGCAGCATCAGAGTCATTTGTGATTAAATAAACGGGTATGCCTGCAGTCCTATTCTCACTCTGAAGTATTTCAACAAACTGCAATCCATCCATCAGCTGCATTTTATTCTTCAGGATAACCAGTGAAGGGATTTTTGATTTTATCTCATCAATTGCCTCGAAGCCGTTGGGGCATTCCCTTATGGAATAAGCCGGTTTAACTTCCTCAATTATATTTTTAACATCTGCTGAAATATTTTTATCGAGACCAATGATAAGAACATTCTCTTTGAAAAGGGGAAAAGTAAAGTGGAACTCAGAACCTTCATCAGATTCAGAAAAATACCAGATCTCACCGCCATGCTTTTCAATTATTTCTCTGCATAAAATCAGTCCCAGTCCGGTACCCTTCTCACCGTGTGTACCCTGAGTTGAAAATATCTTATTTATCTGAAACAGCTTATGTTTATTAGTCTCTGGGATCCCCTTTCCTTTATCACGTACGATGAATTCAATAAATTTATCATTAAACGCGGAAGTTTTAATATCCACAGATTTATTCTCTCCCGAATATTTTATAGAATTTTCCAGGAGATTCAATATAACTTTGCAGAAAAGGGTTTCATCTGCTTCAATATACTGAGATGCCGGGACGTACACACGGATCTCAACATTTTTCCGTACTGCTTCACCGGTCAGTGCAGAAACAGAGTTATAAATAGCATTCCTGACATCAACCTTAGCAGGTTCGATATTTGATCTTCCGGTCCTGAGGCGCGACCAATCAAGCAAGTTATTAATCAACTTAAGCTGTTTTACCGAAGATGAATGTATCAGGTTCAGGTATTCATTTTTTTCTGATTCGGGCAGAGGTTCATTAAGCAGAATTTCAGAAAATCCGAGTATACTTGTAAAAGGGGAACGAAGATCATGAGAGAGGATAGCAATAAAATCATCCCTGGAATAATTAGCATCCTGAAGTCTACGGATTTCCTCAAGCAGTCTGCTTTCCGAATTTTTCAGATCTGAAATATCCTGCACAATTCCGTATGCACTCTTGAGTTTACCCGAAGGCAGCCGCTCTCCTCTGACAGACTCTCTCAGCCAGATAGTCCTGTTATTTTTATCCGATATCCTGTAATCAATAGTACAGTTATTAACTGATAGGTCATTCAGCAGACCATTAAACATATTCCTGACCTGGCCAAGGTCCTCATCATAAACCAGGTTATTCCATTTTCCGCGGGCACCTTTAAGCTCAGCGGGATTATAACCGGTGACTGAGGCTACATTTTCTGAATAATTTATCTCTTCGTTATCATCATCAAAGGTCAGCAGCCAGGCAAACCGATCTTCAAAATCGTTATAGCTTCCGGAAAGTACGTCAGCGGGCAGGTTTTGCAGTATATTTTTTTCCAAGTTTTATCAGATTTATTTATACAAATAAACAATTATCACATTTTATAAATGATCAATTAGAAATATAAAAAATTATCCCCCCAGTAGAAAAGAGAGTAACTGTGCGGACAGGCTGAAATGTGATTTTTTTACTACGGGATAATTTTCTACCCCGGATTATCGGAATCCACCAGTTTCCTCGCAGAGAGGGGGTTCAAGTGATCAAAGTGTGTTTTAATTTTCAGGCTTCAACCACCCGCGCGAAAGTTCGTTTTATTCCCTTATGGTATTTCACTTTCGGATAACCAATAATAAGAAATATTCCGCTTTTATTATGGGGATTTATATTATACTTCTTTTTCAAGGAAGTTCCGCCGTGATTGAGGAATGGATGAATACTTCCAATCATACAGGTTCCCAGTCCGAGGGATTCAGCAGCAAGCATGGCATGGGACGCAGGAATATAAGGATCGGCAGGATCCGAATAAGGCGATCCATAGAAATAGAGAACAAGGGGAGCGTTATATAGAAGCCAATCCTCTCCCTTTTCATTTCTTTCAATGACAAAATTAATTAAAGGCATCAGGAACGACTTATACATTCCATAATCCTGGCGTGATACGAAGGGTTTCCAAAAACGAATCGACCATTTAGAGAACATCCATCTTATTGTTTTAAGGTATTTAATGAAATCATCAGCAAAAGCTTTCACCTTCTCCCTACCTCTGAAAATTACAACCTCAACATCAGAAGGAGGTATTCCCATCGGAGAGGTTACGGCCGCCTTGAGTATTTTATCGATAAGCTCCTGTTCAATTTCTTTATCCTTAAAGTCCCTAACGCTTCTCCTTTAAACATCAGCGAATAGAGCTGGTCATACCCTGCTGCCGTTTTCGCTTCAGGAAGCGGGACGAAATCGTCCATAGTGATCGTTCTTCCTTCAACTTCAATACAGTCCTCGGGGCAGACAGCAACACATTGAGCACAGCCCACACAACCGAAGACCGGGTTATCATCGACTGTAATCTTTCCGTTCTTCATCTGCAAAGTAAGGTCCTTACAGACTAAGGAGCACAAACCGCAGTCGCTGCATTGACTGAAATCAATCTTTACCTGAGCATTTTCGTGAGTACGTGATGTTGTAATAGACATATTCTTTCCCCGGATATTTTATTTCCCGTTATTTCATCAATGGAAGATATTTTTAAAAAACTGAAGAAGCAATAAATATTTTAATTTATTAACGGCAGACCGGTTCCTTTACTCAATTGAGTTTCTCTATTTCTTCATTTTTACTGCGGATGTCCACGGAGTAAGCCCGATGTTATCCCGGAAAAAGGACGGTTCAAAGGGTATTTTTGAGATTTTTGTTGATGGTCCAGGTTCATTGGTTTCCAGAGGGATTCCTTCGGGAAAGCCTTAAGGGTAATGTTCTATGAAAACACTTCAGCTTTTGGCTGCCGGCTCGCATGCTAAGAATGAAGGTGAAATATATAAAAACCGGTCAGAATATTTTAGGGTTGGCGTTTTTCTCCACGAATACTTTTGCTACATCATAGATGAGAGAAGGGTTATTTACAAGAGCAGTAGTGAATAACCTTTTAAGTGTGCGTTTTTCATGAGGGACTTTAGAGAAGCTGCGTGCGATGCTGTTAAATTTTTCGTCTGAGAAATTATATATACCGTTCTTAATTCTGTCGAAGATCTCGTGACGTTTTCCCAACCTTTTTGCCCATTCTTTGTCGTAACTCAGGATATGATCAGGTTTATTTTTTTTGACAGCTTCAGCAGCAATACGACCTGCGATACTGCCTCCAATCATTCCGCTGGCAATTCCTCCGCCGCTCAGAGGGTTTACCTGTCGGGCAGCATCTCCAGCCAGCATTATTCCAGGCGCAGAAATTTTAGGTAAAGTAATACTACAGGGAACTCCGCCGGCAATAGTAGTGAGTATGGGAGCCTGAGGGTAATATTTATTCATAAAATCATTAAGGAATGATTGGGCAGATTTCTTTTTTCCAATCAAGCCGCTCACCCCGAGTCCTATATTAGCCTTGCCATCACCCTTAGGAAAAATCCAGAAATAACCATTAGGCGCGTACTCCTGTCCGAAATAAAAGTAAAGAGTATCCTGCTTAACAGGAATGCCGGCGGCGGTGATCTGTACAGCGCTTTCCATATCTCTAAAATCGATATGAGTCGATAATCCCGCCCAGCGGCCTACCCGTGATTCCACACCATCTGCAGCAATCACAACCTTTGCATTAACCTCTTTCTGCTCCCCCTTAAATTCATACTTTACTCCGGTTACCTTGCCATCGTTAAAAAGCAGACCGTTTACATAAGTCCTGGTAAGAATATCAGCCCCAGCATTTGCGGCTGTTGCCGCCAGTTCGTAATCGAAAATTCTCCGTTCAAGGACATATCCCGCATCACCGAATTCAATTATGACCTCGCTCCCATCCGGGGCATTAAAAGAGAACTTACTGATTGAAGCGGCAATCCATTTAGGATCAGGCTGAATGAATTCCTCCACACCGGCCCTGCTGATGGCCTCACCGCACCTGACCGGGTAGCCCACATCGCGGTCTTTTTCAAGCATGAGGACGGAGACCCCCATTTCTGCGGCTGTTCTTGCGGCAATGCTGCCTGCTGGTCCCGCACCCACTACAATAACATCATACTCGCTTTTCATTCTTATTTAATATAAGCCTAACTGATAATACCTGAATTTAATACAATGACTATAACTTTACGCTGCAAAAACCCCTTCACGGCAGAATTCAATTACTTCAATAGGGCACGACCAGACGCATTTTGCACAATTAGTGCATCGTGAATCTATGATAAAAATTTCTGCTTCTTTTAACTCAATTGCATCTTCCGGGCAGATTCCAACGCAGCATCCGCAGAAATCGCATTTATCCGGAAGAATATTGATTAAAAGTTTTCCGTGTTTAGCCTGCCTATAATGCATATCCTTCAAATAATCTATGAACGATACCAAATTTTTTATCAGAATTATTCTTCCGAACTGCCGACATCCTTCCCGGTCAGGTCTTCCTTAATAAGCTGTTTTTCCCGCTGCTGATCTCTTATATCTTTCATCAGGTCAATTTTTTCTTTCTCATCAGTTAAGCCGGAAAGAGCATTATTCAAGTAGAAAATCTTTTCTTCAACCTGTTTTAATTTAAATTTCCTGACAGCATCCAGGGCATATTTTTTCAGAATAATTTCATAATCTCCGGAAGGATTTATATCCTCCCAGTTTTTACTAATCTGATATTTTTCAAAAGTCAATTCCCTTGCATATAATTTATGATCCTCAATCTCGAGTTTCTCTATCAAGGCACCGGCGCTGAGGTCTTCATCATGCATTGCGGCAGTGTGAACAATTTCGGCCAGTTTTTGATGTACATCTATTCTGAATTCATCAGGTTTTATATGACCGAGTATAAAGTCGATTATGTCACGGTTCCCTTCAAGCAGAAGCTTAACTATTTCTTTCTCAAGGTTTACATTTTCTGCCGGAATTTCTTTATCCGTCTTTAAGATAGTTTTTTCTTTTTCATTGACCTTTCGCTGCTGTCTTTCAGCTTCCACTGCCGACTGCCTGCTTAGTCCTGATTTAACTTTGTTAAGTTCACTCTCTAGCAGTTTTTCCCGGAGATTAAATCGCTTAGCTATATTTTTTATTAAAAGGCTGGCTTTCAGATCATCATTTATGAGGGCAAGGGGCTTTACCAGGTCGCGGATAGCCTCCGTAGTACCGGCAGCATCATCAAATCTGCCGAGAGATTCATAATATTCCGACTGATACTCGAGAAAATTCTTTGCTGATTTTATCAGTTCTTCAAACTTTTCTTTACCATAGCTATTAACATAAGAATCAGGATCCTCACCCTGAGGGAGAGAAACAATTTTAATTTCAAAATCTTTTTTAAGCAGAAGTTCTATACTTCTCATTGCGGCTTTAATACCCGCAGTATCGGCATCAAAGAGCAGGACTACATTCTTAGTATACCGGGATAAAAGCTGAACCTGTTCTTCAGTAAGGGCCGTACCCGAGACAGCAACGACGTTTTTTATGCCATTCTGGTAGAGGGAAATCAAGTCCATATAACCTTCAACAAGAATAGCTTTATCGACTCTTCTTATCTCATCCTTAGCGTGGGATAGTCCGTATAGGATACGTCCCTTTGTATAGATTACAGACTCGGGAGAATTGAGATATTTAGCAGTACCCTCTTTATTCTCAAGTATCCTTCCGGCGAATGCGACTACCCTGCCGTTAGGTGAGAAGATCGGAAAGATAATGCGTGAAGAAAACTTATCATATAATCTTCCCTCGGCGGACTTTCCAATCAATCCCAGCTGTATTGCTCTTTCAAGGTCAATTTTCTTTTCCTGGAGAAAATGGAGAAGCCTATCCCAGCCGTTAAAAGCATAACCCAGTCCGAAAGCTCTCATCGTAGCAGGTTTTATCTTCCTGTTCTGGAAGTAATTAAATGCAACCTCACCCTCATCCGAATTAAGAAGGTTTCCGGAGAAATACCTTGCTGCCTCAGTATTTATATCATACAGGATTTCCTGTTCCGTTTGTTTTTCTTCGGATTCCTGCTGATCATACTCAAGAGGAATTCCTAGTTCCTCCGCGAGTTCCTGAACGGCTTCTACAAATGATACCTTTTCATATTCCATCAAAAATTTGAATACATTTCCGCCGGTATGACAGCCGAAACAATGGAATATCTGTTTATCTTCGCTTACAGTAAATGAAGGTGTTTTTTCAGAATGGAAAGGACATAGTCCCAGGAAATTATTTCCGCGTTTCCTCAGCTGTACATAACCCGAAATAACATCGACGATATTTGCTGCGGATCGTATTTCTTCTATTTTATTTTCGGGAATTCTCATATTACGGGTAAAATGCAGAAATCATTATATAATTAACTCAATTCAATTTAATCAATAAATACAAAAAATCATTTACAAAAAATACCATTTATCAAAGTTAAAAATTCAGATTTTCGGAAGCAGGGTTTACAAAGGGGAAGATTTTAATTTAATAATTGGATTCATTGAAAGCGGGCTATTTGTTATATTTAATGATATGACAGGTTTGATTATTTTCCGAAATTCTCTGCATAAAAAGATTAAATGATAAAAAGGTAAACGGTTAAATAATAATTTATGTTTGAATCGATAAGCAAAACGAAAAAATACTGCAATAGTCTCACGCGCTACTCCAGGTATAAAACAAGAGTGGTTAATATCGGGGATGTGCCTCTGGGGGGCGATTATCCGATAAGAATACAATCAATGACTATCACCGATACGATGGATACCAAAGCCACTGTAGAACAGACGATACGAATGGTTGAATCGGGATGTGATTATGTGAGGATCACAGCTCCGAGCAAGCTTGAAGCTCAGAACCTGCAAAATATTAAAAATGAGTTGAGGGAACGGGGTTACAGTGTCCCGCTGATTGCCGACATTCATTTCACACCGAATGCTGCGGAGATTGCAGCAAGAATCGTTGAAAAAGTAAGGGTTAATCCCGGAAACTATGCTGACAGGAAGAAATTCAACATAATTGAGTATACAGATAGTCAGTATGAGGAAGAGCTTAACAGAATTAAACAAAAATTTACACCTCTTGCAAGGATTTGCAAGGAATACGGGACCGCTATGAGGATCGGTACAAACCATGGATCTCTATCAGACAGGATCATGAGCCGGTACGGGGATACGCCTCTTGGTATGGTTGAGTCAGCGTTGGAGTTTGTAAGGATATGTGAAGAACTTAATTACAGGGAGATTGTGCTATCAATGAAAGCCAGCAATCCCCAGGTTATGGTGCAGGCTTACAGACTACTTGTAATGAAAATGGAAGAAGAAGGGATGAATTACCCAATGCACCTGGGAGTAACAGAAGCAGGAGGAGGAGAGGACGGAAGGATTAAATCAGCCCTCGGCATAGGAACACTCTTAGAGGATGGAATCGGCGACACAGTAAGGGTTTCATTAACCGAGGACCCTGAATTTGAAGCACCTGTTGCTATTGAACTGGTTGAAAGGTATAAGAATAGGGGAAACCACAAAGAAATTATTCCTGTAACGGATATCCCGATAGATCCTCTCGAGTATAAAAGAAGGGATACTTTCGAGGTGCTGAATATAGGAGCATCAAATGTACCTGCGGCAGCGGCGGACTTCTCAGCCAGAAAGATATCAGAACAGAAGCAATTAGCCGACATAGGATATATCTACAATGCTTCAACCGATAAGTGGAATATGACTGATAGTGCGGCAGATATTATATACACCGGGGAACATGATATCCCTTTCGATCTTCCGGGGAGTCTGAAGCTGGTAAGAGATTATAATGCATGGAAAAAAGACGGGAGAGGATATCCTTTAATCCCGGCAGATGTTTATGCGAAAGAGAATAGTTTTTCCGATTCGATGAATCTAGTCATTCTAAAGATAACTGATCTTGACGCCGGTTTGTTGAAAAAGTTAAAAGCAGATAAAACTGCGATCATTCTTTTAACCACCGATAATAACCATGGGATGGCCGAACAAAGAAGAGCCTTTTTTGAATTTATGAATAACAACGTAAATAACCCTGTTATCATAAAGAGATCCTATGAAAATATTGATATTGATCAGCTTAGACTTTTTTCGTCGACTGATCTGGGCGGTCTGCTGATTGACGGACTGGGAGACGGTGTCTGGGTTGAATTAAAAGGAAAGTTAAAGGAAGAAGAAAAAGAGTTTAATGATCACAACAAACTGGTCAGAAAGTTTGTAAATATCCGTGAGTCGTACGAAAAAGTAATTAACCGAACTTTATTCGGAATTCTGCAGGCAGCCAGGGTAAGGATCTCAAAGACAGAGTATATTGCCTGTCCTTCCTGCGGAAGAACTCTTTTTGATCTTCAGATAACTACTGACATGATAAGGAAAAGGACCGAGCATTTGAAAGGTGTGAAGATCGCAATAATGGGATGCATAGTAAATGGTCCCGGCGAAATGGCCGATGCTGATTACGGCTATGTCGGATCCGGAACCGGTAAGATCACATTATACCGTGCAAAAGATATTGTTAAAAGAAATGTACCGGCGGATGATGCTGTAGATGAACTGATCGGACTTATTAAAGAAGACGATAATTGGGTCGAACCAAATTAATTATTAGGTCACTGGCTCGATTGTTGATTATTAGATATTGATCTGGTATATTTAGAGACTTGATATGGATAAACTAATTTTAGAAAAACTTAAATTTCTCGATCTTGTTAAATATTCTGCTCCCGGAAAAACCATAAAAGCAGAGAAATTATAAAAATGCACTTCAAATCTTAGAAGTGCATTTTTTTTGTTATGAAGTGCATTGAAATCATCAAATATTTAGAACAATGGGCTCCCAAAGAAATAGCCTGGGAAAAGGACAACGCAGGATTGCAGGTTGGATCAGCTGAAAGAGATATAAAAAACATTTTCCTTTGTCTTGATGTAACACCCGCAGCTGTTGATGAAGCTGTCAGGAATTCATGCAGCTTAATAATTTCCCATCATCCCCTTCTGTTTAATCCGCTTAAAAGAATATCAGTTGATAAGGATCCCCGCTCCCAGGTAATCGAGAAGCTTATTAAAAATGACATCACCCTTTACTCAGCCCACACAAATCTTGACTACACAAAAGACGGTGTAAGTTTCAGCCTGGCAAAACAGCTGAAACTAAAGGATATAGATTTCCTTACCAAGCTGAGCCCCAGCCAGGTAAAACTTGTAGTTTTTATTCCTGAAGAATCCCTGGAAAAAGTCTCAGATGCTGTATTTAAGGCCGGCGGAGGGAAGATTGGTGAATATTCAAACTGCAGTTTCAGAGTTCAGGGTAAAGGGACATTTAAAGGATCAGATAAATCAAATCCTTCAGCAGGTAAGAAAGAAATTTTTGAGACAGTAAACGAAATGCGGCTTGAAGTTATTGTAGATTCCTGGAAAATAAGAAATGTAATTACCGAAATGCTAAAAGTGCATCCCTATGAAGAACCTGCGTATGATATATATCCAATAAACAATGAACACACAAATTATGGGATCGGAGCAGCAGGCCTGGTAGATCCTGTTATGACTGCCAATGAGTTTATGGAGTATGTCAGCAAGCGGCTCGGGTTAAAAAACTTCCGGTATGCCGGCGGCGGGAAGAAGAAAATAAGAAGAGTAGCCGTGTGCGGTGGTGCAGGGAGTGAATACATTAAGGAAGCAATAGAATCAGGTGCAGATGCTTATATAACCGCGGACATAAAGTATCATACGTTCCAGGAAGCGGAAGGAAACATTTTATTAATCGATGCAGGACATTACGAGACAGAGATATTTGCAATGGATGAAGTAAAGGAGAGACTTCATTCATTCGCCGGCAAAGAAATAAAGATTTTTAATTACAGTAAAACTACAAATCCGGTTAAATTTTTTATAAATAAAAAGGAGAATGGATAAATTGGTAAACAGATTAAAAACCCTGTATGAATTACAGCAGATTGATGATCAGCTTGATGAACTTGAAGAACTCCGGGGGGATTTACCAAATGCAGTTCAAGCGTTACGCGATAAAATAGACGGCATTAAAGAGCAGGTCAGCGAAAAACAGGCTAAGAGAAAAGAATCGCTTGAAAAAAGAGAAGAGAATGAAGAAGAAGTAGAAAAGTTCAAAGCAAACCAGAAAAAGTTCAAGGCTCAGCTATACCAGGTCAGAAACAATAAAGAATACGATGCCCTGACAAAAGAGATCGATCATACCGAAGAGCAGATGACCAAACTTGAAGCTGAAAACGACGCGCTCGCCGACCAGAGTAAAATCCTTGCGGAAGATATTGAAGCCCTCGAACCACAGCTCGGAGAGCTTAACGAAGAACTAAAAGTTAAAGAAGCCGATCTGAAAGAAATCATTAAAGCGAACGAAAAAGAAGAAGTAAAACTTCGGGCTCAAAGGAAAGAAATAGAAGCACAGACAAAGAAACCGGATTACTCTGCATATATGCGTATAAGAAGAGCAAAAAAAGGAAAAGCTGTTGTTACAATAAAAAGATCGGCATGTTCAGGATGTCATAATATAGTTCCATCTCAGAGGCAGCTTGAAATACGAAGAAATAACAGGCTTTTCTTCTGTGAATATTGCGGAAGAATTCTTGTTTCACCGGAGATAGCCGAGCTTACAGAAGAGTAAGTATTAGTGTGTTACGGCGGTGTCCCTGCTGAATATACAGCCAGACCAGTATATATCAGGCTGCGGATAGTACGGAGATTTTACTGTGTTTCAGATAATTACATCAAAATTCAGTGTCGGGGACTAATAATATATCCGAAAACAACGGATAATCCAGCTTAGCCCGATCATTTCTCCAGGAATCCTTTCCTATCAGATACAGCAGACAGCAAACTTCGTAGTCCTACCAGGATATCTTACCTTAAACTTTTTAGCGAAAACGCATATAAAGTGTCTATTAAATTAGTAATAATAACTGATCAATAATGAGAGAAGCGTCTTTTCAAATCTTTTCTACTGACTTAAGGCATTTAATTTATTATATTCGCCTCAGTTAATAAAAATTATTATCATTTCTTTTAGTTATCAAATTAAGAGATTGAAAAGAGTTTAAAGAATAAAAATACAGTTCAGAACGGGCAATTGCTCTCCCCGTAAAACGGGAGGGAGGAAAGTCCGAACTTCAAAGAACAGAGTGCCGGGTAACACCCGGGAGTTGTATGGAGCAATCTTATAACTACGGAAAGTGCCACAGAAAATATACCGTCCTGGTTTTTACCGGGATAAGGGTGAAAAGGCAGGTTAAGAGCCTACCGCGGTAATGGCAACATTACCGGTCCCGTAAGGGATTCCGTGTATGCGGAACATGGCAAACCCCACTCGAAGCAAGGTCAAATATGGAGATTCAACTTTTAATAGTGCGGAGTTGTTCGCTTCGATATCCGATTAAATCCGGATATGATCTCCGGGTAGACCGCTGGATTCCGACGGCGACGCCGGAACAAGACAAATAATTGCCATTCCCGCCACGGCGGGATTACAGAATTCGGCTTACAGTTCTGAACCGTATTTTGTTCTTTTTATTATTATCTCTTAAACGAGTTATTATGCCAGAAAAACGCTGGAAAATAAGAGAAGTCGTAGACGACTATACCACAAGGTCGTTAGCTGATTCGCTCAATATCTCAGAGGTATTGGCAAGACTTCTTGTTTTAAGAGATATCAGAACTTTTACCCAGGCCAGGAACTTTTTCCGTCCCACTGTTGAATCCATTAACGATCCATTCCTGATGGACGGAATGGAACCGGCAACTTACCGGGTTATCCAGGCTCTAACAGAAAATGAACTGATTACCATATACGGCGACTATGACGTCGACGGCACCTGTTCAACTGCCCTTCTCTATCTTTTCCTTAAAGAACTTGATGCAAATGTGGAATATTACATTCCCAAAAGACTTACTGAAGGATACGGTATTTCAGCAGCCGGTGTTGAGCATATAAAAAGCCGCGGTACTTCACTGATGATTGCGGTAGACTGCGGTATCACTGCCATTGAAGAAACCGAACTGGTGAATAAGCTCGGAATGGACCTGATCATCTGTGATCATCACCAGCCGAAAGAACAGATACCCAATGCATATGCAGTACTTGACCCACTGAAGCCTGTATGCAATTATCCTTTTAAATATTTGTCAGGTGCAGGCATCGCTTTTAAACTTGCACAGGGTGTTTCTGAAAGAATCGGGAAAAGGGATTTACCCATGCAATACCTGGACCTTGTTGCCCTGGCAGCAGCTGCAGATATTGTCCCCCTTATTGATGAGAACCGAACACTTGTAAGTGAAGGTATAAAGATCATCAATGATAATCCAAGGCCGGGAGTAGAAGCCCTGATTGCCAAAAGCAATATTCACCCGGGAAACCTGAACACCGGGCAGATAGTATTTACACTTGCCCCCAGGATCAATGCCGTAGGAAGGCTGGGGGATGCCGAGCGCGCTGTGCAGCTGATGATCACCAAAGATAAAGCAGAGGCGCTTAAACTTGCACAGGTACTTGAGACCGAGAATTATGAAAGAAGAAAGATAGATGTAGATACATTTGATAATGCCCTTCAACTGGTTGAAAGCACCATAGACCTGAAAGAGGAACTGTCTATTATACTTCACCAGGAGGCGTGGCATCCCGGAGTTATAGGAATAGTTGCCTCACGCCTTGTTGAAAAATACTATCGTCCGACTATAATGCTTACAACAGTAGACGGCATAGCAAAAGGTTCCGCACGAAGTATTTCGAATTTTAACATATATGAAGCGCTTAAGAAATGTGAAGACCTTCTGATCCATTTCGGCGGTCATCAGGCGGCTGCGGGGCTGGCTGTAGAAGTCGATAAAATAGAAGAATTCAAGACGAAGTTTAACCAGATCGTCAGGGAAACAGTAACGGAAGCGGATCTTTTTCCTGAAGTTTATATTGACTCTAAGCTTAAATTTTCTGAAATAACACCTAAGTTTTTAAGAATTATTGATATGTTCTCGCCATTCGGTCCCGGAAATATGAGACCATTATTTTTATCTGAGGAAGTATCAGTATCAGGAACTCCGAGAATAGTGGGAAATGATCATCTTCTTATTGCGCTCAAACAAAACGGCTGTGAGAAAGTATTCGACTGCATCGGGTTTAATATGGGAAGCTATTGCAATATTGCGAGAAGAGAAGGCCAGCTTCTGGATGTAGTTTATTCAATAGATAAATCCGTACGAGACGGACGAGTATTTCCTCAATTCAAAATTAAAGATTTAAAAGTCATAGAAAATAAATAGGAGTACAGTTTCAATGTCAGGTCACTCGAAGTGGGCAACTATAAAAAGAAAAAAGGGAGCTCTGGATGCTAAACGCGGCAAAATGTTTACCAAGCTTATCAAGGAGCTTACCATAGCTGCAAGAGAAGGCGGAGGCGATCCGTCTGCCAATCCAAGATTAAGACTTGCAGTTGATAACGCCAAAGCTGCAAATATGCCCCAGGATAATATCGAAAGAGCAATTAAGAAAGCCACAGGCGAACTTGAAGGAGTTACTTACCACGAACTAACCTATGAGGGTTACGGACCTGCGGGTGTTGCTGTTCTGGTTGAAGTTGCAACAGACAACAAGAACAGAATCGTTGCGGAAGTAAGGCACCTTTTCAGCAAATACGGAGGCAGTCTTGGAGAGAACGGATCAGTTGCATGGATGTTTGACCGGAAAGGAGTTATCTCTCTGCCGATTCAGGGTAAATCCGAGGATGATATAATGGAAATAATCCTGGATGCAGGGGCAGAAGATCTGCAGTCGGAAGAGGAATATTTTGAAATACAGACTCCGCTCGAAAGCTTTGAACCAGTAAGGAAAGCCCTGGCCGACAAAGATCTTACAATAGAAAATGCTTCACTGCAGTGGATTGCAAAGAATACCGTCCCTGTAGCCGGTGAGGAAGCCGAAAGAGTAATGAAACTGATTGAAGGTCTTGAAGATAACGATGATGTACAGAACGTTTATTCCAACGCTGATATCGACGAAAGTTCTATAAACTAAAAAGCCGTTAACGCGCTTATTAACTAAATGATTATTCTTGGAGTGGACCCGGGAACCAATATTACAGGTTTCGGGGTAATCAATTATAACAAAAACAATTTTAACCGGATAACTCACGGAATAATTAAACTTCACCCTTCAAAATGCTTATCCCGCAAACTCGAAATTATTTATGATGAACTCGACAGGCTGATAAAACTTTATAAACCTGATGAGTTTGCAATTGAAACAGCTTTTTACGGAAAAAACGTACAGTCGGCAATGAAAATAGGATATGCCCGGGGAGTTTCAATACTTGCTGCCGTACATAACAATGTTCCCACCAGTGAGTATTCGCCGAGAGAAGTTAAGAAATCAATCGTAGGCAATGGCGCTGCGTCGAAGGAACAGGTGGGATTTATGATAAAAACGCTGCTTGAACTTAAAGCTGTTAAAATGAAATCCGATGAAAGCGACGCACTTGCGATTGCTTTGTGTCATGCATTCAGACTTAAATCAACGACAAAGAAAAGCAAGGACTGGAAATCATTTGTTGAAGCGTTTCCCGACAGGATTATACATAATGAATAATTAACAATTAGTAATTAACAACTATAAATTGATAATTGTTAATTACTAATTTCTACTTACTAATTGTTAATTTTTAATTGATATGATCGGCTATTTAACAGGTAAAATAATTTCGCTTAAACCTACGAAGCTGCTGCTGGACGTTAACGGGGTAGGATATGCTGTAAGCGTTTCGATAAATACTTACGAGAACATTTCAGATAAAGAGACTGTTTCCCTTTTCATACACACAAATGTCAAGGAGGATTCAATTACTCTTTATGGTTTCTTCACAGAATCAGAAAAGCAGATGTTTGAACTCCTTATATCGATAACGGGTATAGGTCCGAAGCTAGCCCAGAGTATTTTATCGGGAATACAAACAGATGATTTAAAAGATGCCATACAGCGCGGGGATGTTTCAAGAATTATAGCCGTACCGGGAATAGGAAGGAAAACGGGCGAGAGGCTTGTACTTGAACTGAAAAATAAGGTTGACCAGGTAATAGAAGAAGGCACGGGCGAAATATCCTTCAGTATAAAGAATGAAGCAATCGGGGCACTCACAACGTTAGGTTACAACTCAAAAGTTGCGGACAAAATTATAAGGGATATTCTTTCGATTGAACCAGGTTTGTCTCTCGAAGAACTAATTAAAAAATCATTATCAGATCTCAATAAATAGCAGGCTAACTCTTTAATTGAACCGTTTATCTCCCGGAGCTTTAAGGATCTTTTAATTCTATACCACTTCACATTCGAGCAATGCAATCCCTGTTATCTCACCATGAAGTTTATCTCCTCTTTGGACTTTATTAACGCCTGCCGGTGTTCCGGTAAAGATCAGATCGCCTTCTTCAAGGGTCATGAGGGATGATATATATTCTACGATCTGTACAGGTGTGAAAATCATCTTATTAAGTTTTTCGTGCTGTCTTTCGGCATTATTTACTCTCAGGATAATTTCCTCATCCAGTGTAAGTTTGTAATCATTCTTAGAAATGAAGTCAGAGAGAACCGCAGAGGTATCAAAACCTTTTGCTATAGTCCAGGGATGACCTTTCTTTTTTAATTCGTTCTGAATATCACGCAGAGTCATATCCAGTCCAACCCCGTATGCAATAATTGCTTCTTCAGCCTCTTTTGCATCGGCATCTTTAACTGTTTTTCCAATCAGCAGGACAAGCTCTGTCTCGTGGTGCATATCATTTGAAAAGGAAGGATGAACGATCTTATCACCTGAGAAGATAACTGCAGAAGTAGGCTTGAGGAAAATAACCGGCTTTTCCGGGACTTCATTACCAAGCTCTTTGGCGTGTTCAACATAATTCCTTCCCACACATACAATTTTTCCAATGGGATAAGTCTTACTACTGTTTTTTATTTTAACCTGTTTCATACTTTTAGTAAAATTTATTTCTGAAAACTCTTTCCACAAAGATAGAAAAATTTTATCAGGTTCGTTGAAGGGCTATTGATAGTCAAAGATGATTTCAGGACATATGTTTATGTCTTCTGTTTTTTCTTTGTAGCGGCCGGGAAGAGAACGTTATTCAGGATAAGCCTGTAGCCGGGGGAATTTTTATATAGAGACAGGTCAGTCGGAGGATCGCCGACAGCATGCTGGTAATCTTCCGGGTCGTGTCCCCCGTAGAATGTGAATGTTCCCCTGCCGTAATTGCCGTGAATATATTTCACCTGGTCGGTGCCGGGACGTTCGGCAAGTATTATTACCGATTTTTTAATAAGCTCTTTGCGGAACATAGTTGTTTGTCCCATAAATCCCCTTATAACATTAGCGTGATCCTGGGTAAGCATAGTAGGAACAGGGTCATACTTTGCAGAAAATTCGAAAAGTGTAAAATAATCATTTGCAAAATTGCCTACCTCGCCGGGCTGAATATCTATATTGCTATATTCATAAACATAGGGATTCATTTCAAGTTTAAAGTCAGTGAAGGCGAGAGTATTTGAAAAATCAAGTTTGCTTTGTGCATCAGGATCAGCAGCGTCACCGTCATACATTTCTGCACAGATATCCACATTATGCGCTGCAAGTGCTATATCGTACGAATCAGTAGCAGAGCACATTGCAAACAGGAATCCTCCCTGCCCCACGAAAGTCTTAATATCCATTGCAACCGTTTTCATCATTTCAGAAACTTTCTTAAATCCGTTCTTCTTCGCATCATTCTCATACATGAGCTGGTTGTCGATGTACCATTGTGCATTGCTGAAACTTGCATAAAATTTTCCGTATTGTCCTGTAAAATCCTCGTGGTGAAGGTGAAGCCAATCGTATTTGGATAAATCGCCCTTAAGGATCTCGTCATTCCAGATCTTATCATAAGGTATTTTTGCATATTCGAGTGCCAGGGTAACAGCATCATCCCATGGCATAAAACCGGGGGGAACATACACAGCTATTTTGGGGGCTTTTTCAAGTCGTACCACATCCATATTATTATCTTCGCTCTGAACAGTTGAATAAATATCGGCTGCCTGTGAAGCAGACAGCAGATCAAATGCAACACCTTCAACCCTGCATTCAACAGCGATATTATTATCATAATCGATCATAAAAGATCCGCCGCGGTAGTTAAGAAGCCAATCGGATTTAATATTCTTCTGCAAAGCGTGAAACGTGATACCGTAGGCCTTGAGGTGGTCGGTCTGCTGAAGGTCCATATAAATTAATATTTTTGACTGAGCCAATGCCGTTATTGAGGCAAGTACAAGTATAAAAACAATCTTTCTGAACATATCAAACTTTTCTTTTAAAAAATTAAAGGCGATTCATTAAATCGCCTTCATAAATAAAACGTATATGAATAATGATCAAGCCGATTTTCTATCCGCATCCAGATAAATAGGTTCGGCACCCTTCTCTATCACATCTTTTGTTATAATACATTTATCAACATTATCTTTATTAGGAAGTTCATACATTACGTCGAGCATAAATTCCTCAACAATCGATCTTAAGGCACGTGCGCCTGTTTTTCTTACCTCAGCCTTTTTAACGATTGCATCAATAGCAAATGGGTCAAACTCGAGTTCAACGCCGTCAATCATGAATAATTTCTTATACTGCTTAAGTATTGCATTTTTTGGTTCTGTAAGGATACTTTTAAGCGCGGCTTCATTAAGGCTATGAAGAGGTGCCGTGACAGGGAGTCTTCCTATCAGTTCGGGTATTAAACCAAACCTGAGCAGGTCTTCCGGCTGAGTATAAGCAAGCATATCCTCTTCCGATACTTTATCTTTCAGATCATCCCGGGAGAATCCCATTTTATTCTTGTTGATCCTTGATGCGATTATCTTATCGATACCATCAAATGCGCCGCCGACAATAAACAGAATATTTTTAGTATTCACATTGATGAGACTTTGCTCGGGATGTTTTCTTCCGCCTTTGGGGGGAACACCGGCAACAGTACCCTCAAGAATTTTAAGAAGTGCCTGCTGAACACCTTCGCCCGAAACGTCACGTGTAATAGAAGTACTTTCACTTTTACGTGCTATTTTATCTATTTCATCTATGTAAACAATACCTTTTTGTGCACGTTCGAGGTTGTAATCTGCTGCCTGAAGAAGATGAACAAGGACGGTTTCAACATCATCGCCAACGTAACCGGCTTCAGTAAGGGTTGTTGCATCTGCTATTGCAAAAGGAACCTCAAGGATCCGTGCAAGAGTCTGTGCCAGCAATGTTTTGCCTACCCCGGTTGGTCCTATTAATAAAATATTACTTTTTTCAATCTCCACATCATCAAGCTCAAAGAACGACCCTTTTGAGTTAATTCTTTTATAGTGATTATGGACAGCTACTGATAGTACTTTTTTAGCTCTTTCCTGTCCGATAACATACTCATCAAGGGTTTTCTTAATTGATTGGGGAGAAGGAATATTAGCAGCTTTAGTTTTTGTATTTGAGTATGCAGCCAGGTTATTCCTTAAAATATCCACACTGCTTGATATACATATATCGCATATATAAACATCAGGTCCGGCAATCATACTGCCGACTTCACTTCCATCCCGGCCGCAGAATGAACATTTTACGATCTTCTGGCCCTGTTTCTTTCCCATTCTTAACTCGCTTTATTTCTTAATTTAATTATTTCATCCCTGGCATCATCTAAATATAAGGAATTGGGGAATTTTGCAAGTAATTCCTCGTATTTTTCAACGGCTTTTGTCGAATCATTCAAGCCGAATTCATAAATCTGACCCAACAAATATAAGGCTTTATCAGAATAAATGTTTTTGCTCTCCTCACCCGAGATATTTTTCAGCATTTCGATGGATTTATCAGTATTTCCTGCTGCAAGCTCCATTTCTGCCTCACGCAGTTCAGCTATACTTTTAAGCATAAAAGCACCTTGATTCTGAGCCACCATATGATATTTTTCGGCTGCATCCGTAAATTTCTTCTGATCCGCCAGAAATTCTGCATCAGCAAACCTTACTAATTCAGACGAATCAGTCATCGTAGTGTTCAACAAAAGCGACAATTCTATCGCATCATTGGCATAATCATCACCCAGGTTGTTCAATATTTGTACCAGTTGATTTTTTGCTTCTTTGAACTTTCCCTTATAAAAATCTATCCTTGCCAACAAATATTTACTTGTGTTTTTCTGATCTTCGGGAATTTTGGGTCTTTCTAACACTTTCTGAAAATAGCCGGAAGCAGCATCAAGATTCCCCTGGATCAGTTCAATTTTACCCGATTCGAGCTCAGCCTGCGCGCCAAAAGATGAAAAAGGAGCATTATTCAGTATTTTACCGAAATATTCCTTTGCAGCAGGAAGATCGCCCTGTGTATATAACTCAAGGTCGCCCAGCCTGAGGTATGATTCAAGTGAAACATCAGAATTGGGATATTGTTTTATTATATCATTATAGGCATTTACTATTTTATCAATTTTATCTTTGTCTGCCGGATTGAAACCATGATATGGTTTCCAGTCTTTTCCATCCGATTGTTCGACTTCAGCCTCAAGTGTTTTTGCATAGCCGAGTTTTGCAGTTGAGATCATTGGTGAGTCTGAAAACTTATCGATTATCTCACTGTAAAAATCTCCCGCAGTTTTATAATCACCCTCGCTGTAAATAAGGTCAGCCAGCCTGACCAGGTCGGCACCCTGGTGTTTATTTTCATTATCCAGATCGAGGTAAAGATCGAATGCCTTCCGGTAGTTCTTATTTTCAACAAACAATCTTGCCAGCAGGTATTTTATGCTCTTATTATCGCCTGCATTATCCTCAAAAACTTCAATTGTTTTAGGCAGGGCATCCGTTTTATTTATATAGTTAAACATTTTATTCTGAACATTGGTAACCTGTTCAGGGACTTTATTAAGTATAAAAACATACTCTTCAGCAGCTTCCTTGAATCTCATTGTAAGAGCATAAAGATCAGCCAGCTGATATGAGAAAATCACCGGATCATTGGTTTCAGTTTTCCCTTTATTCAGGATCTCAATAGCTTTATCAAAATCTCTTCTATCGAGTACATAATTAGATATTATCCTGTAATTCATGGGATCAGGAGGCAGTTTCTGCAGCCCCTCATCCCAAACCTGGTGAGCTTTCTGTGTATCTCCCATAAGGTAATAAGTTGACCCAAGAAGACCGTACATATTAGCATCGGGAGAGATCTTCTGCATTCTATCCTGTATTATCCTCAACGAGCCCTGGTAATCTTTCAGCTGGAGGTAGACATTATTCAAAGCCTCGAAATACTGGAAATTATCCTGGTTCTGGTTGTACAGCTCTTCGTAAATTGATTTCGCTTTTTCAAGCTGGCCTGCCTGCAGGTATCCCTGTCCCAGCATATACCGCTGCTGCAGAGTGTGCTCGGTCTGTGCGACAAAACAAACCGGGGATAGATAATCAGAAGGACTAATAATTTTCTTATACATAAAACTAAATATTGCCAAATAAAGACGTACGTTCAAGGGAATAAACTACTCAATTAATACCATCAGGAATATGATTTGTTCCTCCTGTAGTATAGAATATCTTTGTGGTATTATTATGAATTATATGGTAGATTATACATATAAATATATGTATATTTAGGAGCTAATTAACGAAAGTCCTGATATTGTCTTCAACTTCCTCTTTTGAGTGGGACGAAATTAAGAATATACTTAACATGCAGAAGCATGGAATTTCTTTCGAAGAAGCACAGTACGCATTCAATGATAAGTACAGAATAATTGCTAAGGATTTAGAACATAGCATAGATGAGGAAAGGTATTATTGCTTTGGTAAAATTCAAAATGATGTGGTTACAGTCCGTTTTACATACAGAAATAACATAATCAGAATCATTGGGGCAGGATACTGGAGGAAAGGTAAATCGATTTATGAAAAAGAAAATAAAATATAGTGACGAAAAAATCGGAGAAGTTGAGATTATAAAGGATTTCTTACCGAAACCGGAAGATCTGGTTTTGAAGGAGCAAACGGTAAAAGTTACTTTGAATTTGAGCATATCAAGCGTTGAGTTCTTTAAAAAAATAGCCAGACAGCATGGCAGCCAATACCAGAAAGTGATTAGGAATTTGCTGGATAGGTACACTTCACATTTTTCTTAAGCCTGGTCCCCGCTTGCTGATACCCCAGGCATTTCTCCACACCAGCGCCGGGATACATTCTAAGTTTAACTCCCTGAAGTTTCATTCCACCCCCGGCACCGTGATATGACAATAGATTTTAATGACTCAGCCTTATTCCATCAGGCCGCCCGAGGAAAATTTTCTCATTTGAGTGCTTGGTTAGTTTTATTTACTTTTAATAACACTATTAAGCTACAGAGATGAGCAATACCATAAAAGAAAAAGAATTTGAGCGTTCGGTAAAGAATAAGTTTAACATTTACAACAGTCTTTTCCTGAACCTTCCGTTCCGCAGTATTAGTAATATAGGAATGTTAATTCCTTTGATGCAGACTATATTCAAACGGGAACTGGATTCCGGCAAGGATCCACTGACCATAATGGAGTCATTCTTTAATAGTCACGCTAATCTCAAGACTGAAGAAGAGAAGATCGACTTTATGTTCAGGGTAATACAGTATATCGAAAGACAGATAGTATTATACGACAGTATTGAAGATGCGGCTTTTCCGCAGATATTAAAGCATGAAGATAGCCTGTCGCTGAAGGATTACATAAATCTTTCCGATACCACAAAAACAAGAACCGGAATTTATGAAACGCTTTCGAATTTCAGCATCCGGATTGTTTTTACAGCACACCCTACGCAATTCTATTCACCCCCTGTCCTTGATATAATAGCAAAATTAAGAAACCTTGTGACTGAGAATGATATACCGGGAATGGATCTCACTTTACAGCAGCTGGGACTAACATCCCTTGTTAATGCAAAAAAGCCGACCCCGCTGGACGAAGCTAAAAATATTATCTACTTTCTAAGAAGCGTCTATTATGATGCCGCGGGAGAACTCTACAATAAAATTAAAAGGAATGTACCCGACAGAGATTTCGATAATACGAACATAATTCAATTAGGTTTCTGGCCGGGAGGCGACCGCGACGGGAACCCGTATGTTACCTCGGATACCACTGCTGCCGTTGCGGATGAACTCCGTATGACTCTGATGAAATGCTATTACAGGGATGTTAAGGACCTTTCAAAGAAGCTGACCTTCAGGGATATCCAGGATAATATATCAGGACTTGCTGCAAAACTATCCTCATCAAGGTTTAATCCTGATGAAGTACTAAAGTATGATGATATTATTAAACCGCTATATGCTGTAAGAGAGACACTCATAAAAAAATACAACAGTCTTTACCTGGAAGAGCTTGATAGTCTTATAGATAGGGTAAGGATTTTCAAAACCCATTTTGCTTCTCTTGATATCAGGCAGAATCACAGCGTTCACAAAAAAACTGTTGAGGAAATACTTAAGAAGCAGAAGTCTGTTTCAAATAGTCCGGATAAATTCTCACGTAAAGAACTTGTTTCTATACTTACACATAAATGGTTCCGTATTAACCCCGACCAATATGAAGATAAGCTGATAAAAGACACCATTAAAACAATTAAACAGCTTAAGCATATTCAGGAGAAGAACGGAGAGGAAGGATGCTGCCGGTATGTTATCAGCAATTCTGAAGATATTTTTTCGGTGTTATTCGTATTTGCACTTTTAAGGTGGTGCGGATGGAGCGAAGGTAAGATACCTTTCGATATAATCCCATTATTTGAATCAATGGAAGGGATGAAAAATTCTGAATTCATAATGAAAGAACTCTTTGAAATACCTGAATACAGGCAGCATATAAAGAATCGTGGGAACAGGCAGACAATAATGCTCGGATTCTCGGACGGAACAAAGGACGGCGGCTACCTGAAGGCAAACTGGTCGATATTTAAAACAAAAGAGAAGCTGACCTCAGTATGCAGGGAGTATAACATTGAAGCAGTATTCTTTGACGGCAGAGGAGGTCCTCCTGCACGGGGCGGAGGGAAGACACACCGTTTTTATGCTGCGCAGGGACCGAAGATAGCGAACCATGCTATTCAATTAACAATCCAGGGACAAACGATAACAAGTAAATACGGCACCAAAGAGCATTTTATTAATAATTGTGAACAGCTAATTACTGCCGGATTATATAATAGTCTGTATGCCGGAGAAAATTTAATTTCCGAAGAGTCAAGAGAACTGATTGAGACCCTTGCACAAAGAAGTTATGAAAAATACAATGAACTTAAGAACCATAAAATGTTTGTACCTTACCTGGAAAATAAAAGCACATTAAAGTATTACGGAAGAACAAATATCGGAAGCAGACCGGCTAAAAGAGGAACGAAGAAAGAACTGGATTTAAAGGATCTGCGTGCTATTCCTTTCGTCGGCTCGTGGAGCCAGCTTAAGCAGAATGTTCCCGGTTATTTCGGTGCAGGAACAGCGATCAAGACTTTAGCGGATGAAGGAAAACTAAACGACCTGAAGAAACTATTCAGGGAAGCATCATACTTTCAGGCATTAATCCTAAACAGCATGATGTCGCTCCTTAAATGTAATTTTGAATTAACAGCTTACATAGCAAAGGATAAGGAGTATAAAGAATTCTGGAACATACTTTACAATGAATACAAGCTTTCAAAGGAAATGACGCTGCTTATTTCCGGTTACAGCTCTCTGATGGAGGAAGATCCGGTTACGAGAGATTCAATTAAGATAAGAGAACAGCTGGTACTTCCCCTTCTTGTTATTCAGCAGTATGCCCTGCAGAAAATTGAACAGAATACTTCCGATGCAGAGACCTATGAAAAAATAGTTCAGAGATCATTATATGGAAATATAAACGCAAGCAGAAACTCAGCCTGATCAAAAGAACTTGGAGATAAATTCTCCTATAAAGTAGCCTGCCGCTGCGATACCGAAACCCACCACGAACATATCGAATCCGCTGCGGAATATTCCTCTGCCTGTAAAGAAACTTCTTGCAGCACCGACGCCGAAATGTGCAAGCATAGCTATAGTAAATGCGGTCCATATTGCAGCTGAACCTGTAAGGAAGAAAAACGGGAAGACGGGAATAAGAGCACCGATTGCTGTAGCAAGTCCGGTTATCCATCCTTCACGGAAAGGACTCATATTTGCTTCATTGATGCCAAGCTCTATCCTTACTTTCTCTTCGAGCGCCTGGGCGGGATCTTTCATTACTTCGACCGCCAGATTAGCTGCATCATCTTTACTCATTCCCTTGGATTCATAGATCAGCGCAAGCTCTTCGGTTTCAAGTTCCGGCATAAGGAGGATCTCCTCCTTTTCCATCTTGCGTTCGTGATCATAAACTTCCTTCTCACTAATTGCGGCAAGGTACCCGGAAGAACCCATTGATAGAGCATCGGCAATCATTCCTGATATACCTGATATTAAAATTATATGGGGTGCAACGGCTGCACCGATAACTCCTGCAAGAAGACCAAAGTTAGCTGTTAGTCCATCGTTAAATCCGTAAACAACGTTTCTGAGCAAACCTCCAGATTCCGAACGATGCCATGGTTCTTCAGTAGTTCCCTTAATATCCATCAGCTTATTTGCGTGCTCGGCAGAATCCTTCGCAAGCTGCAGTGCGATGTCTTTTGTTTCTTTATCTGAGCTTGTTTTATGAAGACTGAGGTAAGAGCGGACCTCTTCAGCTTCTTCATTCATTAAAGCCCTGGCAAGGATCCACGGACCAAAACGGTTTGAAAGCCAGACAAGCGACCTTGCCTTGAAGGATGGTTTTTCTGGTTTAAGTTTTGCACCATGCTTTATCAATAAATCACGCCAGGCCTTCATGTGTTTTTGTTCGATTTCGGAAAGCCTGGAATATATGTCCTTTTGTTTCGCGTCAGGTTCCACTCCCGAGAGGACCTTATAAAGATAGGACGCATCTATCTCTTCCTGGAGGTGCTCTTTCCAGACCGGGATTGATTGATTTTCAGCCATTATTTACCTGGGTTTTTGAATAGTAAAAATAAAAAGATTTGGGAAATAATAAGGTGTGCGTATCAGTTGAATTGCGGAATAACCGATTAATTGATTGAGATGTTAATTAAGAAATCAGATGGGAAATATTTTGAATTACCAGATCGGATTTATGTTGAAATATTTAACATTTTGACAAAATGTCAGTCACTGGGTATTATGCCGGAATTAGAACGGAGTTATGACGCGAGAAGGAACGGAGAAGGACTCAAAATGATACACGCTAAAAACTCCGAAAAAACGCAATTTTATGCTGTTGAAAAAATTAATATATGACAAAATGTCAGTGTCTCATTTTGCAATTTTTTACGATCCAGATCTGAACAAAATTCCATTTCAGTCGCAAAATGATTATTCAATGCATCAACACCTTAATTCGTAAAATTAATTTGCTGAATCCATCTACTCACAATACCTGATAAAATAAATGAATCCCTTACCCGAGTCTCAACAATATCGCTTACGTTAAGTTCTAATACCACAAATGGAACTGAACCAGGAAAGTATCATTCATTATTGATGGATGTTCCATCTGGAAGCGGTACTGAGGACGAATTTCAACAAAGCTATACGGATGAACCTCAAAGCCCACGATCAGTCTGCTGATATCATCTTTGTCCCTCGAAGTCAGCGGATCAAAACGGTCATATCTGACTACGGCCTCAACACCTTTTACAAGCCTATAGGCAGCTTCAATCATCAATGCTGTAGAAGCGGAATCCTGTTTAACATAATTATTTGCGATATCATACTCACCCATAAGAGTAAAGTCGCCTATTCCAATTCCGGCATAACCTCCATACATCTGAACCTCAGGGAATTTCACAGTTGAGCCTGTGAATGTCTGCTGTTTGAAAACAGCCACAGATCCGCCGAGCATTAAAGCGGCGACATCGGAAACCGTAGGATAGAGAAGAAGGTTTGCAGTATAGGTAGGGTCAGTTACAAAAACACTTGGAGAATGAGAATTACCAACGCTTGCTGTAATCAGTGCAAAATTCGAAATATACTGTCCTACCTCTATCCCGCTCTCAACATACCGCGGGTCGAAAATTAAGCCTCTTTTTGAAGCACCGGGAGTAACAATTCCGAGGTCCCCGCCACGCGTATAAGCAGTATGATCATCGAGCCTGATCCCATAATTAGGTGTAAAACTTCCGCCTTTTATATAACCATCGTTGGGAAGTATATGAGCAATTCCATAAGCTTCCCATATCTGCCAGATAAAGTCATACCGTGCAAAAGCACTTATTTTTTCAGAAAAATCGACATTAGTATAAACAGAACCGGTCATCCTCTGAAAATCGATTCGTTTTGTTGAATCCGTAATGTAAAGCAATCCGTTTCCCCTGAAATCAAGTCCGAACTGAATATTTTCATTTAGCTTATTGCTCATAGGGAATTCTTTACTAGGTCTTTCCATAGGCAGGACGTTCTTTCCAAAATTCCATCCGCCCGAGTTCCTCATTAATCCGCCTGTCGGATTAACATGACAATCGGCGCATGTTCCACCCATTCGGAGAGCATACCTGGGCAATGAATAACTTTCTGAAACAAACAGAAGTAAAAAAAGAACTAAAAGTAAAGATTGGAACAATTTCATAAACTCCTCGGGAAAATGAATTATTTATTTGTAATTCGTGTTTAAACTAATCAGAGACAGTGATAAAATCATCACATATACAGTACTTCCTAAAGTTTAATTTTTTAAGTAGTGATTAAAGCCGGCAAAAAGTGCCGCGCCAGCTCTGTTTAATTTTCAGGCGAAGGGATAGAAATACATTGCTATAAAAGGCGTACTTAGTTACTTTTAATGTCTGTTTTTAAATAGTTAGAATGAAAAATATATTTAATTCTCGGTTCTACAGGTTCCATAGGCATAAATGCTTTAAATGTGATCAGAAACTTCCCTGACAAGTTCAGGATTGCCGCATTGACCGTCAATACCCGGATAGATCTGCTGGAGCCGCAAATAAAAGAATTCAATCCTCCCATTGTGGTGGTAAAAGACAGGAAGCTTGCCTCTGAACTGGAAAGCAGGATAGAAAGCCATACGAAAGTGTTAACTGGTGAGGAAGGGCTTCATTATGCAGCCTCAAACCTGGATTACGACATACTAATCGGTGCAATGGTAGGGTTTGCCGGATTAATACCCACCGTTGAAGCAATCAAACGCGGAAAAAGAATCGCACTTGCAAATAAAGAGACTCTGGTCGTTGCCGGCGAACTGGTAAAAACCCTTGCCGAAAAATACAGAGCTGAAATTATTCCTGTAGATTCAGAACACAGCGCCATATTTCAGTGTATGACTGGAGAAAATCCTGCTGAGGTAGAAAAGCTTATATTAACTGCATCGGGAGGACCTTTCCGGGAAGTTAATAAGAACGATTTTAATGATGTAACTGTTGAAGAAGCTCTTAATCATCCCAACTGGAAAATGGGAAATAAGATTACGATCGATTCGGCTACAATGATGAATAAGGGACTCGAAGTAATAGAAGCTCACTGGCTATTCAACCTGCCTGAAGAAAAGATTGATGTAGTAATTCATCCGCAGTCAATTATTCATTCCATGGTCCAGTTTGTTGACGGATCTGTTAAAGCCCAGATGGGATTGCCTGATATGAAACTGCCTATCCAGTACGCTTTAACCTACCCGGAGCGGCTGCAGAACGATCTGCCGAGAGCAAATTTATCAGAAATTTCCAGCCTGACCTTTTTCGAACCGGATATGAAGAAGTTTGAATGCCTTAAATTAGCGTACGCATCACTGGAATCAGGCGGAACAGCTCCGTGTATTCTGAACGCCGCAAATGAAGTAGCTGTTGAAAAATTCCTTAAAAAAGAGATAAAATTTTCCGATATTCCTGCTCTGATTTGCAACGCACTTGATCATTTTGATAATCACAAACACCCGGAACTCGATACGATTATTGCACAGGACAGACAAACAAGAGAATACGTGACAAACCTCTTGTAGCTTCAAAGAGGAACAATTTTTGCTAAAGTGCATCTAATATTCAACTGGATTTGAAAAAATAGGAGAAACCCGTTTAATGGAGTATATAATTTATTTTGCGATAACGATTGGCATTCTTGTCTTTGTACATGAATTCGGTCATTTCGCTGCAGCCAAACTGACCGGTATGCGTGCCGACGTTTTTGCAATAGGCTTCGGCAAGAGGTTATTCGGGTGGAACCGGATTTCCGGTTTTTCCTTCGGGGAACTGCCGAAAGATTTTGACGGACAGGGCAACACTGACTACCGCCTCTGTCTGCTTCCCCTCGGAGGTTATGTTAAAATAGCCGGAATGGTTGATGAGAGTTTCGATACTGAATTTGCAGACAAAGAACCGCAGCCTTATGAATTCCGTGCAAAACCGGCATGGAAAAAAATAATAGTAATTACCGCGGGCGTGATTATGAACCTCCTCCTGGCGTTAGTAATTTTCTGGGGAGTAAATTTCTTCCAGGGGAAACAGGTAATTACCACGACAAAAATAGGATATGTTGAACCGGGAAGTGTTGCTGATTCACTCGGATTTATGCCGAATGATAAAATACTCGCCATCAATGGTAAACCCGTTGAGAACTGGGATGATGTAAGGCAGGATATTTTTGTAAATACCATTGGTCAGGATGTTGATGTCAGGTTCAGCAGGAATAATAAAGTTGAAGATATTACTATCCCGAGAAAAGTTATTCCGGAAAATGAAACAGGCGAACGATTTTTAATACCTGCAGGATTTCAGCCCGCAATAGGCGAGGTTACAAGCGATTCACCGGCAGAAAAAGCCGGCATTCAGAAAGGCGATATATTTCTGGATCTTAACGGGAAGAAAATTTACAGTGTTCAGCAGACTATTGAAATCATATCCGGTCATAAAAACACCACAATGCCGCTGGTTGTTGAGAGAGGACAGGATACCATACAGCTTTCGGTTACCCCTGATAAAAACGGGTTAATAGGCGTAGCACTTGTTACCAATCCAAACGCACCTGTTGAATTCCAGACCTACGGCTTTTTCGATTCGTTTTATTACGGTTGGCTTGATATTATAAGAGTAACCGATCTTACATTCAATATGGTTGGTAAAGTTATCGGGGGACAGGTAGCATTCGGAAAGGCATTCGGGGGACCTGTTAAGATAGCACAGCTTGCTGCAAAGTCGGCCGATACAGGATTCCTCAGCTTCCTCTTCTTCCTTGCACTGCTGAGCCTCAGTCTTGCAATAATAAACATTATGCCCTTCCCTGTACTGGACGGAGGTCATCTTATAATTATTCTGATTGAAGGAATCACCAAACGTGAGATCCCTATTAAGGTGAAGGTTGCTATTCAGAACACAGGGTTTGTAATTCTTTTACTTCTGATGGCATTTATAATTTATAATGATATAGTAAACCTTTAACTCAATTCTTAAAATAGTAAAGCCCGGACTTCACAGCCGGGCTTTTTATTTCCTGTCCTCCCTTTATTTCAGCTGACTACTCAGATTTTTTTGTTACTTAACCTATTCTGAGGCGACAAATGTCGTTATTTAATTAATATCATCTTGCCGGTCTTTATAAATTCTCCTGCTATAATTCTGTATAAATATACACCGCTGGCAAAATTACCAGCATTAAACTGTACCTCATAATACCCGGGATTCTTCGTTTCATTTACCAGAGTTTTAACTTCCTGCCCAAGTATATTAAATACCTTTAATTCAACATTCACATTCTTTGGTATCGCATATTTAATCGTGGTTACGGGGTTAAAGGGATTCGGGTAATTCTGATATAGCAGGTATTCTGTCGGGATCAGTTCGTCTTTATAATCTTCTACTTTCTTACCTCTTGTCTTAAGCAGATCGCCTACATTTTTAAGATATTCGGAAATATCCCTGCTTTTGTAGAGATTAAATTATTCTGCTGAAGATGTAAACGAATCGGATTAACCACCTCCTCCAAAAAATACTGCCAGGCGTGAAATTTTGCCGTGTCAACGCAATGAGTTGAATCCCACACTGCCCACGTTGAATCCTGAATATACTCATCATTATACCCAAGTTTTACAATGTGAGGGTCCGACCAGTCACCAACGCTTATTTCGCGGCGGGGGAGAGTAAGAGGAACAACATTTTGTGGAAACGGAATACCGCGCGCATTAACGTAATATTGCATAATTGATTGTGAAAGTGTGTCACTCTCGTCAACTGGGACTCTATAGACTACGAGTACGGTACTTGCATCGGGAATACCTGCGTTTGTCTGTGCTTCTGTTATATTAAACCAGAAAGACAGAAGAAAAATTAGTAGCGAAAAATTTTTCATATTAACCCTCCTTTATTTTAAATGAGTTATTTTTATAACTGCACTGTATCCAGTGCTTGTTATCATTCTTACAAAATATATTCCGGACGGAAGTATTAAATTTTCTAAAGTTGTCTTGTATATTCCCCTCTCCTTGTTCTCATTAATTAATTCTGAAATCCTTTCACCTTTTATGTCATAAATGGAAATGTTAACCTTACTTTTCACAGAAACCTGATAAGTAATGATTGTTGAAAAGTTAAACGGGTTAGGATAATTTTGAAACAGGTGAAATGACGTAATTGTTAAATCAGAATTTACTTCTATGATTTTTGAATATTCAATGCTGCCGTCATAGTCTATCTGTTTTAACCGGTAAAATTGAATTCTTAATCCAGTCACATCATCATTAAATGAATAATAATTTATTTCGGTGGTGGTTCCATTACCTTCTACAAACCCAATACCAGCCCAATTTTCTTTATCTAAAGACTTTTCAATTTCGAATCCTTTGTTATTTAATTCAGATTCTGTACGCCAATTTAAAATTATTTTATTGTTTTCGAATTTACCTTCAAATGAAACTAATTCTACTGGGACGTAGGAAGTATCTAAATACCTTAACACCAATCCTAATGACCCTATAGCGTAACCAAGGTAATCAAGCGGTGCAGAAAATCTTATAAAAGTTGCTGGTACATTATTAGAGATATCATTAAAGTTAATGCCTCCATCGTGTGTCTCATAAATATATCCTACAAAGCCGTGAACAAGCCAATGATATTTATTCAGAAAGAACCCAAAACTTCTTGGGCTATTTATTCCGGTAACTAATGACCAATTTAGACCACTATTAATTGTTTTATATAAGCCTGGGTTCGTTGCAGAAGTACTAGCCGCATACCCTGTATCGGAATTAGAGAAATAAATATCTGTCAGGGAAAAAATATTCAGATTTGTTTGTTGCACCCATGTACTTCCACCATTAGTGGTTTTAAATGGCCATTGCACAAGATTAGCCGTCCATCCAATAAGTGAATCAACAAAATAGATGTTTTGAAATATTACAAAAGAACCAGCATTTAGCTGAGCAAACCAGTTTTCACCTGCATCTGTGGTCTTTAGTATCCCGCCTCTTGTTGTTACTGCCCAACCAGTTGCGGGGTTTATAAAGTAAATCCTGTTTATCAATCCAATAGTATCTGTTAAACCTGTTCTGTTGACTACATACCAGCTATCTCCTGCATCTGTTGTCTTTACTATTCTGCAGGGGGCGCTCCCTGCGAATCCTGTTACACTGTCGGTAAAGGTCACACATTTCAATGAAGAGGTAAATACATTTCTTGGAAAATTCGGCAGCCCAAACCAGTTATTCCCTCCGTCTGTTGTTTTATAAACCGGTCCTCCCGTATATCTTCCATCTGCGGCATAGCCTGTTTGTTCATCTGTAAAGAACACATCAACAAAATCTGCATTTAGGAATAAACCTTCCCAGTTGTCATATCCTCCCATTGTTTTCTCTACCCTCAAATTGCTCCCTGCAGAATATCCAATTCCACCAGGCAGCAGATCAAGTTCCCATTCGCTTAAATTCTGAACAGGCGGGATAAACCAGCTTGCCCCCCGGTTTGTTGTTTTTCTGATTCCCCAACTCTCTCCGCCATATGTGCCTATTGTATAACCTGTATCAGCATCAACAAATTTTATGCTGTTAAGTTCATCGTGCTGAAGACGGGCATTCTGAATCCAGGTTAATCCTCCATCACTACTGTAAACATTCTTTCCGTTCATTCCTGCTGATACTATATGCAAGCTGTCGATCAAATCGATGGCATATAGGGCATCGGTATCACCTGCCTGAAACTGTGTCCAGGAGTCTCCTCCATCTGTTGTTCTTAATATTTTCCCTCCTCCACAGGCTATCATTCCATATTGTTCATTCAGGAAATCTATTGCCCAATAGTTTACATTTAAGCCGGCATTAACCGGCTGCCAGTTTAGCCCCGCATCAGTAGTTTTAAGTAAAGTTTGATTTAATCCGCAAGCCCAGCCGAGACTGTCGTTTATCATCTGCAGTCCCCAGAGGTCTCCGGTTACTCCGCTTGTTATCTGCGTCCAGCTTTCTCCTCCGTCTGCCGAGCGGAGAATTAAACCATTAAACCCCGATGCAATTACAATTTGGCCGTTAAAGCTGTTAACCTTCAGTATTGGAGTTGTTGTGTTGGTTTCCTCAGTTGTCCAGTCTTGTCCTCCATTTGTAGTTTTAATTACTGTTCCCAGATCACCACAGGCCCACCCTGTATCTTTGTTCACGAAATGAAGTCCTATATAATCCACTCTCGGTACTTTCGGATTCAGTTCTGTCCAGACGCCGGTGCTTTCCAGAGGGAATAATCTTCTTTTTTCTTCGATGAGATTTTTACCCGCATATTTTTCACTGTACGTCTGATAACCATCCTGTAGTGGAATTCCTCTTCTGTACTGAACGGGTACTGTATGGGTAGTGTCTGAATACTGTGCAGATGAGGCTGTACTGAGCAGGATTAAGAGTATAATGAATGCTTTCATAGGGATCTCCCTTCTAAATAAATTATCACCTTATAGAATCCCCGGAATAAGAACTAACGTTAACTTAGAGAAAGGCATCCTTAAAGACAAGAATGATTATCGAATATATATATAACTGGTATACCGGAATTTGGTCTGCCGGAGAACAGAGATGATGTTTTAAGGTTTGGACAGCTTGCCGCAAAGTCAGCTGATACCGGCTTCCTAAGTTTCCTCTTCTTCCTTGCACTGCTGAGCCTCAGTCTTGCCATAATAAATATTATGCCTTTCCCGGTACTGGACGGAGGCCATCTTATAATTATTCTGATAGAAGGAATCACCAAACGTGAGATCCCTATTAAGGTGAAGATTGCTATTCAGAACACAGGGTTTGTAATTCTTTTATTGCTGATGGCATTTATAATTTATAATGATATAGTAAACCTTTAATTTAATTTATTAAAAACAAAAGCCCGGCTGATTGACCGGGCTTTTTTGTCAGATAGTATCCTGCTTTTTGTGGGAGCTAACAGCAGGGATACTGTATCCTAATTACTAATTGATTTTGTAGAATCTCTCTTTTGGGGTCATAGATATACCGCATCTCTCGGGAGCTGTACCAGCATATGTATTTCCGCAGGTTGAACAAACGTAATAAACAGAGGCAAGTGTATTTTCCTGATTGTTATTGAGTTTATCAAGGGCCTCTTTGTAGAAATCTTTATGTTTTTTCTCAGTCTGATATGCATAATTAAAGGATATAAGGGCTATATTCACTTTACCGTCATTGGCTGTCTTTATAAATTCAGGGTACATTGTCGCAACTTCATATGATTCCCCGTTGATTGCATCCTGCAGGTTCTCCTTAGTGGATTTTACTGTAAAATCAGGTTTTACTTCTCCCATTGTTTCACCCAATTGTGCAAGCGCGGCTCTGTGATTCCCGGCATGAATGTTTTCAGATTTTGAAGCCGCTTCAAATAATAATGCTATGTTACTAAAACCTTCCTGTTTCGCTTTTTCTGCGTATGCGGCATATTTAGCGCTGGCTGTCGTTTCCCCGGTTATTGCAGATTTGAGGTTTTCTATTGTTTTCATTGAGTCTTTTTTATCCAGGGTAAAATTAAGACTCAAGACTGAGACCGTTAATAATACAACTGCTGTTAATAAGCTTTTCATTTTTTCTCCTTTTATTAAAAAATAATTTCTTGTTCAAACATAAGCAGCACTTCTAAAACAAAGCTTAATGAATTCTTAAAAAATGCTTAAAAAGGTGATATAAGTGTACTGGAGATCAGGCTGGTATATGAAGTTTGAAGTTTGTCCCTTTGTCCGGGGTACTTTCTACAATTATTTTAATGTCCTGAATGTCGCAGAGCTTTTTACTTATAGCAAGTCCGAGTCCGAATCCCCCGGCTTCCGAACTCCTTGACGCATCTGCACGGTAAAACCTGTCGAATATGTTTTTTATCTGTTGTTCTGTCATGCCGATCCCGTAATCCTTTACCGAAAAAAGAATGCTGTTTCCATTAAGGGCAGCTTTGATGTCTATAAAGCTTCCATTACCCGAATATTTGATAGCATTTGTTAAAATATTTTCAAGGATGATTTCGATCATTCCGGGATCAGCATTTAGTACCAGTTTTTTATCAATGTTTGCATTGACCGCCAGCTTTTTATCCTCGAGCAGAGGCTTCAATCTCTGCAGCATTATTTCTATTTTTTCAGAAAACAGGAACTCGGTTTTGACGGGATTGATTTTGCCGGTATCATACCGCGCAAGCAGCAGGAGCTGGTCAATAAGACGGGTCATTCTGTCTGTTTCCGATATGCAATAGCTAATCTTCTCTTCGTACTGTATCACTTCCCTGGGTTTCCGGATAAGTACTTCGAGGGTTCCCTTTATAATTGAAAGCGGAGTTCTTAGTTCGTGGGAAGCATCCGAGGTAAATTGTCTCTCCCTCAGCAGGCCGTCTTCAAGCCTGTTAAGGAGTCCGTTTATCGTTGAGGTCAGTGCATGTATTTCATCATTATGCGGGGGCAGGGTTATTCGTTCGGTGATATTTTCTTTTGAAATTTTATTGGCTGTATTGATGACATTATGTATAGGAGCGATACTCTTGCCTGCTATCAGCCTTGTTACCAGGAAAAGTATAAGCAGGATTGCGGGAAACGAAATCACCAGGGCTTCACGGAGGTTGCTTAGTACAAGGGCCGATTCCTCGAGCGGAACGGCTACTGATAAGTAAGCTTTTACACTTCCATCAGGATCAAAATAGGGATATTGAACCTGTCTTATAGGTGAACCGGAAAGCTCAGAGTCAAAATAAATTTTATTATTTACAGCACTCCTGAATTCAAGCGAATCGGTGACGAGGTTTCCTGTCTTTCTTATCACTTTACCGTGTTTATCAGATACCTGAACAAAAGTCGGGTTAACCTCAATCTGACCGTGTTCTCTCTCGTTCCATTCGAAAGGATTAGCAAAAATTATCTGACCGTCTGCATCGACAATACTGTTTTTAACTTCATTCAACTCGAGGTCAAGGTCAGAATCAAGGTGAGAGTAAACAGTATTATTAACAATTATGTAAATAGCAGAGAATAAGCCTGCTATAAGAAGGGCTGTTGCAACAAGGTACCAGGTAGCGATCCTGTTTCTGAAATTAAGTTTCATTTTACTTCCCGGGCAACATATCCGACTCCCCTTACAGTCTGTATCAGATCATTAGAGCTTTCAAGTTTCAATTTCTTTCGCAGGAAGTTTATATATACATCTATTACGGAGGTATCGGCCTCAAAATGTATATCCCAGACGTGTTCGATAATGCTGGTGCGGGTACATACTCTTCCTTTATTTCTTAAAAGAAATTCAAACAGGGAGAATTCCTTTTGAGTCAATAAAATTTCCTCTCCGTTCTTGTACACCTGGTGTGTGTCGGGATTAAGAGTAATATCGGAAAGAGTCAGTAATCCGCTTTCGGTATTTTTAGGACGCAATTGAACCTTAATACGGGCGAGCAGTTCTTCAAATTGAAAAGGTTTTCTGATATAGTCGTTAGCGCCGGTTTCAAGTCCGAACACTGCATCCTGTACAGTATCTTTTGCAGTAAGAAAAATGATAGGGAGGTCCGGTTTTTCTTTACGCACCTGTTTAACAATTTCAATCCCGCTAAGTGCGGGCAGCATCCAGTCGACAAGCAGAAGATCATACTCATTCACCAGCGCCATTTTGAGTCCTTCACGGCCCTCATTGGCAACATCTACGGCATAGTATTCTTCTACCAGTCCATCCCTGATAAAATTAGCTATTCCCTTTTCATCTTCGATAATCAGAATCCGCATTATTATTAAGTTTAATCCTCATCAGCTGTGTTAATGTTAATATTCTGAGCGTCCGGGTCTCCGAAGCCGAGATTAAACTGAACTCCTGCCGGATGCTTAAAAACGAGCTCTCCGCCGTAATAACCGGTACGTGCAATAGACAGGACGCCAATCAAAAATAAAGCAAAAGCGACCCATTTTAAACTTCCGGAATACCTTTTAAAAGCAATGAAGGCAATTCTTACCAGCGCTGCAGCTGACATGAGCCATATAGACAACTCTGCAGCATCCTCATGAGTCTCAAGCGCCTGTTTGAGAGAGCCGGCTTCAGTTACTCCCTCTCCTGCCAGATTTCCTGAAAAATAAGCTGCAATTACCCCGATAGTTCCAAGGATCAAAAGATAGAACCCGGCTTTGGAGAAAAACTCCTTTTTAGAAAATAATCCTATTGCATCGGCCAGTAATCCCACTATTAATAATGCTATCGGGAAATGTACTATCATCGGATGAAGAAGCTGAACGTCAATCATTTTTAATCTCCTTTTTGTTCCAAACCTAATTTATAACCCTTAAATATCTCTAAGAGAATTCTTAAAATTGGCTTAAAAATTACCACTGAGTTCCTGATTTTCATCCGGAAAATGTATCCGGTTCTCCGTTTATCATCCTATAAAACCGGCAGTAATAAAGAAAGACTGCCTCAGAAACAATAAGTCTAATTTTGAAGTGAGTGTATAGACTATTTGCTGAAGTAAGCAGCAATTTCCTTTTTAAGACATTACGATTATATTTATGACTGATATTAGCACTAATATTGACTTAAAAACAAAAGCTTCCATAGTTAGACCTGTTATTAGAAAAGAGGGCGGAGAGAGTATTTCAAGAATAAGCAGAAATAGAGCCTATTGGGCTTCGCAGGCAGCTGGTTGGGCATTTTATGCCGCGGTCAACCTCATTGCTATGTTCTCTTTTGAATCTTTCACATGGCAGAAAGGTCTCCTGTTTCTTTTTATATGTATCCTGGGGCTCACTTCCACACATTTTCTAAGGGCAACAATAAAGAAAAAAGGCTGGCTGGAGCTGCCTTTGAAGAAGATCGTTCCGAGGGTTCTTATTTCAAGTCTTTTCATTGGTATTGTTCTTTCGGCTGTTTTCTTTTCGATAAATCTTACAGGTTTCTTCTATAATATGTCGGAATTCAAACCTGCTACTCCCCTGATATGGACGTTCAACCTGAGCAGCGTTATACTGTTATGGCAGCTAATTTATTTCTCTGTTCACTTCTTTCAGAATTACAAGAAAGTTGAAATCGAAGCTCTGATCTGGGAAGCTGCCGTGAAGGATTTCGAACTGAAGACCCTGAAGAGTCAGTTAAATCCTCATTTTATGTTCAATGCATTAAACAGCATAAGAGCTTTGATTGAGGAAGATCCGTCCTCGGCTAAAACAGCGATTACTAAACTCTCGAATATTCTTCGTTATTCACTAAGAATAGAAAAAAGTGAAACTGTAACACTTGAAGATGAGATGCAGACTGTTGTAGATTACCTCGACCTTGAAAAAATAAGGTTTGAGGAAAGGTTAAATTACAGCATCAAGACAGATCCTAAAGCAATAAGGACCGAAATACCGCCTATGATGATACAGACCCTGGTTGAGAACGGTATAAAGCATGGAATATCAAAAAGAACAAACGGCGGAAAGATTTTTGTCAATTCTTTTATCGAAGACTCAAAGCTGCATATCCTTATCACGAATACCGGACAGTTAAGCGAAGAGGATTTGAAACACGCAACCGGTTTCGGAATACAGAACACCAAGCACAGGTTAACTCTTTTATATGGTGAAAATGGTTTCTTTAGTATTAATAACAAAACAGAAAATGAAGTCATTGCAGAAGTTATTATCCCAACAGGAGGAAAAATAAATGAAAGCTTTAATAGTAGATGACGAACGTCTCGCGCGTACGGAACTGCGCAGATTGTTAAATCCCTTTAAAGAAATAAACATAGTAGGCGAAGCAGTTAATGCAGAAGACGCCCTGAACAAAATAACCGAACTTAATCCCGAACTCATTTTCCTTGATATCCAGATGCCGGGTAAGAACGGATTTGAAATGCTGGAAGAACTGGACAGTGTTCCGACTGTGGTTTTTACCACCGCCTACGATGAATATGCACTTAAAGCTTTTGAATACAATGCGATGGATTACCTCCTGAAGCCGATAGAACCACAACGGCTTGAGGACACTGTTAAACGGCTGCTTGAAAAGAATAAGAAAGATAAAATTGACGCGGATGATACACCTGTACTGACTGAAAACGACCAGGTGTTTGTAAAGGACGGCGACAGGTGCTGGTTTGTGAAGCTATCTACTGTACGGTTATTTGAATCCGAGGGAAACTATGTAAGACTCTATTTTGAGGATAATAAACCTTTAATCCTGAGAACGCTAAATTACCTCGATGAGAGGCTTGATAATAAAGCCTTCTTCCGCGCAAACAGAAAGCATATTGTTAACCTTAAATGGATTGAGAATATTGAGCCCTGGCTTAACGGCGGACTTCTTGTGAAATTAAAAGGCGGAAATAAAATAGAAGTATCAAGAAGGCAGGCAATAAAGTTTAAGGATATGCTGAGCCTTTAGTTAAGTATTCCTGTATTCATCCGGATACTAGTTATTCAGACATTTCTTTTATTACATAGGAGACGGGTCAATGCCCGTCTCTACTGCGAAATGTTCGATTACCGAAGGCACGCGTTAGTTAAGTTTTTATTGAGTAATAATTCTTTCAGAGGCGGCTCTGAAAAAATCTTTGGACCATATATCCAGTAAGCGGGGATTATTTACAAATGAAGAAACTTCATTACGCGCCAAATCTACATTCAACCTGTCAATAGCTTCATTAAGCATATTTAGCATACTTGTTTTTGTAAGAGGTTCAGTCGCTGTATAATGACCGGATTGTCTCATCCTTGATTCGAGATGCTTAAGGTTTAATTCGGGATGATGAGACACATACCATATTAAATCATACCAATCGCGTCCTTTTACGCGGCTTGTCCCGCGGTTTTTTGTAGTCAATTAAAAGATCAAGAAGTTGAGTATAAGTAAATACTTCGTGATCAATATTTTGCCTGATGTGCTCGAAAATGCTCATTTATTGTATCCAATGTCCATTATATCTGGACATTGGCATCAATTTTAATGGATTTGATCTACAAAATCAATAGGTTTCTCTTGGAGGAGCCGGGTCAATGCCCCGTCTCTTCATGGTGGGATTTTTATATGGGGAAGTGACGTATTTATGACGTTGTTATACCGTAGGAGAGACGGTTCATCTCATATTTTGAATTTTCTATAAATATATTATCAAATATTTGATCTGAAGATCAACTTAATGAGGAGATTTTAAAACAAATGAAGCACTATTTTTTTTAAGTCAGCTGGCTTGCGGGATGAAGCAATTTTTCATTGGTATATTTATCCGGAGTAATTATAATTCAGCACACTTAAAGTTCCGGGTTGTATTGTTATTTTTGTATAGTAATTCTTAGCTACCAATAAACCAAAGGATAATGTTTTGAAATTAAATGCGCCTCTTATTCCATTAGAAGATTTTTTTAAGAATCCTGAAAAAACAGCTTACCAGCTTTCGCCGGACGGTGAGAATCTTGCTTTTATGATGCCCTGGAAGAACAGGCTGAATGTTTTTATGCAGAGAACAGGACAGAATGAAAATACAAGATTAACATCTGCAGAGGAGAGGGATATTGCAGGTTATTTCTGGGCGAATAATAAACGCATCGCATACGTACAGGATAAAGGAGGAGATGAGAATTTCAGACTTTATGCTGTGGATATTGACGGCAGTAATCAGAAGGATCTTACTCCGTTTGAAAGGGTAAGGGTAGAACTTATTGATGAGCTGAAAGATAATGATAATGAAATGCTGATAGCAATGAATAAGAGGGACGCAAGGATATTTGATGTATACAGGATAAATGTTAATTCGGGTGAAATGAAAATGATTGCGGAGAACCCGGGAAATATTACAGGATGGATGACTGACCATGATGGAAAACTGCGGATAGCAACAACCACTGATGGTGTGAATACCGGAATACTATACAGGAAAAATGAAGCTGATGAATTCAGAACGATTACCATTACCAATTTCAAAGAAACTCTCTCACCTTCGATGTTCACTTATGATAATGAGTTTGTATATATGATGTCTAATATCGGGCGTGACAAACTTGCTATTGTGAAATATGATATAGATAACAATAAAGAACTGGAAGTTATTTATGAACACCCTGAGGTGGATGTATCAGGTCTCCTGAGCTCCGATAAAAGAAAAGTTATAACCGGGATAGCTTATGTAACAGACAAACGTCATTATCATTTCTTAGATAAACAAAGGGAACAGCTTCAGAAGGATTTAGAAGCGAAGCTGCCCGGCTGCGAGGTTGTAGTTTCGCACTCAAACCGGGAGGAAGATAAAATACTTGTAAGGACTTACAGCGATAAATCGAGAGGCGCCTGTTACTATTATGATGTAAACAGCAAGGAATTTAAGAAGCTGGCTGATGTTAGTCCCTGGCTTAATGAAGATGATATGGCTGATATGCAGCCAATAGAATATGAATCAAGAGACGGACTGAAAATTCATGGATACCTTACCCTTCCAAAGGGCGTTAAGCCTGAACAGCTTCCTGTCGTAGTCAATCCTCACGGCGGTCCCTGGCATCGTGATGCCTGGGGATTCAACCCTGAAGTTCAGTTCCTGGCCAACCGCGGATACGCAGTTCTCCAGATAAATTTCAGGGGATCAACCGGTTACGGAAGAAATTTCTGGGAAATCAGCTTTAAGCAGTGGGGGAAATCGATGCAGGATGATGTTACTGATGGCGCAATGTGGTTAATTAAGCAGGGTATTGCAGATGAAAAGAAAATAGCAATTTACGGGGGATCATATGGAGGATATGCAGTACTGGCGGGACTTGCATTCACGCCCGATCTCTATGCCTGCGGAGTCGACTACGTGGGTGTTTCCAATCTTTTCACATTTATGAAATCAATTCCTCCCTACTGGGAGCCTTATTTAGAGATGATCTACGAGATGGTAGGAAACCCTGAAAAGGACAAGGAGCTGATGGAATCCTCTTCACCTGTTTTCCATGCAGATAAAATAAAAGCACCGCTGCTGATTGCACAGGGAGCAAACGATCCCAGGGTGGCCAAATCTGAATCCGATCAGATTGTTGAAGCGTTAAAGAAAAAGAATATAGATGTTCCATATATAGTAAAAGATAATGAAGGACACGGGTTCCATAATGAAGAGAACAAGTTTGAGTTCTACAGGGCTATGGAAGATTTCCTCAGAAAGCATCTTGGCGGAAGGAAAGCCTGAAATTGCCGGAGTTTATTTTAATAAGTCCCTGAATGTTTTCCCGGTCCGCTGATGATATAAGTCGTAAGCCAGCAGTACAAAGAATACTGCATACTCAGTGAACAATACCGGAAAATACTCATGCCAGACTTTACCCAGCGGTGAAAAGTTGGAAAGGTTAACCGTAAAAAGAAGACTAAGAACGGAATAAAAGCCGGCGAAGGGATTTACGGCGGCTATCCAGCCGAGATACCAGGGATAGAGGACAGGGGAAAAGATCAACACTGCAAGGAGAACACCAAATACCCCTTTAATTATATCCTTATAATAATTTGCGATATAACCGATTGATATAAACAACAGGATACCGCAAATCAACCGTGCGGTTTCGTGGTCGGGAATAAAGGCGGTCAGCAGATAATAAACCGATGCATTGAACTCCCATTTACTCATATAGGTTGTTAAGGCATCCGTTACAGAAAGAGTTCCGTTAAGGAAAGGATAGTAGAAGAGGAAAGTAATGAACACAAAAATCAGAATAAAATACAGAAATCTCCCGGCTCTTAGTCTTTTTACCAGCAGCGGGATAATAAATACCGGGTAGAGTTTAGTAAGAAATGAAAGCGTAAAAGCAAAAACCGCCGGCAGCATCTTATCTTTTTCCAGGTAATAAAGGAAGACCACAAGGAACATAATACCAACCGCGTCTATGTGAGCGTTCACGAAGTATTCCATAATGGGGAGAGGAAGCCAGGCATAGAGAATTATATAATTCAGATTTATCTTTTTTAGATAGAGCAATTTTAAGATAAATATCATCGTTATGATTTCACATAACAGGTATATGATTTTAAGTCCTGTTATACTTTCTCCCGTTACAGAATATGACAGGAGAAAAACCAGTTGAGCCGCTGGAGGATAGATAGTGGGGATATCCTTGAAAGTCACTTTTGAATAAACTTCATCTCTCAGGCTTTGCAGCTGAGGGGCATCGGGAGAATACTGGTAAGGGCTATATCCGTTATAAAGCACTTTACCTTCCCACACATACCTGTATGCGTCGGGAGAATCTGCCGGTGCGGAGGGAATTAAACTTATTCTGAATAAAATCCCGAAAATGATTACCAGGAGCGGAACCGAAAATTTTGAAGCATCGGACTTATTATCAGTAAATAATTTCGATAAAAATAAGAGACTGCTTACCGGAGCGGGGTCAGAGATCCTTACCAGGTAGTACGAAAAGAAGAGAAGGATGAAGGTTTCAAAGTATATAAACATATACAGACCGGTATCCCCCGTACCATTATTTACATCAAAGAATATATAAAGTGCTTCGGTAAATAATGCAGTAAAGATTAGAATTAAAGAAGACTTCCGGTTATTTAATTTAAGTAATGACACGGCACTGTGCATTAATTAAATAATTCCCAGGCTACACCGAACCTTATTCCTCTCCGGTACATAGGATAGTAAGGGACAATATAATAAGTTTCATCAAACAGGTTCTCCCAGGTAAAATATGCAATTGCAACTTTCTGTATTTCACCTGCAAGAGTGAAATCAACCGTTACGAATTGAGCGGCCGGGTGATACTCCTGTCCTGAATACCATACCCTCTGATCCGAGTTGTAATTAAAGGCAAATCCTGTTTTAAGATTAAGATTATCCTCAAAGAAATAACCGTCAAGATATATTCCGCCTGTTAATTTTAATTTAGGCGAGGCAATTGAGTAAGTTTGAAGATTACCGGAAGAGCTGTGAGTTGAAAGGTCGTAATAGCTGCTCCCCTTGAGCAGTATCTTCCAGAGTTTCAGGCGGGCGCTGCCTCCTATCATCGAAGTACCAAGATCCAGGTAATAATCATCAGTGGAAAACGGGTAGGAATTAACATAGGTAAAACTTCTGCTTCTATGGATAAACTTAGCATCGAGATCAAAGCTATCAAAACTTAAATCTGCAGAAAGCTCGAGCGTATTTAAATTTTCGCTGAGGTCTGCTGATTTGTAATTTGAATATCCGCTGTAAAGTTTAAGATTATCGAAAAGATCAAGCGAGACATCTACTCCAACCCCGTTATATGTCCGTGAACTGCCGTCACTGACATTCTGAAACTTATAAAAGACGGAAGGTGTAATTATACTATCGATGATGTTAAGGCTCAAAACCGGCGAAAGCGAAAAATAGTTTGAATTAACTTCAGTATTTATCCCCGGCACATAATATTTTGTATTTGTCTTCTCATACTGCGCAAGTACTTTAAGATCAGCAAAAGCAAGAGTCACATCCTGTCTCAGCAGAGCTCCTCCGGTCTTATTCTTATCTCTCCGCGGAAAGGTAAGGACATCCGGCGGATTACTGATCTCATCATTACTAAAGCGGTAATACAGACTAAGGTCAGTCCGTGAGTTCTTTACAGGATCAGCAAACAGCCGGAGAGCCAGGTTATGCTGAAGGATATTCAATCTTCTTTGCGGATAATAAACAGGAGCAGTCTGTTCATCATACAAGACAGCATCGAGACTCACCCCGGCCTGAATTATACTATCGGCATCCACACCTCCGTTCAGACCCGCATCATAATCATTATATCCATATGATGCTGTCAGGTTCACTTTATTTGAAAAGAGATATTTAAGGTGAGCTTCTCCCTGCCATATACTGAAATTACTGTTCACATAGCTCAGATCAACTTTCCGGTTGGAAATATCGAGTGTAAATATTGCATCCTTAAAGAGAATGGCATTGAATATGGCATCAATAAAAGCTTCACCGGCTGGACCTTCATAATACTTGATTCGTGTATAGGGCTTTATGGAAAGGATATCTCTTTTAATGAAATTAACACTGACAGGGCGGTTTGCCGGTCCATACAAGAACCCGCGCGGAGAGGGAACAATCTCGATAGAATCAATCATCTCCGGGGCCGCCAGGTTGAGATTGAAACCGCCTGAGCTGCGGTTATTTGCATAAATGCCGTTTTCGAAGAAGCTGATATCACTGGTACCGTAAAGAATAAGCTCATTCGGATGGCCTGTAAAACTATAATTTTTTAGAAAACTCATACCGAAAGGAGTAAAGAGGTCGCCGGTATAACGATAGTCGAGGAAGTCGATTTGTTTTCTATCGATGAAATTGCCTGAAGAATAAAAGGGGTTCTGGTAAAGAGGGGTAATAGTATCGGCTTTAGCTATTTCCTTCCTGGTGCTGAGGAATCCGGTGGTATCAGCGGCAACAGTATCGATTATACCTGCCCGGGTCGTATCGACGTAGACCGAATCCTTTGCCTGAGGGTAAGCAGAGGCAGCGGAAACCATGAACAGGAATAAACTAAACCATTTCATCATCAGGCAGAACCGCACTCTTTTTAATTAGATAGCTGAAAAAATAAATAAATAAGATGTAAGCCACAAAAGCCTTAATTACAGGGCTGGCAGGGGGTGTGAATAATTTGCAAAAACATCAGATTCCATTTTTGTTTAGAATTAAAAATTTATAAATTTCGCACGAAGTTAATTTAATAAAAATAGAGAGGACCTACTATGGCAAATTCTAAACCAATGACCAAGGGTCAAATACTTGATCATCTTTCAAAGAAAACCGGAACGACAAAAAAATTAGCCGGTCAATTCCTTGATGAGCTCGTATCATTATCGTACAAAGAAGCCAAAAAATCTTTTGTTATTCCCGGGCTCGGCAAATTATTGGTTGTTGACAGAAAGAAAAGAATGGGCAGAAACCCTGCTACCGGCGAAACAATGGTAATACCTGCAAAGAAAACTCTGAAATTCAGAGTGGCAAAACAGGCAAAAGACGCCGTAGCTCCTCCAAAGAAATAATCTCGGCTTGAAATGAGAAGAGGCTGTCCAACGACAGCCTCTTTCATTTTAACCTCAAATGGTCATCACTTCAGCAATAACATTTTCTTCGAGCTCACATAATCATTTACCCGGAGCTGGTATATGTAAACACCGCTTGAAATATGGGACGCGTCGAAGTTAACAGAATACCTTCCCTGGTTCTTCTGTTCGTTCACCAGAGCTGCAACTTCTTTCCCGAGAATATCGTAGACTTTCAGAGTTACAAATCCAGTCTGCGGTAGTTGATAGTTTATCGTTGTTGTCGGGTTGAAAGGATTGGGGTAATTTTCCGAGAGTTCATATCCCCGCAAGACCAGATTATTCACCCGGTCATCTTTCTTGCTTATTGAACCAGAATTTATGAAATAAGTATTAACGAGGTTGAAATTATCAGATTGATTCAGAAAGTTCTGATGGATACCCTGCATCTTAAGTGCCAGACTGATATTGTTGTTCTGATTCCAATTGTTTAATACTATTCCCTGCGAGCCTGAGACGATATGCAAGGAAGAATCCAAAGGAAGATAAACTGTATCTGTAGAAAACAGAACGTTCCCATTGTTTCTGTTTTTTAAGACAAAACTCATTCTTGGGTTATTATTGTTCCCAGCTTTCAGCTGATAAAGATTTTTCATTTCCAGTCTATAATCGAAAATAATTTTATTTAGCTGTCCATTGGGGATTACATCGCTGAGAAGTTCAGAGAGGGCACTATTGAAATTTTGAAGCGATATATTTTTGTTAAAATCCTCAGGATCAATCTGCAGTTCATTGCCTGAATAATCGGTTGCCCTGAAATTACCGATCTGAAGACTCAATAATACATCAAGCTCCTCATTATAATAATAGGCTTTCCTGTATGTACGGATTGTATCTCCATTTTCGGTTATCTTTGAGAGTCCTGAACTTATTACAGTATTTATATCATATAAAGGGCCTTCGGTTCCAGTGTAAACATAAGCCGGGAAATCAGGATCTGCTCTATCTATCGAATTGACATAATTACCATCTGTTTGAATTGATGGAACAAATGTATTACCCGAATAATCCCATCTTGTTCCATCGTTTATCGAACGTTTGATATCTGCACCTGTATTCCAATAGATTGATACACCTCCATCCTGATCGAGGTGACCAAAGGCAGAAGGCTGATAGCTGTCATATGTACCATACGTAAATTCGGTGATAACCGGATCTAATGATAACGATATTTTCTTATGCAGAATTGTTGTATTGTTTGAAATATGGTTTATCCCTTTCCAGACGATATGAAAAGCATTTGCCCCATCAGAAGTAATGCAGCTCGTTCCATAGCTGCCAACTAAGGAAGTTGAAAAAATGGAAGATGAATAGGAATACCAGCTACCTCCTGTTGTACTGAAGGCATACATACTACCAGATGAAGAATTGCAGGTAAGCATAATAGTACCATTTCCGTTTACAGTAATGCTTGGATACGTATATCCGGTATAAGTATTCGGAATTTTATGAATAGTTCCTTTCTGTTCATAACCTTCATCAACATCGTCGTGAGGAGTATCCTCATAGAAAAGATTTATATGATAAATACCATCACTCTTTTGGAAGGCAATCATCACTTCAGGCAGACCATCATCACTCGAATAATTATTATCAACATTCCCCGTAGCAGTAAGCACTGGAAGAGGATCTATTTCAGAAGAAAAATAAACTTCGGGATCATAAATAAACAGGGGTTTCCAAGTAGAAGAATTTATATCACGCCAGACACCTTTTATTTCGTATTTATATTGTCCACTAACAAGTCCATCATATTGCTGCCAGGTGACAAAAATATAATCGTCATAAGTAGTTATTGAAGGGTTTGAACAGATGCCATCACCCGAACTTAACCGATCAACCGAAATCCAGTTATTCCCGCCATCAGTGCTTAATTTATAAAGGATTTCACCAAATGAGGAAAAGACGAGATTATAATTGCCAAGTGAATCTTTCACTAATTTTCGCTGGTTATTGGAATTCGTAGCTATTACATCCAATGATTGATTATTTGCAGCATAGTGAAGAAGACTATTCGCTTTTGAAAAGTATACATCAACTTGCTCTGTACTTAAATCTGTCCAAACACAATAACTGTCACCTCCTTTCGTATTTTTAAGTCCTTGATAATGGTAGCTGAATGTGGGATTATAGTTGAAAGAGTTGTTAGTAATCTTCAAAGGTGTTAAAAAATTCTCACCTTCATCAAAAGATTCCACAATATATTCATCGTGGTCTTCCTGGAAAAAAATTGTTATTTTTCCATTTTCGTCAACAGATACAGATGAATATACTTGATATGCATTAGTATTATAATTTATATATATAGGATCAGACCAAGAAACTCCAAGATCTGTTGATTTAACAAATCGTAACATTGTATGTCCATTCCCCCCCCCATAGCCTTCTGAATATGAAACATATAAATTTCCATTATTCTTATCAATAACTATTGAAGGAAAACTTTGAGAAATAGAATAGAATTGTTCCAATTGAAATAACGGTAATTCAGCAACTAAATTTGAAGTGCCAAAAGTCGCTCCGCCGTCTGTGGATCGTCTCAAATAAATTGTCCCGTCTCCAGTAGAAGTATTTGCAAGTAACCAGATTACAAAGACATTCCCCTCAACACCTACTACCGGAATTGAACCTTGAACAACCGGACCCGTTAGAATTGGCGTAAGGCTAGATGATCGAGGGAGTGAGTACACTGATACATCTGCTTCTTGGTTTGCTTGAGCTAAAACAGTTTCATTAGAGAAGGAATTTCCACCATCAGTAGAATATCTGAACTTTATCCGTGAATATCCGGTGGTAAAGTCTGTCCAACTAAAATATAGATTACCATCAAAGTTTCCTCCGGTATTATCGACAGTCATCCAAGGTTTGTCTTGATAATAAAGGTTCGTGCTTACCGGAATATTTGTCCAAGGAGGCCCCAAGTTTGTAGATTTTGAAACATATACACGACCGATTGAATTCCAATTATTAGTTCCTATATAGCAATAATAAGCGGTCCCATTTCCATCAAACGCTACAGATGGATCAAATCCATATAATAGATTTGTAACAATCCCAGATGTATTCCAATTTTCCCCATTATCAGTTGAAAAGGAATAACCTGGTTTCGATAATAAATTATTATTGCCGGTTAATCGAAAATCATTCCAGGCTGCTAGAAAGGTAGTCGAATTTAAAGGATTAATAGCAATCACAGTTTCACTTTGGTCATATTCATTATCCGTGACATTTACATTTGAAAATTGTGCTGAAACAGAGAAAGCACATAATAGATAAAGTGTAATAATGAGATTTATTATTTTCATACAAGTTCTCCTCTTAAATTTGTTGTTACCCTAATAAATTTTTCAATTAAAAGAACATATTTCCATTTTTAATTTACTCGCCCCTCCTTGCTGTAAGCTATTTATTTATTCAATACAAATCACCGTTCCACGGAAATCTCCTTTACTTAAGGAATAACATTTTTCTTTCTGAATTATAACCAGCGACATTAAGACGATAAATATATATGCCGGAGGATAACCCTGCAGCATTAAAATTAACAGTATATTCTCCGGGTTTCTGCCACCGATGTACCAGATTTGCTACTCCAGAGCCGAGAATATCGTATACATTCAGTTTTACGAGCCCCTCTTTATTTAATGTATACTTTATTTTAGTTAATGAGTTGAATGGATTTGGGTAATTCTGAGCAAGCGTAAATTCTGTTGGCTTATCCTGGGTTCTGTTTTCGATACCAGTAGTAATTAATTTGTTCTTTAATATCCATACACCAAAAGCCCGATCAGAAAAGTATATTTTATCCCCGTAATAAGCGGCTCCCCGACCAGCATCCCATCCAGATAAAGCTGCAATCTGTGTAGGAGTGTCAGGATCGGCTATATCTATCACGCTTAAATATAATTCTGCCGAATACGCAAAATTCTTATCTAATACCAAATCAATAGTCCCTCCTGAACCGGGCGGTAGATTGGTCGATCCAATTACAAATGGATTGACAGGATCAGTAATATTGATAATGGAAAATTGGGAGGAGGCAGCATACAGATATGGTGCTTTATAGACAACGCCTCTTGTTATATCAAGGACACTGCTAATTTTAACCGGTTCCCCGGGATCTGAAACATCAATAATATTTAAGCCGCCTTCGGTTGCCAAATAAACTATTGTATCGTTAATTGCAACGCCATAAGGCGCTGTGCTACCGTGGAAAATCCCAACATTGTGAGGTAAATACGGATTACTAACATCAATAATTTCTAGAATATTACTGTCGTTTACTGTTGGCACCTGGGTTATATATATCATATTCCCCGATTTTGAAATTGAATTAGGTACTTCTTGAAGAGCTCCGTGAGTAATCCCAATATAGTGACTAAGGATTTCAGGGTGATAGATATCTCGAATGTCTATTATCCATAAACCACGAGATGTATCACTGCCTTCATAAGCGGAATAAGCTGCCCAATCTACAGCATATATCAGTGAATCTTCTACCAGTAAATCTGATATATAACTTCCTGTTTGTATATTGGATATAGGTTGAGGCTCCTCCTGATTAGTTACATCAAGAATCCAAATGCCTGATAAACCTGAGGCAAGTACAAAATAAGGATATCGTATTTTTATTTTTTCTGAAAAGCCTCCAGTGGCGAAAAATGATTTTGAAATTAATGTATCAGGATCATTTGCATCCAGTATACTTACTCCACTGTAATACGCGCCAATAAGCGTATTTTTTGACAATGCTATTGCATTGGATCCCTGCTGTGTTTCCTTGAAAAATTTGGCTTTGACAACTGGTTGAGCTAAGTTAGAAATATCAATTGAGTAAATGCCTTCTTTAGTCAAAGTGGGTTGGGAAGATATCGTATTCAGAGTATAGGCCGTCAATCCATCCTGCGTAATTGTTACGGCCCCCGCAATAACAGAATCCGACAATAATACTGATCCTATTAGTTGAGGTTCCAATTTATTAGATATATTAAAAACCCTTAAATAATTCGAACCAAAAAGTATACTTCCAAATAATAGAGTATCCTTAATAAATGCTGATGTAAGTAGGCCGCCAAGATCAGATATATTATTTATTAAACTATCAGGATTTGTTGCATCAATGATCTGGACAAAAGGGTACTCAGGTCCATCTAGATAGATAAACCTATCCTTTACTTCTAAACACGAAGTGATTTCGCTAAATTTTGGAATGCTTCCACGAAAATAGGGGTTGGTAAGATCTGATATATCGATCACCTTTAACAAACCTGTTATCGTACCTACATAGACAAAAGAATCACCTAAGGCAAAATTAACAGCCACTCCTGAAATAGCGATAAAGGAAATTTGTTTTGGTAAAGCCAGTTGTGTTATATCAAGGATGAGTAGCCCAGAGCCAATACACAAAAATGCTGTATTTCCTCTTACTCGTATTTGAGTTATGAATCCATTGGCCACAAATTCACCTAAGATATGAGGCTCTACAGGGTTTTTGATATCAAGTATCTGAAAAGTCGATCCATTAGCTATGTATGCAAAATTTGAATCAGCATCTACACTCAAGCATGGTCCCCACGCCCATCTACCAAGGACAGTTAGAATGGAATCATCTTTGGGAAAAGAGCTTGTGAAGGTACTTTGGTAGAGATTTTTATAATGATCTATTAACCAGTGATTGTCAGGGGACTGAGAGTATAAAGTTCCCGCTAAAAAAAGTGATAAAAATAAGATCGGAAATAACCACCTGTGATTCAAAATAGATTCCTCAATTAAGAAAACTTGAATAAATCATCTTTAAGGTCCCTGATCAGTATGTATATTAATTACAATATTTTGAACTAATAGTCAAGTGGACTTTCTAAATTTGAATTCACTCGGGTCTTCACCGTCAGAATCCCATTCAGCAGCAATTACATAAACATCCCCATTTGGTGCTACTACAGGCATTGCTCCCTGAACAGAATGAGTCTGCTCGGTTCCGCCAAAAAATGCCTCGGGCATCAATGGAGTGGCAATCGGGGCAGAAAAAAGATCCCCGGAATAAAGTGTAAAATTATCCCCATGATCGTCAGAATATGCAAATTTGATTTTGGCATTGTCGTTGTAATCATACCAACTCACGTAGATATAACCGTCTCTTGAACCTCCCGTATTGTCTATAGCCATAAAAGGTTTATCTTGGTTTGTAGTAACCGTAGGATTGACATCCTTATACTGCCAAGTAATCCCAAGATCAGACGTCCTTGAAACATATACACTATAGCTTCCTCCTGTAGCTATACAGCAATAGAAAGCATTCCCGTATCTGTCAAATGCAACGGATGGATCAAAACCCCCTGTGTGTGAAGGTATCTCTAGAGCATCGAAGTCCGACCACGATTGACCCGCATCAGTTGAAAAAGAAAAACCTGCCGATGAATTATTCGTATATTGAAAATCATTCCAAGCGGCAATTAAGAGATTAGAGTTTAACGGACTAACTGCTACTGTTGCTTCACTCTGATCTTGTACCGCTGATACTACGGAAACGTTTGTCTGCTGGGATAGTGAACGCGATACAGATATTATCAGAATCAATATAAACACTCGAAATGTTTTCATTAAGCCTCCTTTTTTATTCTCCTCTGGTTTTATGATATTATCTCAATAATAACATTTTCTTTACTGATGAATAATCCCGGGTAATAAGTCTAATAAAATAAACACCCGAAGCTAATCCTGAAGCATTATAGTTGATATTATACTCACCTCTTTGCATTTCCCGGTTTAATATCGTTTCGACTTTTTCTCCGAGTGAATTATAAATATCAATTCTAACGTCTTCTAATTGAAGTATACTGAATTGGATGACTGTAGAAAGATTAAAAGGATTGGGATAGTTCTGATAGAGTTTAAAGTCCTTTGCAGCTTCCGTATTACCCTTACTTTTTATGTCTGTCAATAAATTATTCCTTAAAATCCAGACTCCATAAGCTTGCTCTGTATAAAAGATTTTATCATCAAAACCAGTAACTCCCCGACCTCCGTGCTGACCGCTGAATATGGTTAACTCAACCGGATGTAAGGGATTGGAAATATCAATAACCCCGAGTTCTCCTTCTGACCAATATAAAAAATTTCCAGTTGCCTCAATTACGACAATACTCGAACCCCCATATGGGATAGAAGATACCAAAAATGGATTATAAGGATCTTCAACATCAATGATTGAAAAATCAGCTGAGGCTGAAAAGACGTATGGTTGCCTATACAATATCCCCGAGGAGTGATTCAAAATACTGCTGATCTCAACCGGATTCTGCGGATCGGATATATTTAATATCCTTATTCCTCCACCGTAGGTGGCAAGATAGAGTATCGTATCATTAACAGCCGCATCAAAGGCTTCGTAACTGCTCTCAAAGACTCCAACGTTTACCGGTGCACGGGGATCGCTTACATTGATTATCTCAAGTACAACATTGCTGTTGGTTGAGTGTGCCTGTGTAATAAATACCAGGTTACCCGATTTTGTGATAGTATTGGGGGCTAATGTTGACGAAAAATGGATGTTCCCTTTGTAATGACAGAGGATCTCCGGATTATAGATATCTGATATATCAACTATCCATAATCCAAGGGCAGTATCATAGGGGGAGTATACAGCCCAGTTAATCAAGTACAGCAGGGAATCTTCCACAACCATATCTTCGGTGATGCCGCCGGTGGCTATATTTGCTACAGATTTCGGATTTTCGGGTGATGAAACATTTACGATCCACAGGCCTGCCTGTCCTGATGCTACGAATGCAAGAGAATCTCTCACTTTTATATTGCCTGACAGTCCACCTGTCGGGAAAAATGATCGGGGATTCAGAGAATCCGGTTCTGAAGTATCAAGGATTAACAATCCTGTAATATATCCCATAAACACAGAATTTTGAACAGAAACAATATCCGTATATTCAATTATCGTCCCTGCGGCAATCTTACGTGAATAGCCGGCTATAACCTGCGGATGAGTTAAATCAGCCAGAGATACTGCATATACTTTCCCCATTTCCGACCGCAGGTAAGCGATCAGACCATTATCAGAGACTGTAATCGAATGAATATCTTCCGGCGCCTGGAAATCAAGCTGTCCGATGAATTCGGGTGCTGCGGGATTAGTAATATTAAATATTTTAAAGTAATTCGTTGAGGAATACCCGTGAATTCCGAGGAATAACAGTGTATCTTTTACATATGAACTGTAGCCCCATCCGTTTACCGGAAAATTTACAGCCGTCAACGTATCAGGGTTTTCCGCATTTACTATCCTCATAGGAGTGTATTCAGGATTCCCCAGGTAAATGTAGTTATTGCGTGCCGCTATGCAGTCAACCCGTTCTCCTCCTCCCGAAATTCTTCCCCTTGTGTATGGATTATTGACATCAGAGATATCAACCACCCACATCATCCCCGCAATTGTTGTAACGTAGGCGAATGAACCTTCCAGTACGAAATTATTAGCGGCTCCGCCAATAAATACTTCACCAATCTTCTCCGGGTTTTCAGGGTCTGTTATGTCAAGTATTAAAAGTCCCCAGCCGATAGCTGCAAATGCTTTATTATCTCGTAACTTAATTGAGTATACATACCCATCAGTTATATACTGTCCTCTTAAGACCGGATTTGATTGATCTGAAATGTCAAGTATCTGGAATGTGGGTCCGTTGCCTATGTATGCATAATCGCCGGATACATCAACAGCGTGACAATTTCCCCAGGCCCATCTTCCCAATACGGTCAGTTCAGAATCATCCTGCAGATGAGAGGATTTGTTCAGGTCAAAAGAATATCCGGGTTTGTAGGGGTAATTAACATAGTTCTTTTCAAATGTTTGCGGGAATAGGGCTCCTGAAAGAGCAAGTAGTAACATAAAATATTGTAGAGACCGTAAACGAATCACAGCTGACTCCACTTTTTCGAATTTGAATGGGCAATCAACCGATAAACTGTAACTCCCATCGTAAAGAGCCCTAATGAAGCACACCTCTAATTACTATATAAAAAAATGAATGTCAAATTATATAATAAAATCCATTCCGTTTTGTAATATATAAATTCAATGCCGGTCACACTCCTGGTACCTATAACCTTGAATTGGTTAAGTGAGAAGCGGGGATAAAACTATAATTCTCATATTTAATCATTTTAATTCAGCAACGCTAAATAAAAAAAACGGTTGAAACCGTTAGGGATATTTTCTGTGTGTATTAGAACCCAATGGCTGAAAAGCCATTGGTTAATGAGAGTCATTATTATTTAGGAATAGCAGAAGCAGTTGGGTGATGTGCTCTAAAAATAAAAATTTGAACTTCATTTTGTGCCTCCTAATTTTTTGTCCCTATGATAATCGTTGCCTGGCTGTTATTTGAGCCAACGCAAAAAATTGTATTGCCTGTTAAAAATATTCCACTGTAACTCGAATGATCGTTTGAAGCTATGCCCTGATAACTTGTCCAATCCAGCCCGTTGTATATATAGACACCATCGAAAGAACCGCAGGAAACGATTTCTCCATTACTCCTATTGTAATCGATGTCCCACACATAATAACCCGAATTAAAAACTCTGGAGAATACACCATTCAGAGTCCTGAATATCCCTTCTCCTCCCCAATAGATCTCATTCGGGATAACAATTGAGACTGAATTAAGAGAATATGAGTTATCAACAAATGAATAATTATTCCAGCTGCTACCATCATAAAAAGCAGTAGACGATGGACGAGTTAAGTCTGTCCCAACGGAAATTATAAAGTTTTCAGTATAGCCATCTAAATCGTGCAAAGGGTTCTGATATCCCGATGCTGCAATTTGAGCGTTATGTCCATCCCAGTGGATAATCTTTCCCCTGGTGCTGCCGAAATACATATCATTGCTGCTGGTTCCCCAGAGTGAAGTGTAGGGACCATTATCGTTAAATACGGGATACGTTACGGTCATATCTTGCCAGGTATTCCCGTATCTCTTGAAGATTCCACCTCCGGCTACCCAGATATCACTTTGGGAGAATCCATAAATAGCATATCCCCCAACAGTACTATCGGGGATCCAATCAGTACCATTATAGTGCAGTCCACCATAAAACTTGTTGTCGATATATATTATTCCCACCGCCCAGACATTATTCTCATCAGTTCCCCAGACATCATAAAGCACACTCTGCCAGTTGCCTATATTGTACTCCTGCCAGGTATAGTTATGTGAGGTTGCAGCAAGTGTTCTCGCAGTTATCTGATTACTGGTATCTCTCCTTTGCCCTGCCGTATCTTCCGTAACTGCATAGTAGCTGTATTCAGTATTCAATTGAAGCCCGTTTCCATTATCATCATCGATAATCGTTGTGTCTCTGACAGTGATTGGGAATTCTGCAACCAGTGTATCCTTCGCGTTTAATGTTCGGAATAATAGAACTGAAGATCGATAATTGTTCATTGTGCACTGAACAATAACCTCTATGCTTCTATGGGTTGTGCCTTCAACCGAGATGGCGACAGTATCTTTAACTACAGGAGGTGGTTCTATAGGTGGAATGACAGGGTTATCCTTCTTGCAGGATGAGAGCAGGATAAGAATTACAAAACCAAGACTGACTAAAACTTCGGAAAAATATTCCCTTTTTTCTTTTTTCATTTTAATCCTTGTTATCACCTTTTTAGTAAAATTATAAATGCTTTATTGCCTTTCTACCAACTGCTATTGCAGTATTATTTTTCATTTGATCATCTCTCCGAGGCTATAGCGACTTGAAGGATCATAAGGCAAGCCCAATTGTTCCCAATCTATTCCGTTAAAGTGCTGTAATGTATTCCTTCCACCTGCTATTATGTAATCATTGACACTATTTCCTCTTATGGAAGATATTCACCCCTGTGCAGCAAGGATTACCTCCAAGGTAATTCTCAGGTAAAGAAGTAACATAATTCCAGGAATTGTTTTTATACCTGTACAAATAGAAACCGCCTGAATAGATGATATTATTCTCATCTACCCAGACTGCCCCTAATGGCCGTAAAGATTCGGTTAAATAACTGACTTTCATCAATTATGCCTCCTTCCACCATTACGGTAAATACTCCCTCCTCATCTCCTTTCAGTAGAACCCCATCTCCGTTAAAGGAATTTCCTGACCCAGCATAAATAGCTCCGTTCCCGTTGCTGTATATATCTGTTAATGCAAGGGTGGTTGGGCTAGTGATGGATTGCCAGCTGCTGCCATCGTATTTTGCAATTTTGCCTAAATTACCTGCAGCATATACATTACTGCTATTTTTACCCCAGACAGAATAAATTTCCATTGAAAAAGGAAGACAAATTATTTCAGTCTGAGTAGTATCAGAAATCCGTAAACCTCATTTCCCCTCATTGCTGCCAAGAGTTGATTTTCAACTTGAACAATACTGCCCACCGGATAAGGTGTTTTATGATTCTGGCCGCAAATAGTATAATACATTATCTGCTTTAATTCCCAATTGTTCCGTCCCAGTGAACAGCATTGTATTGAATATCATTCCCGGAGGAATCTGCATAATATATCTCACCTACCGCCCAAATATTATTTTCATCAATAATTGAGGCTCCATAAAGGATGCTGCTGTAACCCGAAAGAGGGTCTCCTAATTCAAACGTCTGATAGGTAAAATTATGGCTTGTAGGGGAGAGTGTATTTACTTGCAGCTCATTGCTCTTTATTAATGTATCTTGACTCAGCACAGCACTAAATCGGTAGCTGCTGTTTGGCGGGAGTGAGTCAAAATACAGCACAGTATCTCTTCTGTTGTACAGGGTAATATCCTCTGTTGTATTGCTCATATTAAGAATCATAGATGACGGCAAGCTTATACTATCTGCAGTAAGCTTTACCCATATCTCGCTGCAGCTTCTGCCTTCTTCAGAAAGCGTTATTTTCCTGTAATCAGTAGGATTTGGAGGAGGTATAACAGGGTTATCCTTCTTGCAGGAGGAGAGCAGGACAAGGATTATAAAAGCAAAACTGACTAAAACTGCGGAAAAATATTCCCTGGTATTTTTTTTCATTTTTTAATTTCCTCATATGTATGAGTTTAAGCAGCATATAACTGCCTTAAATATCCGTACAATATTTTATTAACTCAAACCATATGACCTCCTTTCCTTTATCATTTTTACGGGGATAAATACAATATCAGGCAAAATCATAGCCCAAAAAGCATAATTAGTGCTTAATGACTATTAAGTTTTTCTGATTATTGTATTCGCATATCTATCCCCAATGAATACTGAACAATTAAGCGGGTTTCAGGAATTGGCGCACTCAACCCGTTTACTTCATAGTACTCCCTCGTGAGCGCAATTCAAAGCTCTCTAATTATTATTCCAAAGTCAAATAAATTGTTGCTGAAAGAAAATATTTCTACTATCATTCTTAAATACTAATTCTGCGATTTGGGTAAAGATAAAGAATGCGGAGAAAGAGGAGGTGAAGTGACAAAGATTTGCCCGAAGCAATGTTATTGTTTCTCAAGGTGAGCTGTCAAGGTTTAGCCTGACGTGAGGCTGCATTGGGCTGACGAGTGATTCCGGGCGTGTAATGTATCGATACATTCTTAGCGCGGCATAGCCGACAACCAAAAACAACCTTAGATAGGCGGAGTAACGTATAGCGGTGGCTGATTTATCCCGGCTCTTGTTAACATCAGGTCGGGAGTGTCCCGCTTTACCTGCCGGAACGAATGCGAAGGCAGGCCTAACCTTGATATCATTGAGGGGCGGGATGTTGAGTCCTCGAAATCCCGCTCATTTTTTGATTTATTTTCTCTATTGGCTCATACTCTGCGGGATATCGAAGCCACCGAAAATCAGTAAATCAATATTTTATAGAGTTCCTTAAAATATCTTGACCAAAAAAATCGTAGCGAAGCGAAGATCCCGATTTTAGCCGGACAAAAATCTGACTGAGGATACTATTCCATATGATGCATCATTGTATTTGTTCCCATCATCTTTGGACTTAAGTACGGAATACCCAGGTTCATTCCTCTTAATATAAAGATCAATGCGAGCATTAAGGCAAGTACCGGGATTACTCTGCTTATCTTCTTTCTAACATTAAGGCTGATTAGCTTGCCGAACAATGAAACCGCGAGCATAGCAGGTACTGTCCCTAATCCGAATAATAACATAAACAGCATTCCATCCAGGGGAGAACCCGTAGCTGCGGCTCCTGCTAATCCTATGTAGACAAACCCGCACGGAAGGAAACCGTTCAGGAACCCTATCAACAGGAAAGACGGCAGACTGGTTCTCTTAAACAGTTTCCCGATTGACCGCTTTAGAGGTTCCGTAATTTTCAGAATAAGATTCATACCGAGAAATTTGTTTTTGTACTTAGCCGGTATTACCAGAAGAATTATGATTATCACTCCGAGTGTTATAGAAAGACTCTGCTGGTATCCCCAGACGGCAAAACCCTTACCCAGGAAACCAAACAATAATCCCATTATTCCGTATGATATTAATCTTCCGGAATTGTAAAGGACTCTGCCTGTAAAGAAAACGATATTGGAGGATTTTGGCACCGGCAGAGCAACAGCAATGGGTCCGCACATTCCGATGCAATGAAAACTGCCGAGGAAACCAATTGTTAAAGCTGTTATCAGTTCCATTTAATTTATCATTATTGATTTTTCAGAATAATAATCTTTTCCATCCATCCCCCATTCAACTTTAATTTTCCATAGACCTTTGTCGAGTTTGACGGTATTAATGAACTGTTCGTTATGCCCGGAGACAGCTACAGGAACAGAGAAATCTTTTATTGATCCGGAAGGGCGGTAAAAGTAAACCGTTCCAATTGCTTTTTTATCATATACAGAATCCGGAAAAATCAGTTGTACCGAATTATTCAGGTATGATATTGCAACTTCTTTTCCTGATTCGCTGGTGTTATTAATTTTATCTATCTGCTTCTGGTACCGTAATTCCTTGCTGTAGTAATCCTTTGTAACCAGGTCCACATCCTGGTTCATAAAGACATATACTAATGCAATCAGAATCACCATAAATAAGATAATAGATAAAAATATTCCTGTTCCCCAGTTCCATTTAATCTTTTTCATCGTGTTCCTTCTCTTTATGTTCCTTTACGACCGGTCCAAGGAAAGAAGTACTTAGAACATTTATCTGTTTTCCGTTTGAATATACCCCGATATTCAAAGGAGTATTGTCATGGTTTTGATTTCATTCTGGTCAAGCACGATCATAAACTTGCCGTCATATATCTCCTGCGGCTTCAGATCTATCGGCCTGCCGATCAACTCAAGCTTCCCTTCAAGGTTTTCAAGTTTTAGCTCGATGTGAGTTTCCCGGTAGGTTTTGTTGACGATATTTACATCGTAAAGGTTGCTTACTTTATCATCCGCCTGTTTCTGGTAAAGCATGCCCGGGGTACGAAGGATGTTAAAATCATAATCCGTCCTTGCAGAAAGCAGGTACCCCAGCACCCCGAGAAGTACAACCAGTATAACTGAGTAAAACACTGCACGGGGAGTGAAACGGAACTTTGATTTATTTTCTATAGAATTCAATGATGCATAACGGATTAAACCTCTTGGTCGTTTCACTTTATCCATTACATCGTCGCAGGCATCTATACAGGCTGTACAGTTCACGCATTCAAGTTGTATTCCGTTTCTGATATCAATTCCGGTAGGACAGACATCCACGCACAGATGGCAGTCGATGCAGTCACCCAGGTGCGACTGATCCTGTCCTTTCCTAATCTTTCCTCTCGGCTCGCCGCGCACATTATCATAAGCAATTACAACCGAATCTCTGTCAAGCAATACTCCCTGCAGGCGTCCGTAAGGACAAACTATAGTGCAGGCCTGTTCACGGAAGTAGGAAAAGACCCAGTAAAATACGCCGGAGAAAGCAAGGATGGAGATCAATCCTTCAATATGCTGCGACGGCGGATCAGTGATTATCTTAATCAGGTTATCCATTCCTATCAGGTACGAAAGGAAAATATTGGAGATAAAAAATGAGATCACGAAAAAGATAATATACTTTGAAGTTTTTTTAATAATCTTCTTAGAATTCCATGGTGCCGCGGTTAACTGCTTCTGCTGAAGCCAGTCGCCTTCAAGCCAGTATTCTATTTTACGGAAAACCATCTCCATAAAGATCGTTTGCGGACAAGCCCACCCGCAGAAAACCCTTCCGAATACTGCAGTAAACAGGATAATAAAGACTATTATTGCGATCATCGCAATCACAAACAAATAAAGATCGTGAGGTCCGAAGGGAATACCGAACAGGATAAAATTCCTGTTCAGAAAATCGAATAACATAAACTGGTGACCATTAACTTTTATAAAAGGCATTCCTACCAGTATCACCAGGAGCAGAAAACTTACAAGTGTTCGTGCATTATAGAATCTGCCGGAAGGTTTTTTAGGATAGATCCAGTTCCTTTTCCCTTCCTTATTTACCGTTGAAAGCTGATCTCTGAATGAATCGTTCGTTTCGATCACATCAGTATTTTCGTCTGTAGTCATATCAAATCCGTAACTTAAAATAAATTCCTGAAATTATTGGTTTACCTGCGTACTATCTCCCTGCCATATTGTTCCCTGCGGAGGTTTAGGATTTGCAGGATTTGAGCCCTGTAAGGAAAGAACATAACTGGCTACCTGCTGCATTTGTTTGGGATTTAACTGCGTCTGCCAGCTGACCATTCCCTTTGCAGGAACTCCATATTTAATAGTTGTGAATACATTCTTTATTCCGCCGCCGTGTATCCAGTATTTATCCGTTAAATTAGGACCGACAACGCCGCCTGCATCGGGGCCATGACAGGGAACGCAGTTAGCCTTAAATATATCTTTCCCTGATTCCAGGTCATTCTGATCAGTAAGCCTGGTTACGTTTTCTTCCGTAACAAATGCGCCTGATGCTTCAAGCTGTGCTTTCTGCAGAGAATAAGCCTGCATTTCGGCCTGGTACTCATCAACCTGGGATTTACCTGCCGAAAATACCTCATAATTGAACATATAATAAATGGCAAAAATTATCGTGGTATAAAAAAGATAATTGAACCAGGGAGGAACGCGGTTATCCAGTTCCTTAATACCGTCATAATCATCTTCCATCAGTATTTCATCTTCTTTATCGAGGGGAGCTGCTTTCGTCATTGCCTGTCTTATACGGGCCCACAGGGTAGCTTTGCCGGGCTCTTCTACTGCTTTTTCCTCTTCCTTTATTTCTTCGGTTCCGAAATACATAAATCCGTATATGATCACAATGATCAGTACAAAGAAAAGTATTCCGAGCACTTTGTAATAAGCCGGTCCGAGTACTCCTTCTTCTACAGTTACAGCCTCCTGTGCAAAAACGAAACCGCTTTGAAGAAGGAGTGCAGCAAATGTTAATAATACTTTCATTAAAATCTTTCTATTTATCTTCATTATAATCACCTGTTAATATTTTTTGCTGATGATTTTCGGGATCGAGAGGAAGTTCTCCCATTTTTTTGAGATAGCCTTTGTCAGCCTTAAGTGCCCAGACTAGAAGGACCGCAAAGAATACAAAAAAGACTATGAGAGAAAAAAGCGGATAAGCAGCAATTCCTTCAATCGATTCAAGATATTTACTTGCCATTTCCATAATACAAATTCCTATTTCTTTTCAGTTAAAGGATTACCTTTGATATCTGTTCCAAGTCTCTGCAGGTACGCTATCAATGCGATGATCTCCTTATTCGGTTCAGCAGGAACACCGTTCTTCTGCAGGTCGGCAGCTATTTCCTCAGACTGTATTCTGAGATCCTCGTTGGCCCGGTTCTCATAGCCTTCGCGGTAAGGAACCCCGACTGATCTGAGTCCTCTTATCTTTGCGGCTGTTTCCGAAGTGTCAAGGTCCTGAGTCAGCAGCCAGGGGTAGGAAGGCATAATTGAACCAGGCGACATTTGTCTGGGATTCTGCATATGGAGGTAATGCCACATATTCGGGTACTTTCCTCCCTCCCTGTGAAGATCTGGTCCTGTTCTTTTCGATCCCCAGAGGAACGGATGGTCATACACATATTCTCCAGCTTTTGAATACTCGCCGTATCTTTCAGTTTCAGACCGGAAAGGACGTATAAGCTGTGAGTGACAGTTATTGCAGCCCTCACGGATATAAATATCTCTTCCCTGTAGTTCGAGCGGAGTATATGGTTTAACACTTGCGATTGTAGGTATATTTGATTTAACAAGGAATGTCGGCAGGAACTCTACTATACCGCCGATTAAAATCACAATTGTAGAAGCTGCAAGGAAATACATTGGTTTACCTTCAAGCCAGCGGTGCCATGTTCCTTTTGTAAACCTGTCGTTAATAGTTACAAGAGCGGGAGCTTCAGCTTCTTCCTCTGCCTGGAAACTACCCTGCTTTGCAGTTTTTATAAGATTATAAACCATCATAAGAACACCAGCGAAGTACAGCAGTCCGCCGATCGCCCTGATGATATACATCGGGATTATCTGCAGAGTAGTCTCAAGGAAATTCGGATATTGGAGGAGTCCGAGTGGAGTAAACTGTTTCCACATTAACGACTGTGTAATACCCGACCAGTACATAGAAGCTGCATAGAATACTATTCCAAGCATCCCTATCCAGAAATGTGCATTCGCAAGTTTCTTCGAGAAAAGTTCTGTTTTATAAATCCTCGGTATTAACCAGTACAATATTCCGAAGGTGAGGAACCCGTTCCATCCGAGAGCCCCGATGTGAACGTGAGCGATAATCCAGTCGGTAAAATGCGCTATTGCATTTACATTTTTAAGAGAGAGCATAGGGCCCTCAAAAGTTGCCATACCATAAGCTGTAATAGCAACGACCATAAACTTGAGAATAGGATCTTCTCTTACTTTATCCCACGCTCCTCTTAATGTCAGCAAGCCGTTAATCATACCGCCCCACGATGGAGCAATCAGCATTATAGAGAATGCAGTTCCAAGAGATTGAGCCCAGTTAGGTAGTGCTGAATAAAGAAGATGATGAGGGCCGGCCCATATATAAATAAAAATAAGCGCCCAGAAATGAATAATCGACAGCCTGTAAGAGTAGATCGGGCGGTTGGCTGCTTTTGGGAGGTAGTAGTACATCAGTCCCAGGTATGGAGTTGTAAGGAAAAACGCTACTGCATTATGCCCGTACCACCATTGTACCAGTGCATCCTGCACGCCGGCATAAACCGGGTAGCTTTTAAGGAAAGATACCGGAACCTCAATAGAGTTTACAATATGAAGGACAGCCACCGTAACCCACGTTGCGATATAAAACCAGATGGCAACGTAAATATGACTCTCCCTCCTCTTAAGGATTGTTCCGAACATATTGATTCCGAAAACTATCCAGACAACGGCAATTGCAATATCAATAGGCCATTCGAGTTCAGCATATTCTTTACTCGTTGTAAAACCCATGGCGAGAGTAAGGGCGGCTGCCACAATAATCAGCTGCCATCCCCAGAAATGGATTTTGCTGAGCAGGTCGCTGTACATTCTTGCTTTGCACAAACGCTGGAGCGAATGATAAACTCCCATAAAAATCGCATTGCCCACGAAAGCAAAAATCACAGCATTAGTATGAATGGGACGAATTCTGCCGAAGGTTGTAAACTGCAGGTTGAAATTGAGTGCGGGTATGAAAAGCTGGGAGGCTATGGTAAGTCCTACCAGCATACCTATCACTCCCCAGAAGGCAGTGGCAATGGCAAAATTCTTTACGATTTTATTATCGTAACTGAATTGTTCTAACTGCATAAATGCATTCTCCTTACAATAAATAGAGAACTATTTTTTCTTTTTATTAAAATCATTTTCAGGTCTTTCTTTTTTATCATCAAACAGCATTCTTACGGAAGGGGTGTAAGTATCTTTATATTGGCCGCTTTTTACAGCCCACAGGAATGCTCCTAAAAATCCCAGTGCAACAAGGAGACTGAATCCTATTAAAACCACAATTACCGAGATAACAGACCTCTCTTTCCTGCAATGAAATTTGTTGTAAGAGTGGTGAACAAAACCACCGAGATTGAACTAAGCGGCATAAGTATAGCTGCAACTATCGGTGATAACATTCCTTCAATCGCAAAGGTCAGACCCGCAGCATTATATAAAAATGATATTATAAAACTTGCTATTATTATTCTTACACTTGTTTTTGAAAACCTGATAAATTCCGGGAGTAAAGATAACTTTTCGGCATCAAGAATAGCATCACAGGCGGGTGCGAAACTGCTGATGTTTTCAGTTACTGCTATGCCCACATTGCTCTGCCTCAGCGCTCCTGCATCATTCAGACCATCACCTACCATTAAAACATTTCCCTTATTACCTTGAATCCCTTCGACATACAGTAGTTTATCATTCGGAGTCTGCCTGAATTGAAGATCAGAATCCTTCCCGAAAATCTTCTGCAGCCTGATTTTTTCTCCTTCATTATCACCCGACAAAACAGCAAGCCTGTAATTGGGAGAAAGACTACTTACAACCTCTTCGATGCCTGTACGGTAATTATTATTTACCTCAAAGTATCCGTAAGTTCTGCCGTTTATAGAAATATATACCCTGGGTTTCTCCTGTGGAACCGGTTTGAAATTAGCGAGGGATTCATCCACAAAAGGAAGTGAGCCGATTTTAATTTTATTCCCCAGCACCACACCTTCAATCCCAAGTCCCGAGTATTCCCTGAATTCCGACACTTCCGGCTCATCGTGCTTCATCAGGGCGCTGTAAACAGCGGCGCTCAGCGGATGGGTTGAGTTCTTTACAAGTGATTTGATCATTTCCCTTTTGAAATCATCCAGGTGCTCCCCGATAAAATTCACCGCCCCGTTTCCTGATTTTGTAATAGTACCTGTTTTATCAAAGACTATCGTATTTATCTTTGCAAGGTCTTCAACTACAATACTGTTCTTCAGGTAGAATTTATTCCTTCCGAATATCCTGACAGTATTACCAAATGTAAACGGAGTTGATAGGGCAAGAGCGCAGGGACATGCAACAATAAGAACTGCTGTAAATACATTTATTGCTGTGTGGACGCTTGTCTGCAGCCAGAACAAAGCTGCAGCGGATGCAATAATCAATACGGCAGCTGTAAAGTATTTGCTTACCGCATTACTTATAGATGTAAAATAACTTTCTTCTTTCTTGTTAAAAGATTCGTGGTTCCATAACTGGGTCAGGTAGCTTTGAGATACTTCCTTCACCACTTCAAGTTCTACAGCACTGCCGATCTGCCTTCCACCGGCATATACCAATTCGCCCAGCACTTTTTCGACAGGTACCGATTCGCCCGTTACGAAACTATAGTCGATATTTCCTGCTCCCTTAAACAGAACAGCATCGGCGGGGATAATCTCATTATTCCGTATAATAATTCTATCGCCTGTTTTAAGTTTTGCTACAGGAATGGAAGTTTCCTTATTGTCCTTTTTAACAGTAACACCCAGCGGGAAATACGATTTATAGCTTCTTTCAAAGTTCAGGGTGTCATATGTTTTTTCCTGGAATAATTTCCCGATCAGAAGGAAGAAAACCAGTCCGCTCATTGAATCAAAATAACCGGCACCGTTATAGAACAGGACTTCAACTACGCTCCTTACGAACAGGACAGTAATCCCCAGAGAAATCGGGAAATCGATATTGACAATTCTTTTCCTCAGACCCTTATAAGCCGAACTGAAATATTCCGACGCCGAGTAAAAGAACACAGGCAGGGCAAGAATGAGGTTCAGGAATGCAAAGATCGTCCTGTAATAACTGTCGTTAATATCAACCGACAAATACTCGGGAAAACTCAAAAGCATTATATTTCCGAAACAGAAAGCGGCAATACCTATTTTGTAATAAAGATGTTTTCTATGAACATCTTTCTTCTCTTCGGTGCTGTCAAGCTGTATTAATGGTTCGTACCCGATTGATGCGAGCAGTTCAACAAGCTCTCTAAGGCTTATCTTCGAATGAAAATATTTTACGGAAAGCTCTTTCTTAAGGAAATTTACGCTGGACTGACTAACACCTGGATTAAGCTTATAAAGATTTTCCAGGAGCCAGATACAAGAACTGCAGTGCATCTGGGGTATGTAAAACGTAACAGAACTGATCGTTTCATTTTTGAAATCTGTTAATTTCTGAATTGTATCAGCATCATCAAGATAATCAAATTTTCTAACAGGAAGGTTTTTCGGTGAGATGCCGGGTGCAGATTCCAGAACATAATAATCGCACATCTGGTTTCCGTTGAGCATTTCATAGACAGTTTTACATCCAAGACAGCAAAAAAATCTGTCATCTATCCGCAGACTTTCATCAGTACAGTCGTCTCCGCAGTGAAAACATTTAATCTCTTTTTTAGCAGTGTCTTTTATATTCATAGGGTCAAAAATTGTAGAGTTATTCCTTATAATCTGTCCGGCTGCTGATTATTCAAAAATAAAAAGATGAAATTTCTCAGAAATTTTACGATCAATATGTAAATATAAAAAAAATAGAAATTATTATTCGGACTTTTTTGTTCTTTTTAATAAAAACCAGCCATATAATTAACCTTTGGCCTCAGCAAGTATTAAAACAAACTCTGACTTCATAAAATTCCTGGGATTCTAACCACCACTGGAAAAACTATCGAAATACGTTCAAATAGCTTTTTGAATACGCAGTGAATACGCTCTGAATACGCTCTCAACACGCAGTGATTACGTTGGACAATCGTGAGAATCAGCATTTTCATTTAGTTCCGATCTCTCTAAAGGTTGGATTTTCCTTCGGATTTTTGCAAATTGGACACTGTTAAAAAGAGATTATAATGGCTTATTTGATTTTCAAACTGATTCACGTATTTGCAGTAATATTTTTTCTGGGAAACATAGTGATCGATGTTTTCTGGAAGAATCATGGCGACCGAAGCGGAGATCCCAAAATTATAGCTCATACGATGAGAGGAATTATACGGGCTGACCGGTTTTTTACTATGCCGGCAGTTGCCTTTTTAATCCTGGCAGGGTTTGGGGCTATGGGAATAGGTTATCTTCCTTTTGAAACCGGCTGGATTATGTGGGGTTTCATTATGATTATAATCTCGGCGGCGGCTTTTATGGCAAAGGTTGTTCCCGCACAAAAGAAATTATTAAAAATCGCTGAAACAGATCCGTTTGATCAGCAGTTGTATGACGCAGTATCTAAAGAGTGGAACTTATGGGGAAGCATTGCTACTATCGCTCCATTAATTGCAGTAATCCTGATGGTACTTAAAATACCTTCGTAAAATAATTACAGGGGAAAATCCCTCTATATTCATAAATCCTCAAGGGTGAGTTATGACTATCTCTGTTCGATTCGCATTTCTGTTTATTTTCTTAAGCAGTGTTCAGATTTTTTCACAAAACTATCTTCCGTTATTTTCCGGCTATGTTCCTGAATCGATAATGAAAGATGCTGATTTTAAGAACCAGGTTGATATAAATATTGGTCATTATGCCAGTGTGAACCCCGACCTGGTATACTATTACATAATGTACATTGATAAAAGATTCGGTGAAAAAATTACAAATCCTGATTCCAACTATTATAACCTTCTAAGGTCGGAAGATTATAAGTTCAGAACAGCACGGAATAAATGGATACAGGATGAAATTAAAAAGGCTGAAGATATTAATCCGGGGGTACTCTCTTCTACAATCAGGAGCGATTTATCTACACTGTATCAGGAGGAAATAAATAAATATTCAGACTCAGTAAGTCTTCCGGTAGATAAAGGCAAACTTCAGTATTTCACTTATATGATTGCATCGGGAAAAAAATCTCAATACAATGATCACTTTAATTATTTATCCGGCAGCCTGAAACTTATGGATAAAAAATCAGCAGAATTCAAAACCATATACTCAAATGCCTCATCAATGGACCAGTCTGAAAGATACCAGGCTATTGAATCTGCGCTGAATTTTCCATACCTCTTCAGCGAAAGCTATCTTCAGAAATATAAGCAGGATTCCGACTTACCTTTATTTGAATTTCTCAGGAAAATGCATGTAGATGACTATGTGCAGAAAAATGCGGTTAAGGCAGGAATATTTTATTTTAAGAATAATTTCAAGTATGAAAATGAAATTTTATTTAAGGAAAATCCTTTCCCTTACTTTCATATAGAAAATAAAGATAAGGGTACTATTACCTCCGGGGTTATAGCCGATATTGGTTTCAGAATGGGATTGAGAAATGATAAGACACCTTTTTCTTATGTTGAAATAGATGCAGGATATGAGATCTTTTCAGATTTCAGTACGGATGATGATATCACTTCTTTTCAAATTCAAAGGGATTCATTTCAGCCTTCCACAGGAAAGCATTCGATTGTCACTTATACGTTGAATGAAAATAATAAAAGCAAGCATTATGAAATATACGGGCGGATAGCTGTCCCGGTATATTATTTCTCAAATAAAATATATATAGAAGCCGGCTTAAATTATTTCTATACCTCTGCAGAAAGAGATTATTATGATATTACCAGGCATATAGATACACTGGTATCCAATGATCCTAATGATTTTGAAGAATATACTCAGAATATAACTTCTAAAATCAGTAAAGGTAATTTTTATCCATCAATAGGGTTCAACTATTCTTTATATGAATTTCTGAATTTCAAGGTTGAATACCTTGTTCCGGTTCTGCTGACAGCCAAAGCTGAACTGTTTTATTATTTTTAATTAATTCGTATTTGAAGTTCAAATGTTAAGCTGAATGAGAATCAATCAGGCTTTTAGCTGACAGAAAGTTTATTTCAAAGTGAAAAATGAATCACATGCTTATTTTTTCTTTAACCAGCAGGGATAGACAGATGGGAAACATTCTAAAGATCATTTCTTTAATTTTTATATCGATTTTTCTGGTTTCATGTGATAATTCCACAACAGAAGTCAAGTCGACAACTTTTAATATCTCAGGTAAAATAACTGATCAAGATGGAAATCTGCTTGATGATGTTAATGTTTATCTTGTTTATCACTTAAAAGATATCCCTTTAAAAAAAGTTTCTAAAATTACCACGGGCGATACGCTTTATCAAAATTTTCCAAATCCGTTTTGCGACTCCACTTCAATACGGTTTGAGTCATACCGAAACGTCAGATATGAAATTAAATTCATAGACTATAACTCCCTCAACTCAGCGATCATACTGCAGGGAAGCAGTGCCCCGGGAGTAGTTGATACTTCGTTAATAGGTTTTAATGATTATCCAAATGGAATGTATAAATTATCAATACGCTATATAGTCAATTTTACCACCGGATACGGATCGGAGATAAATGTATTTATTAACAGAACTCAGTCGAATCAATTAGCACTTGCACAGCCAAATTTTAAATCATTAAATGGTCAATTTTATACAAATCTTTCTGCTCTGCCTTTTCAAAAAATAATCCGTTATACAGGAGGGACAGAACCGACTGAAGTTTCCGATAAACAAATATCTGATTTGGTTACTTTTATCATGATGAAAGATGGATATCAAACCCTGCAGGTTGATAAGTATATTGATAGGTATAATCAAAATGAATTGAACTTCGTAATGAAGAAAAAATAAATCCGCTTAAATCGATAAGTAGATTTATTACTATAATGGATTTGTGCAGCCTTACCTATAATCAGCCAGCATATATTCCTGACCTGTAAAGCAGATGCGAAGGATTAAAATATTCTTGCCGCTGACGTGCTGCCGGTCTACATCTGGTTTACTACCTCAATTCCCATTTTTTATTGCGCTTCTTATGATTATTTTATCTGATTCAAATGAAATTGCTATATACATACCTCCGGAGTTATTGGAAACTTATGCTGCTGGCGCTTTTGCTTGCTGCAGTAAACCAGATTTTCTCTCTCCTTGATCCTTACATTTTCGGTAAGGTGATAGACAACTACGCCACAAAATCAGATTCATATACGACTGCAGAATTCCTGAAGGGAGTTGGACTGCTCCTGGGGGCAGCCGTCGGAGTAGCATTTATCTCAAGGATTGCAAAGAATTTCCAGGATTATTATGTCAACGTGATTACCCAGCGTCTCGGTGCGCAGATCTATACGGACGGGGTGAAGCATTCACTTGAACTTCCTTATTCAAAGTTTGAAGATCAGCAGAGCGGTAAGACACTCGGTGTGCTTCAGAAAGTCAGAATCGATGTTGAGAGATTGATTTCATCATTCGTTAATGTTTTGTTTACTACCGTGGTGGGAGTGATTTTTGTAACGTTTTATGCAATAAATGTACACTGGATAATCGCCCCGATATTTTTTGCCGCTATCCCTATACTCGGAATTGTTAGTTCCGTTCTGAGCAGAAAGATAAAAAAGATACAGAAAGTTATAGTTGCGGAAACTACCGCACTTGCCGGCACGACAACAGAATCTCTGAGAAATATTGAACTTGTTAAAAGTCTGGGACTCGGCAGCCAGGAGATCAACAGGCTTAATTCAACAACGGATAAGATCCTCCTGCTTGAATTAAAAAAGGTAAAATATATCCGGACCCTGAGTTTCATCCAGGGGACTGTTGTTAATTTCATCCGCACCACTATTCTTTTCTTTATGCTATACCTGATCTTCACCGGGGAGATCCAGATCGGACAGTTTTTTACGCTGATGCTTTATTCGTTCTTCATCTTCGGACCTCTTCAGAGCCTTGGCGATATAATAAATATTTACCGTGAGGCTGAGGTCTCCCTCGATAATTTCGACACGCTCTTAAAACAGCCTGTGGATGAAAAACCCGCTAACCCGGAAGCAATCAAAAATATCCAATCGCTTGAGTTCAGGAATGTAAGTTTTAAACATCAGAGCTCACGGGGCAATGCATTAAATGACATTTCCTTCAGGGTTAGAAAAGGTGAGACTATCGCTTTTGCCGGTCCATCAGGAGCAGGCAAAACTACGCTTGTAAAGCTTCTGGTAGGTCTGTATACTCCGCAGGATGGGGCTATAATTTACAATGGTATCCCGGGAGAGAATATTGATCTTGATGAATTACGTGAAAAGATCGGATTCGTTACGCAGGATACCCAGCTTTTTTCGGGTACGATCAAGGAGAATCTTTTGTTCGTTAACCCTGGTGCTTCTGATGAAGAGTGTCTCGACGTACTGGAAAAGGCAGCGGCCGGAAATCTGCTGGCCCGCGCGGATAAAGGATTGGATACAATAATAGGCGAAGGCGGTGTGAAAGTTTCAGGTGGGGAAAAACAGCGCCTCTCAATCGCCCGCGCTCTTCTGCGCCGTCCCCAGCTCCTTATTTTTGACGAAGCAACTTCATCTCTCGACTCTTTAACAGAAGAGGAGATCACTTCTACCATTAAGGATATTTCTGACAATAAAGACCTTATTACAATTATGATAGCGCACCGTCTTTCTACCGTGATGCACGCCGACAGGATCTATGTTCTTGAGAGGGGAAAGATAACAGAAGAGGGAAAGCACGAAGAACTTATTGCGATGAAAGGTTTATATTACGCTATGTGGCGTCAGCAAATCGGGGAGAGGGAAAGAAATGATCAAACGCAGGATTATAAATCTGCAGTAAATTTTGAGGAAGATTAAAGGGATCTTATATGAAAATGGTAAGGCTTGTTTTATTACTATTTATAATTACTAATCTGAATATTTTTTCGCAGGGCATTACAGATATTATAAAACCTCTTCATCTGCAGACAGGTAAAGCCGATACAATACTGATTAGCGATATTTTCTATTCTGATAATTACAATCTGAATTTCCTTCCGGATAAGAATGCATCGATAGAATACAACAAAGTTAAAAAGACTCTTATAGTTAAACCGGATAAACAGTTTGAGGGTCTGGATGTAATCGATTTTAAAGTGAATGATTCGGTTTATACTATGCCTTACTATTCACGGTACATTCCAGATCATACATTCAGCTTACGTCTTAAGAATCACCCGGAAAAGGTGAATCTTTTTGGAAGTTTTAACGGATGGAACAGGGAAAGTCTTCCGATGACTTACAACAAAAAAAACGGGAACTATTCTGTGTCGGTACCGCTCGAACCGGGAATTTATCAGTATAAATACTATATACAGGGAAGCGAGATCCTCGACCCTGCTAACAGGGACAGCATTCCCAATGGCCTTGGAGGGTATAATTCCGTAGTTGTTATCCCGGATCTTCATCCCGAAAAAAGTTACCTGTTCGTTAATGGCTATGAGAGGAATAAGGACGGTTTGACGGTCAGCTTTACTTACCGGAATAATAAATACAGGGAACCGGTAAAACGGGAAGAAATTATCGCACTTTATAATAACTCGGCCGTCCCGCAGGAAAGGATATCGACTGCAGCAAATAAGTTCCTGGTTACCGTCGACAGCACATAAATTCAAAGGTGAAAATGTCCTTCGCGTAGCGGTCAACAGGAAGGGATCGGCATCAAATATCCAGACACTAAGATTTTATGATGGTGAGCCTGAAGGAAATGGTCACCGTACCGATTACGATAACATAATTTACTCAATTATGGTCGACAGGTTCAGCGACGGCGATACCAGCAATAGTATTCCTGTCGTAGATCCTCACCTAACAAAAAAAGCAAACTATTACGGCGGCGATCTGCAGGGAATTCTTAACAAGATTAACGATGGTTATTTCGATTCTCTCGGCGTCAATACCCTCTGGCTGTCTCCTGTAGTTGACAATACCGATAGTGCTTACCGCGAGTACCCCGAACCTCACAGGTATTACACCGGCTATCACGGCTATTGGCCAATATCCTCAACAAGGGTGGAAGAACGATTCGGAACTATGGATCTGCTGAAAAAACTTGTCGCCGATGCTCATAGTCATAATATTTATATCCTTATCGATTACGTTGCAAATCACGTTCACGAAGAACACCCCTTCTATAAAGAACACAGGGACTGGTTCGGACATCTCAAACTTCCGGATGGAAGACTGAATCTCAGATTGTGGGATGAACACCGTTTAACCACATGGTTCGAACCTTATCTTCCCTCTTTTGATTATGAAGGTTCTAAAGAAGCACTGGATACCATGACAAGCAATGCCGTATGGTGGCTGCAGGTTACTGATGCCGATGGCTTCAGACACGATGCTGTTAAACATATTCCCAACGAATTCTGGAGGACCTTAACGCGGAAGATCAAAAGTGAAATTGTAGTACCGCGCCACAGAGATATCTTTCAGATAGGCGAAACATTCGGAAGTTATCAATTGGTAAATTCTTATGTGAATAACGGTCAGCTTGATGCCCAGTTTAATTTTAACCTTTATGATACTGCTATACCTGTATTCATTGATACGTCAAGATCATTTGAATCGCTTGATGAACAAATGCAGAAATCTTTTTCTGTATACGGTGTGAACAGTCTGATGGGGAATATTATGGATAGTCACGACAAAGTAAGGTTTATGGCTTATGCCGACGGCGATGTTTCCCTGAATGAAGGAAATGCTGCTGAGATAGGCTGGAAGAACCCGCCGGAGGTGGATAATAAATCAAGCTACGACAAAATGAAATTATACCTTTCTTATTTATTAACAATACCAGGTATCCCGATTATAGACTACGGAGATGAGTTCGGGATGACAGGAGCCGCTGATCCTGATAACAGGAGAATGATGCGGTTCGGAAGTCAGCTTACAGATTGGGAAAAGGAAACCCTGAAGGACGTTAAAAAATTAATAAAGGTAAGGAAAGAAAATTCCGCACTAAGATACGGTGATTTCTATACGATCAAAGCTGTAAAAGATATTTATGCATTTATTCGCTCGGATCTGAACGAAAAAATCCTGGTAGTGTTAAATAAAAGCAATTCACGGGTTATTACCCCGATAGAATTTCCTTATGAATTCAAAGCGGATTCCGTTTCCGATCTTATTGAAGGCGGTGAGCTGCCGGTAAATAATTACAGAGTCTCTGTGCCAATGGAGCCTTTCAGTTATTCAATATTTAAATTAAAAGAAGCTATAAAAAAGGATGAGTAATGCGGATCATATATATTTTTTTATTACTTATACCCGGGATTTTATTAATTTCCTGCGGAGAAAAGAGAACAACAACAACCTTCCCCTGAACTGGATAAAAAAATGAATGGTATAGCAGAAAGATATGTAAAAGTAATATTAAGGATCGGCAAGTTCGATCCGGATTACGTTGACGCCTATTATGGTCCTGCTGAATGGAAGCCCGATAGTTCCTTTCAGGCTGACTCAGTCTCATTAAAACATCTCGATACCGAAACCGATGCGCTGCTCGACAGCATGGACAATTTGGGAAAGTACGATGCCGATGAGATGCAGACGCTGCGGTTCAGATTTTTATACAAACAAATGCTTGCAGTAAAGACGAAGATCTTTATGCTCAAGGGGGGGCATCTTTCATTCGACAATGAAACAAAAGCTCTCTATGATGCTGAGGCCCCTCATTATTCGGAGGACCATTTTCAGAAAATTATTAACGAACTTGATAAAATTCTTCCCGGCAAAGGAAATGTAACGGACAGGTTTGAAAAATTCAGGGCTCAGTTCATTATTCCCAAAGACAAACTGGATAAAGTATTCACCGCTGCTATAAATGAATGCCGTACAAGAACTCTTGATCATATCCAGCTTCCTCCGGATGAAAATTTCAAAGTCGAATACGTGAGCGATAAACCGTGGGGCGGGTATAACTGGTATAAGGGCAATTCATATAGTGTAATCCAGGTAAACACTGACCTGCCTATTTATATTGACCGCGCTGTTGATCTGGCTGCACACGAAGGGTACCCGGGACATCATGTGTATAATACTCTCCTTGAGAAAAACCTGGTAAGGCAGAGAGGCTGGGCAGAGTTTAGCGTTTATCCTCTCTTCAGTCCTCAATCACTAATTGCAGAAGGCACTGCAAATTTCGGTATAGAAATGGCTTTCCCCGGTGAATCCAGGATCAAATTTGAAAAGGAAGTCCTGTTCCCGATAGCCGGTCTAGATTCCTCCCAGGCGGATGAATACTACCACGCGCTTGAACTTGCCGATCAGTTAAGCTACGCAGGCAATGAGGCAGCACGTAATTATCTGAATGGCGATTGGGATAAAGGATCCGCTATAGCGTGGATGCAGAAATTTGAATTAATGAGTAAAGAGAGAGCCGAAAAAAGGTTGAGTTTTATAGATAAGTACAGAAGTTATGTTATAAACTATAACCTCGGTAAAGATATTGTTAAAGAGTATGTGGAAAAAAACGGCGGGACTAAAGATAATCCATCAAAACGCTGGGAGATATTCGAAAAGATAATTTCCACCCCGCAGACTCCATCAGGGCTGCAGAAGGATAAGGAATAAAGAGGAAGGAATTGTGCAGATAGCCTGTACCGGCGTCTTCGCCGGCTATATGCTGCAGAGGCTTACAGTTTTAGCGAAAAACCTTATGTCAGCTTTCTTTAAGTTTGGTTTTTATATATTCAAATTCCTCTTTTCCAATTGAGACCTCTCTGAAAATATGCGTAATAAGCTCTTTATCGATCTTTCGGAAATCCTTCTCAAGGGGGATTATCAGTACGCCGCCCAGGTCTATCGTTGCAGGACTCACAAGAATATTCTCATCGTCTTCTTTAAAAAATGCATCGGGCCTGTGTTTTTTACGGAAGAATATTATTACTCTCCAGCCAGATTCCTGTTCATAATAAGAGATAATATTCATCATAGGTTCAACGTGGCTTTTTGAAATAGCGGCATAGAGCGAATAGATCCTGTTAAAAACCTTTACAAGAAATTTTGAAGAATCAGATTCAAGGATGAGCATTTTCCTGATTCCGTCATCTACGGCATAGATAGCAGTCTCATTGTTTGCTATTTCCTCTCCAAACTCATTTTTTAGTCCTTCATAATCATTATATACAGGAAGGGATTCCTTTCGGCAGGCCTGGAAATGGTGGTGATCGGGCACTGAAGCCCCGGACTCAGGACCGTTGTATAGAATACAATAATCCCGGATATCTCTGCTCATCTCTAATAAATTTATAAAAGATTTTTTTATCCTCTGCGGAGTGTGGCTTATACTGCTGATAGTCAGATGACCGGGAAAGATCGGGTATGGATTGCAGAGAATCGTGTAATCATCTTTATAAATAATACCCTCCTCTTCTTTGGGCAGATTCTCCGTACAAAGGAAACATTCTCTTTTTTTAATAGCTTCGGGAGAAACGTTCGCTATAGTTGAATTTATCCTGCCCGGGTTGAATTGAGCGTATATTTCATAACCATCAAAGAAATACTTTTTATGTTCAATGGACGACAAAGATTCAACTCCCTTCCTCAACAGGGGCCAGTCTTCACTTTGCTGCCCGCACAGCACGGAAATCGCTTGGGAATAATCTTCTGCAAGGACAAGCTCCTGCAGCTTAGTTTGAACCTTATTTACCTGCTTCTGCATTGAGCCTCTGCCGTGCTTTTATTTCATAAGTTCTGAGAGTGTCTTTATAATAATTATATTTATTTTTTTGTTCAACCGACAATTGGGAGTCGGAATTTCCTTCCCACCTGCGGCACAAATATAATGGTTCATAAATTCTGCTTATTTCATATTTTCTGGATATAGCTAATGCAACGGAATAATCCTCCCCGTAACTAACATTCGGGAATTTGATATCCCTTATAACAGGGGTGTAAAAGGCCCTTGGAGCCCCAAGGCCGTTTATGCGCAAAGCATTATTCCTTCCGTTCGCCGGGGTCCATTCTTTATGGTCAATAATTCCCGGCGGGATTTCATTTAATTTATAATCGGTAAGTTTATAAGAGCCTATAACCATAGCACTTTTTTCTTCACTAAATACATTAATTATTTTTTGAAGAGTATGCTTATCAGCATACAGGTCGTCGCTGTCAAGCTGTACTGCATATTTACCGCAATGTTCATTATATATTGCTTCATTCCAGCATCCGCCTATTTCCAGGCTGGAACTTTCCGGAATTATATGGATTATCCTGCTGTGCTTTTTACACAATGACTGTACTATTCCGGTTGTGTTGTCTGTTGAATGATTATCAACTATGATTATGTTAAATGAAAAATCTGTTTCCTGTTCTAAGGCTGAATTTACGGCATCGGCAATTGTCTCAGCACGGTTTTTTACGGGGATAATAACTGAAGCCGTATAAGCAAAATCTTCGTCAGCTGTATTAACTGCACTGAATACCGGCTCCAGGTAGGCACCGATCTGCCTGAGATGATCTGTTGCAGCTTCCTCCATCTCTATCTGCACAGCCCGGTTTTTAGGGTCTACATAACTGAACTGATTCTCCGCCGGCTCTTCATTTGATATTTTTCTAATACAGTACAGAAATTCGGGAATCCTTATCACAGGGTAATTCCTTGAAATAAATAATCTAAGACTATATAACCCAGCGTAAATAAAATCATCGTTATTATCGGAAAGGAACTCTGCCAGTACCGATTTCCTTACAACTATAATCTCTCCGAAATCAAAATCGTCCCTTATACTTCCAGATTGATAATCTATCCCGGGGTGGGGTAATAAAACGTCGTTATTCAATTCGTAGAAGTCGGAATATATCAATCCGGCACCCGTCAGTTCAGCTACTTCAAAGAACCTGCTCATGGCAAATTTTTCAAAGACAGTCTCCAGAGGTTTCAGTACAAGAATTATAAATTCTGAATCAGCCTCCTCCAATATAGCCCTGAGGGTTTTTGTGCTGAACATATTTTCAACGTTTATAACCTGGGAAGATTTTGGGACTTCAACCGAATCGCCTGCAAGTAAAAATAATTCTTCAATCATTTTTGAAGATCTGAGGGCATTTGCCGATTCCCATATCTTTACGTTGCCGTTATAGGGAATAAAAACTGTGAAAGGAAAACTCATATATCCTCCTAATAACTTAAAAAAATTTACATATTTAAGAGGAGGTTGCAAAATAGAAAAAATAAAGCCGGTATAAAACCGGCCTGTAAATAGTAAATTTTGCAGATGCAATTATTCAGGAATAGTTACGCTTTCCTGGTCAAGAAGTTTATGTCCCGTTTTATCCATGATTTTCAGATCATAAGTGCCGGGAGCCAGATCCCTGAAAGCTGTTCTTGCTTTCTTGATGCATACACAGTTGTCGCTCGCAGAATTCGTATTCGATACCATTAGTGTAATCTGGTTTTCCTTCTGCTGCATATCCATATTTAATGCCGAGTTGCAGTAGGTTCTTACATCCATCGTAACGTAAACCAGGCCGCTCTGCTGGTCTACTACAACGTTGTTGACTGTTTCACCTGTGAAAACGGCGTTGGTGCCTAAATCAGACTGCTCTGTGCAAGGATCAAAACGGGCAGGATCCATTGTTACAGTTTTAGAGCTTGAGCATGCAGCAAATAGTAGTGAAGTGAAAAGAATTGTTAATAAATATTTCATTTTTATCCTCCGGGGTTATTATTGTTATTCTCTGTTTCTTAGTCCTTTAAAAAATACCACATTAAGTTTATTAAATAGTTAAGAATGTCACAATGGGCTAACCTCTTTTATTTTTGTGAGTTAGCTGAAGAACACATTAAACCAGTTCTTCATAAAGAGCACAAATACGGTCGGTTACACGGTCAATATTGAAGTTTTCAATCACCCTTTTCCTCGCTGCAGCAGCAAAGGATTTTCTTTTTTCCGGGTTTGTAATTAATATTTTCACTTTTTCAGTAAGGTCTTCAGCATTCCGGGTTTCGAACATTAGTGAAGTCTTTTCATCGACAGCAATATCAAGCACACCTTCGGAAGCAGAACAGACAGAAGGTTTCTGCATAGCCATTGCTTCTATCAGGGCTATGCCGAATGCTTCAGCGTGAGACGGAAAGACAAATATATCTATAGCTGCCAATAGTTCCGGAATATCGCTCCTGTAGCCCGTAAAAATTAAATTCGATAATCCTGATTTTTCAGCCATAGCTTTAATCTCTTGTTCATATGTATCTTCTCCGCGGCTTGCTTCGCCTATGATGATAAACCGCAGATCTTTATGTTCATTATTTAACACAGATGAAGCTGTAATGAATTCCTCATGGCCTTTACCGGGACTGAACCGGGCCATCATCCCGATTAATATTTCTTCCTTCCTGATTCTAAATTCCTCTCTTACGCTGCTGCCGCTTACCCGCTCCGGATCAAATTTTTCTATATCCACACCATTAGGTATAAGCACAATTTGTTCCTCTTTTAAAGGCGTGGTTTCAAGTATATTCCTTTTGATCATACTGCTGATAGCGATAGCTTTGGTTACATACCGGTAAAGACGGCGGTGGAGTAAATCCTTTTTTTCAATAAAAGAACCGATATGCTTGGTAAGAAGTAAAGGTATATTTCTCCTCAGAAACTGCAGTGAAGGTACAAGCACCCACAGATCCTTTGAGGCATGAGTATGAATTATATCAAATTTCATTTTACTGATGATGAATGAAAGCCTTAGAGAGGAAAACGGATGAAAATAACCTCCGGCCTTTATGGGGTGTATGATAATCCCGAGATTATTGGCTTCAATATGAATCCTCGACTCCGCCGCGCACAGAAGTTCTACGTGGATGCCTCTTTTTGTTAATTGCCTGATACCGGTGAGGGTAACCATTTCCATTCCCCCCCAGCTTTTGGATAAACATGAATATAATATTTTCATTCGATCAGTAAATCTTATTTAACCTTGCGTTACGGAAATAGTGCAGGAGAATCTCATCAAAGGAGTGTCCTTTTTCAGCCATAACAGCAGCGCCTATCTGGCAAAGTCCAACGCCGTGACCCCAGCCTGCACCGTTTATGATAAACTTGCCGGGAATATTATTGTCGATATTCTGCTTTCCGATTGTTATGGCAGAACTGTATAAGTGTGTAATCGAAAGTAGTCTCCTTATCTCAAGTTCTTTACCGACAATCAATTCTTTTTTGGAGCCTACAATTTTCATTTTGATCAGCCTTGATGATTTGCCCCGTTCTAATGGAATTAAATCTACTATTTCACCGAAATCGAATCCGCTGTTTTTTGAGATCATAGTTGAAATTTCACTCTGACTGTAAATAACCCTCCAGCGGAAAAAATCCCTGGTCTCCTGATCATAATCAATCAGAACCTGTGAAAGGATCTTGTCATCTGTTGTATTGCAGTACGCGGGCGGATTTCCTTCTATCCATTTACGTGCATTTTTTTCTACTGAAAAGTCGAGCCGGTAGTTCTCAGGTTCATATTTATAGTCTATTACAGATTTAAGGTATTCGTGAACCACAGGTTCCCAGACATTTTCAAACGATTCAGTTATACCCCCGCAGCTCTTTGAAAATCTTGCATCGCAGATTTTATTATTGTAAAGAAGTACGAGTCCGAAAGTTTCTTCAACTGCTTGCCTTGCGGCCTGCGTTGAAATTTTGGTAATTCCCTGGTACCGCTGACAATGGTCATCTGCACAAACATCGAATAATTCATGCTCCTCCCGGTCGTACCATTTTATAAATTCATCCTCCGTCCGGGATTCAGATGAATATATTTCTTTTCTTGATTTAATAGATTTTGATTTGTCAATCTGCGCAAGCAGCCAGCTCCTGGATACAACAGCGAGAGATTTAAGCATTTGAACCGAGGATTTAGCACTCATTTCCGATGAAATTACACTGGACAGGTATTTCTCAACGGGAATTATATTTATGACAACAATCTTGTCCTTATTCTTTAAAAGCTTTAAATGTTCCCTGGAATCTCTGTTTTTCTTTCCTCTGCCAGTGAAACTTCACCCCGATTGTAACATCCTTTATTAGAAAAGATTCCAGGTCTATATCATCAGGTTCGAATATAATTTCCTTTTCTGCTTCAAGCGTATCCTCTCCCCTTTTACACCTGATTTTATCTTCCGCTATTTCAGCAGTAAATCTTCCGCTGAAGAATTTTTTGATCCCGGCGACTCTGAAATCACCGTATAGATCAAAATTAATCTGTCTTTCTGTTATAATTCCAACGCTTATTGTCGGCTCTTTTTAAATAAGAGCATAAAGCCGGTTTTCCTGTTCTCAAGATTTTTATAAAATTGAGCTAAAATATACTAATTAAGCAAATATTTCTATAACCTCAGATTTATTACCTTCTGTTTTACAACAAATCGTGCCCCCGGACCTATAATCCCCGGGGGTGTGTCTGAAAGATATCGAAGTCCCTGCCCCTTTGGAATTCAAAAACACAACTTAGTTTTTAACAGAGGTTTAATAAAAATACGAGGATTTATCCCCGCGGCAAGATTTATTGGTAAATGACTGATAAACTTTTTAATTTGATGAGTGGCTTTTCACAACTCATAAATATAAATCCCATTGATGAAGAATATATTGCAAAGTAAAATTGTGAACCTGATTGGCTTTCCGATGGATCTTGGTGCCGACAGGAGAGGTGTTGATATGGGCCCTTCTGCTCTGCGTATTGCAAACCTGAAGGGAAAACTTGAGCAGTTAGGCTATAAAGTTTTAGACAGCGGCGATATCTTCATTCAGAACGTTGAACGCCAGAAAATTGTTAATCCGAAGCTCAAGTATGTTAATGAAATTCTCAGGACATCAAAAATCCTTGCTGGAAAAATAGAAAGGGTGCTTGAAAAAGATCAGTTCCCTCTTTGCCTCGGAGGAGACCATTCGATGGCAATCGGAACTATTGCTGGAATATCTTCTTTCTGCAGAAAAAATAAATTGAAACTCGGAGTGATTTGGATTGATGCACATACAGATATGAATACAGATACAACCTCTCCATCCGGCAATATTCATGGTATGCCGATGGCGGCAGCCCTCGGCCTCGGAAATGAAAAACTGGTGAACTTTTACGGGTTTTCTCCTAAGGTTAAAGCCGAAAACTGTGCCCTCATAGGGGTCAGAAGTATAGATCCCCAGGAAAGAGTAAATATTAAGAAAGCAGGTCTGCCTGTCTTTACTATGTCCGACGTCGACAAACTGGGCATTCACCGGATAATCAACAGGGTTCTGAAACAATTCAGGGAGAAGGTGGATCATATTCATGTAAGCTTTGATCTTGATAGCGTAGAACCGGATATTGCTCCCGGAGTAGGTACACCCGTCTCAGGAGGGTTGAGCTATCGCGAAGCCCATTTGCTGATGGAGTCGATTGCCGAATGCGGATGTATGTCTTCTCTGGAGATTTCTGAAGTAAATCCTATACTCGACAGGAAAAACCGTAGTGCGGAATTTGCAGCTGATCTCGTAGCTTCAAGTATGGGACAAAGGATACTATGATGAATTCTAATTTGAAAATGCCGTATACTTTCAGGAATAAAGCTCCCATACCTAAAGCAGAAGCCAGGAGAATCGTCCGTGGACGAATCGGTGAAATGACAGAAACGGAGCTTAGGCATAAATCTGATTCTGTAATCGAAAGGCTGCTCGACACTGACGATTATAATTTTGCCGATAAAATATTTGCCTATTATTCCGTTTCAGGAAATATTGTCAATACTAAATCCCTTATAAATACGGCACAGGGCCAGGGTAAATCTGTTTTTCTTCCTAAACAGCATGAGGGTTATATGCCCGGAAGATTTCAGTTTACCGCTTATGATGAACTCGTAAAGAATGATCTTGATTTCCTCGAGCCTAAGATAGGTATTGAAGAAGATCTCAGTGATATTGACCTGATAATCCTTCCGTGTCTGGCAGCATCTCTGCTGGGAGAGAGGATAGGCTTTGAAGATCTGTATCATAATCCTTTGCTTCGGACTTCATTTGCGCCTAAGATCGTTCTGGCTTTTGAATTCCAGGTATTCAACAGGATCGAATATGAACGGCAGGATGTACGGATCGACAGGATCATAACAGAACGGCGCATCATAAATACAAGGGAGAATTAATCTATTAACAGCTTAGTAAACAAAGTGAAACATTCACAAATATCTATTCTTGCATTTCTTCTTTTATTTGTTGCGGCTTCCATTCTCCTGAATTATACCGGTCTCGTTGAGATCAATTCGACAGATCTCCTCGGGTATGGATTAATATTTTACGGAGTTGCAACTGTTTATACTTCTTTCGGGGGAAATAATAAATTTCTGATTTTTTTTGGTTCGGTAATTTTTCTTTCGGGAATTGTAGTTTCCCTGCCGGCGCATTTTGATTTTATCCGGCCATTGAACATTTTTATTCCTTCTTCAATACTGATAGCAGGCATAAGTCTTTTAATAGTTTATTTCGACGATATAAATAATAAAGCCATCCTGGTAGCTTCAATAATTCTGGTTATTGCGGGAATCATTTTTATTTTGGCAGCAAGGCAGGTGCAGTTTGCTGTTTTTGGAGAATCTATTTTAAAAATAATAGAGGTCTACTGGCCTGTGCTCCTGGTGATTTCTGGAATAACTATTATTCTGAAACGGTAGCGATTACTGGAGTGAACCCGTCAAAAATACTTTATTCCCGGGGGTAGCTGAACCTACTCCGGGTTCTTCCGTAACCAGGAATTCGGTAATATTATTCCCCTCAGACTGAGGAAGCTTAAAAGGAAAATACTGAACCCTTCCGGAAGGATTAAATACACCCAGGGAAAAATACTTTCCGTCTGGCTGCTGCATCCATAACTGGTAAGCTTTATTCTGACCGAGTTCAGGCATTTCTGAGAGCTGGAGATAACCTTTATTCTGAGATTCGCTGATAATCAATTTTCCCCTGCCCTCGGGATTCATACCGGTACCCCCCAGGTTGATTACTTTTACGTCTGCTGATTCAAGTATGCTTTGAATCTCCTGTGTGCTATTGAATTTTACGGAGAGATCATTAACCTGCTGTTTCAAAGAATCATTGGTAAACTTCAGATTGTCTATTTCGGAAGAAAAATTCAGATACAGGACTGTAAGTGCCAGTAAAAGAATAACAAACAATGAGATTACCATCCACGGCTTCATCCCTTGTTTTTTATTAGTAGATTCTTCTGTCATATATTTACTTTTGTAGGCCCGTTCGAAGCTTTTACCCCGTTCTTTTGTAGAAGTGCTTCTGTAAGGCGTTTTTTTTGCTGAAGCTGTGTATGACGGCTTCTCTTTTGTAATTACTCTTTCATAGGTTTTAATTTTTTCCCGGGTCGGTGTTTTATTTTCAGTTGCAGTTTCTTCCCGGGTTTCCTCTTCCCCGCCATCTTTAAAATTTCCTTCGAGCACTTTTTCACGGGTTGATTTGAACGACTCGAATGTGTTGCGAAGCGGGGTTACAGGTTCAAAGTCTTTGGATGTTTTTTCTGCGGGGCTATCTTCATGAACACTGTCATTTAAAACTTCTGCCTGTTCGTCCGGCAGAACATTACTCTCTTTTTCTGATGGTACTTCGGGATTTTCTTCAATAACAAATTTTTCCGGTTCAGTGTTCGTTAATACTTTATCATCCTGATTTGATCCGGCTTTTCTGTTTTCTCTTGAATTTTTATAAAAAACTTCGGCAGGAGTAATCGAACCTGTGTTTACTTTCGCTCTGATTTCATCTTTTATTCTGTATAATTTCCGCGCCACTTTGTCTTTTAGCTGCGAATCCGGATTTTCAGCATGCAGAATGACCGGCAGCATTGCTGCGATATTCTGAAGTTCTCCCATATTCGAAGGGAGTTCTCCTCCTGCATTAATGTATTCATTTAATTTTGCCTGATCGCCGCGGTCAAGACAGCCTAAAACACCTGCATAGATAAGATCTGCTGCTTCCTGTCTTGTTATCATATTGAATACCCCCTGGAAAGATTTTCTTTAAGGTTTGTTAATGCAATCCTTATTTTTGATTTTACTGTCGATATGGGGATATTAAGTTTTGATGCTATTTCACCTTCCGTTAACCCTTCAAAATAAGCAAGATGAATTACATATTGCTGAGCATCTGTCAGATCTTCCATAGCTTTCTGCATTACCACGGTTTTGTTAAGCGCATCCCGTAATTGAACTGCTTTTCCATTCGATTTAAGCATCGGAAGGATGAATTTGTCTTCGTATTCATCCGAGTAAGGCTGTGTCTCAACCCCGCTCTTTTTCATACGGATTGTATCAACCGCTTTATTCCGGGCAAGTGTTATTAGCCAGGTGTAAACGTTGCCTTTTTCAAAATTAAAATGATTGATTTTCCTCCAGATAATCACAAATACATCGGAGAGAATCTCTTCTGCGAGTTTCTGATCGGAAACTATTGTCTTAATAAGAGTGTAAAGAATGGTTGAATAACGATTGTATAATGCCTCCAATGCAAGAGAATCATAGGAAGCAACCCGTTTCATTATTTCAAGATCACTGGTTGTTGAATCAACAGCTGCCAAATTTGCCCACTATCCTTGTTCTTCTTTTAATACAAAACTATCACTAACGCCGCTAAAATGCAACGAGATAATAATAACTATTTTATCAAATTTCCTGCCATAACAAAGATTTGAAAAAAATATTTCAATCTCAGCGCTGAGTTAATAATTTCTGAGAAATTACTCTTTATTTAAGCTTACACTGATATTTATTATCTTTACAGTTCAGTAAATAATTCAGGATTTTATGAAATCAGGTGAAATAAGACAGCAATTTTTAGACTTTTTCAAAGATAAAAAGCACCGGATTGTTCCAAGTGCCCCGGTAGTACCATTCGATGACCCGACACTTCTTTTTACTAATGCAGGTATGAACCAGTTTAAAGATGTGTTCCTGGGAAAAGGTAAACGGGATTACAGTCGTGCGGCCGATACTCAGAAATGCATCCGTGTAAGCGGAAAACATAATGATCTTGAAGAAGTCGGCAATGATACATACCACCATACTTTTTTTGAAATGCTCGGGAACTGGTCTTTCGGTGATTACTATAAAGCTGAAGCTATCACATGGGCCTGGCAGCTTCTTACTGATGTCTGGAAACTTCCGAAAGAAAGATTGTGGGCTACTGTATACAGAACTGACGACGAAGCTTATGATTTATGGAAAAAAAATACAGATATAAATCCTTCACATATTCTGAAATTTGATGAAAAGGATAATTTCTGGGAAATGGGAGAAACCGGTCCCTGCGGTCCTTGTTCAGAGATCCATATAAATCTTGGGGATGATTTTAATAATCCCGCCTATGTGAATGCCGGTACTTCTGAATGCATAGAAATATGGAACCTTGTATTTATCCAGTATGACCGCGATTCAGACGGAATCCTGCATGATCTTCCTTCTAAACATATCGATACCGGGAATGGGTTTCGAAAGAGTATGCGCAGTCCTTCAGAAAAAGGATTCAAACTACGATACCGACATTTTTATGCCCATCATAAATAAGATTTCCGAAATGTCGGGAATTAAATATCGAGAACGAAGAAGATAAAATCCCGATGCGTGTGATCGCAGATCATATACGTGCATTGACTTTTGCAATAGCTGACGGTGCAGTCCCGGGTAATGAAGGTCGGGGATATGTATTAAGGCGGATACTCCGGCGCGCTTCCCGCTACGGCAGAAAAATCAGCCTCCATAAGCCTTTTCTTTTTGAACTGGTTAATGTCCTGGCAGATACTATGGGCGGTGTATTTCCGGAACTAAAGGAAAAGAAATCATATATAAAGAAGGTTATCAAAGCAGAAGAAGAGAGTTTTAACGTTACTCTTGATAGGGGAATTGAATTATTTGATGAGCTGATAAAAGGATTAAAAAAAGACAATCTTAACGTTATTCCCGGCGAAGACGTTTTTAAACTGTATGATACATACGGCTTTCCCGTAGATCTGACAAATATCATGGCAAAGGAAAACGGGTTTACAATCGATGAGGAAGGTTTTAACGGGTTGATGAAACTTCAGCAGCAGAGGGGAAGAGAATCATCAAAAGATAAGTTTGCTTCCGTTAATATTTCCACGGATGATCTGAAATCCTTTAAGATGATTGAACCTGTGAGTTCGGAATTTACCGGATATGATGAACTTGAGAGTAAAGGTAAAATAGCCGGTTACAAAAAAGAAGATGGTAATGAGCTCGTTATATTGACAAAGACGCCGTTTTATGTAGAAGCAGGCGGACAAATTGACGACCTGGGAAGCCTGGTTGCACTGGGACGGGTTCTTCCTGTAATCGACGTAACAAAAGTTGATAATAAAACTATCCACGTTGTAGATACAGGCGATGAGGATATTATTACTCCCGGAATTGAAGTGATTGCGCGGGTAGATGAAAAGAGAAGGTGGGATATTATGCGCAACCATTCTGCAACCCATTTTCTTCACGCTGCGTTAAGAAAAATTTTAGGAACTCACGTCCACCAGGCAGGTTCTTATGTGGGCCCCGACCGTCTTCGTTTTGATTTTACGCATTTCTCTAAATTATCAGAAACTGAGATAAAAGAAATCGAAAAGATGGTAAATGAACAGCTGAGGCGAAACATACCTCTTCAGCATCATAGGAATATTCCGTTTGATCAGGCAAAAAAAATGGGCGCATTGATGTTTTTCGGCGATAAATATGGAGATAAGGTTAACGTCGTACAGTTCGGTGATTTTAGTATGGAATTCTGCGGAGGCACTCACGTAAGAAATTCTTCGGAGATAGGTCTGTTTAAAATAATCAGTGAGTCTTCAATTGCCAGCGGTGTCAGAAGGATAGAAGCAGTTACAGGAGCCGGTGTGGAAGATTACATCGATTCTCAGTTAACCAGGATCAGGGAATCTGAGGATAAGTTCTCATCCCTGCAGGATGAGAAAAAAAGACTTGATAAGGAACTTTCCGAACTTAAGCTGAAGGAAAAACTTGGTCAGATTGAGATCATTATTAAAAATCCTGTGAAACTGGATAAAATAAATGTTTATAAGGGACAGGTAGATGCCGAAAATATGGATGAATTAAAGTCTTTCGGCGATGAACTAAGAAATAAAACAAAAGAATCGGTGGGTGTTCTTATTTCGAAGTTTGAAGATAAAGTCGGAATAGTGTGTGTGGTAAATGATGAACTGCTTAAAAGTACTAAATTAAATGCGGGTAAAATAGTGGGTTCGCTTGCCAAAATACTCGGAGGCGGAGGCGGGGGAAAACCTCATCTTGCTACAGCAGGAGGAAAAGATACTTCAAGGATCCCCGATGCTTTAAAGGAAGTTGAAAAAACCATTCAAAGCTTTTTGTAAACTATAGTTGTTAAGCCTTAATGAAAACTAAACCCAGGATTAAATATATCTGTTCAAATTGCGGCTATGAATCGCTCCGATGGCTGGGGAAATGCCCCGAATGTGAAGAATGGAATTCATTCACGGAAGAAATATTGGAAAATAATCCGCGTAAAGCTTCGCGTGTTGTCCAGAAGGTTACTGTATCAAAAATAAGTGAAATTCCCGCAAAAGAAGATGAAAGAATTAAAACCGGAATAATGGAATTCGACCGGGTTTTGGGGGGAGGACTAATGCCGGGCTCTGTAATTCTGCTGGGCGGCGATCCTGGTATAGGTAAATCAACCTTAGCGATGCAGGCAGCATCCCGTATAAATGATAAAGTTCTGTATGTAACAGGCGAAGAATCCTCCAAACAGATCAAATTGCGTGCTGACCGTCTGAAAATTGGCTCGGATAATTTCTATGTATTGCCCGAAACGGATATAAATATAATCATCGCTGCCATAAATACTACTAAACCGGCGGTGGTGATCATAGATTCAATCCAGACGATGTATAGAAGCGAATTCGATAATTCTCCGGGTACTGTTACCCAGATAAGAGAATCGACTGCTCTTCTGATGGATGAGGCAAAAAAAAATCATTACTGCATTATAATTATAGGTCACGTCACAAAAGAAGGGTTCATTGCAGGACCCAAAGTTCTTGAACATATTGTGGATGCTGTAATCCAATTTGAGGGAGAATCGCACCATGCCTTCCGGATTCTGCGGGCTCAAAAAAACAGGTTCGGCAGTACAAATGAAATAGGGATATTTGAAATGCACGAAGAAGGACTCGTAGAGGTAAAAAATCCAAGCGAGCTCTTTCTGAGTGAAAGGGGGAATCAAATATCGGGATCAATTGTTACTGCGAGTGTTGAAGGCACCCGTCCCCTTTTACTGGAAGTACAAGCCCTTGTTACTCCATCAAACTATGGAAATCCTCAGAGGGTTGCTACGGGTTTCGATTACAGGAGATTATCAATACTCCTGGCAGTGCTTGAAAAAAGAGGAGGCTACAGACTTAGCGCAAATAATGTATTCTTAAATATGGCCGGAGGTGTGAAAATTGAAGAACCCGCGGTAGACCTGGCTGTCTGCTGCAGCATTGCTTCCAGTCTGCTCGATAAACCCGCCGATAATGGTATTGTGGTGATTGGAGAGGTTGGACTCGGCGGCGAGATCCGCAGTGTGGGGAATATCGAAAAAAGAATAGCCGAAGCAGAGAAGCTGGGATTTAAAAAAATCATAATTCCTTCAAATAACCAGAAATCGTTAAAATCGAAAAATTCAGCTAAAGTCATACCCGTAAGTTCACTTTCAGACGCAATTTCCAGTATTTTCGAATAATTCCCGATTGATTAAAATCACACATTATTTCCCGGCATAATTTCTTGACCTTTCAAACTTGTAATAAATAAAATTTTCTTTGTTTTTTTATTTAATAATGGTATTTTTCATCACGGTCTAAACCCCGTGGTTATTTTTTAATTATTTTTCAGAGGTAAGTTAGTGAGTACTAAGCTTTTTGTTGGATCACTCCCCTGGTCGGTTAATGATGACTCTCTTCGTGAAGCTTTTGAGCCTCATGGCACAGTAGTTTCTGCAAAGGTTATCACTGATCGTCAGACCGGCAGATCCAGAGGTTTCGGATTCGTCGAAATGTCAGATGAAGCCGAAGCAAATGCTGCAATTACTGCACTGAATGGTTCAGAACTTAGCGGCCGCAGCATTATCGTCAGTGAAGCAAAGCCAAAGAGTTAATTCCAGGTTTAGCTTTCTGTTTTGAGGCGCTCTTTTTGCAGAGCGCTTTTTTATTTTAAATCATCCTAAAACAGTACCGAATTTACCCCTATTCTGAAATTGTTTTCTCCGCGGTAATTGAGTTTCCAGGCAAATTCAAGACGGAAGGGTATCAGAACCTGGGAGAGTCCAAACCCTGTTTCATAAAACGGATGCGGGAAAGTCCGTACATGAACAGGCAGATAAGTTGTTGTCTCGCTTCCTATATCACTATAAGCCGCATTAAAAAATACGTTTAATTGAATACCCCAATCCATCAGACCGGGAATTCTTAATGTTCTGAAAATCAGATCCTGAAAATTATGCTCCAGGTTTATTGTTAACAGCCTGCTGCCGAATATTTCATTTACATTTAACGTCCTGAATGAAAAACTCTGGAAAAGTACATCAATATTCCCCGGTAAAGCGTATAATGATTGATAATGAAGACTGCCTCTATTGTACATACCCATTACTCTGTAACCCAGGTGCTGGGATCTGAAGGTGTTTATTGAGCCGCCGGCACTTAATTTATAAGTGGTGTAGTCGAGCCCGCTTTTCAAAACTTTCTTATCAGATAATTCAACGTCTCCATCGAGAATTATATATGACTTTCCCTCTGAAATTCTCCTCCTGTAATATCCATCCTCAATGAAGTTCCTGAAATCTAACCGGAATCCTGCTGTTATCGCGTTTATCCGCGATTCATATATAACCTGGTTCGGCGGGTATTTTCTGTCACGGTTAAAGAAAGAGAATTCACTTTTGGTAATTGCACTGTTGTCAGTATGATTCTTAAATCCGGCACTTAGTGAGAGCACGGGAAATACTTCACCTGAAAGATTTAAACTAAAACCTCTCGTGTAGTAATAATTTCTGAATTCATATTTGGTGATTAGCGCAAGTAATGAAGGTATCAGCTCGCCGTATTCATCAGATTCGCCGAATAGTATATTCAGTTTATTATATACATTTAACCGGATGGAATATGTCCTGTAATCACCGGCCAGATATTCAAGGTCAGCATTTTGCTTAAATTTTTTATCAGAGAAACCGTAGGATAGGTCTATTTCACTGCTGAATCTTTTATTTAAAGCATCTTCCAGGAACAAACCAAAGTCAATTGCATTACCTTCCACCCGGTTGAAATGATACATTCCAAGAGGAGCGCTTACGGCAAAATAATTATTTAAATAAATCCGGGATGAAAGGAATGAAAATCTATCCCAGAATGTTACAGGGATTCTCTCAAGACTGTCTATCCTTGTGTAAGCTTTTTCTTCTTCAGGTGTGTTCGGAATTACCTGGATTGAGCTCCAGTAAGAAGAATCTCGGTCATCTGCAGATGGAACAACTTTTATAATTGCCTTATCAAATACATCATCTTTAATGACCGGGTTTATTTTATAGTCGTATAATATTGTCGAGAGTTCAAACCCGAAACGGGCAAGGTTAAGATAATTTGCCGTAACGTATAACCTGTAATCCACCGGCATCACTATTGAATCGGCAAAATCTGAGAACTGCTGAAATACTGAAACAGTATCGAATATTCCGCCGGTATTGGCGGCCCTGTTAAGTTCAAGATCTACTTTAATTAAATCGTAGTTGTTTTCGGTAATGTAAATATTCCCTTCGAAGCCCGGATTATGTTCATCATCGGGAGCCATATGTATCTCGTAAACTGTAGTGTTGTTTATCGCCAGTGTTCTTACTATGTAGTAGTAATAGTAATTTATCGCATCGTCAGCGAGAGGTCCGGGAAGGTCTTCACCAAGAAAATTAACAGTCTCATTATAAAAATTCTGTATCGATTGCCCGCCGGTAAGAACATTGATTGATGGTGGAAGGTTTGCAGTCTGTTTTCTTGCAAGGATAAGTTCTTTGTACTTGTCCGGTTTATTATAAAAACCTTCACTCTGATTTTCTATTATGGCGGAGATCTTCAAAGGTATAGTATCATTTCCTCCTACATTTATCCCTATACTGCTTTTACCGGCGCTTATATCCCCCGGCGTCTTTATTATGCCTTTAGTGTAAGCCTTAAATTCATAGCTGTTCAATAAAGCGCTGCGTTCTTTTTTTCTTAAGATTGCTTTCCTTATTATTTCAAGGGCGGGATTTTCTCCCGGCAGGATAGTGATTTCAGGCAGTCTTATGTTCGTCTGCCTTAGTACGAAATTATTTTCAATTTCAAGCCCGGCCGGATGTATTTCAGTTGTGTCTGAAATATAACCTATGTATGAGGCAATGAGTTTATAGTCACCTCTGTTCAGCTTTAATTCATATTTTCCATCCCTGTTCGCAGACGTTCCCAGTGTAGTGCTGCCTACTCTTACATTGGCAAAAGGCAGCGGGTTTCCGGATTCGTCTGTTATCGTTCCGGTAATCAGTATCTGCTGCGCACTTACTGAAATGTGAAACAAACAGAATAAAATGAATAAAGGTCTCATTAAAATGATTTTAAGTTTATTTGAGGTAAATTAAGTCTCAAATATCGGTAAATAATGAATAATACAATAGGAATATTAAGAGAAGCAATCAGCAAAAAAGGCGAGAGGAGAGTTGCTCTGACTCCTGCTCATGCAGCTCAGATTGTAAACAAAGGACATCGGTTAATCGTACAGCCGGCTAAAAATCCTGAAACAGGTGAAATAAAACGGGCTTTTCAGGATCAGGAATACATAAATATAGGCGCGGAAATAAACGAAAATCTTATGCCGGCGGAGGTGATATTCGGACTAAAAGAGATTCCTGTTAAAAGGATACTTCCCGAAAAAACGTACCTGCTGTTTTCGCATACCTTCAAAGGACAATTGAAAAACCGTGAGATGCTTAAGGCATTTATTAACTTGCGGACGACTATTATAGATTATGAATTAATAAGGGATGAACATAACCAGCGGCTGATTACCGCTTTCACTTATAATGCCGGTTATGCCGGTATGGTCGATTCACTCTGGTCGCTTGGACAAAGACTCAGCATCAGGGGAATTCAAAATCCCTTCGCCGGTATTCCCCAGGCAATAGATGGAGAGGATCTTCAGGCGATAAGAGATCTGGTAACTGAGTCCGGGAACAGAATTTCTGTTGAGGGAACACCTGCGGAAATCCCGCCGGTAGTTGTGTGTTTTCTCGGCAAAGGAAAAACAAGTTTTGCGGCACAGCAAATCCTTGACCTGCTGCCAGTTAAGGATATTAAAATTGAGCAGCTTGAAAATGTTTTTAACAACGGCTCCCGGAAATATATATACAAACTCGTTCTCAGTATAAATGAAATGTACAGGCTGAAAGCTGGGGAAGGTATTGATGAAGCATCATATTCGGAAATGACTAAAAAACAAAAACGTCAGCACTACCTTGTTTATCCTGAATTCTATGAGTCAAACCTGGATAGAGTGTTACCATATATTACAGTGTTGATGAATTGTGTATTGTGGGAGCCTAAATATCCCCGTGCTCTCCCTAAACAACTGATGAAAGATATTTACAAAAAGAGTAAATCTATAATTGTTATCGGAGACATCACCTGTGATCCGAATGGATCTATTGAATTCTCCAAAGAAACCTGGATCGATGATCCTGTATACATTTATAACCCGTTTAGCGAAACTGTCAGGATGGGGTTTGAGGGTGAAGGCGTTGCGGTTATGGCTGTTACTAACCTGCCCTGTGAATTCTCAGCGGATGCATCCAGACAATTCAGTAAAGATTTATCCGTATATCTTGATTCAATTATTACTGCAGATTATAGGGGAAGTATTGAAGATTCCGGGTTACCTGCAGCTGTAAAAAGAGCTGTTATTATCTGGAGAGGCAGTTTTACAGATGATTTCTTCTATATGAAAAACTATATTGTTTAATTCAGCAATGTTTCTGATTCATTGAACGTTATACCGTATAATTCAAGCTCTTTCAATAAGGGTGAATAAATATCTCTATAGATTGGAATTATAACTCCTTTTTCCCTGATCATTCCATTGGCGATTAGCTTAGCCGCAATTCCTACCGGTAATCCTCCCGTATAGGTCATTGCAGTATTAAGTTTATCTTCACCTTTATATATCATCGTTGAGATGATTTTTTTTCTGCCGGACTCAGTCCTGTAGATGATTTCAGTCTGCAGAACTACCATATCGCGATCGCCTTCTTTAAATTCCCACTTATCCATAAGCAGATCAAGAAGAATCTGCGCGGATGTTGCTTCGGGGAGACTGATTTTTCTATCACTGAACAGATCAAGCCAGCTGAGCTTTTTAATTATATCACTATCCTTTTCTAATCCAAGATAATCGGCAGCTTCCGAGGAAACAATCTGACCATTGGAAGAAGGAAGGGATGATTTCACCCATTCCGCCATAGTCAGATCCGAAGAATTCCCGATGATTTTTTTGTTATCTGTTAGTCCTAATTTTACCAGCGCATTCCACGCTTCACAATATCCGGGCCGTCTTAAGGTACCGCGGTAAAAATCTTCAGCGCTGTTCAGATTATATTTAGCGATGTACGATACTGAATCACGGTTGGGATATGCTTCGAATTCGCCTAAACCGGGCACCTCTATTTTTTCAGTTTTCAGAAACAGCTTTTCGTAAGGCACCTCTTGTATAATTGAGTTCTCTTTATATCTTGCATTTCCCTGGCCGGCCAGCACCACATTCATAGGACTCCATGTAAATTTGTAGTGCCAGGGATTGTTGTCGGATTCAGGACTTATCAATGCCCCGCAGAATGATTTTAATGAGATAATTTCTCCCCCTTTATTTTCAACTTTCTCCTTGAGCTGCATTATATCCATATGATCGATACCGGGGTCTAATCCCATTTCATTCAAAAATAATAAGCCGTTCTTTTTCACATCTTCGTCAAGTTTCATCATCCCCGGAGATATGTAGGACGCCGTGATCATATGCGTTTTCTGTTTAAGACATTCTTCTGCTATCAATAAATGCATCGAAGGAGGTAGAAAAGAAATTACGATATCGGCTTTTGATATTTCCATTTCTCTTTGTTTATCATCCAATGCATCAAATTTTATTGCACTGCCTGAAGAATAATTTCCGGTCTTCTGTTTCGCAAGCTGATAATCGAAATCACCTACTCTTACATGCCAGTTTTGCTCCGCTGAATTTTTTAACAAATACTCAATAAGAGCAGTTGCTGTCCTTCCCGCTCCGATTACAAAAATATTTTTCATTACTGATTAATCTGATTTTTTTTGATCTTTAAACCTAAGACTTTGCATAATAAATTACCAAATCACATGCCATCGTGATAATTCATTTTGATATTTAATTATCTGTGTAATAATCCTATTTTAGTTATTCTATGTTTACAAAACTATTGGTTAAAAAGGACATATTATGAAGAGGATATCACTTTTACTGGTCTTGCTCACAATTTTTCTGAATATACAGGGGCTGCCGCAGACTAATGTAAATTTTACTGAATATAACCTTGATAACGGCTTACATGTAATTTTACACCAGGATAATTCCACCCCTATAGTAGCAGTTTCTGTTATGTACCACGTGGGCTCTAAAAATGAAAAGTCTGACCGTACAGGCTTTGCCCATTTCTTTGAACACCTGATGTTTGAAGGATCGCCTAATATCGGCAGAGGCGAGTATATGAAGATGGTTGAAAATGCGGGGGGAGAGCTTAATGCTAATACTGATTTCGACAGAACATACTACTATGAAGTGCTGCCGTCAAATCAGCTGGCGCTTGGACTCTACCTGGAATCTGAACGCATGCTTCATTTAAAAATAGATAGTGCTGGTGTTGAAACTCAAAGAAAAGTCGTTAAAGAGGAAAGAAAACAGAGACTAGATAATCAGCCTTATGGAAAGATTTGGGAGATCATCTTTAAAGATGCTTACAAGGTTTCTCCATACCGATGGATGCCGATAGGCTCTGCTCAGTATATCGACCAGGCAAGTATAGATGAATTCCGGAATTTTTATAAAACTTACTATGTCCCTCAGAATGCTGTATTGTCAATTGCCGGGGATATACAGATTGACGATGCAAAAGATTTAATAAGCAAATATTTTTCGGAAATACCGAAAGGTACAAAAGATATTTACAGACCTGATGCCGTGGAACCGGAACAAAAGTCTCAGGTTGTTGATACTGCCTATGATAATATCCAGCTGCCCGCTATTGTGGAAGCATACCATATTCCTGCTGTCGGTACGGATGATTATTACCCCATCCAGATGTTGACTACACTGCTCTCCGGCGGAAGAAGCTCAAGGCTTTATAAAACTCTCGTAGATAGTACGCAGAAAGCTGTTTACGTGGGAGCATTTCCGGCTGCCCTTGAAAACCCCGGCTTATTTATTTCACTGGCTATTGCAAACCAGGGCGTCAACGACGATGATCTTAAAGATCTTATCGACAGGGAAATCGATATTGTGAAGAACTCTGTTATTACTGATGAGGAAATGCAGAAACTTAAAAACCAGGTTGAAACCAATTATGTAAATCAGAATTCTACGGATGAAGGAATTGCAGAGAACCTTGCTTATTATTATACTATTTATGGAAACACTGATGCAATCAATACCCAACTGGATAAACTTATGAAGGTTTCAAAAGAAGATATAAAACGCGTTGCCGATAAATACTTAAATAAGGATAACCGGGTGCTGCTCTATTACCTGCCTCAGCAGAAAGGAGGCAAATAAGATGAAACGAATTGTATTATGTATCGCAGTTCTCTTGTTCGTCATTCCGTTGAATGCACAGGTAGACAGAAGTAAACCCCCTGAACCGGGTCCTGCACCTGAAATTAAATTGGGGACTTATGAACATTTTGAACTCCCCAACGGCTTGAAAGTATTTGTCGTGGAAAACCATAAACTGCCTAGGGTCTCATTTTCATTACAGGTCGACAGGGATCCCATCCTTGAAGGTGATACGGCAGGTTATATATCAGCTGCGGGACAGCTGCTGAGAACCGGCACACACAGCAGAAGTAAAAAGGAACTCGATGAAGCAATTGATTTTATCGGTGCAGATCTTTCTACTTCCTCAACTGGCGTATATGGCATGAGCCTGACTGAACATTCCGATACCTTATTTAAAATTATGTCGGATATAATTTTGAATTCGGAATTTAAGCAGGAAGAACTGGATAAAATTGTAACAAGAATGAAATCCGACCTTGCAAGCCAGAAGGATGATCCTGATGCGATAGCAGGAACAGTAAAAGATGTAGTCGACTTCGGGAAGGATCATCCCTACGGAGAACCTGAGACAGAACAAACAGTTGAAAATATTACTCTTGAAAAATGTAAGCAGTACTATAAAACATTCTTCGCCCCAAATATTTCCTACCTTGCCGTTGTGGGCGATATCAATGAACAGAAGGCAAAAGAACTTGTTACAAAATATCTCGGCAGTTGGCAGCGGAAAGATGTGCCTCAGTATAAATATCCTGTCCCTCAGCCGCCTGGGCAGACAACCATTGACCTTGTTGACCGTCCGAATTCGGTTCAGTCAGTTGTAAATGTAACATACCCGGTACAGTTAAAACCGGGCGACAGTGAAGTTATTCCTGCATCCCTCATGAACACTATCCTTGGCGGAGGCACATTCAGACTGTTCCAGGATTTAAGAGAAAAACACTCGTTCACTTATGGGGCTAATTCAAGATTGTCGAGAGATGAGTATGTCGGCAGTTTCACCGCTTTTACTAATGTCCGCAATGCAGTAACTGATAGTGCTGTTGCCCGGATACTGTATGAAATGAACCGCATAAAAAATGAAACAGTGCCCGACAGCGAACTGCAGGTTATTAAAAATTATGTCACGGGCAATTTTGCAATCTCTCTCGAAAGTCCTCAGACTATTGCAGCTTTCGCGATAAACATCGATAAATATAACCTTCCGCAGGATTACTATGCTGATTACCTCAAGAATGTAGCAAAGGTAACTCCCGGTGAGATCAGGGATGCTGCTGAAAAATTCATAAAACCAGATCATTCAAATATTGTAATTGTTGGAAACGCTGATCAGATAAAACAGGGCTTAACGAAATTCGGTCCTATACTTTATTATGATAAATACGGCAATGAAATTGATACTTCTCTTGCCTCAATACCGGGCGACCTCTCAGCGATGGATGTGATCAATCATTATATAAAAGCAATCGGAGGAAAAGATAGTCTCGCGAATGTCCATGACAGAACCACAGTAATGAAGGGATCTGTACAGGGTTACGACGTTACAACCACTATTTATCAAAAAGAACCTGATTTTTTTAAGCAGGAAGTCGATGCCGGCGGCATGGTCCAGGAGATTACATATAATGGAAAAACCGGCGAGATGCAGTCAGCGGGTCAGCAGATGAATATCGAAGGCAATGAGCTGGAAAAGCTTAAACACGAAGCTACAATTCACCTTCTGCTTGAACTTGACTCATTGGGAGTAAGGCTGAAACTTGCCGGGATGGAAAAAGTTAATGGCAGCGATGCTTATAAAATAGAAATGACTTTCCCTTCAGGCACTAAATGGATCCAGTATTATGATCCGGAGACGGGATATAAAGTAAAAGAGACTAAGAATATTACTACACCCCAGGGAACATTTACTCAGGAGGTATATTATAGCGATTACAGAACGGTGGATGGGGTCAAATATCCTTTCTCAATTAAACAGTCAGTCGGACCTCAGAATATGGATTTTAAGGTCGACTCAATAAAAATAAATACCGGTATACCGGATACAAAATTTCAGCTATAACAAATATGCCGTCGGATATTTCCGTAATTGTATTTGATCTCGGTAATGTTCTCCTCCCGTTCGATTACCAGGCCGCAGTAGATAAACTTGAGAAAGTTGAAAAAGGACTGGGATATCAGTTCCTCAGGTTTTACCAGGACAATTATCAGTACCATAGGGAGTTTGAGAGAGGGGATATGTCGGAGGCGCAATTCACCGGGGTTATGCTCGATGCATTAAACCATAAGATTGATGAAAAAACTTTCTGTGAATATTATTCTCATATTTTTTCCGAGAATAAAGAAGTTGTAGATTTACTTCCGAAATTAAAAAAGAGTTTCACCCTCGTGCTTCTTTCGAATACAAATATTATTCATTATGAATACGGATGGAAACAGTATTCTTTCCTTAAACATTTTGAAAAAATTGTGGTATCGTATGAGGCTGGAGCTGTAAAGCCTGAAACTAAAATTTATAAAGCCGTTGAATCGTACACTCAAAGAAAACCCGGGGAACATTTTTTTATTGACGACATTCCTGAATATATAGATGCCGCCAGAAAACTTGGATGGAACGGAGTGCAGTTTAAGGGATATAAAAATCTGCTGATTGAACTTATTAACCGGGGAATTCTCGGGTACAGGGACTAATTTTCTATGACAAAAACCTTTTCGCATTTGAAGAGAGTCGACATCCTCTTTTTAATCCTCGCTCTTTCCATATCTATGGGGTGCGAAGAAAAAAAGGAGAAACAGCCTCCCCTGTTGAAGGATACTATAGCTGTAAAACCGGAACCTCCCAAACTCAAGGTTGTATTTGGTAAGGAAGCGGTGAAAAGCACTCACATCCTGGCGGAACTCACTGATAAATTCGGTGATACAGGTATGAGGCAAATACTCGCAGTTAACAGACTGGATACAAGGCATATTGTAATAGGGGATACCTTATGTATCCCGGATACTCTCCCCGATGATTTTCTATATTTTTCACCATACCCTGAACATCTTACGATACTGGATTCTATTCCGAAGATACTCATTTTTTCTTATCCCGTGCAGGCTTTTGCTGCTTATGAGTACGGCAACCTTGTGAGATGGGGTCCGACGAGTATGGGAAAACGAACCACCCCCACCCCTGAAGGACTTTATTTTACAAACTGGAAATCTAAAGAAACTGTGAGCACCGTTAATAAAGCATGGATACTCCCCTGGGCATTTAATATTGACAACTTTAACGGGATTTCAATTCATCAGTTTGAACTTCCGGGCTATCCGGCAAGTCACTCCTGCGCAAGACTGCTGCAGGCAGATGCAGAATGGATATACTATTGGGCCGATCAATGGATACTTACAAAAGACGGGGAAAGAATAAATGCTTATGGAACGCCGGTAATAATTTACGGGAAGTATAATTATAAGTCCCCTCCTCCATGGAAACTGCTTTCTGAAAATCCTGATGCCGATAAATTAACAGAGAATGATTTAAATGATGTCATCAATAAACATCTTTCAATGATAGTTAAACGAAAAAATCAACGGGATTCTTTACTGATCTCTATGAAAACTGATTCACTGGCTGCCGGCATAAAGACAAATAATTAATTTAACACCGAACCAGACTCGCAGTTTTTATTAATCAAAATCCCGACAATTTCAGGAGGAATAAGTTTTATTTTTTTTCTATATAATTTTTCCGCCGTTTCCACCCGCAGTTTTATTTAAGTTTTAGTTGTGCTAAATTCGCAGAACGGTTTCAGATTTGGGGAATCTTTCGTCTTGAAATCTCAATTCTCTTTCGGCCTTCTGTCGGCCATCATTCGGCCAATTCGGCCTGTAACTCCGTCCCTTCTCCGTCCTTAAATCATTCTTCCCCTATGCAAAACACACAGCGACGGAGAAAATGCTGAGTTATCTCTGTACCCGGTCATCACGATCTTTGTCTTCTATAAATCTGGTGACCGCTGCGGGACATCCTGATGTGAGGTATGAGAACTCTTTAAAATAAAACCCCGGGCGGTTACTCCGGGGTTTCGGTTCTGTTTCATTCCCCTGAGGTGAAAGAAATATTTATTTGTCCCCCAGTGCGATACTTACAACTTCTTTTAAGTCATCCTCACCAAAAGGCATCATGAGTATCCTGAAACCATCATGATCTACTTCATTGGTCTCAGTATCCGTTGAAAGATAAATTGTTGGAAGGTTGTATTCGCGGGCAAGCGATGCTGCATACTCAAGACCTTCGGCATTTGCAGATTTTTCCAGTATCATTAATTGAAATCCTCTGTTAAGAGTTTCTTTAATTTTTTCTCTGCTTATTAAATTAATTATCTCCGCATTATATCCGTATTCATTTAATTGTTTCTTTATATCTAAACCTATTATACCATTATCAATTGCTATAAGAATGTTTTTATTCTTTAACATCTATAAATCCTCAGAAATGACACATAACCATTTCTAAGTTCGCAATTCCAGTGCCTCGTGAAAAAATTTCCTAAATAGGCATATTTTGTCCATTTTTGACAGATTAGGCACGCAATATTTTCGCATCCGACAGGTTTGTCTGTTGATCCGACTCATAATGACCGCGCCTGACAGCTCACATTCTATCATTATTAAGGGTTAAAGTGCCATCCCATTTATTCTTATATTTGCATTCGTAAAATGAAAAGAAAAAGGAGAATATTTATCTGATGGGTTTAAGTATCGGAATCGTAGGACTGCCGAATGTAGGTAAGTCTACATTGTTTAATGCGTTAACTAAAGCACAGAATGCTGAATCAGCTAATTATCCTTTCTGCACGATAGAACCCAATAAAGCTGTTGTTCCTGTACCGGATAACAGAATTGACGAGCTTGCAAAACTTGTTAATCCTGCCAGGCTTGTAAACAGTACAATTGAATTTTTTGATATAGCCGGCCTCGTAAAAGGCGCAAGCAAGGGTGAAGGACTTGGAAATCAGTTTCTCAGCAATATTAGAGAAACTGATGCAATACTGCACCTTGTAAGATGTTTTGAAGATGATGATGTCGTGCACGTTGATGGAAATATTAATCCCATCAGGGATATAGAGGTTATTGAAACAGAGCTTCTTCTTTCCGATATACAAACTCTTGAAAGAAAGATTGAAAAACTGCAGAAGCTTGCAAAAGGAGATAAGACTGCAAAGCAGATGCTTGATGATGCTGAAAACCTTCTGAAGTATATGAATGACGGAAAACAGGCACTCCTGTATCCTGAAAAAGATAAGGAATCGGTTAAACAGTTATTTAATGAATTAAGATTGATGACCTCTAAACAGGTTATCTATTGCGCTAATGTTGATGAGACTGAATTAGTAAAAGACAACGAGTATGTTCAGGCTGTAAAAGCATATGCTCAGAAAAATGGGGCTGATGCTGTTAAGATCTCCGCAAAGGTTGAAGAAGAAATGATAGGTCTCTCCGATGAGGAAAGAAATGAATTTCTGGATTCTTATGGAGTAAATGAAAGCGGACTCGAAAAAATCATCAGAACGGGATTTCATACACTCGGTTTAATTAGTTATTTCACAGCCGGACCTAAAGAAGTCAGGGCATGGACAATACATACCGGCTGGAAAGCTCCCCAGGCAGCGGGTGTTATTCACACTGACTTTGAAAAGGGCTTCATCCGTGCCGAAGTCATAGGTTATAATGATTATATAAAATGCGGTTCGGAAGCAGCCTGCAAATCTGCAGGCCTGATGCGTATTGAAGGAAAAGACTATACTGTAGCGGATGGTGATGTGATGCATTTTCTATTTAATGTGTAGCAGTTTTCATCTCAGTTAACATCTTCTTTACTATAAATTCTTATTTTAATGGTATTCTTTTTCATATAAAAGACAATAGAAAAATGGACATAGAAATTACACACGATCAAAAAAATCATAAGTTCATTACCAGCGTTGATGGTAGTGAATGCTATCTGAACTATAACCTTCCCCGGAAGAATATAATCGATTTCTATTTTACTTATGTGCCGGGAGAACTCAGGGGCAAAGGAATAGCCGCAAAGCTGGTTGAAGAAGGATTAAAGTTTGCAGAAAAAAACAAGCTGCAGGTTATACCAAGCTGCTCGTATGTTAATATATATATGCATCGAAACGAAAAGTATATGAACCTGCTTGAATCCGATCAGCTTAGGGGAGAGTGATGCCTGACAGCGGGATAATAAATGATAAGGCACGGCGCAGGTTTTATATCCCGGTAGATAATAAGGAGGCATTCCTCAAATATAGAATGAGGAATGAAAATACGATTGAATATATTACCACCTTTGTTCCGGAGGAATTTCGGGGCGAACCATATTCCCGCGAATTGGTTGAGTATGCTCTGAATTATGCGCGCGTAAATAACTTAAGGGTTGTACCCTCCTGCTCCTATGTAAAAAATTTTCTAAACAGGAATGCGGAAGAATATAAGGACATCGAAATCGAAAAATAAAGCTGCCTCAGATTACTAAGACAGCTTTTAAGATTTACTTAAGTTTTGCATCCAGTGTCATTTCAACGCTTTTTAACGCTTTCGAAACCGGGCATCCCTTCTTGGTATCAGCTGCATGTTTTTGAAAAGTATCATTATCAATTCCCTCGATATCGGCTACGGTACTGATATCTATCCTCGTAATAGTAAATCCTTCCTGCAGTTTTTCAATGTGTACTGAATCTTCGGTTTCTATTGAATTTACCTTAAATCCTGCTTTTGCCAGTGAATTAGCTAAAGCCATCGAAAAGCATCCGGCATGCGCTGCTCCCAGTATCTCTTCAGGATTAGTTTCGCTGCCGGTTTCAAATCTTGACTTGGCATTGTAAGCTGTATTCTTTAATACACCGGTTTCTGTATTGAGAACCCCTTTTCCGTCCATAAGGTTGCCGCTCCATTGTGCACTTCCTTTTCTTACAGGCATTATTGCTCCTTTCTTGTAGAATATTTGAAGAATGATCAGACAAAGATAATAACAATTTCTTATTTACCGGTAAAATCGCGTGATTCATTTATCACAAACATTAACCATAAATATTTTATGACATAATCCTTTACAATTACAGCAGTTACAATTGGAATGTTATAAGTGATGATTTATATCGTAGAATTTTTAGTTTTCTTTTGTATTTTCGGCTGAAATAATATAACCCTGGTTATGTATCAATTTTTACGATCGAAGATCTCTCATATTGCAGCCGCTCTATTCCTGATTCTCTTAAGTTCTTCTGCTTTTCCTCAGCAGATTGAAAGACAGGTTAAAGCCGATCTTTCTTCAAGGAATCATTTTGGTGTATTTAAGTACCGCTCCAAATCAGATGATCAAAAACCGCGATCCGAATTCAGAGACTACTCCAGGAATTATTTTCACCTGGATGCCGATGAGAACTCTTTGTGGAATGGAAGACACTGGGACAGGAAGGATTATCCCCTAAGGGTATATATCAAAAAAACTCAATTAAAAGATTTCAGACCCGTTTTTTATAATTACATAAATTATGCAATGGAAGTCTGGGAAAAAGCTGATAAAAGAATAAAATTCAGAATAGTATCTTCTGAAGATTCTGCAAATGTTACAATAAGTTTTGTAAATAACCTCGAACCTGAATATGAGGAAAACTTCCTCGGTGTTACTAAAACTGATTTTTCTAAAGAGAATAATTATGAAATTACCAAAGCTGCCGTGCAGCTTGGATTGTTGAAGTTTAACAATAAAAGGGTTGCTGACGGTGAAATGAAAGCTGCGATTGTTAATGAAATAGGACATGTTTTAGGATTGGGACATAGTGAGGATGATAAGGATATAATGTATCCTTATATAGATCCGCTATGGGATAATGATATGGATTTTAATGAGCTTTCATCCGGAGATTACCTCGCCATCCATTCATTAACAAACCTCGGTTTTAAAAACTACAAAGACAGCTTGGGCAGCAGTGTGACCGTAAAAAAAGGGAAACCTTAAAGTCCTTAAGATTTCCCTGGTATGAATTAGCCGCAAAACTTTGCGTCAAAAGCGCCGGCGAAAATTGTTCTGATTAAGGATAGAACCGTACGCCCAGACCTACATCTACACCGGAATCGAATTCAGGGGCGAGTGCCAGTAAGACTCCTATCTCAAAAAATGCCTCAATCGGAGTATCCCGCGGAACCAGGTCAACACCGATTACTCCCCTTGCACCTATTCCAACATCTCCTTTGGCCCTGTGATAGCGCCCGTCATACCAGAAACCGTTGCCTTCACCAACACCTATTACTCCTCCGGGACCAGCATATAAATTGGCTATAGGCGATTTAAACGCATTAAAATGCCACAAATAATCTACTCCAATCCGGGGACTTCCGAAATAAGATGCTCCGATATCAATTACAAATGCATTGTCTCTTTGCGTCCAGAATTTCAAAGTTCCGCCAAGGGGATCGCCTACCATGATTCCAAATCCAAATTCCCTTCCGTAAGGTGAATAAGTTTGAGCCTTAGTTAAACCCGCTGTCATCAATAATAGTATTGTTATAATTATGTATTTCTTCATTTTTAAGGTATCCTTTTTCTTTTAGAAAATGTATTTAAAATGTTAAATAACTTTTGGATAAAAAAATAGACAGTATCACAGCTAAAGAGTCTTTTTTACCACATTTTAACAAAAAGAGTGCCTGTATGTTATCTCACTCACTCGACTGACTCCCTGATTGAGTTAACTTGAATCCTATAAAAATAATACTTAATCTTGTTATAAATCCAGAAAATTTAAATCCATAATGTAAATTCAGAGGGAATACTATGAGCCGTAATTCTGAAGTATCATATGTTGCTGAAGATAAAAGAATTTATGATGATCGCAATGTTTTGCTGGAAAGATATAAAGCGGTAAGGAATTTCTTCAACGTTTTATGTGATCCGCTGGAAACTGAAGACTACGTAATTCAGTCGATGCCCGATGTTAGTCCCGCCCGTTGGCACCTTGCACACACCAGCTGGTTCTTCGAAGCTTTTGTCCTGCAGAATGCAGTTAAACATTATAAATCACTTCATCCTCAGTATAGCTATTTATTTAATTCTTATTACACTCAAATCGGGGACAGGTTTACACGATCGATCCGCGGGTTGCTTTCCCGTCCTACTGTTAAGGAGGTATATGAGTACCGGAAGTATGTGGATGAGAATGTGACGGAGTTTATCGAAAAGTGTACAGATTCACAGCTCAAAGAATTCGGACCTGTAATAGAAATTGGGATAAATCATGAACAGCAGCATCAGGAGCTGATGCTTACCGATATTAAACATGTATTTTCTCTGAACCCCTTACACCCTGTTTACATTGACAAATATCCCCCGGTAGTTGAGTATGTTCCAAAACTCTCATTTATAAATTTTGATGAGGGTATTTATGAAATTGGCCACCCCGGTAATGATTTTGGCTATGATAATGAATTCCCGAGACATAAAGAATATTTAAAACCATTCGGAATTGGCAGCAGGCTGGTGACAAACCGTGAGTATATAGATTTTATAGAAGATGACGGCTATAAAAAAACTGAACTGTGGCTCTCAGATGGATTTTCAACCGCCGAAAAGGAAAAGTGGAATGCCCCGATGTACTGGGAAAAACAGGACGGTGAATGGTGGAATTTTAAATTAACCGGGTTCCATATGGTAGATCTTAATGAACCTGTTTGCCATATTAGTTATTATGAAGCCGATGCCTTTGCACGGTGGGCTGGGTACCGCCTGCCGACCGAAGCAGAGTGGGAAATAGCCGCAGGAGATCTTCCGGTTTCGGGCAACTTTGTGGAAAGCGGCAATTTCCATCCGGTAGCAATACCCGAAGAAGAAAAAGCATCATTGAAACAGATGTATGGTGATACATGGGAATGGACCATGAGTCCCTATGTTCCCTACCCGGGATATAAAACACTGCCCGGCGCTTTAGGTGAATACAACGGAAAGTTTATGTCGAACCAGATGGTTCTGAGGGGCGGATCGTGTGCAACTTCAGGATCCCATATGCGGAAATACTATAGAAATTTCTTCTACCCCGGCAGCAGGTGGCAGTTTATGGGAATTCGTTTAGCTAAAAATATGGAGTGAGCATTATGTACTATACATCCAAAAAAGAGAACGAAATTCTTCAAACTGTACTCCATGGTTTAACAGGACCGCGGAAGGAATTGCCCAGTAAGTTATTTTATGATGTAAAAGGTTCACAGCTTTTTGATGATATAACTAATCTGGAAGAATATTATCCGACCAGGACTGAAATGCAGATACTGGAAAATAATATCAGGGAAATTGGAAGTCTTCTGGGAGAAGGTACTTTACTCATTGAACTTGGGAGCGGAAGCAGCAGAAAGATAAGGCTTTTACTCGATAATATTCCTGGTCTCGCTGCTTATGTGCCGATTGATATTTCTGAAGAACATCTTATAAATGCAGCTGATAATCTTTCACAAGATTATCCTGAACTCACAATTATTCCCCTGGTTGCAGATTACACAAAAGAATTTTCCTTACCGCGTATTGATAAACCGTATGATCATATTTCAGCTTTTTACCCGGGGTCCACAATAGGTAATTTCAAACCTGAAGAAGCAAAAGAATTTCTTTATAGAATATCCAGGTTTATTGGCGGGAACGGCGGTATGATAATCGGCGTTGATCTTAAGAAAGATATAGCAACCCTTGAGGATGCTTATAACGACAGCAAAGGGGTTACAGCTGAATTTAACCTTAATATCTTAAATCATATAAACAATGAGACTGGATCTGATTTTAACACACGTAATTTCCATCACCTCGCCTTTTATAATAAGGAAAAAGGACGGATAGAAATGCATCTGATAAGTGATCAAAATCAGAATGTCAGGCTGAATGGGTCTGTTATTAAATTAAAAAAAGATGATGATATTCTTACCGAATATTCTTATAAGTACACATTAGATGAATTCAAAACACTTATAGCTGACTTTTTCGAGGTAAAAAATGTCTGGCTTGATCCTAAAGGTCTGTTCAGCATTCAATACCTGAGAGTTAAATAATAAGCTCACCGGTTTATGTCCATCCTCAACTTCAGCCCAGGTTCAATTGTATAATCACATACATCCGCGATGAAATAAACTAACTTGTTTTTGCATTATGACTAAGTGAAAGCGCAGAGAATTAGGTCCTGAGATTTGTAGCGTTACTAATTAACTATTGTTTTTTATTCCGATGTGTGGACTATGATAAATACGGCGGCTAAGAGAATCAAAGCGGCAGAGAAAACTGCCCTAATACGATATGCTAGAAAGAAAACCTTTGCAGCTAAATCATCTCCTGGGAATTTCCGGGTAAAAGAGAGTAATTCTGAAGACCTTTATGATAAATGGCTGCAGTATGTTAAGGGACATAAGGATTCGACAATTTACAGTCACCCTTTATGGATAAAAGCTTTAGAACACGAGTATAAGAAAAATGCAGTGGTTCTTTATTGTGAAAACGAAGACTCGGAAATAATGGGGATACTGCCTTTAATGCCCACCCATGGCGTGCCTTTTAAAAGAAAGATCCGGTAGCAGCAAAGAGGCTGTCCTCCTTACCAAGAACTCCGCACGGCGGCTTTCTATTCGACAACGATTACATAAGGAATTTATTAATTAAAGAAGGCCTTAAAAAAGTTCGGGATAATCCTGGAACTCTTCTGCAGTTAAAAAGCCCGATGGATAATCTGGGTGAAAATATACCCGGACTTAAAAGAATTCCCTGGAGATCATCATATTACATTGAACTTACAGAACGGCCGGATTTATTGCGGTTCGGCAGCAGGAAGCAGCATTATAACCGCAGAAGAGATGTCGAAAATGCGCACAAGTCCGGTTTATACATAAGGCAGGGCGAATCGGCAGAAGATCTTAAAAATTGGTATCGGTTATATTCAGAAACTATGAGATGGCATGCTGTGCCTGTTAGACCATTTCGCTTTTTCAGGTTCCTGCAGGAAAATCTTGAACAGGAAAATATGTTTACTTTACTTCTTGCCGAATCGCTTGAAGGTAAAAAAACTGTACTGCATTCAGGATCAATATTTTTAAGTTTCAATGAAACTGTCTTTTACGCATTCAACGGCAGGAAGGATTCTGCATTGACCACAAATGCCAATGATTTAATACAATGGGAAATTATCCACCATTCCTGCAAAGACGGCTATAAATATTATAATATGGGAGAAGTTTCGGATAAAAACGGCGGCCTTGCAAAATATAAATCAAAATGGGGATGCGCCGGAAAGACTATCTATCATTACTATAGCGAAAATGCAGATAATTTTAATTACGATGATATTGATATAACCGACAATTACAATGCATATAAAAGATACTGGAGGAAACTGCCGCTTGGAGTAACAAATGCTCTGGGTATAATGGTGAACAGGTTTCTATAAAGGAGACCGTTTCATTCCATAGGCTGCATACCCATAGACGCCCATTCTTCAAATGAAGGACCGTATGTGCCTGTTACCTTCAATCCTGCCTGCCTCATTACTATGGTAAGCTGTCCCCTATGATGTATCTGATGTTTTATTAACGATGTAAGTACCTGCCTTTTCGGCCAGTTTTCACCGAACATGGAAATTTCTTCATCCAGGCTGTTATCATTCCACCGTTGTCTTACCGCATCTGCTAATGCTTTAGACAGGTCAGCATATGTCTGATATATCTTTTCAGCATGCTCGGGAACAGGTTCAGTCTTATCAATCGTTCCGATTGACAAACCCGCCCTTGAAATCATTTCGCTCATTGATAAAGTAATATGCCAGGCAAGTCTTCCCGCAGACCGCACATTATCATTTGGTTTAAACTTCAGTGAGTCATCTGTCAGATTCTTGAATAGGTGCAGGGTTGAACCGCTTTCGAATACCCAGTCACTCAGAAATTCATCAATTGTATGATACATTTCCCCAATTCCTTAATTATTATGAAAGATTACTTAATATATCCTTAAGCTTTTGAAGATTCTTTTCACGATCTTCTTTTTTAGTACGTTCTTTCTCAACTACATCAGGCGCAGCATTATTAACAAATTTTTCATTTGCAAGTTTTTTTTCAATACCTGCCAGTGATCCTTCTACCCTGCTGATCTCCTTCCGGAGTCTTTCTCTTTCAGCCTCAAGATCGATGAGTCCTTCAAGAGGAATGTATATTTCACATTTCTTCAATACGGAGGATACGCTTGCCTTGGGTCTCTGCATTTGTGCATCAACATATACTTCTTCAACTCTTGCAAGTTTTTTAATATATACGATCTGATGCTCTGCTACTGAGGAAGATTTAATATAAGCCTTAACCAATTTGGAAGGAGGAATATTCATTTCACCGCGGATGGTTCGGATTGTAGTGATAATTTCCTGAACAAATTCCATTTCCTCCTCTGCCTTTGGATCAATTTTATCAGGATCAGCTTCCGGGTAATTTGAAATGACAATGCTTTCATCCCCGTTTCTATCTTCGATTAATTGCCATAGCTCTTCTGTAATAAACGGCATATAGGGATGAACTATCTTAAGGAGATTTTCAAACATAGCTAAAGACCGGGTGAGCACAGCAGATTTGACTTCCTCATCATCAGAGTATAGCCTGTTCTTTGAAAGTTCTATGAACCAATCGCAGAAATCATTCCATACAAAAGAATAAATGATCTTTGATGCATTGTTGATTTCAAACCTGTCGATTGCATCTTTGAGCTGAATCAGAGTCTTATTAAATCGTGAAGTGATCCATTTATCCGCAAAATCAATATTCTTATCCAGCAGGTTTTTGTTAACAGGGATTGTTTCCCTGTTCATTAACAGGAACCTTCCGGCATTCCATATCTTATTAGCAAAGTTCCTTCCAAGGTCGCATTTTTCTGTACTGAACATTACATCCTGTCCCATAGGGGCAAGATAAATAACTGTAAACCGTAGAGCATCAGCACCATAATCTCTAATCACGTCAAGAGGATCAGGAGAATTCCCGAGGGTTTTGCTCATCTTTCTTCCCTGGAGGTCTCTTATTACTGATGTAAAGTAAACATCGCTGAAAGGAATTTCTTTTTTAAAATGGAGTCCCGCCATTATCATCCTTGCAACCCAGAAAAATATTATGTCGGGCGCAGTAACAAGTGTATTAGTAGGGTAATAATAATCCTGCTCCTCTTTCGTTTTAAAAACGGCATGCGCCCAGAGCCAGCTTGATGCCCAGGTATCCAGCACATCTTCATCCTGTTTTAGATTCTCAGATCCGCAATGCGGGCATTTTTCAGGCTTCTCAATCGAAACAATCGGGTTTTTACATTCAAGGGTACAATGATCATCGCCGATACAATACCAGACAGGGATCCTGTGTCCCCACCATAGCTGACGTGATATACACCAATCGCTTATATTTTCCATCCAGTGCTTGTATGTCTTCACCCAGTGGTTGGGGTAGAAATTTACTTTGCCTTCCTCAACTGCTTTGAGAGCCGGTTTTGCAAGGTCATCCATCTTCATAAACCATTGTTCTGAGAGAAAAGGCTCGATAGGGACACCCCCTCTTTCAGAATATCCGATCTTAGTCTGGTAATCATCAATTTTTTCCAGGAGCTTAAGATCTTCCATCTTTGCCACAACTTTTTTACGGACTTCAAATCTGTCGAGCTGACTTAAGTCATCCGGCACATTATTATTTGTGGTTCCATCTTCGTTAAAAATATTTATTGAATCCAGATGGTGTCTCTTCCCCATTTCATAATCATTTATATCATGCGCAGGTGTTACCTTAACAGCGCCGGTTCCAAAATCCATATCTACATAATCATCTGCAAAAATGGGTATTTCCCGGTCGGCTATAGGGAGCATAACCGTTTTTCCTATTAAATCTCTGTATCTTTTATCCTCAGGATTAACGGCAATTCCTGTATCACCAAGCATTGTTTCGGGACGGGTCGTTGCAACTGTAATGTATTTATCACTGTCTGTTACAGGATATCTAAAATACCAGAGTTTACCGCTTACGTTCCTGAAGATGACTTCTTCGTTGGATATAGCAGAACGTGATGCCGGGTCCCAGTTTACCATTCTATAGCCGCGGTATATTTTGCCCTCGTTATAAAGCTGAACAAAGGCTTTTATTACTTCCTTATAATAATCATCATCCATCGTAAAACGTTCCCGGTCCCAGTCGCAGCTTACTCCAAGTTTTTTTAACTGCTGAATAATAATACCGCCGTATTTTTCTGTCCATTCCCAGCAATATTTTATAAACTCATCCCTGCCTATTTCTTTTTTCCCGATATTCTGTTCTTTAAGGTAGTTTGTTACTTTCGTTTCTGTCGCAATCGATGCATGATCGGTACCGGGAACCCAGCAGGCATTGTATCCCTGCATTCTTTTGGTACGGATAAAAATATCCTGCAGGGTATTATTAAGAATATGTCCCATAGTAAGGATACCGGTAACATTCGGAGGCGGAATGACAATTGTGTATGGTTCTTTCGTGCTGTCGGGTTCGGAGTGAAAAAACTTCTTCTCAAGCCAGAACTTATACCATTTATCTTCTACCGAAGCGGGATCGTAAGCCTTTGGGATTTCGGTCTGCGACATCAAATTCCTTTGTTTTAAGTGAAATAAGGTTACAAATATAAGGAAATTTTGAGTATGTGAGGGAGAAGAAATTATGGGTGATTTATACACCATTCTTTTAAAATATTTTTCAGTCCCGTTCGTCTATATAATTGGTATTACTTTTTTACCGGAAAGGATGTTATTATATGGAAATGCTGATCCTCAAAACCAATATTAACGTAAAAGACGATTTTATTTCAATGAAGAATAATTTGAGACGCTCTTTTGATATCCAGGAATGTACAATTGACCTTGACGACACAGACAAAGTTGTAAGAGTAATAGGAAGAAGGCTTAATAAAAGTAAAGTTTTAGACAGGATCAGCAGACTGGGTTATGTCTGCGAAGAACTGCCTGACTAATCGGGAATGTGTATCAGGTATCGGATAGTGTCAATCATCTGATATAGTATTGATAATCCGGGATCTTAACCTGGATGCCATGATAACCACCGTTCAGGTCGCTCCATTGATCACCTACTGTACCTTCAATTATATACCCTTTCTCGCTAAGCATTGTTCTTTTATCCGATTTAAATATCTCGGCACTGATGCCTGAATATTTTTTATCCTTAACTATCAGTGTATCAAACTTTGTAAAACCTGCATTCATCAGATTGCTGTAAGTCGCATTGTACTGGTTTTCTTTTCTCGCGGTAAGAAATATTACACGGAAATTTTTATCGATGAGATAGTTATATAACTGTAAGACTTCTGTAACAGGAGGTGCTTTGGCACTATCAACCCACATATCAAAATATTTTGCAACGTATCCGAAGTCCCATTCCTTATTAAATTCAAAGTTGGAAAGGGCGGTTTCATCTACATCAAAAATGACTACGGACTTTTCAGAGGGAGTGATTTTATCAAATTGAGCGATGGCTTCATTTACAGCTTTCTCGGCATCTCTGTGAAATTCTCCGCTTTCGTGGTACTTAATTACCGCGTCTTTAACAAAGCTTAAGTTGACAAGATAAGCCGGCTCTGAGGAACATCCGGAAATTACAGATACAATAAATACAACAGATATAAACAGCAGCCTCGGGCCCATAATAAATTCCCTGGTCGTTTGTAAAAGGGATTGGAATAAACATAAAATTCCGATAAAACACAAGTAAATGAGCGCTTATTGCTCATTTCCGAAGAAGAAAAGCAGTGGTCTCGGCAGTCTGTCTGCCCAGGCAGCTTCGTTGTGTTCTGCTCCCGGTGCGTAAAAGTAATCGATATTTGTTCCGATTATAAACCCCATCTGAGTAAGTAGAGCAAACATTCTCTGCCCTCTGATCAATCCGTCTTCACCATGATCTATATAAATTTTCAATCCTTTGGGTGGTTTATGATATTCCTTTACAGTATTAAAAATTTTGTCGTCATCATAATAGAAGGAACTCGACATACAGCCTGCCATTGAAAAAACATCGGGATGTTTCCAGGCGGTAAGAAAAGAAATAAGTCCCCCCATTGATGAACCCATTATAGCAGTGTTCTTAGAATCCGCAAGTGTCCTGTAATTAGAATCTATAAAGGTTTTTAATTCCTCAATCAAAAACCTTATATAATTATTGCCTGTCTTTGAATCACTGTATTCTTCAAGCCTGTCTTTAGTATTATTAATTCCTACAATAATCAGTTCCTTCAGCCTGCCGGCTTTTATTAATTTGCTTACTGTTTCATCAGCCTGCCAGTCAACTCCAATAAAAGATGTGGAAGGATCAATAAGATTCTGACCGTCATGCATATATAATACAGGATATTTTTTCGCATGGGATGTGGAATACGAAGGCGGGAGCCAGACAAATACATCCCTTTTATTTGAGAGATATGCTGAAGTAAAATTTCGGTGAAATTTAACTTTACCCGCAATCTTCTTTTTCCCACGGTATGATTTCCGGGAGCTTTTCTCAGGTTTTATCTCGGACTCCTGCTTTTTTATTTACAATTAGTATAAATGCCTTAAGTTTCCAAAGATAGAAATACTTTATGAATCAGCAAAAATGATTCCTGTCAATTTTATTCAAGATTTCCGCAGGGATAAATAGCATATTTATAATATTTTGTGGATTTTAAACGTCATACTTTTACAGTTTTTAAGGAGATTTCGATAGTTATGGCAGTAATAAGACCTTTCAAAGCATTAAGACCTTCAAAAGAAAAAGCGAAAATAGTTGCCAGTGTACCTTATGACGTTGTCAACAGGAAAGAAGCAAAAGAGCAGGCAGAAGGAAATCCTCTTAATTTCCTTAGAGTGACCCGCTCGGAGATTGAACTTGACGATAATCTAAGTCCCTACTCGGAAGAAGTATACAAAAAAGCAAAAGAAAACCTTGAACGGCTTAAAAAGGAAGCCCCTTTGGTTATAGAAGATATACCTCATTTTTACCTTTACCGGCTTGAAATGAATGGCAAACCTCAGGTAGGAATAGCTGCTACTTTTTCCGTTGATGATTATGAAAAAGACATTATTCTGAAACACGAAAAGACGCGCCGCGAAAAAGAGGATGATCGTACAAACCATATCGTCACTACTGATGCTCAGACCGGGATCGTCTTCTTAACATATAGGGGAGTGGATAAAATCAATAAAATCGTGAACGATACTATGGAGGTAAATAAACCTGAGTACGATTTTGTTTCTGAGGACGGAATTAAGCATTCGGTATGGATTGTACCTGATAAATACAATGATGAGATCATTAATGAATTCAAAAAAATAGAGCATCTGTACATAGCCGACGGGCATCACCGTGCAGCCAGTGCGGCCCGCGCGAGGAACGTAAAAAAAGATAAAAACCCGAACCATAAAGGGGATGAAGAATATAACTATTTTATCTCCGTAATCTTCCCCGCCGAGCAGCTGAATATCCTGCCCTATAACCGGGTTGTCTCCGATTTGAATAACCATTCAAAGGAAGAATTCCTTAATAAGGTAAGCCAGAAGTTCAGTGTGGAAAAATCCGGCAAAAAAGAACCGGGATCAAGAAGAAGCTACGGCATGTACCTTGATGGTGAATGGTATATACTGAAAGCAAGGGATTCGGTTCTTGCAAGCAATTCTCTTTCGAATTCCGTTGCCGAAACACTGGATGTCAGCATTCTCCAGGATTTCCTTCTTAACCCGATACTGGATATTGACGACCCGCGTACTAATAAAAGGATAGATTTTATCGGGGGTATACGCGGCACAAAAGAACTCGAAAAACTTGTGAATTCGGGAGAGGCGGCAGTTGCCTTCTCTTTATACCCTGTTTCACTAAATGATCTAATGAGTATTTCCGACGCAGGTGAAATAATGCCGCCCAAATCAACATGGTTTGAGCCTAAATTGAGAGACGGACCCTTGTCCATACTATTTAATGAATTATACACAAACTGAAAATTAGAAGGGAAGATCATAAAATGGAAAAAAGAATATATAACTTCAGCGCAGGTCCTGCAATCCTGCCTGAGGATGTACTTAAAGAGGCACAGGAGAATTTAATGTCGCTTCCCGGTGTGGGGATGTCGATACTGGAGATAAGCCACCGTTCAAAAACATTCGATAAAATCATTGCCGATGCCAAAGCGGACCTTAAAGAACTTATGGGAATAAGTGATGATTATTCTCTGCTTTTCCTGCAGGGCGGAGCAAGTCTTCAGTTTTCAATGGTACCTTTAAACCTGATGCCTCCGGCTAATAAAGCAGATTATATAGTCACCGGAAGCTGGTCAAAGAAAGCAATTAAGGAAGCTAAACGCGTAGGTACCGTAAATATTGCAGCTTCGGCTGAAGAAGGTAAATTTAAAAGAATACCCGGACAGAAAGAGCTCAAACTCGATCCCGGCGCTTCCTATGTTCATTTTACTTCAAATAATACAATTTACGGGACTGAATTTCATTATGAACCAGAAACAGGGAATGTCCCTCTGGTATGCGATGCATCTTCAGATATACTTTCAAGGAAGATTAATGTAAACAAGTATGCGCTTATATATGCAGGCGCACAAAAAAATATGGGTCCATCAGGAGTTACTTTTGTTATCTTAAGAAAAGATATGGTAGAGAGAAGCAGCGATTCTCTGCATACTATGCTCAATTATAAGACCCACGTCGATGCTGATTCGCTTTATAATACTCCAACTGTATTCGGTGTTTATATTATCGGTCTCGTAACTAAATGGCTGAAGAAAAACGGCGGACTTGATGCAATGTATAAAACCAATAAAGAGAAAGCCGATCTGCTCTATAAATGTATAGATGAAAGCGGCGGCTATTATAAGGGTCACGCAGATAAGGACAGCCGTTCATTAATGAATATAACTTTCAATCTTACCTCTGAAGAGCTTGAAAAGAAACTTATTGATGAGGCTTCTAAAAATGGTTTCAGCGGACTAAAAGGTCACCGTTCTGTAGGCGGATTAAGAGCCTCTGTATATAATGCATTCCCGAAAAAAGGAATAGAAGACCTTGTAAGTTTTATGAAAGACTTTCAGAAAAATAACGGCTGATCTTTTTAAAGTTAAACGCGGGAGAAACATGAAAGCAATACTTATTTCGTCTTTTTGTTTGCTGATACTTTTAAGTTCCTGCTCAAAGGATGAAAAGAAACTTGAGGCTTTCAATGCTGAGGCATTTGCTTACGACCTTGGAGACAACTGGGAAGTAGATGCAACTGTCCGCGTGAAGGGGTTTAAACAGAATGAGAACAATAATCAGTTCACCACTACATTAAGCTACAATATAGACCTGGTTAAACCTGCAGGTGATACCGTGAAATCGCTTGTCAGTAAGACTGAGGATAAATCCAATGATGAAGAATTCATGGATGTTCCTATTGAGATACAATTCGATCTTGATTCGACATATGCAGATGGTGATTATAAAATAATCTTTGATGTTAAAGATGCTGAAACCGGTAAAACGGCTTCAGCATCAGCTTCTTTTAGTTTGAAAAAAGACTAAGGACCGGGATAGTTTAATCCCTTACATAGTCCAGCTTTGTTTTCATTGCAGTACCTTCATTCTCTCCCTCCAGGGAAACTGTCATTGAATCATCTGCTGTATGTTTGTAAGTAATTGTCTGCGGGTATCCCTCATCCTCATTTTCAAAGACAGCCGACGAATCACTCACCGAAGTAAGCTTCAGAGTCTGCTGCTGATCACCTGGAAGCTTTATTATATAGTATACCTGGTTATTATTCTGTTCAATGCGCATATCCTGTGAAAATACACGTTTTCCGTTTATATCTGTTGTGTAGCTGATTCCTTCCATCAGTCTAAAATTCTTCTTATGCCAGCTTTCATAGAGCTTGGCATCCCCTTGTTTACCTCTCCAGATATTTTCCATCCAGCTTAGTTTGTTGAACCTTCCAAGGTCTTCAGTTTTCTGTTCCTGGGTATCACATCCTGTAATAATGGCTGAGAAAATTATAAAAACCACTATTATGCTTATTCTGATAATTTTCATTCTATCTTCCTTATTGCTATAAAATTTAAGGTAAAATATTAAGGTTTCAACTGGTGTGAATTAAAAAACAGAAATCCGGAAGTGTGCGGTAACTGGATAAGTTTGAGCTAATTGTGACTAAAATATTTTTCGGGAATGGGTTTTCTTCCTGCATACCCGGCTTCGATCTGCATGGTAGTAAATGACGTTGTCCTCGTCACTTCTCCAGCACAGGAAAACTTCCTGGCCGTCAATTATTGCAGGAAAATCAACCAGCCCTATAGAAAAATTCCAGTCCTTGTAGAAGCAGCCTATTTCTTCGAGTTCAGCCATAAAACCGTTAAGTTGAGCGGCCATTTTTTTAACCTCGGGGTCGGATTCGATCATACCATCTTTATCCTCGGTTAGAAGCCTTATTTCCCGTGATGTCTTCAGTATGTCGTCTACAATTTTCCTGACGAGAGGTAAAGTACTATGGGCCTCTTCTGGAGTGAAATATCTGGTAGCAGTAATCATAAGTTCCTTCCTTGCTTTAGCTGTCTTAAAATTACAATATTATTTTATCAAAAAAAGTTCAAAATTATCATAACTGTGTAAATTTTTTGTCCGGTCACAATATCTTGCCTCAAATCAAGCAGTATTATTAAGTAATTTTGTAATTCTAATCATACGATCCAGATAAGCGATGTTTAGAAAACTATCTATGACTGCATTATACTTGCTTGGAGCAGGTATAATCTTTCTTAACGGTTTCGCATCAAAAAATGATGCTACTTCTTCTCCGACTGATCAGGTATACTCAAACAGCAGCGGAAAATGCGCATTTCCCATAGCTGCTGTAGGAGATCTTCAAAGAACTTCTGTGTGGGAGTATATGGCCGGCAGGGAGAGCAATGATGTGGAAAGAAAAGAGATTATTGAAAATATAAGCGAACAGAACCCGGGTTCTGTTATACTCCTCGGGGATATGGTATTTGCAGGTGATAATATCGATCACTGGAGATATTTCGATAGTTTGATGACCCCGATAAAGAAAGAAAATATTCCCATTTTTCCGGTAATTGGTAACCATGAAATATTGGGGAAATAACCGGATCGCTCTTCAATTCCTGACTGAAAGATTTCCGGTCTTAAAAGGAAGTCATTGGTATACGGAAATCTGTGACAGTGTCGGGTTAATATTTCTAGATTCAAACGATCCTGAATATTCAAATGAACAATGGCAGAGACAGGTCGACTGGTTTAAAAACAAGCTGATATCATTTGATAATGATTCTTCAATCAGAGGAATTCTTGTATTTGCCCACCATCCGCCTTATACAAACAGCCTGATCACCGGGGATGAAATGCAGGTCCAGCTTGGATTCGTCCCGGCATTTGATAAATCCAGAAAAACAGTTGCATTCATTACGGGACATGCTCATACATACGAGAGATTTATTGAAAAGGGAAAGACTTTTATTATTTCCGGAGGCGGAGGCGGACCCAGAGTATTATTAAAAACGGGTCCTGACATTCATCACGATTATTATAACGGGCCTTCTCCCAGGCCATTCAATTATCTGATAATCAACAAAGTAAACAATGGTATTAACTTCACAGTAAAGGGAGTTAATAAAGGCAGCAAGGAATTTTTTACTCTGGAACAGTTTACTCTCCCCTTCAGTAAATAATAAAGAAAAAATGAACCTAATTACGGTTTTCTGCTTCTAATGAAGTATGAATTATTACGGAGAAATAATGGATTATGCAGAATTAAAAAAGAGAGTCGATGAATCAGGTATTTCATATTCAGAATATGTTAAACGAACCGAACTGGAAATTTCCGATTCGAAGTGTGATGGTCTTACACCCCAGGAACTTAAAAGGTTAAATATCAAATCATTGAATCTTCAGAGGGGAAACAGGATAGCCAGGACATATAAGCCTGCAGAAGAACTAATCAGAGTCTTAAATGAGATAAACGAAAAGCAATTGTGGATGGTAATTACTGAGAACTGGTGCGGAGACTCAGCACAAAATCTGCCTTATATTGCCGTTATGGCTGCTCAAAATCCTCTTATAGATCTGAAAATAGTTTTGAGAGATATTAACCCAGACATAATGGACCAGTTCCTTACTAACGGGACGAGAAGTATTCCTATACTGGCTGCCTTCAGTCAGGATGGAGAGGAACTTTTCCGTTGGGGTCCCCGTCCTGCGTATGCAGTCAACCTTATTAGCTGCTGGAAATCCGAGGGGATGGAAAAATCTGAATGGACAGAAAAACTTCATTTCTGGTATGCGAAAAATAAAGGGTGTGAACTGGAAAAAGAATTTATTGATCTGATGGTAAAGGAAGAATCTTAGAAATCATATAAAAAAACAGCGGGAAAACTCATTTTCCCGCTGTTGAAATAATTAGTATGAAATCGGTACTATTTTTCATCCATAAATGGATATTTCCAGTCTTTCGGGGGTACGAAAGTTTCCTTAATAGACCTTAATGTCATCCATCTTAAAATATTCATTGCGCTTCCTGCTTTATCATTAGTTCCGGAAGCACGTCCTCCGCCGAAAGGCTGTTGACCAACGACAGCCGCAGTTGGCTTATCGTTAATGTAGAAGTTCCCTGCTGCATCTCTTAATTTATTAGACATCTTTATGAGAACCTCCCTGTCCTGTGACCATATCGCGCCTGTAAGAGCGTATGGAGATGTGCTGTTGCAGAGTTCAAGTGTTTCGTCGAATTTATCATCATCATAAACATAGATCGTTAAAACAGGACCGAAAATTTCCTCCTGCATAGATTTAAATTTCGGGTTGGTAGTGACGATGGTGGTAGGTTCAATAAAGTAGCCTTTTTTATCATCACATTTTCCGCCCGTTATTATCTCTGCGTCTTTTGCTTCCTTTGCAAAATCGATATAAGATTTTATACTTTCATAGGCTCCTTTATCGATTACGGCGCCCATAAAGTTTGTAAAATCTTCAATGTCCCCCATTTTAATTTTTCCAACTTCTGAAACATATTTTTCTTTAAATTCATCCCAGGTAGACCTGGCGATATACATCCTTGAGGCTGCTGAACATTTTTGTCCCTGGTACTCAAAAGAACCCCTGATTGCTGCTACAACAAGAGCATCAACGTCGGCTGATTTGTGAGCAAAGATGAAATCCTTGCCTCCTGTTTCACCAACAATCCTCGGATAGTATTTAGAATCCTGAAGATTATCGCTGATCGTCTTCCACATACCTTGAAAAACAGCGGTTGATCCAGTGAAGTGGATACCGGCCAGATGAGGACTCGCCATAACAGGATCACCAACCTGGCTTCCGGAACCCGGAATAAAGTTAATGACTCCCTTCGGCAGCCCTGCTTCCTCCCATAGTTTCATAAGGTAATAAGCTGAGTAAACTGCACTCGAAGCTGGTTTCCAGAGTGAAACGTTGCCGACAATAGCAGGTGCAGTAGGCAGATTTCCCGCGATTGATGTGAAGTTAAAGGGGGTTACTGCAAAGATAAATCCTTCTAGCGGTCTGTATTCCATCCTGTTCCACATACCCTTCGGCGAATAAGGCTGATCGCCCATCAGCTGAGTCATATAGTATGTATTGAAACGCCAGAAGTCTATTAATTCACAGGCAGAATCGATCTCAGCCTGGTAGGCAGTTTTGGATTGCCCCAGCATTGTGGCTGCATTTACAGTGGCACGCCACGGACCTGAAAGCAGCTCTGCAGCTTTGTGAAATATAGATGCTCTGTGCTCCCAGGGCATTTCAGACCAGGTTTTCCTCGCCTCCAGGGCAGCATCAATAGCCATCTTTACTTCTTTTTCCCCTGCTTTATGATAAACACCGAGTTTCTTTGAAAGGTTGTGAGGTACTCTTATTTCGGCAGTCTTTCCGGATTTGACTTCCTCACCTCCTATGATCAGGGGTATCTCTATTTCTTTCGACTGTAATTCAGTTAATTTTTTCTTTAATTCTGATTTCTCAATACTTCCCGGTGCGTAATTTAATATAGGTTCGTTTATTGGAATTGGTAATTTGAAATATGCGTTTGACATTTATTTTCTCCCACTCCGATTATACCGAAGTTTTTTATTTTTTTAATTGATATCCGGTAAAATTACGGCTTTACAGCCTCATCTTCAATGAAGAAAGATAGTGTTGTGTTATGTTTGCAGCGGGAAATGAGGAACGTGATTTCTATGAAGCCGACTGCAGAAGGAAATAAAATTCTGTTTCCTTACCCTGTTCAGAATTTACAAATACTTCACCATTATGGAGATTAACGATTGATTTTACGATTGACAGCCCTAAGCCTGTCCCCCCCATTTTTCTACTTCTGGAAGATTCCACCCTGTAAAAACGGTCAAATATTTTTGATAGATCCTCTTCAGGTATTCCCTCGCCCTTGTTGATCACTGAAATTTTAATCTTTCCATTAAATTTTGTGCCGGTAATTTTGATCGGCTCATCCTCATAACCGTATTTAATAGCATTTTCAATAAGATTTGTCAATACCTGCTGCATCAGGTCAGGATCAATTTCTGTTTCAATCCGGCTATCGGCATCTATTTTAAGCATATTATTTTTTTCTGAGGATAAATAAGTAAGCGATTCCGTTGTCCTTTCAAGGAATTCCTTAAGGTTCAATTTCTGAAAATTCGGCTGAATAAGTTTATTATCAAATCTTGAAACAAGAAACAGACGATCTACTATATTTATCAGCCTTAGAATTTCTTCATAATTACTTTTCAGGATCTCCTTATAATATTCGGGTGTCTGCTGATGCCTTAAAGTAACTTCAACTTCACCTCTCAGTATTGTTAAGGGTGTCTTTAGTTCATGGGAAGCGGCAATTGAGAAGTGGTTCATATAATCCAGAGAGGTCTTAATTCTTTTAATCATTCTGTTCATTGTTGCAACCAGGCGGCCGTATTCATCATTAAATTCTTCACCAGGAATTTTTTCGTCAAGGTTTTGCGTAGTGATCTCGTCAGTCTGCCTTGTTATCTTATCGATCCTTGAAAGCGATCTTGCCGACAGAATTGAGCCGCCGGCTATTGACAGTATGAAAAACAGGGGAGCAATAATTATATATATATCAGTTAGATTGGTAAGCGTTTCTTTTATCAGATGCGATGGATAAGCTACAGTTATTTTATATTTGTCTTTTTGAAGGTACGCAGCCCGTATCGGGTACTCAGAGAGCTGGCTGTTCAGAATATTCCTGATAACTATTTTATCCTCTGGAACTTTTGGGAATGGAATCTTTTGATCAATCAGGTTCTGGGTTTTGAAAAGCATATTGTTATTGAGCTCAACCTGGACATAACTATTACGTGGATTCAGCGCAACGGCTTCAAATATGATATCATAAACAAGTTCGTCTGCAGAGGAATAAACAGAGTCGGGTTTAAAGCTTGAAAGATCAATTTTACTTTCTTCAACAAAATTATAGATCATATCAGCCTGTTTGCTGAGAGAATGATCCAGGTCTTTTTCAAGGCTGTGTTTTAAATAAACGAAAACAGTTATCCCGATTATTAGTTCAAGTAGAAGAAATAAGCCCGAATACCAGAGGGTAGCCTTAAATCTCGTGGATTTAATATGGTCTTTAAATCGCATTAAATTTCTCAACTTACTCTCCGTATAATAATCTTTTCCTTTCAGGTTTACAAAAAAAAAGGAGAGCGTCATAAGTGCTCTCCTTGCCCTCCTTTTATCTACCGGGTAATCATTCGCTCCTATTTAACCAGTCATAAACTTCGTGCTCTTGTCAGTATTTTTCATAAGGAGGTTAATTATGTTGTGAACTAATGGTATAAACTTAGGTTAGGAATATTAATATTCGCTTAAAGAACCATTAAAATTTATTAATTTACTTCTTTCAGAATGTAGCCGACGCCGCGAATGGTATGGAGAAGGGGATTTTCGAATTGTTTGTCGATTTTATTACGAAGTTTATTTATGTATACATCGATTACGTTTGTATCGGTATCAAAATGATAGTCGTAGACATGCTCGGATAGCAGAGTCCGTGAAACAACATGATTTTTATTTCTCAATAGATATTCAAGTATAGAATATTCCTTGGGGGTGAGGGAAATCTCAATACCTGAACGTGTTACTTTATGCGACTGCGTATCGAGCTCAAGGTCGCCTGCTTTTAACAGCAGGGATTTACTCCCCTCTTTCCTTCTTAGCAGCGCCCTTATCCGGGCCAGCAGCTCTTCGAAGGCAAATGGTTTTGTCAGGTAATCATCTGCGCCTGAATCAAGTCCCTCAACTTTGTTTTCTACGGTGTCCTTGGCCGTTAGTAAAAGAACAGGGGTTGTTATTTTTTCGGATCGAATTTCTTTCACCAGCGTAAAGCCGTCCTTCATTGGAAGCATCACATCCATTATCATTAAATCATAATCTTCAACCAGGGCCAGCCTTAAGCCCTCTCTTCCGTCATAAGCTACATCAACCGTATAGTATTCTTCCTCCAGCCCTTTTTTAATAAAGGATGCAACTTTTTTTTCGTCTTCTACAATCAGGATTTTCATATATGAAAAATATAAAAAAAAGGAGAGTTTTTACACTCTCCTTTAATTTACAGAAAACAATTCTGTAAGTTATTTTTTTAGAGGAGTTTTGCTTTCCTTACTTTGAATTTTCTTTTCCATCTTTTTATGATGACTGATATCCTTTGTATTTACCGGTTTGGAAGATTCTTTTTTTGTGGTTTTATTGACTTTTACACCGGTTGTGCTCTTTGTCATCTTCATTTTGGTCGGCTTTTCCTTATTCATCTTTGTACTCAGGCTGGTGGTCTTTCCATGTTTTGTTGCATGGGTAACCTGTTTTACCTGGGTGGTTTTCGTATCCTTTACCGAAGTATCCTGTTTATTCTGAGCATACGTCAAAACACCGGCACTAAAAAAGAGCAAAGCAGCAAAAAGAGATAAAAACATACGGGTTTTCATACTATTTACCTTTCATTAAAATTGTATTTCCGTAACGAATTAATTACCCCGCAAATCTATTTTTATAAGATGAATTTGATCTTAAAAAAGAATTAATAATTTTTAATGAATCCCTCATGTCAAATTTTGGGCTGTATCACCGTCTCTTAGCTGAGATTCTGTCAAATTCTATTCAGAACAGGTCCTGTAAGTAATAACGATTAAAAACCCCCTAAGCGCTCTATCTATCCGCTGAAATTACGGAGTGAATACGCTCTGAATACGCTTTGAATACGCTCTGATTGCGCATTGAATACGCATCAAATTCAATTAAACAGAATTGTCCTGCAGAAAAATGAATGCTGTTGAATGATTCCAATAATTAAAAACAGGTGTGATATTCAATATCTTTATAATGGTAAATAGGAATGTTAACTTTATGAAGATGTTTGCTATAATTCTGTAAGGGTTAAAAATGAAGTACAAAAATATACTGCTGAGTGTTGTAGTTATTGTCTCCCTCCTGGTTTCATTCACATTTTTCAACTTTAAACCTGTTGTCCATACCTCAGGAGCCTGGCAGGCTCTCCAATTCTGGAGTCAACAGAGGGCATTCCCCGGTAAAGATATTCCTTCTGATAAATATTTCACTGAATATGAAAAAGTATCCAATAGCCTGAAAAAATCGAATTTTGTTAACACTGATCAGTGGGAAAGTTTAGGACCCCATAATATCGGCGGCAGAACCCTTGCCCTGGCATTTAACCCTCAGAATTTAAATACATTATTTGCTGGTTCTGCAAGCGGTGGAATATGGAGAAGCTACACAGCCGGCATAGGAGCACAAGCCTGGAAAATTATTCCCACAGGTTATCCTGTGCTTGGGGTTAGTGCAATTGCTATTGCTCAAAATGATTCAAACATAATCTATATAGGATCCGGTGAGGTTTATAACTACCAAAATTCTTTTGGTGGTGTGACAGTCAGGGAAACAAGAGGTTCTTACGGCATAGGCATCTTAAAATCTACAGATTATGGACAAACCTGGGAAAAAAGTCTTGACTGGAGTCGTGACCAGAGAAGAGGTGTGGAAGTAATAAGAATAAATCCCCTCAATCCGAATACCTTGTGGGCGGGAACTACCGAAGGCACGTATAGATCAATTGATGCCGGAGCTTCCTGGCAGCTTGTGAATGCCACAATTATGGTAACGGATATTATAATTAATCCGTCAGACACAAATATGGTGTGGATTGCCTGCGGAAATAGCGGTAGTACGGGAAAAGGCATTTACAGAACGACAGATAATGGTTCAAACTGGATCCAGTTAACCAATGGGGTTACCACAGGTTTTAACGGTAAAATCTTACTGGAAATTTATAAAGCGAACCCTTCAACACTCTGGGCAAGTGTGGGCTTGGGTTCGGAAACAGGCGCAGGAACAAGACTCTTAAAAACAACAAATTATGGGGATTCCTGGACAACAATTTCAAGTCTGGATTATGCAACCTACCAGGGATGGTACTCACATTTTGTAGGGATAAATCAAAATGATCCCTCCAAAATGATTGTCGGAGGAATCGATTTATATAAGTCTACAAATGGCGGAACAAATTTCATTCAGAAATCATACTGGTACAACTGGTACCTGGGTCAGGCCATTCCTCCGGGAGAACCCGAGGGCCCGCCGGATTATTCTCACGCGGATCACCATTGCATACTTTACAATCCTTCTAACCCGGATATAATTTATTTCGGCAATGACGGCGGAGTATTCAGGACAACCGATGGAGGTGAAACTTTTTCAGGCTGCAATGGCGGATACCAGACTACACAGTTCTATAATTATTTTGCAAGTTCCTACCAGGATTCACTTATAGCTATCGGGGGACTTCAGGACAATGCAACAGCTATCTATTGGGGAACGGATTACTGGAGAAGAGAGATTGGCGGAGATGGTACTTCAGCTGGAATTGATCCATCAAATGATAATATTATGTACGGTACATATCAATATATGAGTCTTCAAAAATCCACCGATCAGGGAAACAACTGGAACTATATCGCACCGCCGGGCTCAAATACAGGATTTGTTGCTCCATTTGTGATTTCACCTATCAATCCGCAGATCCTCTATGCGGGAACAGACCTGGTATACAAATCCACAAATAAGGGAGGCTCGTGGAACGGAACAGGCAGCGGTACTTTTAATGGAGATGCTCTGCTTGCATTGTCTGTCGCTCCTAATGACCAGAATTTCGTGTATGCATCCACTGCACCTGTAAACCATCCTGCAAATATTTACGTTACAACCAATGGAGGAACCAGCTGGACCAACATTACTCAGAACCTGCCTGATAGATACCCAATGGATATTGATGTTAATCCCGATGATCCTAATACGGCTTACATTGTTTTCTCAGGTTTCGGCACTTCGCATTTATTTAAAACTACAAATGCAGGAAGTTCCTGGATAGATAAAGGCGCGGGACTCCCTGATGTACCTACAAGTGCAGTAGTTATCGATCCCGATTATACGGATAGAATATATGTGGGTAACGACATAGGAGTTTTCGTATCGCTTGACGGCGGAGATTCATGGCAATCCTTTAGCGATGGACTTACAGATGCTGTAATAGTAATGGATCTGAATATTTCTCTTTCAAATAGAAAATTAAGGTGCGTGACTCACGGTTCTGGAGTGTTTGAAAGACCGCTGATTTCGGGGATCGTTCCTGTAGAACTTGCCTCTTTTACAGCTTCTGTGATTGAAAACGGAGTTACATTAAACTGGTCAACTTCTACAGAGACTAATAACGACAGGTTTGAGATTGAGAAGTCAGATGATTCAAATAATTTCTATACAATAGGATACGTAAAAGGAGCAGGAACTTCAACAAGAAATCATTCTTATACTTATGCCGATATTTTCACCTCTAATCCTGATGCTGTTTTATACTACAGACTGAAGCAGGTAGATTATAACGGGAAATTCACCTACAGCAATACTGTATCTGTGGATATCGATCTGCCGGAGAATTTTCAGTTGAGTCAGAATTATCCCAATCCCTTTAATCCATCCACAGTAATTTCTTTTTCAATTAAGAAATCCGGAAAAACATCACTGAAGATTTATGATGCACTGGGAAATCTCGTTGATGAAATATTTAATGAGAATAAAGAACCGGGCAGCTATAAAGTAAATTACAATGCTTCAAAACTAAGCAGCGGTGTATATGTTTACGTTCTGCAAAGCAATGATCAAAGTTTAAGTAGAAAAATGATACTTTTAAAATAAAACAGCCATTCTAAATCAGGGGTTTATTACCTGGATATTTGTCCCGGTAGTACTATATTCATTGTATTCCTTGAACGGAATTTTTCTCCATCTTATAACCGTCCCGGCTTGATTTTTTTGTTTATGCTCACCTTGTGACAGGTCTAATATTTTAAATCTGCTTTAATATCTATATATAATTGTAATAATTAGAAGGACCTTTTATGCGTGCGATCTGGTCGGGAACAATAAGCTTTGGCTTGGTAAATATTCCGGTGAGACTCTTCAGCGGATCTGAATCACATACTCTCGATCTCGATATGCTGAGAAAAGACGATTTATGTCAAGTTAAATATGCGCGTGTCTGCCGTTCAGACGGCAAAGAAATTCCCTATGAGAATATAGTGAAGGGGTATGAATACAGGGAGGGGGATTACATAGTTCTGGAGAAAGAGGATTTTGAAAAAGCTAATGTTGAAAAAACCAAGTCGATAGATATCCGGGAATTCGTAAAGGAGAATGAAGTAGATACCATCTTTTATGAAAAGCCTTATTATTTGGAACCTGATAAAGGCGGGGACAAACCTTATGCCCTTCTTCGTGAGGCACTAAAGAAATCAAAGAAAGTAGGAATAGCTGATTTTGTAATGCGGAACCGTGAGCACATTGCCGTATTAAAACCATACGGCGATATACTATTATTAAACCAGTTGAGATATTATGATGAAATAAGAGATACAGACGAGTTGAACCTGCCGGATTCAAAAGTGATTAAGGATAAGGAACTTAAAATGGCATTATCTCTTATAGATCAGTCGACCTCAAAATTTAAACCCAAAGAGTATAAAGACACGTACATAGAGGACCTTAAAAAGATAATTGAAAGTAAAGCAAAAGGAAAAACCCCAAAGGCGAAAGGAAAATCGCCTCAGCCTTCTAAAGTTATAGATATGATGACCTTGTTGAAGAAAAGTTTAGATCAGAAAAAGAAAAGTGCTGCTTAGATATGAAAAGACCAGGAGAAAAAATTATGTTAGACCAAAAAACAAAAAAGATGAAATATATCGTATGGGAAATCGTATTGTTGATAGCCATAGTCTGGATGGGTATGCAGATAAATAGTACCTATGAAGATGAAAGTCAATATTCAGCGCTGGTTATTACAAAGGATAGTCCCGAAGACGAGATTGCTGCAAAATTGTCGATATTTATTGAATTTGTTAAAAAGAATAAACCCTCTGCCACTTATATCGACAAAAAATATGTGAATAGAGGATTAATCTATCTTTCAGGAGTTCTGAATGCAATGATACAAAACCACTATAGTAATGATTCAAATATGAAAGTTCAGCGGGAAAAACTGCTTAATACTAATATGAAGATCCTTAATAATGATTCGCTATCCGCCGGGACTTTAAGAGCCTCACTGCTGACAGCGTCAAAAATTATTGCTCAGATCCAGGCCTATGAATTTCCGGATTTAGCAGATGCTTCAGATGATCTTGTTAGTTCTGCTATGGAAATAGATAAGGATGAATCATTTGATGTACTGAAATTCAGAACAGTGGATTTCTTCGAAAAATCCAGTAATATATTCATTGCTATGGCAATAATTAAAGCACAGCGGAATAATGAGGTAAGAGATAGTTTTTATAATCTTAGAAGTACGTGATGTGTTTATTTGACTTAAAGTCGGATTAATATGATATTGGAGGCCATCCACAATATTTTATTCATTCGATTAAGGAGGCCTATGACCGCCCCGGCAATAATGTTCGGCATTAGTTTTATTTTCGGTCTTCATATTTTATTCAATCTTTTCACAGGGAAAGATGCCCCTGTCGCTTCGGTTGTTATACATATTTTCGCTTTTCTTTCAGGGTTTATGGTCGTTAACATTCCGGGAGATTTGTACAAAGGAGGTTTTCTTACCGTAACTGCAATATTGACATGGACAGCGCTTTTTCTTGGTGCGGTTTTCTTATTTAAAGATTTACTATCCCCCAAAAGGCCATCTTCATACTTAGGCGTTATTTATATTTTGCTGATCGGCGCCGGTACTATTTTTCTTCTGAGCTATCACTGATAACATATGGCGTTAAATAAGTATAAAGAGAAACGGGACTTCAAAAAAACACCCGAGCCTGCATCCGGCAAAAAATCAGGCAAAGGCGCACTTATTTTCGTGGTGCAGAAACACAACGCCACAAATCTGCATTATGATTTCAGACTTGAAGTAGACGGCGTGTTAAAAAGCTGGGCTGTACCGAAAGGACCGTCTCTTAATCCGGCTGACAAAAGGCTGGCAATGATGGTGGAGGACCATCCGTTTGATTACAAGGATTTTGAAGGAATTATTCCTAAAGGCGAATACGGGGGCGGAGAGGTAATAATATGGGATAATGGAACTTATCATGCACTCTCTACAGAAGATAAAAAAGAATCCGAAAGATTGATGGGAGAAGGTCTGGCAAAAGGTGAAATCAAGTTTGTGCTGAACGGATCCAAACTTAAGGGCGAATTTGTCCTGGTTAAAATGAAAGGGAGAGGTGAAAATGCATGGTTATTGATAAAGCACCGCGACAGTTTTGCTTCAAAAGAAAATATCCTCGAACAGGCGAATTCAGTAGTATCAGGAAACAGTATTGAAGATCTGCAGACCGGAAATGTAAAAAAAAAGTCCCCGGATTAACCCCTTCTGTAAAAAAAATTCTAAACAAAGCTCCTTCGAAAAAGTATCCGCATAAAATAAGTCCTATGCTTGCAACCCTTGTTGATGAACCATTTAATGATAAGAACTGGATATTCGAAATCAAATGGGACGGGTACAGGGCAATAGCCGAAATAAAGGACGGCGATGTGGATTTATATTCAAGAAACAATAATTCTTTCAATCAGAAATATAAACCCATAGTATCGGCACTGAAAAATATAGATAAGGATATGGTGCTCGACGGTGAAATCGTGGTGCTGGATGACAAAGGAAGAAGCGATTTTCACGGTCTTCAGAATTTCAGCAGGACCGGAAAAGGACGGCTGATATATTATGTTTTTGATCTTCTATATTTTGACAATAAGGACCTCACCGGACTTCCTCTGAAAGATCGTAAAGAAATATTAAAAAATATTCTGCCTGATATTCCCATAGTCAGATATAATGATCATATAATACAGGACGGTAAGGCTTTTTATAATCTTGCTAAAGAACAGCAGCTTGAAGGGATCATAGCAAAAAATATCCGGAGTAAATATGATCGTAATAAAAGATCTAAAGAGTGGCTGAAATTAAAGATCAAAAAACGCCAGGAAGCTGTAATAGGAGGCTATACCAAACCTAAAGGAAGCCGGAATTATTTCGGAGCTCTGGTGCTTGGTGTATTTAATGATAATAATGAACTGGAGTATATTGGCCATACCGGGGGCGGCTTCACTGAAGAAGATTTGAAGAATCTTTATAACAGGATGAAATCGCTTGAGAAAAAAAATTCTCCGTTCATCAAAAAGCCTAAAACTAATATGCCTGCAGTCTGGTTAAAACCTGAACTCTTATGCGAAGTTGAATTTTCGGAGTGGACCGGAGAAGGATTGATGAGACACCCTGTTTTTATAGGCCTTCGCGAAGATAAGAAACCTGAAAAAGTTAAAAGGGAACTGCCTGAAAAATATAGCGAACCAAAATCTGATAAATCAGAATCAAAAAAAACAATCAATTCAAAAGCACTGAAATTAACAAACCTTGATAAGGTCTACTGGCCGGAGGAAGGCTATACCAAAGGCGATCTTATTGAGTATTATGAGAAGGTCAGCAGCTATATCCTTCCCTATCTTGAGGATCGGCCGGAATCACTATTAAGACATCCCAACGGAATAAACGGCAGCAGTTTTTTCCAGAAGGATATAGAACAGCTTAACGCAAAATGGCTGAAGACTCAGAATATTTTTTCTGAATCGAATGACAAAAATATTAAATACCTGGTCTGTAATGACACTGAGACTTTGATCTACATGGCCAATCTAGGATGTATCGAAATTAATCCCTGGTTTTCAAGAATTGCCAACCTTGAGAAACCCGATTACTTTGTGATAGACCTCGACCCTGAAGAGATAGAATTTGATAAGGTTATCGAAACAGCTCAATGCGTTAAAGATGTCCTGGATGAGGCGGGAGTTGAGAGTTACTGTAAAACATCGGGAGCAACGGGACTGCATATTTATGTGCCGCTTGGAGCAAAATATAATTATGATACTGTTACGGAATTCGCTCACATAATTGCAGCGCTTACTCACGATAAAATACCGGCGATAACTAGTCTTGAAAGGAGTCCCTCAAAAAGAAAACACAAAGTGTACCTTGACTACCTTCAAAACAGGAAAGGTCAGACGCTTGCTGCACCTTACAGCGTAAGACCGAGGCCCGGAGCTCCGGTTGCAGCACCTCTTGAATGGCGTGAGGTTAAAATAGGACTAAAACCCTCCGATTTTAATATCAAGAACATCTTCAAAAGACTGGCGAAGAAAGGGGATATTTTTCAAAAGATATTATCAGACGGAATCGATATACAGAAGTGTATCGAAAAACTCCGGGGCTGATTTGTTATGTTTATATTTCTTATTTAAGATGCTCCTCAAGGTAATCGAAATATACATTCAGCATAAGCATATAATTTGTCATACTATAAAATGCACCGTGTCCCCCGGGGGGATATATTCTCAGGTCAGCATCTTTTCCGGCATTTGTTAAAGCTGTCAGCATCTGCATCGTATTCTGAACGTGTACGTTATCATCCATTGTAGAGTGTACAATTAACAGATGTCCTTCCAGTTTATCTGCATTCACAACATTAGAACTCTCATCATAGCCGTCTTTATTATCAGTTATTAATCCCATATACCGTTCGGTATAAATATCATCGTAGAGTTTCCAGTCGGTTACAGCCGAATTTGCTATTGCCGCTTTGAATATGCCGGGGTGCATCAGCATTGTATAGATAGTGATATATCCGCCATAACTCGTTCCCATTATTGCCGCGCGGCTTGTATCAATATAGGGGAGAGATGAAAGATACATCATTGCTTCAGTATAATCGTTGCTCTCCCATTTACCTAAATGTTCATAAACAATTTTCATGAATTTGCTTCCATAATTACCGTTTCCCCTGTTATTGATATCAACTATTACATAACCATTTTGCGCCAGCCATTGACGCCAGCCGTCTGCCTCGAATGAATTAAATACACCCTGGGAACCGGGACCCCCGTACACATCAAATATCACCGGGTATTTTTTTGTAGAGTCAAAATCGAAAGGCAGAACCATCTCACCATCAAGCCTTGTGTTATCAGAAGTAGTAAAACTAAAAAGTTTTGCGGGGGAGTATTTATGAACTTCAATGAAACGGGTTGTTCCTTCATTATCCTCGAGCCTGGTAATTAACTTACCATCTGTATCACGCAGTTCAACCTGTTTCGGTGTATTCACATTTGAGTAGGTATCGATATAATATTTTGTATTCGGAGAAAGGTTGAATGAATGCTTGCCGGGTTCTTTTGAAATCATTCGTTCTCCACTTCCGTCAAATCCGATAGAATATAAATGCCTTTCAAGCGGGGATTTCTCAGTTGAGGCATAATATATAAGCTTCTTAGCAGGATCAATGCCTTCTATACCGGTAACACTCCATTCCCCCTTCGTAACCTGTCCTGCCATTTTGCCGTCATAATCATACCGATATATATGATCATATCCGTCACGGTCGGAGATCCAGAAAAACTCTTTGAGATTATCCGGAAAGTATAGGAAATCATTTACCCGTTCGAAGAAACTATTTATATCAATCCAGTTATCCGATTTTTCTTCAAGGACTAATCTTTTGCTTCCATCCTGAACATTAAAGAAATACAGTTTCATATCATTTTGTTTTCTGTTCAGTGTCATTACAGCAAGCTGGTTAGGAACGCTCGTCCAATATATCCGAGGAATATACTCTTCATCAATATTCAGCCATATTTTATTCCCGTCCTCCGGATTAACAACCCCTATTCTTACCTTAGCATTCGGGTCACCGACGAGCGGGACTCTGAATTTCACATAATCAGGATGCTGAGTTTCGTAATCCGTCATTTGGAAAACCGGCTCCCTGCTTTCATCGACCTGCCAGAATGCAATATATTTGCTGTCTGGCGACCATCCCCATCCTTTATCAATATCAAACTCCTCTTCATAAACCCAGTCGAAATGACCGTTATAAACTGTATCAGAAGCATCGTTTGTAATCTGCTTTTCAAAATCTTTCTTAATATTATAAACATACAAATTACCGGCACGCTCCAGACCGACAAGAGATCCATCCGGCGAAAGCTCTGCTGTCCTTGCTTCTTTTACCAGCAGCTTTAATGTTTTATCTTCAGTTGAATAAAGATAATAATCTGAGATTCCGGAGTAGCGGTAGATGGGTCTGAAGTTTGTCTCGAAGATCAAATACTTGAAGTCACCCGACCATTTGTACGATCTGTAATTAAACGGTTCGCCTGTCGACGGAAAAGTCATCTCTCCTGTATCCAGAAGCAATTTATCCTTTTGTGGTCCGGGAAAATATTGTCTTATTTCTGTATGCCCCGTTTCTGAGTTCCTTGCTGTATATGAATAGCTTGCTCCATTGTCTATCCATTGTACATTCCTGGGTCCGGAACTTCCCATAAGGATATGGGTCGAGGTAACTGCCTCTGCTGCGTCGGAATATTCCGGCTCCTCCTGGCCGCGGACAAAAGAATTAGCAAGAAGCAGAAATAAGAGAATGGCAACAAACCGCATATATATTTTTTCGGGCATCTTTATCTTTCTATTTTTGTAACTACAAAATTATCAAAAAGTAATAACTTAATTTAGTCCGGAATTCACGTTAAATGTCCGACAACAAGGAATCGCTTACCTTACACAAAATTTTTATTTTCTGGCTTCCCCTTGCAGCCACATGGCTGATGATGTCTCTTGAAGGACCTTTTCTGTCTGCACTTATTGCCCGTTTGGATCATCCCGAATACAACCTGGCAGCTTACGGTGTCGCATACTCTTTCGCCCTGATAATTGAAGCACCGGTGATCATGATGATGAGCGCGTCCACATCACTGGTAAGAAATTATTCTTCCTTTGCAAAGCTCAGGTTATTTACTTACACGCTAAACTCCCTTGTGACATTAGGGATGATAGTACTCATCCTGCCGGTCGTTTTCTACTTTTTAACCATGGATTTAATCGGACTGCCGCGAGAAGTAGCGGATTTAACCCATACAGCTCTCATCCTGCTGATACCCTGGCCCGGAGCCATAGGATACCGGCGGTTTTACCAGGGGATCTTAATCCGCAATAATTTAACAAGGAGAGTTGCATACGGAACTATAGTAAGACTCACTTCGATGGCACTAACAGCTTCAGCATTGTATTTCTTCGCAAAAGTAGATGGAATTGTTGTCGGCGCTGCTGCTCTTTCAGCCGGGGTAACCATGGAAGCTATAGCCAGCAGATTTATGGTTTCCTCCGTCCTGAAAAAATTAAAAGAGGAGGTGCATTCCGTAACCGATGGATTAAGTTATAAAGGAATTATGTACTTCTACTATCCGCTGGCACTGACATCAATGATAACTCTGGGTGTCCAGCCCCTTGTAACTTTTTTTATGGGACAAAGCAGGATGGCCCTGGAATCTCTTGCCATTCTGCCTGTATTAACCTCATTTGTATTCATTTTCCGAAGTCTCGGTTTATCCTACCAGGAAGTTGTAATCGCACTTATAGGAGAAGATGGTGCAAATTACAAGATCCTGAAAAAATTTGCGGTGATACTTTCAATAATACTGATAGGAATTTTATTTATAATTGCTTTTTCTCCCCTCGCAGATATCTGGTTCAGTAAAGTCTCCGGTCTTTCTGAAGAACTTACGCGATTGGCCCTTCTGCCGCTGATAATTATGAGTATTTTTCCTATGCTTACTATATTAATAAGCTTCCAGCGTGCTTTACTTGTAGATGCTAAGAGGACTAAATCAATTACATTAGCCACTGTTATGGAGTTTACAGGTATTATGCTGCTGCTGCTTATTTGTGTAAGATATTTTGATATGATTGGTGTTGTTGCAGCAACATTAGCTTTTGTAGCGGGCAGGTTATGTGCAAATATTTACCTTGGTAAGCCTGTTGCAGAAGTACTGAAAAGATATAAAACAATTATTTAGAATTTACAAGTCCTACTGATTCAACTGCTTCATAATATCGTCAGCTTTTGCAGGCTCATTATTTATCCTGTACGCCTCAGCAAGGTTGTTATAAATATCCCTGATTTCAAGTGGGTTAAACTTATCACTACCCTGTTGATTTCTTTCAATCGCACTGTTAAAAAAACTTATTGCAAGTCCGGGATTACCCAGCTTTAGTTCCGCCTTGCCTAATTTATACTCGATAAACTGGTTAGCATTCATCTTATTTGCTCTCAGATAATATCCTTCAGCCTGCTTATAAAAGTTGAGCTGCATAGACATGTCTCCTGCCAGTTTCAAAACCATAGGATTATCTTCATCTGAAACCAGTATTGCACGAAGTTCATTCAGTGATTTTTTGAAGTCGCCTACTGATAGATAATATTTTGCTGTATTTAAGTGTGCCTCGGCCCAGGAAAGTTCATGTTCAACAGTATACTGGTAAGCAAATTGTTGCATATCATTTTTCGGGACAAAACTAAGGTCGGAATCAGTGTCGGCGAATGGAGGTCTGCTCTTAAGCTCCATTATTTTTAATGCACCTATTAAACTATCCAGCTGCGTAACCGCGGCTTCCTGTCTGATCAGACTGTCGCTCTCGATGACGGCGGGAGACAAGCCGAGGAGATCATTCTTTTTCAGAGTTTCGAACCATGTTTTGGCCAGCAGAAAGTATCCCTTAATATTCGGATGGACATGATCTACCAGAAGTTCGGATCCAACTATTCCATCAGCAGAATTCTCCTGAAACTCATTTTTTACATCAGCAAACGGAACATTGTACTGTCTGCTCAATGAAAAAACTATTTTGTTGAAATCCGATGGGGCTCTAAACCGAAGTCCGTCAAGATCCGCAGCAAGCGAATACTGTTTTTCAGCTTCATCGTACCGGCCGAGCTCTTCATAACATTTACCAAGACTAAAGTGAATATCTGCGGGTGTAGAATCAATTGCCAAAGATTTGACTAAATATCCTGCTGCAGTTTCATAATCCTGATTTTTTATCCTCTCCAGTCCCAAAGAATAGAATTTTTGACTCTGGCTTTCCAACGAATCATCAATTGACTCGGAATGAAATGAAACAAAAGGATGAAGACTTTTCTCATTTCTTACCAGACTGGAAATTACGATGGGGATGTTATTTTCTCGGGCAATATCAATTACCTCTTCATAGTTCTCTCTGAAGGTGTTTACAGCTGTTTTATAATCATCGCTATTATACCTGATTGAAGTTTTAGCCATTTCCTCCATCAAAACTTTATTTTCCTGGGTGTCATCCGGGCCGAACATCCCGCTCAAAGAATTAATAATATCTTTTAAAAGAATAAAGGTTTTAAAATGACCGAGCCAGAGATAAGTCTTTATCAAAGCGCGGTTCTTTCCAACTGAGATTGTTGAACCAACGCCATAAACGCCATAGAACTCATTCTGACCCATATATACAATGAAAAGGTCCGGTTTATATTTAACAAGTTCGCTTGCAAATTCATCCACAGTGAAACTATTTGTTGCCGCAATAGCTGTATTTATAACTTCTATATTCCTGCCGGGGAAGGCTGTGGTTAACCTGTCTCTTAAAAACTCGGAAGGGAGGGCATTATACTCGTACGGAAAACCTGCCATTGTTGAGGCACCAAGACAGAATATCCTGATAGTCTGCGGAGATTTATTTACTTCGAAATAATCGTGAGACCCTTTTCTGTAATACATCCTATCTTTATTAAAATATCTTTTGCCTACTAATTGATTGATGGTATAATACTCTTTACCATTTCTTTCTATCTCAGAGACAAACTTCAGATCATCGGCATAACCGAATGCTCTCAGCGTCAGTTCCAAAATCAAAAAAATAATAAACGGGATAAGAATGAGGACCAGTCTGAAGACACTTTTTTTAGATAACTTTACCATAAAATATTTCAGCGATGAGACATTAAACTTTAATCCGGCAGTCTTCGGTAAAGATATTCAGAATCAGAGTTAATATCTCTAAGTCCAAGCAAATTTCCTTGAATCCAGAAAATTCTTTTCTGCCGATTTTCACCGTTCTTAAATTCAGTAATCAGGGTATCCCCGCTTACAGAATAGGTTCCCTCATACCGATCCATCGGGAGATAAAAATGCCATATCCCGCTCTTATAGAACGTTGAATAAGCTGTATCTCCGGTAGGGTATTTATATTTCCAGTTGCCTGCCATAGGGTTATCATTACCAGTTGAATCAAAAGCATTCATCCCCGTTTTAATCATTACTACAGTGTCTTTCCAGCCAAGCCGGTTATACCACCTCACTATGGTATCAGGTTTAATAAGCACAAAACTGGTGTCTATAGTTGTTTTATTTTCATCGGCATTCTGAAGATAACTTATCAGGGTATTCTTATTCAATTCGTATTTATAATCCGCCGAAAGTACATGACTCAGAGTAAAAACACTATCCTCTCCAAAGGAGATGAGTATACCCTTTTGGTTTTTTAAGACAGCTGATTCCCACTTGCCTTCAAGCCTTGAAGTTTTATCCTGTGCGAGGACAGTTATTGCGGTCAGTAAAAAAAACAGCAGCAGATAGTAATAAAGCTTCATATTTTTCAACTCATAAAAAAACGGTTTTCCAACATAAGGAAAACCGTTTTTAAAGTTAAGGGGTAAAAAATTATTTAGAAACCGAATCTCAATGAAAATACGTTATTAGCATCAAAATACTTTGCAGGTACATACGCATAATCAACTGACAAATCAATATTGCTGAATTCTTTAGTATTAACTCCTACTCCAAGAGTATAATTCTGCCAGATATTCGGAGATTCATCTGTTGCCTGGAATGATGCAAGATAGCCGCCTCTTACGTAAAGGAGGTCTTTGAAATTATATTCCAGACCGAACTTGTAATCATCATATGTATAGTTGTTATTCTGAAAAGTACCGGAGACCATAACAGAGTTCTGATCATCAAAGTGTCTGATGTAGGATAATCCCAGTCCAATTTCCGAAGGTAATTCGGCAGAAGCTGCGGCGAACTCGTAGAATGTCGGGCCTCTGTTAGCACTGGCATCGTTGGCTTGTTTGTACAAACCATTCCCTGCAAACGACATCGTCGGACCCAGGTTTTTAACAACAACTCCGACAGCAAATCCCTGGACATCAAACAAATTATTGTATTCAACACCAAAGTCAAAGCTGAAGCCGGTAGAATTAACTCTATCTATGCTTTCATTGATCAGGTTGAAATTTGCACCGATGGATATTCTATCTGTCAGCGCTTTCGAATAGGTAAATCCCAATACGAAGTAACTTGGGCTGAATATCTGACCTGTTCCATCCGGCTGCTCCAGCGTGGTTACCGGAATATCTCCGATATTAAGTGACCTGAAAGACAGTGCGAGTGTTCCCAGTTCACCTAACCTGCCGCTAACCGCTGCAAAGTCCATACTCATATCAGCAATATATTGCCTGTACGAGAACATTGCATTTGCATCGGTCGAGCTCAGATCAACTCCGGCCGGATTCCAATATATCGCCTCCAATCCCGAAACGGTGGCAATAGCAGAACCACTTAAACCAAGATACCTTGCACCTACAGGAATTCTTAATTCCGGCGCACCCGCGGTTCCGGCACGATTCTGACCACTACCAAACATTTCTGCAGATGAAAAGCCAAATATCAGAAGGATTAATAATAGTCTTTTCAAATGATACATAATTCCTCCAATTAAAATTAAAATTTAGAAGGTGTCCCTTTTGAAAGGGACACCTTAGAATAAATCAATATACTTTCAATATTTGCTGTTCCTGTATAACCGCAAGTTTTAATATTTTGGTAGTACCGACGCCCGGCATATCAATATATACAACATATACACCGCTTGCCACAGGATAATTAGAATCATTCTGTAAGTTCCATCTCTCGAACTGACCGTTATTCAGATCAGTAGAGTTATGGTTGATTGTTCTGACTAAAACACCGCTCAGATCAAATATTCTGATTATGGCATTTTGAGGCAGATGACTGAAGGTTACATAGTGATTTTCTCTCGATGTCTCCCTGTTCTGATATCCGTAATATGGATTCGGGAAAACATTTATGTTCTTTACATCTTCTTTCGCAGCAGTATTGCTGGTAGTTTTTGTAGGAGCTGTAAAATCAAACACGTCAGTCGTATTTATATTTGTATGGAATATCTCGAACTGATCCTCTCCGCTGCCGCCTGGTGAGAACGGAACAGCACCTCTGCGGTTCCAGGACGCCCAGTACATAATCGGTAAGGGATCACCATCGGCCGTACCTTCGAAAGCAGGATCTGGAGTTTCAGAATATGGTGCTTTATAGATCCATAGCCATTCTCTCGGCCCGCTGGAAGCAACGTTATCAAGGGTACCATCACTCGGCCAGTACTTGCCGTCCACTAATCCATCGGCTACGTTATTTTCAAGCCAGCCAAGGACTATTCTTTCCGGATTTGCAGGATCTTCAACATTCCAGGCTGACATAGGCATGTTCTTAGTGAAATCCTGGAATGAATAACCAGATACAGCATTTATAATATGAGGTGCAAACCTCGGATCTGCCGGAGGATTCGCAAAATTTCTACCGTATCTGTATCCAAATGACATATTCTCATCGTTCGGATCAAAAGTAGGATCAAACAATACATCTGCATCGGTAACAGTAGCAAGTTTCAACAGTACATTATCAAGACTCGTTGAAGGAACTCCGGGAGGCCCTCCGCCGAATACTTCATTAGGTGATGCCCAGCCAAGAGCTCCGCTGAAAGTGGCAAACAGATCGGGTAAACCGAAACCTGAAGCTATATCAGCATTAGAAAAAGTAAATCTGCGGGTACCTGTAGGGATTGTCCAGCCGTCATCTCCGGGTTTTACTCCTTCCGGCGGTCCAAGCACTTTAACCAGGATACCATCGACAATTGGATATTCTTCATTACCGCTTTGATTAGTATTCCCTGAAGAAATCACTGTATTCGTAGTAACATTTTTTAAGGTCCAGGTTGTACCACCCGTTGTATCAAAAGAAACTTCAAACTTATCGCCATTAAGTGCATTAGGATCAATTATGATCGGCACAACGGCCCCGTCACTAATACCAGTTGTATGCGTTACACTAACGGTATCTCCATAGGATGCACCGTACACTACACCGGGATTAGGGAACTGAGGAACTCCGGTTGTTATTACTGCAGATGACTGAAGAGCGTGGAAAGGCAGTACATCCGGAGCAGGATTATATGCGTAAGCTACGACTATGAAATAATATTCCTGGCCGTTATGAAGCGGCTGATTATTTATGGCGTCAGTAGTTGCCACATAATATCTTTTAATTCCGTTATCAGTACCATGTTCGACGATTTTCGGGGTGTAAATTGTATCACCCTGAACAACAGTAAATCCTGTTGTGTCTACGATTGTTGTTATACCGTCGATTTTATCGTAGGTCGCAAGCAATACACCATCTGATGCACTGGATGAGGGTGAAGGCACCTGATAGATATCATATCCTTCAAAAGAATATCCCTGATCGGAGAAATTCTCAACTTCATTTACATTATTAGGTTCTCCCCAGTTAAGTATAAGTTTATTATTCTGAGGAGTAACTGTTACTTTTGGAACCGGTACAGTTGCCAGTTTGAACAGCTTATCATATACTTTCTGAGCAATAGCATCATTATTTTTCATTTCAGTAATACTGTTCAAATGATCGCTTCCTATTCCGCCAACCAGCGCCAGTACAACTTCAACAGTATCATTCAAATTCATCGTGATTGGTCCGTTTGTAACCATAATTCTTCTATCACCAGGACCATCAACGCTTCCGTCCAGTTTACCGGTACCCGCAACCGGATCTCCCGTAAGCAGGAACGTTCCATCATATGATCCGAAAGGTGTAGTAAAATGGATTACATCAGCAACAGAACTCGGGAAAGGTGCTGAAGATGGATAAGGAGGATCGGGTTTAAAACCTCTCATTAAATTGTAAAATTCCTGGGTTCCGGTATATGAAAAATCCGGATCAGACCAGGTTCCGCCGGCTGCAAAGTATGCATAAGAACTCATCGGAGTTGCATTTACATATTTGTAGCCATGTCTGTATTTAAGGTTATAAAGAGCACTATCATTCGGATTTCCTGTGTAAGCAGAAACTCCCTGTAAGAAGTCATAACCTACTGCAGGAGGAGCTAAACCAATTCCCTCATATACTGCATCAGGATCAGTAGAGCTGTATGCATATCCCAGGTTGAGAGCTGTATCGCATCCTGCAAAGTCATCAGTTGAGTTACCAACATCAGGGTCAGCCCACTGAACGATATACATATCACTGATTTTTGAATTCGGAGGTGTAGTAGACGTACCTTTATAAATTATATCTACTTTCTTATAAATTACGTTTCCTAACGCACCGGTATAGGAATATCCCCAGTATGTTTCGGATACTTCAAGACCGATGGCCGGAGAGCCGTAAAGAGGAGTTGCGTTGTCATTATACTTAACAAACAAAGTTTGTGAAGCACCCGGGATACCGGGAACATCAACATTAGGATCATAAACGCCGTCGCCATTCACATCGTCATAAGGAGCTCCCTGATCACCATCAGGCGATCCGGAGTATGCAGGCCATTCATTCCAATCTTTCTGATATTGATCCCGCAGCGATTGAATATCTCCTGCTGATATTGTACCAGGATCCACGCCTAAGAAGTCTGCTGCATCCTGAGTCAAATTTCCGGATTTATAATCAGGTCTTACACGGTATAATCTGGTTACAGCCGAGCAGCCTGTTCCATAGGTATTTCCATTTACACGAAGTGCAGGGGAAACACCATCACTAACTTTACCTCCCCAAACGATACCTTCGGAGAAAATTGCACCTGCATTCGCTCCGTTGGGGAAAGCTCCATTCCAGGAACCGCCGACAACCCAGTCATGATAACCATCTGAACCAACCCAGCATGTGATATTATTTATATCCATCGGACTCTGGGCAGGATCAACGAGCGTCTTATTCAGGGGTGGTTTTTTATCCTTACCCTTACCGTCCTTATTGCTTGCAAATACATTACATGCTAAGGATAAGGACAATAACAGGATAATTAAAAAGTTTAACTGATTAATTTTTTTCATATTAAATAACCTCCACAAGTTTATATTTTTCATGAGGCAACATTAGATTCTCCTTTTAATAATTAATCAATACACCAACACGTAATTGTCTTGGCTGACCGAATAATGTGTATCCGTATACCTGTAATGCAGCTTCATTATTGTCATAATTTATAGCCTGATAAAGATCTGCAAATCTCTGCGTATATCTTTCACCAGCTACTATACCCTGGCCTGCCGTTGTATTCAGGAATCCGTCGCTATAAGCATTTCCGGTTTTCTGATAAACGTTAACCACATTTTTAGTATTCAGGAGATTAGAAACATATACATAAAAGTTTACATCAAGATTAGATATACTAACAGTTTTATCTACACGTAGATCAAGATTATATACCCAGGGTGTTGTTGATGAATTAGGAGGTCCGACTGGTCTTCTTCCTCTGGGATCCTGTGCTGGAATCAATCCGCCAGTCCATGCTGATGCCTGGCCAAGACCGGTATTCTGAGCATAAGTAAACGGATGCCCGCTGTTGAATGAGAACAGAAGGTTTACACCTAACTGCTGCAGTATAGGACCGCCGTCATCTTTTCCGAATCTATAATCAAGGAATATCGAACCGCGATGAGTCTGATCATATGTCAGCGGAAGCAGGACGGTCGGGACTTCCTTATTTTGCTGGAGAGAACCAACACCACTACCGGTGAAGGAGTTAGTACCAGAAGCATCAGAATAAGTATAATTTACTTCGGCTCTGATCCTTTCCATTCTTCTCAGATGCAGGGCAAGCTCAAGACCTTTAGTTGTTGTAAAGTCCTGATTTACAAATGCCTGGTAGCTGCTTCTTGCAGCGCCCGGCAATGTATATATAATAGAGTACTGCAGCTGACCTTTTATATCTTTATAAAAGGCAGTCAGATCGAATGCAGCAAAATCAGTTAATTGCTGAGAAAAGCCTATTTCATACTGAGTTGTTCTAACCGGTTGAGGATTATATGCAATAGGGTTCGTGAACAAGTTTGTAGCAGTAAGGATCTGTGAAGCCTGATATACTCCGCGATATGCTATATCAAGACTAGGGGACTGAACAAATTTACCATACTGCAGATGGAAAACTGTTCTGTCGGTTACAGGGAATGAGAATCCCAAACGAGGCGATACATAACTAAATACATCTCCTGTCTTTAATGAAGAATCAGGTATCGTATTTAAGCCTGAAGTCTGTGATGTATCAACCTGCGGCAACAGAGGATTTGCCCATGCCCAGCTATCCATATCTATATAATCGTATCTCAAACCGGCATTTATTATAAGATCGTTTACTTCTATTCTATCTTCAAGGTAACCTGAAGCTAAGAGAGGATGTTTCGGGGCAAATTCACCCTGATCAGTTTCATTACCAAAAACATCAAATCCAAAATTGTTCAGGTTTCTGTATAAATATTTAGCGATAAGGAATTTCATATCGGTAGCAGCAAGCTGGGGATTCTGACGGACTGTAGATAATAGGGTACTTGCATCAGTTTCCTGGTAACGTCTTACTGTCCATCTCTGGATTGATCCACCAAGCTTTAGAGCATGTTTATCAACCTGACCGGTGAAAGAAGCCGATCCGCCTATATAGTTGTTATGATCTTTAGTGTAGTTCTGCAGGTTCCCGCCTACGTTTGCTGTACTGGGAGCTGCTGCAACTTCAGCAGTTCCGGGGCGAAGGAACGGGAAGCCATAAAAATCATACGGCTGAGGAGGTGTAGAATAAGAATCATAAACCCATCCGTATTGTGAACCTACAAGGCTATCACTATACTGCATCAGATTATCTCCGAAGATCGGGTCATAAGTTTTATGACGTGCATCGTAATAGTTAATATTGGCTTCAATAAAAGTACTTGCAGATAACAGATAAGTACCTTTCAGGTTCAATAAAAGGTTTGAATAATCGTTTATCGGCAGCCTGGTTGTGTTGAACATGTCGATCAGAGTGGTATTGGCTGTACTGAAAATACCAGTCTGTTCGCCTCTGGTTCTTTCCCAGGTATAAGCACCTGCCAGTCTTAAGATGATCGGGTTATTATCAAATAGAATTGTTCCATTTCCGGTGTAACGGTTATCCATAACACCAGGAACGTTTCCGCCATTCCAGGTTAAATACTGATAGTCGGTAGTATTTGAGCTATAGAATCCGGTATCATGTACTTTGGTCGTATCCAGAAGTGCTCCATCCGAAAAGGCTGTAGGGTTTGGATAGAAAAACTGAGGAGTTATATCACGGTCGAAGCTGTTTTCACCGGATAAGAAAACCTTAAGTTTATCTGTTACCAAAGGTCCGCTTAACGTAAGTACATAATCTGAATATCCGTAGGAATATGTGCCGAGGAATTTGTCACTTCCATTTGCTTTCATATGTCCGTCTGAGGTCAGATCAAAATTATTTCCGTTATAATTGCCGAGGTTATCAGTCTCAGCTCTAACCGAAAAGTGATACTTATCTGATCCGGTTTTGAAATCTGATGAAACTATACCGGCATTAGCATTACCGAATTCAGCGGTATAACCGCCTGCTTGTACAAGAATTTCCTGCAAAGCATCGGGAGTAAGATCTACCAGCGAACCGCCGTTTCTGTTTAAGATATTTTTTACATCAGCACCCTCAACAACGTATCCGGTTTCATCGGCTCTACTGCCGCGGATAAAAGTCTGTCCATTCTGCTGAACAACACCGGGCTGAAGGGCAACGATATCATTTACATCTCTCACAGGCAGAGCTGCAATATCCTCTGCTCCTACAATTCTCATAGCATTGGTTGAACTTTTTTCTATCAAAGGACGCTGAGAAACAATAACAACCTCTCCGGTCGTGATTTTTGAGGAAGAGAGCTGGAAATCCTGAGTGGCTGTCAAACCGCCAACAACCCTGACGTTACTAACCGTAACATCCTGGTAGCCGATATACGAAGCTTTGATTGAATAATTTCCAGGCTGTACCTGGCGGATTGTGTAATCCCCGTTAACATCTGATGCTGCGCCGAAGCTTGTTCCAACTATAATTATATTAGCACCGATCAGAGGTTCGCCGGTTTCTTTATCAGTAACCTTTCCGGAAACCCTGCCTGATTGTGCCAATACAAAGGAACAGGAAAACAACATCAGGAGTAAGATTGTATAAAATTTTCGAAACATGTTTATTCCTCCGTTATTTATAAACTTTTTTCTAATCGTCTGTTAAAATATTACTCTTAACAACAGCACTGTAATCATAAATGACTGCAGTGAACCTGTTCTTTGGAGCAGCGCTAAATGGACCAATCGTAGTAACTACGGAGCCGGAAGACATAATGTCCAGACTGTACTGACCGGCCGGAGCACCAAATTTCAAATAACCGCTGCCGTTTTTATAATCTACCGCTACATCTGCGGTTGTATCCACACTTCCGCCATATAAACGTATCCCATCCACGCTGACATCGGGTGAACCATTAAAGAGAGCGATCTGAATAGTGTCCGGAGGAAATACACCTGAACCTTCAGTAGTTCCTTTTTCCTGCCAGATGTATCTTTGGGTATTTTTTATTACTGTGTAGTTATATAAAATACTATCCAAAACTACGGAAGTATCATTTGGTACAACCGTGGTATCAATCTCAAGGTGTGTAACATGTACCGAATCCCAAGTTACGAAGAATCTCATCTTATAATCTGTCTCAGTTGTGATTGACTGAGAAAAAGAAGTGGAATCATTTTGTACTGAGATGTTATAACCACCAGCATCGATGGTGATAAATGGAGTTGATGAATTAGGGAACTCGTTACCAGGCTCCAGGCCCGAATAACTATGATTTGCAATTGATCCTGATATTGCGCCTCCCCCTGATGCAGGAACTAAGTTCACTAATTTAATCTGACTATTGTATACTATACTATCAGGAATTGATTGTACACTCGTATCAACACAGCCTGAGATAAAAAATATCAATCCGGAACATAGTACCAATAGAAATTTAACCTTATCAGGTAGCCTCATATTTCCTCCTTTTAGGATAAATGAATTAGTTCAAATTGAAACTTTGAACAGAGATATCCCTGTTCTAATTGCCGTTGTAGTATTATGTCAGAGGGAAATGACTCACCCAAATAAATTGGTAAAAGTTGGTTCATTCTCTCTCACTATTAATTAATAAAATAACTTACTGCCTAACTATTAATTGAAACATAAATTGATTATCGTTGATTAAATTATTGTAATTATCGGATCGTTGAATAGTCTGATCATAATAATCGGGCGGATTAAGCGGTTCGGATCTTTCGGATAGTATACAAGAGTTCAATGCCCGTAAGAAGAGATTTTCAGAGATGAAATAATTGCGCGATACAGAAGTTGTAACCAAGTTACCATTAACCTCGCTAATTTTTGAAAAATGAATTTACACTTGTTAAATTCTTAAGTCAAGAATGACCTAAGCAAATAATTCGTTTAAGCACTTTTGCAAACTCTTAAAAAACAACCTCAAAGTCAAGACTTACAGCACTATTTGTGGTCGGAATTTCTTTTATAATAAGGAGTTCTAAACTTTTCTTTAAGTAAAATTTTAATTCCTTAAATCGTCAAAATATATCTGTAATATTCCGTGCATCCGGCTGCATTATTAAAATATATAATCTTGCCTTTTATATTAAATAGAAACAATTGTCTGTGGTGAGACACAGAGCACGGTTATATCTGCTTAAATCTGCAATAATTTATCCCTGAAAATTTCAGAACCGGGTTAACATTTTGAATTCTATCCCGCTGAATTCAGGCTCATATCTGCAGACACCGCCTATACAGATGTTTCCTGCCTGCCTTGTTCCGAACAACAAACTAACATCTGTATGGTCTTCTATCTTATATCCAAACTGGATGAAACTCCAGAACTTTCTTAATTTCTTCCCCGCTTCGGGTTCTTTAGTCTGCAGCTCACTAACCACTGAAACACTGAAATCAGGGGACCTCAGGTACTCAAGGGTAACGGCATCATCATAATACTGTTCATTATTCAGATTAACCGTTGTCTGCTGGTGTTCCATTGTAAACTTTATGGTATTTATTTCATTAAAGTAGAATATATTTTCAAGGATAGGGGTGACATTCTTTGTGTCGGTATCTCTCTCTTCATTGTATCCGAATGCAGCGATTGTAGTCCAGTTTTCATTCCAATCGTGATGGGCCTGAGCATAAACTTCCCTTAACTGCACTCTGGAAGGAGAATTATCGTGAAGGATCTGTTTATAATACGATTTATAGGGGAGTGTTTTTGTTTCCCCGTAATCAGCGCTGAAGTAAGTTTCATCACTGAGATTATAATTAAGGTCGAACATAAACCCCTGTTCATCGGCCTGGTTGAGGGCGGATGGATGCCTGTTAAGCAGAACGTATGTATATTCTTTCCTGACGGACGGGGGAGTATTATAGCTTATTGTTCCATCATTAGAGGTGAAAGTAAAATTGTCGTAATATTTATATTCACCGGTAAATGCAAAAGCATCATAATAAAAGTTGACGCTGCCGTATCCGGCCTGGCCTACTTTCCAGTCGCTATTGCTGTAAGGATAATATACGACTTCCGAAGTGTCGGGATGAAGCAGCAGATCCCTTACATCCCTGTTTTGTTTGAAGCCGTATTCCCCATAGAAGTCAAAGTTCCAGATGCTTGGCATGATCCGGACAGAAGTAAGCATCGTCCGGGCGGCATTTTCATCTTCCGGCAGGTTCGCCGCATAAGAAGCTCCGATCTTCAATTGCTGTGCTATCTTATACTCCAGGTCAGCAGCATGCAGTATTTCATTCCTGACATTATCAGCGTTTGCAGCCATACCTGTAAGGGCAGTAAGAGTGGCACCGCCGTACCTGGCTTCCAGTTTTGCGCCCAGGAGGTTATTATCCACTCTTATATTTCTGTCTTCATAACTTTTAAGTACCAGTCCTCTTCCAAAGAGAGCATAATAGTTTCCTACAACAATTGCACCGCCGCGCTGCGCATCGCCTATTTCGGCTTTTATATATTTATAAGCTATATCCGCATACCTGGTTTTCCCCCTGCTGATTGCCGGACTCGGGTCATTGGGTTCGTAGGTTTCGAACCTGATCCCCGCACCAAAAATTCCTTTATTATAGTCAAGGTTCAGCCAGTCTTCAAAGATTTCAATATGCTTATTTATATCATTTGAATATTCGAGCTGATTAGAAAAGCCCAGTCCTTCGGGAAGGAAATTCTTATTCTGCGCATGCAGAAAATTCGAAAAAATAATTATTAAAAAAGGCGTAATTATAAGCGGTATAATTCTCTTCATTAGTTATATCCGGTAGTTGAATGGAGAGGTTTATTTATTAACAAGCTCATCAATTTTATTTTTCATTTTAAGCTCATCCCCTTTCATATAGCCAAGATGGGTATAGACTATATTTCCATCTTTATCAAGCAATACAGAGTAAGGCACATTCTGTGCATAGTATTTACGGGCTACCTCAGAATTGGTATCCAGCAAAACTAAAAATGGATAATTCTTTGATCTTACAAAAGGTTTTACTTTAGCAACGGTTCTTTCATCGTCAATCGAAACTGCAAGAACTTTAAATCCTTTGTCCTTATAATCTTCATATATGCTTTTATATTTAGTCATTTCTTCAATACATGGTTTACACCATGTAGCCCAGAAACTTATAAGGATAGGTCCGTCCCCCAATTCATCTTTCAGCGAAACATAATTGCCGTCAACATTTTCAAGTTTAAACTCAGGGGCGCTTCTGCCCGTCTGATCTTCCTGCGTCTGGGCAAAAAGATTCATTGCAAACAATACAAATAATGGTAATAATAACAGCTTTTTCATTCATAACTCCGTGTTTGAATACAAAACAATAGACCGTTCCCGGTTACCCGGGAACAATCAACAATTCACATTACTTTATTAATATCATTTTCCGCACGGATGAATATTTTCCGGCAGTGATTTTGTAGAAGTAAACTCCCGATGATAATTTCTCAGCATTGAAGTTTACACTGTATTGGCCAGGTTCCTTAACTTCGTTAACTAACGAGGCCACCTCTTTTCCCGTGATATTATAGACCTTCACATTAACATTGGATCTCTGCGGAATTGCAAAGGAGATTGTAGTTGAAGGATTAAAAGGATTAGGGTAGTTCTGAAAAACCTTAAAATCCTTAACCTGATTATTTTCTTCAAGTACACCGACGGGTTCTGTTGAAGCGGTCAGGTTAATTACTGTCCTTACCGAGGGGTTATGTGCTGTTCCGATTTGAATCTGAACATAACCGGTGCCTTGATTATCAAAACTGGTAAAAAAGTGGACAGATGCCTCAAGGGTATCACCCGGGTGAAGAGGTTCAAGTGAAAAACCTGCATCGGTAGCAACGCTATCGAAAGTAGGAGGAAAACATAAATCGCCGAAGCACAGAGATGAGGTCCAGTCCGAAGGTATATTCTGAATAGTTCTGACAAGGAATACAACCTGGTCAGCATTTGAAATATTTGTAACGTGTGTATAGAGAACCAGTTCATCACCGGCCGAACCATTTATAACGCTATCTCCTCTAATAACTTCTATATCCTGGGCATTTATTCCGAGAAAAGGGATCGCCGCAAGGAAGAAAAGAGAAACTATAAAACATTTTTTCATACGATTGCCTTATACTTTGTATAATTATAATTAATCTGATTAAGAGGGGCGCCTGGGCGCCCCGATTTAACTATTTCAATATACTCATTTTTTTAACTGAAACGAAGTCTTTTGCTATCATCCTGTAGATGTAAACACCCGAAGCAAGGCCTGATGCATTGAATTTAAGGTCATAGGATCCAACCGTTTTAACTTCATTTACAAGAGTTGCAACTTCACGACCTGTTACATCATATAATTTAATAGTAACCGGTCCGTTCTGAGGTACTGTATATTTAATTGTAGTTGAAGGGTTAAACGGATTCGGGAAATTCTGTGCAAGACTATAGATAGTGGGCAGCAAATCGAATTTCACAGTTAACACCTGGCTGTAAGTAGACTGTCCGTTCATATCAACTTGTTTAAGCCGATAATAGAAAGTACCGCTGGTATTATTTTCGGGTTTATCTGTAAATGTATAGTTATGTATTTCAGTTGAGGTACCGAACCCATTTACAAATCCAACAGCTGAGAAAATATTGCCGTCATAAGATCTTTGAACTTCGAAACCATGGTTGTTGATCTCACTTGCGGTAGTCCACATCAGTGTAACTCCTGCTGCGGAAGCATTAGATGTAAATGAAGTAAGCTCAACAGGTAATGGAGCAAGTTCAGGAAGAGCAAGTTTGGTTCCCTGGAGAATTTCCTTACCATCATTATTCTGAATGAAAGCAACCAGTTCACAATTCTCGGTAACCCAGTCGGCACCCATTGTAAAAGATAGTTCAATATCCTGTACATCGCCTGAACTAAAATCCAATGCTGTACCGTTATAATCCGGGGCCATCATACGGCTGACGAAATTCAGATGATCCTGTCCCTGCCAGCTGTACATGATCTCCGACTCAGTAAGAGCAAGCTGCAGAACGAGATTAGTATAAGGAGGTGTTGTAGCAAGCTTATGAACTCTAACCGTTACGTTGTAGTCACTTCCGGAATGATCGCCGAAAATGCTGAGTGAATAAGCTGAGTTGATCGGCTCCCTGCTCTGATAAATCGGCAGGTAATACTGGTACATACTTACTGTATGATCGCCGCCCACAAATTGCTGCTGTCCATCAAACGTAGCGGTAGGATACCCCGTTACGCCGTAGTATGCATTGCGGGCATCAGATGCCGTATATGCATAAGGATCTCCGTTATGATTTTCAATTATGGCTGTTGTACACCCGTTAGCGATCAGATCATCAGCACCTAAAGCGGCGCCCGGACAGTACTGACACCATCCGCCTGTTGCTATCTCAACAAGAACCATATCTCTTTCAGTAGTATAGGTATTAAACCATTTGGACATTGAATCATTAGCAGGATCAAGATCGCCTGTCAGATTTGTTGTAACCGTCATCTCAAAAAGTTCATTGGAAGCAGCTGCTGTGTAATCAGGGAATGAAACAGTTTCTTCTGCATCAGCAGCAAGAGTTACGGGTGAGCAGGTTTGAGTATATACAACTGAACCGCCTATTTTTATTACACAGGTTGCATCGAATGTTTCAGTGCTTGTACCAAAGTTTTTTAATGTGGCCTGAGGAGTAAATGTAGATCCCGGGACATACTGATTATCGATATCTATACTTTTGACCATTGCATCGTGTGCAAGCGGAGTGAAAAGACTTATATCGTCTACGTACCAGTAATTAATGTTATAAGAGTAACCACTGAAATACCAGCAAATCTGGAAATCAGACGCACCGACATCACTGTTATTTATTGTAACAATTTCCTGGGTTGCAGGAATAGATGCGGTAGGATTTTTGGACCAGACTATATTCCAGGCTCCGCCGCCTGATCTCGTTGCCACACCAACAGTATAAGGTGAAGTATAATGATCGACCATGTGATTGAATTTAACCTTCAAGGCAGTAACCCCGGTTAAATTGATAGCAGGAGAAATTAAGCGTGAGTCACCAGTGAATGTAGGACTGTAGTTGAATCTCGCTTCCGGAGCTACACAGCCGGCATTACTGGAATTAGTCCCGGACCAATTTGTTGCCTGAGCATCGATAGTCCATCCGGCGGGAGGGAAGTTTCCGCTGAAATCAGTACTCAGATGCACCTGAGCAGAAAGCATAACAGGAAAAAGAAGAATTAATAGAAAGGTATAAATATGTTTCATATTCTCACCCTGATTTTGATTTATTTGTTCTCCGGATCCTATTGAATTAGTTTATGACCCGGCTGGATTATTTTTGAACCAAATTTTAGTTATCAGAACCTGTCTGTAGAACTTCTTTAGTTTGAACATTCTGCACGTAAGCAACTACGTGTATATTATCCTGATTCCAGTTAGATAATAAATCGGTCTGCCATTCAAATGTAGTATCAGGTAAGGCTGAAAAGGATACTCCGTTCTCATCGGGGAGTACTTTTCTAAGGACATTATAGAAAACTTTTTCACCGTTTGATCCCGGGGCCTGGCTAAATTCTATGTCATTTTCAGTAATTACGGTATTCAACACGAGATCGTTAAGATTTAAACCTGCGAGAGTAACGGGACGGACATTAATGTTTACAATCAGACTGCTGTCCTGGAAACTCTTATCGACAGTAATATAGAAAGGAGCTGCTGCGGGTAATCTTTCATCTATTCTTCCTTTGACTGCCGCTGAATCTGTGGCAGTCGGCCGTAGAATACCATCCACGATCAGAGTGGGAGCAAAAATAATATTGTAGTACTGCATTCGTGCATCACACACGCCTGAGTTGGAGAGATAAAATGGATCGTTGGGTGAAGGAAAGTTAGTAGGGAATTTAACAACGGCTATCTTGTTTGCATAAGCTCCATTCAGCAGCGATTCGATTATTTTATTGGATGTAACGCAGGGAACACAGCTGACATTAGCAAAATCTTCAAGAAGCACCACCTTTTCCGCCGGGGTATGGGTGGCTTCAAGGCTTATCGTTGTCTGTACAATAATTTTTCCGGCGGGATAAGAAGTGCCTTCCGGAGAAGTAGGGGGATTTGTATTACAGCTGTAAAAAATCAATCCGGTGAAAACTAATAACAGAACTTTTTTCATACTATGGTAATTCCTGCAATTATTGTTGTACATCCCCTGCTGATTGTAATTTTATTTAGAACGATAATTATTTAAAATGCATTTAATTGCTGTTTACTTCGAATGTTTTTTCTTTACCCGGGTACACCTTCTCAATATCTTCAAAGTCCACTCCGCTATTCCACATATGATCGAATAATATTCTGCACGCTGATGCAAGCTGTTTGTGCTCGATGTAGATCATCGTAAGATCATTTGATGTCTTGATCGGCTGCTCGAGCGGAAACATCACCTTTTCATCGTCGAAAATCAGCATCTTGATGGGAAGACTATCAACTATCCTTGCTTTCTCTCCGTCATGCACCGATTTTTTGATAGAATCATAAAGCCAATCGATCTCTTCAAATTCCTTATACTGGTAAATTCCTTTTGACGAGCCTCCTCTTTTAAGCAGCTTCGCTTCTTCATCTTCCTGTTCCTTCAGCCGTTCGTCATTATCACTGGCATAAGGTCCTTTATTGAAGGTGAGCATTTCCACTTTAGTACCGGCAACGCTTTTAATATATCTCTTATGTATCTGGGTTTTCTCTTCCATGACCTCAATAAAGTCGAGGGGATTAATAATAGCTTTACTATTTTCAAAGATTGGAGTAAAAACCTCGGCAAGCTGATCAATCAGTTCTTTCTTCTGCTTCAGTTCATTCTTGTAGGTATCGTAAATTCTTTCCATTGCCAGCCTGGGTTCGACAGCTTCATACATCTTGTGCTTACCCAGTTTCTTCTCGATGCAGATATTCCGGCTGACCATCTTGTTCAGTACTTCGTAGATCTTTGTTCTTGGGATATCGACTACTTTCTGCAGATCTGAGGCTGTAAACATTCTCCCGCTTAAAAGCGTAATATAGATTTTGGCCTCGCGTTCCGTAAGGCCGACTTCCATAAATTCCTGAAGATATTTAGAATTGTCCATAACGCAATTAAGTTTCATTTACCATTAAGGGGTATACTTATATCTTATTAACCCTCTAACGGGGGTACAACATACTGAAAAGCCGGATATGAGTCAAGATGGGTTTACAATTTTTATACTGAAGCAGCCCCGAAGGAAACATAAAGAATAATGGACATTTTAGTACCAGGGATGGAAAGAGGAACAATATTCTTGCCGGCGGACTAAGGGAAACGACTGTTGAGATTATCAGCACTTTTGACAAAATGTCAGTCAAAGGTCTTATCCCGTATTAGACTGGTATTTATCCGCCTTTTGTCCGCCTTTTGAACTCAAAATGAGACACGTGGAAAACTGCGAAAAAACGCCATTTTCAGCTGTTGAATAAATTTACATATGACAAAATGTCAGTGTATTAAAATGAGAATGGTGGAGGTGGGAGAGGGTGAGAGATAAGAAGGTAAGAAGATGAGAAGATAAGAAGATGGGAGGGTGAGCAACAGCGTTGGTTAGAGCGTATGTTTATTTTTTGATTTTATTTGCGAGCTGAAGCTCGCGGTAAATGAGTGGTTTATGAAGCGAAACAGGCGTTTCGCTGTACATGAGGAGCGAGACAGCGTTTCGTTGTGCACAGGTGATAGATATAAAAATAAGGAAGGCGCCGGTTAGGGCGCCTTCCTTAGAATTGGATGGGATTATTTAAGCAATGTCATTTTTTTGGTCGAAGTAAAATTGCTTCCATTCTTGCCGGCTGCGTTAATCACGTAGAAGTAAATTCCGCTTGATAAACTTCCAGCATTAAAATTGATTTCGTGCCGTCCGGCTGCGAACTCATCATTAAGGAGCGACGCAACCTGCTGACCGAGCAAATTATAGACTTTTATCGAAACCTTTGAATCAGCGGCAAGACTGAATTTAATTTTGGTTGAAGGATTAAACGGATTCGGATAATTCTGAGAAAGGCTGAATTCAACCGGAAGTGCAAAATTAACTTCAACTGTTCCCGAATAATCTGAAGTACCGTCGAGATCTATCTGTTTCAGTCTGTAATAAATCTTCCCTTCGGATGCATCTTTATCAATGAATGAATAGGATGACTTTTCAGTTGTAGTTCCTCTGCCGGGAACATAACCGATTTTTGAGAAAGAATTATTATCGGTACTTCTTTCTATTTCAAATCCACGGTTATTTGTTTCTGTTGCGGTCTGCCAGCTCAGCTGTACCTGATCATTAACCACATTTGCTGTAAGGGAGGTCAATTCCACAGGTATCTGAAGGTTAAAGAAATCAGCTATCTGATTAAGAAGATCGGCTTTCGTAGTTGGTGAAGAGCCGTCGTTAAGGTAACCGAGCGCATAAGAGAAGCAGAATGTTCTTTGACCCGAAGTTCCAAGGTTTTGAACACCGACGTTGCCGACTCCAGTCTGGAAAAATGCAAGGGCGCCGCTGGAATTAGGAGTATAGAGATCGATCCAGGTATTATTTGGCTGAGTTGAACCTGTAAAGTTCATTCCTTCTGTTAATGTTCCAGCCTGTCCCTGCAGATCCGTAACCGGAGTACTGCCTGAAGAACCATCGGTCGCGGAAGCCACTCCGAACAAATTCAATAATGTTGTATTTGAACTCTGATCATATCCAAGGGCATCGCCGCCTTCCAGGTAAACTGCTCCGCCGCCCTGAAGGTAACCGGCAATAACAGCAGCATCAGGATCTTCCAGGGGAGTATTATTTCCGCCGCCGAAATTTCCATACGATAAAAAGACTGCATCATAACCCTGCAGGGATGAAGGGAGAGATGAAGCAGACGAATAAACAACATCAAATCCAAGCGACTGCATATAATCTCTTATAAATGCACCGCTGTAATTTGCACCGTTTGCTTCGCCTTCCCAAACGAAAACTCCGCTGTTAACAGAGATAAAATCTGTCTTGGTTTCACTGTCAGTTTCAGAACCGTCTGATACTGTAAGTTTTACAGTATAGCTTCCATTATTGGTATATATAAAACTCGGGTTCTGGTCATAAGAGTCAACTGTTCCGTCATTATCGAAATCCCATTCCCATGATGTAATAGGACCATTTATGGATGTAGAAAGATCTGTGAAATGAACAGTTAAAGGAGCCTGACCGCCGGTAACATCAGCAGTGAAATCTGCAGTTACAGGAGAAGCAATATAACCTCTATCCTGGAATACCTGGATAATGGAAGGTACATTAACTTCCGCCGAACAAAGACTGATCTGCAGCAAGAAACGCATAAGCTGCATCCTGCTGATTCGTTCCGGAGTTTGTCATTGAAAGTCCTTCGAGGAAATCGCTATCCGTTGCATTACGGCCGATAATGTCATAGATCGACATTAACGAAGAAGCCCACATTTGTCCGTCTGTATGAATAGTACCTGTGAGACCCTCGGGATAATGAGCAGTGTAATTAGTGATTCTTCCGGGCCAGAAAGGATTATGTCCGTCCCATATAAATACCCAGTAATAAGCGGGATCGGAAGATGTCCAGTAGCCGGTACTTCTCATATAAGAAGAAGCCCAGTAATCGCCGCATCCTTCACTTAATCCTTCAACCTGAGAGAGATTTCCGCTTGTCAGCCAGTCGTGAAGACCGTGACCGAGTTCGTGCGTAACCACTCCGAAATCCTCAGCGTCATCGACACCACCGTCGCCGTAAGCAATGCTTCCGGTAGAAGGGAGATAATGCGAGTTATCATCGCCGCTCAGTCCGTGAGGATCGAACCTTACTCCCCCGTTATATTGAAACGGCATTAGAGTAAAGCCGAGAGTTTCATTTATATATCTCATCGCATTATCTATATGGAAATAGACGTTTACAGCTTCAAAGTTGTCGCTGCTTCTTGTAAAATGAAAATCGCTGGATGAGTTAGTATGAAGACCGGTAAAAGGAGCCTCGAAGTCTCTTATCTCTGCATAAGGACCGACAAGAGAATAGACGCTGCCGTCGAAACTAATATCGTGAAGAACTCTGTCTTCAAGGTGAGCTGTAAGAGAATCAGAGTCAGCATCATTGTTATCTACAAAGCCTGTAGTACCGTAGGTTGTTCTTGCGTGAGTAATCGGATCGGGATCGAACACCCAGCCGCTGCCGTCGACAAAATTCACTCCGTCGTGCCCGCCGTCGTAATAGCAGGCGTTGTCGACAGCCTTAATAATTTCACCTGAATGAGCATCAACCAGTACTTCCCAGTCGCCCGTCAATCCTGATGACGGAACCAAATTGATTTTCTGAACCACGCGGAACTGTCCTTTATTATAATATACGACAGTCTCTTTCTTCTCAAAGCTGATATTCTGTTCCACGCCGAGATAATTCTTTGCTGTAATTAAAGCATCGTCCTGAGAAACCCTGAGGTTTTGAAGATCAACCTGGTTTTTTGAACCATAAGAAACTTTATAGCCGCCGGCAAGGAAGACAACTTTATTATTCCTGTTGATCGTTACATTCAGCGTTGAGTTCTCAACAGGAAATTCGCCGATGTACTGAGTAAAATGAACATGGTAGCCGCCGGGAGTTTCAAATGTACCGGTATACCTCAAATCGCTTATATTATTTTTAAGATGGAGTGCAGATGAATTTTCCTGCAGGTACTGCCTTGCCATTTTTTCAGGAGTATCCGGATTTACCTTATAGCTGATCTGATAAACAGAAACAGGTACGCCCGTCGCAGCATTTACTCTCATATTATTTTTAGTGACAAACTGTTCTGATTCGTCAGGGACAATTTCAAAACCGCGGTTCTGCTGCGGCTTCTGCGCATACAGGTAGTCAGAACCCGGAATAATCATAACTGATAGAAATATCAGTATCAGAAAGTATATGTGTTTCAATGTTTATCCTTTCTAAAAAAATTACTGGTAGATGTTTAGGTTAAATGGGAGTTCCCAATATTTATGGAATTAAGTTATTCTCATAACCGAATGGAAAATACAAAGGATAAATAAAAGATGAAAGATGTAGGCAGCGGGTGAGGAGATGAGAAGGTGAGCGGACAAGAAGATGAGAGGATCAGAAGATGAGAGGATCAGAAGATAAGAGGATCAGAAGATGAGAGGATCAGAAGTTAAGAAGATAAGAGGGTTGGAGGATAAGAAGATAAGACGAACCGCGAATTTCGGGCAGAATGGAGTTTGTTAAAAGATGATTTGTAATGAGAGTGTTTTAATCAAAAATTTTATCTATGAAGCTCTTGCTGTCCCTTAGCTTATTCCAGTACTTTATATATTCTTTTTGGGGGACAATAGAAACGGGACCTTCATAAATGCCGCCTTCTTTGAAACCATCATAAACTCTGACAGCAATCAGATTTTTAGAACCATACTTCAGGATGCCGTCTGAAAGATAATATGTTCTCAGCTTGAGGTAATTATCGCCCAAATCCTTACGCTCCATATTTCCTGTAGCGCCTACAAGTGTACCATTGATATACACCTCGTCAATATCATCAACTTTACCCAAAACAATCATAAGCTTTTCATTACGGTATTCTGAAGGTATGAATACGGTTCTGCGGTACCAGGCAAATCCGTCGTATTCAGGAAAACCCTGAGCTTCCCAGTAGCCGGGAACCAGAATGTTTGTCCAATTACTATCATTTATTTCAGACCCTTTCCAGGCAGGATTATCACCTGTTCTGAATTTCCATGTGCCAACCAGATCAATAGCGTTCTCCAATGAGTATTCGGGAACATAAAGGCCTATATCGCCCCTGAGTATTCCGCCTTCAAGTTCGTCATCATATACACGGACAGCAATAGTATTTTTCTTATTAAAATTCAGTATCTCAGCCGAAACAGGGTAACGTCTGTCAACATCATAGGCTGTCCAGTAATGAGGAGGAAACGATCCGGATGACCCGACAAGTTTTCCATTAACGAAAACCTGGTCAACATCATCTACAAATCCAAGGAACAGGTAGATAGTTTTGTTTTTATAATCGCCGGGAATTTCAAATGTATTCCTGTACCAGGCATAACCATCGTAGCCATGAAAGCCCTGGTTTTCCCAGGAAGAGGGGACTTCAATTCTCTCCCACTTTTCATCCTGAAAAACCGGCGAAGCCCATTCAGGGTTATCACCAACAGAAAACTTCCAGACACCCCTGAGGTCAGCAACCTGCTTCCATCCTGAAGGTCCGGCAACAGGAGGTGGTGGAAAACCTTCTGTGCTGCAGCCTCCCGATAGAAATAAAACCGCTATCACCGGCAGCATAAAAATTATCTGTATTAATCTGCTATACATATCCAGTAAATATACTATCTATCAAAGAATTTATTTATTCTTTTACATCGATAAACTGCCTGTAGAGTGCAGTGCTCATTCTTTTAACTTCATTATCCTTGTCGACCCTGGCAAGATGCTTTACAGCTTCCATACCGTCGGGGTTTCCTATATTGTATAAAGACAAAGCTATTAAAACCCTGATACCAGGATCCTTTTCCTTTGTCAGCTGTTCCGTCAGGGTTTCGACTGCTTCATCTATCCTGTATATACCGGCCAGATAGATCGCACTTTTACGCAGTCCCTGGTTATCTGATTGTATTCCCTGTTTCAATGATTCAAGAGAATACTCGTTCACATTTTTATATTTATTACTCTGGGCTTTAAGGCCGACATTCGCATTCAGCGCGATGACTAATAACATTACCAGCGTTGTAACAGTTTTCATTTTTTTCTCCTTTAATCTTTAGTGAAGAATTATCTTATCTAATCTCCACCGTCAATCTAAAGGATCAATTTGTCTCAGGTGTCATACACCGGTAAAGTAATGTAATTAATTGTCATGCCCGCTCATCGGAGCGGCGCAGCTGGAATAATTATCCCTAAATTCTTTTATAAAAACACTACAAAAATCCCTTATTCTTCAGCAGCTGCGATATCCTGCCAGGCGCCGAGGTAATCCCCCATTTTGGCTTTAATCATCCCCCTGTTCTTATACGCAGGAAGATACGAGGGATCAAGTTTAATCGCCTCCGAAAAATCCGATAGAGCGTATCCGTACTCGCCAAGATCCGATCTGACCCTCCCCCTGAAAAAGAAAGCTTCACAGCAGGATGAATTCAAATCTATTGCACGGGAAAAAAGATCAAGCGCCTCATTATAGAGGCATTCTTTATACTTAACCTTCCCCTCTTCCAGGTATTTAGCCGACGCATTCATATCGATCTCAACCGATCTCTGAAAATCTTCAGATGCCCCTGTATAATCGCCAAGGTCTGCTTTTACAGTCGCCCTGTTGTACCAGGCCAGGGCATCGTTTGGATTCTGTTGAATTGCCCGGGAGTAATTTATTATTGCTTCGTTCAATTCTCCCCCATCGGCTTTTGCCGTGCCTTCTACATTATAAAACGAAACCTTTCCGGGCTTCACCCCTGAATAGATTCTGAAATCCCCCATCATTTCATAGTTTTCCATTATGTACCTCATATATTATTATCAATGAACAGGAGGGGACGAGCCTATTTAAGGAGTGAATACATCCGGCAGATATAATTCACCAATAAAATAAGGTAAGTAAGGAAAAGGAATGTCAGAATAAGGTAATTAATTGTAAAAAATTGTCATGATAGGACCAGGAACCTTTAAAGATCAGGAAAACTTCATATCCTTATTTAATTTGATAGCAGTGCTGAAATCCTCCATAGCAGAAGCATAATCTCCCTGGTCAATTTTTATTTTTCCTCTCTGGTAATAAGCTTCAGCATAACGCCAGTCGAGCGCAATAGCCTTATCGAAAAGGATGCATGCTTCCCGCAGGTTGCCTTTTTTATACTTCGAAACTCCCATGGTGAAATATTCCCTGGCTTCCTGCATTTCAAGTTCAATGGACTTCTTAAAATCCTGGCTTGCCCCCAAAAGATCGCCTATTTCCGCTTTAAGAGTTCCTCTTTTATAATAAGCAATTGAATCAAGAGGGTTATTCTCTATTTCGCGGGTGTATTTTTCGATTTCCATTTCACTACGTTTCTGCATCTGCATAGCTTACCTCATCCATGTGGCTGACTTATTTATTAGGTAAAAACTCCCATATAGGAAATTTCTGTAAGTCAATTAAGGTAAATAGCGCAAAATAAACTATAATTTAAATCACACATCCGGTCTGGTGCCGGGCAGGTCATTTAATTGATCAATTTATACCCTATTCCGTGGACGGTAATAATAAATTGCGGGTGATTGGGGTCTTTTTCTATCTTTTGTCTTAATTTGAGGATAAAATTGTCAACAGTGCGTGTAGTAGGACTTTCTTCGTAACCCCATATTTTCTCAAGCAGATCATCACGGCTTACTATCTTATTTCTATGGTTCCATAAATAATGCAGTATTTCAAATTCTTTATGCGACATAGAGATGGAATCTTCATTCTCAAGGGCTGTATAACCTCTGAAGTCAACTTCAATTTTACCAATCTGCACCTTGCCATTAACGGGAGACTGGTTTTCGCCTCTGCGCATTACAGCTTTAATTCGTGCATTTAACTCACGCAGACTGAAAGGCTTGGTAACATAATCATCAGCACCGAGTTCGAGTCCCAGGACCTTATCTATTTCCTGATCCTTTGCAGTAAGAAGAATAACCGGAGTAGTAACTCCCTTTTTCCGTATTGCTTTACACACATCGAAACCTGACATTTTCGGCATCATAACATCCAGAAGGATAAGGTCGTAATTATTATCGATAATTTTTGTAAGTCCTTCTTCCCCATCGGGAGCCGAATCAACTTCATAGCCCTCAAACTCAAGGTTATCCCTGAGTCCTAATCTCATATTAGGTTCGTCATCAACAATAAGGATTTTAGCCATCAGATTTCCAGGTAAATAAGTATTTACACCGCTAAATTCCTAAAAATCATTTCATTAATCAATTTTGTGTTAACCTTTTAGAAATGACGGATGCCGTAACAGGCAGAAATTGAAAGAGACATCGTTTCATTAAGATGATTCTTTGAGAGAATTCCTTCATGCCTGTCACTAAGTCCAGGGGCTGTCCAAAAAGTAAGACAATGTCATCAGCAGACAAGCCTTCGACCCGGAAATCTCAACAGATTGAGGGATTTCTCGCTTCAGTCGATATGACAATATTATTTTTAGTCATCACCTCAACAAATATTAGTTTATGCGGATTCCAATTCTTTTGCTCCGGCACGTTCACCAAAAGGAAGATCAAGCAGGAGTCCTGCCGCGAAGGCTGCAGCAACGGCAACTATACTTCCCATCCAGCCGGGTTTAGTTGTCATTATAAAGATGATACCCAGTGCAAGGGTAATCTTCAGTTTATAAGTTTTCATCAGGAAAGGATCAGCAATAATTTTTTTAACTCCATCGGGGATTGACTTAGAATTGGTATTCAAAAGAGATGCAACAGACATAGCGATCTTTTTTCCTGTTGTACTGCCGTAGCCCGAGAGGGCTACAAGGAGCACGAGACCTGTTAAAACCCAGGAGTTCCACCCCCAGGACATTGCAACAAGATAAATACCGGTTACCAGGAGGGCCACACCCGAATAGCCGAAAACTATGCGAAGGATCCTCATAGAGCCGAGCCAGGGTATCGCCTGCTGCGGTGATGAGACTTTTTTCAGATTAGTAAATACTATACCCTCGATCCCGAGTCCGGCAAACATTGCAAGCGCGCCGGTTATATGAAGGTATAAAGCGACGAGGTAAAAACTCATATTATAACTCCCATAAAAATTAATAGTGATCTGGTCCGGTTGAACCAAATGTGAATTAGTTAAAAATTAATTGAGGAATCTGATAGTATTGTGATGGCGAAAATACAAAGTTACGGGGGGAAATCAAGCAAAAAATTTACCGTTGTGCCAAAAAGCATAACAAACGGCAATAATTGAGGATAACCGAGCAATAATTTTTATTGCTTCAATTATAATTTTCCCTTATGTTCAGATTCTGACTATCAGCTTATAAATACAATTCATCACTGTGTCATAAAAGTATGCCCCGGCATAACTTTCTGTGTCAATAATATATATTTTATAAGAAACTTTGCGCCCGGACAAATCAAAAAATAAATGGATTAACACTTTGTTAAATCTTTTAAATTAATCGTAAAGACCATAAGAACAGGATCTGCGTTAAGGATGAAATGCAGGGAAGTAAAATATTATCTGAACGATTATTTGATGGGAAAACTTATTGATGAAATGAGAAGTGAAATATCCTTTCATTTAAATCACTGTCATTCCTGCAGGAAAACCGCAAGCGAACTAAAGGCAGTACTGAAATCGTCAGGTGTTATAATGAAGAAGATCCACCAGAGCGATGAACTCTGGGAAGGAATTTCCGAACCGAACGAATATGAAACGGGGTTCAATCTCCCTGCAATTTTATATTCGCCGCTTCACAATAATAATTCCCGGCACGATAAATCGAAATTCAGAAGAAAACTTTTCCGGAGCAGGTGGATAGCCATCGGAGCTCCTTTAAGCGCCATACTTATTGCTGTGCTGATCTCAGTGCTGTACCTTTCTAAAGCTCAGCCGGCTTTCTGGGAGGTAGAGGCGTTAAAAGGTTCACCGACAGCAGGCAGTGTCACATTCAGCAAATCCGGAACGCTTGCCTTAGGTGAATGGCTTACTACTGATTCGCACTCCAAGGCAAGATTAATAGCCGGGATGGCCGGTGAGATAGATGTTGATCCCAACAGCAGGCTGCAGCTCTTAGAAACGAAGGACACGGGATGCAGAATATTTCTTCAGGGCGGAAAAATAGATGCCCGGATATGGGCGCCGGCAAATCATTTCTCGGTTATCACTCCTTCGTCAACAGCGATTGACCTGGGATGCACCTATACAATAGAAGTAGACAAAAAAGGCTCGGCTTTGCTGAATGTGACTGACGGAAAACTCATCATCAAATCGGGGGGAAGTGAAGAAATCGTAACAGCAGGAACAATCTGTGAAACAAGGAAAAATAAAAGTCCCGGCACACCATATTTAGCAGATGCATCCAGGGAGTTTAAAGAAGCATTATCAAATTTTGATTTCGGAGGCAGGACGGAAGATGAACTGGAGACAGTACTTGAAAATGCATCCAAAAACGATGCGGTAAGTCTCTGGTATCTGCTGAAGAATTCCAGACCTGAACGGATCAGGTTAATCTACGACCGGCTATCAGAACTGGTTCCTCCTCCTGTGAGCGTAACATATGAAGGGATGCTGAAGAAAAATGAAACGATGCTGAAAGACTGGTGGGGGGAAATGGAGAGGGGAAGGAGTGAGTGACCTGCCAGAGGCGGGCGAGTTGGGGGATTGGTTGAATGAGTGAGTGAGTGAGTGGTTTTGGAAGGCCTGGTTCGTCGTTGAAATCTTCTTATCTTCTGACGCTCTGATCTAGGGATTGCAGGATACCCCTCTTTCTTATTGCATAATAAATAATTACATTCTTATCAGATGAATTAAATACTTTTTAATTTCACACCAATTATATATTCGGGGAGGAATTATGAATTGGACTCTTCAGATCGAAAAATGGGCCGACAAACATCATCCTAAATGGATCGATTACCTCAGAGTGCTTCTCGGAATTATTCTTATAATGAAAGGCATCACTCTCATAATTAACCGTGAGCAGGTTGTGCTGAATATGGAAATGAGCAGCATAGATGTCTTTTCTTTCCTTGTTACATCACAGTACGTCCTTGTTTTTTATATCGCAGGCGGGCTGCTTGTAACAATAGGACTACTCACACGAGTAATAGTACTATTCCAGATACCAATACTTGTTGCCACAATAATTTTTATCGATTATCATAAGGGACTGTTTGCCCTGAACTCTGAACTTATTTATTCTGTCCTGATACTTGGTCTGCTAATTTTTTACTTCATCTACGGCTCCGGCAGATTTTCCGTAGATAACCTGCTGGATAAAAAAGAACAGCATACTGAGGAAAGTTAGACGACCGGAGTTTAATGTGCCGTCTGCTATGCACTTATGCATGTGCCGGGGACATCCCCTCTACCAAGATGCCGCCGTTAAGAATTTCAGAGATATATGCTGATGGAATCTCAGGTCGGGAGAGACTGTGTGAAAATCAAACCCGGGGAACAACCCAGCGGCGGCCGAATCTACAAATTCAGATTTTTAATGGTCCAGGGTAAGCGACCTGTCCCGCTATAGAAGCGGGACAGGTCGCTTTACATTTTCACACAGCCTCGGGACACCTGAGCTAGGCGACGGCTTACCAAAGATTCATCCGAGCTTACACTCTATCCATCTTAACTTCTCCCACACTCTCTTCGTGCCTTTGCGTCATGATACGAGGAAATATGTGCTTCATCATACCTCCGGGGGAAGAAACTCTGGTTATTTTAATAAATGCTAATAACACTGGAGGAAAAATGAGCACACTTTCGGGTATCGAAAAATGGTCGGAAGAGCACCATCCGGTATACATCGATTTTTTGAGAATACTGCTTGGGATATTTTTAATAGCAAAAGGCGCATCGTTTATAAGTCACCGCGAGCAGATAGAATGGCTGCTTGTGAATCATCACCTTGAATTCCTTATCTTTTTAACTTCTGTATACGTTATACTCTTTCATATCGGCGGAGGACTGTTAATAGCAACAGGCTTAATTACGCGTTGGGCAATTGCCTTCCAGATCCCGATATTAATAGGTGCGGTGTTCTTTGTGAATCTTCCCAACGGGTTTACCTCAATCAACAGCGAGCTGGGATTCTCAATAGCTACCCTGGTTCTCTTAGTATTCTTTATCTTCTACGGATCGGGAAATTTCTCACTGGATTATTATATGAGAACGCATAAAGACAGATGAGAGGAGTTTAGCGCATTCCGGATTGGGCGATTGCGGACAACAATACTGAGAGCGCAGATACGGCAAAGTCTGGACTTGAAACGAATAGTCGGGGATCAGCTAAGATTAAAGACGGGTTGACATTTGAGATTTTATTTTGAAATTTGCCGGACCGGGCAATTTATCACTTTTAAAAGAACAGATGACAGGCATAAATTTGTTTTATAAATTCTGTCTTTCTTTCCTGCTGCTCACAGTTATATTATTTCAGTCATGTACACCTGTAGCCACCTACAGCGAAACAGCTTACTCACAGGCCGTCAGGTTAAAACTGGAATCACTTGCACTGATGAGCAAAGCCACGGAGGGATACTCACTGCATTCCGGTGAAGCTGATTCACTTAAAATGGAATTAAGTTTTGCATACGAATATGCTAAAGGGAAGCCCAACAATGAATTAACAACGAAACAATGGGAAATAATGGTTAGTCCCGACCGGAACCTCATAGGAGGGTTTCTGAGAATATGGAAAGAGGACCTGATACTCTCCCCCGTGTTTGTAAGCGAGGCGCAGGGTGTAATCGGAGATGCCTTCGATACTATCATAGGACTTGAAAGCGGAAAAATTAAACCATCTCAACTGGAGGAGCAATAGTTATGGCAGACTTTGATGCTTTTCTCGAAGAATTAAAAACCAGTCTTCTGGGACTCGCGCAGAATTCTTTCAAAAAATACTCACAGCAGATACTTCATGACGGGGCTGAATTCGCAAAAAAACTCGAAGAAGATCTTCAGAGGTGGAGCGTAGAATATTCAATACACGAAATGACTAAAGAAGAATTTGAATTCCTGGTAAAAGGAAAGAAAGACCTCCTCGAGATGGAAGCCCTGAAGCAGCTTGGTCTCGCGCGGACGGAGCTCAATAAACTACGAAATGCAATTGTGGATACGGTAACCGGTACGGCAATTAAAGTGCTGCTATGAGCCGGGCAGGCTTAATGAATACAAGAGTATAGGGAGTCATTCCGTTATAATTTAATGGTCATTCGATAGGTATTGGAATTTCCGCAATCTGGAATACCTCCCTTACCGAACATCTGCACCCATCTAATTCAGCAAATAAGCGTACAGGTCCTCTTTCTGCTTTACACCAAGCATAACCTGTTTAACCACACCATCCTGAACAAGGATTGTTGTAGGTGTAGCCTTTATACCGAACACCTTTGCCGTCTCCATATCCCTGGAAATATCAACATCGAAAACATTTTTATTAGATGACTGAAGTTCTTTAATTATAGGTGTCTGGTATTTACAGGCGCGGCAGCCCGGACTAAAAAAGTACACCAGTCCCTTCGAGCCTTTTTTCTCAAGGGCCTTAAGCCTGCCCTGAAGACCGGAAACTTTTATTCCCTTCGATTTCTTCGCCTTAGCTATCATCATAAACTGAAGAGAAAAAACGATCAGGAAAAAACCTGCAATTACATAAACAAAGATCATCATTGGTGTCACACTCATATATTTTTTTATATACGCGTTTGATTCACAAGAAGGCCAAAAGATTCCCCTGAATAACATCACCCTGCTCTTTTTCAGGTTTGCAATTTTCATTTATGCCTGCACCCTTACCTCAGCTCAGGTCTGATGAAGAGTAATCAAAATCTTCTTTATAACGCGATTATTCAATTAATAGTGGGTACACTGCTTTATTCAAACAACTAAGGAAAATAAGAATTTAAAAAGAGACAATAATATTATTGTGTCTTTTAAAGCAAATAGAGTATAAGACCAGCAATAAATACTTGATATAAAGCCACTATGAACATAATTACTATTGCAATTATCATTATGTAAATGAGATAGCCCATATATCAAAATATTTGACACTTAAATATTCAAACTAATAGAGATCATACTTAGGAAGTACTTATGAGTTTTTGAAATTAATACCGGGAATTTTTATTTTATATTTGAAAATTAAAAAGAACTCATTCACAAAGTTTACACCGACTTCTTGAAAGAGATTCAAACCCGGTGACATCATTGTTGCCGGGTTTTTTATTCTACAATTTATGTCAGCTTTCCACTTCACCCCCCCCCAATCTTTTTAAGTGTGTATAGGGTCTATTTTGGTTGAAAAATATATTGCATTAAAATGCTTTAATTACCAGTATAAATTTTAATTAAAATTTTTGCAACTAAGTATGCGATTATTACACTTGTTAGACTTGAAATTACATCCAACCAGTCAAAAGTATAATGGATATATTTCAGAAATCCGGGCCTTGGAAGTAATTGTGCAAACTCCAAACCTATTGCAACTAAAGAAATTATAATTGATAAACGGGTGAGGCTTAGATTTAAATATTTACTTTTGCTTGATAAAATTAAGAAATATAATCCGGCTGGGCCAAGTAAACTTGGAGCGATTCCAATTATTAATTTTGATATGTAATCAATTTCAAAAAACCGAAATACTTTTATTAGAATAAGGAGTAGAAGAATTATTGTACCAAGCCAACCAAATAATATTTTTACCCTATCTTTTTCAGTATTCATTTTTGATTCATCTAAGCAACCAGACAATAGAATACTCTGTTTTTGCACTAAATTGCCTGACTATTTCATATGCAATTAATTTCTCCTGCATCTTGAGGTTCTCTAATGGTGGCTTGATTTTTAACACCACCCCAGGAAATCAAAGTATCATTATTATTAGAAATTTATGATAAATTCAGTCAATAGACAATCAGAATCTTTAGCAATTTACTTTTTCAACAACTAAATTCCACTTTTTCGGTTCTTACTTAAATACATCTCTTGAACTCCTTTCAGTTACAATAACAAATTGCCCCGACCAGGGTAATTTTAGTATTTTTAATTTTGATTGAATTGTAATGGGTACAACTATCTATAATATCATTCCTGATTTCATAAGGAGTCCCGGTTGTATCAGGAAAATCCCTTCTTACAATTTTATTGAACAATAGGTCTAAAATACCCCTGAGTTTCTTGGGTAGTTTGGATTTGATATTACTTATTGAGAATTCAACTTTAACAACCCCGGGTTCCCCATCAATTTGCCAAAGTTGCAAATAATCTGGTTTTTCGAGGTCTTCAGAAAATAAAATTGATATTTGATTTCCTTTTGTGTTGAGATCGAAAGCTTTTAAGAAGTTGATTATATGTTGTTTGTCCCCTTCAACTAACTCCCTTAAATCTTTGTTTTCCTGACCTTTTTGAGTGTCCATTTTTTGATCCTTTCTAATTAGTTTGACTGATTCCGAAACTGATTCTGAATTATCAAATTTTTAACTAGAAGGGCTGTTTTTGAGATGATTATGGTCTTTGAAAACCTTCCGAATTTTCTTAATTTTGCCCCGCACCCTTAGCTCAGTTGGTAGAGCATCTGACTCTTAATCAGCAGGTCACCGGTTCGAGCCCGGTAGGGTGCACTAAAAGCTCTTAGGATTTGATTTTTGAGGCTTTTTTACTTTATCATCCAAGCAGTTCTTCTCAAAACACTGTGGTCACTCTTTTAAAATTATCAGACTAATACCCCACCTCCTTACTACAAATCTATGTTGCCTCTCAAATTCATTTAATTTATGTTAGGTATGTATAAATGGTGAAATGCTCAAGCGGGGAGATCAAAATGCTGAGCCACTGTAAGGGACCCGCGAAAATTTACAATAAAATTTTGTGTGATATTACTGAAAAAGCATATTAGTTTATAATGTGATTCTCATTCTGAATCTTTATAATAATTTACAATTAGCATGAGCAGTAGTCAGGCATTTAGATCATGAAATTTAATTTGATATAAGTGGTTAAGTTTCTTATACGTTTAAGATATCGGGGATCTCTAATGGAAAAATCATATTTATTTATTTACCATCAGTCTATTCAAACACGAAGTTTAATTAATAGTATTTAACCGGCAGAAAGGGGCAAAAAATGTTAAAAGTATTTCTTCTCATAACCGGGTTATATTGTGTGTCTGTATATGCCCAGGTTGATACTCTTGATACGATTCACCTTAAAAATGGAGATATAGTTAAGGGGAAGATACTATTGATTAAGCAGGATGTAGTTGAATTTGTTGAGAATTCAACCGACGTACAGTATGAATATAAAAAATCCGAAATCAATTCGGTTACTCTTAAAAACGGGAAAACAATTACGTTTAAAAATGATATTGAGGACTTGCCTGCATCCCCGGTTAATCTGACCAGCGCTGAAAAAATAAAGATGGCTGCGGGATTGGGATATTTATATGTACTTCAAAATGATAATTTTGAAGCGGGCAGCGGCGTTGATTTGTTTTTTAAGGTGAGATTCCCATCTATTGTTTCATTGATGTTTAATTTTGGATACTTTGCCGCTGATACCAAAGTTAATCTGCTTTCCAAAGCGAGAACTTCTTTTTATATGCCCGAGCTATGTTTGTTACTTGAAGCTACGAAAGGAACCGTTCAGCCATATGCAGGACTGGGATTAGGTTACTATGTTATTGAGAATACCCTGGATAATCAGGTTATTCAAGCATTCAATTCTGAAGGTCTTAGTGTAAAAGAGGAGATTGAAAGCGGGATAGGCTTTAATTTAAGGGGCGGTCTAAATATTTTATTTAATGATAAGAGCGGTTTGGTTTTCGATATCAGATATTTGGTTTATAATCCGAAAGCAGCTTCTACGGTAACACAGGCAGATCCGTTCCAAACATTTACTGCAGAAAATGATGTAAAATTAAATAATATTAGTTTTACCATCGGCCTGGAGGTTCATTTTTAATCTTAAATTAAAAATGAAAAAAAAAGTCTCGCTCTGAGCAGCAGCAATTATTAGCGGCGCCGTTTAAGAAGCTCTTAGGAAATTTGCGCGGTATGTTGAGATAATTTGAATTCCAGTTATAGATATTGAGGTCGAATATGTCTAATCTGATTTACATTGCAAACATGTCAATCGATGGATACACTGAGGACAAAGAAGGCCGGTTTGACTGGACTGATCCGGGTACGGCAGGGAAAAGCCGACTGACAAGAGTTCCAATTGTAATTGATGTCCCATACAAAAATTTTTCGGCTATATTTATTAATATTTACTCTGTAAATTATTTCTATTTGGTAAACCTCAAGTCTGATTAAAAATAAGTTTTATCTGGTTTCTGTAACCTGGTAAAGCTTCTCAAAAAGTAAAATGGGGTTTGAGGGGATATTGCAAGGGATATTAAACTTTTCTGTTCAGGGCCGACATGCCTAATAATTTTATTTGAAATAGAACGGCCTGGTTTATTTTTCTCACATTTCATTTTTATTTATTAAAACTTTTAAGTAAAATTGTCACAGTTTTACCAATAATTAACAAATAGCATTTGAAACGATCGTTTACAACTTTCATCCTTGTACTTTTTCTTTTTAACCTGTTCGGATATTACCTCCCTTTCATGCTGGAAAGGTCAGCTATCAGAGCCCGGATGAATGAGAAGGTAAAAGAAGTTATTCCCGAAAGTCTGCTTGTTCAGTTTACTTTTACTTCAGAGTATGAGAATAAATATGTTCAGTGGGAAAAGGAAGGAAAAGAATTTAAGTATAAAGGCGATATGTATGATATCGTAAGGATGTCCGGGCACCGGAATAGTGTGACTTATACTTGTCTCCGCGATAAAGATGAGAAGAAATTAATTGCAGATTTCCAGAATCTGTTAAAAAAGAACCTCGAAAATGAGGGCAAAACAAAAAATAACCAGCCTAATGAATTAAGCAAGTATAATTTTTCAGTCAGCACGATAGTTCAGCCGGAATATAAATTGGCTGAATTTTCAATAACTGATCCTGATTTTTACAAAAGCCTTAACATAGAGATCATTTCTCCTCCCCCAAAGCCGGCACTCATCTAAATCAATTTCGAGCAAATAATTCTATTCCGGTGATAATATTCATCGGGAAAACCTAATGCTATATTAATTAAGCTTAAGAAAGGAAATGATTTTCAGATGAAGAATTACCTTCCGGCGATATTCTTTGTGCTTTTATTTTTTGTTCCAGTATTAAAAGCACAGGTTACTCTTTCAGGAATTGTGGTCGACAAACAATCACTCGACCCGGTGGCAGGCGTTAGTATCATGATCCAAGGATCATCAGTCGCAGGAGCTACAAACGACTTTGGTAAGTTCAAATTAAATGCACCCTCAGGTTCTTTTAAAATCACTCTCAGGAGGATTGGATACCTGCTTAAAGAAGTATCGGTTAAGGATGCTTCCAAACCCCTGTATATCCTGATTTCACCATCCCCGGTTGAGCTCTCGGGAGTGCAGGTAATTGGTAATAACCAGATATTAAAGGCTCAGTCTGTCGGCGTCCTTACACAGAAAGATCTTGAACGATCAAACGGACTGTCACTTGAGAATTCGATTAATATGGTTCCGGGAGTTTTTATGCAGTCCCGAACTCCCTGGGGAGGTGCCAGGATTACAATCCGCGGTTACTACCCGAGCACAAGCAGAAACAGCCCTAACAGCAACGGCCTCGGTTACCAGGTATTTTTGAATAATATCCCTGTCACTGATGCTGCAGGCACAACCGTCCTGGATGATATTGATTTTGCTTCACTCGGGAATGTTGAAGTTATAAAAGGTCCCTCATCCAGCCTTTACGGCAGCTTCATCGGAGGTACAGTTTTACTTACATCAAAGAGACCTGCACCAAATGAAACGAGCATACAGCAGCAGACAATCGGTGGAAGCAATGGTTTGTTCAGGACAAATACCTCAATACAGGGCGCGGGAGATAATTCGGATATAGTAGTTAATTATGGACATCAGACATACAAATCGTTCCGCCCTCATAGTGCCTCATGGAAAGACTTTGTCAGGGCGAATGGCGACTTCCAGGCAGGCAGCGATCAGACAATTTCAACTTATTTTGCTTACAACAGATCATATGAAGAACTGGCCGGTGAGATCGATAGTCCAGAATTTTATGACAGACAGCCGGTAAGCAATGATGCTTATCTTGCCAACAATTCACATATCAAAGTGTCCGGTTTTCGTTTGGGAGTCACAGACTTTTACCGGTTCAGTGAAAGTGTGAATAATCAAACTACCCTATTTGGATCCGGGAGAATTTCGAACCAACCTTTTGCACACGGTTACACAGATGTAACACAATATAACTATGGTATCCGAACAGCTTTTAACCTGGTTTCGCAGAGCGGGAATACGGGAATAAACGGAACCCTGGGAGGAATGTTCCAGGAATCAAACCTCACCAGCAATGGTGTTTTTGTTACTCCTTCACATTTGCAAAGACCAAGCGCCTCTGAAAATTATGCACTTAACTATTACCTGTTTACCGAATGGAACTTTGCTCTCCCCATGGATTTCAATATAACAGCCGGAGCAAGTCTGAACAAAAATGAATATGGTATAATGAACATGCTGAAAAACAATCAGCTTAACGATACCACAAGTCTCACTATTAAAGCATTTGACCCTGCACTTACTCCAAGGATTTCCGTTTCAAAGATATTCAGCGAAGAGGCATCAGTTTATATCAGTGTAAGTACCGGGTATACGCCCCCGCTGTTAAGCGATGCAATCGCAAACGATGGTTCAGTAAACACCGGATTAAAACCCGAAAGGGCGATCCAGTATGAACTCGGCAGTAAGGGAAACCTGTTTGCCGGAAGACTTGCCTACCAGTTTGCATTATTCGATCTTGAAAATACTGATAAACTTGTAACGGAAACATCCAATTCTGTTACGTTCACTACAAATGCCGGTAAGCAGCAAAACCTCGGTGCCGAAATATCATTAAGTTATATGATCCTTAACGATCCGACGGCAGCAGTATCTGTTCTTAGACCCTGGGCTTCCTACACATACTCCGATTTCAAATACAAAGAATTCAAGAGCGATAACAACCACACAGAAGAAACAGTCAGCTTCTCAGGTAATAAAGTTGCCCGCGTTCCCGATAATATGATTAATGCCGGGGTTGACCTCGAAACTAACTTCGGGCTGTATCTTTACAGTACGTACCAGTATGTTGACAAAGCTCCTGTAACTTTTGATAACAGCACTTTTGTAAAATCCTACAGCCTGCTTAATGCAAAGATCGGGTATCAAAGAAAGTTAGGTGAACATTTCACCTTTGATCTTTCAGCAGGCGGAGACAACCTAACCGGAAGTACTTACTATTCATTCCTCTTTACAGGACCGAATATCGAGGGTCTGGCTCTTGAAAAAGACGGAGGACATGGTGACGGTTATATTATTCCCGCCCCTTACAAAGCAGCGTTTTACGGTAATCTTTCACTCTCGTATGCGTTTTAACGGTGAATAAATAAATAGTTCGGAGGATGGTGTGCAAATTTACGCCACATCATCCTCATAATAAATTTTTTCCTTAACAGGCTGATAATGAAAATAATTGTATTGCTTCTGATATGCATTCCTGCTTTTAATAAACTCAGTGCCCAGGTAATCAGGGTCAGTGATCAAAAAGAAAATTTCCCACTGAATTATGTAGTTATAACCGGAGATGAAGGACAGGCTAGCGCTGTAACCAACGCAAAAGGCGAAGCACCGTTTGTACCCTTCAGGAATTCAGGTTCATTAACCTTTCAATTGACAGGATACGAAAAAATTTCAATAAGCATTGATTCATTAAAAGTTCTGGATTATAAAGTTGGCCTGACAAAGAAGAATTACACCCTCGGTGAAGTCCTGGTTCTGGGAAGAAATCCGAACACCGAAATTTCAAAAACTATCGGCAAGATTGAAGTTCTGGGTTTTAGCGCACTCCGGAGGACAAATGATATGTTCCTCGACAGAATTATCAATGTGGTGCCAGGAGTTAAAATGGAAACACGGAGCTCAACCTCGCAGTCTCATATACTTATCCGAGGTGTGGGAGGGAAATCCAGGTTCGGGATACGGGATGTAAAGGTATATTATGACGGAATTCCATTGACCGATGCAGACGGCACAACAGGTATAGATAATATTGATTTTACAAGCCTCGGCAAAGTTGAGATTATTAAAGGATCATCCTCGGGCATCTACGGAAGTCCGATCGGCGGTACCATAAATCTTTTTACTAAACGTGCTCACTACCAGGAAAAAGATCTGAATGAAATCATAACTGCAGGCGGAGACGGTTTACTAAGATCAACTTTTAATTTCCGTGCAGGAACTGACAAAATAAATTTCTTTACTAATTACAGTTACCAGAATTATGACGGTTACAGGATTCATTCACACTCAAAGAAGCAGCTGTTCACATTCGGCGGTGATTTTTTTGTAAGCGAATCGCAGACGTTGTCGTTCCTTGCCAACTATGCATATATAAATGATGAATTCCCTGGAGAACTAGACAGCGTGGATTTTGTAGATAATCCCCGGAAAGCAAACCAGGCATATATAGATAAAAATATTGGGCTTCACAGCAAATCATTCCTGCTTGGTATAACTAATATTTATAAAATTACAGAAAACTTCGAGAACACCTCCAGTATTTTCCTGGGTGAAGCGTTCAACGAATCGCCTATAGAACCTTTTTACAACAGGATCAATATGGATAAAACAGGCGCCAGATCGGTATTTTCCTATAACACTTTCTTCGGTGCGAATGCAGCATCCTTTTCAGTAGGAGGCGAAACAATAAGAAATTTTAATGTCGAAAGGCATTATGCAATCACAGCTGATGGAATTCCGGGTGTAATAAATACAGACAGAGAACTTGATCTGAAGCAATTTAATCTGTTTCTTCAGGGAAATATTGAATTTGCGACCGGGACTTCGGTCACTGCGAGCACCGGTTTAAGCTGGTCGGATTATACTTTGCGCGATAACCTGAAATCAAACAACACTGATTTTTCATTTTCAAGGGAAATGGGTACTAACATTACACCCGGCTTTATAATTAAACAAGACTTATCCCCAAACGTCAACCTGTATGCTCAAATCAACTCCGGATTTTCACCTCCAACAGTTTCTGAAATATCATTAAACAATGGGGGCGTAAATCCCGACCTGAATCCTGAAAAAAGCGTCAATTATGAGATTGGTGCAGTTGGTGATTTGGCAGAAGAAAAACTCCATTACGAACTAAGTTTATTTTACCTGAACCTTTATGATTCATTTGTACCTCAGACAGATACAAGCGGATTTACAAAATTCGTGAATGCCGGCCGATCTGCTAACAATGGGGTTGAAGCACTGTTATCATATAAAATTTATGAGGACAAAACCGGTATTATCAGTCTGGTTCGTCCTTTTATAACTTATTCATATAATAGTTTTGCTTACAAGGATTATACTTTGAACGGGATCGATTATTCGGGCAAAAAAATTCCGGGTGCTGCACCGAACCTGTTTAATGCTGGACTGGATATTACATCTGCCGCCGGCTTATATTTTTACCTTACCTATGAGTATACTGATAAAAGACCTTTGACAGACGACAATTCAGTTCATACAAGCTCATACTCTGTCATGGATGCGAAAATCGGATTCAGAAAAAGGCTCGCGAGTGTTTTTACATTGCAGGTATACGCCGGAGTTAATAATCCTTCCGGTGAAAATTATTCACCCATTGTTGCAGTTAACCAGAGATCGTTATCGGAAAGAGGACTTCCAGTTTATTTCAACCCGGCACCAAAAGAAAATTATTACGGAGCAATAAATCTTGAGTATCATTTTTAGTTTAGAATATTAATATGCAATGGTTGAACGGTCAAGCGGGAAGATGAAAATGCTGAGCTATTGTAAGGGACCCGCGATTTCAATTCTGAAGGTCTTATGGTAAAAGAGGAGATTGAAAGCGGGATAGGCTTTAATTTAAGGGGCGGCTTAAATATTTTATTTAATGATAAGAGCGGTTTGGTTTTCGATATTAGATATTTGGTTTATAATCCGAAAGCAGCTTCTACGGTAACACAGGCAGATCCGTTCCAAAAATTTACTGCAGAAAATGATGTAAAATTAAATAATATTAGTTTTACCATCGGCCTGGAGGTTCATTTTTAATCTTAAATTAAAAATGAAAAAAAAAGTCTGGCTCAGAGCAGCAGCAATTATTAGCAGCGCCGTTTAAGAAGCTCTTAGGAAATTTGCGCGGTATGTTGAGATAATTTGAATTCCAGTTATAGATATTGAGGTCGAATATGTCTAATCTGATTTACATTGCAAACATGTCAATCGATGGATACGCTGAGGACAAAGAAGGCAGGTTTGACTGGACAGATCCGGGTGAGGCAGCGGAAGTGTTCAGATTTATCACCGGCATCGTAAGGACAACGCATACCCATCTCTATGGCCGCCGGATGTATGAAACCATGACGGTGTGGGAGACTGACCCTGACCTGGCCGCGCATTCTCCGGATATGCGCGACTTCGCTGAGGTCTGGCAGGCAGCTGATAAAATCGTCTACTCCGGAACATTGGAGGCAGTATCCACCCGGAAGACAAAACTTGAGCGAAACTTCAATCCGGAAGTCATTCGGCAACTGAAAAAAGCTGCCAAACATGATATCCTGATCGGGGGTCCTGAGATGGCTGCCCACGCCTTTCGATCAGGATTGATCGACGAGTGTCACCTTTTCCTCATACCCATCATAGTGGGAGGCGGCAAACAATGCCTCCCTGCCGATGTCCGATTTGATCTCGGGCTTCTGGAAGAGCGCCGCTTCGGAAATGGCACAGTTTTCCTCCGTTACCGGGTACGGCAGGGAAAAGCCAACTGACAAGCTGCTCAAGACTACAGGGTTTTTGCACCTGGCTGTTGTATTTATCAGGTTTTGCCAGCCATTCTTACCTGACCGCTATAAGCTTAGCAGCATAAAAACCATATCTGTCCAAAATAAATGAATACTTACAAGACCCTTAATAAGATTAGGGCTTCTAAACCTACATTGTTCATTATTTCTTTTATTCCGCTTAGCGGAAGAAGGCACAGAACAAATCCTTCTTTTTATTTTTATTAGCCTTACTGCCAGTGACCACTCTATCATTATGTAGGAATAAGTTGTAATCCTAAATAACCAGCTTGCTTCTTTATTCTTTTAATCTGCTGTTCTTTGTATTTTTTTTGATATTGAATTAATCCTTGTTCAACATAGTCATAGCCTTTAGTCATAATATTATAGTAGATAACAGCAATCTTTCTGGCAGTGGCTTTATTTGCAACCAAACCTCCTTTTTTTGCTTTTATTCTTCTATAAAAACCAGCCAAAGCAGAGTATTTACTGTTAGCAATTGATTGTGCAGACTCACGAAAAATTTGACTTACTTTGGTATTGCCTTTCTTTCTGCGTTTTTTATTGCTTTTACCCGATTGGTGCTTTGAAGGTGAAAGGCATGCCCAGGATACAAAGTGTTTTTCAGTTTTCCAATTAGCTTTAAGATCAATCCCGGTCTCCGCAATAACTTCCATAAGTGTTTTATCGTTTAGTCCAGTAATTTGAGATGGATCTTTCCCTCCGGTTAATTGCATTAGTCTTTCGTGAAGCATAGCTATTTGAGGGGGATTATTACGTATACGTTTGGGAGTATTTATATTTTCCGGAACAGGTTTATCCTTTGTCATTGTTTTAAGTAGAATTTCAGTTTGTTTATCACATTCTGAAATTTGTTGTTGGTAGAATTCATAAGAATTAACAGCTTGTTTAAGAGAAAAAATGTAATCCTCTCTGAAATTACCTTTTAGAGAAGATATAACCGAAGCCCTTTTAGTTTTAAGAATACTTTTGTCACAAAGTTCTACAAGTATCTCTGGGTTTCTTTCTCCTTGAATAATTGCTTTCAGAATTCTCATTCCGCTTGCCCCGCTAATATTACTTATAACATTATGCAGCTTAATGTTCATTGAGTCTAATGCTTTCTGCATATGTTGTATGTGTTGTGAAGCTAAGGATATATGATCATTTCGCAAACGAATATATGTCCGAAGCTGACGAATTGAATCCTCTGGAACAAAGCAAGCTCTCAGCAGACCAAAACTATGAAGCTGCTGAATCCATTGACAATCGGAAACGTCACTTTTACGTCCGGGAACATTTTTTACTTCTCGCGGATTTACTAAACATGCATTTATCCCTGATTCTTCAATCATATCGTAAAGTGCATACCAGTATATTCCTGTTGCTTCCATAGCAACATGTGTAATACCGCTTTCTTTAAGATATTTGATGACATTAAGGTAGTCATCAGTAAAAGTAGAAAACTGTCTGACTTCCTTGTCTTCAATGCCAATAAAGATCTTTTCAGTGCCTATATCTATGCCGGCAGAATTCGGATACATTTTTTCTAACTTAGACATAATTACCTCAACTTAATATTAGTGAATCAATACTAAACAGAACTAACAAGCCTGAAGATTAAGTAGTCTATGTATACTGCCAGACGGGAATTCCGAAAAAGAATATTATCACCATGTTATGATTGACAATCTTCAGAACAAGTCTTTTCTACGAGTTTTTATAACATCAAAGTAAGAACTGTCAAATTGCATGTTACTTCTGCTTTAACTCAAGGTCACTATTTTAATGAATAAACGCAATGCGCTTTTAAAAGTCTTTTCTTGGCGCAAGAAAAGTAACACCTGCCTGCCAACCTTCACTTCGTTTCGGTTGGTGAGCAGGCAAGGCAGGAAAGAACATGCTCTGCAAAAGAATTGCTAAAAAATTACTCCATTTCGCTTCGATAAATGAACCTGTCTGCCGACCAGGCACGCTCGTCCCGATAGGAATCGGGACTCGGACAGCATTTATCGATTATCCCGCCCTAAATTTTGGATATATTTGGCGGGATAACCGCTCCATTCCGTAATTTTTTCCCCCGCCTACTATAATTTAATATAAAATCGGGCGGGGGGCGCAATTCTTTTGAGGAGCGGGCGAACCTCGTAACATAGTTTCCCTGACTAAACTAAAATCAACCTCCGCGGGAAGATGAGGGATTCCAGGCAGCTTATATAGATCTCCAACAATCATCTGTTTTGATAAAGGGGGGATTCTAATTAAGTAAGGAGGAATTGTTTTATTTCTTTTCTAAAACTTAAACTATTTTGATGCCTTAAGTTTAATTTGGACAGCACTGATAAAAACATATTATGAACTAAGGTTATTTGTAGTAGAATACTAGAATTTTTTATTTTAATTGGACAAAAACAATTATACTATCTGGCTGCAAGTCGATTAAGGAGACCAAATTATGGACAATGAAGGGAATGTGCAAAAAGCTATTTTGAAAGAAATGTTAGAGCAAAATAAATTCACAAGTTCCTTTAGTTTAAATCAAATAAATTCAGACAACTCAAAGCTCCGGTTAAATGAAAGAACCGCTTCAGTGGGTTTTATTTATCGGCATATTGGTGAAACTATGAATACATTCGCTCAATTTTTAGGAATTAAAACAGATGTAGTAAATACTACCCTGGCAAAAACCGATATCGGGAAAACTTATGATGTCGAAACAAGCCGGACACTCGTTGATAAAGGGTACTCGACACTTGAAAAATTAATAAATGAAACCCCCGCCGGGGGCTGGCTGGAGAAAATTGAAACTCCGTTTTTCGGAACTACCACAAAAATTCGTCTTTTCTCACATACACTTTTTCATATCTCACATCATTGTGGACAAATTTCATCTGCAATAGCAAAAGGGAAAAAGTATTGAATATTAAATTAACCGGCAAACTTTGGTTTGTGTAAAAGCAGATTTAAGCGTAATAAAATATACATTGGAATAAATTCCCTATTAACTCACGTCGGGAAGGTGTGTCTCATCAGGTTTGCGTAGCGGTAGCTGAAGTCGAATGTATCTTTGATGTATTTTAAATGAACGGTGTAGATCCTTTCATTTGTCCTTGTAATCTCTTCGATATAATTAATATTTATAATGGTTGCTCTGTGGATGCGGAGAAACGAACCAGAAGGCAATAATTTTACCCAGGCTTTAAGGGATTTCCTGACAATTATCTTGTAATTCTCTTTTGTAATTAACCTCGAGTATTCCTTCAGAGCAGTAATACATACAATTTCCGAGAACTCTATCAGCTTTAATTTATTACCGATTTTTATGAGGATGTGATCATCATTGCCGGAACCATTTTCCTGTTCATCAAAGTTATTTATAGAACTATGAATTTTCTGCTTTATCCTGGATAATTTTAAAAACCTGGCATCAATCGATTTCAAAAGGGTTCTCTCGATAAATGCTTCAGGAATGTAATCATCAGCACCGAGTTCAATAGCTGTGCGCTGCTTTTCAATTGAAAAGTTTTCTGTAATAATCAGAAGGGGGATTAATGCCAGGATTTCGTCAGAACCGATCTTCTTAATAATTGATGTCTCGTCTTCCCCGCTGCTGCTGTATATGATCAGATCGGGAATGTAGCGGCGGGCAATTTTTAGTCCGTCTTTTACGTTATGTGAAAGGAAAATTTTAAAATCGTGAGGAGATAAGACGGCTTCGATCCTGTTCGAGATCCTTTCGGCATCGCCAATTATCAAAACCTTTTGCAATACAATACTTTTTTTCTGATGCTAAAACTTAAATAACTTTGATGAAATTTCCTTCAGGCAGTGATGATCTTTTGTAATAATCGACGCGCTTAAGACAAATATGTTGCGCTGGTTGAAAAGTTTTTTCGGATCCCGTGTATTTTTCCCAATTTGACCCGGTGGATTTTCGCTTATTCTGTAATCCATTAAATCAAATTTGAAAACGATCAGGAGAGAATTATGAATGGGGAGTTGAGAGCCGCAATTAAGTTAACTTTAATGATAGCTGCTTTTTTATTTGCTTCTCAGTCCTGCGCACAAAGCCTTTCACTGGATGCTAATGCAGATCTGGTGAGCAGGTATATATGGCGGGGACTAAATGTAAATGACCAGCCCAATATCCAGCCTGCAGTTACTCTTTCCTTCAGTGACTTTCAGCTTGGGTTATGGGGTTCTTACGGTCTTACTCATCAGAATCCATCCGACCAGTCCTATTCGTTCAGCCAGGAAATAGATACCTGGTTAGGTTACAGTTATAGTTTCGGCAGCGGATTGAAAATAGGAGCTGTAATAACCGATTACTATTACCCGAATGCAGGACTGAAGATAGGCAACTTTAATAACTACGATGATGTGAACGGACCGGGCGCCCATACAATCGAAGCAGGACTGAATTTAAACGGATCTGAGTCCTTTCCATTGTCAGTTAGCGGTTATATAAATGTCTATAATGATGCCGGACATAATATCTATGTGCAGGCCGATTACGAATTTAATATACAGGATGCAGTTCTGGGCTTTTTTATAGGCGCTGCCGGCGGCAGCAAAGAGAATCCGGATTACTACGGTACTGATAAATTCAATATTATCAACGTTGGACTTAAAGCATCAAAAGAAATAAAAATAACGGAAGATTTTTCACTGCCTGTTTCTTGTTCATATATTCTTAATCCTCAGGCGGAAATATCCTACCTGGTTTTCAGTGTATCCATTTAATTATTAAGAAGAGAGGTTATTATGATCGATACAGGCAGTACAGCGTTTATGCTGTTGTCAGCAAGCCTGGTAATGTTAATGACACCGGGACTTGCACTTTTCTACGGCGGTCTTGTCGGCAGAAAGAATGTTTTAACTATAATGATACAGAGTTTCTTTTCTCTGGGATGGACAACCGTACTCTGGTTTGCCTTCGGTTACTCATTATGTTTCAGCGGCGGCGAGGGTGCAATTATCGGAAATTTAAATATGGCTTTCCTTTCCGGTGTAGATATTAATGCGATCTTCTCAGGAAACCATCAGATCCCTCTATTTGTATTTATTGCATACCAGATGATGTTTGCCATCATTACGCCGGCGCTTATTACGGGTGCATTTGCCAACAGAGTGAGGTTCCCCGCCTATGTTTTATTCCTTACATTCTGGCTGGTGTTTGTTTACTTCCCGCTTGTACATATGATCTGGGGAAACGGACTGCTTGCACAGTGGGGGGTTCTTGATTTTGCAGGAGGAATTGTTGTACATGCAAGTGCAGGAATGGCAGCACTGGCATCGGTTTTTTATGTGGGCAAAAGAAAAATATTTGAAAGAGGTCCTCATAGTCTTCCTCTTGTTGCTATCGGAACCGGGTTACTCTGGTTCGGCTGGTACGGTTTTAACGCAGGCAGTGAACTGAAAGTTGATTTCATTGCTTCGTCTGCCTTTCTGAATACGGATGTAGCAGCATCCTTTGCAGCGGTTACCTGGCTGTTCCTGGCGTGGACTCTTGAAAAGAAACCCAAGTTGGTAGGACTGTTAACGGGATCGGTTGCAGGACTTGCAACTATAACACCGGCGGCAGGATTTGTAACTATCGGAGATGCCGCAATAATTGGTATAGTATCGGGAATCGTCTGCTACTATGCAGTTTCACTGAAAAACAAATTGAAATGGGATGATGCACTCGATGTCTGGGGCGTGCACGGCGTCGGGGGAGTGATAGGAATTATTATGCTGGGACTGTTTGCAACGAAAACTGTTAACCCGGCAGTACAGACAGATGGACTGCTGATTGGCGGTTCAGCCGACTTCTTCTTAAAGGAACTAATCTCTGTGCTGGCCATTGCTGCTTACTGTTTCATATTCACCTACCTGATGCTGAAGGTTATCAACCTTATAACACCGGTAAAGGTAACGCAGGAGGAAGAGATCGCAGGTCTCGATAGTTCACTGCACGGAGAGATGGCCTACGAAGAAGAGTAGAAGTTAGTTAAACAGGGCACTTTTTGAAATGACATCATACACCTGTCTCCGTCTCCCGAGCAGAGGCAGGTGATGATGTTCCTAGGATTTTTCATCAGTATCCGGAATAATGGGGATGCGGGGCTGTTTGGCAAATGAGAACGAGAGCTGTTCATACCATGATTCATCCGAGCCCGTCATTCCAAGGATCTTATTCCAGAGGACGACAGGAGGACCGAACTCATGCCAGTCGACTTCCAGAACTCTAATTCCCCTTCTCCTCATTTCATTTACCATTTTCTTATAGTTGCTGTCGAGATGCTGCAGGTAATCCAGAGGTACTCCTTCTTCTTCCGATCTCGATCTTGTGTTCATACGACGGTGGCATTCTTCGGGAGAGACATTCAGATAAACAAAAATATCCGGCGGCATTATGTCGCGGCTCATATTCCTGAAAACATCGAAGTAGAGCTCGAACTCCTCCTTCGTCATAAATCCCCTTTCCATAGCTGTTGTAGCAAAAACCGTATCCCCGTATATGGGCCGGTCCTGTATAACAGTTATTCCATTTTCTCCCCATGCCAGTTCAACTGCAAGCCTGTGCTGTTCGTATCTCTGGCAAAGCATAAACATCTGCATCTCAAATCCTCCGCCTGTATTTTTGCCGGTAATCAGATCATCGTAATAATGCGAAAGGAAATGTTTAAATCTGTCCGTATGCGTAGGCTCTTCAAGCACCCTCGTCGTCCTGCCTCTTGAACTCGACGCAGAGGCAAGAGCGTGACAGGCATTTGTTTTGCCTGCACCTATGTTGGCATCTACCGTGATAAACAGCCCTTCTTTTTTCGTAAAACTCATAATCCGGTTTCTCCGATTCTTATAATTTTATTTTTATAATTCCTTATTGACAAGTGTTATTATAATAATCTAATTCTAAATATATAACTAAAATTATCAATTTCACGTTCAAGGATAAAAGGAAGTCTGTTATTGCGGAATGTGAAAATCAGCAGGCAGCCGGCTGATTACCGAACTCTTGCTTTGACTTTTATTAAAATTATTTGCTATTTGATGCAGTAATTTCTCTCTACTCCGAGAGGGTGCAAATTTCAGTGTCAGGTTACGGTTACCTATTGAAAAGCCACCCCGGAACTCTCCAGAGCAGACTGATATAATGCAGGATTTATTTCATAATAAGGGTGTATTATGAATAAGACAAATTTTCAGTCTAAAATTATCGTCCGGGTGCTCCTCTTCCTTTTATTCACCTCTATTTCAAATTCGCAGGATATTACAGGCAGTTTAACAGGACACGTTCACGATACACTCGGCGCCGCAGTTACGGGAGTAAATATTTCTGTTCAAAGCGATAACCTGCAGGGAGTTAAGGGAACGGCAACCGATAACAACGGATTCTTCAGAATCTTTAATTTACCTCCGGGAAATTACAACATCAGGGTCAGCAGTGTTGGGTACGGTGAAGTCTTAATTGAGAATATCCAAATCAGATTAGGGAAAACCACTAACCTGGGTGAAATAAAATTAGTACAGCAGACATATAATTTACCGGAAATAACTGTTTCGGGTGAGAAGCAGGTAATTGATCCATCATCAACCTCTTACGGAGGAAATCTACGTTCCAAAGATTTTGAAAAAATACCTCTGGATAGGAATTACAAAAATATTATAACTCTCTTACCACAGGCTAATACCAGTTATTACGGTGATGAGGCTAATCTCGGTGGAGCAACCGGTTTTGAAAATAAATATTTTGTGGACGGAGTGGAAGTAACAGATCCCCTGATTGGCGCCAGCGGAACAAATCTCCCTTACAATTTTATCCAGGAAATAGACCTGAAAGAAGGCGGCTATGATGCGGGGTCAAGGGGAGCGCTGGGGGGACTGCTTAATGTTGTTACATATTCAGGTTCAAATCAATTTCACGGGTCCGTGTTTGGATTTTATACCAGCAATAAACTAACAGAAAATCAGAAACAGGGCACACTGGATATTACTCAGGGTGATTTTTCAAATTATGATGCGGGTTTCGGTTTAGGTGGTCCAATTGTTTATGATAATTTATGGTTCTATGCTGCATACAATCCTTCATTCAACCGGCATGATGTTGATATTCCCGGTTTCGGGACATCAACCGACAAAACGCTGATAAACTCATTTGCAGCCAAATTAAACTGGAAAGCATCTGATGAACTTAAATTTGTTTTTACCGCTACAGGTGATCCGACAGAACGGGATGCAGTCGGACGAGATATAGGGATTCCCCCGGCAGCTATAGCTAATTCCGATATGTATTTCCAGAATATTTATGAAGGAGGGGTCAACCTGGCTTTAAATAGCACATATAACATTACAAAAGATTTTTTCTTTGAGGGTTCTATATCAAGGGTCGACAGACATGATACAGGTGTACCTGCTACCGAAACAGGAAGAAATGAAATTTTATTTCAAGATTTCTTAAAAAACCTTTGGTCAGGCGGACCGGCATCAAGCTGGGATTCATACCGGCATAGCACAACCGGAAGAATTGATGGAACTATACTGCTGGCTGATCACCTGCTGAGTGCAGGATTTGCATATAAAACCAACAGCGTAAATAATATCTATGATTATCATTCATTTCAAAGATATGATTCCGTTTATTACGGTGAAAGTATAGGTAAAGGTTTCGGAGAAGTTTATAACCGGATACCTTCGGTTTTTGTACAGGATAGCTGGAAAGTACTGCCGGTATTGAATTTGAATTTCGGGATCAGGTGGGATAATCAATCCATAGTGGGATCTGATGGCAAAGTTGCGCAACGGATAACTACTCCCGTTCAGCCCCGTATCGGTTTTGTTTTTCTACCTGCTGATAATGCCTCACAAAGAATTTTCGGCTCATTCGGGCGCTATGCACAGGAATTCGGTTTGTTTCAATCTGTAAATTATCAATCAGGCGATGGATATGATTATTATATTTATTTTGATCATGATCCCCGTATAAATAATACCGGCGGAGATACCGTATACAATAGTCCGCACGTAATCAGACCGGCTGTGGACGGTTTGCGGGGACAGTATTACGATGAATTCAATCTGGGATATGAGATTTTAGTCGGCTGGAATACCAGGTTAAGCTTTCAGGGTTTGTACAGAACACTTAGAGAGGCGATTGATGACGCCTGGTTAGCTTCGGAAAACAGGTATCAGCTCGGGAATCCCGGAAGAGGGATATTATCAGAATGGCCGGAACCGCAGCGGGATTATACGGCACTGATAATATCGATCGAACGTCGTTTGGATGAACATTTCAATTTTCTTGCTTCATATGTATTGTCACGGGACTATGGAAACTACGAAGGCCTCTTTGATGCAGTTTATCACTCACAGTTTCCAAATGCAAATAGTACGTTCAATGATCTTTCAACTTCCCGGTTAAATACTAAGGGTCTGGTTCCCGATGACCGCACACACGTTTTTAAATTTTCAGGTTCATATAGCTTTTCATTCGGCTTAATTACCGGAATATCATTTATTGCCCAAAGCGGTACCCCGCTCAGCGAAATAGCGTTCACAGATTATGGTGTTAAATTTCTTTCTCAACGGGGCTCTGCGGGAAGAACCCCGGCAATCTGGGATCTTAGTGCAAGGCTAATTTACTATATGCCTATCCTTTCCAGCTGGCAGACAAAAATAATACTCGATGCTTTCCATATTGCAAGTCAGCGTAAACCTGTAGATATCGATCAGCAGGAGTATAGGGGAATTGACGGGAATGGAAACCCGGTTGATCCAAATCCGACGTACGGCCAGGTATACAGGTATCAACCATCAATGTCAATTCGTTTAGGTCTGGAAGTGAGTTTTTGATCTGATGGAATTCGCAAGAATTGAAAATATAGTTTTACGGATTTTTACATATCTAACAGTTTTAATATCAGTTTTTCTGTCATCTGTTTCTTATTCGCAACATCCGGATATTCATTTTGAACATTTTGAAATAGAACAGGGCATCCCGCCGAGTGTACCCTGCATCTTACAGGATCGAACCGGTTATATCTGGTTTGGAACCTACTATGGAATTTACAGATATGACGGGTATTCAATCGTATCTTATATGCCGGATGAAAGCGATACAAATAGCATTACAAATGCTATTGTAAATGCACTTTGTGATGACAAAGAAGGAAACATTTGGATTGGTCATTCTCAAGGAGTTGATAAATTTAATCCCTCTACAGAAATATTTACACATTATATACTGAATAAAAAGACTCCTTTGAGTGACTGGAGTAATCATGTCCTTTCTATGCTTGTAGACAGGAAAGAAAATTTATGGGTAGGAACCGGTGACGGATTATATCTTTTTGATAAAAATAATGAATACTTTAAACGCTTTGTACATGACAGCACCGATCCCGGCAGCCTGATACAAAATTCAGTAAATGACATTTATGAAAGCAGAGATGGGTCGATTTGGTTTGCCACCGGAAATGGATTAGATAAATTAGATGAGAATAATAATAAGTTTATTCATTATTGGAGCGATCCTGACTTTAAAGGATTTTCCTGGGGGGAGCATCCACACTGGCTGCTATCAATTTTTGAGGATCGTGATGGAATTATCTGGCTGGGTACATCAGGCCTGGTAGAATTTAACAGAAGGCTGAATTCATTCACTCTTTTTAAAAATGATCCAAAAGATCCAACAAGCCTTGGATATGATGTGGTGACATCTATTGGTGAGGACTCGAATGGTTCTATTTGGGCAGGGACACTGCAAGGAGTAGATATATTTGACAAGAACTCCAAAAAATTTAGTCATTACAATCATAATGAAAAAGATCCGGGAAGTTTAAGCAGTAGCAGTGTTGGAAAAATATTGTTTGATAAATCAGGAATAATGTGGGTTACAACTTTGGGCGGTGGTGTAAATAAATATACTCCCCAAAACTCCTCTGTTAAATTTTATTCATCAGAATTTGAAGATAAGACGAAACTTCCAATTGCCATTTTGGAAACTTTAGTTGAAGATAATAAAGGTAAAATTTGGATTGGATCGGGTAAAGGACTGTTAAGTTTTGATCCTTTAAAAGAGGTATTTAAAGAAGAGCCATTAAAAGGAAGTATATCACCAATATTAGTAGATCTCTCCGGGACCCTTTGGATTATCAGCTGGACCGGAAATCTTTTTTATAAAAAAGCGAATGAGGAGAAAATAAATCAATTCTTTGAATCAAATGGACGTGCATTTTATTATGCCGTCAATACAATGTGCGCTGGCAGGAATGGAAATATCTGGCTTGGGACCGGAGATGGTAAAGTATTAAAACTATTTCCTGCTGAAAGAAGAGTTGAGCAAATCGCAAAATACAGTACCAGCATTGATATAATTTATGAAGATAAAACAGGATTATTATGGATTGGCACTCATGATGCAGGCTTGATTTGTTACAATCCCAATGAAAAAACGTTTACCAGGTTTTCGACAGATCCTAAAGATCCTCTGACAATTAGCGGAAATGAGATCATGGGTTTTTGTGAAGATGGAACAGGAACGTTGTGGATTGTAGCAAGCACAAGTTTGAGTAAATATGACAGAGAAACCGGAAAATGCATTAAGTGGGGAGGAAAGGATGGATTCCCAAAAGATGCATTAAGCATAACAACCGACGTTCACGGAAATTTATGGATCAGTACGATAGATGGGGAAATACAATATAATCCTGTAACTAAAAAATTTAAAAATTATCCCAATATCAGGTTGAGCTACGGATATAAAATGAGAAACGGAGAAATGTATTTCCTGTCCGCTCCTTTCTATAATGCAAAACAGGTCATTGTCAGGTTTAACCCGGATAGTGTTCATAATAATTCATTTATTCCTCCAGTTGTTATTACCTCTTTTAAAAAGTTTGAAAAATCTTATCCCTTCGGAAAAGAAATTCAGCTTTCGTATTACGAAAACTACCTCTCATTTGAATTTGCCGCTTTGAGTTTCATTCATCCTGAAAAAAATCAGTATGCGTATAAAATGGAAGGAATAGATAAGGACTGGGTTTATTCGGGTACAAGACGATATGCTTCTTATCCTAACTTATCTCACGGAAAATATATCTTCAGGGTTAAAGGCTCGAATAATGATGGAATCTGGAATGAAAAAGGAACATCTATTACAATAATAATATCACCTCCCTGGTGGCAGACCTGGTGGGCTTACGGTTGTTATGGTTTTGTTTTTGTTTTTTCACTTTTGGGAATAAGACGCTATGAACTTAACAGGATGAGATTAAAAGACAAAATTAAAATGGATGCCGCTGTACTGAAGGAAAAAGAGGAAACAGATATTATGAAATCAAGGTTCTTCGCAAATATTTCTCACGAATTCAGAACCCCGCTCACTTTAATTCTGGGTCCGGCAGAAAAAATTGAAAAAAATCAATCGGCAAATCCTTCAAAGGATGCGGGAATAATTACGAGGAATTCAAGAAGATTACTGCAGCTTGTAAACCAACTTCTGGATCTGTCCAAACTCGATGCAGGTAAATTAAAACTAGAAGCCTCATCAGGAAACATAGTATCATTCGTCAAAGGAATTTCTTTATCCTTTGAATCCCTATCTGAATCCAAAGACATCATGCTCAGGATAAAATCTGATAAAGAATTTATCGAAGTATTTTTCGATAAAGAAAAGATGATAAAAGTTTTTTCAAATTTGTTAGCTAATGCATTCAAGTTCACACCGGAAAGAGGGAATGTAATTATAAGCATGACCGAAACCGCAAATCATGAGGTAGAAATAAGTATAAGGAACACCGGAATTGGGATACAAAAGAAAGAGCTGTCAAAATTATTCGATCGGTTTTATCAGGTTGATTCCTCCCAGACAAAAGAATATGAAGGCACGGGAATAGGTTTAGCATTGGTTAAGGAGTTGATTGAATTACATCATGGAAAAATTACTGCGGATAGTGAAGTCGGGAGTTCCGGTAAGGCAGGTTGGACAGAATTCACAATTACTCTTCCGCTGGGAAGAGCACATCTTAAAGCTGAAGAGATACTTTCGATTGAAAAAGATACAAATTCTAAATTCATTCGGAATCCTGAGGAGGTCGGGATGAAGAATGTCCCTGGGGAAGATGAAAATATTATTTATGAAGTAAATTCTTCGTGGCAGACTATTCAGAATGACACTGAAAAAAATGGTAATAAGACTATCATCCTTGTTGTAGAAGATAATTATGATATGAGAGAATATATCAAAGAATCACTATCAGACACTTATGCAGTAGAAGAAGCGGTAAACGGCGAGCAGGGAATAAGAATTGCAGAGACGATTATCCCTGATCTTATTATCAGCGATTTGATGATGCCTAAAATGGATGGTAACGAACTTACCAGAATATTGAAGAACGACGAAAAAACAAGTCATATTCCTATAATAATATTAACTGCCAAATCGGGGCAGGAGAATAAAATAGAGGGATTAATGACAGGTGCAGATGACTATCTTACAAAACCATTTGATTTGCAGGAGCTGAGGGTAAGAGTAGAGAACCTGATCAATATCAGAAAAAAATTGCAGGAGAAGTTCAGCAAGGGAGAGTTTCTCTCAAAGTCTGCCGGGAAAAAACTAAAAAGTATAGATGAGAAGTTCCTGGCAAAGGTATTGGAGGTGATAGAAAAACACCTGTCAGAAGAAGACTTCAGCATTGAAGAATGCAGCAACGAAGTAGGGATGAGCAGGACACATTTGCACAAAAAGCTGAGAGCTTTGGTTGGTAAGTCCCCCAGCCAGTATGTCAGGACAGTCAGGTTATACCGGGCCAAGCAGCTAATTGAAGAGGAAAAAGGAAATATATCCGAGATAGCTTACTTGGTTGGATTCTCAAGTCCGGCATACTTTTCAAAATGTTTTAAAGATGAATTCGGTTATCCGCCCCGTAAAATCCTGGGCTGAGATTAAGCCTCTCACTCTTCCTTCCCACAAATTAATTTTCATCAATTTTACCCCCGAAAATCTTCCAAATCAGCAGCTTAATACATAATTGTAATTTGAGAAGACATATACATAAGAAATAATGCCGTATTAAAAAGTATTGTTTACATATCTGATAACTGCTGCCCTTCTCATTTTATTTGGTTGGTGGTGTAAAATTTTTCAGACAAATTTTGAAGGAATACACCATGAAAACCGTAATGAAAATTTTCGCAGTTTTTTTTATAGTATTTCTTTCGGCACAAAGCTTCTCTCAAGAGATTGGTTCAGTAAGAAAAAGCATTCAAACTTCTTTTCCCGGAAAAATTCAGAGTCCTGCTGATAATCCGTTAGCAGCCGGAATTTATACAATCGGCTCTTCAGGTGATTTTCCAACAATCGGTTCGGCACTTAACACACTTAGCCTTGACGGGATCGCAGGACCGGTTACACTTGAATTGATTGATAATTTATACACATCCCCCGCAGATACGTTTGGCTTCCGGTTCATTGGTCCAATTCCGGGGTCAGGACCGGACAGCAGAGTCACAATTAAACCCGCAATTAATAAAAATGTGATTATTCAGGGAAGCGGGCAGACTGTAATGTGCTTCGTTAACACTAGCTTTATGACTCTTGATGGAGTCAGCCTAACGGGTCCTACTACACTTACAATTCATGCTTTATACGACGGGGAATATTACTGGAACGACTGCCTGGATTTCATTAATAATTCGGATCATAATATAGTTCAGAATATTACTTTTATTTCCGAAGATTTTGCAAGATTTAGCAGCGGTGTAGGATTCTGGCGTCAGAATGGCATTACAGAAACTCCTGATAGCAACCTGATCGAAAACAACTTTATTAAAATGGCTGGAATCGGGATCTATGTTTCTGCATTTAACTCGAACAATAGAGCAACAGGAAATATTATACGTGGAAATAAAATCGGTTCTGAAACAGACAGCTTAATAACGTGGGGTATTCAGGTGGAGATGAACCAGGGAGCAATTATAGAAAACAATATTGTACAAAATATAAGGCAGCAAATGAATTGCTTTATTACCCCGGGAATAAATTCCTGCGCGGATGCGGGATGTGTCATTCGGAACAATGTTGTACACAATATTTGGTCAAATAACTTTTACGGCTGCGCAGGGATATTATTATCCGGTGATGGGAGCACTTTCGGAAGCGGCGAACTTGTTTATAACAATATGATCTATGATATTCGCAGCGTTTCCACATATTCCGACAGCAGAGTAGCAGGAATAGAGATGTACTATCAGAATAATCCGGAAATTTATTTTAACTCGGTTTATTTATCGGGTGCGGGTTCAAATCAACGAGGTTCGGCTGCTCTATACATATACTCACAATGCACAAATGTTAAAGCTGAGAATAATATTTTAGTTAATACCAGGGACGAGACACCATATTGTGCTTCATCAATCTTTGATAATTCGCCTTCAAACCTTTCAACAAATTATAATGATCTTTTCTATTTGCAGAGCCAATATAATTGCCTGGTTAAAGCAGGAGGCAGCAATTATAATACTTTATCAGAATGGCAGATAACCGGAGAAGACTTAAATAGTATAACAGAAATGCCCAATTTTATAAATCCATATCTTCACATCGCCGGAACAGCTACATTACTTAAAGCACATGCCACCCCAATTGCAGATATAGATAAAGATTTTGATGGTGATATGAGAAATATAACGAATCCTGATATCGGAGCCGATGAGTTCAGCGGAATTAATGGAGTTGAAGATGAAGCGGCTCCGCCGTCCGGATTTATACTTGCACAGAACTATCCAAATCCATTTAACCCGAGCACAATAATCAGCTGGCAGGCGCCGGTCGGCAGCTGGCAATCGCTAAAGGTTTACGATGTATTAGGCAATGAAGTTGCAACTCTGGTTGATGAATACAAATCAGCAGGAAAATACGAGGTTGAGTTTTCCTCCAAAGGAAATGCTTACAACATATCAAGCGGAGTTTATTTCTACAGACTACAGGCCGGAGATTATGTCGTCACAAATAAAATGATTCTTCTTCGCTGAATCTATGAAGATGTAAGGTGTACGTTGTCATTTGAAAACAGATACAGCAAATCAAACTGTAAAGGAAAATGATTTTGATGAACCTGCCTCTAACACATTGGAGTGTTAAAATGCTGCGCCACCAGTTAGAATCATGATGCGACAACGTTAGGAAAGAAATTTTGAATGATGGGTACTGTGTGAGAAAAGTTGTGGTACAAGATAAGCTTATGGAAAATGATAATAATGACAAAGATTTAGAAACAATGGATGGGTCCGCATATTTGCCCGGAAAAATTTTTACACAACAAAATATTTGAAAAGGAAAGTATGGCAGATTAGTTTTGAGACATCAAAAAACAGCCGGGGATTTCACTATTCCAAATATCTACCTTCTCAGTCTAACTAATCTCAGGGTGGAAATATGTTCTCAAATAAAGTACTAGTTCTCGCTATTCTTTTTTCTTCGATAAGCTTCTGTCAGGATCATTATATTTTTTATCCGGGTAAACACATCTCCCGTGCTGAACCTGTTGATTATACCAGATCTATTAATGATTCTCTCTTACCGGGAAAAACTTCTGTCAGGAATCTGAACGGGACTGAAGGCTGTTTTACTATGACATTTCCAAACACGAAAGAATCTGAGTTCGAGACTGCAGAGGATTCGGTCAGATTATATCTTAGCTTTGATAATTATTGTTTTATCCTGGTCCTTTTCAATGATGGTTACCAGGTGGATGATTCGCAGATATCATGGAACAGCAGTCATACTTTCGGGGAGGTAACTGTGCCGGCAGGGATCTATCAGTTGTTCAGTTACAGCGAAATACCTATGCAGAACAAGGATATTTTTATTGTGAAGGAAGATATAAACGTCTCGCAGTCTGATACTATAGCAGTAAATTATAATGATTCTTATCCTGTCACGGTTAATAACCTTGATGAGAATGGGAACCCTCTTTCGATTATAAATGAGTTTTACTGGACTCCTGTTCAGTTCTACTTCGCTAAGATAAATGCTCACTTTACTTTCCAGGGATTCACTGTTTTCAATTTTTATCTCTCCGGTTTTTCTCCTGATGTCTGGTTCTCCTGCGGTCTGCATCGCGCGGATCTTTCAGATTCAAAGACAATTTACGCTATAAATCACCGGGTAATAAAAGGACTGAACGGACCGGAAACGCTGACAAATGATCCCGCTGATTTTTCGGAACACGCTGTCGACTGCCTTTCGGGAAAAGGCGACTCTTCCACTGTAGGGTTCTGGGATTTTGTGAGGTTCGGCGGCGATTATCTTTTCGGGTGGGGTGCCGTTAATAAAATTCCGGGAAATAAATGGGAAGGAAAAATATTCCTTACTCCTTTCAACAGTAGTGAAACCGGATTCTGCACGGGAATGTTCGCAGTAGATGAAAACCGTGTATACAGATTCTGCACTTACGGAATACAGACCGAGAACGGTTCTGTTTTTATCTATCCGATGGCAGGATTCTACAATACTCCTCCTAATACTATCCTGTATCCATCACGATCCCCGATAACTCTCGGGTATACCGCCGGGTATACAGATGCACTCTTATATAATTCCGAAACAACTATCACGCTGCTGAATCAATATTACGGACTTGCTTCTGAATTCCGTTCAACCGACTTATTCAATTCGAACTACAGGCTCTTCGATTCGGGAAATAATCTTATTGCGCAGGGGATCATTGGGGATACTCCTACACTATATGCGGACCAGGATAAATATACATTGCAGACAACCAATAAAAACTCACTGATAGAAGATACCCAATCTGCCGTATTAACAACACAGAAATTTAATCTCAAAAATCAGGACAAAACTCCCCCGTTTATTACCTCCCTGAATATTACTGATGAAGACGGCATTCCTCAAAGGCATTTTGAAAAGAACGGCCGAGCAGGCATAATGTTTTCGGGAAATGATCCCGAGGGCAATCTTGCTGCAGACTCTGTCAGTGTTCAGGTGAGATCAACTATTACAGGTCATTGGGAATATCTGCCCTGCGGGATCGTACTTAATGATAGTGCGCTGGGATCTCTTTATGAGACCGACCTTACTCCTTTAACCGGTTATGATTCGGCAGCCGTTGATTTGAAGATAACAATTCCGGATCTTTCGGGAAACGCGACTGAACTTCTTCTCGAACCCGCCTTTACGATCGGGAGTTACGGGATAATTAATGATGTTATCGCCGGTTCAGCTGACAATACTTCCGAATATTCACTTGGAAACTATCCTAATCCTTTTAATCCATCTACAAAGATCCGTTATGCAATACCTCAAACCGCCAGGGTAAGCCTCATAATATATAACCTCCTGGGACAGGAAGTTAAAGAACTTGTAAACGAAGAAAAATCATCAGGAACATACGAAGTAAGTTTTAATGCATCAGGATTGTCAAGCGGGATTTATTTCTATACTCTGAGAGCAGGTCAATATTCAGTAACAAAGAAAATGCTCCTGCTAAGATAGATTATTGGAAACTGCGGAATGCTTTTGCAGGAAGAATCAAGGAATCAAAATGCACCAGCAAGTTTTTCAATTAGCCTTTTTTTGACATCATCCGCATTCAGTTCGGGTTTATTGAAATAACTTATTACCATAAACATATGAAACTGCAGTATATCCAGTACTTCTCTCGTCTCATCCGAGTCATATTCTTCAAACTCGTACCTGAGCTTCGTAATGGCTTTATTTGCTTTGATGAGTTCGTCGGGTATCATAAGGATTCCTGTGATATTTTAAATACACCTCTAATTTAAAATTAAATTTTGAATAGTGAATACACGCTGAAGGCAGCAACGATCCGACAATAACCAGGGTTGAAGGCATGTAAAGCGATTCGCTGAATCGCTTAGGGAAACGTATAAGGCGATTCGCTGAATCGCTAAGCGAAGCCTCTGCACCAACCTCCTTTCCGTTCAATTTGGTAAACCTGTAGCTATCGTGAACTTTGTGCTACTCTTTAAATGAAATTAAATGTAATTTATTTATCGTTATAAATCCTCTATGTTCAATAATGGAGATCACGATGAAAAAAATCCTACTCTTTACCGTTATTCTCACCTTATCGATTCCCTTTTTTATCTCAGCGCAGGACCTCAGGGAATTGTTTCAGAGACCCCTGGAGGCAAACCCCGAACCCTGGCTGGAAAAAATGCATTATGATGAACACAATTTTGTACCGCGCGGCCAAATGCCTTCTGTATTCGACAACCTGGATATTTCTGATGAAACTCATCCGCAGAATGAACCTTCTGTAAAGATAAGCAGGAAAGATCCCAACCGTGTAGTAGCAGCCTGGCGCGATTTCAGAACGGGAGTTTACCCTGCCCTCCGCAGAATAGGATACAGCTACTCAACTGATGGCGGTTTAACCTGGTCTGTAAGTCAGCTTACTCCCCAGATAATTCCTACTTGCGCACTATCAAGTGATCCTGCAGTTGCGACGGATACTGCCGGCAATTTTTATATAGTTACAGTTTCCTTAAATGATAACACAGCTAACGGAGAACTCTGGCTTTTTAAATCCGTTGATGGCGGCGTGACATTCGATTCGGTTTACCAACTTGCAAACAATTCGAATGCTTTTGAAGATAAGGAATATGTAATAACCGATTTTTCTCCTGCGAGTCCCTACTATAATAATATGTATGTAAGCTGGACAAGATTCACCAGCGGTACGAATATTCTGCTTGTCAGATCAACTGACCAGGGAGTAACCTGGACCAGCCCGGTAAATATAAGCAATGGTTCTAATCTAAGTGTTCAGGGCTCTATGCCCGCCATAGGACCAAATGGAGAAGTGTATGTTGCATGGTACGGATATGATTTCTCTTCAGAGAATATTTACTTTGATAAATCAACAGACGGTGGGTCAACCTTTGGAAAAGACAAAGTAATCAGTCCCTGTCCAAACGCGTGGTTCCCTTCAATGGCTGTTGATCTGAGCGGGGGAAAGTATAATGGAAATATTTATGTTACCTGGAATGATGAACGAAACGGAGACGGCGATATCTTTCTGAGTGCAAGTCAACAGATGGCGGAGAAACATGGTCTGCCGCATTGAGAATAAATAATGACCCCGTCAGTAACGGCCGTGAACAATACTGGCCATGGATAACCGTAGCCGAAAGCGGCGAAATAGATCTTATTTTCTACGACACGAGGAACACCTCAAGCAACTCAGTTATTGAAGCATATCTGGCAAGGTCGACCGACGGAGGACAGACTTTTACCAATGAATTAATCAGCACTCAGCCATCACCCACTACTACACCAAACAGTGATGTAAGGTTTGGAGACTACATAGGCATTGATGCTTACGGCGGAAATATTGTAGTACCCGTATGGACAGATGAAAGAGCGGGAGGCACCGATATGGATATTTATACAGCTGCAATAAACAATGTCCCGGTTGAGCTGGTAAGCTTTAACGCAAGAACTTCCGGAGGAAAAAATATACTCGAATGGCAAACTTCAACCGAAAAGAACAACAGGGGATTCGAAATTGAGAGAAGTATTGATGGCGATAGTTATGCTGCACGGGGATTTGTAGAAGGCAGCGGAACTACCGAACAGCCGCACAGTTATTCTTTCACCGACGAAGGCGTGAATGGTAATGTGTACTATCGTCTGAAGCAGGTTGATTTTAATGGCGGGTATGATTATTCAAATATAATTGAGATTAATTCGACAAGTTCGCCCGACTATCAGCTTGCACAGAACTATCCGAATCCTTTTAATCCGGCAACTTTAATAAGCTATACACTCCCCTACAATGGATTTGTAACACTAAAAGTTTATGATGTGCTGGGACGGGAAATTCAAACTCTCGTCAATGGTTTTCAGGAAGCCGGCGCTCATTCTGTAAATTTCAATGCATCCGGCCTGGCAAGCGGTGTGTATATGTATAAAATGGAGGCAGGGAATTACAGCAGTCTGAAAAAAATGGTTGTAATCAAATAACGCAGCTCAGGTCTCCCGGCCTGAGTTTGGAATAAATAGCGCAGCGCGGTTCTTATGACCTGATTTTCAGATCTGAGCTGTGCTGCGGGTTTATCACTTCCAATAATCCCTTCTCTTCCATTGTGGAAAAAATGAATAGCACTGCCTCTTCACTGCCTTATTTTTTCAAAAAATCAATGAATGAGTAAAGTTTTGCCTATGGCATCGTAGTTGGTAACCGTATTGGTTGATCATTTATTAAATCAGGAGAGATTTCAACTAACCAGTCAAATTATTCCAACAGCAGAGGTACAAAAGACAATGAAAAAAATTGTTACTATCTTCCTTGCATTCTTCTTCTTTCACCAGGGGATGGCACAAGTCAATCCTCTAGTACAGCAGGCAGTTAATAATGTCAGTATTGATTCACTCACAAAGTTTGTAAATGAACTATCCGGTCAGGTCCCTGTTATCATTAACGGGCAGCCTGTTACCATCACCACCAGGTATTACAATTCAGCGACAAACGACAAAGCTGCCGACTACATTAAGGCCAAATTTGAATCTTACGGTATGCAGGCATTCGATCAGACATTCAGCAGCGGAAGGAATGTCTATGCAATTCAGCCGGGGAATGTCCATCCCGACCAATACTTTATAATTTGTGCTCATTATGATGATATGCCCTCCACTGGATTGGCTCCCGGAGCAGATGATAACGGAAGCGGTACCTGTGCCGTTATTGAAGCAGCACGTGTTTTAAAAGACTTTGAATTTGATTACACAATTATTTATGCTGTTTGGGATGCCGAGGAGCTGGGACTCCTGGGCAGCGCCTATTATGCTGCAAATACATCTCTGAATATACTCGGGGTAATCAATATGGATATGATCGCGTGGGACAGCAATAACGACAACCTCGCCGAAATCCATACAAAAAACATAGCTAACTCTGTTGCACTAAAAGATTCAATGGTGATGGTTAACTCAGCTTATTCCGTGGGGATTCAGCCATCAATAATCAATCCCGGTATAACTGCAAGCGATCATGCCTCCTTCTGGAACCATGGGTATTCGGCAATACTCCTGATTGAAAATTACTACGGCGACTTTAACCAGTATTACCACACTTCAAACGATCTCATTTCACATTACAATTTTCCATATTTTGAAAAATGTTCAAAACTCTCTATAGGTACCCTGGCTCTGATGGCGAAGGCATCAGGTGTGATACCGGTTGAGCTTACTTCATTTACAGGAAGCTGGGATAATCAAAATGTAAACCTACAATGGCAGACCGCCACTGAGCTGAACAACTACGGATTTGAGATCCAGAAGAAGACCGGAAATTCGGGATGGTATTCTATAGGATTTGTAAAAGGAAACGGAACTACACAGTCTCCGGAAAGTTATTCTTTCAGTGACTCAAAAATCAGTCAGCCCGGCAAATATGTCTACAGGCTGAAACAAATAGACAATAATGGTTCATTCAATTATTCACCGGTAGTTGAAATGAATATTAACCCGTCGAATGGATTTGTTCTGGAACAGAATTATCCCAATCCTTTCAACCCGGAAACCAAAATCCGGTTCAGTATACCCGGGGCTTCATATGTCAAACTCTCGGTTTATAATGTAGTAGGGGAAGAGATAGCTGTATTGGCTGATGGTTATTACGAAGCTGGCTATCATGAGGTAAATTTTAAGTCCGCAAATTTCCCCAGCGGAGTTTATCTATATAAAATTCAGTACGATGGTTTAGTTAGGATGAAAAAAATGTTGCTATTGGAGTAAAAAAACTTCAAATCCACTAAAATTCAGGAAGACCTCTCCCCCGGGAGAGGTCTTTTTTTTATCCGGGATCACATTTTTTTTCTCTTAATTTGTTGATAATTATAAAAAAAAAATCATATCTTATTTGTACGTTAAATTCATTTAATGAAAAAGCCTAAGTAATTTAATAACAAGTAATGGAATTGTGCATTATGATGGGCAATATGCATTCCATTTTTTTTCATTAACTTCAATCGTGTTAGGAGGATCTATGAAACAGTTCAACCGTTTTCTTTTCACAGCACTCTTTTCCTTTCTCCTATATTCCATAGGATTCAGCCAGAATTTTTCTTTGAATCAGGGACATAACGAATCAAGAAGTCCTGATTCACCAAATGATATGGTTATCGTTCATTACGATGGCGATAATGCTGGTAATTCAGTCGGCGATGGCGGCGCCACTTTTATCGGCGGTGCAAGGTTCAGAGCCAGCATTCTTGGTGCTTATGCAGGCGGAACATTACAAGCTGTTCAATTTCATTATACTCAGGCTGCAACCGGTCTAACCATAATGATCTATGATGCCGGAACAGCCACTGACCCTGGTGCTTTATTACTTAGCCAACCTTTGGATTTAGGCTCTTTAACTGTAGGCGATTGGAATGAAGTTGCCCTAACCACTAATATTCCTGTTTCAGGAAATGACTTATGGGTATGCCTTCAGGTAGAAGATGCTACTGCTGCTGCTTATCCTTTCGGCGTTGATGCAGGTCCTGCTGATCCTGACGGCGACTTCGTTAACGATTCTGGTACCTGGCAGCACTTAAATGATTTCGGATTAAACTACAACTGGAATATCCGCGGTGTTGTTCAGACTGGACCTCCTGTAGGTACAGTAATTTTCTCCGATAATTTTGATTCATATACTGCAGGTCAACAGCTTGCATGCCAGAATCCTACTGACTGGACTACCTGGAATCTGAACCCATGCGATGGTACTACCGATGCTTATGTATCAAGCAACTGGGCTCACAGCGGTGCTAATTCTTTTGTAGTTGCTCCGGATAATGATGAAGTTCATTACTGGGGTCCTGAAACCGCTGGTAAATGGGAAATCGATTTCTATAATTATATTCCCACAGGAAAAACAGGATACTTCAATACTCTGAGTCAGTTTGTCGCTGCCCAGGAGTGGGGACTCGAAGTATACTTCAATGCCGGCGCTGCCGGTTCGTTAAATGCAGGCGGAAACCTGGCTGCAACTTTCACATATACATATGATGCCTGGGTTCTGAACCAGGTTATTGTTGATCTCGACAATGATATGGCTGAATACTGGTATAATGGTTCTATGGTTTACTCATGGCAGTGGACCCTTGGTGCAAGCGGTACACCTATTGCTGATATGCTGGCAGCCAATGATTTCTTCGGCGCAGCTGCAACAGATGAGATGTATGTAGATGATTACACAGTAACCGATCTCACGATTGTTCCTGTTGAATTAACATCTTTCACTGCAAATACAAACACCTTAGGTCAGGTCGTTCTTAACTGGCAGACCGCTACTGAAACCAATAACAGGATGTTTGAAGTTGAAAGAAAAAGCGAAAACGGAACATATTCAACTGTTGGTTTCGTCAAAGGTTCAGGCACTACAACAGATCCAAAAGCTTACTCTTTTGTTGATCAAAACGTAAATAACGGAAATTACACTTATAGACTGAAACAGCTTGATTTCAACGGCCGTTTTGAATATTCAAACGAAGTTGAAGTTTCTGTTACCGGTCCTAAAACATTCAACCTTGCTCAGAACTATCCTAATCCTTTCAACCCGACAACTACAATCAGCTTTACCGTTCCTCAGTCAGGTAAAGTTAAATTAGCAGTTTACAACCTGCTTGGTCAGGAAGTTGCTGTTCTGGTTAACGGTGTTGTAACCGAAGGTTTCCACCAGGTTGAATTCAGTGCAAAATCATTACCGACCGGCGCTTATTTCTATAAGCTGCAGAGCGATAATTCAGTTCAGATTAAGAAGATGCTGCTCTTAAAGTAATATTTTCCTGATCTTTTTCTTTAATAAAAGACCGCTTGAATAAGGCGGTCTTTTATTTTTTTTTCTTTCATACAAATAAGGAGAACACGTGAAACATTTCAACAAACTTCTATTCACAGCATTATTTTCTTTTCTGGTTTATTCGGCAGGATATAGTCAGAATTTCTCATTAAATCAGGCACATACCGGATCAACAAGTCCTGATTCACCAAATGATATGGTTATAGTTCATTACGATGGCGATAATGCAGGCAACTCTGTCGGCGACGGCGGCACAACCTTCATCGGCGGTGCAAGATTCAGAGCCGAAATTCTTGGTGCTTATGCAGGCGGTACATTACAGGCAGTTCAATTTCATTATACTCAGGCTGCAACAGGGCTGACTATAATGATATATGATGCCGGAACCGCTACCGATCCCGGTACTTTATTACTAAGCCAGCCTTTAGATTTAGGCTCTTTAACCGTAGGCGACTGGAATGAAATTGCCCTGACTACTAATATTCCTGTTTCAGGAAATGACTTATGGGTATGTCTACAGGTAGAAGATTCTACTTCTGCTGCTTATCCCCTCGGCGTTGATGCCGGTCCTGCTGATCCTGACGGCGATTACGTTAACGATTCAGGGACCTGGCAGCACTTAAATGATTTCGGATTAAACTATAACTGGAATATCCGCGGGGTTGTTGAAACTTCAACAGGCGGCGGAACAGTTATTTTCTCCGATGATTTTGATTCATATACTGCAGGTCAGCAGCTCGCATGCCAGAACCCGACCGACTGGACTACCTGGAGCCAGGATCCATGCAACGCTACAGAGGATGCTTATATTTCAAGCAACTGGGCTCACAGCGGTGCTAATTCTTTTGTAGTTGCTCCTGATAATGATGAAGTTCATTACTGGGGTCCTGAAACTTCAGGAAAATGGGAAATCGATTTCTATAATTATATTCCCACAGGAAAAACAGGATACTTCAATGCATTAGCACAGTTTATTGCTGCCCAGGAATGGGGACTTGAAGTATACTTCAATGCCAGCGCTGCCGGTTCGTTAAATGCAGGCGGAAACCTGGCTGCAACTTTCACATATTCATATGATACATGGGTTCTTAATCAGGTTATTGTCGATCTCGATAATGATTTGGCTGAATACTGGTATAATGGTACAATGGTTTACTCATGGCAGTGGACCCTCGGTGCAAGCGGTACTCCAATCTCTAATATGCTGGCGGCCGATGATTTCTTCGGAGCTGCTGCAACAGATGAAATGTATGTAGATGATTACCAGGTTATGCAGTTGACAGCACCAACAGGAATAGAAACTTCAACCACAAGTCCTGAAACCTTCAACCTTGCTCAGAATTATCCTAATCCCTTCAATCCGACAACTACTATCACCTATAGTGTTCCGCAGGCAGGAAAAATTAAACTTGCGGTTTACAACCTGCTCGGTCAGGAAGTAGCTGTTCTGGTTAACGGTGAAGTTAATGCAGGAATGCACCAGGCTGAATTTAATGCGAAATCATTACCCAGCGGTGCATATTTCTATAGACTTCAGAGTGAGAGCTCAGTTTCAGTAAAGAAAATGCTGCTGCTTAAGTAAGCTCCGGTAAATTCATTTTTTTTATGATAGACCGCTTGAATACAGGCGGTCTTTTTTTTATGAAAAATCCGAAAATATTACTTCACACAGTAACTTTGCTTCCCTCATCTTCTCATCTCCTTTCTCATCTTCTCATCTTCTCATCTTCTCGCAGCCCCCCCTCCCCACACTCTCCAGATAAGACTCTGAATAATTTCATTTTATTCTCAATTATGCTAAATTATTACATGATTTCACCGGGTTCCGGGGGTCTTTCATGCTTAATTTACAAAAATTCTTTCGGCCATCATTCGGCCATCAAACGGCCTCTAACAACGGGATAACTCCGATGTAACACCGGGATAGCACCGATAGTTGCTTGTTACTTTTTCCTTCCACCGGGTATTCCATTTAATGATTTTATTTCTTATTATTTTACAGCGGTCTTATATGTTACTCCGGTTTTCGATGTATTTCTTCTCTTCTAAGGTAAAGATGATATAAAAACTTAATAAAAATTGTCCTCTACAGTTAGGTAACTATTTACTAACACGACAAACGGAGGTTCAATGAGTAAGTATCTTTACATTGGTTTATTCTTTTCTTTCACCCTTCTGGTATCGGGTAGACTTACAACAGCTCAAACCTTTGACCACAATACAGGTAATATCCAGGTAACAGTTTTTGATAACGGGTATATCGGGCATGGGGGCCTGGGGGCGGGGGGTAACGGTATTTCATTTTCAGGAAGCGGAGATGCCTGCTTTACGGCCGGAATTATGTATGGTAATTCCGACTATGGTGTTTCGGGAATGGTAGGAAGCTTCAGCGATGCCACCCAGACAATCATACTGATTGAGGATATGGTAAATACAGTTCCATTAACTAATACATCACTCACCAATTTCGACCAGGTAAGTATGTGCAGTTATATGGATAACCTCGCACCGGTACCGTACGGTGTCCAGACAGCACAAACCACTTATTCCAACACCGGAGATGATTATATTTTTATCAGGCTGGATATAACCAATCCAACTGCTTCGGCAATCAATAATTTTTATGCGGGGATGTTCGGCGACTGGGATGTCGGCGGCACAGCCTACCTGAACAATCTTGCAGGGCTCGACCAGGAAAGAAGCCTGGTTTATCAATGGCTGAGCGGCGGATCTCCTGATCCGAATTATTACGGCCTTGTAGCATTTAACGGAATTGCCGGAGGTACCGCCAATGATCTCTTCCCGGGAGATGAAACTACAATCCGGTTTGTGATCAGGGACTGGATTTCAACTATAACTACCCCCGGAACAATTACAGCCGATTACAGATCCTTCGTTGGTTCCGGTCCTTATACTATTGACCCCGGCGCTACCCTGGTAGTTGGTTTCGGCGTAGTAGCAGGTACGAGTCTTGCAGATCTTCAGGCAAATACCGATGCCGCGCAGGCGGTCTGGGATAATACCATAGTTCCTGTTGAACTTACTTCTTTCAATGCATCTGTAAATGATCTGAACCAGGTTGTTCTTTCCTGGCAGACGGCTACAGAAACAAACAACCGGATCTTTGAGATCGAGAGGAAAGATGCGCTAAACAATTTCGCAACGATCGGGTTTGTAAAAGGAGCAGGGACAACAACTGAACCGAGGGATTATACCTACATTGATAAAAACCTTGCGCCGGGAAATTACACTTACAGGCTCAAACAAATTGATTTCGACGGGCGTTCCGAATATTCAAAGGAAGTTGAAATTTCACAAGGCGGTCCTGTAACCTTCGATCTTTCACAGAATTATCCAAATCCTTTCAACCCATCTACTGTCATTAAGTTCAGCGTTCCCGAACCGGGCAGTGTTAAACTGGCCGTATACAATACTCTTGGTGAAGAAGTCGCTGTGCTGGTAAACGGTGTGCTTTCTGAAGGTCCTCACGAAGTTAAATTTGATGCAAAGACCCTGTCAAGCGGCACTTACTTCTACCGGCTGCAGCAGAATAATTCTGTATCAATAAAGAAGATGTTGTTACTAAAGTAATATTCTGTTGATCATACTTCAAAAGACCGCCTCTTCGGGCGGTCTTTTTTTATACAAATATTTGTGAGAAGCTTTGCCTGTCACATATCTCTAAAATCCTGTAATATTCTTCATCATAATCACATACAATTTTAATTATTTCACGGAAATTCGGCGGTTGTTTCTTCATCAATCAGCACACTACTTTATAAGGATGAAGATGCAGACGAAATAACTATCAATGATAACCGGAGGTTTATGATGAAAAATTACTTTCCAGCTGTGTTTATACTTATTTTAATTATTTCCGGGTCTGTAAAAATACAGGCCCAGTGGCAGGAGCAGACGTCTCCTGTTTCAGTTACTTTATGGACTGTCTCAGCAGTAGATAAATCTGTTGCCTGGGCTGGCGGCGATGCCGGAACTGTGGTAAGGACAACCGATGGGGGAACTACATGGACAAGCGTAGGAGGAGGTGCTATCGGAACTGATCCCGTTTATAATATTTTTGGGATAGATGCTATGACAGCTTTATGCACGACTTCTTCCTCAACCGCAACTTACATATACAGAACGGCCGACGGAGGCGGCACCTGGAACCAGGTCTTTACGCAGGCAGGAGGTTTCCTTGATGCAATATGGATGACTGATGCAAACAACGGAATCGTTTACGGTGATCCCGTCGGCGGCAGCTGGGAAATTTATAAAACCTCAGATGGGGGTCAAACCTGGAATGCTGCTAACACACTTGCGCAGAACGGCGGTGAAGCAGGCTGGAATAATTCAATGTACGTTTCGGGCTCATCTGTTTATTTCGGCACAAACAATTCCACTGTTTATTACTCAAGCGATATGGGCAATTCATGGACGCCGCAAGCTGTCCCTCAGGGAAATGTTTTTTCCATATGGTTCAATAATTCCAGCGATGGATTCCTTGGAGGCGGGAGTGCATTGAACAAAACCACAAACGGAGGAACCACCTGGGATACAACATCTGCTCTTCCGGGATTAGAAGGCGTGGGTGGACTTACAGGCCTGGGTAACCAATGGTGGGCAGCCAGGCAGAGTAGTAATATATACTACTCTAATGATAATGGAGCTAGCTGGTCGATGCAGTATACAGCCCCGGGGACAGGCACCTACTGGGCAATGTCAAAATCAAGAGATGATAGTCTGATTATTGCGGTAAGAAGCGACGGCGGAATATCGGCGTACAAAATACAGACACCTGTGGAAGTAACAACAGGTGAATCGGCACCCTTAAAGTTCAACCTTTCACAGAACTATCCTAATCCGTTCAACCCAACAACAAAAATAGATTTCAATGTTCCTGAATCAGGACATGTCAGCCTGACTGTCTATAACGTCCTTGGTCAGCAGGCAGCGGTTTTAGTGAATGATGAAATTACTGCAGGTGAGCACCAGGTATTATTTGATGCATCCTCTTTACCCAGCGGTGCATACTTCTACAGACTGCAGCAGAATAACTCGGTACTAATTAAGAAAATGTTGTTATTAAAATAATATCCTGCTGATCGTAATTTAAAAAGACCGCCTGTATTTGGCGGTCTTTTTTTTATCTCATTAACCAACTCCATGGAATTGAAAAAATTCTTATCTGCTTTAACCGTTTCCCAAAATTTTGATTTATAAATAAATCCTTTAACAAAGACTGACTGTTCATACTCCTTTTTAATTAAAGTTTATTGTGTCTATTGTCAAATAATACTTCCGCATTTTACGAAAGAAAATTAAATGGTGAGTCAAAGCACCATGCCATTCGGTTTTAAATTTAATTTAAATCGTGTTCTGTACTTAACAAAATTTAGTTGCTGGAGGGCAGCAGAAAGATGACTTCGGGCCTATGACGAAGATTTCGCGTCGTTCATTTTTAATTCTTACCGGTTCTGCAGGCGTAGCGTTAGCCGGTGCAGGCTGCAGTACAACAGTAAATAAACTAATCCCCTATGTCAATCCTCCTCAATATCCTCAGCCGGGGGAATGGATTCATTATGCTACAACCTGCCGTGAATGCGCAGCCGGATGCGGTATGCATATGTGGCATCGCGACGGACGGGTTACAAAGGCTGAGGGCAATCCTGAGAGTCCGATTAATAATGGCAAACTATGCGCAAGGGGTCAATCGTCCGTTCAGGGTTTATATGATCCTGACAGACTTAAAGATGTGCTGTATAACGAGAAATGGGATAGCGATAAGAAATTAAAACGCGATTGGGAATCAGCTATATCAGAAATTTCACAGCAAATAAAAAATTCAAGGGGGAGAGTATTAATTATTTCAGATCTGCAGACAGGTTCACTGGCCGAATTAATGGAAATGTTTGCATCGGGTAAAAATGGAAAAGTTTTATGGTATGAGCCTTTTAATTACGAGGTTCTTCGTAAAGCCAACCAGGCAGTATTCGGAGAACCTGTAATCCCGCGGTATAAACTTGATAATACAGATCTTATAATCAGCTTTGGAGCCGATTTTCTTGAGACGTGGATCTCACCGGTTGAATATGCGGGACAATTTAAAAAGATGCACGAATTTGAAAACGGCAAAATGGGAAAGTTTATTTATGCAGGCCCCAGGTTTTCAGGTACTGCAACTAATGCCGACGAATTTATTATGCTCTCCCCTGAGGCAATGGTTTACACAGCATATTCTATCCTTTCAAAAATAATTTCGACCGGCCGGAGTAAACGGGATGTCAGTTCATTAAAACCGGAAATTGATAATTATTTATCAACGAACACTCAAAATGCAGTAATACCCGATAAGAAAATTGAAGAACTTGCAGAAGAATTTTCAAAAGCTAAATCTCCACTTGCATTAGCAGGTGCTTCCGGAGTGTATACGAAATCCAATCTTGATACTGCCGTGGCAGTTAATCTGTTGAACTATGCTGCAGGAAACCTTTCAAATATTGATTTTTCTACTCCTCACGCACTGTCGAAGACAGCGATGAACGATGAAACCTTAGATTTTCTAAAATCTATAAGTAAAGACGATATTATAATTATCCATAATTCAAATCCTGTTTACACGTGGAGCGGTTCTGATAAATATCTTTTGAATGCAGATAAAATAATTTACCTGGGAACAATGGAAGATGAGACGGCCAGGATTTCCGATTGGGTACTGCCGATAAATTATCCGCTTGAGGATTGGGGTGACTTTGAGCCTTATAAAGGAATTCACAGCCTGATGCAGCCGACAATGCAGTCCCTGCATGCAACTTATTCTGCAGGGAATATTCTGCTTGCATTATCGGAGAGTGCTGGTAACCCGCTTGCAAGGAAGGGTTCTTCAAAACCTGCCGATCATTATGAGGACTGGGTTAAACAATACTGGCAGGAGAAAGGTATATATACATCCGATGATGAGCTTCAGGATGCATTAAGGAAAGGCATATACAGCGAAGCGAATGAATCGACCGGATCTAATCCTGCACAGAATATTAGTATAAAGACAGGCTCACTTAATTTAAATTCAAACGTAAGGAATAAAAACACAGCTGAACTTCAGCTCTGGACATATCCTGCCATTACTTTATTTGACGGAAGATTTTCAAACAGGGGCTGGATGCAGGAAATTCCTGATCCTCTCACAAACATAACCTGGAGCAGCTGGATAGATATAAACGTCGACAAAGCAAAAGAACTCAGACTCGATAATTTCGATCTCGTTGAGATAGAATCGGATGCAGGAAAAATAAAAGTGCCGGTAAGATTGACAATTGATCTTCCGGTTAATGTTTTATCGATCGGATACGGACAGGGCCATACCGCACTTGGAAAAAATGCTGCGGACAGGGGAGCAAATGCGTTCATGCTTATTAACAGGATGAACGAAACAGGCCTTGTCAAATTAAAATCTGCAGGCGGTAATAAGCATCCCATTTTTGCAGCTGCAACGGATCATCAATTCGGAAGAGAAGGGATCTATGAATGGATTGAGCTTGACATTTTAGAAAAAATGAAGCCGGGAGACGGCGAGCATCTTATTATGCCCCTTCCCGAAGGATATGACGAAAAAAGAGATCTCTACCCCGTTCATCCGTATAAAGAACACAGGTGGGCAATGTCTATCGACCTGCATGCATGTATCGGATGTAAAGCCTGTGAAACCGCGTGCTATGCAGAAAATAATATTCCTGTTGTCGGTGAAGAAAATGTTAATGAGGGATTGGAAATGTCGTGGATCAAGGTTGTACCGTATCGAATGGACGGTAATCCACATAAAGTCGGATGGCTCCCGCTCCCCTGCCAGCAATGCGATGCTGCACCTTGTGAACCTGTATGTCCTGTTTTTGCCGCAGTACATAATGAAGAAGGTTTGAATGCACAGATATACAACAGGTGCATAGGGACGAGGTACTGCTCGAACAACTGTCCTTATAAAGTACGCAGGTTCAACTGGTTCAACTTCCATTTTGAGTGGCCGCTGGATATGCAGCTGAACCCTGAAGTCACTGTTAGGGTAAGAGGTGTAATGGAGAAATGTACATTCTGCGTACAGAGAATAAGAAATGTCGAGTATCATAAAAAGACGGCAGGAGAAAAGATAGAGGATGGTGATATTACCCCGGCATGCGTTCAGACCTGTCCCACAAGCGCAATCGTATTTGGTGACCTGCTTGATGATAATTCGAAAGTTACCGACATAACACGGCACCATTTAAGAAGATATCACGTACTTGAAGAGCTGAATACAAAACCGGCAGTTACTTATCTGAAACGAATCGATGCAGGGAAGAATGCATGAAGAGTGAGTACAGTAAAGAACTAACCTTAAAGGAAGTGAATGATGATGTACTATCATCAACCAAACCGCCGATACCTCTTTATTATTTTTTCGTAGCTTTCCTCGCCCTTGTAGTTGTGTGGGGGTTATTCGCTTGGATATACCAGGTACGGCGCGGGATGGGTGTTGCAGGATTAAGTCACCCGGTGGGCTGGGGTGTGTATATTGCTAACTTCGTGTTCTGGGTAGGAATAGCTCATTCGGGTACTTTAATTTCGGCAATACTTTTTCTTGTCAGGGCAAAATTCCGTGATGCGGTGTCACGGGCTGCTGAAGCTATGACCATTTTCGCGGTAATGACAGCGGGACTTTTCCCCCTGATGCATCTCGGAAGGTTATGGATCTTCTATTACATAATGCCTTATCCAAACGAAAGAGAGCTCTGGCCCAATTTCCTCAGTCCTCTCGTATGGGACTTCCTGGCAGTATCCACTTACTTCACCGTAAGTCTGATTTTCTGGTATGTCGGTATGATTCCCGATCTTGCTTCAGGCAGGGACAGATTTACAAAGACATTAGGTCCGAATCATATTAAAACAAGAGTTTACAGGGCACTTGCACTTGGATGGTCAGGGGCGGAGAGTCAATGGCGGCATTACGGAAGATCATATCTGTATTTCGCAGCACTAGCCACTCCCCTGGTTATCTCTGTGCACTCCATCGTGTCGTGGGATTTTGCTATGGGATTACTCCCGGGATGGCATGAAACCATATTTGCGCCGTACTTTGTCGCGGGCGCTATTCACTCGGGACTCGCAATGGTGCTCACGCTTCTTATCCCTCTCCGTAAGATCTTCAAATTAGAAAAACTGATGACGATAAAGCATTTTGAAATGGTCGCAAAAACAATGCTTGTCACCGGCGGAATACTCGGATATACATATGTGATCGAACCTGCTATGGCTTTTTATTCCGGAGATAAATTCGAGTCGCAGTTTACGACCTTCATACAGACAGGCTGGGTTGCCTGGGTTTATTACCTGATACTTGTCTGCAACTTCTTTATACCAATGCTGTTCATCTTTAAAAAGTTCAGAAGAAGCTTCTTATATCTTTTCATTATTTCACTTGTGGTCAACCTTGGGATGTGGCTCGAAAGGGTAATGATTGTTGCAGCATCTACTGCCCATGATTTTCTTCCTCATAACTGGGGTAAGTATACCCCGAGCTGGGTTGAACTAAGTATAACAGCAGCTTCACTTGCCTTTTTCCTTATGTGGTTTTTGATCTTTAGTAAAACCCTCCCGACTGTTCCAATGGCGGATTATAAGGAACAGCTGGTTGAAGGAGATACGCCTGAAATTGAACCTCCTCCTAAGAAGAAAACATTCTCTGCGTCTATCAAAGGGAAGACAAAGGTGATGGCGATATTCTCAAGCCACGAACATTTTCTTAAATCGGTTAAGAAAGTATACGAGGCCGGCTATCACGTTGTTGAGGCCTTCTCTCCGCTTAAGATAAAAGAAGTGAGCGATATTCTTCATAAACCTAAAAGTCCTGTCAGGATATGGACGCTTTTAGGTGCAATCCTTGGTATAATATGCGGCTATACTCTCGCAATTGCAACGGCTAATACAAATAAACTCATCGTGGGGGGAAAGCCTCCTACTGCTCCTATACCTTATACTATTGTCGGTTTCGAGATGCTTATCCTGTTTGGCACTCTGGCTACTCTTATCGGCCTCCTGTACCATACGAGGTTATATAAGAAAAGAATTCATCCTTACTATGACCCGCGGTTCAGTAAAGACAAGTATGGGATCCTTATAGCCTGCGAAAGTAATAAATTGAATAACCTTAGAGAAGTTGTACTATCTGAAAATGCAGAGGAATTTAATGTTAGAGAATGAGAATAAACAGAAGATAATAAGGTTCAGTATAATATGGGGACTGATCTTCATTGCCGGCATAGTAATATGGGTTATCAGCCTCGGAGGACAGAATGATGCACAGGCATGGCGCGCATTATTGATTAACTTTATTTACTTCACACCCCTTTCTGCGGGTATGGTAGTCTGGGTGGCAGTCGTGCAGGCTTCAAACGGAAAGTGGCTTGGAAAGCTTGAACCGCTGGGTATAACAGGGGCTGCTTTTGCTATCCCGTCCGTTCTCTTCCTGATATTACTATGGGCAGGAAGCAGTCACTGGGCGACATGGTTCGGCAGGCTTTATAATAAAAGCGGCTGGCTCGATAATACGTATTTATTCATCAGGGACCTTGCAGCTTTAATAGCATTCTGGATTACCGCGTTCTGGTATATAAACAGGCGCAACACGGAGAGAAAATTATTTGCAGCCGGAGTACTTATTGTCGTCTATTGCGTTGTATTTACCCTGCTGGCATTTGATCTTGTTATGGCTCTCGACCCTGAATGGAAAAGCACACTTTTCGGCGCATACTTTTTTATTAGCGGACTTTATATCGCCATTACGGCATTAACTTTCATTTCCCTGTTTACCGTCAAACCGGATGCTGACAGAAGGCACGACCTGGGAAAACTGATTTTTGCATTCAGTATCCTTACAACATATATGATGTTCTGCCAGCTTCTGCCGATGTATTATGAAAATCTTCCTTTCGAAACACGGTTTATTGTCCCGAGAATGAATTTCGTTCCCTGGGAAACTATCTCGTTCCTGCTGATCGGACTTTTCTATCTTGGTCCCCTTATCCTTCTGCTGACTATCTGGGCCAAGAAGACAACCTGGTATCTCGGACTGATCTGTTTTATTCTCCTCGCGGTGATGTGGATTGAACGATGGTGGCTGGTTGATGCATCTTTCCAGCACGTGCTGAATTTCGGCTGGGCTGAGATATCCTCGTTCGCCGCCTTTGCAGGGATTCTCGGGCTGGGAATGATTCAATTTACTTTGCGGATGAAAAACGTTTTATATCAGACGGATAAGAATTGAAAGCGGTTAACGAAAATAGTGAAGCTAAAAGACAGGCAAGGAAATACTGGAAGATCTCAGCGGGACTATCAGTAATTGCCATTTTAGTACTCGTGATCATGACAGGAATGTATAATTATTATTATAAAATTAAATTCGGTCCCGAACAGCCGATCCCTTTTAGTCACCGCCTGCATGCAGGGCAGAAAAATATCAGCTGTATGATGTGTCATGCTACGGCGGCAACTTCGGATGTGGCAGGAATGCCGCCGCTCCAGACGTGCATGCTCTGTCACCGTTCCATAATTATAAACTATCCGCCGATCGAGAAACTAAGAAGGCATTATTTCAAAAATGAGCCGGTAGAATGGAACAGGGTATTAAATCTTCCCGATTTCGTTTACTTCAGTCACCGTATGCACATCATAAACGGAATTGACTGCGGGACCTGTCATGGAAACGTAAAAGGTATGGACAGAATAATAGAAGCCAAACATATTTCAATGGGCTTCTGCATCCAATGCCACAGAGATAACAATGCAACAACGGATTGTTTTACATGTCACCGATAGAAAATAAAAAGAACATATTTGCTTTCACAAGACAGCCTTCAAGTGCGGCGCTGGCTTTCCTCGTCGCCGGTACTGTCTGGTTTGTCGTAGGAACTTTATACGGAATGATCGCAGCCATTCATCTTATGGCTCCTGAATTCTGGAACAATATTCCTTTCCTTGTATTTGGAAGAACCCGTCCCATCCATGTAAACACAGTATTATACGGATTTGTTACATCTACACTTATCGGATGCGGCTTATACTATACTCCGGCACTGCTTAAAACAAAATTATGGTCTGAACCGCTAGCCTGGCTGAGCTTCCTGCTCTGGAATATCACCGTTCTCAGCGGTCCTCTCACGTTTTCATTCGGGGTAACGCAGGGAAGAGAATACTCTGAATATATCTGGATCTTTGACGTTTCACTGTGGCTTTCATTGCTGCTTCTTGTGTTCAACCTTATTAAAACGATTGGAATTCGCCGGGAGACTATCTTATATGTTTCCGTCTGGTATTTTATAGGGGCGATAATGTGGACGTCTACAAGTTATCCGCTTGGAAATGTAATGTGGCATCCGTCTACAGGTGCAATGCCGGGACTGCTTGATTCATTATTCCTCTGGTTCTATGGACACGATCTGCCGGGAATGTTATTGACTCCCCTTGCGGTAGGTGCAGCTTATTTCGTTATACCCCGGGTGACGAAGACACCGCTTTATTCTCATACTCTTTCGCTTATCGGTTTCTGGACGCTGGTAATTCTGTATTCTCATATAGGCGGACACCATCTGCTTCAATCTCCCATTCCCAACTGGCTGAAAGTTATAACAGTAGTCGATTCCGTGCTGATGCTTATACCCGTATTTACAGTCATTGCAAATATATTCTTAACGGCGAGACAGAGAGGAGCCCCTGTATTCGCAAACCCTGCGGCAAGATGGGTAATGATGGGAATTATCTGGTACCTTATCGTTGGAATCCAGGGTTCGGTTCAATCGCTGCCGGGAGTACAAAGAGTAACTCATTTTACAAACTGGACTGTTGGGCATGCACACATAGCTGTGCTCGGGTTCTCAGGATTTATTGCTATCGGAGGTTTATGGCATATACTTCCCCTGATTACAAAAAGAAAACTCTATTCGGAAAAACTTGTTAATCTTCAGTTCGGCCTGGTGATGATCGGACTGACCGGTTTCTTTTTCGTTTTAACAATTGCAGGATTAATCCAGGGTTCGGCATGGCAGAATGGTGAGGTAGTCTACAGGGTCCTTCCTGAGCTTTCAGTTTACATGGCTCTGCGTGCAATGTTCGGGGTATTTATTATTGCGGGAGCTTTCATAGGACTTTACAATATTTATAAAACCATTCGGGAAGGTGAATTATTTGAACCTAAGCCGGTAACAGAAGAAACCCCTGTTACTGAGGAGAGTCCCGTATGAAGATGAAATCAAGTGTCGTTGTTTTCGGAGGCCTCATGGTTTTCTGGGCTTCAATAACAATTATGGTTTTATTCCCTGCACTGACAATGAAAGAGAAGCCGTCAAAAAACTGGAGACCAATGACGAAACTTGAAAGAGCAGGATTACACGTTTATGTAAGCAACGGCTGCAGCTACTGTCATTCTCTTTATGTAAGGATCTCGGATTGGGGCAAAGGTTCTGAGAGAATAGCCCAGCGCGGCGATTATGTAGGACAGGAACCGGCTATACTCGGCTCCGAAAGAACAGGACCGGATCTTTCGGAAGAAGGCGGTGAGCATCCGGATGACTGGCATATAGCTCACTTCACCGATCCGAGATTCACAAGCCCTGTTTCGGTTATGCCGTCGTGGGAATTTCTTGGAATGGATAAAATAAAAAAGCTGATAGCGTACGTTCAATACCTCGGCGGAAAGGATGCAGAAAAAAGAGTAGCAAGGCAGAAGTACTGGAAAAAGCTTGCGTTGGAGGCATACGATAAAGGTCCTGACGCAAACATTAAATGGCTGCACAGCCAGATCCCTGCAGTGTGGCATGCAATGCCTAATCCTTATCCTGCAACCGAGCCGGCTGTTCTCAGGGGAAAGAAAATATACCAGCAGTTCTGCATCGGCTGTCACGGACCGGTTGGTGATGGCAAAGGTCCCGCGGCAAAATACCTTAATCCTCCGCCGCTGAACTTTACTCTTTTAAGACGGAATCTTGTTGATGGGAAATATATAGGAGGCATCCTTTATTACCAGATAATGAATGGAATAACAGGAACTGCAATGCCTTATTTCAAACGTGCACTGGAATCTGAAAAGATATGGGATCTTGCAAATTATATTGCCGTGTCATTTATAGGTTATACAGATGCCGACATTGAACCGAAAGGTATTGATGCAGCATATGAACCCGAGTGGAAAAATCCATATCAGATTCCTGATACTACCGGGAAGCTTTACCCCGATTCAATGCACACAGAATGGAATGATACAACAGGAGCATTAAAATGGATGCAATAGTCAGGTTCTGGATAGGTTTTACTTTAATAGCGGTTTCGGGAATCCTTGCGGTCATTGGCTGGGCGTTCAAGAATCATCAGTTCAGCAATCAGGAAAGGGCAAGGCATCTTCCCCTCGAAAGTTATATACCCGGGGATGATGAAAAGAATAACGGAAAATCAAAGGTGTAAAATTCTATGTTGAGGTTTGATGTTTTACAAAACGGCTGGGTGATACTTGCAATACTCGGAGGAGTCTTCCTGGTATTGTATACAGCTGTGGCTTACCTCGATATGTGGACGCCGCGAAAAATGAAGGACGGAAAAACAGCACGCGGATGGCTTACATGGTGGCAGGCTATACCCTGGATCTTAAAGCTGACATATGCGGCACTTATCCTGTTTGTAATCCTTTATACTATTTACAGGGCTATTACACCTCCAAACTGGTAGAGAATATTATGACAGAATATGAAGAATATACTGAGAGCGGAAATAACCGGATGCGATGGTTCCTTGTAATCATGTTTGCAGTATTCATCCTGGGCTGGGCTATGGTTATGATGACAATAATTAAAGAACCGCAGAGGAAATGGGATTATGAAATACTTCCCGATGCACCTTCGCAGTCCATTTATTCAACAAGAGAATATAAGGAAGAATTATTTCCCCCGGATCAGATAGAACATCTTCCCGGGGCAAAGATACTTAAAGAGACAAAAGAACATAAGATCACAGTAAAAACTCCTGAAGATACACTGAAATGAAGAAGAAGTATATTATAGGATTGGGAATAGCGATAATCATCGTACTTGCCGTGGCAGTTTACCTGCTGTTTACCGGTCCGCATATGGAGCAGCAGGAGAATTTACGTACATTCGAAAAAAGTGAGATGCTTCCTCCTCCTAATTCCGTTCCTGTAGAAAAGTTTGCGACACTGCCCGCAGTTAATGAATCGAACCAGCTGAAGAATACTCCCGAAAATTTCGAACGGGGCCGCGTATACTATAATTATTACTGCGTTTTCTGTCATGGCGTTGGTCTCGACGGCAACGGTCCTGTCGGCAAAAGTTATATACCGAAACCAGCTGACCTGAGGGCAGATACAATTAAGAACCAGGCTGATGGGAGGCTTGTACAAAATATGCTTACGGGGATAGGACATACACCGGTACTCCAGCGTGTAATACCTTATAAGTACTGGTGGTATTTATGTCTGTATGTAAAAAACTATAAATATAATAAGACTCCTTCAGAATAGGATGACAAAAAACACTGAAGGTTGATTTTAAATAATAAATCACAAATTGTTTGTATGAAATGGGTTTAATTGTTGAGTAATAAGACAATAAGAATTTTTGAATAAAAGAGGTTTGATATGAAGAGTACGGCGTCTGATATACTTGTTGATGTTCTGGAGCAGTGGAAAGTAGAATATATTTTCGGTCTTCCGGGTGACGGCATAAACGGAATGATGGAAGCACTGCGGAAAAGACAGGACAGAATAAAATTCATTCATGTCCCGGCATGAAGAAGCGGCCGCATTTATGGCATGCGCTTATGCGAAGTATACCGGCAGACTTGGAGTCTGTCTTGCTACCAGCGGTCCCGGCGGTATACACTTGCTGAACGGTTTATACGATGCTAAGATGGACGGTCAGCCGGTACTGGCAATAACGGGAAACCAGTTCCACGATCTAATGAATACTCATGGTCAGCAGGATGTTGAACTTGACAGGCTGTTTGAAGATGTATCTGTTTACAATGTGAGAATAATGGGATCTACCCATGTTGAAAATGTGGCGAACCTTGCGTGCCGTTATGCATTGAACAGAAGAGGGGTTGCACACATTACTTTTCCAAGCGATCTGCAAAGCGTTGAAGGAATGAATAACCGTTCAAAAAGAAATATACCTCATCACGTCTCTAATATTTTCACACCGCAGCATCCTATCCCTTCGCAGATGGATCTGCAGAAAGCAGCCCAGGTACTTAATGACGGTGAGAGAGTTGCAATATTTGCAGGACGCGGAGCTCTCGGATGCACTGAAGAACTTGAAGAGATTGCACAGCTGCTCGGTGCTCCGATTATTAAACCCCTCCTGGGAAAAGCCTGCGTGCCTGATGATAGTCCTTACACAACAGGAAGCGTAGGATTGCTGGGAACCAAACCATCGCAGGAGGCAGTTGAAGAATGCGATACTCTTTTCATCATTGGCTCGTCATTCCCGTATATCGAGTTTTATCCTGAGCCGGGACAGGCGAAATGTGTACAGATAGATATTGATCCTACACGTATTGGTCTGCGTTATCCTGTTGACGCAGGTCTTGCAGGTGAAAGTAAGCAGACACTGAAATACTTAATTCCGCTTCTTAGAAGAAAAGAAGATCAGAGCTTCCTGAAGAAAGCACAGGACGGAATGAAGGAATGGTGGTCGCTTATGGAGGAAAGAGGCACAAGGAAAGATAAACCTATGAAGCCGCAGGTAGTCTCCTGGGAACTCGGTAAATTATTAAAAGATAATGCAATCGTCTCATCTGATTCGGGAACTATAGCAACTTGGTGGGCGCGGCAGATTAAAGCAAAGAGAGGACAGATGTTTTCCCTTTCGGGGAACCTTGCTACGATGGCTAACGGACTCCCGTACGCAATCGCAGCACAGGTGGCGTATCCCGACAGACAGAGCGTGGCATTCGTCGGCGACGGCGGGTTCTCAATGCTTATGGCGGAAATATCCACTTGCGTAAAATATAATCTCCCGGTAAAAGTTATCATCATTAAAAATAATACTCTCGGGCAGATCAAGTGGGAACAGATGGTATTTCTGGGCAACCCGGAATACGGTGTTAAGCTCGAACCTATAAATTTTGCAAAGTTTGCTGAAGCCTGCGGGGCTAAAGGCTTCTCGATAGAAAATGCAAAGGACTGCGGAAAGATATTAAAGGAAGCGCTGGAGTATGACGGACCGGCTGTTATTGAAGCTGTGGTCGATCCTTATGAACCGCCGCTCCCCGCTAAGATTGAATACAAGCAGGCGAAATCGTTCGCTAAATCCCTCGTAAGAGGTGAACCTAACAGAGGAAAAATATCATTAACTATTGCTTCAGATAAAGTAAGGGAACTGATTTAATCAATTCCCGGGAGATCCGTTCTAAAAGATACCGGATTTAATCATGATTTATCTTTTAGAATGGTCCCGGGCGAATAAAAAGGACAGGAAGAACAGAATTTATGAATAATGATCATGTACATTCAAAGGTTGTAGTAATTACAGGCGCTTCTGCAGGTGTAGGCAGAGCCGCCGCAAAAAGATTTGCAAAAGACCATCATAAAATTGCACTGATAGCGAGAGGCACAGAGGGACTGCAGGCAGCTAAAGATGAGGTCGAGTCGCTCGGCGGAACTGTGATAACTATACAGTGCGACGTTTCCGATTTTGAACAAGTGGATCAGGCGGCATCCCGGATAGAGGAGGAATTAGGACCTATTGATATCTGGGTTAATAACGCAATGGTCACTGTATTTGCTCCTTTCCTGGAAATTGAACCTAAAGATTTTAAAAGAGTAACTGAGGTGACGTACCTGGGACAGGTATATGGAACAATGGCTGCTCTTAAACGAATGAAACCGCGCAACAGAGGATCGATTGTGCAGGTTGGCTCGGCATTAGCTTACCGCGGCATACCGCTTCAGTCGGCTTACTGCGGATCGAAACACGCTATACAGGGTTTCACCGAATCGCTTCGCAGTGAATTACTGCACGAAGGCAGTAGCGTTCACCTTGCAATGGTGCAGATGCCTGCTCTCAACACTCCCCAGTTCGACTGGTGTAAAACGACGTTCGATAAAAAACCCCAGCCTGTTCCCCCGATCTATCAGCCGGAAGTTGCGGCCGATGCAATCCATTATGCCGCTTTCAATAATAAGCGTGAAATGTATGTGGGGATGAGTACTGCGGTGATCGTAAACGGAAACAAATTCTTTCCCGGTTACGGAGATAAATACCTTGCAAAGAATGGTTTCAATTCGCAGCTGACCGATCAGCCGATCGATAAGAACAGACCTAATAATCTTTATGAACCTGTGGAAGGCGATTTCGGTACTCACGGCGATTTCGATGATATGTCAAAAGGAAAAAGCTGGCAGCTGAAAGTTGACAAGAATAAAAGTCTTATCGGAGCTGCCGCTGCTGGGATCGCTGCGGCAACCGTACTGGGCACTTTTATTAAAAGATTATTTTAAGATGAACCATATAGATGTTGAAGATAAAGTTGATATAAAGATCGGAAACGTTAAAGCAAAAGCATACAAGGTACCTACCGACAAACCTGAATCCGACGGGACTATTAAATGGGACTCTACCACTATCGTAATCGTGGAAGCGGAAGCGGCAGGACATACAGGCATCGGCTATTCTTATACTCACTCATCCGCAGAAAAACTCATAAATGAAAAGCTCGCAGGGATTATTAAGAATAAAAGTGTAATGAATATCGAGGCTCGATGGTACGACCTGCTCCATGAGATAAGAAACATAGGCAGACCGGGACTGGTGTCTGAGGCGATCTCGGCAATTGATATATCCCTTTACGATTTGAAAGCGAGGATACTGGGAGTTCCCCTGGTTGTCCTCTTAGGTCAATATACCGACGGTGTGGAAATATACGGCAGCGGAGGTTTTACTTCTTATACTGCTGCAGAACTGCAGGAACAGCTTTCGGGCTGGGTTGATGACGGAATACCACGAGTAAAAATGAAAATAGGCAGAGAACCATCAAAGGACCTTGAAAGGATAAAAGCAGCAAGGAAAGCCATCGGAAATGAGGCAGAACTTTTTGTGGATGCGAATGGGGCATACACAGTGAAGCAGGCATTGAGGAAAGCAGAGGAGTTTGCCGGATACGGCGTCAGCTGGTATGAAGAGCCGGTTTCTTCAGATGACCTGGAAGGACTGCACCTGCTTAGAGAAAGAGTTCCCGCGCCCGATCAATGTGACTGCAGGCGAATACGGCTATGATTATTTCTACTTCAAACGTATGCTCGATGCGGGCGCCGTGGGTGTGCTTCAGGCTGACGGTACACGCTGCGGCGGAATAACAGGCTTTCTGAAAGCAAATGTATTATGTGAAGCGGCAAATATCCCGCTCTCTGCTCATACTGCTCCGGCAGTTCATATGCACGCCGGATGCTGCGCCAAACGGTTAAGACATATCGAGTATTTTCATGATCATGTAAGAATTGAGAGAATGTTTTTTGATGGCTTCCCTCAGCCTGAGGGAGGAAGACTTGTTCCGGATAAAAGTCTGCCGGGGCTCGGTCTTGAATTAAGGAAAGGAGATATCGAAAAATTTGAAATATGAACTGTTACGATAAATCTAAATAGAATCGGGTGATAAATGCAGAATAATAATTCAGATATTGATGAACTTGTTAGTGAGCTTAAAAATAAAATAAAGGGAGAAGTAAGATTCGACAAAGGAAGCCGTGCATTGTATGCAACGGATGGATCCAACTACAGGCAGGTCCCGATAGGAGTAGTAATTCCCAGAGAAACAAATGATGTGATCGAAACCGTCGGTCTGTGTCATCAATACGGTCTGCCGCTTCTTTCAAGAGGAGGCGGAACAAGCCTTGCGGGACAATGCTGCAATGCCGCAGTGATAATGGATTTTTCAAAATATATGAACAAAATACTGGAACTGAATCCCGATGAAAAATATGCGAGGGTTCAGCCCGGCATTGTGCTCGATAGTCTCAGGGATGAAGCAGAAAAATATAACCTCACCTTCGGCCCCGACCCCGCCACACACAACCATTGTACGCTCGGCGGTATGATGGGAAATAATTCTTGCGGTATCCACTCGGTTATGGCAGGCAAAACGGTCGATAACGTTATTGAACTTGATATCCTCACATACGACGGCATAAGAATGACGGTAGGAGAAACAACGGATGAGGAATATGAATCAATTATAAAAGAGGGGGGAAGAAAAGCCGATATATATAAGAGGCTTAAAGAAATAAGAGATAATTATGCAGGACTCATAAGAAAAAGATATCCCGATATACCAAGAAGAGTTTCCGGGTACAACCTTGACGATCTCCTTCCCGAAAATAATTTTAATGTTGCGAAAGCGTTAATAGGATCCGAGTCAACCTGCGTGGTAATACTTGAGGCAAAACTCAAACTTGTCGATAGCCCGAAGAAACGCTCTCTCCTTGTACTCGGCTATCCCGATGTATTTTCTGCAGGCGATCATGTACCGCAGATACTTAAGTATAAGCCGATAGGACTGGAAGGGATTGATAATCTCCTGATAGACTATATGACGAAGAAGGGGATGAATATACAGGATACCAAACTGCTGCCTAAGGGAGGCGGGTGGCTCCTGGTGGAGTTCGGAGACGACTCAAAAGAGAAATCCGATGAACAGGCAAAGAAATGTATGGAAGCTCTGAAGAAGGACGACAATCCCCCCGAAATGAAACTCTATGATGACGAAGATGAAGAGAAGAAAGTATGGGAGATCAGGGAATCGGGATTAGGCGCAACGGCCCACGTGCCCGGAAATAAATCAACCTGGCCGGGATGGGAAGATTCAGCGATAGCGCCCGATAAAGTAGGGGATTACCTCCGCGACCTTAAAAAACTAATGAAGAAATACGGATACGATGTTTCTGTATATGGTCATTTCGGACAGGGATGCATTCACTGCAGAATTACTTTTAATTTGAGAACGGCAGAGGGAATAAAGACATTCAAAGAATTCGTAAATGAAGCGGCGGATCTGGTTGTAAGCTATAACGGATCGTTGTCGGGCGAGCATGGAGACGGTCAGGCGAGAGGATCTCTGCTGATTAAAATGTATGGTAAGGAACTGATAGAAGCTTTCAGGGAATTTAAATCTGTATGGGATCCCGACTGGAAGATGAATCCCGGAAAAGTAGTTGATGCTTATGATATCGATGAAAACTTACGCCTCGGAACAGATTATAATCCTCCGGCATACGAGACTGTATTTCAATATCCGGAAGATAACTTCAATTTTGCTAATGCAGCTCTGAGGTGTGTAGGCGTTGGAAAGTGCAGACGCCACGGAGGCGGAACTATGTGTCCCAGCTATATGGTTACCCGTGAGGAAATGCATTCAACACGCGGAAGGGCAAGGCTGCTTTTCGAAATGCTTAACGGAAAAGAACTTGAAGACGGCTGGAATAGCGAGCCGGTAAAGGAAGCACTTGACCTTTGTCTTGCCTGCAAAGGCTGCAAGAACGATTGTCCTGTTAATGTCGATATGGCAACCTACAAAGCAGAATTTCTTTCGCACTACTACGGGTATAAAGCACGTCCCATGGCTGCATATTCTATGGGACTGATTTACTGGTGGGGTAAGATCGCATCGAAAATTCCGGGACTGGTGAATTTCATTATGTCTACTCCCGGTCTTAATAATTTCGCAAAATTTGCAGGCGGAATAGCACAGGAGCGTAAAATTCCCAAATTCGCAAAGCAGTCGTTCCGCGACTGGTACTTAAAAAGCAGCGGCGGATCCAGCAGCAAGTCGTCGGGCAAGCCTAAAGTTATTTTGTGGAATGACACGTTCAATAATCTTTTCTTTCCGCGTACATCGCTGGCAGGCAAACTCCTTCTTGAAGAAGCGGGATACGAAGTTATTCTTCCCGCAAAAAATTTATGCTGCGGACGTCCCCTGTATGATTTCGGAATGCTCGACCTCGCAAAAAATTTATTACAGGAAATCCTGGTTACACTGCAGGGAGAAATAGAAGAGGGAATTCCCGTTGTAGGACTTGAACCAAGCTGCATAGCCACGTTCAGGGATGAACTTGGCAATATGTTCCCGAATAACCAGGATGCAAAGCGGTTAGCTAAGAACACTTATATGATAAGTGAATTCCTTTCGAAAGAAGTAAAAGATTTCAACTATGAAAAACTGGGCAGGAAAGCACTAGTACACGGACATTGCCATCACAAATCGATTATGGGAATGGATAATGAAACGGACATCCTTTCAAAAATGGATATAGACTATAGCGCCCCGGAAACCGGGTGCTGCGGGATGGCGGGATCGTTCGGATTTGAGAAAGAAAAATATGATGTATCGGTAAAGTGCGGTGAAAGGGTACTTATCCCTGCCGTTAAAGATGCCGGTAAAGATACTTTAATAATTGCAGACGGGTTCAGCTGCCGGGAACAGATCAGCCAGCTGACCGGCAGGAATGCATTGCATTTTGCCGAGGTAATGTACCTTGCTTCGCACAATAAAAATGCATCTGCCGAAGAAGTCTTTGAAGATTTGAATAACCGGTTAATGAGGGAGAGACAATGAAAACAAAAATGGTAAACACGGGCGAGCATAAAACCTATGTTGTAGTATTTGATAAGGATGAAGAAGTAATTTCAGGACTGGAGAACTTTGCCGAAGAAAACAATCTGACCGACAGTCATTTAACTGCAATAGGTGCATTCAGGAAAGTAACCCTTGCATATTTTGATATGGATAAAAAAGAATATATAAATAATGAGATCAGGGAACAGGTAGAAGTGGTATCGCTTATCGGCAACATTTCACGATTCAGGAGTAAACCGAAAGTTCACATACACACTGTAGTCGGCAAACGCAATGGGAATGCCATGGGAGGACATTTGAAAGAAGGGATCGTCCGCCCCACCCTTGAGATTGTCCTTACAGAATCTCCCGTCTATCTGCATCGCGAAATGGATGAAGAGACAGGACTGCCTTTAATAAAAATCTGAGAGAGAGAATATGAACAACACATTAGGAAAAAAAGTCTGGGTGATTGCCGAAGGCTACATCCCGAAGACCAGCAATGGTCCCGAACCCGAAATGCTCAGTCACGAAACAGCGTGCATACTGAACACTTCGGATAAGGAAGCACACATAGAAATTACTATTTATTTTAGCGACAGAGATCCTGCCGGTCCTTATAAAATTACAATCCCTGCGCAGAGAACTAAACATATCAGGTTCAATAACCTTGAAGATCCCGAACCGGTACCGAAAGGAACAGACTACTCAAGCGTTATTAGATCGGATACACCGGTCATAGTTCAGCACTCGCGGCTTGATTCACGCCAGGCTGAAAACGCACTTCTGTCTACGATGGCCTATCCCGCTGAATAATCACTGAAGTCTGAACTTCACAGGAATCGATAACCTTACCATGACAGGTTTATCGCGCTGCATACCGGGAGTAAACTTAGTATCCATTATCGCTTTTAAGGCGATCTCATCAAGTCCCCCGCCTATACCTTTAACCACCTTAGCTTCCAGCACATCGCCGTTCTTGCCGAGCAGTGCCTCAATAGTAACAGTCCCTTCAATTCCCGCTCTCCGCGCCAGCTCTGTATAATGAATTTTCTCAGTAATCGACTTCATACCGCCGACAGGCTCGGGGTAGGATTCAAGTTCATAGAATGGAACAGGTTCCTCTTTTATTTCAGAGATTACGTGGCGCTCAGGCGGCAGAGAAACAACAGGCTTGTCGAATAAGCCCGATGGTTCCAGTTCAATATCCTGAATTTCATCGGCGGAAAGAGCGATCTCCGGGATAGGGGGAGCAGGTTTTGAGGGGGGCAGACTTGTCTGCCGCGACGGATCAACCAGCGTGGGAATAAATATTTCCGCATTAGAGCGGCTGTTGAGATTTGTTCCCGTCCTTATCGGCGCAAATTTAAAAGCTGCAATGATCAGAAGAAGGACGATTATGAAACTGACTTCGATTCCCCTTTTATAGCTGCGGTCCAGGGCACTTACCCTTGCTGTAACAAAAGACATATCAGGCTCCTTTTGTAGTTGTTACTACCCCTTTCACACAGACATTTCATAAAAGTTCCGTAAACCCCTACGCTGCAGAGCGCGGTACATAAAAGTTTATTCATATCCTCTCATCTTCTTACCTTCTTATCTTCTTACCTTCTTTTATCTTCTTACTTTCTTACCTTCTTACCTTCTCATCATCTTACCTTCTTTCCTTCTTACCTTCTTATTTTCCACCCTGGGATCGCTGCATTACCAGGTTTAATCGCATGCGAGGTCAGGGATTTTCAGACGTAAAGAAGCAAATCAGGCTAATTCTCTTGAGAATTTCTCTACAATTCTGGAAATACTATGCACCAGATTATCACGTTCGATTGGTTTACAAATGAGGCTCACAGGGTCTAAACTATATGAATTAATTAGCCTGCTGTAATCATCAAATGAAGTGATAAATATATATGGGATTTTAAATATTTCTTCCAACCTTGCTATCGCTTCAATCCCGTCATATTGTCCCGTAAGATAAAGATCGGTAATTATATAAGTTGGTTGTTTGAACAAGCCTGCCTGCAGTAACTCTTCACCTTTTGAAACAATCGGATAAACTGTATGCCCCAGTGAATAAAGATATTCCCTGATTTCACAGGCAATATCTAAATCATTTTCCGCTATCAGGGATCTTATTTCTGTTTCCATAAAAGACTCCTTTATAGTTTTATTGTTGACCTCAAGCAGGTAAGGGAAGAAATATAGTTCTTTTTATCCCATAGAATTCATTGCCTGAAAGTAGATTTCTGTTTATACTTTAATACTTCGAATCATATCGGGTAACAGTATTTAATATTCGTAATACAAATCATCATTATAACAATAAAGCCAATTTTCACCCGGTTCGGCCGATGAAATCACCGGGTGCCCCGATTGATGCGCGTGCTTTGATGCATGCCGGTTTGGCGAATTATCACAACAAAGAGTTACGCCGCATGTCTGACAGGTGCGCAAGTGAACCCATCGGTCGTTCGTCTTAATACATTCCTCACATTCGTACCTATCGGCTAATTTTATTTTTTTGATATTATTAATGTGAACACAATTCGATTCAGCTGCTTTCATAATAGAATCCGGTGTTTATTTATTAAATACGTCTCTCCAGCTAGATAAGCCGAAATGTTCATTACTTAATGTGCATTCGGAGCATCCAGGCAGCAGCCTCGTGGAATCTAATTAAACCTATTAGAAAATCAGTACTGCCCACGTCTGTGTGACCTTTTTCGAAAATATGAACTTTTTCTCTCAGCTCTACAATTAAATTCTCATGGTCTGTGAGAAGTTCTTTAATGAATCCCTGGCTGTCATTTTTCTCATTCAATTCTTCAGTAAACTGTGTCAGTTCCAGGTATTGCTTCAACGATGCAGGAGCATAATGACCCAGAGACCGAATCCTTTCAGCAACCTGGTCCAAAATCTCATCCAGCTGCGAGTACTGAAATTCAAAGAACTTGTGCTTGTCATAGAAATCCGGACCTTCTAAGTTCCAATGAGCATTACGCGTTTTTGTAGTTAACAAAAATTCATCTGCTAAAACTTTCGCAAGAACATGAGCGACTGTTTCGAGATTTTCCTTTTTAATACCAATTCTTGTTTCCATAATATTTCCCGGTTATTAAATGCGTTCAGTTAAATCGTTGCGAGCGAAAGGAGCAATTAATCCTGAATATAATTTCAATCATTCAAATCAAAACTATTGGACATTAAAACCATTGCTCCCTGCCCGCGAATTATTTATTAAATAACGATCCCTTAAATTCAATAAAGCAGTGTCGTTAAGAAGATCGTGATTTCCATTTTTATAATATTTATGCATTAGAACCTGCCATTAACGAAAATTTATTTTCAATTAATTTTCCCATTCTTGCAGATTCTCTTACTAACTGGTTTGCATATCCCCATTCATTATCATACCAGCTCATAACTTTAACAAGATCACCGTCAATAACACGGGTCATTGTTAAATCTACTATTGAAGCGTGAGTATCCATTATTATATCTGAGGACACTATTTCATCACTGCTTACAGAAATTACTTTATTATAACGTTCCGTTCCTGCCTCTTCTTCAAATATCTTATTTATTTTCTCTGCTGTTGTTTTACCTTCTACAACAAATACAAGATCAGCAATTGATCCTACAGGTACAGGACCTCTAATGGCCACACCATCAAATTTACTCTTGTATTGCGGGAGGACCCGGGTTGTTGCTTTAGCAGCTCCTGTGGTTGTCGGGACAAAATTTGCAGCTCCGGCCCGTCCGCGCCGAAATTTCTTATTAGGCCCATCGACAAGAGACTGGCTTGCAGTATAAGCGTGAATCGTTGTCATTATTGCCTTCTTAATTCCGACCCTTCTCCCCAGAATCTCTACAATCGGAGTAATGCAATTTGTTGTGCAGCTCGCGCAGGAAATCAGCTCAAGCTTTTCTTCATCTTCAGGCTGATTTACCCCGTATACAACGGTTACTATTTCTTCATTTTTGGAAGGCGCAGAAAGTATCACGTGCCTTGCCCCTGCTTGAATGTGTTTTAGCATGTCCACTTTTGTTGTAAAGAAACCTGTACATTCAAATACAATATCGATATCAAGTTCTTTCCATGGCAGCTTTTCGGGATTCTTCTCATTCAGAACTTTAAATTTTTTCCCATCTACTATAAGGGAGTCAGAGGTATGAGTTACATCCTTTTCATAGCGCCCATATACAGTATCGTATTTAAGCAGATAAGCTAAATTATCCGGAGGAACAAGATCGTTAACGGCAACAAGATCAATATCATTTTGTTCGTTTATAATTTTGAAAACTGCACGCCCAATCCTGCCCAGACCATTAATTGCTGCTTTAATCATTTTATCATCTCCTTTCATACTTATAATATTCCTTAGTCATCACTTCTAAAAATGTGGAAACAAACCTGAATACTCTTCCAAATGCTAATCGCATTGAATTTAATTCCTTTACTATTTATTTAACCCGAGCCGTCATGATAATTGGCTTAGCCAATGACTTTCTTAAAATCTCAAATAACATACCAATCCTATTTTCTATTCTATATAATATGTACCTGAGAAATGTTTTTTGAATAGGTTCGATATTTCGTGTTTCAGCGAAGATATGAGCGAAATAAAAACATTCCTGGTACCTGGTTGTATTGAAACCGTAAATCAAATCAAATGAATAGACAATTGAGAATGGCAAAGAGGTTGCTGTATTATAATTAAAGTGTTTAAATATTTTGAGAGTGTGTTGATCACATATTAGAAGTTAAACCGGAGATAAGCATATGAAAGACCAGAGGATAATAAATCTTATAAAGAAGCCCGACGAGAAAGAAGAATTAAAACAGCAGAAAAGTACACACAATGAGAACCTACAATAATTATAATGGAGCGCCGGCTGATTTTGAGGGTTTTGATTCTCTTTCTGAACTTGCCCTTGATATGATATGGTCGTGGAATCATTATGGAGACAGCCTCTGGCGGCAACTGGATCCCGGGTTGTGGGATTTGACACAAAATCCAGGGGTCATTTTACAAACAACTTCACCTGAAAGATTAAAAAACTGTCTGGCAAATAAAGATTTCAAAAATAAAATGAACGAATTGCTGGAGATAAAACGGCACAAAACAGAAGTGCCTGCATGGTTCCAGAGAAGTTATCCTCAATCACCATTGACCTGCGCCGCCTATTTTAGTATGGAGTTTATGCTGAGTGAAGCTTTACCAATATATTCCGGGGGATTGGGAAATGTTGCGGGGGATCAGCTTAAAGCCGCAAGCGATTTGGGTGTGCCGGTTATCGGTGTTGGATTACTCTACCAGCAGGGATACTTTCGGCAGATAATCGATAAAGAGGGCTCACAGCAAGCTTTCTATCCTTATAACGATCCGGGACAACTGCCTATTACACCACTGCGAAAATCAGATGGAGACTGGCTGCGGATAGAAATTACTCTCCCGGGCCATACGGTATGGCTCCGCACATGGCAAGTTCAGGTTGGCAGAGTAAGACTTTTTCTGCTGGATAGCAACGATGCGGCTAACTTTCCTGCTCATCGCGGAATAACAAGCGAACTCTATGGGGGTGGGCAGGAACTTAGAATTAAACAGGAGATAGTGCTTGGAATAGGAGGATGGAAGTTATTAAAAGCTCTCGGCTTCAATCCGGAAGTATGTCACCTTAATGAAGGACATGCAGCTTTTGCAGTACTTGAAAGAGCAAGAGACTTTATGGAAGAGACAAAACAATCATTTGAGATATCATTAGCTGCTACAAGAACCGGCAACCTTTTTACAACACATACCGCCGTAGCAGCGGGGTTTGATTTGTTCTCACCTGATCTTATTGAAAAGTACCTGGGCGGTTATGCTAAGGAGAAATTAAATCTGACAATCGATGAATTACTAGCATTAGGACGCAGCAATCCTAATGATCCCTCTGAGAGATTTAACATGGCTTACCTGGCTATTCACGGAAGCGGAGCGGTCAATGCAGTAAGCCGGCTGCACAGCCGGGTTAGCCGGCATCTTTTCGAACCTCTTTTTAAAAGATGGCCTGAAAACGAAATCCCGGTTTGCAGCGTTACGAATGGAGTTCACGTACCGACATGGGATTCTGCGGAAGCCGATAAACTATGGACCGAGGCCTGCGGAAAGGATCGATGGCTTGGATCAACAGAAAAACTCACAGAAAATATACGCCGCATTCCTGATAAAACGATCTGGCTTTTTCGGGACGCTTCGCTGAAGTCTATGCTGAACTATACACGCGAACGATTGTCAAGGCAGCTTGCAGAAACAGGGGCGAGTGTTAAAGAAGTAAATGATGCAAAATTTATTCTTAATCCAAACGCCTTAACCCTCGGATTTGCGCGCCGTTTTGCAGCCTATAAGAGACCGAATTTATTATTACATGATAAGCAGCGATTACTAAATATTTTATCCAACCAGCAGCTTCCCGTCCAGATAATTATAGCCGGCAAAGCTCATCCGGATGATACAGAAGGTCAGGAATTGATTAAAGAATGGATACGATTTTATCAGGCAGCCCGGGATGAAAGATCATGCTGTGTTTCTTAGTGATTATGATATGCTATTAACACAGCAGCTGGTAAAAGGTGTTGATGTATGGATCAATACACCGCGCAGGCCATGGGAAGCAAGCGGAACCAGCGGAATGAAAGTTCTGGCAAACGGAGGTCTGAATTTATCTGAACTTGACGGATGGTGGGCTGAGGCAAATTCACCGGATGTCGGCTGGGCTTTGGGCGACGGAAATGAGCACGAGAATAATGTGTATTGGGACGATAGAGAAGCCAGGGAACTTTACAATCTTCTCGAAAACGAAATAATACCGGAATTCTACGATAGGAATGAACAAGGAATTCCTGTGAAATGGGTTAACCGGATACGCGAAAGTATGGCGTTGTTAACACCGGAGTTTTCTGCAAACAGAGCAGTAAGGGAATACACTGAGAAACATTATATCCCGAGGGCTCATGCTTTTAAGGCACGGGCCGCAAATGATGGTTTTGAAGCTAAAAGACTTATTGATTGGAAAAATTCTATGAATAGAAATTGGGCTAAAATACATTTTGGCGGGATTGAGTTAGAAACAACAACGAATTGGCATATGTTCGGGATAGAAGTTTACCTGGGAAGTATTGACCCTGATTCAATCAGTGTGGAGCTGTATGCTGACGGGATCAATGGGGGGGATCCGGTAACACAACCGATGCAGCTGCATAATCAATATAGATCTACTCCGGGCAATTACAAATTCAGTGCAAAAGTATCCTCGGCACGCCCTGCGTCAGATTATACTATCAGGGTAGTACCATGCTATGAAGGTGCTTCCGTTCCGCTTGAAGCAGGACAGATACTCTGGCAGAAGTAAAATTTTTTTTTAGGATGTTTCGTATGAAAAGGATTAGAGAAATTAAGAAGCCGGATGAAGATAAAGATTATAAAACAATGAATGTACCGGAAGTACTCCATGAACTAAAGAGTAATAAAGTAACAGGTCTGAGCGAATCTGAAGCGAAGCAGAGACTTAATAAATACGGTTATAATGAAATCCCTGAAAATGAAGAAACTTTTTTCCACAGGGTAATAAGAAGGTTCTGGGGACCAATTCCGTGGATGATAGAAATTGCAGCTATCCTCTCAGCAGCTGTTCAAAAATGGGAGGACTTTGGAATTATCACATCCCTCCTGCTGGTTAATGCTATTATTGATTTCTGGCAGGAGAGTAAAGCCCTGGATGCTTTAAGCGTGTTAAAGAAGAAACTTGCTAAGAAAGCGACTGTTTTGAGAGATGGTAAATTTAGCCAGAGAGATGCAAAAGAACTTGTTCCGGGAGATATAATCAAAATAAAAATAGGTGAAATTCTTCCTGCCGACGTAAAATTAATTGAGGGCGAATATATACAAATCGATCAATCGGCATTAACAGGAGAATCTTTTCCTGTAACAAAACATAACAACGACAGTGCCTATGCAAATTCCATAGTCAGGCAAGGTGAAATGATTTCGATTGTTACTCTAACCGGTTTAAATACCTATTTTGGCAACACAGTATCGCTTGTTGCAAAAGCAAAGAAAGAACAGAAAAGTCATTTCCAAAAGATGATAATCAAAGTGGGTAACTATCTTATCTTCACAACACTCAGCATGGTTATATTAATAATTTTAACGGCGTTATACAGACACGAAGATATGATAAATATTTTACGATTTACACTTGTCCTTACCGTTGCTGCTATCCCGGTAGCATTGCCTGCTGTTTTAACAGTAACCATGGCAGTGGGCGCAATTAATCTATCAAAAAAACAGGCAATTGTAAGCAGACTTGCTGCAATTGAAGAGCTTGCCGGCATAGATATTTTATGCTCAGATAAAACCGGTACACTCACAAAAAATTCGATGACCGTAGCCGACCCTATAGCATTTAACGGATTCCAGGTTAAAGACCTGATGATATTTGCTGCTTTATCATCAAAAGAAGAAAATAATGATCCCATCGAAATACCTATCTTCGAATATCTCAAAAAAAATAATCTATATGATGAGTCTGCTAATTATAAATCCGAAAAATTTATTCCGTTTGACCCTGTTAGTAAAAGAACCGAGGCAGTAGTCAATAAAGAAGGAAAGAGAATAACGATAACTAAGGGTGCCCCGCAGGTAATATTAAAATTATCACCAAAAAATATTGACAGCGGGATGGTTTCTAAAACAGTTACTGATTTTGCCAATAAAGGTTACAGAACCCTGGGTACTGCTGTAAAAAATGAGGAAGAAAAAGATTACAAATTCGTCGGGTTAATACCCTTATACGATCCGCCGCGTGATGATGCAAAAGACACGATCAGAGAGGCCGGACGGCTGGGGTTAAATGTAAAGATGGTAACTGGTGATAATGCAGCAATTGCAAGACAGATTTCAGAACAACTGGGATTAAATTCAAACATACTTGAAGCTGATGAATTAAAAACCGGAACAAGTGCAGAGTTTATTAAAATCACAGAAATACTCGCCAAAAAATTCATCAGCAAATAAATCCGGCACTGCCTGAAGCTAAAGTAAGAGAACTTGCCAGGCTGGCGGGCAAAGAAGTCGAAAGTTCGATTCAACATGAGTATCCTGCAATCGAAAGGGAAAAAAAGCATGGGACTGAAATAGTACGGATTATTGAAAACGCCGGAGGTTTTGCGCAGGTTTTTCCGGCAGATAAATATACAATTGTTGAACAGCTGCAGAAGGGCGATCACATTGTAGGAATGACAGGTGACGGGGTAAATGATGCACCGGCATTAAAAAAAGCCGATGCCGGTATAGCAGTGGCAGGGGCCACGGATGCGGCCAGGGCAGCTGCCGATCTCGTATTGCTGGCTCCGGGAATTTCAGTAATTATAGATGCTGTAAAACAGGCACGCATAATTTTCGAAAGGATGAAGAGCTATGCAATTTACAGGATTGCAGAAACAATCAGAGTCATATTTTTTATGACACTTTCAATTCTGATTTTCAACTTTTACCCTGTTTCGGCTATTATGATTATTATTCTTGCCTTATTGAACGATATACCGATAATAACAATTGCATACGATAATACCAGGACAGATAATCTTCCGGTTAGATGGAATACCAGGGAATTATTCGGACTTTCGACCCTGCTTGGAGTTATAGGTGTGGTATCATCATTCCTGATATTTTTTCTTCTGGAAACATATTCAAATTTGTCTCAACAGATGATCCAGACTGCTATTTTCACCAAATTAATAATTGCCGGTCATGCCACAATTTTTAATACCAGAACATCCGGATGGTTTTTCAAAAGACCTTTTCCTTCAAAACCTCTTCTTTTTGCATCTTTAACAACAGCATTATCAGGATTGCTGATTGGAGTCTATGGAATCTTTGTTCCGGCTGTCGGCTGGAAGTGGGGATTAATTGTAACTGTATATGCACTGGTATGGTTCGCTTTTAATGATGCAGTCAAAGTGTTCTTTTACAGAAATTTTATTAATAGAAACAGAATATTTCACAAGTTTTTCGGACAGAAGTAATAGATGGAGGCACCAGGAAATATTAATCATCAATTTACCAAAGTCATATTTATAGGCAACAATAATTATATATGAAAAGGCAGACGTATGTTAAGTAGAAAATCAGTTATTATCACAGGCGCATCCGGAGGTATCGGTTCCGGTTTAGTGGAAACTTTTTTGGAGCAGGGCTGCAGCATCGTGGCAACATCACTGAGAGCAACCGAATCATTAACTCCTTCCTCAGGCATCATTACTGTTGATGGAGATATAAGCAGATATGATACTGCATTAGCGGTAGCAGGAACAGCGATCAGGAACTATGGAAGTATTGATGTTTTAGTGACTAATGCAGGGATATTATTTATGAAGCCATTCACAGAATTTACACGTGAAGATTTCGATGCCCTCGTATCTGTCAACTTACTGGGTTTTATCTACATTACACAACTTGCTGTTAAACAAATGCTGAAGCAGAAATCGGGTTGTGTTGTGAGTATTACGGCTTCACTTGCAGACAATCCGAATGCAGGAGTAGATGCATCAGTTTCAATGCTTACAAAAGGCGGCTTGAACACTATTATCCGAAGCCTTGCTATTGAATATGCTAAAGAAAACATCCGCTTCAATGCTGTAGCGCCCGGTGTGGTTAATACGCCGATGCATAAAGCAGATTCAATTGACAATCTTAAGTCCCGGCAGCCCACAGGCAGCATTACGAGCGTTAGGGATATATCGGAAGCAGTTTTATACCTGGCTCAGGCGGAACAGGTAACCGGAGAAATACTCCACGTGGACGGCGGAGCCCACATTGGTACATGGTAATGTTCACGTTGATCTGCCGGCAATAGTTTAATCAGGCGATGATTGCACATCAGTTTCACGAAGGCATCGCATTTTCAATGTTATTAAAGCAGAAGGAGTTAATATGAATGAAGTACAAATCGAGCAGAAGAGCTATGAGATGCCGCCCAGGACGGGATTTTCTATCGCACATTTTCTCACCGTAGCTGATATTAAGAGATCGGCCCGCTTTTACGAGACAGTCTTTGACGGCAGGATCCTCAGTGAAGGCGACAACACCGGAGTACCTGCATATATTCAGATTGCCAATACCTGGCTGATCGTCAACGTGGGAGGCGGACCCACTCCGGATAAGCCTACGGTAACACTTAGTGTCCCCGATCCCAATAAAATTAACAGCTTTATGAATATACGTGTTGCAGATATTCAAGCGTGTTATGAATTATGGAAGAAAAGAGGAGCGGAGTTCATCACGAAGCCGATTCCAAAGTATGGTGAAATACGATGCTACATCCGGGACCCCGACGGCTATATCATTGAGGTCGGGCAGAGCACAGATCTTAAATATGGATGAGGTTTAAGTCAGCGTTGATAATTTGATTTGCCGGAGTCACTATGTTAAATAAAAAAACCGTTCTAATCACCGGAGCATCCGGAGCTATCGGCAGAGACCTGGTAGCAGCTTTATTAAGTAAAGGATATCGTGTTGTGGGTACCTCGAGGAATGCCACCCGGTCATTCATTGCCTCGCCTAACCTTATGCTCATTGATGGAGATATTACAGAACGGGATACGGCCGGAAGAACGGTTGACGCAGCAATTAAGAACTTCGGGACTATAGATATACTGATCGAGACTGCCGGAATTTACTACCCCAGACCCTTCACAGCATTTACACGCGAAGATTTCAATGTCCTGGTTTCTGTTAATCTTCTGGGATTCATCAATATTACGCAGCCGGCGGTGAAACAGATGCTGAAACAAAAATCAGGGAATGTTGTGTGCATAACCGCTTCACTTGCAGATAACCCGAATGCAGGAGTTAATGCATCAGTTTCAATGCTTACAAAAGGCGGCTTGAATACAATTATCCGGTGTCTTGCCATCGAGTATGCTAAAGAAAATATTCGTTTTAACGCTGTAGCTCCCGGTGCAGTTGATACACATTTGAAGGAGGGTCTTATGAAAGACCTGCTTAAGACACAGCAGCCGATGGGGAGCATAGTTAAAATAAACGACATCGTGAAAGCAGTACTCTACCTGGTAAGTGCGGACCAGGTCACCGGAGAAATTCTTCATGTAGATGGTGGAGCTCACGCCGGCAAATGGTGAGTTGTGCAATGAGGAAGTCTGAATAAGTCTGCGAAACTATATTCAAAAGCAGAGCTGAAGAGAAAACGTTCCTGAGTGCTGAAAAGGATAGATTTAATGGATGGTTCAGAGTTCAGGTTTTGGTTTTAAATGAAAAGATAAGTTCATTTTTAATTCCCAGTTTTTTTATCTTGGAATTTAGAGTCGAAACCGGGATGCCGAGTAATGCTGCAGCTCCTTCAGCACCTGATTTTTTGCCTTTGCATTTTTTCAATACTTTTAAAATATGATCCCGTTCATTTTCCTGGATAGTTTTTATAATACCAATTTCGCTGCCGCTATCTTCTCTCGGTTCAATCTGCGGAAGATGTATTTCCTCAATAATATCATTATTAAGGATTACCCCTCTTTCAATTAAATGTTCCAGTTCCCTTACATTTCCGGGCCAGTTATAATTCATTAATTCCTCCATCACCTCTTTGGAAATAGAAGTAATTTTTTTACCAATATTTTTTGAAGATCTTTCTAAAAAATAGTTTGCAAGAATTGAGATGTCAGTTTTCCTTTCTCTTAATGGAGGGACTACAATCGGGAATACGTTCAACCTATAATACAGATCACTTCTGAAATTTCCGGATTTTACTTCATTCTCAAGGTTCCTGTTGGAGGCTGCAATAATTCTTACGTCTACTTTTAAGGTTTCTTTACCCCCTACACGTTCAATTTCTTTTTCCTGGATAGCTCTTAACAGCTTTGACTGAAGATCAAGCGGCATTTCTCCTATTTCATCAAGAAACAGTGTGGAATTAGCGGCCAGTTCAAATTTTCCTATCCTTCGTTCAATTGCACCGGTAAAGCTTCCCTTTTCATGCCCGAATAATTCACTTTCAATTAAATTGGCAGGAAGAGCAGCGCAATTTACCTTTATCATTACTTTATGTTTTCTGTTGGATGCATTATGTATTGCTCTTGCAACCAGTTCTTTTCCTGTACCTGTTTCACCCAGTATCAGCACGGAACTATTTGTAGCAGCTACTAAAGAAATTAATCGATAAACAATTTGTATCTGCTCACTTGTTCCCATAATATTAATATTTGAAGTATTATCTATCTCTTCCCTTAATACAATATTTTCATTATGGATTTTTTCTTCATTTCGTTTCCTTTCATCAATATCTATGGAAGTCATACACCACTGAACAACCTGAGCATTCTCATCCTTTATAGGGCTAAACCGGGTTAAAAACCACCTGTACTTACCGTCACCGCCCAGTATGCGGGTTTCAGTTTCAAATATTTCTGCTTTCCTGAGAACCTGATCCCTTTTTGATCTCATATATGTAAGCTCTACCGGATGAAAAATCTTTTCCCGAAAATTCTCCGAGACTACATCTTCCTGCTTAAGGCCCGTATAATTCAGCAGGTTCCTGTTAGCATACAGAAACTCTCCCGTCGGTTTCATAATAATAATAAGACACGGAACAGTTTCAACAATTTGCCGGAACTCTTTCTCTTTTTGACGAACTTCATGTTCCGCGAGCTTCATTTGAGTAATGTCAGAGACCGCTCCAACAAACTCTGATGAACCCGAATTTAGATTTATCTTATCAGCAACTACATGAACAAACTTAATTGATCCATCCGGCATCACCATCCTGTTTTCCTGGTCAAAAAGTTTGCCTTCAGCCATGCAGTTTCTAAATTTTTCCTTCACCAACTGTCTTTCATCCTCATGGACACGTTCGAATGATTCCTCCAGTGTAGGTTTTGACCCCTTCTCGTAGCCAATTATGCTGAATATTTCTTCCGAAACCCATAATTCCCTGGTAGCTAAATCAATTGAAAAAGAACCCGTCCTGCTTAATTTCTGTGCTTCCGCCAAATGTCCTTTGCTTCTTCTTAGTTCGTCTTCTGTCTTTTTTCTTTCATTAATATTAAAATTCACACCCCACCAGGCTGTAATATTATTGTTACCATCAAAGAGCGGTGAAAGAAAGTGAATGAACCAAAAATACTCTCCGTCAAAACGTCTCAGCCTTGTTTGAAATTCACCCGGCTTTCCGGATGCAAAAATGTTATCCCTCTCTTTTAAAATCCTTTGCCTGTCATCAGGATGAATGAAACCTGATGTCAGGAAGTTCAGTTTTTTTACCTCTTCTAATGAATACCCTGTGAATTCCAATCCTTTTTTATTGACGTAATATATTGAACCCTCAGAATTACCGCTCCAGACAAATCCGGGAAATGTATCAAGAATTTTCTTAAAGTTTTCCGGCAGATCAGTTTCCCTTACAATTTTATCATCCGTTGATTTCATAGCAACAACTTTGATCTGGTTAATAAATTAGTAGAACAAGCAGGTTATTAATTAACTGTTTTTTCCATATAATTTTTTTGGTGATGCATTGGCGAAATAACGTAACCGGCATTTAAATTAGCGAAATGCCGCTATAAAAATTCATCTTTGCTGTTACAATTCGCTGATTATTGACAAACGGCACAGGCATAAAAATTGAATTTCTATCCTGAATGGATACCTGGTAAGATACTATAGTAATCAAGGAAACTTAAAAGTATATGTACAATAGCTATTGAATGTACACCAGAGTGACCAGAAAGGTTTATACTCGAAAATCTCTTTAATAAAGAAATTTATATAAATGGCAAATTAAATTCAATGAACCAGTTAACATCGGAGAACCATAGCAGTTTCCAGATACAAAGGAGATATAAAATGAAATTAAAAAAAATAAAAAAGGTACTTATCGCACTGGATTATAATCCAACTGCACAGAAAGTAGCCGAGGCGGGTTATTCATTTGCAAAAGCTGCACGGGCTGAAGTAACGTTGCTTCATGTTACTTCTGACCCCGTATTATACTCATCATTAGATGTAATGGGTGCCGCCTATGCAGGGTATGCAAATTTGGATGTGCTAAAATTAGAAACAGCTGAAGGAAGAGAAGAGATATCAAAACAATTTTTGGATAAATCGAAGGTATATCTGGGAGATAATTCTATTAAAACCCTGGTTAAAGAAGGCGGGCCTGCTGAAGTTATAAAAGAAACTGCTGAAAAACTGAATGTCGATTTAATTGTAATGGGAACCCACAGCCAGAGATGGCTGGAGAATATAGTTTTAGGAAGTGTAGCGGAAAAAGTTCTGCATCATACTTCTATCCCGTTATTTATTGTTCCGACTAAAAAAGAATAATTGTGAAGCAGTTATGAGCATCCGACAGCCGTATTTTCGGGAAGTGAAAATTGATGAATTCAACTAACGGGTCCAGACTGATTATTTCCTACTTAACGATGAGGAGAACTATCGGCATCCTGGGGATAAGTCTGCCGGTAATAATGGTACTGGGCGGCTTTATTCAAAATGGATTTGTTTTTCGTGAGTCTATCAGCAGCTATTATTACACAAATATGCGCGATTTTTTTATCGGGATCCTTAGTTGTGTCGGGCTTTTTCTTATCTCATATAAAGGATACGAACGAATTGACAGGGTCACCAGTACCATCAGCGGTATGCTGGCGGTGGGGACAGCATTATTTCCAACTTCACGCGACTCCGGGGGTGCTGCGAAAGTAGGAATATTTCAATTAGACAATAATGTGTCATATTATTTTCATATAACATTTGCTGTATTATTCTTTTTATCAATGGCTTTCATTTCTATATTTCTATTTACACGGTACGAAAACGCCGCAGTCACAAGAGAAAAGAAGAAAAGGAATCTGGTTTATATCGTCTGCGGTTGTGTAATCCTTATTTCAATTTTATTCCTTATCATCTATTCGCTTCTGTTGCCAGGTACCGATCTGATAAAAATTAAACCTAAGCTAATTCTCGAAACTCTATTGCTGACATCATTCGGCATCTCCTGGCTCGTAAAAGGTGAAACTGTATTTAAGGATAAAAATCACGCAAATTAAACCCGATGACGGTAAACGATGGCCAGATGTTATTTGCTGACATTCGATGGTCATTTCATCTTCTTACCTTCTCATCTTCTTACCTTCTCATCTTCTCACCTTCCCATCTTCTTATCTTTTTTTCTTACTTGATATTTACCCAATATAGTGTACATGTAATTAAGCAACTAATTTAACTTTTAGCAACTCTTCAAATTCAAATGGTGATAAGTAACCAATTGTTGAATGACTTCGCTGCCTATTGTAAAATATTTCAATGTAATCGAATATCTTCATCTTTGCTTCCTGTCTGTTGTCAAATTGTTCAAAACTGACCAGCTCTGATTTTATTGTGTGGAAAAAACTTTCCATCACTGCATTATCATAACAATTCCCTTTACGACTCATACTCTGGACCATTTTATCTTCATTCAGAAATCTCCTGACTTCAGCTGAGGCATATTGACTGCCTCGATCTGAATGGAATAATAACCCTGGATTTACACCCCGGTTAATTATTGCCTGTTTTAGTGCGGCAATAACCAAAGAACTTCTCAGCGTTACATCCAGGTGCCAGCCAATTATCATCCGTGGAGCATAAATCCATTATACAGCACAAATACAGCCACCCTTCCTTGGTCCATATATACGTTATGTCGGAAACCCATTTCTTATTTATTTCTGTAGAATTAAAATTCTGCCCCAATATATTTTCTGCTACCGGGTAAGAATGCTCAGAATTTGTTGTTACCTTGTATTTCCGCTTTGTTTTGGCTCTTAGTCCATTCTTCCGCATTATTCTTACTACTCTTTTCCTATTGCATATGAGACCTTGTTTCCTGAGTTCTTTATATATTCTCGGGCTTCCATATGTCCCTCTACTGGCTTTATAAATCTTTAATATTTTTTCCAATAAGAATTGGTTATTTAGTCGTTTCTGTGTCATTTTCCTTTTTACATATTTATGATATCCGCTCCTTGATACTTCTAGTATTTTACACATCTTCCCAAGTCTGAATTCTTTTCTATTCTCCATTATAAATCTGTATTTCATCGCTGTGTTTTTGAGAAGATGTTTACTACTTTTTTTAATATGTCGCGCTCCTCTTTTACATCCATTAATTCTTTCCTGAGTTTTCTCAATTCTTCTTCTTCTGGTTTTAACCGCCCGTTGCCTGGGAATGAATTCTTCGGATCTTCTCTATACTGTTTTATCCATCGATACAGAACATTTTCATTTATCCCTAAGCCCTCTGCTACATCCCTGGCTCTCCGGCCTCCCTCAAGAACCAATTTTACTGAATCTCTCTTAAATTCAGCATCATAAATCCTTCGTTTTTTTCCTGTTTCCATATTTTTCCTCCAATGATTTACTATTAATATACTAGCTTAACCATTGGTACGCTACAGGGGTAAGTTCATCTTCCTACTTTCTTACTTGTTACTTGTTCCTTGACACTCACGGTCATCGAGTTTTTCGAATGGAGTGGTAACGGAATGAGAAAAGTATCGAGATGCTTCTTACTTGTTACTTGTTCCTTGATTCCAGGTTTTAACCGTTTCCCATCAGGCTGACTTGCCACGAGCTTTAGCTCGTGGGTTCTTATCAAAAATAGAATTACGGCTTTAGCCATTAATTCCTTTGTGTCCCTTCCGGATGATACAAATCTTTACCCCCTCATCTTCTTATCTTCCCATCCTCTCATCTTCCTAACTTCTTACTTCTTACTTGATACTTGTTCCTTGCACCCACGGTCATCGAGTTTTTCGAATGGAGTGGTAACGGAATGAGAAAAGTATCGAGATGATCTTCTTACCTTCTTACTTTTCCTTTTTTCTTCTTACTTGTTACTTGTTCCTTGACTAACGGTCATCGAGTTTTTCGAATGGAGTGGTAACGGAATGAGAAAAGTATCGAGATGATCTTCCTGCCTTCTTACTTCTCCTTCTTACTTGTTACTTGTTCCTTGATTCCAGGTTTTAACCGTTTACCCTCAGGCCGACTTGCCGACCAGAACATAATGCGGTGTTATGACTGAGTGCATTGAACCCTGCGAATAGCTTAGGCCCTTTGAACTGAGCAAAAAAGTTTGATACCGGTTTATGCTGATGGAAACACAAATCTATACCCGTTAACCTTCTTATCGCCTTACCTCCCAATCTTCTCAACTTCTTACCTTCTCCCTCCGATCTCCGCCACTCCGTCCTCTGATCTCTGACATCCGTTCTCCGGTCTCTGACCTCCGATCTCCAATCTCGATTTCCCGAAATTACGAATCCTTCATAATTTTCGTCTATCCTTCTAACCTTCTTAAACTTTTACCCTCTATTAGAGTGTTCCTTTTTACTTTCTACTAAAAACAGTTCGCTTTAGCAACATTTAAAAAATTAATTTGACTATAGTTTTTATTTTTATGAGATTAGCTACGCGCTCACAGGAGTTTCTTTGAAAAACGGGTACCTGAACTACTTTATCCTGAAACCCATTTATAAATTGATTCAATAAATCCAGGGGGATTTATGAAAACATCTGTATTAGTGTTTTTTGCTATATTATTGGTGTTTGGTCTTTTTTCCTGCAAAAAAGATAACCCTATCCCGCCTGAGCAGCAGCCCCAGCTAAATTTAACTCTTGAAGACGTAAGCTGCACCGAAGCCTGGATAAAATTGACAACAGCTAATATCAGCTTGCCTGCAGATGTCGAGTTATTGAAAGACGGCGTTCATTCAGAAACATTTAGTTTAACTTCAACAGATACGATTCTTTATATAGATGCGCTCCTCCCGAATAATTCATATAGTTTTACCTCAATCATCCAATCAAGCGACCGGTCAATCACAAGTCCATCCTTGCCTGTTACTACTATGGATACAACTTCACACAACTTTACTTGGCAGACGTGGACGTTCGGTGGAGATGCCGGCAGCTGCACACTTTATGATGTCGCAATAATTAACGAAAATGATATCTGGGCTGTGGGAGAGATTTATTTGCTGGATTCCGTCGGGCAGCCTGATCCACAACTTTATAATTTAATGAGATGGAATGGAATCAGATGGAGTGTAGATAGAATTTATTATCATCAAAATGGTCAGAGCTTTTTGTCCTCTATAAAATCAATATTTGCTTTTAATGATGCTGATATTTGGTTGGGAATGGATGCTCTTTTACACTATGATGGGAATAATTTCCAGAGTAAAGGGATATCAAAAGCTTTTCAAAGTTGGATCAATAAAATATGGGGGACAAGCAGCAACGATTTATATGTAGTAGGAGATAACGGCAGTATAGCTCATTACCAAAACGGACACTGGAGCAGAATAGAAAGCGGGACGGAAGCAAATATAGGAGATATATGGGGAATACCCGATGGAAGCGGAGGATATAATAAATACCTGGCGGCTGATAATTCTATGTTAATATTAGATGCAGGAAATAATTTACAAACCGTTAATGCGGATCCCGGTCATTCAATAGCTTCCCTCTGGGGCAAAACCACAAGGTTAGTATATACTGCCGGTGGTTATGGAGTAAGCCTTTATAAAAATTTCAATTGGGATAAACCAGGAGGCAGTGACATCAATACTATTTATAATATAAAGGGGAATGCTTTTAATGATGTATTCGGATTGAGTTCAACACTTTCAATTCTACATTTCAATGGATTTAGCTGGCGTTACATCATCCCTTCAGTTAATAATATTTACTACAGGCAGGATTCAAAAGACGGAATAATCGCGGCAACGGGATGGCAAGGAGAGAAAGCAATGATAACAATAATAAAAAAAGATAATTAGTGAGGTAATAAACCGGATTAAAAAAAACACTATCCCGGTGCAGTAACACCGGGATAGTTAGGGATCAAACAATAAAGGCTCTTGCATAATCTACAGCTCGGTAAGCTGTATTCTGCCTTTTTTTGTCTGCATCCTAATATAATCAATTCATTTGTTTTATTAAATAAAATTAAGAGGTTAGAAATGAAGATTTTTTTTTACTTCCTTTTGGCGATTTTAATTTTCTTGAGTGAAAATTTTAATGCACAGCAAAATCAATGCAATTTGGAGGGAACGCATAAAAATGCATTTACAGTTATACCTCCTCCATCAACCTTCAAATACAGAACCAGCCTGCAAAAGACGGCAACTGCCATTATCCAGACACATTATAATGTAGATAACCCTCCCCCCATAAATGCCAGACCGGCTATTGAATATGCGGTTGAAATATGGACATATTTGATAAAAACTTCTTTTAATCAGATAATAACGATTGATGTAAGCTGGAAAAATCTGGGCTACAGCCAGGCCGGTTATACACTCGCCCAATGTGGGCCAACTTCTTATTATAACTCTTCATCACTTCCACATCCTGAAACCCAGTATCCAATTGCACTGGCAGAATATCTTCTAAACCAAAATTTAAATGAAATCAGCTATGAAATGTCCCTTACGATAAATTCACACGATAGTATAAACTGGGTTTTGAATACTGATGGAATCCCGGTTCAAGGCAGGCCTGACCTTGTTTCCATTGTGCTTCACGAAGTCACACACGGTCTTTCATTTAATACTTCTTTTTCGGTTAACGGCAGCCTGGGTTATAAAGGAATTGATAGTTTCCCGCTTTTCGCTTCCGGTTCTTATCCCACTGTTTATGACAGGTTTGGTGTAATTGGCAGTTACTTTCCGAATCCGGATTTATTAATTAATGATCCGGACTCTTCGCCGGAATTAAGGGCGGATTTAACAAGTGACACGGTTTTCTTCAACGGAGATAATGCCTGGATTCAAAATGGTAATATACTGCCCAAACTATATGTTCCCACAGGCTGGAAATCAGGCTCAAGCTTCACACACCTGGACGACATTAAATTTCCTGCTGGCAACAGTAATTCTCTAATGACTCACGAAACAGATTTAGCAGAAGTAATCCATTCTCCCGGCGAGGTGGGTTTAGCCATTCTTCAGGATAACGGTTGGGATGTAAACCGACTTGCAACATTTATCCACCCCCAACCCGGCGTTGCATTGCTAAGAGGAGCTGTTGATACAATAAAATGGACAGATAACACTGGTGGGGCTTTCAGCCTAAAATTACTTAATGCATATGACACTCCAGTACTAACAATTTGCAATTTGGGAAGCGCTGATAGAGGTCTAAACAATTTTGTGTGGAACGTTCCAAATGATATAACCCTCGGTTATTATAAAATAAGAATTGAATCTGCAACAGACGGATATTTCGGAGTGACAACAATATTTACTATCACCAATATGCTCCAAGTTGCCGCACCTGTTTTCAATCCGCCGCCACATTGGTATCCTGATCCTGTTAACGTTACTGCTTCTTGTGCGACATCTGAAGCAACGATAAGGTATACTACGGATGGAAATGAGCCAAGTATTACTTCTCCCATTTTCCCGTCATCTTTACCCGTTTCTTCCCTAACTACTATCAAGGGAAAAGCATTTAAAACAGGAATGCTGTCCAGCGCTACTACTATTGCAACTTATAGTATTGGTATAATGCCTACAACGCCTGAAATAACACCAGGAGATGGGACTTATGTCCAAAATACAACATTCTGGATTAGCTGGCCAAATAATCTTTACTGTTTTGCGTCAATGACTTTTGATGGCTCGGAACCAACCGATCCGAGCGTTAATGGCCAGTTATTATCAACGAACCCTAACGGCACTGTTTGTATATATACAGGGACAGCGAGGGTAAAAGCTAGAACAAAAAATGCCAACGGTGATTGGAGCAGTTTAGCTGAACGTACATATACGATAGTTCACGGTGTTGTTGTTAAGCAGCTTGATGCGTCTTCAAATCCATTCGGCCAGGCAGCATATTGGAACACTAATTGGAATTATGTTGACCCGGATGGAGCAGTTTCCTTAAATGAAGATCAAAATCATTTTTTGTCAACCCAACAGTTTAAACCTGGCACTCATCAAAAGTTTAACAATTGGGAAGATAATTTACCTAATACTAATAACTGGTTTCGTAACTGGGATTCTATTTCAGTTTATGCAAATACCACCTTAGTTCAATCTCACTTTGCTGATGCATACAGTGGAATTGAGATAAAGAATATTCTTGAGGCTACCGCTATTACTGGGGGAAATATCTTATTTAAAGATCCCTGGCTAACAGATATTAACGAAGCGCCGTATGGAATGAGAAACCGGGGTCTGGACGCTATCTTTAAGAATCGCCTCTCCCCGTTTTATCCGGATTATGGGACAGGTTATGGCTCAGATACCACCAAAGGTATTTTCCTGAATCAAGGTGGTTCTCAGTTCACTCCACCCTATTACTCCGTTCAGGCAATATCCCCGCAGCCTATAGACCTTCAAGGTTCAATTGGCGAAAGGAATTTCTATTTTGTTAATTGGATCGGCACGGATGTAAGCTTACAAGATGCTGACAATGTTACTTCCGGAGTTGTATTTAATGATGAGATTCCAAACCAGGATCCAATTGTTACTGCAAATCTCCACGGACAAGGCCTGTCAGATAACCAGGAGGCTTATAGTTCCAATAATCAAAGAAAAATTATAAGAACGAATGATGGAGTTTTGCATAGCGTATATGAAAGTATGGAGCACGTTTGGTATGAAACGAGTAGTGATAATGGACAACACTGGACATTGAATAATGGTGCACGCCCCCTTGATAATGGTTATGGTGAAAACCCCTCAGTTGCTTGGATTAATATTGATGACGCTAAAATGTATGTTGCGGTAGTATTTCAGCAAAAAGAATCTGTGCCGGGCTATTCGGATTCATATTCAATTCAACTTAATATATTCGGCGGATTAGTTCCTTCTAATCCAATACCCTATAATAAAATACAGAGTGCAACCATTTATTCTCAGAATTCCAATACTCACAACGAAGCAACGCCAGTAATTGCAATTAAGTCAGGCGATCACGTTGGCGGAGTTTTTATAGTCTGGCATACAAATTCAGGATTCAAATTCGAATTTGGAGGACTAGGATTGAGTAATCCTCCTTATACTCCAATAAATGGACCCAATTCAATCGGCCTAACTAGTTCTATTTCCATAAATCCATCATTAGAAACTTATAACGGCGAAAATAATCCAGGAACCTGTTATCTTGTCTGGGAGGAGAATAATGCAATTAAATACGCCTCCTTGAATGCCTCTGGTGTTCCCTCTAGTATGCAAACAATATCAAATCAAGATGGTTATACTTATAAAAGCAATCCCTCTCATATCGTACTGGATGATTCATATTCCCGCGTTTGCTGGAAAGGTTCACGATATGTCTACCAAATTGACCCTGATACCAAAAGAGATATTTCTTACTGGGATACCCGGGTCGTATTTAGAGGCATAAATAATCTGAATCATACTTGGTCTTTTGGTCAAAATGTTGGTTCTCCAAATATCAATAAAAATGATGGACAAAACTATTATACAATTATATGGAATGAAAATGAGAACTCTACATTTTTTGCTGACAATACGCTCTTTTCTGTTAGACAAATAGATAGCTACGGTGGCCGCGGTGTCCAGGTGAGCAACGGTACTACTAAAGATGAGATGTTTGCAGAGGTTTTTAACACAGCTTCTTCACCGTATTATCTTAAACCTACTAATTCTATTGGAAGTTATTACGTCCCCCAGAAGATCAATAATTATGCTTTTGGCAATGGCAGGGAGGGAATCATCGCAAAAGACAGTGCACAGTTCTATTTTACAGTAGGTGACATCAAAGTAGATGGGCACGCAGTTGATTTTATCGCGATTCCCGATTCTATTATTTTTAACTCAAAAGAAATACTAAATGAGTATTTAATAACCGAACCTTTCCAATTATCTGATAATTCTGGTTTCCTGTATAGTATTCAATATGGTATTACTGATTCAAGTTCGGCGGCAGGTTTGCTGGATAATTCAAACAACTTTATAAGTTTTAAGCTGCAACTCCTAGATGCTCAAACGTCAGAGGTTTTAGGAACATTTGATGAAGTAACTTATGATCAATCTAATATTTTTCAGTACAGCAGTCTATGTTACCAGGTTAATACTGCGGGGATTGGAAATCATGAGGTTTATTTGAAATTAATTTCAGATGATAATATCATTGCAGACTATTCGCTCGGAGAGATTTATTCAGATGGTAATATTCTTTCAAAAGCAGTAATTAAGAATAAAAACATTGATGATCTAGATGCAGTAACAAGCTACTCTTTAACTCAAAATTATCCAAATCCCTTTAACCCTGTCACACAAATCAATTACCAGCTTCCCGAACAGGGTTTTGTTAGTATCAAAGTATATGATATACTTGGGGCAGAAGTTGCTTCCCTTGTTAACGAACAGAAAACACAGGGAAGATACTCTGTGAATTTCGATGCCTCAAAACTTGCAAGCGGCGTTTACATCTACCGTTTACAGGTCAATGATTATGTAAGTTCCAAGAAAATGTTGTTGCTCAAATAAGGAAGAACTTTCTACAAGTAAGTGATTTAAGGGAGCGAAAGCTCCCTTATTTATTTATGGATGTTTGATTGGCTTATTGACCCCTGTCTTTCAGCCTCTGTTTTCCTTCCTGAACAATATCGAATTCAACGCCGCATCCGACAAACTATATCTTTCCATAAGTATCTCAATGCAGCGTGATGAATGGTGTTCAACGCGAAGCGCCTCATAATCATTTCTTATCTGAATATTACGCAGTTCGGTCTCATCAAGCAGATTCATAGAACGAAGCTGCTCAAACAATTCAGAATCTAAAAATTTCCTCAGGTTAAAATCACTATTCACTTTAGATTCACCCTCTAAATTTTCATACCCTCATCCACTCTTATCCTGCTCGAAGTGAAATGTAATCAGGTTTTACCTGCCGCAGTGAAACGTAAGCAGGTTTACCTGCCGAAGCGAAACGTAGGCAGCCCATGCATTCATCCATCCATGCATCCATCCATACATACATACACCCCTACACCCATACTCCCATACAAATATGGTTTTGAGGGCCCTGATATTATCAAGGAGTATTGTAATTGATTCATTCATTTTGGACAGATATGATTACAATAATCCTTTCCAGCACATTAAATTTGACTTTGACTAACCTTTTTGTGTAATTATAGACGTGCTACTCCAGGGTTACTTTTACAACGGGTACCTGAACTACTTCATCCTGAAACCCATTTAAGAATTGACTAAATAAATCCAGGGGATTTATGAGAACATTTGTATTAGTGTTTTTTATTGTATTATTGATGTTTGGTCTTTTTTCCTGCAAAAAGGATAATCCCATTCCGCCTGAGCAGCAGCCTCAGCTAAGTTTAACCCTCGAAGACGTAAGCTGTACCGAAGCCTGGATAAAATTGACAACAGCTAACATTAGTTTACCTGCAAATGTGGAATTACTTAAAGACAATATCCATTCAGAAACAATTAGTTTAACTTCAACAGATACGATTCTTTATATAGATACACTCCTCCCGAATAAATCATATAGTTTTACCTCAATCATCCAATCAAGCGACCGGTCAATCACAAGTCCATCCTTGCCTGTTACTACTATGGATACAACTTCACACAACTTTACTTGGCAAACGTGGACGTTCGGTGGAGATGCCGGTGGATGTGAACTTTATGATGTTGCAATAATTGATCAAAATGATATATGGGCAGTGGGTCGAATAAATATCGCGGATACAAGTATAAATGGTTTTACAACCTATAATGCTGTTCACTGGGATGGGGTGGAATGGGAGTTAAAAAGACTTAGATACTATGGGAATTGTAGTGCCGTAGAATTTCCTCCTCTTTATGCTATATGGGCGTTTTCTGCTTCAGATATTATTATTACTAATGGTGGAAGTATCGGATGGTATGATGGAAATACTGTAAAATTAGATTGTGAGGTACACCCGCTGCTTTCTGGTGCAATAAATAAGATTTGGGGAACATCAGACAATGATATATATGTGGTAGGGAATAATGGTAACATTGCTTATTTCAACGGCCAATGGACAAAAATAGAAAGTGGAACAGATGCGAAAATAGCTGATATATGGGGAACCAGCATAAGCACATCAAATCAAAGCTCGATTTATTGTTCTGTTCCCTCGGGTCTCGAACCTTCGAAAAGACGAATATTGACTATAAACCAAAAAGATGAAGTCGATTCAATTACTTGCAATGGCAATATTGTAACATCCGTCTGGTCCACACCGGGTGATATTTTTTATACAAGCGGTTGGGGAATATATAGTAATAAATCAGGTGAGCTTCGGAAAGAATTATCAATTCCAGATTATTATTCAAACAGTATAAGAGGGATCGCTCTTAATGATGTTTGTGTTTGTGGTAATTACGGCTTTCTTGCTCATTTTAATGGGGTTAGTTGGAAAATGTATCCTGAATTTACTCAGCTAAACTTAACTCTTTTAGCATCATTAAGTATTAAAGATGGAATAGTTGCGGTTGTAGGTTTTAGTGGAGAAGCCGCTCTTATAATATTAGGAGAAAGAAACTGAGAAAGGAGTTTTTATACTAACTCAAAAATAAACGGGGTGTTTGCACCACCCCGTCTAAGTGATTTAAGGGAGCGAAAGCTCCATTATTTATTTATTGATGTTTGATTGGCTTGGTGTAAACACCCCTGCCTTTCAGCCTCTGTTTTCCTTCCTGAACAATATCGAATTCAATGCCGAATCCGATAAACAATATCTTTCCATAATATCTCAATGCAGCGTGATGAATGGTGTTCAACCCGAAGCGCCTCATAATCATTTCTGATCTGTATGTTACGCAGTTCAGTTTCATCAAGCAGATCCATCGAACGAAGCTGCTCAAACAATTCAGAATCTAAAAATTTTGTCAGGTTAAAATCACTATTCATTATAGATTACCCTCTAAATTTCCATACCCTCATTCACTTTACCTGCCGAAGTGAAACAAATGCAGGTTTACCTGCCGAAGTGAAACGTATGCAGGTTTACCTGCCGAAGTGAAACGTATGCAGGTTTACCTGCCGAAGCGAAGCGTAGGCAGGTCATCCATCCATTCATTTCCATTCACCCATTCACTCTTTGCTTCTTTTTTTCACCTGCTCCTTCACCGTCACCACTATCCTTATCACCGTGAATACAAATGTCGCTATCAGCACCAGCAGTTTGAATATTTCCTCGGTCAGTCCGAATGCAGGAAGCTGAGCGTAAATAAGCGCCCCGGCATTTATCGCCGGCACCGAGAGTATTGAAAGATATTTTTTCATAATAAAATTCCCGTTAAATTTTTATTGTGAACTTATCCTGGGAATCCAGCAGTCGCAACCCTCAGTCTTTAGCTAAATTTATCATTCCTTTTCATTTTGAATAAAGTTTTCGAGAAAAAGCAGATTCTTACCTGGTAATTCCTTTTCATAGTTGATTAACACCGGGTTTCCAACCCGGTGAATGAAAAGGGATGTATTATGGTGGAACCGTTTTAACGGTTTTAATTCGTTTTTAATTTATCTGCTGGTAAGTAGAGGTTTACGACGAACTTGTATTTACTGAGAAACCTTCATACTCCTTCGTAAAGATTATTTATTTTTTATTCAGAGGATCACACCACAACACCCCCCCGTCTTCACCTATATTTATCATTCCTTATCATTTTGAATAAAATTTTAGCCAAAAAGCAGATTCTTACCTGGTAATTCCTTTTCTTTGCAGTCAAAAAAAGTAAGGGAGACAATTATGAAGCTTGCAATTACATCAGATACTCACCTCGGCGATCCGTACTGCTCACTGGTTGAATGGAATGGGAATGATTACAGAGAAGGACCAAAGTATAAGGAATTCAAGGAAGCAGCAGGGACCGGCAATGATTACCTCATCCTCCTCGGTGATATTCTGGATTTCTCGGTAACAAGCTATGAGAATGCATACCGCGCTGGCAAAGTATTTTTCACACTTATACAGAAGGATAAAATAGCAGATCAGATTATCTATGTCCCGGGCAACCACGATTACGATATATGGAACATTGTAGAAAATGAAGTAAACATTATCCACCAGATAAAGAATGGAAGGATCCCGCGGAAGTTCAGGACAGCCGTCCCGGGCATACTTGATGACAGAACAAACACTGATACCCCCGGCTTAACCCTTCCCGGGGTAGGTAAGCGATCAGACGGCAGTTATACGTACGGAGGATTATTCCTCGACCACATAACAGACGAACCCTCGCACTTCATATTCTGTTACCCGAACCTCTACCTGGCAACAGATGAGGGAACAATACTGATGACGCACGGTCATTACCTGGATAACTATTGGTCTCTCCTCTCAAAATGGGCACCCATAATCTTCGGCTCAGACCTTAAACTCGGAACTAAAATGGATATTCAGGAAATGGTAGGAATGAATTTTCCTTTTAATCAGCTCGCCTGTTCGGGAGTCGGTCAGGCAGGAATACTCTCCGAAATATTATCTGAAGTCCAGCAGCAGATTAAAGAGGGAAAAATAGAAAAGACCCGGCAATACCTGGATAATCTCGATGACTACCTGGATGATAATGTATTTGATTACAGGAAATGGTACCAGTTCATCAATGAAGCAGCCTCAGACATTGCTTCAAACAAAGCAAAGAAGCTTATTCTCGATAAGATAGCATCTGTAACTAAAGTAAGGTATAACAAAGAGTACTTCAGCTTCCTGAAGTTCAAGAAAGGTTTTTCACTTATTATAATGCTTGCCTTGCTGAGGTAGAAGAGCTGAGGAAACTATACAACATCAACATTTTGGAGCCGGATAAAATCATCTTCGGCCATACACACGAACCAATCTCTCAGGATAAACCGGTACAGATCCCACTGGGAGATATACAAATCAATTTACTCAACACTGGCGGCTGGCTGCAAATGCCTAGATTAAAAGAATTGTTCTCCGGAGCAGAAGTTTTCAAATATGAGAGTTAGGGGCTGATAATCAGATGGAAATTCACCCATTTGTTATTACTTACAGATCGATATCCCCATATAATGATCCCATCTCAATAGGAATTCTAATCATTATGATCTACATCTGTGGGTAGTTAAACAAACCGAAAAAATAATAATGCAACAAGCAGGGGAGCAGCATAATAATTAATTCAGATTGGTTATATTCTAAAATTTTACTTCAGATATTAAAAAAGGAATTGCATAAATAAATGTTAGTATAAGAGTTTAGAATATTTCTCTCGTTAATGAAGTGTTTTCTGTAAATTTTATTTAGTCTTTTAATCATATCGATTGGCAGAATGGTATTATTATATAATCCATCAGATTTATGACTTACAATTGAAACATATAGAGGAAAGATATCATATTTATTTATAGGTTCTTTAGAAAATATTAGGCATTCGTTATACAAATTGATGACATGCTGATTTGCATTTTCATAATCGGAGCTCAGAATTGACCTTAATTCTTTATATAATATTATAAGAGTATAATAAAATTCATTAAGTAAATTCTTAATATTAATTTCATCTTTTATTTTATCTAAATTTTTTGGACCAACCCCCAGTGCTCATATTTGATTAAATCATCTTTTTTTATAAAAATATTTACGGAATTAAAAATATCTTTTTTTAAAACTGGATCATAATGTGTAGTATAAGAAATTTTCGTTATTGGAATACCAAAATGCTTTAAATAATTTCTAAGTTTATAAAAGAAACGATAAGCGAAATGATTTTCAAAGAGAAAGGATGTTTTCTTTTAAATATATCATATTGATGGCTTTGATTTCCAAACCTATTGGATAGTTTATGTGCGATATGATCTAAATAAGTTCTAAATGATGTCAAAATGTTCGCTAATCTCTGATTGCAAATTAATGTCGGATCTGCAAAATCGTCATATTCAATTACTCTATTCAACCGATGGTATTCAGAAATAGTAACTAAATACATCCAGAACTCAGAAACGTTATATCTCACCAATTCAAATAATTCCTCAAATTGTCGATAAAATCTTATGTATTCTAAAGAGGATTTAATTTTAAAAAATTCAGGTTCGGTCATTTCCCTAAAAGTTATATATCTGTCTGTAAAGTATCTGACTTCATGCACAATTTAGAATGAATTATTTCCTAAACTCAAGTTCAAAACTACAATACAGTTGTTCAGCACATCTAATGCAATTGTCAAAGAAAATCCAGAGCTTGAACAGAATTTTGACCAAACCACTTTCTGACGGTTCCTATAGATCTCTCTGATAAAAGCTGAGTAAATAATATCGACAAGCGCTTCTTTGGTCTGGAACACGCCACATAAAAAAGATTCCTATTTCTTTCGAATGCTTCTTTTTTATCTGTTGGAATGTTTTCATATTACTTGCTAGTTCAAGCATCTCGTTAAAATTATATTGATTCCATCCTCTTCCGACAACAACTAGGACATTCTCTAACTCTGCACCTTTTACACCATGTTGTGTTTCAAAGGGTGAGTGGCCGGCAAGGTAATGTGTTAAAAAAGTTATTTCTTTATAAGATATATCCTTTAAAGATTGTAATTCCCGAAGTATCCGTGGCATCTCTTCTCCACTATTTACATCAAATTGCGTTAATTCAAGTTCGCGCTGCTCAATGGCATCCGGTAAACCGGGGTGCCTAGTCTGGCTCAAATAATCGATAACCTCACCAACTGTCCTTTGCTTCTTAACACAATAAGGTGATCCATCGCTTCTTTCCACTTTAATTTATCGGATTGATCACCAATCAGTGGAATTTTTCCACGCAACACATTAAACATCTCACCATACTTATGATTGAGATATGCTTCGCTAGCTGGTTCAATTATATCCGTAAAAAATGCTATTAACTGGGTCCTCCTTTTTCGTAAAAGAATCATTATATCTAAAAATCGAAGGTAGACTGTTGTAACCTTGCTTACTGGCAAGAACACGATGTGTGAGCATAAGTATCTTTGTTGCTTTGGGAGTCATATCCCATCCTTCATTCTGAAGTAAATCCATTACCGTATTTAGTGCTTTATTAACATTTTCATCCTCCAAATCCCCCTTCCAGTGTTGGTTAGTTTTTCTTCTTACATTCCACTCATTGGTGTGAAAAATCCGAATGCTACCACTTGCTTCCGGATCCACAACAAACTGGGGAAGTTCCGGTCGCATACGATTGAGGCAATCTACGATTGCTTTAACTGACCTAAAATTGGCCTCCTTTCCAATAACTACAAGGTCCGGATGTTCGATTTTACCACAACCATCCCCATATATTTTTTGCCAATGATCTCCAAAAAATCCGAATTGTGGTGATTCGGGGTTTCCAAGAAAATAATCTTTTATTCGCTCAATCCATCCTGCATTCGTATCCTGATACTCATCAATCAGAATGATTGGATATCGGTTTTTAAGTATGAATCGAAACTTTGTGCTTTCCATCAACTTCACTGTTAAGGCAAGCACATCATCATGATGAATAGACACAATCTCATCGTTGATTTTTCGGTGTCCAAGTGCATATTCTATTTCTTGGTTTGATAGTCCACCAACCTCAGCAATTCTTTCTTGCCATTGAGGAAGTTGAGTTAATATTTGTCTGATTTGTTTTTGGAATTTATTTATAAGCGACCAGCAGAATCCATGAATTGTATCGCAGTAGATTATGGGATTACGATCAGTACGCGCTTCTATTTCGTCTTTCGCCACATTTGTAAATGTAATGCAAGCAACCCTTTGCCATTGTTTTAGTAAAATATATTGATCTTTTGCCAAAAGATATTGAAGTGCTTTTACCAGTGTATAAGTTTTGCCAGCACCAGCTCCTGCCTCTAGCAGGAAGCTCTTTCCGCTATCAAGACATTCATATACAGCCTTTAGAGCGCGTTCACTGGCTTTTTCTGCATTCATTTTCTCCTTCTGTCATACTCATTTCTATTCACTTAAGTGATTGATTCTGAGCTGCATCGACGATTATGGTCGCACCAGCATCCACTATAGGTTTCTCAATAATTGCCAACCAAGATAGCCCATCGCGAATATAACTTGGAGTAGTCCACCCTTTTTTGTCTATAGCATAATTTAAAGCAAATTCAGACTTCTTAATTTCTTTCACTTTGTTGAACGCAATCGTCTCGTCATCATTACAATCCTTACCATTAATGTCAAACATTTTTTTATTGGCTAGCATAAAGGCATCTTCTAAGGTACACCCACAGCATGGGCCATCTTTTTCTTCTGGTTGTTGAAATGCAATTCGTCTATTGGCTTTAACTTTGTCCTCGTCTTTTAATGCTAATAGATAACTTGGGGAGCAATCAGCCACGTCGAACCATTCCTTCAAACAGGAATTACTTGTGATAATATTGCCTGATGTACTGGACATGCTTTTCCGCCAGCTTTTTCAACTGAATCAATATCTGTAATTATTAGTGAACGTAAGTTTAAAGATTCGAGCAATGTGAAGAAAATTTGGGCGTAGGCTCCGCCAACTTCCATAATGGTCAAATATTGGCTTGATAATTTTGGCAGATTAGGACTTTCATCCTCCATATTTTTAATTATCACAGGAAGTAATATGCGTTCACCAGTACCTTCAATAAGTATTGCCTTGTCAGCGAAGAATAGATCGCAACGAGTTAATGTGAGATATTGATGGAGAAATTTTTTATGCTCCGGCGGCGTTTCTCGCGCAGTCCAAACCGTAAGTCCTTGATTATCGTATTATATGTACCTACTTCATCAGTATTGGAAGCTGGTAGGAAATATCTTATGGCTTCAAATCCTCGCTGCGGGTTCGCCACATGAGATGAATGTGTCGAGACGATAAACTGAACAGGCCAGGAAGGGGTTACTTTATCATTTATATTCAGCTGGGCGGCTATTTTTGATATTTGACGGATGAATACTTCTTGCATCTGAGGATGCAAGTGTGCTTCTGGTTCTTCTATAAATATTAGATGTACCCCAGGTGCATTCAGCTCTGCTTGGTATTCCCTATAAAAGCTTACTATTCGGATAAGAATGAAAATTAGATTTCGTACACCAAGACCGTTGTACGATTCTGGCATCAATATTCCATTTTGCCCTGCGTACTTTACCTTGGTATAACTTGTGAGTAAACGTTTAGCATCCAATATAGTTTCAGTGGTAATTTCAGGGCCACCCAAGCCTGGATACCCGAACGTTTCAAGAGTTGGTAGAAGATCTTTCAACTTAATATTAAAGCCCTTATCAATTTTTTCCTGTATTTCTAGAACCGCATGCTCTAACGCCTGTGCAATTTGCTGTTCTTCTTGTGCCGCTGTCGGTGACGACGCTGTTGCAAAAAGGACTCCCAGAATCTTTGCAAGCACATCTGATTCTTTGGAAGTATTATCATCTAAGCCCCGTTGTGCATTTACAAATCCTGTTCTGAGCAAATTATGTAGTGAGCTAAGTGGCATTTGTTTTCGGTTGTCTGAGTCGTTTGGATGGATAGCTTACAGACTTTTGTAGCATACATTGTTGGTATGCGTTCTCGTAATACACCAAAAAAGGCTTGGCGCGTGTCTTCTTTTAGTTCTTCAGTGGATTGATCAGCAAAAAATTCAGAGATTTTACCATCAGCTAATTCATAACAAGCTAAGATAACAGCTTCATTACAATCCATGTTGATATCGATTATGAAGTCGCTTAGAGGGCCAAGTGGTTTGGTTATGTCATATTGGAAATATAAATGTAATTCAATACTTGGAATTAAATTACAAATGTCATCATCAGATTTACCTGCATTTTTTGCGTCTAGTGCCTCGCAAAATCTACCATAGCAGGCACTTGAAAAATCTTCTATCTGGAATCGTGGATTTGTATCATCGAGGAAGCGCCGAATGACTTCCGAAAGGGAAGTTTTGCCACTATTATTTCTACCCACCACTAGAGTGGTCTCGTTCTCCAATAGCATCTCAACATTTGCCAATAAACGAAAATTATTAATTTGAATTTTTTTAATAGATATCATTAAACTATCCTGTAGTTTATTGCTGAAGTCGAAGGCTGATTTGTTTCATTATTATTAACACTATGACACAATTTTCCTAATAGGAGCAAAAAGTTTTCTTACTTTAACTTATTATCCTGAAGAATTGGGCCCTTACAAAAGCTTAACTTAATCATAACCCCAGGTCTCTTAAGTATTCGTATATTGAAATTACTGCAAATATGAGATAGAGGCAACAAAAATCTTATTAGCTATATGATTCATTTAAATTAGGCAAGGTAGTTAATCTTCGATAATTTGTTATTCAGGAACAAACTTTTAGTCTTTAGGCGCGGGTGGTTGGCTGTGGAAAGAAGTAGAGTAAAAATAAATAATTTGCAAACATACTTGTTTATTTACAGGATTAGCACAATTTTGCAGTATCATTTGCAGGGCCACACTTGAATCCAGGGCGCTACCTTCGTATACCTATAAAGAGATGTGGTTCGGACAGGCGGATATCATTTAGTTAATATTTACATTAAAAATAAATAAGGGTGATTGAATGGTATTGTACTACCAAAATAATAAATTATCCGAATATCAATTTAAGAATGAAAAAGAATTTGAAACTGAAGTTCTGAAAAACTCTAAATTATTTTTCGGAAACTCATCAGTTTATATTGACGCTAAGAAGAAAATAGATTCGAAATTCTTAGGGAGCTCTATCCCGGGATGGGTTTGTATTTGATCTTATCGGATATCGAAAATCCTGAATTTTACATTGTTGAAGTTGAACTAACAACTCACGATTTCTATAAACATATTTTCCCAATTAACAAGGTTTTTTTCTTTCATAAAAACTCTCAGGGAATAGCCGAATTAGTAGATAAGATTTTTAATATTATTAGCAGTAATCCTGAATATAGAAATCCATTTAAATCTTTAATAGGTAAACAAGAACTATATAAATTTCTTAAAGATACCATCGAAAACAGTAAAAATATACTTTTAATTCTTGATGGTGATAAAGACGAATTGCCGAAATTATGGAAACTTACAGTGATACCTGGGGTGAAATAGTTACATTATTAAACATTAAAAAATTTAAATATAAAGATGAAATAGTATTTTCAGTTTTTCCTGATTTTCAGGATATACAATATGTAGATGCAGAATCAATGCTGTCAAAAAATCAGGTATTAAAACATTTTACCTAACCGAGGAGGACAAAGTAGCTCAAACGACTCCAGATGCACAAAAAGCTTATCACAAAATAAAAGATGAGTTAATAAAAATAGATAGTGAAATAGTTTTCAATCCTCAAAAATATTATCTGTCGGTATCATATATACGAAATATTGCTTTTTTTAAATTCCGACGAAGTAAGATTAGATTGATCTTAATGTTACCTGAAGAAACTATAAAAGAAATTATCAAGAATCATCCGATTGTCTCCTTATCACCGTCAGTGCAAAAATTTTATAATGGACCAAGCTGTGCAATAGATATATTTGATGAAAAAAATACTGAAGAGATTATAGAGGCATTTAAACTAATCATTGAAAAATTTTCTGTATAGAATATGAATGATATATTATTATCCGGTGGAGAAAAATTTCTATTTTGGCTTTATAAACATTTTAATAAAAAATTACTTAAAAAATATTATCCCTTTGATGAAAACGATTTGAGAGTAGAATGAACTACAGAACCATACATTATTATAAGGGAACAAGATAATTTTGTATTTTTTCTTTTAATCTCCTTATTAAAAATTATACTAATTATGACTTTTATATTTCAGCAACAATATTGAAATACAATTAATTGATACAATCATACTTCGAAAGGAAAATCTGATTCTAAGAAGTTTTAAGTATAGGCAAGGTCAAAATATTTCCAAGGAATATCCATTGACATACTATCAGGTACAAAAAATAAAACATTTGATGTCACCAAAGACTAATAATATGAGTTCAAATTTTAAAGTAACCTTGCCTGTCAAGACAGAACTGGGTGAAAGAATGATTTATAAAACAAATAAACAACTAGGTATATCACTATCCTAGATAGAAAAGAAATGTACTTCGTTCAATGGTTTTGCCTTCCTCTAATGGCTCAAAGAATTCTTCCATATCGTCCTGATATTTTGGATCTTAAGTTACCGAAATATTTCAGTGATACTCATTCTTTTCTATCCACAGACATTTAGAAATTCTTCACAATGACGGCACATATTTTTAATAATACCATATATTATTTTTAAAAAGTAATTTCACATTACCCCACAGCCTAAGTTTAGCCCACAATCCTTAAGAGTGTGGGCTTTTTTTTGATAAGATGGGGAATCGATTCAGATTTTTTTAGTTGTTTTCGGGGCCAATCCTAAACCTATAGCCAATTGATCAAAGCCCCTACCTATACCTTGCCGAAACAATCCTCTCCTCTGAATATGCAATTATCTTATCCTTCTCATCAAGCAGTACTATTGATGTATACAGGATTAGCCTGCAGTATTGTAAGGCAATATTTTCTGCTTTTTTATTTAATGTGATAAATGTATCTAATGTTCTCTTAAGACTAAATATCCCCGTTTTAGGGAAAATAGGTATAATTATGTAGGGCGCTGCATTTTTTCTGGTACGCTGGTAAAGACATATCATCGGACATATCGAATACTTTATTTTTTTTCCTGCTCTTTTTTCCCATTTTGCAATTGTCTTCTTTGCCAGCTCCAGGTTTAAGATAATTCCATCTTCACAAAGTTGTACTGTAAATGGTGGTAAACGGAAGCCGCCCGGAGGTGTAACTAAATTACTATGTGCTGGATGCTTCGCCTTAACTCTTTCATAATTAATTTTGTACGCATAGTTGAATGCATTTTTATAGTTGCCTGGCTTAGCATTGGCCCAGACTTCCGCTAGTAAAGGATTTAAAAACAGCTTATTTGCAAATACCGCTGCATTTTTTTTCTCTTCGGCTGTAGGCCCTTTTGAACTGTAAATCATATTTCTCTCCCTGGTTTATTTTTTTATAATATTATTGAAAGTCTTGTGAGTGATTCATTTATTTTGGACAGATATAACACCATTATAATCTTCATCCTCATAATGATCAGCTATAGCTGAGATGTTAAATCGCACGGCAGAAGTACAAGTCCAGAAATCTTTTTCAAAAGAGGGTGATGGACTGCTGAGTGCTATATATACCATAGGATGCGGATCCGTCTCCAGTGCTTTAAGAATAATCCTTGGAACTTTTAAAACCGGGCAATGCCCATCATCGAAATCGGGGACTTCTACATATTCGCTGAAAGAATACACGGGCACATTCCAATCCTTAAAACAGAAGAAGATATAAAGTATTGACGGGAAAGGTAGATCTGCAGGGTCATCCAGCATATAAGGCAGCATCAAATGATTATCGTCTATAAAAGCATCTGCCAGGTACAAACCTGTTCCTTCGGGAGTAATTATGTTATCATCGCTGAAACAATCCTTCTCAAGGAAGAAATAGAGATTATGATTAAACAGCACTCTGAATGCTTTGTCTTCGCTGCCGTCAGTTCTTATCCAGGCTGCCTTAAGTAATGGATAGGCCATTACCTCCCTGGTCAATTCCAGTGATTTATCATAAAGACAGTTATGATAGCGGATTGTTGATAATGTACTGCCCGGTCGTTTCTTCAGCCGTGATCGGATAGGAAGCCTGGGATGGCCGGTTATACTTTTATTCTTGGTTATTAACATAATTAGTATCCTTTTTGTTGAATAGAAAGTTGGATTTGTGGAAAACCTGGTCATTAAACCCCATCTTTTTTAGTATAAAATAATTCTTATCCAGTGGATTCTTTATTGAAAAAGCTTTTAGCATTAACCGAATCCATTTAATAATGTTCTTACTTTTCTTATAGCTGAACTCCGATGCAGGCAGCGGGTAATCGCTGCCGAACAGTAGTCTCTCTTCAGGTATCATTGCCAGGATGGCAGGCAGATACTTGCTGCGGAATGGTTCGGCAAGTGCCGAGAGATCCGCGTACAGCTTCCAGTGTTCGTATTCGCTCTCCTCAAAGAGCTTAAAGAATTCTGCCATATCATCCTTGTATTTGGTATCCAGATCTCCGAAATATGGAAGTGCACAGTGGGCGATTATTACGGTTACCCCTCTGTCCAGTGCTGTACGTAAATATTTCGGATTATTAAACTCAATAAACCGGTCATTCGAAGTCGGTATGCAATACTCGGGACCGGAATGCACCAGCAGCGGAAGTCCCCTTTCTGCCAGGTAATCATAAACCGGGAAACATTTCTCACTGGTTAGGTCTATCTGCTGGGATGAAGGGATCCATTTGCATAGGGCCGCACCATTGGCTATACATTTATCCAGCTCTTCTTTCCAGTCATCGCGGTATGGGTGTACGGAAGCTCCCGGAAGGACGCCGGGATTATCTTTGCTTAATTATATAATCTTCGGAACGTATAGTTGCGTCTCTGAATCTACAGGAATTCCGTCAGGCCGGTACACTTTATCCATTGCAAGCAGTTCTTACCTTCCCTCTTCCCCGGTCGTCTCGATACTTTTCTCACTCCGTTCAAAAACTCAATGACCTCTGCGGTTACCGGAGACGGAGTGAAACTCGCTGACAAGGGCGGCGGATTCCTTTAATAAATTATTATCTTTGGTAAAATGATTATAGGGATGCTTTGTGAAGAACCAATATTTTGGCGACATAAATGATTACAAAAAGTATGGGATTCTACGTATTTTATCGGGCGGCGGGGCAATCAAAACATCTGTATGCTGGATGCTTACACCTGATAATGATAAAAATGAAGGCAAATTTATAACATACCTGAATAAACCTGACAAATGGAGGGCATATGATTCGGAGCTTTTCGACTCATTATTAAAATCCATTAGTCTTAATACGGGTAGGAGTGTTAAATCGGCAGATCAGCTAAAACTAATCGACAATGCTGAATACTTTGAAAAAATACTGGGCAATTTAAAAGTCGAAAGGCAGAATTACTTTCAGGAATTTGATGGCTGTACAGCAGGAAGCGATCTAATATTTTTTGATCCTGATAACGGAATTGAAGTTGATTCCTTTCCCGCCGGCAGACTGAACTCGGGCAAATACATTTACTGGAAGGAAATAATTAAATATTACCAGGATGGCCATTCCCTTCTCGTCTATCAGCATTTCCCAAGGATCCGGAGAGATATTTACATTAACAGTATTTCAGAAAAGATTAATGCGAGGCTTAGAACAGATGCAATAATCTATTACCAAACGGCCAACGTATTATTCATACTAATTCCTCAGAAACAAAAAATAGATTACTTTTTAGAAAAAACGAAAAGAATAGAATCAACCTGGAAAAATGAAGTGAAGTGCATGTTACATTCTTTCAAGTAATTATGGAAGGATCGAACTACGATTTTTACATTTAAAATCCAGGGCTCCGGACTACTTTTTTCCTGTTGATTTTTTAAACAGACTGACAAAATGTCAGTCGCATAACTTATGCCGGTTTAAGGACGGGGAAATGACAGAGAAGGGACGGAGAAGGACTCAAAATGAGACACACGAAAACTGCGAAAAAACGCCATTTTCGGCTGTTGAATAAATAAACGTTTGACAAATATGACAAAGGGTATTAAATGAGGTTTCGTCACTGAACGCTCATAATATTTGCCGGTTTAAGCCTCTGATTTTGTCGCATTCATACCGTAAATTTCTGCTCTTTGTTGGTGATATTTAGATTATTAAGAACCAATTTTGAAGCAGTTTTTTACTAATAAATTACCGGGAGGTTAAATAATATTATGGCACTTATAAACCCGCACATTAACTTTAACGGAAATGCAGAAGAAGCATTCAATTTTTATCAATCGGTATTCGGCGGAGAGTTTACAAAGATTATACGGCTTAAAGATCTTTCCAGTCCTGAATTTCCGGTATCAGAAGAAGATGCAGATAAGATAATGCACATTGCCCTTCCGATAGGCAAGAACTTTTTGATGGCCAATGACGTACCTTCAGGTATGGGGACAGTAAATGAAAATGAAAACAGATCGAAGATTTATGTCAGTGCAGAGAGCCGTGAAGAAGCCGACAGATTATATCACGGACTTTCAGCGGGCGGAAATGTTGAAGCGCCTATCGGCGACAGTCCCTGGGGTACATATTTTGGAATGTTCAGGGACAAATATGGAATTGAATGGATTGTGGATTTTGATCCGAAACTCAGCGGACAAAAATAGCCGGATTAGAAAATTAAGGCCGCGGAAACAGGTAACAGGATTTTAATTAAAAAATTCATTTTCTGTTCACCGGAGTTTTACGCTCAGTCATTGATTTTCAATTTTAATAGAATTATTATTCTTCTAAAATTTTTCCTCACCCGAACTTTATCCTTTTTTGCATACATTTAATTCGTTATTTGATTGTAATTTCCGGAAGGATTTAATGCCGTTGAAAAATAAATCACAGTCCCGCCTTGCCAGGCTGGTGGCTATTCTAACCTATTTACAAACGAAAAGATATCTGTCTGTTAACGATATTACTAAAAAATTCGGCGTCAGCAGCAGGACAATCTACCGTGATTTAAGCGTACTCGGAAAGGCCGGGGTTCCCATATTTAATGAGAAGACTAAAGGGTATTCCCTGGTTGACGGCTACCGGCTGCCCCCGGTTATGTTTTCTGACGAGGAAACAAATGCACTCATCACAGCTGAACAGCTTGTACTTAAAAACCGGGATCAGTCCCTGGTAAAAAACTATTCACAGGCCTTAAATAAAATTAAAGCAGTGTTAAACTATACGGCTAAAGATAAAGCAGAGATGCTTTCAAAGAGGCTGTCGTTTGGACGAAATTTTAAGATCGGGATAACCAGTAATTTTCTGTCGTGCTGTTCAAAAAGCACTAACGGATTATAAACTGCTGGAAATCAATTACCTCTCGGTAAATAATATTAAAACAGCCAGGATAATTGAACCGCTAGCCTTATATAACTCGCGGGAAAACTGGGTATTGATAGCATGGTGCCGCCTAAGGAAGCAATACCGGGAATTCAGACTGGATAGAATTAAAAGATTAAATGTTATTGCGGAATCTTTCCAGCCAAGGGATTTCGATATTAAAAGTTATTTTGAAAATGCGGACACTACTGATTTTAACTGACATACCTTTGTCAGTACCCCTTTCTATATTTCAACAGCTTTAATTTATATAAAGTGAATAGCAAATATTTATTTTGTAACGGAGGTATTTGTGGATCAGAATATAAAAGACAGGCAGCCTCTTATGATTTCTGAAGAGGAAGCACAAAGGCTGCTGCAGATTTCCCGTAAAGCTGAATGGGCATTTCCATCGTCTTCCGGCCGGCCGGTCGCTAAAAGTATTCCGGAGTGGTTAAATAGTCTTAGAATTGACCGGCCATTATTCTCAGGCGCCGTTCAATTCTTTCTTGAGAAGGGCCGCGTGGATGAAGCGTATGAGCTTTCCGCAAATGTATGGCGTCTCTGGGTGCTGGAACATAAAGAGAAAGAAGGCAGATTATTTCTTGGTACTTTATTAAGTAAAAAGAATTTCCCGGAAACCCGTTATTGCGCTCTGACACTCTATGGCGACGGACTGCTTGCTTTCCGACTTGGCGATATTGCCGCATCCCATAATAGTAATAATGAAGCGCTGGTGATTGCCGAAAAAATAAATGACACCGAAGCGCAGGGACTGGCACTGCTTGGACTTTCCCGGGCGGAATTTTCAGAAAGTAATTTCGAACAATCTTATGAGCACGCAGGTAAATCTCTTGAATTACTGAAGAGGCTCGGTCCCTCGTATATGCAGGGTGTTCTGACTTTTGCAGGTCAGTCTGCTCTCTCCCTGGGTAAATTAAATGAAGCTGAATCCTTTTTCAGACAAAGTCTTGAACTAAACAGGCAGTTAAATGATGAGACTATGTTTGCTGTTGATCTGCATAATTTAGGTCACACTGAAGTACGGCTGGGTAAAATCGATGAAGCTGAAAGCCACTTTAAGGAATGTGAGGAACTGCCGGGTGATCCGGGTGATAATTACGGCCTGGCTTTTAACTTATTCAACAGGGCAACTATTTCATATGCCAGGAATGATATATCAAACGCAAGAATATTTATTAATCAATCAAGAGAAATAATTGATAAAAATAATATCAGGCTTGCAATAGAAGATGAAACAGCGCTCCACAAGCTGGAAAAACTTTTAATAGAATAGATGTTAATATACTATTGGTGATGAATATCTCGTTTTTTTAAGTGGAAGAAGTGAATCTTTAAAATGATCCGCGGTGCTCATAAAAACTGTGATGCTTACGGTGAGGAGGGAATACCATTTGATATGGAAACCAGTTTATTTTCTTCTTCCTCTTTTTTTTTAATCGCTTTATTTCTTCTTTCACATTATTAAGATGTACCTGGTTCTTAATCAAAATGTACAGTTTGCCTGTCGACTCACGCAATGATCTTTTTTCTTTCAGTCTTTTCACTACTTCCCAATGCGGTTTCAGGTAATCACCATTTAAAATGTAATAAACTTTTTCATAAAAACCTCTTATTACTGCTCTGAACGGATATCAGGTTGTTCAGCCGAAATGTTATTTATTTAACTCTAAATAAATCCTAATATGGCAGCCTGCCCGCAGCCTTTTGATAGAGCGGCAGGCAGGCCTCGATCTTCCAGTCTCATTTGAGAAGCAGCATTTTCTTCACCGCTTTATAATTGCCGGCATTAATTCTGTACAGATATACTCCACTTGGTAAATCACTCGCATTGAAATCTACCTGGTAATTCCCGGGCTCTCTTACTCCATTGACAAGCGTATTTACTTTTTGTCCGATGCTGTTGAAAACATCTATCCTGATATTCGTTTTTTCCTTCACCCCGAACTTTATCGTGGTTGAAGGGTTAAATGGATTGGGATAATTCTGAGCAATGAAATATGTATAAACTGATTGAACCTGAACAGAGACTTCGTCCGAGTAACTGCACGCACCGGTGAAATCTATCTGCTTTAGCCTGTAAGTGTATTTCCCGGCAGGAACTTTTTTATCTGTAAAAGAATATTTCTGCTCCTCGGTAGTTGTGCCTTTCCCTTCAACAAATCCAACCTGCTCCCACTCCTGGCTGCTGCTGCCGGTTACCTGAATTCTCTCAATATCAAAGCCTTTATTGTTGGTTTCTGTAGAAGTTTCCCAATTTAGGCTGATCTCATTCCCGGAGACGGCCGCTGTAAAGGTGGTGAACTCAACAGGAACCGGCATTGGAGGACCGACGTACTTGTAGAAATTTGGAGTGGTGAAACAGGTAGCCCAACCGACCTGATCTGAATTGAAAACCATATAACAGTAATTTCCGTTATCCAGATCTGTCCAGGTATTTCCTCCATCGAGGGTGTATGCCGAACCGCCTGCATAACCGTTAACATTAACATCACCCGTTATTACATAGCCGTCAGTTGTTCCGGGCACGTAACACACATTTAAAGGTATGCAGCTGCCATAGGGACCGGGAACTTCTGTCCAGGCTGTCTCCTCCGTCAGTTGTTTTTTCAAGAACAGCGTAAGCTTCATTCCATTTCCAGAAAACCCGCATACCGTTGAGCTGATCTTTGAATGCAGGAAACATTTCGCTATTCTGGTCAGTGTTTGGCACTGTAATTATACTCCAGGTGTAACCTTTATCTGTTGTTTTGTAGATACGCGGCCCTGTCACTGAAAATGTCGGTATCCATAAATAATCCCCGATCTCCGAAACTTCAACAGGATCCATAAATTCTGTACCGGTATTGGGTGGAATGTTTGCGTCGGGAACTCTTACCCAGTCGGCACCGCCGTTCGTGGTCGTGTAAATCTCCAGGCGCATTGTGGCAGGATCCTGTTCTCCTACTACGACCCCGTTATCGACGTCGAAGAAATGGATGTACGCAGGACCGTAATCTGAATTTTCATAGATCAGCGGAATTTTTGTCCACGAAGTCCCGCCGTCTGTGGTTTTGTAAATTCCCTGCATTCCCCAGGCCGACCAACTTTCAATTGCGGCAAAAGCAGTGTTGGCATCGAAGGCAAAAATCCACCACGACGAACCGTTTACCGTTCCGGGTATTGTATCGTTTTCCCAGGTTGTACCGCCGTCTGTAGTTTTTAAATATCCATTTAAGTACCCGGTTCCGGTAAGTGAAGTTGTCCAGAGGGCCCAGCAGATATTATCATCCACAGGGTAAAATCTGATTGCCATCCCGTCGGCTGGAATATTGGACGTCTGCAGCTGCCAGGGCTGTGGAAATATGGAAAAAGAGATTAAACAGAAGAAACAAATGATTGAAAATAATGTTTTCATACTATCTCCTATTAGTTGTTTATGTTAGTACAGTTTATACGAACAAGAGCCTCCTCTAAACTTTTAGATATGAAGCATCATTTCCTTTTTACAGGAATAGCATTCGGTTTTAAGCTCGTAAATAAAGATTCCGCCTGTGAAGTCCTGCCCTCTGTTCTCAACAGAAAATTCGATTTTGTAGGTGCCTGCCTCTTGTTCCTCATCGACAAGTTTATCAATCATTTCTCCGTTATGGTCAAAAACATTTATTGTGATACGGGTTTTATAGGCGACACAGTATTTTATTGTCGTTTTGTTCCTGAAGGGATTCGGATGGTTCTGGCTGAGATAGAAATTAAGCGGAATTACTTCATCATCGTGATTATTATTTATTTGCTTCATTTTTCCCTCATACCCTGAACAATGAAATTATCGTACTTTATTACTTATACATTGATAATCTGCGGGAAGGACAATTTCTATAACAAATGGAGAAAATGCTTTAATAAATGGATAATTATTGAGGCAGAGACTATTTTTGAGCCATTTTTTGATGATACATGCTGGGAGGGACCCCGAATTGATTTTTGAAACACTCAGTAAAGTAGGATGGATTGCTGAAACCGACTGCAAAAGAAATATCTGTAATATTTCCAAAGTCTTTCCCGATTAAAACTGCCGCCTTAGTTAACCGAATCCTCTTAATAAACTCAACCGGAGACTCGCCTGTCAGACTCACAAGTTTTTTATAGAGCAGACTGCGGCTTACTGCCATTTTTTCAGCGAATGATTCAACATTAAAGTAAGGATCTGTAATATTTTCATTTATTATCTCAACAGCTTTTTGCAGGAATTTCTGGTCAATTGAAAGCAGCTTTTTTTCTTCTATTTCAAATAGCCCGAATTTCTTAAAATGTTCATGAAGTCTTTTCCGCTGCTCAAGAAGATTTTTGATCCTTGCTTTTAATTCCGAAGATTCGAAAGGCTTCATAATATAATCATCAGCTCCCGTTTCCAGACCCTCCAATTTATCCCTGAGTGTAGCCTTAGCTGTCAGCAGTATCAGCGGAATATGACTGGTTCTTGAATCTGATTTCAACTTTTGGCTTACCTCTATACCATCAAGTCCCGGCATCATTATATCACTAATAATGAGGTCGGGAATTTCGCAGAATGATATTGTCAATCCCTCGTTTCCGTCTGCTGCTTCAAGTATGGAATAGGAACCTGCCAAAATTTCCGCAAGGTATTTTCTTACATCAAGGTTGTCTTCAATAATTAATAATACTGGTTTATCCTCTTCTTTATGCAGTTCATCGATGATCGTTGGAGCAGCTATCGAAACAGCGCGGGTTCATCGATCTCCTGTGTACTTTTAGTTTTATCGATTTCCTTATTGAAATAATGATCAAATTCTTCGGGTGAAAATATTTCCCTGCCCAGGGGCAAATAGAGTGTAAATACCGACCCCTGACCTTCATGGCTTTCGACAGAGATTTTCCCTTTGTGCAGTTCGACCAATTCTTTCGTTAAGGATAAACCTATCCCCGTCCCCTCATACTCCTTTGAGAGTCTGTTATCAACCTGGTAAAACCTGTCAAAAATTTTGCTGAGCTGTTCTTTGGGAATACCGATGCCGTTATCTGTCACAGATATCCTGATGAACTGGTTGTCATTTCCCTCAGGTTTTAAATTCACCTTAACAGAGCCGCCCTGCGGGGTAAATTTAATGGCATTCGATAGTAAATTATTCAATATTTTTTCAACTTTATCCCGGTCGAAGAACAAGGATAACTTTTCAAATTCGGAAGCAAATTTTAATGAAATTTGCTTTTTCTCAGCAAACGGAAGGAATGAAGCGACCAGTTCTTTGATGACAGTAATTAAATCCAGTTCATAAACCATCAATTTCATTTTACCGGATTCTATTCTTGATATATCCAGAAGCTGATTTGCCAGTCTGTTTAATTTCTTAGCGCTCCTGTAAATTAAATTTGCTTTTTCCGCCACTCTTTCATCTGTTGAAAGATCCAGGATCTGCCTTGCGGGCCCCTGGATCAATGTCAGAGGAGTTCTGAACTCGTGAGAAATATTTGTAAAGAAATGTGTTTTCATTTCATCGAGTTCATGGAGCTTTTCAGCTTCCAGGTTTCTCATCTCATAGTCGTGCTTGATCTTCAGTCTCTTAGCTGCATCCTCCATACCATGTACACCATCCCTGACATTGATAAAACGTAAAAGATGTAAGCGTATGTAGTCCGCCACCAGGGAGAGTTAATCACTAACACCAGTGATGCACTGTTCTTATTCCAGAAACCGTCTCTGTTTGCGGCAGTTACCCTGAATATTACTCACCCGGTTCAAGGTTGGTATAAGAAGCATTCCTTTGAGTTCCGGCATCAATCCAGTTCTTATCGTAATTTACCATCATATAGCTGTACCTTATTTCTGAAGGTTCGCTGTAATGCAAACCGACAAAATCAAAACGGAGATCATTTTGATCGTAAGCAACCGACAGTTCCCCGGATACAGGAAGAGGCTCTTCCAGATTCAGTCTCTCTGTCGGCTTGTTGATCAGAGAAACACTGCTTATTACAATAGCCGGGGGGATCGAATCATCTTTAACCTCCGCCGGGGAAAAAGAAAGCACCCCGCCGGTGATACCGAAATACATATTACCGTAGAAATCGATAACAGGTTTGGAGGATAAGAAATTGTTATCCGGCAATCCATCAGATGTATAATAATTCTTAAATGTTCTTGTCCGGATATTGAATTTTGATAATCCATCTATAGTACCCAGCCAGAGGTTGCCGGAGTCATCTTCGACTATCTGCGAAATTCGGGAATGAGCTAACCCATCCTTTTGTGTATAAATCTCCTTGATCTTATTTTCCGATCTATCAAGTAAACTCAGACCGGTAAAATAATCTGCTACCCAGAAATTTCCGTTTTTATCATCGAGTATTGCCGTAGGACTGTAGAAGCCACAATTTGTGAATGTTTCGGTACTTCTGTTAAACCTGTTGAGGCCTCCGTAGTTGTACCGACCCATAAGGTACCCTGGCTGTCTTCGTAAAGGGTTCTGATTTTATCATCGTGAATACTCCCTGGCTTTTGGGGATCATTGACGTAGAGCGTAAACTTTTTTTTGGAAATATCGTATTTATAAAGTCCTGAGTGAATGGTTGCGATCCATAAATAACCCAGGTGATCCTGGATTAAACGGAAGATCGATTTTCCTGCCAGGCCCGAGGTTATAGCAGAATTATCACAATAATAACTTAATACACCATCAACAGGGTTGAACTTTGCTAATCCCTGTGTCCCAGCGATCCATATATCACCGTTTTTATCAAATATCATCCTGCGGCGTGTAGGAGTTGCCTGATCTTGATTATTAAGGTAATGAGTAAACCTGCTGGCCTTAACATCGTATTTGTCCAGCCCCCCTATCCGTTGGATCCGACTATCTTTTTTATCGTAGATAATATCAGATACATTGGAACTAATGAGACTGTTGATATTGCCCGCCTCAGTGTTTAACACCCGGAAGTTGTTTTTTCTCGGGTCAAACTTAAGAAGCCCCCGGTCTAATGTGCCTGCCCGGATGATACCTGAATTATCCGAATACAAAGAAAAGATCCTGTTTTCGAAAGAAACCTGTGATTTACCCGGTTGGGGCGATAAAGCTGAACAGCATCCGAATTTTCATCTAAATAAAAGATCCCCTGTTCATAATTAACAAACCCGAACCAGATGATCCCTCTCTTATCTCTGATAATATTTCCATATGCATAACTCCTGCTCTCATAAATATTGCTGTTATCCATTTGGGGAAATTCGATATAATGTTTTAAACTTACCGCTTGGGAGTTCAAGACTTGTAACAGAATTATCGGAGATGATCCACAGCTTTCCGTTTTGAGATTTATAAAACGATTGAATCCACCCGGTTTTTGCGTCGGAACCGGAACTTAAATTAATCTTGTATTGAGTAAAAGATTTCCTCTTAATATCAAATTTCCATAATCCATCTTTGTCAGTACCGATCAATAGATTATCCGGTACTTCATCACCTGTGATAGCGTTGACCCCATATAGATGTTTAGCGGAAAGGGTGGATTGGTGATCGTCAGGATCATCAATTAAAAAATCATACCTTATAAAGAATCCCTTTTTGCGGTCAAAAAGATTCAATCCTTTATCTGTTCCATCCAGAATTTTCCTTTGGTATCTTCATAGATGCATTGAACACTGTCACTGTTAATGCTGTTCGAATTGTTGGGCATGTGCCTATATGATAAGAAAGATTCATTCGCACGATTAAGCTTATTTAGGCCGCCCAGAGTAGCTATCCAGAGGATATCATTTTTATCTTCATAAATTTTAACTATCCCCGGGCTCCATACTGCCGGAATCATTAGTCTCCGGCTGAAAAACTTTCATCGAGTAGCCATCATATCTAACCAGTCCGTTCTCCGTACCAAACCACAGATATCCCTGATGATCCTGAAGTATGCAGGTTATTGTGGTGTTCGGGAGGCCTGTCCTGATAGCATTCTTTTGAAAAACAGGTTCGGGTAAATGAGAATTTTGGGACTGAGGGAAGGAAATATTTGAAAGAGTAAGTGGAGAGGCAAAACTAACACATAGTTTATGATTCTTTTCAGAATATAATCTGTTATCTCACCCATAATATCCCCGTCTCTTCAATTCAACTTAATACAGGAAAATGATTTTACAGGATGAAAATTATCTCAGGAAAGGAGTATTCCGGAGTAATGTGAATTCAATTTAATCCTTCAAAAATTTCAGAATATATTAAAGTTTTC
>CAWHVB010000004.1:0-266306 GCA_963832715.1 uncultured Ignavibacteria bacterium | reverse complement strand
CTCGATTTTTAAACGGGTGTTCTCCAGTTCATATTTATCGATATTTTTTGACATAATTATCTTAAGAATTAACTTCCAGGCATTTGAAGACGCTGCTTTATACTTATTAGTTCAGGAATATTTTGATCAGCATATTTCCACTCACCAAGGGCTTTTTGATAATATTCGATTGCCTCTTTTATTTTACCGTTTTTATCATACAGTTTTGCGATATCGTAATTTATATGAGAACGTCCAATTAGAAAATCAAGATTGTCTCCACCCATATAACTATTCTTAAGAGTTACCATACTGCGGAATTTTTTCAATATTTGCACAGCTTTTTCGAACCTGTTTTCAAGAGCCTCAACTTCGGCGGTAAGAATCTGGCGGCGGGGAAACATCCTTGTAAAAGGAGAAAGTTTGGCTACAGCCACCAAAGCAGAATGAGGATTATTTTCAGCGAAATATATTTCACCATATAACAAATGGTAAAAATCCATATAAGCTGAGTCAAGATGATCTGTTTTAATCAAAGATTTAATCTTCTCCCCGGTAAGCTCAGCATTTTTAAAATCAGCGTCTTTCACATACACTAATCCGCAATAATATGCAGAAATAACAGGTACCGGATTAAATTTACCTTTGTAAATCATTTTAGAAACTTTCTCTGCCTTGACAAACGAATCCAAAGCTTCTTTCCCTTTCCCCTGAGCTAAACATATTTTACCCAGATCAAAATAAGAATCCATTTCAAGCCAGAATTTTTTAGAAATCTTTGCTTGTTCAATACATTTATTATATTCTGAAACAGCTTTCAAATATCTACATTCATAAGCAAACGAACTCGCAATTTCGGCATTTATATATATCTCGGATTGCGGATCTGCTGTAATTTCTTTATGATATTCCTCTCTTGTTTTTTCTCCCCTCCCCTCAAGCATATAAATGTAAGCTAAGTAGTAGTATGGGGGCACCCCTTTCATTTTTTCCATTGTTTCACAAAGATGCAATGCTTCTTCCGTCTGACCAGCCTGGAGATAGACTTCAAAAGCTGTATCATAATCATTATCAGCATGCTGGAGAGCTATTGCTTTTTTAATCGATGATATTGCATTTTTGTTATCGCCAGTAGAAGAATATAAATAAGCTAACATACCGTATGCACCAATAAAAGTCGGATCGATCTCCAGTACTTTCTCTGCAGATTTAATGCATTCGGCATTATTTCCAATGAACCAGCTTGTAAAAGCGAAAAGCTGATTGGCTTCACGGTCATCGGGATAATTTCCAACGAATTCCTCTGCCAATGAATCGGCCGTATGGAATTTACGATCAAAAATCATTTTATTAACATGTATCAACCATTTTTCTTTATCACTTGCTTTAAATGAATATTTTTCAGCTTGATTCAATAATACACGTATCGGATTTATATCAGCAAAAGGCGAGAGAACATTGAGAGAATTATTGGTTTCAGAAACAGCAAGCTGCAGATATGCTATTGCGAATGTAGAATCAATATCAACCGCCTTCCGGAAATTTTCGGCTGCATCATCAACTTCCCATCTCCATAATTTTTCAAGACCTTTTTCATAATACTTATATGCCTCTATTGATGATGTAGTAACGTCTCTAATCTTCAATGGCCGAGAACCAGCAACCAGATCAGGCATGTTGAAATTTTCCTGAATCTTTTCAGTCAGATCATCCACCATTAAAAAAATATCTTCGATTTTATATCCGTCTTCCTGGTATGAACTAATAATTTTCCCGCTGCCCACATCAAGGAGCTGGGCGTTGATGCGGATAGTTGTTCCAATTTTTATAATAGAGCCTGTAAGTATCCTCCTTACCTTTGCACGGTTTGCAATTTCCGTAGCATCGCTGATATTAATAGCATCAGCATCCAGTTTTCCAAGAGATTTTAAAATATCAAAAAGATGCTGGCTGCTTACAACATTCAGGTCTTTATAGCGGGCAAGATTTGTAGTAAGCATATTTACCAGAATTTTATCGATATCCTTTTCCCCCGACTGATTTTCAAAGTACATAACAGCCAGAGAATTGTCATCTAAATCAGGCACCGAATCATTCTGAAACGAGCCCCTGAGGAAATAATACCCTGTAATAATCAAGCAAAGAACAACCAAAAATACGGCAGCAAATAAATTTCTTCTCTTTATATTTACAGATTTTGTATTAATAAGAGCAGCAGGAACAGTTCCCGCTAAAAGGCCTGACAGGTCCTGAATTATTGAATCAGCATCCTGATACCTGTCTGCAACTTTTTTCATCAGACATTTTTTGACTACTGCTTCAAGTTCCGGTGTTACCTCAGGGCGTAAGAACTTTACGTTTTCAGGATCCTCATTAATAATAGAATAAATAATAGCCTGCTCATATTCACTCCGGAAAGGTAATCCTCCGGTAAGCATTTCAAAAAGGACTATCCCGAAAGACCATATATCCGTCCGTTGATCCACCTCATCTCCTTTTGCCTGTTCAGGCGACATATAAGAGGTAGTGCCGAGTGTTGTCCCAATCCTGGTTAAAAATGTCTCCCCCTTAATTTTTGCCAATCCGAAATCCATTATCTTAACTTTACCGTCATGAGTGATCATTATATTTGAAGATTTAATATCACGATGTATTATTCCTTTATTATGTGCAGATTTCAGTCCTTCAGAAATTTGAACAGCAATATTAATCGATTCATCCAGTGAAAGGGAACTGGATTTTATTTTATCTTTCAATTCAATCCCATCTATGTATTCCATTACGAGGAACAGATCGTCACCGGATTCTTCAATTGAGTGGATTGTGGCAATGTTGGGATGGTTAAGTGCAGCAGCCGCCTTCGCTTCAATTTTAAATTGTTCCCTTTCGTCTAAATTAGTTGAAATCAGAGAAGGCAGAAATTTTATTGCAACCTTTCGTTCTAATTTAGAATCTTCAGCAATATAGACCACACCCATTCCGCCTTCGCCGAGCTTTTCAAGAATTTTATAATGCAGAATTGTTTGTCCAACCATTATAGATTCACAATATTGACTCTACAACTGAAAAAAAGAGAAACTGAGAGGAAGGTCCTTTTTAATTAAATAGAAATATTTATAAAATAAATTATTAATATATCCACGCCCTAAGAATGAGTAAATCGATGTGTTTTTGAGGAAGAATATCTGCTTAAGGTGTAGATGCAAATGGATATTTGAATTTCAAATTATTTTTGGTAAAAAGCAATAGTTAAGGTAATGATGTTAATCGGACATAGGATTCTGCCGCACAGATCCATACCATCCATTGTAGCAAACCACATAAAGCCTTTTCTATCCTCGATTATATCGGTTACTGCATCATTAGAAAGACCCTGCTCGCTGGATATCCTTTTGAATGCTGTTGTTTCATTTTGTGCTACGATCTGTTGATTTGATATGAAGAACGCAGAAAATATAAGTATAACCATAAGGGCAGCATCGAATTGAAATAATTTCTTCATTTCAAAAACTCACTTCCATTCCCAGACGAACCGACATTGATGGCTGATATTCAGTTGCCAGACCATAATATGGATTTGGGTTACTCCCTATACCATTTTCAAATGTGCGATAATGGTATTGATTATAAATTACAGGGAGCTGATTACTGGCGATATGAAATAAATCCATAATGATCCTCGGGTGGTAACCAGTCAGCACATTCACCAGGTCATAAGTAAAACGTGCGTTAAGATCCCATAAGGCCGGTGTTCTTCCCGCGGTGCCGCGTTGAGATATAAAACCATCATTACCACCGTATTCGCTTAATGGAGTACCGCTTTCTGCTATAAACGAAATACCAGCTGAAAATCCAAAGTCGAGATAATACACACCTGAAATTTTAAATACGTGGGTTCTGTCATTAGGAAGAAGTCCCGTTCCATAAGCTCTTATATTATTTTTTTCCTGAAAATCCGAGTTACTGTTAGCAATTGGAAAAGCGGAATTGTAGAGTCCGCTATAATTACCATAATTTCTTGAGAGAACATAAGAAGCTATAAAATTGAAGTTTTTGCCAATATTTCTATCAATAGTTATTGCGAGAGCTTTATATTCGCGGGTAGCCCTGGGATAATCTGACAGTAAACCAAAACCAGGATTGCCAAATGTATTAGTCTGTCCGTCATCATTTAAAACATCATCAATTGCCCTGCGAAGGATTCTGAAGAGTCCCTGAACCGTTATCCTGTAACCAGATAAAACCGACTGTTGATAGCCTAAACTAAATTCGTCAAAATACTGAGATGATAGACCCTTAACCTCAGGATGAATATTTGTCTTGTCGTAGTTTAATACTATACCCCCTGATTTATCGACCCTCGGATCATTAGGATATAATGTGTAAGAAGAATAAGTATTGCCGTTAAAAAAGAATGCATTTATAGTAGTACTTAATTCCTGAACATATCTGCCGAAGGAACCAAATATTTTACCGTGTGCATCATTAAAAGGCAGAAGAATAAAACCAATCCGCGGCTGCAGAGGCCCGGATATTTTCTGATCAATCCTGTTATTTGTTCCAATCAAGTATTGGCCATCCCATCGCATGCCGTAATTGATGTTAAGCCAGCTATTAAGCCGCCAGGAATCCTGGATAAAGAGTGAATATGTTCTTACCCGGGTGCTACCATTTGTGTGAAAAATCCATTCCCCGTAGCCCGATGGATCTATCGATATACTGGTATTATCTACACCTATATCGTCCTGTTCATTATCTTCATATTCAAAACCCGTTTTGATCTTATGTTTATCAAAAAGGTAAGTGAGATTAGTTCTGAATCCGGTCCGTACCTGATGAGTTTCATTATCCCTGTAGTCAGGACCTCCATATACTGTACCCAGCGAGTCAATTAATATATTATTTTTACCTACCTCAGTTGAAGGCTCTATTTTTGTTTCTGATGATACTACCGCTATCATCGATTCTACTAAAATTTTCTCAGAGGAGAAAATTCCATTTAATGAGTAATTTACCCCGCCTGATCTTCTATCTGTTAAGTACGGATCAGGATTCTTCAAACTTAATGCACTGCCTTCTACTGCTTTACGAAAAGAAGGGTCACCGTTAGTATTAAAATTAAACTGAATATTTTCTGAAGCCCTCCACGAAAGTTTTCCAGCAAACTTATGGCTTATATTCCTATCTATATAAGTGCCAAAGTCAGGTAATTCAACATTATGTGCACCTAAGTTCGGGTTATATGATACATTAAACCACAGGGCATCTTTGATCAGAGCGCCACCCAGTCCTAAACCGATATCGTATTGTGAAAAAATGCCACGGGACTGGTCAAGTGATGCATGCTGCTGTTTTGAGACAAACTTGTTACTCGTATAAAATCCAAAAGCAGTTCCATGCAATTCATTCGTACCGCTGTTTGTAATAACATTTACTATTCCGCCAAGAGAACTTTTATATTCCGCCTCATAACCGCCGGTTTTAACTTCAATATCTTTAATAAAATTATAGGGAAGATTAGTACCTGAGCCCGAATTAAAACCATCAGATACATCCATCCCATCAATAAAATATTTGTTTTCAAAACCCGTGGCACCTGCAAAATTAACCTGGTCACCGAAATAACTTGAATTAGCCATAGGGAGCAATGCAGCAATACTTTTATAATCTCTGTCGAGAGGAAGGTTCTTAAAGTTATTTGATTGCAGCATTCCACCGTATTCTGTTGATGAAGGATCTATAAGTTCTTTATTTCCGGAAACGACTATTTCGTCAGTTTCAATTGAGTGAGATTTCAGATGAAGGATTCCCAAAGAAGTTGTTGACCCCAAAAAAATATGAACTTCATCTATAATAACTTTTTGATATCCAATCATACTAACGGACAACTTATAACTTCCAACCGGAAGATTCGGAATATAGAAGTATCCGTTATCATTAGTCGAAGCACCTCTTATTCCCTGGAGGCTTTCACCTTCCACTAAAATATCGGCTCCGGTTAACGGAACATCGATTGAGTCAACTATCTTTCCCTCAATATTTCCGGTAATGTTCTGGGCCCGGATCATTCCGGACTGCAGAGCAACAAATATCAAAGCACAGAAAATTTTTATCTTCATAGATACCCTTGAAGAATATTGAACGCAAACACAGAACCTGGCAAAAGAACTGCATCCACGCCCTAAGAATTTGTAAAGAGCTGTGACTTTTCAGGAAGAATTTCTTCCTTAAGGTGTGGGAGTAAGTGAATGCAAAAGTTTAAGATATTTTATAATAAAAAGCAATAGTTCATTCTTAACAATTGATTTATCGAGAACCGGTTTATTAATCTTTGTGATTGATGTTTTGTTCAAATTAAACTTACGGGCTGGCTGAGGTCACCAGAAATTTTCAATACTAAATATATAATAGAAACTGCATCGGTTTCCAAAATCCTCAATTAAGTTTCCACTTATGTTGATTAATTAAAGAAAGACTTCACGTCAAGGTGCCGGCACAGGGAGATTGTTATTATAAAAGTGTGTGCATGTAAGGTTCAGGCATAAAACGATGAATAAAGGATAAAAACAGCAGAGTAAAGTTATAATTGAAAGGATTTTACATGGTAAAAAACAGAGATAGAGGATCAGTAATTAGCCTTGGCCAATTTGGGGCCAAGGTATTCCCGACGGCGGGACGGGAATTACGGAAGCATGCGGTCAGGAGGCATTTACACCGGCACGTGAATTTTCAACGGGTTCCTGTTTTAAAAGGCGTGTTTCTTCCATGCTTTTCCTAGCGAGTCTCATTGAGTTCGTTCTGAAGCGGGGGATAAAAAGAGAGAAGAAATAGCTTCTTGCGATGAACCACCAGAAACTCCTTTCAAGGAGAACAGGCGTTATATTATGTTCAATTTCTTTATGAGCTTCAGGAACTTTACTCCAGTGGAGTCCTGCAACATGGTGATGGATAGTGTGGTAGCCATTATTAAAAAGAAGGAAATTAAGCAGACCGGTAAAATTTCTGGAATGATTCCATTCGGATTCTTCATCCGCGTGAACGTGCTGAACATAGTTAAACACAAGGACGCTGAAAAGCGATACCTGCTGGGGTATTATAACAAAGAGCAGCGCTTTCTGCCAGTCGAGCAGCAAAGCTGCTCCGATCCATAAAACAAGTATAACGTATTGGGAAATGCATAACCTGAATTTAGGTTTATTATTCAGCTTCAAATCTTTCAGGTAATTGACAATAGCCCTTTGCTGATAATATCCGCTGATAGTAGGGTACGAAACCAGAGTGAGAAAATTGTTCCTTTCGCTGATTCTGTAAGTAATGGAATCATCCCCTTCCCTGTTATTAAACCTGTGATGATTTTTATTGTGAGTAGGTATCCAGGCGAAAACCGGGAAACCATAAAAAACAGTGAGCCACCAGTCAGTCAGCACATTCAGTTTCTTAGAATGCCACATCGGCAGGTGATTATGGTTGTGCGTCATAACAGACACGGCAACTGACATAAAAAGGTACCAGGCATAAATGAATGGGTTCATCCCTATCCATTGCCATTGTACAATCAGCAGTAATGTGGTAATAAAAATATATGCGAGACTTTTGACATCCGCATTATTTCTCAACTTAATATTCACTTCATCCTCTATATTTATTACATATGATTTAATCAGAATAAGTAAAGCCGGAATGACTTGAGTTAGTCACTTAATCAAACCGGACTTTAATTATTACATTTGCATTTTTTTATATGATTATAAAACTGAGAATAATCAGCCGGGAAGAACATTTAATCAATTGAATTTTTTATCCAGAGTTCCGGAATTACTCTTTTCATTTTTCTTTTCTCTTTTAGCAGCTTTCTTTTCTTTCATCGTTTTCAAGGGTTCTTTTCTTGAACTTTTTTTTGAATTCTGACCTTTACTCATATTGTCTTCTCCTTTTATTGGATTTGATTCGGGAATGAAAATGTTTTTTTAATTTCTTATAATCGTTTGTTTCTTAAAAGACCTTTTCTGAATAAAAGAAACGTGATAAATATAAAAAGAGCAGTAATACCAGCTGAAATCAGCAAGCCCCATCCATTAAAATGCATCCGGCTATTTGGAGTCACCATCCAACCAAGATGCATCATTGTTCCGCCGTCGAGATATAAAAACATAACCGCGGCTACCAGCAATGCAAAACCAGCATACCTGTAATTTGTTTTATTCATAACTTTAACCATAAAGACTTATCTTTTTAAGTCCTTTATTTAGAATGTATGAAGAGTCTGTTTATTAGTCAATCAATCCAAAGGATGAAAAAGGGACTAATCCCTTCACGGCAATATTCTCAATCCTTTAGATTTAATTAAAACACTACCACTCTGAAATTATTTTCTGCAGTTCTTCTGTATTGATGCCAAGCTTATTCCGAAGCTTGTTTATAAGTGTACCATTTCTGACTTCATCATATTGCAAATCACTGTCTGTCAGGTCCGGGTACCTTCTTTTGAGCTTAGCCTTTTTGATATACCAGTTTTCTATTAATGAAGGAACAGCATCTGCAGACGGCTGAACCATTGTGTCCTTTTTTAAAACCATTTCTTAAACCATCCTATCATTGATTTAGTTCTATTCGTTAATTAAGTAATAAGAAGGCCGACCTCGTAAACAGAAGAGTTTAAATGAAAAAGGGTGTCCGAAGACACCCTAAATCTGATCAAAGTTCGGATTATTTAATTCGTTTGAACTCAATCCTTCTGTTTTTCTGTCTACCTTCGGGCGTATCATTAGTTGCAGTCGGCTGAGATTCTCCATAACCTACTGCGGTAATTCTATCCGGATTTATCCCTTCACGGACGAGCCAGTCTTTTACAGCGTTTGCTCTTCTTTCAGAAAGCTTCTGATTTGAGGCATCGCTTCCTACGTTATCTGTATGACCGGATATCTCGACTGAAATGTCAGGATAAGTCTGCAGGGTCTTTAATGCTTTTCTTAATGTATTTTCAGATTGAGGTGTAATATCCGCTTTACCCGTAGCGAAAGTAATACCATCGAGGATAACAGGAACTCCGATTTTAACAACATCATCTGAAGGATCCAGAGGATCGGTTCCGCGTTTTACCTCAACGCCATCGTCTACTGTACCGCCATCTGTATCTTTAACCAATGGATTTGTTTTGTATGTCATCACTTCATCATAATCTGATAATTCATCACCATCAGTATCTTTATTAAGAGGATTTGTTGAGTAAGTTAATACCTCCGCACCATCATTTAAGCCGTCACCGTCAGTATCGGCTTTAGTAGGATCAGTCAGGTATTTAATAACTTCTTCACCGTCTTTCAGCCCGTCATTATCAGTGTCCGGATTAAGCGGGTTAGTTTTATATTTAAGAACTTCCTCACCATCATTCAGGCCGTCTCCATCTGTATCTGCTTTGAGGGGATCGGTTTTATATTTTTTCACTTCATCAAAATCACTCAATCCATCCAGGTCAGTATCCGCAAGTAATGGATTTGTTTTATAAACCCTGACTTCTTCACCATCGGTTAAGCCATCACCGTCAGTGTCAGGATTTTTAGGATTTGTTCCCAGTTTTTCTTCTTCACACTTTCCTAATCCATCATTATCCCTATCCGAGCTGCAGCTTTCTCCCGTATAAGTTAAACCGACGCCCAAATTATAATAAGCATCCATTATGTTATTGCCGCCGTCGTAATTGTTGAGTGCAGTTGTAGATGAAAATGCCCCGCCGAGTGAGATATCCACCAGCACGTTATCGGAGAGTGCAATCTCCGTTCCAATACCTAATGGAAATATTCCCGCCCAGCCGTCACTTTTAACTTCTACAGGAGAAGGAGAATTGTTTAATTCAGGATACTTATTGCTATAATGCATAATACCGCCGCCAAGATAGAAATAAGGGTTCCAGCCTTCGAGATCAAAAGGTGCAATCCTGAAACGGAGGTTGACGGGAATGATTTCTGATTTATAATAACCTACATAGTTTAACTGAAATCCGGCATAAGAACCATAACCGGCATTTATATCCAATTCAAGTACCGGCATCAGTTCGAAACCGACAAAGCCTTCAAGCAGCCAGGACATTGTATAGTTATCAAAAGAAAATTTATCATTCTCTCCGAAACCAAAATTCGGAAATTCGTTTTGTGGCATAAGAATATTATACCTTCCCCCAAATTTCGTTCCCCAGTCTTTAAACTGTGCCTGGTTAGGCTGACTCATTGCAATCAGTCCAAGCAATATTAGAAAGTAAACTAATTTTTTCATTTTTTCCTCATTTTGTTAATTAAATATTTTACGGTCATTTTTTGTTGAAATAGATTTCTCTAAACGATTATAATCTACGAACCGAAGCAAGGGTAATCAATCAGGCGAAGGGATGAAAAAAGGCTTAATCCTTTATAACTAAGCGTACCTTCTCTCTGCTGATATTTTCAACCTCGAAAAGCTGCCAATTGAAAAAAAACATTTTTCCTTTATTGTCTGTACGACCTCAGCACACATTGGACATTCATCATTTAATCTTAAATTTCTTTCTCTGATCAGCTATCAGAGATTTAACTTTCTTCTTAGTTATACCTTTAATTGGTATATAATAGGTAGAATGTGTTTCCAGATCTGTAACAAGAGCAAATTTATCCTTCCCGTCAACTTTTTGAATGCCATCAAACTTAGCTCCACCTTCTTCAATAATAGATGATCTAAACATTTCGCATCCTTTCATATGATTTTCTGTATGAAGATAGAAAGAGGAATAAAACGATTCAATACATCGAAGGGATGAAAAAGGGACTACATCTTTTCAGGTGAGTTTACATTGAATACAGGGATATATTCATCGAAGTAAATATCCGGTGTTAGTGTAGACATCCTCTTATTTAAGGAATTATTCGTCAGCAATTTAACTACTAAGATAGTACCCCACCGGTCAGATCCACTACTGCAGTAATAACAAATTGAATTCCTATACACACCAGAAGAAAACCCATGATCCGGGAAAGGCTATCCACGCCGTTGACTCCCAGTACGCGGCTCATAAAACCGGCACTTCGAAGAATCAGCCAGGAAACTATTGCCGTGATTATGATAGCAATAATGACCCCGGTAAAAGCAAAGACCCTATCATATCCATGACGGCCATCTATTGAGGATGACATGGTTATAACTGTTGCTATCGCCCCCGGTCCGCTCAGACTCGGCATAGCAAGCGGACTGAATGAGATATTGCTTTTTTGAAGAGCTTCCTGCTTCCCTTCCTGCGTGATATCTTCTTTGCCGGGAAACAACATCCGAAAACCCAGAAAGCCGATTATCATTCCGCCTGCTATACGAATTCCCGGAAGAGAGATACCGAAAATAATCATAATAAAATGTCCGGCTAATAGAAATGAGACCAGTATACCTGTCATATAAATGCATGCCAGCATAATCTGATGATTACGTTCTTTTATACTAATATGAGAACTGATACTGAGTAAAAGAACCGCTGTATTCACAGGATTAATTACAGGCAGAAGTGTTATTAGAGTAACAGTGACCGAAGATAAAAAGCCGGTTATTTCATTCATTATTTTTATTAGTATTTAAACCGTGAATAAACAGACTGGTTAATTCGCTTTCTTTCTGTAAAAAGTCCGGATTGAACTTACGTGAGAAAATGTTCACAGCAGACTGGCCATCACGATTATTCCTGATATTATAATCAGTATGCCTGCAATTTTATTGACCCATCCAAGTCCAACCAGGTCAAGTTTCCTTTTGAAAAGTGTAACCACGGAACTAAGGAGCAGAAACCACAACACCGAACCAAAAAAAACACCCGCAACAAGAGCTGAAGCTGAAAAATTCCCGAGATCACTCCCCAGACCAAGAGCGGCAAATACTGCAAGAAAAGCAAAAATTGTTAGAGGATTCGTAATAGTAATAAAAAAAGCTGTAAGATATGTTCTCATAATCCCGCTGCTATTAATTGGAATCTTAGGATCAGCAGGTATTTTTCTAAATGTTCTTACACCGAGGTAAAGAAGCAGTATTCCGCCTATAAGCCGTATCCAGATCCTTTGGCTGACAAGCGTATCTGAAATAATCGTAAGTCCAAAAGCAGCAATACAACCATAAATTAAATCTGCAGTGGCGGCCCCCAGGCCTATGATTAGTCCGCGTAATCGTCCCTCTGTTAATGTCCTGCGGATGCACATAATCCCAATAGGCCCAAGGGGAACTGCCATTGCAAAACCTATAAAGATTCCTTTCAGGAAAATGATAAATGCCATATTTCAATCTTTGATACTGAAGGTATAAATTGTACGGTTTAATAAAGGCTGTTTTTTACCATACATTTCAGCTATGTTGCTTGAACCATCCCCATACTTATATAAATGTTAAAAAGGTATCCGCCATTTTCCGGAGGAGGATCCCCCCCCAATTATCATTATAAATGAATCGTACCAAGGCTATCAATAATTCCGAAGGCACCCAACAGCCAGAGAATAACTACAATAACCACTACAACATTCAGGATTCTCTTAATTGTGGACTGCATAGGGATGAATCTATTTATCAGCCAGAGGACCACACCCACGACAACCAGAACAATAACCAATGAAATCAACGACATAGTTTTTTCCTTCCAATGTGTTTATTGAACCTGTTGATAAAAAATGAGGCAAATATTTTAATTATTTAAGCCGGATGAGTTAATAATCAACCAGCTGTTTCGATATACTTTGCCGGCGCTTAAGCTAAGTAATGATATTATGAAATCTGTTAGATAACAATCGTACAAAGGGATGAAAAGAGATCTACACCGTATGCATAATCAGGGCAATAGTTTAAGGTCATTCTTTATAGTCTTTTCCGGGTTCAATCTATAGTTCTGTTTATTGAGGCTGTTTCCGGGAGGATTTGTCAATTTTTTCTGATTCAAGAAGTACCGCGATCCATCGCGTACTATCATAAGTTTCGAATATAAACTTCAATGACATAGTAAGGGGTATTGAAAGAATTGCACCGATCAAACCGAGGAGACTGCCCCAAAATATTAATGACAAAAATACAACTAATGTAGAGAGACCGAATTTTCTACCCATCAGCCGGGGTTCGATAACATTTCCTATCACGAAACCCACAAAAATATTACCGGCAATAACAAGAAGGGCGGTGCCGGGTCCTATTTGAACCAATGCCAAAAGAGCTGCAGGAACAGCAGAGACAACAGCCCCAATGTTAGGAATATAATGAAGCAAAAATGCAAGGAACCCCCATAAAACTGGAAAATGTACGCCAAGCAGGTACATCCATACTCCGATCAGGATACCGGCAACCAAGTTTATTATAGTTTTGAAGAACATATAACGCTTCATATCCACTATAAACGCGGTAAACCGTGGAAATACCTGTTCCGGATCTCCAATTATTTTACGGATCTTTACAGGAAAACTTGATATTTCAAGGAGAATAAATGTTACTGTTATCAGAACCAGCAGAAGGTCGGATAGCGCTGAGCCCAATCCCGACAGCAGACCGGCGGTAAGTTTCAATATTGCTTCAGGGTTAATATACTCCAGAAAAAATTTTTCTTTAACCAGCAAACCTTTACTTTTTAATAACGCAACAAGTTCAATTACCTGTTCACGGATAAGTGATTGCAGCTGAGGCAGCTCTTCTGAAAAACTGTTGAATGAACTGGCGATTTGTGCCCCGATAAGAAGAATAATAATTACTATAATCACCATAACGATCAGGACAGCAATGGGTGAAGGAATCCGTTTTGCTTTTAACCAGAGAACCATCGGGGTTCCAAGTAAAGCGAGAAAAAAAGAAAGGAGGAACAGAACAACAACCGATTGTGCAAGATAAGTACCGGCAATTATTACAACAATCGCTGCCAGGCTAAACAGAATACGCATTCCGCGCGAAGAATTAATTTGATCAGTCATAAGTAAATTCGATTAAATATTATCATATCAGCACACCAGTGAATCATTTTCTTCTAAATCAAAGTCCAAGAAGCCAGCTGTCCTGTGCTTTCTTTATAAATATTTCAAACTGGCCCAAACTATTCTTCAGATTAACCAGTGTGGTATCGAAATTTTCACCTGTTGTTTTATCCATTAAAAGCTTACCCATTATTCCATTACCTGACTGCATATTAGTCGTAATTTTCGAAAGATCCATTGTGACATTAGATGCATTCTCAACTGTTTTATTTAATGATGCCAGAAGAAGGTCGAGTTCATTTGTTTTCTCCATGAATGTTTTAAACCCGGCAGAGCCATCTTTCAGATTTGCAAAAGTTGAATCGAAGCTTTCTCGCCATGATTTATCCATTATCAGTCTTCCGATAGTTCCCTGCCCTGATTGAACATTGTTTGTAATCGTCTTTAAATAATATGTAATGCTCGATGCGTTATCAATAGTTGATTTTAATGAAATCAGAATATCGTCCATATTAATTGGAGGAGCAGTTTGTATTACGTCGTTATTTTCTATTTCCTTTTTTCCCCCGCTGCCCGGACTAATAATCAAAACTTTGTTTCCCATGAGGCCTTCCGAACCAATAGTTGCAAGCGCATCTTTCTTTATAAACATACGGGTGCTTTCCTCAATAAGGATACCGACCCTTACAGAACTATCACTAATTATTGTAATATTTTCAACAGTTCCAACATTAATTCCTGATAGCCGGACATTATTTCCGGCCTGAAGTCCGCCTACATCCTTAAATACACCGCTTAACCGGAAGGTGCTTGTGAAGAGCTGCTGTTTCTCACCGAGGAAATATATTGCTGCTATAAAAACAGCAATCCCAAGGCTGACAAATACTCCCAATCTGATTTTACTGCTTATATTTTTTTTCATTTTATTATCTTTTCTTAATCTTATTCCCTACTCAAAAAATGATTTAATCCAGGTATCTGTCGAATTGTTGAGATCAGCAAACGATCCCTCTGCAAAGCATACTCCATCCTTAATTATAATGCATCGGTTTGAAGTAAGCCTGGCGCATTCAATATCGTGCGTGATGATAATTGAAGTTGTTTTATACTTTTTCTGGACACTAAGGATCAGTTTACTTATCTCTTTTGAAGTGATAGGGTCCAGTCCCGTTGTAGGCTCATCATAAAGCATTATCTCGGGTTTTAATATCAGTGTCCTGGCCAAACCTAATCTTTTACGCATACCGCCGGAAAGCTCTGAAGGCATTTCATTAATCGTGTCGGACAGTCCCACATTTTCCAGAGCTTCATCTATAAGTAATTTTATTGTTTCCTTTTTCATTGAGCGTTTTTTTCTTCTAAGCGGGAATTCAAGGTTTTCACTGACTGTCATCGAATCATATAAAGCACCGCTCTGAAAAAGAAAACCGATTTTCTTTTGTATCTCAAATAATTCATCACTTTTTATTTCAGATATATTTTTACCGAATATCAAAAGTTTTCCTGCGTCGATTTCAACTAAACCGGCAATACATTTAATAAGTACAGATTTACCGGTTCCCGATTGACCAAGTACCGCAAGGTTTTCACCTTTTTTAATTTTAAGATTTATATCCTTCAAGACATGATTATTTCCGAAAGATTTCCTGAGATGTTCCATTTCAAGCACAACATTGCTGCTCTGCATATAATCATTTTCTTTTTCCATATTATCCATATTATGCGTCATTCTTATCTGTATTTAATTTAGTGCTGAAGCAAATTTGTAATCTGTACAGCTACCATATCTATTAGAAAAACCATCAGAGAAGCAAACACAACGGCCGAGTTAGCTGCTTTACCGACACCCTCCGTACCTTTATTTGAAAAATATCCTTTGTGACATCCTATTACTCCGATCGCAAATCCAAAGAAGAATGTTTTTATGAATGCCGGCATCAGGTCAGCAAATTGAAGACTTTGAAATATCTGAGAAAAGAACAAATAAGTACTTACATTGCCCTGCAGGTTTACCGCAATGAATGATCCGGCTAAACCACACGCATCGGAAAGAATGACCAGGATAGGAAGCATCAGGGTTGCAGAAAGTATTCTTGTAACCACAAGGAATTTAAAAGGATTTGTACCCGATACCTGCATCGCATCTATCTGTTCAGTTACTTTCATTGAAGCAAGTTCCGCCCCGATTCCCGAACCCACTTTCCCGGCAAAAATTAATGAAGTTATGACCGGTCCAATCTCCCGGATTATCGAAACTGCTACCATTGCAGGCAGCCAGGATTCTGCTCCAAACTTTGCCAATGTAGGTCTTGTCTGGATGGTAAGAACAAGTCCGATTATAAAACCTGTTATTGCTACCAGAGGAAATGTCTTATAACCGATTAGAAATGATTGTTTGAGCAGTTCGTTAAATTCATATGGCGGTTTTAATACCTCACGGAAAAAACGCAGTACAAAAACAGTAAGCGAATTCACTTCCAGGAAGAACTTTGCAAGTAACGATTCAGGAACAATATCCGTCGGAGCTTCACTCATTTCTTTAGCATTATAATCTTCACCCGGCTGATGCAATATTAATCTTTCCTATACATTTATATTTATGTATGATGTTAGATAGAAATCCAAAATTGCGCAATCGGTCAAAGGGATGAAAAAGGAACTACGTCTCCGGAGAAGTTTATAGACTTGTTATAATTAAATGTGCATATATCTGATTTTTGCGGGGAATTAACTGAGCCGGAGAGTTTCAAAACTCTGTCTGCATAAAAGGCCGGTTTTGTTAAAACCGGCTTTAATTTTTAAGATTAAATGCTCACGATCATCTTTTACCCCTGCCGTTATTTTTCTTATCGTTCTGTTTAGGGGACTTATTCTTACCGTTATCGTGCTTCTGCTGCTTAAGCCAGTTATTATGTTCCGGGTGGTTTTTGTTTACAAAATATTTGGAATCCTTACTATCACGGATCGGCTGCTGATCGTGACGGTTTTTATACGAGGAATATTTTTCTCTGTAGCTTTTGCTATTTCGCCAGGGCTGATGTTCATTTAGAACGACCTTATAAGAATTGTAGAAATCATAATTGCTATATCGTGACGGCAGCTTTGAGCTGTAACGCAAGTTCCCGTTTGTATAATAGTAATACTGATGACGGGGAACAGAGTAGTAGACATCTATATCCGGTAAATAATAATATTCGACATAATCATAACCGGTAGGGCCCCAAACCGGCTGACTATCCAGGTTAAAATTCAGATTTGCACCAACCTGTGCTTCTGCGGTACCCGGGGCGGCCCACAGAATTAATGCTGCGATTAAAGCAAAGAAATAACGCACAATGTTTCTCCTTTTTTATTAAACAAACTTTATCCTGATTTCTTTAGTCAGAAAAGTTAAGGGCCAAAGACAGATTATTCAATCGGGTAAAAGGATGAAAAAGGAACTACGCCTTTGGGATGAAGTGTTTGCTGTTATATTGTAGTATATTATAAATGAACTAAAGAGCGACAATTAACAGATAAATACAGAGTTATTTAATGAATACGTATATAGCTAAATATTTTAATATTGTAAAAGATTTTCTAAGCATTCATCTTATAGATATAGGGAGTACTTCAATTACACTATGGACTTTGATTTATTTTATTTTTCTTGCCTGGCTTCTTCTCTTCGTTACTGCAAAGCTCAGAAAATGGATTATCTATACAGTCCTTTCTAAAAGCAAGATAGAACTTGGGGTACGGCTGGCAGTTGGTACGATCATCCGATATGGTGTTCTTATATTCGGGCTGGTTATAGTTATACAGACCGTTGGGATTAACCTGAGTACAATAACTATCCTCGTCGGAGCACTTGGAGTCGGAATAGGGTTCGGGTTACAGAATGTCACCAACAATTTAGTAAGCGGAGTAATCATTCTTTTTGAAAGACCGATAAAAGCCGGGGACAGGATCCAGGTAGGAGAAGTTTTTGGTGATGTGACGGATATTTCAATGAGATCTACAACTGTGGTTACGAACGATAACATTTCTGTAATCGTTCCCAACTCCGAGTTTATTTCATCAACGGTTATAAACTGGAGCCACAATGACAGGAATATAAGGTTCAGCATTCCGGTAGGGGTTGCCTACAAGGAGGATCCGGAAAATATAAAACGTATTTTACTGGAAGTTGCTGATCAGGAAGATGGTGTTTTAAAAAATCCGGTACCCGCAGTGCTCTTAAAAGAATTCGGCGACAGTTCGATTAATTTTGATCTTTTAATCTGGACAAGCAATAATATAACTACACCGGGGATTTTGAGAAGCAGTCTTTATTTTGAAATCTTTAAAAAATTCAGGGAAAATAACATCGAGATACCTTTTCCCCAGAGAGATCTTCATGTGAAAGATTCCATAAAAGAGGAAAGCCAGCCGGCTGAAATAACTTAATTAGCAGTCAAGTAAAACTGATCCCATAACTCACTTATCACTTTCAGACTGCTTGTTTTTTTGCGGCAATATTCCGGCCAGATCTCCAATAACATTTACAAGCTGCTGATTTGCAGGAACTATTATCTTAGCATTGTTCTCAAGTGCAGCCTGGGCTGTTTCGAGTCTTTTTAACAGCTGGGAATTTCCCACAAAGTATTTATCTGCCGCTTCATTCACTAATTTGATCGCTGCCGCATCCCCTTCGGCCTGCAGTATTTTTGATTGCTTGTAGCCTTCGGCTTCTTTAATTTTGGCGCGCTTTTCTCCGTCAGCAACTGTTTCTCTTGCTGAAGCAAAATCAATTGCAGCAACCTTTTCATTCTCGGCCTTCACGACCTTGTTCATTGTTTCCTGTACATCAGGCGGCGGATCAATTTCTTTTAATTCTGTGCGGACTATTTCAATCCCCCAGCTTTGAGTTTCATCAAGGAGGGTTCTATGCAGCTCGGAATTGATCTTACCTCTTTCGCTGTTTGCTGATTTTAAAGTTAACGTGCCGATGATATTTCTTAAGGTTGTCCGTGCCAGGTTGACGATCTGGAACATGTAATTATTCACATTATAAATGGAATTTTTTACGCTCTCTTCATCAGCTTTAACTTTGAAATAAACCTGAGCGTCAACCCTTGCATTTAAATTATCATTAGTAATAATTTCCTGCGGCTCGGCATTTATCATGGATTCCGTAATGTTAATTCTGTACATTTTTTCAATAAATGGAAATATCCAGTGAAATCCCGGATTTGCAAAGCGATTGTATTTACCCAGGCGTTCCGTCAAACCCCGTTGAGTCGGTCTTACAATTCTGCTCCCCAGAAGAAAGATCAATATGATCGGGGCCAGAACATAAAATATTATTGTCATACTGAACTTCCTATTATAATGTGATTTATAAACTATTCCTGCTTAGTTCCCGTCAGCGAATACAGATTCTCTTTGCTGCTCCATTTTACCGGCGGATTTTTCGTAGATAAAACGGGGGAAGGAAATTTTAACAGTACTTTTGACTTTCTTAATAAGAGAGCTAAGGTCAGGAATTTTATTCAGGAGAAAAGTCGACAATGATATTATCAGAAGAATCTCCAGGAAATCGATTAAAGTGAATGGAACTATAAATCCCAGGGACCATAATAATATTATCAAGAGACCTAAAACATTAGACGTCTGTATTCCTGTTTTTGTTTTTGAAATCTGTATACATACAACCTTGTAAGCTCACTAAAACCAGTATCGAACACCTATCCCGCCTCCGACGCCGAAATTGGTTGCGGGGGACAAATCGAGAATAGGGACCAGTTCTACAAAAATATCTACAGGAGCATCAGCGAACAGGTAATCCATGCCAAAAGGAATTCTAACGCCCAACTGAGGATCATTAGCCAAAACCACCCTTCCGCCGATTCCGATATAAAGGGGTAGTTTACCCGAAGAAACCGGAATTACATTAAAAAAGTGCCACACATAATCAGCCTGCAGAAGCAAATTTCCTTCTCCTCTAACAGACCAAGCGGCTGCAAAATCAAAGGCATTGTCGCCGCTTGTCCATAATTTTGCACTCAGACCAGTTGGTTCTCCTAATATTATTCCCATCCCGAATCCCTTCCCCTGTGCAGCCGCCGGTTTAATGGCGAATAACATTAATCCTAAAACAATACCTAACATTAAATACTTTTTCATAGATATTAATTCCTTTAATAATTTCAGTTTATTTCAAACTTAATGTGATCGTTCCTAAATCATTATTTTGCTGAGCGATTACAGCTACATTAGCAACAGTAGTATCATTATAAGCACCATTTGCTGAGAATATTTCAACCCTGTATGTCCGCTGTAATAAAGCCATCAAGGTAAATGACCCGGTAATTGGATCTGCTATCGTAGCCGCGGTATCTGTTCCGCTAATCGCATAAACATATCCTGCACCGGATGAAGGATTTATCATGCCGGTAATGGTACCGGAAACTACTGCCGGAACGAGTCTTATAACAGGTTTCAGTTTATATTGCCCGTTCCCGGTGAGCACTATGGATCTTTCAGCATCGAAATCAAGAAGCAATTCGTATAGCAAACCAGTCTGGATTTCGAACTGATGATTAAGTTTAACACCCGTTTGTTCCCCGCCCGGAATTTCCAGAGGATAAGTAATACCATCAACTACTACATTACTTCCTGTACCGATTATTAGTCTTACCTGTGAATAATGACCTGCATCAAGGGAGTTATTCCCGAGAACAACGCTTGCACCGTTACGTAAGGTAAGCAAATCGTATGCGGCTGAATCGCTATTTATTACAAACCATCCGCTGCCTGAATCTGCATCGGCTTTATGAACTTCAACTCTTATAACCACTATATTAACCTCTTCATAGCCAGCCGGAGCATCAACCATCGTCATTTTTAATTGTCCCTGACCTGGCTCAGGCGAAGTTGACTCAGAACAACTGACCAGGATCAGAGAAGAAGTAATCATAATTGTTATAAGAGCCAGGCGAACCAGCTGCTTTTTTATTTTAAACATTTTAACTTTCTTTTTTATTTATTAAGACTTAAAAGTTCCCCGCAGATCAAATCGTGATCTTAAGAAGTTATTTTTAAGCCGGGGTTTTCACGAATTACATTTGTAAGTTAGCCGGATACGCAGGAGCATTCAATCAGGCGAAGGGATGAAAAAGGAGTTAATTCTTTAGTAGTAGTATCTATTGTTATTATATACAAATAATAGTGAAGTTTCTGTATACCTAATACGAAAAAGTTTATCTTTAAAAAAAGACCCGGATTTTTTCCGGGTCTGATTTTATAAATTTGGGGTCGTTTTTACAATTTGGTCATATGATCTACTATGATTTCTACCCGGCGATTATTAGCGCGCCCTTCAGCGCTTGTATTATTCGCTACCGGTCTTTCTTCACCTATTCCGCTGGCTTGAATAAGATTATCCGGGTATCCGCGCGAGATCAAGTATGAGCGCACAACATCAGCCCTTTTCTGAGACAACACCATGTTATGTTCGGAAGATCCCTGCGAATCAGTAAAGCCTTCAATTGTCAGGTGTCTTTCTTTATTTACCAGGAGAGCATCAGCTACCCGGTTTAGCCGGTCCTGTGCTGCAGGAAGCAGCGTCCATTCATTAGAAGCAAAAAGTACGCTGCCAGAAAGAGTAATTACCAAACCGCGGGTTTCCTCCTTGACTGCTGCAAGTTTGGCGAGATCTGCGAGTGCATCAGCTGCGACCTTCTCAGCATCAACCCTTGCTTTTTGTTCAGCTGAAAGCTGTTCTGCAGTATTCTTCATAATTTCGCTCTGAACAACTTCATAATCTTTTTTTGCTTTTTCTGTTGCTTCGTTTTCAGCAAAGGTAGCAGCAAGAGCCTCGGCTAACTTTGCCTTGCGATCTGCTACATATGCGAGGTCGATCGTTCTGTAAGAATCGGGATCGTCAAGGAAAGATTTTTCTGCGAGGTCAAGAGCTGTTCTGGCGATGTGTAATTCCGCAGGGACTAATTGTGCTGCGGGCCCTGCATTCGCCTGCTGAAAGGATAGACGTGCATCTACCAGTTCCTGCGGAGGTAAACTTGCGCTGCAGCCAATAAGCCCCATAAATAATATTGCAATAAAATATTTCATGAGTTTCATATGTTAATTCCTTTCTTCAGGTAAGTTGTTATCCTGTCTAAGTTTTTTTACGCGATCTATCGCATCCCTTGCTTCTTTCCTGTCAGCATCACTACGTGATAGTGCTACAGCCAGTTCGCCATCCCCGCTTGCACGCAATAACATTGAGTCTGCTTGTTTTTTGTCGCCATTTGCTGCAAATGCCTGGGCTTTTTCCAATTCCTCTTTAGCTAACTGCAGATAGAGCGCTGCGCTGGAAATACCAGACGCTCCAATTTCTTCTGCTGCCCGAATTGAGGATGTGGATGATTCTTTATCTATCACGGCCGGACTGCTGCCACATCCTATAGCCAGTAACCCGAAGATAAAACTACCTGTTAGTATCACAATTTTCATTTTCTTCATCAGATACTCCAATTTAATTTTAATGTTGTCTTCAATCGCTGCTTATTCAGCGACCGAAAATCATTGTTTAATATTAGAATGTACCGATTATAGATCCCGTATTATATAGAGCAGGGGGATGAAAGATGGGCTACTTCTTTCCGAGGTATAATTATATATAGGTTTGTTAAGAGGATTGCCGCATTAATTTGGTTTATATAAAGTGAATATAAACTTCGAGCCTTTTCCCAATTCACTTTCTACCGATATTTGTCCACCATTTTTTTCAACAAACTCTTTGCGAAGCAGGATACTCAGGATACACCAAAAGTATATTAATTTTACTATCTAATTTTTATGAGTAGTGTTTTAATTAAAGAGTCGTATTATATATATATAGTTTTCATAAACTTCATTTTGAATAATCAGCCATTTTTACTTCAGTCATTTTAAGTCTGTTCTGATTGTATATATCCTCCCCATATCTGCTGATATCATCGATCTGCCGATTTGTAAGATCGATTATGAAATTAGAGTGTTTATAAAAGTGTATAAACATTGCAGAAAGACTTACACCCCATTCGAGTGCTTTGGGATTATTAAGAAGAACAGTTAATAGCATTCTCCAGAATAGGGTTCCTGTGATTCTATTGAAACCAGCCTGCCTGACAATCCTTGAAAATGATCTCAGGTTCCTTAGAATCTTTTTATAATTGTGATTATACTTATTTGTCACTTTCAGGCTCAGACAAGTACGGATTATCCTTTCATAATAATGCCCGGGATTGTATATATAACTCAAAACATTAACAAAGTCTTTCAAAATATCTATTCTTGGTCTAAGTGTTATAAAGTTTAACCCGCTGGAGGCCTGATCTATCTGAGTTTTATTATCAGTAAAGACAGAAAACTCTTCAAATAATCTTCCTTCTTTCTGCAATCTCCTGGTAAACTTTGTGTTCGGGAGAGCATATAATAATCCCAGCATTGCGGTGCAGATTCCGGTATCCTGTATAAAGGCATTCATTTTTTCTGCGGTCATTCCATTCTCATTATCAAATCCTATGATGAATCCCGCATTGACCACCATACCGTATGAACTGATTTTTTTTGTCGCTTCAATAATTGATCTGTTCATATTTGTTTTTTTATTGGCTTTTTCCAATACTTCGTCCTCCGGTGTTTCAAGACCGGTAAACACTAATCGAAAATCAACATCTCTCATTAACTGAAGCAGTTCATCATCATCCGCCAGGTTAATGGATGCCTCAGTTCCAAAATAAAATGGGTAATTATTCCTTTGTGACCAGGCTCGTATCGCTCTCAGGGTTTCCTTTACCTGCCTTTTGTTTCCAATAAAATTATCATCAACGATATCGATATGACCGCGATAATTAAGATCATATAAAGCCTGAAGTTCTCTGATCATTTGTCCGGGAGTTTTAGAGCGTGGTTTTCTGCCGTACAACTCGATTATATCACAAAATTCACAGTTAAAGGGACAGCCGCGAGTGAATTGTATATTAAGATGCACATAGTTATTGAAGTTTATCAAATCATACCTGGGTACCACAGCTTTAGACATATCAGCATATTCAGAGGAAGTATATTGACCGCCCCTAATACCATCAGCCAGATCTTTTAAGAAAAAAGGTATAGTGACTTCCCCCTCGCCCAGCACAAGGTAGTCGGCTGATTGATAAAGATTCGGCTGAGATGTGGGATCCGGTCCGCCGACAACTACAGGTTTGTTCTTTAGGTGAGATAACCGAATAATGTCCTGTATGCCGACCTGCTGCGGAAGCATACCGCCCGTGAAAACCAGGTCGGCCCATTCAAAATGCTCAGCGAGCAGAGGTTCCACATTCGTATCAATCAGTTTTATTTCCCACTCAGCAGGCAGTAAAGCAGCAACCGTCATCAGTCCCAACGGAGCTGCGAGATATTTAGCACCCACTATTCTGCTGACTTCAACAAAGTTCCAGAAACTGTACGGCGAAAATTCCGGATGTATAAGCAGACAACGGAGGGGTTTTTGTAATAATTTTATCATGGTTTAGTATCCATTTCTGATTTCGGGGATAAGATCCTAATACAATTCCAAAACGATTAAAGTGCATAATGCTCTATTCGCTCTCATTTTCATAATAAAAAGATATTAAAAGAAATTTCCACAAGTAATGAATCTAACGGATGAAAAAAGGATTAATCCTTTTGGGTAGGCAGAATTGAGATCTTCAGCAGGAAAAACTTTTTGCATTAATTATTTATCGTCGAAATACTTTTAGCAATTGTTTTAAGTGTGTCTTCCGAATAAGAATAATTTGCAATTTCCAGGCGCGTATGCAAAGCAAGCTTTTCCATAATATTATGGATATGACTTTTAACTGTATAAGTTGAAACATGAATTTTTTGTGCGATTTCTTTATTACTATGTCCTTCACCGAGCAATACTATAACCTCACGTTCACGTTTTGTCATTCTAACGGCTTCCTGCAATTTTAAATTTCCTTCTCTCACTGCATGATCGACAATCTGGGAAAAAAGCGAATCAACTAAAACCGGAGGAAGGATGGTCGAACCTTCAGCAACTGCTCTTATTGTAATTAAAAACTCTTCAAGGGATGTATCTTTAAGGATAAAGCCGTTTGCCCCAGCCTTTACATACTGAAGAATATCTGCCTGGACAGGAGCAAGATCCATAATAATGATCCTGGCCTGAGGGAAATCCCTTTTCACTATTTCCACAACGCGTAGACTGTTCTGACTGCGCAAACCTAAATCGAGAAGAATAATATTCGGTCTCAGCTGTTTGATTTTGAGAAGTGTACTCTTGCCATCCCCGGATGCGGCAATCATAAGAATGTCCTTCTGAGTTTTAATAATCGAATTTATTCCGTTCCTCAGCAAACGGTTATCTTCAATAAGCAGTAATCTTATTTTTTTCATAATATTATCTTTTGTTAAATTATATTTCCAATCAAACTCTATTAATAAATATCGCTGTCTGAAAAGCTGAATCTAATTTGCAGATATCGTAGAGATATAAACAATCCCTCTAAAGGATGAAAATGGGATTACACCTTTTTGTTGAAACGTGTCAGCTTTATCCTGTGAATTACCGGCTGGGAAGATATTCTTCACCGATAAACAAATTCAGGCTAATACTCATATTACAGATGTACTTCATGTCATTTCCTGTCAACAGGTTTCGTTAGAGACATTTTTTTCTCTTTTTCGCTATCATTCATCATCGGGCGTGATTTAGGTTCCAGGGACATATCCGTCTTATCGGTTCCAGCATTATTTTCAGCAAGAATCATTTTATTCATTACGGGATTACCAATTATTGATTTTACAAGCTTCATCATTTGCTCCTTATCCCCGCTTGTTTTATCCATCATCATATTCATCATCTGAACCCGCATGTCTGAATCTGATGATATTTTGTTCATCCATATATTAATTTCATTATCCATTTTTACTTTGCTCTCATTTTTATCCTGCGCAAACAATAAAAACGGAACTAAAGTTACGACAATCAGAATTAGATTTTTCATTGGTTTTCCTTATATATTGATTCATAGATTATAACAATTCACCAGGTATATCAATAGAGCGAAAGGATGAAAAAAGAATTAAGTCTTAAGTTTAAGCAGAAGCGTTTTTCAGGTTAAAAAAATGGAGGTATACTTTTACAAGGGAAATTTCATAATAATTTTGGTCCCTTTCCCCTTTTTAAATTTATATTTACCATCAAGCTGCCTGACCATCATATCTACCAGTTCCAGCCCCAGACCCTTATCACGGTCAAAGTCAAAATCTTTTTTCAAACCCACTCCATTATCTTCAACTATAAATGTGAATCCGTCACGTGATTTATTTGAATTTATCGTGATATCAATTTGTCCCGTTTTAGAATCCGCGAATGCATATTTAATCGCATTAAATAAAAGTTCAACCAAAATCATCCCTAATGTAGCAGCTTTTTTATCTGAAACGGAAATCTCTTCGATATTTTTACACATTACTATATTTTTTGATAACGCTGACATCCGTTCAATCATTTTATTGAAATATAAATTAAGCTTCACTTCAAAGAAATTATTATGTTCTGAAAGCAATGAATATAAATCGGTAATCGATTTTATTTTTGATTCTAAATCCTCAAGGATCAGTTTAATTTCGTCAGAGCCAGTCATTTCCCCCCTGAGTCTGATCAGACTAATAAGTACTGTAAAGCTGTTTATCGTCCGATGCTGCAGTTCTTTAATCAGGGCTTCTTTTGTTCTGATATTTTCCTGAAACTTTTTTTCCAGTAACTTTCGTTTTGTAATATCACGAACATTACACTGGATGACCTTTCCTTTATTGACCTTATAAACATTGCTTACAATTTCCACGTCAATCAAACTCCCGTCGGAAGCCTGCAAGGGGATATCTTCATAACGCACATATTTCTTTTTCTGCAGCTCTTTATAGAGTTGTTTTGAATATTCAATATTCTGAGCTGAACTTATATCCCAGATGCTTTTTTTAAGTATTCTGCTTTTAGGATATTTTAATAATTTAGCAAGGTATGGGTTAACATCTTCGATCCTACCATTCTCGGCATTGAGGATCAATATCCCGTCTTTCGCTGTTTCAAAAAGCCGCATATACTTATTTTCAACTGAATGCAAGTCATCTCCTTAATTGATGATTAAATGCTTCGAGATCTTTCCAACTTCAGATCATCCCGGTTATTATCGGACAAGCAGGTACATGCAGGTTTCTTTTACTATCTATCAAATGCATAACCGTATCCTTCATATACATATCTACGAAGAAATAATCCGTTATAAAATAGAGCTATGGAATGAAATTAGGATTAATTCCTTTGGAGGCAGCTATTCATCAATTAAGGAAATTCCCTTAGCGGCTGAGTCTCTTTTTCTTACATCATGTACATATTTTGCAATTTGTACGCGAGTACTTAACGCAAGTTTTTCAAGAATATTGTGGACGTGGCTTTTTACAGTATAGGTTGAGAGATGAAGTTCCTGAGCTATCTCTTTATTGGTAAAACCTTCCGAGATTAACCCGATGACCTGACTTTCCCGTTTTGTCATTGTAACTGAATCCATAATAGCAGAATGATTTGAGCCATTTACGGCTTGTTCCACAATTTGTGAAAAAAGAGATCCGGTTAAATTAGTAGGGATAACATTGAGGCCTTTAGATACAGACCTGATAGTTTTCAGAAAGTCACTAACCGTTGCATCTTTTAATATAAATCCTGAAACTCCTTCCTGAACAAATTCAAGAACATCCTCCTGTGCAGGAATCAGATCCATTACAATTATTTTAGTGCCCCCAACCCTTTTTCTAATCATTTTCACTAAATTTAAACTATTCCGGTTTCGCAGTCCCAGGTCTAGAAGTACTATATCAGGTTTGTGCTGCTGAAGTAAATTCGAAATATTTTCACCGTTGCCGACGGTTTCCACACACCGCATATCCTTTTGCTTCGAAATCATTACTTTGATGCCTTCCCTGAGAAGGCGGTTATCTTCAATGAGCAAAAGTTTCAATTTATTCATAATCAGGCAATTAAAGAGCTTATATGATTATTCTAATTGTTTTAAATATATAAAAAATAAAATACTATGTAAAACACAGCGCAATCGATGTTTATGATAAAAAATATGAGAATAGCCACTGCAGCAAGGACAGTACATATTACCCGACAAGTGATTACTATATGAGATTGTTTATATTGTAAATTCCACTTATATAATGATTCGAAGTAAATGAAGGTTATTACCCCAAATATAAATGAGTCTATATTACGTTTCAAGTCGCAGCTTAATGAAAATTCGCTGATTAAAAAGTTTGCCAAAGCGCAGCCTCCGATGCGTTCGGAATTATTCAGTGCTGACCAGATGGAGCAGCATGGCAAAATTCTTGCCGGAACACATAGCATAATTTCCAAAACTAAAACTGAACCCGTCCTTCTTAAACGCCTTGCAGAAAATGAAATTTTTCTTTTTGAAGTTCAAGAGTTATTCATAGAAACCCTTAAAGCGAAGCGTGCAATTACACCTGCCGAGGAATGGCTGCTTGATAATTTCTATTTAATTGAAGAACAGATTCGTACCGGCAAAAAACACCTGCCCAAAGGTTACAGCCGTGAATTACCCGTTCTTTCAGACGGTTCGTCGAAAGGTCTGCCGCGTGTTTATGACATTGCACAGGAAATTATATCGCATGGTGATGGACGGGTCGATCCGGAAAATCTTAACCGTTTCGTTTCTTCCTATCAAACCATAACGGTGCTAAAGATAGGCGAATTATGGGCAATCCCGATTATGCTGCGACTTGCCCTGATTGAGAATCTTCGACGCGTTGCTGTAAGGGTTGCCGCGGGTAGAATCGAACGTAATCTGGCTGATGCCTGGGCAGACGAAATGATTGAAATGGCTGAGAAAGATCCTAAGAATCTGATCCAGGTAGTGGCAGATATGTCGCGGTCAGATCCGCCAATGACAACACCTTTCGTATCCGAACTTACCCGAAGACTACAGGGTTTAAGCCACACCCTATCTTCAGCACTAACCTGGATAGAACAAAGGCTTTCCGATTCAGGGCAGACAATTGAAGAGTTAATACAGCTGGGTAATCAGCAGCAGGCGGCGGATCAAGTCTCCATCAGCAACAGCATCGGGAGTCTTCGTTTCCTCGAAACTATGAACTGGAAAAGTTTTGTTGAAAAAATGAGTACTGTTGAAAAAATTCTAATGAAAGATCCAGGCAAAGTTTACGGACGAATGGATTTCACCACACGGGACCAGTACCGCCATGTAATAGAAAAAATCGCAAAGAACAGTTCTCTTTCCGAAGAAGAAACTGCCCGAAGGGCAATCCGTCTTTCACAGGAGCAGCTTGCAATAAATGGACACGATGCCAGTACAGCACACGTCGGATACTACCTGATTGATAAGGGATTGATTAAATTGGAATCGGCTTGTAAAGTGCGGTTTTCCTTTATAAGAGCTTTAGCAAAAATAAGCAGCAAGTTTCCTTTAGCGATGTACAGCGGTCCAATCATTCTTCTTACAGTCCTTATTACAGCCGCTATGCTGGAACAAGTTTATGCCAAAGATTTTGATATTTTACAGCTTGTTCTTCTCGGAACGCTCTTTTTTATCGCTGCGGCTAATTTACCGGTTGCTTTTGTTAACTGGATTTCCACATTGATTGTGAAGCCCGGTCGATTACCAAGAATGGATTACTCAGAAGGCATACCGGTCGAATCAAGTACACTTATAGTGATTCCTTCGATATTAATTGATGAAAATAATATCAGAGGGCTAACCGAGTCATTGGAAATTCGTTTCCTGGGAAACCAGGACAGCAATCTACACTATTGCCTGCTCACTGATTTACAGGATTCTGATACAGAATCGCTGCCGGAGGATGGATTCCTTCTGCAGACTGCTGTTAAAATGACTGAGGAACTCAATGCAAAATATGCGGGTAATAATTTCTTTCTTTTTCACCGTCCCCGGCAATGGAATCCAAATGAGCGGAAATGGATGGGTTACGAACGCAAAAGGGGAAAGCTTGAGGAACTGAATTCACTGCTGCGCGGAGGCTCAAAAGACAGGTTCTCTCTGATCGTCGGTAATACTGATATTCTTCAGTATGTTAAGTACGTAATTACTCTTGACACGGATACACAATTACCTCGCGACTCTGCCAGGCAGCTGGTTGGAACAATGGCTCACCCTCTTAACCTTCCACGCTGCAATAAGAAAAGGACACGCGTATTAGAAGGTCATGCCATATTGCAGCCAAGGGTTGCAGTCAGCCTTCCCGGAACGGATCGCTCCCGTTATGCAAGTCTTTTCGGAAGCGAACCGGGAATTGATCCGTATACACGCACGATCTCGGATGTTTACCAGGACCTATTTGACGAGGGATCATTTATCGGTAAAGGTATCTATGATGTCGATATGCTCAAGCAGGTTTTGAATGGAAGATTTCCTGAGAACCAAATCCTTAGTCATGATCTTATAGAGGGCTGCTATACCAGGGCGGGATTATTGAGCGACGTACAATTATTTGAAGAATATCCGTCACACTATTATACTGATGTCAAACGCCGGCACCGCTGGATTCGCGGTGATTGGCAAATAATAAGATGGCTGCTGCCGTTCGTTCCATCCTTAAAAAGTGGTCTTCATAGAAATCCGCTATCATGGCTTTCTCAATGGAAAATTGCCGACAATCTAAGGCGCAGCCTTTCGCCTATTGCACTCACGCTGCTGCTGCTTTTGGGATGGACAGTACTTTCAGAACCATGGTTCTGGACGGTGGCTGTAATCGGAATTATATTGATTCCTCCTTTGATAATATCCGTAGTTGACTTTTTTAACAAGTCGGCAGATGTGCTTTTTAGTCAACACATCGCTGCTGCATTACGATCCACCCGCGTGCATCTTTCTCAGGCAGTCTTTGCGATTATTACACTACCGTATGAGATGTATTTTAGTCTGGATGCGATTATCCGGACCCTATGGAGAATGATGATTTCACATAAAAAACTTCTCGAGTGGAATCCGTCCAATGATAGGGGCAAACAGATCACCCTGCCAGGTTCGTTCCGGAAAATGTGGATCGCCCCGGCTATAGTTATCAGTGCTATTATTTATTTTGTTTATACGAATCAAAATTTGCCAGCTGCCGCACTGCCTGTATTATTTCTTTGGTTACTTTCCCCATATATTGCCTGGTGGATCAGTCTGCCCATTACCCCTCACGAGGTAAATCTATCCCCTGCACAAATATTATTTTTACGGGAAATCTCCCGGAAGACATGGTCGTTCTTTCATACTTTTGTAGGTTCCGAAGATAATTGGCTGCCGCCTGATAACTACCAGAAAAACCCCGTCAGTGCAGTTGCACACAGAACTTCGCCGACAAACATCGGATTATCTCTTCTCGCCAATCTATCCGCTTACGACTTTGGCTATATCACTGCCGGAAAACTAATCGAACGTATATCGAACACTTTTGACACTATGGAAAAACTTGAGCGATACCGCGGACATTTTTTCAACTGGTACAACACCCAATCGTTAACGCCATTGTCTCCTCTATATATTTCATCTGTGGACAGTGGAAATCTTATAGGTCATCTCCTTACCCTCAGGCAGGGAATTCTCACCCTCCCCGACCAAAAAATAGTTAGTCAACAAGTATTCGAAGGGATAAGCGACACGTTAAGACTTCTCATCAGTGCAGCCGGAGAAACTCAGGATTACAGGCTTGCTCAATTTATGAAGGAGCTGGATTTCATAACCGTTTCTCCCGCAAATACTCTTGAAGATTTTTCACGAAATCTTGAACGATTTGCAACATTAAGCGTTGAAATAGAGAACAGTTTTATAACAAATAATAATGTTGAAATTAAACGGTGGGCCAATGCACTTGCAGAGCAATGCCGAAACTCTCTTGAGGAATTAACATTTCTTCTTCCCTGCCTTAAGCTGCCTGATTCTCCTGACCTTAAATTATTTATGATGGACGATGGAATACCCACATTGCGTAGAATAGCAGAATTTGAATTGTCGTCTGACGACATCGAGGATTCCTCTGATAATATATCCGGGAATAGCAGGCCGTCTGATGTAACAAATATAATCGGACAGGCCCGTGCACGCGCAAGTGAACGTATTGCAATTATTGAAAATCTTGCGGCACAAGCCGGCAAATTTGCAATTATGGACTATGATTTTCTCTATGACAAATCGCGTCATTTACAATCGGTAGGGTATAATGTGAATGAAAGACGCAGGGACTCAAGCTACTACGATCTGCTTGCCTCCGAAGCAAGATTAAGCGCCTTTGTGGGAATTGCACAGGGTCAGCTGCCGCAGGAAAGCTGGTTTGCATTAGGCCGGCTGCTCACTACTGTAGGCGGTGATCCTATCCTTCTCTCCTGGAGCGGTTCAATGTTCGAGTACCTGATGCCCCTGCTGGTAATGCCTACGTATGAGAACACCCTGCTGCACCAGACTTATAAAGCTGCGGTGAAGCTTCAGATCGAATATGCAAAAAACCGTGGAGTTCCATGGGGAATATCTGAATCAGGGTACAACATCGTGGATGTTAATCTTAACTATCAGTACCGTGCATTCGGTGTTCCGGGATTAGGACTAAAACGGGGTCTGGCTGAGGACCTGGTTATCGCACCTTATGCGACGGCACTCGCATTGATGGTTGAACCCAGGGAAGCCTGTCTAAATCTTCAACGTTTAACAGCAGAAGGTTTGCTCGGAGAATTTGGTTTTTTTGAAGCTGTAGATTATACGAAATCACGCCTTCCCCGAGGGCAATCGAGTGTGATAATTAAATCTTTCATGGCGCATCACCAGGGAATGAGCCTCCTTTCTGTTGCATATCTGATACTGAACCGTCAGATGCAAAAGCGATTCAGGTCGGATCCTTTATTAGAATCAACCATGCTGCTGCTGCAGGAAAGAATTCCAAAGGCAACAATATTCCATTCACACGCCGCCGGGCTTACAGATACGCCAATGAAATCCAGTGGTACGGAAATTCCAATGCAGATAATCACTAATCCTGATACGCCGGTGCCTGAAGTACACCTGTTATCTAACGGTAAATATCATGTAATGGTCACTAACGCCGGCGGCGGTTACAGCAAATGGAAAGATATCCAGGTTACACGATGGCATGAGGACTCCACCCGTGACAACTGGGGCACATTCTGTTATATCCGCGATGAATACAGAGGGGAAATTTGGTCAACGGCATATCAGCCGACACTGAAACGATCAAAATCATATTCAGTTATTTTCTCTGAAGGACTGGCAGAATTCCGGCGCAGCGATGAGAACATTGATATGCATACTGAGATTGTTGTATCACCTGAAGATGATACCGAACTTCGCAGAATCCATATTACAAACAAATCGCGCATCCGCAGGACCATTGAAATTACCAGTTACGCAGAAGTAGTTCTTGCCTCAGCTGCTTCCGACAATTTGCATCCTGCATTCAGTAATCTGTTTGTACATACCGAGTTGATCCCTGAGCGGAATGCGATCCTCTGCACGCGACGGCCGAGATCAGTGGATGAAAAGACACCTTTTATGTTTCATATGATGGCGGGGCGAGGTGTAAATAAGGGTACTGCTTCTTTTGAAACAGACCGGATGCAGTTCATTGGCCGCGGGAACACAACTATCTTTCCTGAAGCAATGAGAAATTCTAACGCTCTTTCCGGCAGCCAGGGTTCAGTACTGGATCCTATAGTTTCAATCCGTTATCAATTACTTCTTGAACCTGAGGAAACTGCAGCAATAGATATGGTTTTCGGGATGTGTGAGACCCGGGAATCAGCCCTGACCCTGATTGACAAGTATCAGGACAGGCGGCTCGCCAACAGGGTCTTCGAGCTTGCCTGGACACACAGCCAGGTGACATTGCGGCAATTAAATGCTTCAGAGGGTGATGCACAAATTTTCCGGCGTATCGCAAGCTCTATCTTATACGGAAATCCTTTCCTTCGGGCGAATCCGGAAATTCTTATCAAAAACCGAAGGGGGCAATCCGGTTTGTGGGGTTATGCCATTTCCGGTGATTTACCTATTGTGCTTCTGCAGATTGAAAACGTGGAAAACATAAGTCTTGTACGCCAGCTTGTACAGGCTCATTCATACTGGAGAATGAAAGGTTTAGCGGTGGATCTTGTGATCTGGAACGAAGACCGCGCCGGTTACAGGCAGCTGCTGCAGGAACAAATTCTGATGCTGATTACAGCAGGAGTTGAAGCTGGTCTAGTTGACAAATCCGGCGGAATCTTTGTAAGACAGTCTGATCAGATATCCAGCGAAGACCGGATTCTCATCCAGACAGTCGCCCGCGTGATTATCTCCGATCAATGGGGAACACTTGAGCAGCAGCTTAACAAATTAAAAATTGAAAAAGTGCAGACAAGACCTTTCAAAGGAGTTCGGAACTATCGAAAGCAACTGGAAGATACCTTAATTCCTCGGAATGATTTAATATTCTTTAACGGCGTGGGAGGGTTTACACCTGATGGCCGGGAATATATTATTACAACATCCCCTAACCAGGTTACACCTGCTCCATGGGTAAATGTAATTGCAAATCCGGATTTCGGCACAGTTGTATCGGAAAGCGGCCCGACATATACATGGAGTATGAATGCACATGAATTCAGACTCACTCCATGGAACAACGATCCTGTCAGTGATTCAAGCGGAGAAGCTTTTTATATCCGTGATGAAGATACCGGCCACTACTGGTCACCTGCACCATTACCTGCTAAGGGAAGGAGTGCCTATGCAAGCCGTCATGGATTCGGATATAGTGTTTTCGAACATACTGAAGATGGTATTCGCTCGGAGCTTTGGATATATGCCGCGACAGATGCCTCAATCAAGTTCTCAGTATTAAAAATAAGGAATGAATCAGGCAGATCCTGCAGACTGTCTTTCACGGGTTATGTGGAGCTGGTTCTTGGTGATCTGCGTTCAAAAACTGGTATGCATGTTCATCACAAAAATCGGCCCGGAGGGTTCTACGATATTAGCACGGAACCCGTACAATTCAGAGTTTGCTAACAGGATTGTCTTCTTTCAGACAGACAGCACACCTGGAAGTATAACTGCTGATCGCACTGAATTCATTGGACGAAACGGCTCACTGCAGAGTCCTGCTGCAATGACCAATTCAGCGCTTTCCGGTCATACCGGGGCGGGGCTGGATCCATGTGCAGCTATCAGGGTTTCTTTCGAACTAGCCGAAGATCAGGAACATGAGATCATTTTTAAGTTCGGCGCAGGGAGTAATGAGGAGGAGGTAATTAAAATACTCCGCCGCTTCAAGGGATCGGATGCAGCCCGCAAGGCACTTGAAGGTGTCTGGGATTATTGGAATAAAACACTTGGTGCCATTCAGATCGAAACACCCGATACCGCTATGGATATATTAACGAATGGATGGCTATTGTATCAGACGCTGGCATGCCGCATATGGGCAAGAAGCGGGTATTACCAGTCGGGCGGAGCTTTCGGTTTCCGTGATCAGCTTCAGGATGTAATGTCGATAATACATACTGAGCCGGCACTGACAAGAAAACACCTTTTACTTTGCGCAAGCCGGCAATTCCAGGAAGGCGACGTACAGCATTGGTGGCACCCCCCTGCCGGCCGCGGCGTGCGAACACATTGCTCGGATGATTATCTCTGGCTGCCTTTGGCGGTTTGCAGATATGTACAATGTACAGGCGATAGAGGGGTGCTGAACGAATCTGCATATTTTCTGGAAGGCCATACAATTAACCCTGACGCGGATTCAAACTATGACCTGCCGGCCAGGTCAGAGGCACCGGGAAGTTTATACCAGCATTGTGTTCGGGCTATTCTCAGAGGACTAAGATTTGGTGAACATGGTTTACCCCTGATGGGAAGCGGTGATTGGAATGACGGAATGAATATGGTCGGCATTAAAGGGAAAGGTGAAAGCGTCTGGTTAGGATTCTTCCTTTATGAAGTGCTGATGCAGTTCGCAAAGATTGCAGAAATGCAGGGTGATATTCCGTTCTCGGAGAAGTGTAAAGATGAAGGTTCCGAATTGCAGAAAAACATAGAACAACATGGCTGGGACGGAGAATGGTACCGCAGGGCTTATTTTGATGACGGCTCCCCGCTCGGATCTGCAGTCAACCCCGAATGCAGAATTGATTCAATCGTGCAAAGCTGGTCAGTACTTTCAGGTGCCGGCGATAAAGTACGTTCTCAGAAAGCTATGGATGAATTGGATAGGTACCTGGTCCACCGCAATAATAAACTAATTCAGCTTCTGGATCCGCCTTTCGATAAATCAGATTTAAATCCTGGATATATAAAAGGCTATGTTCCCGGAGTAAGAGAGAATGGTGGTCAATATACACATGCTGCCATTTGGGCAGCGATGGCTTTTGCGGCTTTGGGAGACAGCAAACGCGCATGGCAATTGCTCAAGATAATCATCCCCCTCAATCATTCTTTAAAGCCGGAGGATTCAGCAGTATACAAAGTTGAACCATATGTGGTTGCCGCCGATATATATGCGGTTACGCCTCATATAGGACGCGGCGGATGGAGCTGGTACACCGGATCGGCCGGATGGATGTACCGTCTTATCGTGGAATCACTTCTGGGATTAAGGCTTGAAGCGGATAAACTTTATATTGATCCCTGCATTCCAGCCGATTGGGAGCTCTATAAAGTGAATTATATGTACAGGAATACTGCTTACCACATTTCTTTCCACCAGGAGCATAATGCTGATTCTGATTTGAGAATAACCGTTGACGGAGAACAGAAGCCGGATAACATAATTTTTCTGGCCGACGACAGGGTGGAACATAATGTACAGGTTAGTTTGAAGTTTCGGGGGAGCCGGGAGCCGAATTAAAACAAAAAATTGTGCTGCATATTCATGCGAATAACAAAGGAAATAGTGTTAAAAACTTCACCCAAACGCATCAATCTTAATGCTGAGAAAAGAAATGACTTTAATTTCAAAGAGGTTATGAGTCATGTTCTGCTGCTTATGTTTTCATCGCAGGAGTATCATCTTTTTTGACGTCCTGAAATCACCGCTGCCGCTAAGGGATTCTGCATTTATCCGGTATATGTATATGCCTGAAGCAAAATTGTCTGCATTAAAGCTTATTGAGTGCTCGCCGGCAGTTTCACTGCCATTAACCAGTTCTTTTACTTTTTGACCAATGGTGTTGAATACCGCTATTTCTACGCTGCATTCATAGGGCAGATTAAACGTTATGTTTGTAGAGGGATTAAAGGGATTGGGATAGTTCTGTGAAATACTGAATGACTGTACCGGAAAGGATTCATCAATATTTTTTAGAGGGTTAACCCAGGCTGCACCATTGATAGTTCCATCATTGCCGTTTACTGTTTTATCAGCGGTTGTCGTTCCCGTCCCTTCATCAAAATCCCAGCATCCGGCTAATCCTGCTTCATTTCCGCTCAAAGGCTGATTCATAGTAGCCTGGATCTCTGAATCCGACAGCGCAATATTCCAGATACGGACTTCATCAATAATTCCCATAAAAGGCGCTACAAAATCAAACCTTTCCGGATTGAAACCTGCATAAAGAGTACCCGAGTTATTTTGGATACCGCTGCTTACAGATTTCATAGTATCGAGTACCCCATTAATATATATTTTTGCCGATGAGCCATCATAAGTTACTGCAATATGAGTAAACTCATGAAGAGGGATTATTGATGCGGAACCAAGAGAGGTCAGGGAAAAGGTGTTGAACAAATAAAAGTATATGTGTCCTGACGAATAATGCAGCATCTTATCCTCGAAACCACTGACCCACTTGTTTAAAATAAATCCCGACTGATTTGAATCGGGTCTGATCCATGCCTCATATGTAACTGCTGAGTCTATATCAAAGGCTGCTGCATTTCCGAAATCTACATAGTTATCTACACCATTGAAAAAAAGAGCACTCCCATGCTGTGCAAAGAGACAGCCTGATAAGAGAAGAAATACCGCTGCTGACATCGCAAAATGTTTCATATCTGACCTCGTTCAATTCAATTTTTATGATTGGAATTATTTTATGATATAAAAATATTCTTGATAAAAAAACTACATAAAGATGCGGGATAGGAGTGAGATGATGGTAATAGAATCAGATGAGATTTGTTAGAGTCAGAGATATAAGGGTAAGTTTTTTTAATTGAAAGAGAAACTGTTTTTAATTGCAGATGGATCAAAAAAGGTGTGGAATAATTCATCAGACTGACAAAATGTCAGTCGCTGGTGTTGTGCCGGGTTAGGGACGGAGAAAAGACGGAGAAGGGACGGAGAAGGACTCAATATGAGACACTTGAAAATGGCGAAAATAAGCGATTTTCGTGCGTTGAAAAATTGAACAGTTTGACAAAATGTCAGTCAGAAAGATGGCAGATGTTTGAGGTCGTTTGAGACTGAGGAGAAATTGAAACAGTGTTTTGATTTACAATTGTCAGAGTAGCAAATGAGGGTTAAGCGAAACAGCGTTATGCTTTACATTATGAGCGAAACAGCATTTCGCTTTACATTATGAGCGAAACAGCGTTTTGCTTTACGTTATGAGCGAAACAGCGTTTCGCTGTACATTGGGAGCGAAACAGCGTTTCGGTTTACAGGTGTTTGAATCTAGATTTCACCTTTTAAGGATTTGCTTATTACCTCTGCTTTGGAATTAACATGAAGTTTGCGGTATATATTTCTTATGTGGAATCTTACTGTATCGATTGAGATTTCCAATTTATCTGCGATAAGTTTATAGCTTAACCCATCAACAAGAGCATTAACAATTTCATTTTCTTTCTTTGTTAAGTCGGATTTATATCCTTCTGCTTTTTCAGGATTAAAATATTCGATTACTTTCCTTGCAATTTCAGGCGACATCGGAGAGCCGCCGCTGTCAAGTATCTCAATTGATTTTTTTATTTCCTCCAGGGGAGTGTTTTTTAGCAGGTATCCCGAAGCTCCTGCACAGAGCGAGCTGAATATCCTTGAAGGATCATTATAAACGGTAAGCATAATTATATTAATATCAGGATATTCTTTCCTTAATATTTTAATCCCGTTTATTCCGGAAATACCGGGAAGACCGATATCCACCAGGGCAATATCAACGGGACCGTTTTTCACAAGCAAGGGAAGAAACTTCTCAAAGCTATCTTCAGCAGCGTCACAAATAAAATTATCCTGCGAATTCAAATACTTTTGAATCCCTTCGCGGATTATATTATCATCTTCTACAATTCCGATTCTAATCATAGCTAATTCTATAGATTAATAAACAAACTTTAAACTGCATAAATATGCAGGTAATTCAGTTAAATTATGAGTTTAGGGTGATACACCCATCTCCCGCAGGAGGAAATCTGCACCTCCGATTTTCTGTGTTACCCAGAGGACGTAGCGGATGTCTACACCAATAGAACGGCTGTATTCCGGACTCCAGGCATAATCGTTAACAGTTGCTTCGAAGGGTCTGTCGAAATTTACACCAACAAGCCTGCCGTATGCATCCATCACAGGACTGCCGCTGTTTCCCCCGCTTGTATCTGTATTGTACAGTAAAGCGACGGGAACGTCATTATACTTATTATCTGCGAACCTTCCGAAATCTTTCTGATTATATAATTCTTTTATTTTTTCCGGAACCCTGTATTCACCGGTATCCTTTTCCTTTTCGATCACTCCTTTTAAGGTCGTTACCGGCTCATAGTAGACTGCATCGGACGGAGAGTACCCTTTAATATATCCATAAGTCAATCTTAATGTCCGGTTAGCATCCGGCACAAATGATTTCTTAAGCCAGAGTTTTTTCGCTTCCATCAGCTTTGAAAGAAGAAGGTTAAGATCTCCTTCCCTTTCTTCGTTCCTTTTGTCATAATTCTCCCTGATATTTTCCATCTCCATAACAAACGAAAGATACGGATCATTTATGTCTGCCAATTTTACTTTTTTATTCTGCAGGAGTGAAAGATAACGGTCTTCATTATTTAGAAAAGTACTATCGTAAATGTACTGTACGAAGCTATTTATTCTGTTTCCCGGACTCATACTCCTTGCAAAGACCATAAGCGGCGGAAGATCGGAAATCTCCGGATGCTTTATTCCTTCCGTCAGCATTTTCTTCATTATTTTCTGATCGGATTCAGGATGGTAGATCGAGAAAACCGCATCGACCTGTTTTTTTATTTTAGAAAAATCTTCTTTAGACATTTCTTTATTTTCTGATTTTAACTTCTGCTGAGATTTCTTATACTCAACGAAGATTGTACCGAGATTGTACAGATCTATCTGCCTTTTTAACTGGCCTAGAAATAATGGCAGGACGCCATCTTTAAAGATACCTGTGTAAACGGAATCTATACTGTTTAAGACATCGCCGTATTTTTCTTTTAATCCGGGTTCAGAATCTATAAAATCCTGCAGCTGTTTTTCTTCATCGCGTTTTTTCTCTATAAGGTTCAGGCGTTTAATTCCAATAAGCTTTCCCCTGTAATTTTTTTCAGTATTAGCCAGCCACTTTATCTTCGATGAATATTCCAGGGCAGCTTCAGGATTATTCTGGCCCTTCTCTTCGAATAACTTTATAAGCCATGAGTAAAGTTCCTGAATGTACGGGAGCTGGTATTCATACTGATATTGCAGAAAAGGTGAAGGCTGATGTTTAAATGTTTTTGCCGGGTAGCCGAGTATAAAAACAAAGTCACCTTCATCGACGCCTTCCGGGTTAACCTTTATAAACTTTTTCGGATGATAGGGTACATTTTTCTCTGAATATTCAGCGGCGGAACCATCAAGCGCTACGTATGCCCGCATAAAAGAAAAATCGCCGTTATGCCGCGGCCATACCCAGTTATCGGACTCGCCTCCGAATTCACCAATCTCCCGGGGAGGGACATAAACAAGGCGTACATCTTTAATTAATTTATATTTGAAAAGAATATAGGATTCACCTGCAAACATCTCCGATACCCGGGCTTCGATTGCCGGGTCTTTTTCTTCTTCCCTTTTTTCAATTTCCTGTATCTTATTTTCAATGGCTTTCTCACGTAAGGAAAAATCAGCGGCAGAATTTGCGGCTTTTAATACTTCAGCACTGACATCCTTATACGACTGCATAATTTTACACGTGATGCCGCCGGCAGGAATTTCATTAGTACGTGTTTCAGCAAGAAATCCGTTCTCGAGGTAATTGTTTTCAACTGTACTTGCTCTTTGCACCGCCCCGAAGGCGCAATGATGATTGGTGATTATTAATCCTTCCGGTGAAACAAATGAACCCGTACAGCCCCCGATATTCACAAGGGCATCAACAAGACTAACACCGTCGGGATTATAAACGTCTGTGACAGGAATTTTTAATCCGGCATCCTTTAAATCGAGCTCCCCTATTTCCGACAGAGGGTACATCCCTTCATCAGGAATAAACGGAGTGAATGCAAGAGAAAACAATGAGATGAAAATTACAGTCTGAACTATGTATTTGAAATGAATTGGTTTCATTTTGCCACCGGATTTTTTGGTTCAATTACAGAGTAAAGTTAAAAAAAATGCCCGACTTTATCGGGCATCAGAAAAATGTTATTAACTTTTTAGTTTAGCTGCTCTTTATCAGTGATTCTCTCAATCTTCTTGATACAGCTACAAAGAAACCGGCAACCATTATGAGGATACCGCTCCACACAAGGCTGATAAAAGGTTTGATGCTGGCCGCAACTGTAAGCACTTCTTCAGGGGTCTTGCTTACGGTTTTTTCACCTTTAATCTTCCCTACAATAAAATCTGCAGTCTGGGAAGCGGGATCAATCTTCTTCAATTGAATTTTAAGGTTTGCATCTGCTATCTCAACGGGTACGTATATAAAGTCCCTTCCTGTTTTCTTCAGGACCGGTTCGACATTATAAGTTTTCCCGTCCTTCGTCACTGTAAGATTTGTTCCCATCTTAAAGTCGCCGCCGCTCATCATTACACTCATATCCGGCTTCACAAACTCAGTATACTCAATTTGAGCACCTTCAACATTTGTTTTCTGTCCTACATTCAGCTTAACATCGATCCCTTCAGCTGCCTGGTCCTGCGACTGATCATCATAACCAAGCGGGGAAACATAGATATCTTTCGTCAGCATATTCAGGATTGCGGGTTCTCTCATCAGCCCGTTATTAAAGTCGCTGATATACATTACCGGTGAAACTGTGTACTTCTTTTCTCCTTTTTCAACCTGGATATTGAACGCATATTTTGTATTGTTTTCAACGGGGTGATAACCTGTGAAGGTTAGTTTGTATCCGAATGCCTCATGGGGCTGATTTTTGATAAGGTCGATATCTGTTTCCTGGCTGTAGGCATTCGAACCGATTACTCCAAGGATGAAAAGAGCTATCCCGATGTGGGCAACGTAAGCTCCCAGCATCTTCATATTTCCGCGAATAATTTTAATTGCGATATCAACATTTACAACAATGGTAAACGATGCAGAGAAAGCCAGGAGTATATACATGATTTCCCGCATCCCGCCAAAAATTATAAGTGACAGGGTGAACAGGAAAGAAATAGTAAGGGAAGGAATTGATTTCCTCAGAAGATCCTGTCCGTTTGTCTGTTTCCACTTTAAAAGAAGGCTGAGCCCGTTTAACAGACCGATAATAATTGCAATCGGCAGGTTCAGCTGGTTGTAGAAGGATTTATCCTGCGATTGTCCTATTAAGGGAGCAGAAGTACCCACAAAAACAATTATTGCTGATGCAGTAAGAACGATAGCTGCAGTAAACAGGGCAAGATCTCTGGACAGCAGATTTTCATCTGAGGCTACGGCTTCATTAAGAGATTTCCATCTGTAAATAAGCATGCCGAAACCGAGGACGAGGAAAGTGCCGATAAATATGACCAGGAAGAGATAAACAAGCATTCCCGGATCAACAAATGAATGCACGGAGGCATCTCCAAGGACGCCGCTTCTTGTTAAAAAGGTACTATAAAGAACAAGAATATACGTCATTATACAGAGGATAAGATTTGTTTTGGCATATTTGCCTATTCCTCCCTTTCCCTGAGTTTTCCTTTGAACAAGCAGAGTATGAACAGAAGCAACGCCTACAAGCCAGGGGATAAGACTTGAATTTTCAACAGGGTCCCAGGCCCAGTAACCGCCCCAGCCCAGCATTTCATAAGCCCAATAGCCGCCTAACATAATTCCGAGTCCCAGTATTCCGGCACCAGCAAGCACCCATGGAAACGACTGCCGTACCCAGTCTTTGTAATCATTCTTCATCATTGCAGCAACTGCAAAAGAAAACGGAACAGTTGACATTGAAAATCCAGTAAACAAAATAGGTGGATGTATCTGCATCCAGAAATTAAGCAGCTGAGGGTTTAATCCTTTTCCGTCTGCAATAAACTGGTTTACGGAGATTCCTGCTGCAGACAGTTTTGCATAAAGGTCGGTACTCATCTTAATAAAAGATTGTCCGCTGGAACCGTCGCTGAAAACAAATGACTGCATCCAGGGGAGATTAAGGAAACCGGCGCTTATACTCTTGACAGGGATGAATATCGGTTCAGTCCAGATATAAGCAAAAGGGTTTTTGAATAACGGTGAGACCATAATTAACAGGAATGTAGTTGCCAGCGTAAATACCGTCATTACCCTGAGCTCAAGATCGCCTCGTTTAGATGTATATGACTGAAGGAATATTCCTACAATTGAAGTGAGCAGAAGCCACAGCATAAAGCTGCCCTCCTGACCGCCCCAGAACGATGCTAACAGAAAGCCTGTTTTCAGACTGTTCTGACTATAGCTATATACATAATGATACTGGTATTGGTGGGTCAGTATAACATACCATAATATTGTAGCAGCAACGATAACCAGCACTGCCATACCGTGGTAAGCTATTCTTCCGTAGTTTAATGTATTCTTATATCCCCTGTAAGAAAGGAAATACATTGTCATTGCAATCAGACTGAACGCTAAAGCGACCGATAGTACAATACTTCCTGCCATTTCTACCTCAGTGATATCTTAATTAAAATATAATAACTGTCAAAGCTTCTGCGGACCTATAAACCGGAGGTTTTAGCCTTATCACCTTCATATTTGCTCGGGCATTTAGTCAATATATCCCTTGCATGAAAATATCCATCTTTATACTGTCCTGTTACAACTACGCTCTTGGCTGTTTCGAAGTTATTGGGAATGGTTCCGTCGTAGACAACCTTCATCTGGTTGCCGTTCTCATCAGCCATATAAAAGCTGAAGGTTCTGCTTGCTTTATCTATCTGGTAATTTTTATCCTTGACCCAGCTTCCGGTGGCTTTAACGGTTTTATCCGTGTTCATAACATTACTGAAATTGCTTTCATACTTAATATTACTCTGTGTGAACAGGTATCCCATCAGACCAAGGAAAAGAACAATGATGGCGCCGCCGAAGATATATTTATTTTTCATGCTTATCTCCTTTTATTTCTTTTTCTACACTTTTTATTCTTTTATCGATATTATTAAGGAAAAAGAATATCCCTGCCCAGACAATCAAAACTATAATCATAACTATGTAGATGGCATTGTTATGCAGGAAATCATAAAGTCCGCTCAAGTTATCCTCTGATTTGTTGTTTGTTTAATCGTTCTTTGTACATTAAAGATTTATAACCAACTTTCCACATCCAGAAATACAGGATCGTAAATCCAATGAGGGAGAGATAAAATATCAGCATCATATTTGCATTCATTTTAAAATCGACTACCGGACCTGAATTTGTATCATCAGCAGAACCGGGGTGAAGACCTGCCATGATCCTCGGCATTATAAAGATAAAAAACGGAACCGTAACGAAAGCAATAATCGCATATACTGCCGACAATGTTGCTCTCTTCTCTTCATTTTCAATTGAGGAGCGAAGTGCGAACCATGCTCCGTAAATTAACAGAAGTGCAAATATACTGGATTGACGTGGATCCCAATTCCAGAATGAACCCCAGGCAAATTTTGCCCATACTGCACCGGTTACTGTAGCAAGTATGCAGAAAATAATCCCTAACTGTGCTGCAGTATACGATTTAATATCATCGTTCATATCTTTTTTCCGAAGATATCTAAAACTATAAATAGTTGACATAAGGAAAGCAATGACAGTAAGCCATGCTGTCGGAACGTGAAAGAAGATGATTTTAGCATTTTCCTCCAGCCCGGGAATGAACGGAAACTGATACCAGTGAGTTGGATTCTCAACAATGGGAAAAGCTATTCCCGCCGCGGAAACAAAGGCGAGAAGCAAAAAAAGCAAAGTTTTCCAGATTATAGATTTCATAGTTTTTATTTAATAGAAATTACTAATCTTTCCAGATAAAGTCGAATAACATATAAGATGCAGTTAACATAATAACGTCGTAACAGATTACTACTGCAAGCTCAAATTTAGATTTTTCAAATCCTGTGCCATCGATAGAGAACAAAGTTAGCTGTACGGAAGTTAAAATTAAAGGTAATAATATAGGAAAAGATAATACCGGGTAAAGTGTGCCTTTAGCTCCTGCTTTCGAAATTATTGCTGCAATTATGGTTGACGATATTGCCAGTCCAATATTGCCCAGTATAAAAGCACAGAGAAAAAGTACAAAATCTCTTATCACAAAAGCCTCGAATACTGCAGAATATAATACAGCTATCACTATATTCATACAAAATACGAGGATCAGGTTGAATATTAGCTTGCCCGTAAACACAGTGGACGGGGAGGCAATTAGCTGAAGGGTCAGCGAAGTTCCCCTTTCTTCCTCCGATACAAATGCCCTGGCTAACCCGGACATAGCAGTAAAGAAAATAACCACCCAGAAAAGTCCGGCAGTAAGGTTTTCATTTATCCTTTCATTACCGATAGAAAATAATATTACGCTGATTGCTACTATGATAAACATAGCAAGAGAATTTATAGCATAGCGGGTTCTAAGCTCGGAACGAAAATCTTTAAGGAATAATGAATATGCTTTTGAACTCAATTTGCTTCCTGTACTGAAATATTTTTGTAATCCTGGATAACAATTTTTTCACTGCAGAGTTCCAGGTCTGTCCTTTCATTTGACGCTATTAATATTATGCTGTCGCTACCCTGCTCCCTGGTAATCCTGTAAACGGATTCCTTCCCTTCATCATCAAGATTGGAAGTCGGTTCATCCAGTATAAGCAGGCGCGGCGAATGCATCATTGCAAATATAAACTTCATCCGCTGCTTCATTCCTGAAGAATAAGTCTTAACCAGGTCATCTTTCCTTTCATACAGGAGGAAAACTTTAAGCAGGTATTCCACTCTTTCAGCATTGAAAGGCACGCTTCGGATCTTAGCAAAAAGGTCAAGATTTTCAAGGGCAGTGAATTCTTCATAAAGAACAAGATAGGGAGAGACAAACCCGATATGATTATGAAGCTTTTCCGGCGGTATTTCTTTACCTTCGAGTATATGTCTGATTTTTCCGTCTGTAGGTGAAATCAGCCCGGCAATTATCTTAACGAGGGTCGATTTTCCAGACCCGTTTGGTCCGGATATTCCATAGATCCCTTTTTTACTGAATTCAAAGTTGAGATCTGAAAATATAAGTCTTCTTCCGAATGTCTTGCTTAATGACTCAGCCTTTACAGAAAAATTATTCATCAAATATAACCAGCTTCCCTACTTTCTTCGCATTACCGGATTCGGTAATAAAAATATAAATGCCCGAAGAAACTTTCCTGTTTTGGTTATCCAGCCCGTTCCATTTAAGTACTTTTTGTCCTGAAATAAAATCATAAGGTTTTGTAACGGAATAAACAAGGTCCATAGAGGATGTATAAACATTAAGATTAGCTTCCTGGCTGCCGCTTCCTTTTACAGGGAAATATATATAACTATGCTTGCTGTAAATGAAGGGATTCGGGAAGGCATAACTCACAGCTTCTACCGGGATTTCACCTTCATGTATCAGGAACCTGTTAAAGAATTCCGAGGAAGTCCACAGCGACGGCTGGTCCGTTATCAGTTTCGAATAGTACAGACCTGTCAGCTGCTGGCTGCCCGGTTCATTATAATTGTAGACATAATACTGGAATGGGAAAAAAGTATTCAGACTGTCAATGCCTTTCTGGTAGTCGGCGTTAGTTACCAGCACGGTCAGGGTATCTCCTTCCTGCTGGTCAACAAAATAAATGAAATTATTTGAAGTAGGATGTGCATTCATACTGATATTAACTGCAGGAGGACTGAACTGAATTACAGAATAGGGACGTATCAGAGGGTACGCAGCAGCCTCTTCAAAGTATTTTCCCGGAACAGCCCTATAGTTAGTAAAGAATGTCCATATCCCGAATTTATTCAGTTCTTTACCAAAACTGGAACCCTCATCGTATAAAGATGAGTTAATAGCATTTATGGCCCTGGAGGCAGGCATTTTTTCCCACTGCTTTTTGATGATATCAATACCGAATTTAGCTGCGAGGAAGATATTCCATATTGCAAGGTTATAACCAGAATTAGATGCAAAGGCTCTTTCAGTATTATGAAAATAATCTGACATATATCCGTAATAATCATTAACGGAATCGAAAACAAACTCTTCCATTGAGGTTGAAGTCAATTCATAAAAGAAAAGATCGCTATCCCTGAAAATATAATTGCCAACCTGTATAGAATGGTGAAATTCGTGGGCGGCAGTTACCCGGGCAGCATCAATACCATGAGTGTAAAACCCGCTCCCGAAGCTATAATGAACCTTCATAAAAGTAGTAAACCTGAGTACCCCCGGGTCCTGGCTAATTTGTGTTTCAAAATCCGTTTCACCGTAATCGCCCATAGGTATTATGTACACATCGTATTTGCTGTCGCCGCCGACACTGTCGGGAGGCAGACCTGGCTGAGTATCCGGCGGAGGAGGCGGATATCCGAGATGGTTTACTTCAAAGTTGTATGAGGAGTCAAGTGCTTGAGCAAACTCATTCAGATCATACTGAGGCACATATGGACCGGTACTGTAATAATGCACACGGAAAAATCCTGAAGGAGAAACAATACTGGCGTCGGGTCCGACGGGCCTCCCCGTTTCCAGCACCTTTAGAATTCTCTGCTGTTCTTCGGTAAAGTCATTGAAGTGAACAAAAACTTCTGCCGCGGTACTAAAACCGCATTTTGTGCGGATGGTATCCTCTGCCGGATTTTGCGGCAGTTCAGGGATATTGTAATGATGAAGCCTGACATACTGATTGAATAATGAATCAAGCCGGACTCTGCTCCACTCCTGGGGATATAATGAAACACAATAAATAAGTAAAAAGAAAACGAGGGAGTTTTTAATCATTTAAGCTCCCTGATTTTAATACAGTTCTCGTCATCATCTATGTACACTATATGATAACTCCTGGAATTCATATTCTTAATAAAAAATGATCTCGAATTTATATTTTCCATTAACAAATTGCGTACTATTTTTTTATTTCCGTCTGCAGTCTCGAGCGTTTTTATACTCTTCTGCAGAGGATTAAAATAGCAGACCTTTGCCGCACCGTTGAATCTTAGCTCGCCAAAAAATAATTGATTTTTATCTTTTATCCTAAGACCCGGGATAGGTGTATTCTTACCGGAGACAATGAATGCATCCGGTCCCAGAAAAAAAATCAGGTTGTTCTTATCACGGGAAGATAAAAAGCCGAATAGAGCTGAATTGTTTTTGTGAAGAAAATCCCCGGCAAAAAGACTGATGTTATAATCATTTGCAATCTGTGTTTTTACTTCGGCATTTTTGCGGTTTTCTTCGAGGATGCGTTCACCAATGATAATTGAATCATCATTAGTGGTATAAAATACTTCCGGAGTATTATAAACCGAAAGTGCAGCATCAGAAACTCCCTTACGGATTCCCGGTATGGTATAATCCGTATACTGACCCTGTTCATTCGAAAAAATCACTGCACCCAGCACATCATTTTTAATAAAAGCGGTATATATCCTTCCGGAATTTTCCTTCACCTTAATATCCCGTATGCCTCCCGGCGAATAAAGTGAACTCCGGGTGAATTTGTTTTTAACAAAATCGACTTTTACTATTTCAATTAATTTTTTATCCCTTGTGTAGCAGATAAAGGTTTTCTCCTTCGGCAATTTATTATTCACAAGGATAGAATTTTCGATACCGAAGAGGGAGATGGAGAACCATGAGTCGGGAATACCCGAACTGCTCCTTGTTAAAAGGTTGAGGGTCTTATTAAAACCATCAATGAAGCACAGATCGTTTATACTGTTATTGTCACGGTCAAAATATGAGACTGCTGTCGGATAAGCTCCTGATACTATGCTGACTTCATCTGCTATTGACGCAAGGTTTGAAATAATATAAAATTTTCCCGTGCTGTCAAGCAGCGCGATTCCGCTTACGAATTTACTATAGTAGGGGGTGATATCATCCAGACTATTCTTCTTCAGATAAACCAGTTCCGGGTAAAATTTTCTATCGTCTCTGGCATATATGAGAGAGAGGGTACCGTTTATCCTGTTAATATAAGCTATATCAATTCTTCCATCCCTGTTGAAATCGCCGGTAATGATTTTATCAGCATCATACTTTGTATTTATTATAACTGTATCATCATACGATGAAGTAAAGTCTCCATAGTATATACCAATTGAATTATGGCTGGTATAAATAATGTCTGTGTAGGAGTCAAGATCAAGATCGGTTGATTGAAGTGATGAAATGGGAGAAGGAAAAGAGAGTTCGCGTACTTTGTTGAAATTCCCCTGACTGTTGTTATAATAGAACTGTAGTTTATTAGCGAACATTTCGAATGCCGCAATATCAGGGAAACCGTCATTGTTCAGGTCAGCGAATACCGCTTCTGAATAACTCGTCTTTTCGACGATTTTCTTTTCACGCAGTTTTTTCTCCTGGTAAACCAGTGAAAGACCGTTAAATGCACTTCCTGAAACCAGCAGTTCCGGGATACCATCGCCGTTTACATCAGCGGTGCTGAGGTTTTCGGGATAGGTATTAAATTTCACCTGCGATTCAATGACGGGAGTTCCCTCCGGACTGAAATTAAGGATGCCGGCAGTGCTTTGTTTTCTCGAGATATAAGCATATGCATATATCTTGTTGCTTTTATTCCATAAATACTGAATATCTGAAACGGCCTGCTGCAGTTTATTGTCATGCGCCGAACCGAAACTGCCGTTCTGATTCCCATCAAGAGAAATAATGTTATTGCCGGCAGGATTATAAAAAATAAGATCGGTATAAGAATCATTATTGTAATTGAGAGGTTCCAATTTTCGATAACCAGGGGCAGCATCGAAAGCCTGGTATTTGCAGAACCCGTTAATAGGTACCTGTGCAATAGTATTACAGGAAAGCAGCAGCAGAACAATCAGAGTTTTAACTTCTCTTCTTGCGGGTTTGAAGTCTGTTCTCCCTTCTATTGAGCGCTTCTTGAAATCTTCTTTTCTCTTCTTCCGTTTCCGGGATAATCTCATTTGCCTTAACGGGCTTTCCATTTTCATCTACACTTACGAAGGTTAAATAAGCAGAATTGGTGTGGATCCTTGTCCCTTTCCTGAACGATTCTGCAAAAACTTTCACTCCTACTTCCATAGAGGTATTGAATGCCCTGTTGACCGAGGCATACAGGCTGACAGCATCGCCGAGATTTATAGGATGATGGAAATCAATCCGGTCGACAGAAGCAGTAACACAAACGTAATGGGAATGTTTTGCAGCACTTAATGCAGCACAGATATCAATCCAGTGCATTAGCTGTCCGCCGAGCAGCTTCCCGAGCTGGTTTGTATGGTTCGGCAGAACCAGCTCAGTCATAATCATTTTACTGTCATTAACTTTTTTTTGACCAGCCATTATCTTGATGATGAAAGTTGATGTTCAAGTTTTACCTGAAGGTTTTTTAATTCCTCAACGTTCCTGTCATCCGGGTATTTTTCGATGAATTTATTTATTTCAGCAACCGCTTCATCATCCTGTTTTCTCTCAACAAGAACATTTATCTTGTTGTACATAGCCATCGGGGCATAAGGAGTATCATGATAGGTTTCGATAACGTCGTCATAATAAATTACTGCGGCTTTCAGATAATCCATTTTTTCATAAATCTTTGCAATAGTGAAAGTCTTTTCCGCAAGCTTATTGTTCAGGTCGGCAATCTTTTTTTCTGCTTCAGCAACTTTTTCGTTCGTAGGAAAGAAATCTATAAAAGCCTGGAATTCCTGTATAGCTTTCCTGGTATATTTTTGATCAAGATTATAATTTGGGGAAAGTTCATAGTAGCATTCGGCAAGCTGGAACTGTGATTCGGGAACAAACTCGCTGGCCGGCATATTCTTTATAAGCTTGCTGAATTCAAATGCGGCAAGTATATATTCCTTACGCGCAAACCTTGATTTGGCAAGGTAGAACTGGGCATCATCAGATATTGAGCTTCCGGGGTACTGCAGCAGAATAGCCTGCAGTTCGTTTATTGCTTCAAGATAATCTTCGTCATTATAAAGTTTTATTGCATATGAAAGCCTGTTCTCGCCCGTCATATTTGTAGTATCAACACTTGAGGAACAGCCTGCTAAAATCAGCATAAAGAATACAGGAACAAAAAATAAATATTTCATAGAAAGTGCGTTTTTTTAAGATTTAATTAGGAAAAATAACCAAATTAACATAGTAGTCAAAGGTATTTATTGCTACTTACTCCTGATTGTGAAGAAAAGTATAACGGCAAGTGCGGCTGTACCGACCGCGATTACCGGCTCAAGGATTCCTGAAAAGAAAGGTTCTGCCCGCAGTTTCCCCTGTGTAAAAGGATAGCCGGAATTTTCAAGCGAACTTACGCTGTCCGCTTTTACAGTATCCTGGAATGCATAATTGAATTGCTCTGTAAATATTTTTTTGCCGGAAAAGTTGCAGTTTCCCGATAGCGTAAGTTTTCTCGGAACATAATAATCTCCTAAAAAACCGTCCCTGTAGATTTCACCATAAGAAGTAACTGCGTCTTTAATTATTAATTCGAGTTTGAAAGAGTTATCATCTGAAACTAAATTATATCCCCTTTTAGAAAGGCCGGAAATTATTTCTGAATTAAAAACTGCAAAGGGACCGCTCATTTGTTCAAAGTTAATATCTTTGATGCTGTCTGGAATAAAGGATGCGGTTTTTGCTACTGACGAGTCGACCAGCCCGTTAAATACATTCAGGTTAGTCCTTTGCTGAGCGCTGCATGTGAAAAGTGACAGGAAAAAAATCACCGCTAATATTTTAGAAAAACATGCTGTAAGATTATGTTTATTCAATATATTCTATCTGTTTTATCAATAGAAAAATCTGGTTTGGTAATTTAGACATTTATGCAAGCAATCTTCAAGCAATTCCGTTTTAAATTCTTTCGGCGGCAAGTTTCTCCAATCTCTTGATTCTTTCTTCGATCGGAGGATGTGTTGAAAATAACTTCATCACTCCTCCTCCGTGTAAGGGATTTATAATGAACATATGAGCAGTCGCCGGACTGGAATTATTCAGCGGCTTAACCTCATTCCCGGCAGATATCTTTCTAAGAGCTGAGGCTAATCCCAGCGGATTACCCGATATCTCAGATCCTCCCGCATCAGCTGCATATTCACGTGATCTCGATACAGCCAGCTGCAGCAGAGTGGCTGCTACCGGGGCAAGAATCAAAAGCAGTAATGCCGATAAACCGCTGTCGTCATCGTTCCGGCCTCTTCCAAACATTAATGCCCATCCGGCCATTTGAGCGACGAACGTAATTGTACCAACAAGGGTAGCCGCAATTGTACCGGTAAGCATATCTCTGTGCTTAACATGTGCAAGTTCATGAGATATTACACCGGCAAGTTCTTCATTACTGAGCCCTTTCAGAATTCCCGTGGTTGCAGCTACTGCTGCATGCTCGGGACTCCTTCCGGTAGCAAAAGCATTCGGCGTGGGATCATTGATTATATAAACTTTCGGCATCGGCAGTTTAGCGCTTGCTGCCAGTTGTTGTACCAGGGCATAAAATTTGGGTGCTGTATCTGTCGTTACTTCTTTGGCTTTGTACATCGAAAGGATAACCTTATCGGAAAACCAGTATGAACCGAAATTCATAAGCAGGGCAAAGATAAAAGCGATTGTCATTCCCGTAGAGCCGCCTAAAAAGTAGCCTACAAGCAGGAATAAAATCATCATTACTGTCATCAAAAAGACAGTTTTCATTGTATTCATATTTTCTCCGGATAAACCCGTTTCAAAATTAAATAATGAGCTAAGTTATAGCAAGGAAACGATTTTGCCCGTAATGCAACAGGCAAAATCTATTTGTTAAACAATTCCCGGAGCTTAAAGGTTTCCTTCGGTGGTAAGAGTATGCCCGCATTTTGAACAGAAAATGCTTCCTGCACTGTTGGAGGTACCGCATTTGGAACAATAGACTGCATTTGAAAAAGTAAGATCATCTATAGATGTTATTACTGCAGATCTGTTCCCGGTAATCTGGTTGTAAAGGTTTAATGCAAAGGGACTTATTAAAAAAATAAAAGCGAGGTAATATCCCCACTCATAAGAGACTTCAATAATTTTAAAATCGAAGTCGCCTGTCACCTCCCCGCCGATACTCGATCTCAAAAATAACAACATCAGTGCGCCGAGAGCCCCTGCTATCATCGAGAGAATCCTTGAGTAACGTGGAATAAGTGAAACAATAATTCCGAACAATGCGAAGATAAATGCAGCAACAGCCAGCGGTTCCGAACTGACATCCCTGTCCTTGTCGAGGTCAGGATTTGTCTGCTGGTTATCGAATTTTTCCATCTCGAATTTTTCGATCTTTGTTCCTGTAATCAGTTCCATACCGGAAATTGTAGCTATTGTCTGCCCCTGGCATGTAAAACTTACAAACGGAAGGAAAAAACACAATGCCGCCAGAAGGAATAAGGCCGGTGAAATGAATCTGCCTGACTCAATCATTCAGAATCCTTTCTGATTTAGTTTGTTCTCTAATTGATTCCCGAGACATCTATTCGCTTCCTGATAAATACCTGGTCGTATTTTCACCCGAAATTAAAGATAATTTACCGCAATCGAAAGAAAATTCAGCCGTCTTCCCGCTGAAATAGTTCCAACCGATTCGAAAATAAGACATTGCCGGATTAATCCGGTCAACCTGCCGGCCTCAGTCAGGTCTGCTCAATCCGGCAAATCGACAATTACTAAAGTTTTGCCCTTGCCTTTATTTGCGATTATGGTTAAATATCGACGAAAAATTTTGGGAGTTTATGAAAAAAGCGGCCGCTTTCTTTCTTGCAATAATCTTTTTAACATCAGTTAAAGTTTCAGCACAGAATACATATGATTTTCTAAGACTTGATATGAGTGCGCGTGCAGGAGCTCTGGCCGGTAGTTTCGTTTCAAATAACGACGATCCTAATGTCATTTTCTATAACCCGGCAGGACTTGATCTGCTTGAAGGACAACCGGTTTCGTTTTCGTTTGTGAAACATCTCCTCGATATAAATCTCGCAAGTCTAACCTATTCACAGGAAATAGAAGGGATCGGCAGGTTCGGCGCTGCAGTAAAATATATTAATTATGGTACTTTTACCGGAGCCGATGAGTTCGGATCTAAAACTCAGGACTTTGGTGCCGGCGAGGTGGCATTTATTATCGGATATGCAAATTCACTTGATCAGAATTTTTATTACGGTGTGAATGCTAAGTTCATTTACTCAGGGATTGAAACAAGGTCCTCTACAGGAATCGCCGGTGATATAGGATTGCATTATGCAATTCCCTCTGCTATGGTAGATATAGGATTTGCTGCCCTGAATATGGGCTCTCAGCTCACCACTTATTACAACACAAAAGAATCTCTGCCGCTCGATGTGGTAATCGGTATTTCAAAGAGATTAGAAAATTTACCTGTACGTGTGTCTCTCGATTTCCATAGACTTAATGAGGAGAGGGATGATTTCGCACAACGTCTCAAAGCATTTACAGTCGGTGCGGAGTTTCACCTGAGTAAAGTATTAAGCCTGCGTTTCGGGTATGATAATGAAAAAAGAACGGAACTGAAGGTTGGAACCACCTCCGGTATCGCTGGATTTAATGCCGGCTTCGGTGCGGTTATTTCTGATTATACTTTTGATTACGGGTTCAGTTCACTTGGTACAATCGGGGCATTGCACAGGATAAGTATCGCAACGACGTTTTAACGAAGGGTCCCTGATACCGGAAGCTGGATACTTGATACCAGATTCCTGATCCTTTTTTCTCTTTATTTTTGTATTCTTACTTATTCACGGTTTGTACGGGGTGTCAATATACTTCTTTGCCAGCGAATGGGAACTCCCGTATTCCTTCATATCAAGCAGCTCATTATAATAATCAAGTGCTTTCCCCCGGTTTCCGCTCTGATCATTTATCATCCCGAGATAAAGAACCGAATTTATCCAGAAACCCGACTCGCCATCCTTATCAAGCTCTTTTGAGTACTCAATGCATTTATTAAAATAGTATTCGGAAGAATCAAAGTCGCTGGTATTTTTGTACTGAAGAGCAACATAATAGGTTGCTTCCCTTTTCGCTGGAAGCACTGCATATCCGGTAAGTCCGGAATCTGCTTTTGCAAGGACGTCTTTGAATATTTCAGCCGAATTTACATAATCCCCTTTCCTTGCTGCAATCCTCCCTTCCCATCTCTCGAAAATGGGATTGTCCGGAAACTCGTCACTTAGCTCTTTTGCATATTCGTATGCTTTGTATGGATTATTCTCATAATTATAATAAAGTGTCATCAGGAAATACCGTGCTTCGTACTTTGCATATTTACCATCTTCTGCAGTGCTTTTTAGTTCTTCCAGACCTTTCTTTTTATCTCCTGAAGGAAAAAATATCATAAGCGGTTTTAATAATGGATATTCGTCGGGGATAACAGATGCATAATAATCGTAAATTCCGAAACCAAGCTGAACATCTTTGTTACCGGGATCAAGATTGCTGGCTTTCTCGACTATCGGCAGCGCTTCTCGCCCGTCATCTGCTGCTTTGAGCCAGCTTTCTCTCAGTGATCTTAACCTCCCTCTGAAGCCTATAGCTCCTCCTTTAAAGAAAAGCGCATCGACATCATCAGGGTTCTTATCAAGTATCTGATCGCATTGATATATTACGTCCTCAAGTTTCTGAAAAAATATATCATCATGCGATTCATCATCCGTGTTCAAAAGGATTTTCCACCAGTCGATCATTGCAAGGAAGAACCTTCCTGCCGGGTGATCGGGATAATCTGCAATTAATTCTCTGAATGTCCTCTCAGCCTGGTCGAATTTTATGCTGTATATTTCTTTAATTCCCTTTTGAGCCAGGGAATCAAATTTCTCCCCCTGTGCGTGTAAATTAACAGCTAAGAAAGTTATTACTAAAACCGATAAAAGTAGATTTTTCAACCTGGCTCCAAAATTATTAAAAAGTGCTTTCTATATATGAAAAAAGCGGAGATAATTTTCAATCTAATACCTCCGCATTTAAATAAAAGTTTCGCCTGTTCTGCTGCGAAAGAATAATCAGAGCACTCTCAGATCCGCAATCGGCTGGACCTTATAGTCGAAAAGGACATTATGATATGGCGGAATTGAACCCGCTATATAATTTACCGACTTTACCCAGATTTTTACATAATTGCCTTCGCGGGTCTTTATAAGGTATACATAATCAGAATCTACCCTGACCGAATCTTTATCGGGTTCAGAAAGTACTGTCAGGTCAAATGCTTCCTGTCCTGGTCCAATGGTCAGAAACTTTGTTGATTTTGTACCGGGTGAAAAAAGGTCAGGTGAATAGAATGTTAGGGAATCATTTACCCCGCCTCTTAAAATAATATCGATCATCCCCGTGTTGGAGGAATTAAATAAATAATTTGTTCCTTTCCCTGTCTGGATATTCCAGCCGTAACCGCTTTCTATGAAGGAAGTATCTCCGGGCTGATATTCATCAATTGTTCCGTCAGTTCTGTAAAATACACCTGCATAGACCAGTGAACCTGTGGAGTCGCTTTCACTGCCGTCATTCAGCCGGGCTATAACGTATGTATGAAATTTAGTTCCCGTTCCGATTGAATCAACTGTATGTGAGTGTACTGTAGATGGAAAATTGTCATTCTGAAAAACAGAAACTATATTATTATTGTTGTCGAGTTTATACGTAACTACCCTGTATCCGCTGAAATCACTCATGCTCTCGTCAGGTGAAGCATCCCAGCTTATCGCTGCAGAAGACTGCTGACCTGTGGAATCTGAATTAATTACTACCGATACATTCTGTGGTGCCGCAACTCCTCCTGCAGGGCCCGGGGGATTATTACTGCTGTTGCAGTCGCTCCCTGTAAAAGGAAGGGATAAAATTATAAGTCCGCTTACAATTAGTATTATTCTGATCTTATCATAAAACATAAATTCTCCTTTATATTCAGTATAGTCTTTACAAATACAAACTATTACTGATAAGGAGAAATAACTATAATACTAATCACGCATGTGATATCTATATGGAAAGCTTATCAAGCAGGTACGGCTTCAATCCGGCTGCATCAACACGTACCTGTTCCATGGAATCCCGTTCTCTTACTGTGACTGTTTTATCTTCCAGGGTCTGAGTGTCTACAGTTATACAGAATGGCGTTCCAATTTCATCTTGCCTTCTGTATCGCCGCCCGACAGCACCTTTATCATCATAAAATACTTTGAAATTTCTTCTCAGGTCTGCTTCGATATCTCTTGCTATTTCCGGCATTCCGTCCTTATTGACCAGTGGAAAGATGGCCGCTTTTATGGGAGCTAGTTTAGGATGGAAACGGAGTACGGATCTTGTTTCACCTTTTACTTCCTCTTCATAATAAGCATCAACAAGGAATGCCATAAACGACCTGCTGGCACCGGCCGAGGTTTCGATTATATATGGAAGAAATTTTTCTTTAGACTCCTCATCGAAATATTTCATTGATTTGCCTGAGAATTCTTCGTGTCTGCTCAGGTCAAAATTTGTCCTGTTATGAATGCCTTCGATCTCTCCCCATCCGAACGGGAACTCATATTCGATATCGGTAGCTTCTTTCGCATAATGGGCAAGTTTTTCAGCAGGGTGATCATGAAAACGTAATTTGGATCCGGTCATACCTAACGACTTATACCAGTTAATACGCTCTTCTTTCCAGTAGTCGTACCATTTTTTATCTTCAGAAGGATTGACGAAGTACTGCATTTCCATCTGCTCAAATTCTCTCGTCCTGAAAAGGAAATTTTTTGTATTGATCTCATTCCTGAACGCTTTACCTATCTGCGCAATGCCGAAAGGAAGTTTTTGTCTTGAAGCATTCTGTACATTCAGAAAATTGACGAAGATACCCTGCGCGGTTTCGGGACGAAGGTAAACCACCGCTCCTGAATCTTCAACAGGACCGATGAAAGTCTTGAACATAAGGTTAAATTGCCTTGCGGCAGTGAAAGTTCCCTTGTTTCCGCACTGTGGACAGTTTAGTTCAGCAAGTAGCAGAGGACTTAGTTCGGGGTCCTCAAGCAAAGCAGTGAACTCGGAATCGAGTGATCCCCCATTGTCGGACGCTGATATGTTGAGTATATTTTCAAACTGGTGCGTCAATTTTGCATTACCTGCAATCTGCTTTTTCACTTCCTCTAATGCTTTGGTTTTCTTCTTTTCATTTATCAGATCACCCAGTATATCAACACGGAATCTTGCTTTGCACTGTTTGCAGTCAACCATTGGATCAGTAAAGTTTTCTACGTGACCCGAGGCTTCCCAGACTTTCGGATGCATCAGGATAGAGGCGTCAAGTCCTTCAACATCTTCACGGTATGTCATGAACTTCCACCACTCTTCTTTAATATTCTTCAGTAATTCTACTCCAAGCGGACCATAATCCCAGCATCCGTTTAATCCGCCGTATATCTCACTTGACTGAAATACAAAACCTTTTCTTTTAGAAAGGGACACAATTTTTTCTATCAGATCATTCTGTTTGGCCATTATCTTCCTTAATTTCCTGAAAATTGAACGGAAATATACAAAAATGAATTATGCAATATAATTATTATAACTTACCCTAAGTACTCCATTACATAAATTCGGTGACGTATTATTTTAATTAAGCAGGATGCCGATCAGATATGTTAAAAGTTTTCAACAAATTGTTGGAATTTAAATATCACTAATACGGTGTCCTCGATACACCTCGCCAAATAGTAAAGGAAGGCGAGGCACTCCCGCCCTGATGAAGACAAGGGGCGAGACAGGTCGGGCACCACTACAAGTCCTCACACAACAAGTTGAAAATTAAATTTTATAGATGCTAAGGACAAAATTACAACTTATTATACGTTATAATATTAATGAATATGCCTACTTAGTTAGAGGAAAGATGGAGATAACTGCTTGACCTGATAAATAAAAAACTTTTATTGATTAAAAGTATATCATTCTCTAAATTGATATCGGATTTTATTCCAATGATTCGATAAGTCGAAAACATTTTTGAAGGGACAATCCGATTAAAACAATTATTCTCCTCTTAATTCTGTTAAGCACAGTATCTTCTGCACAATATTCAGATACCGCAGGCACAAAACCCGTTCAGTACAGAAGAGGAATTCCCCCGCAGGAAGGTTATCAGACATACAGTGAAAAATACGCAGGTAAAAACCTTAATGAAGAAAAGAGAAGATTATTTCCTCTGGAAAGTACCGGTATCTGGACAGAACTGAATCCAAAGGTGCCGAGGGTTGACTACCTGGGTATTCATTTTGTGAATGTTGATACAGGTTGGGCATGCGGAGATTTGGGAACAATAATAAAAACCACGGATGGCGGTCAAAGCTGGAATACGCTTGAAACAAATACAACAACCCCGATATTAAAGGTAAATTCTTTCAATGGCCAGACAGTAGTTGCTTCAGGGTTTAACGGAATAATTCTCCGTTCTACTGATAGGGGAGAAAACTGGATACAAATAACAAGTGGTGTAACAGGCGACCTATGGGGGCTTCAGATGATAAATGACACCCTTGGCTGGGCCTGCGGAACAGCTAATTCACTTATAAAAACGACAGATGGAGGACAAACCTGGCAGACTTCAGCAACTCCCGGCTACACATCAGACTATTGGTGGATTGATTTCCTGGATGAGAATTACGGCTTTATAGCAGCAAACGGTAAGGTATTGAGAACTACGAACGCCGGGAATACCTGGGATATTGTACAGGCAGGAGATAACCAGGCATTATTTAGTGTTGATGTAATCGATAGTCTTCATATTGCTGCCGCAGGATACGGTGGGACGGGATACAGGGGAAAAACAGTTTACAGCAGCGATGGGGGGAACACCTGGATAACTGGAGGACCAACAACTTATGACCCTATTAACTGCATAAAATATGTAAATCCTGATACAGGATACATTACAATGAGTGAAGTAGGACTATGGAAGACAACTGACTCAGGACAAAGCTGGATACTTCTTGATTTGCCCCTAAGTAATATCGGAGAATTTGATATACAGTTATTCAAACAGGAAAATATAGGGTATAATGCAGGTTCGGGATTAAAGATCTATAAGGCAGACGGAGATTTAGACGTCTGGCATAAGGCTATAATAAATGATGATTTTGTGGATGTATTTTTTCCAACTGAACAGAAAGGATTCGTAATTAGTTCAGGACCAAGAGGCAGAGTATACAGGACATTTGATTCAGGAGAACACTGGCAGTTAGCCTCCGGTCCAAGCGGTTACAGCTTATTCTTTACAGACAGCTTAACAGGTTACCTTGGAAGCACAGCTATATGGAAAACTACAGATGGTGGCGATAACTGGTATCAGACAAATTCACCAAATACTTATGGAGAGATAAACAAAATAGTATTTATAAATAATCAAATAGGATGGTATGTAGCGATAGGCGGCGTGATATATAAGACGACAGATTCGGGAGAAAACTGGTTTCAACAGTTATATAGATCGGGTGCAGGTTTTTCGAGTATATCTTTCGTTGATTCATTGTATGGCTGGGCATCTTTAGGAGGTTGGAAACCCTATAAAACAACAGATGGCGGACAATACTGGGTTGAACAGACTGGCCTTGATTATTATAACACAAATGATGTTTATTTTACCAACGTTGATACAGGATTTATAATTAATGGTTTTATTGGGAATAATCTTTATAAAACCGTGGATGGTGGAATCAACTGGCAGCCTGATCCAATTATAGATGCTGGTTATAATTTCAATTGTTTTCCAAATAAATACCATTGGATATTAAACGGCGTTCATCAACGATGGGAAACAACAAATAACGGTGTTACCTGGAATGAAATTACACAGGATTGTCCAGGATTCAACAAATTTCAGGCCCCGAAAGAATGGATTGGATATGCCGTTGGCGGAGATGGTTTAATTCTAAGATATGAAGACACGACTTATGTCCCAGTTGAGTTAATTTTCTTTGAAGGTAAACCCGGGAACGGAAAAATATTTTTAACCTGGCAAACCGCAACTGAAACCAATAATTATGGATATGAAATTGAAAAGTCTATTGATAATAAAAACTGGGTAAGAATAGGTTTTGTATCTGGACAAGGAACTACGACTGAACCACAATCCTATTCGTTTATTGATAGCGATATCTCATCAGAAATTCAATATTACAGGTTACGACAAGTCGATTATAATGGCAGTTATAATTACTCAAAGATAATAATTATTAATTCCGGGTTAGAAATTCCTTCTTTTTATTTATTCCAGAATTATCCCAACCCATTCAATGGCAGAACGATTGTAACTTATGCTGTCCCAGTTAGAAGTTTAATTAATATATCCTTGTATAATATAATAGGTGAAAAAATTGCTGTCCTGATCAATGCAGAAAAAGATGAAGGTATTTACAAATTAACCTTAGATGATAGCAAACTTTCAAGCGGTATTTATTTTATCAGAATGGAAACGAGAACTGGGTACAGCTCAGTAATCAAAATAGTTCAAATCAAATAAACAGAGGAGACCGTATGAAATTTTTTCCCGCTCTTTTAGTGTTCCTTTTTCTTTGTGCCTCTTATTCAAATGCACAAACGCCAACTTATGCAGGGATCCCAGGGCAAGAAAATGTATTGGTCGTTTATAAACAGCCAACGAGCCTTCAAGATACATTGGGATTGATTTCAGACTCCGTTAAAGAATACTATAGATTGGCTCGGAATATACCGGCAGCCAATGTTATTTTCCCCGGCTTAAGATTTCCCGATACAACTTTTTCAGTAGATGGTGTTACCCACACAGTTGGCTTACGGCAGGGAAGTGATATCATCAGGGATCTTGATAATCATAATAGCGGGACGTGGTATGCAACTGAACACGCCTATAAATACTTTTATAAATATGTTGCATTGCCAATCAAAAATTATCTAACACAACATAATCTCACAAATCAAATCAGGTACATTGTTTTATGCAAGGGAGTTCCTATGAAAATACAGGCTGGCGGTGATCATCCGGACCTGGACGGAAATATTGGCATCGATGGTTTGCTTTGTCTCCTGAATACCGAAGACTATGAAGGATTTTTAGAAACTTTATTTCAATCCTTTCCAACAAACCCAAACAGGGAGCCGAATCGTTTTCCATATATTGCAAATCAATATTTTGATTCAGATCCGGATTTTACCCTTAATAATAGGTTTACTCCTAATTTTTATACACAAACCAATAAAGACACTGGTTAATGATACAAAGAAGCCCGGATATTATGAAGTAGGGTTTAATGCCGGTAATTTTGCCAGCGGCGTATATTTCTACAGGTTGAAAGCAGGTGAATATGTTAAAACAGGCAAAATGCTGCTAATCAAGTAATTCAAGGGAGCGAAAGCTTCTTTTTTATATACATCATCAAGAGCAGGTTTTTCAGTAAATTTAATTACGAGGGACTTAGAGGAAACAAAAAGGAGTATTAGTTAACGAAAAAAAACAGCCTGGGTATTATGCCATTAAATTGAAAGGAGGAGATTTAAGTTCAGGTGTATACTTTTACAGGCTAACAACGAGCAGTGATTATTCTGCTGTTAAAAAACTAATGTTTCTAAAATAAACAACCAGAGACGTTAATACTTTCACGGCTGGAATTTCTCTTATATTAATTATTTTTTTATTTTTCGCCGTTGTAAAAGCGAGGGAAAGATGTTCAAAAATCTACTGCCGAAGGAAGAGAAGTACTTCGATAATTTTAAAGAGATGATAACCCACATCGGGCAGATGGCTGATCTTACCCATCAGCTCTTTTCTAATGAAGAGATAAACAGGGATATACTGCTTAAGATAAAACCACTGGAACTGAGGTGCGACGAAATAACCTCAAAAGTAACCAAGAGGCTTAACAAGACATATATAACTCCTTTTGACCGGGAGGATATCTTCGGCCTGATTAAAAGACTTGATGATATCAGCGATATGCTGCTGGGAGCAACAAGCAGGATTGAAACATATAATATCCAGACCAGGGTTAAATATGCCGATAAGCTTTCAGCAGTGGTGGTTGAACAGGTAAAAGAACTTGGTATTGCAATACAGGACCTGAAAATAAAACGAACTAATGAAATGAAAGCAGTGAAAGTTCTGGAGACCGAAGCAGATAATGTATACAGACAGGCCTTAAAAGAGCTCTTTGAAAATGAAACCAATGCCATCGAGATCATCAAACGAAAAGAGATACTTGAGATACTTGAGAATACTTCAGATAAATGTCAGTCGACCGCAAACCTGATAATCAGTCTTTTCATAAAGAATACATAATATGGAATTTGCCATCATTATCATTTTCCTGGCACTCGTATTCGATTTCTATAATGGAATGAATGATGCCGCCAACTCTATCGCTACAGTTGTATCAACCCGGGTTTTAACACCCGGCCAGGCCGTTGCCTGGGCTGCATTCTTTAATTTTGCTGCGGCTTTTATTTTCGGTGTCAGTGTTGCAACAACTATAGGCAAAGGAATTGTAGATGTAAATATTGTAGATAACCAGGTTATTTTTTCAGGACTGGTAGGAGCTATCCTTCTATCCGCCACGGCTACACATTATGGAATGCCTATCTCAGTCTCTCATTCGATAATCGGCGGTTACGGCGGTGCCGGAATTGCAAAAGCAGGATTCGGAGCCATTGTACTCTCGGGATATACTAAAGTGGTTATATTTATTTTTCTCGCACCTATAATGGGGTATGTAATTGCACTCATCTTTTCCATCATTACCTTGTGGATTGTACGTAATAAATCCCCCTATAAAGTGGATAAGTATTTCAGGAAGCTTCAGCTTATATCCGCCGCTTTATACTCGCTGAGCCATGGTTCTAATGATGCCCAGAAAACCATCGGGATTATCGCTATAGTCCTCTTTACAAACGGTGTTCTTGGAAGTACGTTCTACATTCCGTTTTATGCCATAATGATGAGTTATACGGTTATTGCTCTTGGAACACTGATCGGCGGCTGGAAAGTTATTAAAACGCTTGGAATGCGTGTAACAAAACTCAACCCCTTCGGCGGATTCAGTGCAGAAACAGCTTCGGGTATTACCATTTCACTGGCTTCAATCTGGGGAATCCCTGTAAGTACAACGCATACAATAACCGGAGCAATTATAGGGGTAGGTTCAATTAAAGGTTTCTCGGCTGTTAGATGGGGAGTCGCCCGTAATATTCTCTGGGCCTGGGTACTAACGATACCTCTTTCAGCAGCATTTGCAATGATCACCTACTACATTTCGCAGCTGATAGTCAAAGGCTTTTAGAGTTTCCCGATTTCTTCTTCCAGGATTTTTCATGATTTTCATTTGATCCTTTGTCAGACCTTTCCTTTTGCTTTTGAGTACTTCAATTAATATGAGAGATTGAGATACATAGCTCCGGAGAAACAGATTCGTTTTTCCTTCCTCCGGATTTTTTAATGCGTTCAGGTGATTTAGAATTGTCTTAAAATCCCCTCTTTCAACCGGACCTGAAAGTGATCCGGCTGCTCCGTTATTCTTAATATTCGATAAAGTCGTCTGGATAATGGGCTCGAACAGAGAATATTTTTCATTTTTGCTTAAGCCTGTCTTTTCCAAAAGATTACCGGCAGAAAAAAGATTTGCGTTAAGAAAATTAGCCGCAAATACGCCTGCAAGATGGTAGAATACTTTTGCTTCCTCACTAAGATTAAATGACTTCAGTTCCAATGTCCCTGCCAGTGACGAAAGGAATTTTTCGGCTGTATCGCTCTCCGTTTCAATAGCGGCAAATGAATTTCTTATATCGGTTTCCCTGAGCGAGGGGAATGTCTGCATTATATGAAACGATGCAGTCATAGCCTTCTTTAATTTAAGAGCATTCAACTCTTTACTGCTGAGAGAACCTGAAGTATGGACGAATAGTGATTCCCGGAAATTTAATTTAAGAGAAGAGAGCATTCCTGCTATTTCCGCAATCTTATTGTCAGGTACTGTAATAAAAAAAATTCTGCACCCGGATGGTATATCGGCTATATTATCAGAATAAAAGTTAATTTTATGTTTTTGGCGAGTGAGGAAGCGGAAGCAGGATTGCGGCTGACTATACCATTAACAAAATAATTTTTTTTTATCAAAAGCGGAACCAGTGTATGTGCAACTTTACCCGCACCTATGAAAACTATTTCTGTCTTTTTATTGAGCAATCAGTCTCCGTAGACTGCCGCTGAAAGGTACCCGACAACTTCCTCTTTTATCCCCCGTAGTATCCCCCGAATTGTTTCTGTACAGAACCATTGAATTATGATAATTTAATTTGTCGGCAGATTTCATCATTGCAATAATAGTTCCTGCACCGCAAGCTTCACACCTCCCTGCTTCAAAATTATCAGTCAACTCTTCATAATCGAAATTACGTATATTCTCTCTCAACAATGGAATCCATCCGGTCTGCCACGTCTCCCGGATAATAATGAGATAAGATCTGAACTTGATACTACTACCGTCATTCTCATCATAGGAATCTGCAGATTCTTTCGGCCAGTTCATCACTGAATATTTTACCCTGGTCCCCCATTACTATAGGAACGATATCAAAATCATCCAGAATCATCTGCAGAAACGGCACCTGAACTTCTATAGCATGTTCTTCTCTGTGCCCTTCCTTCCCCAGAAAAATTGATTTGCTTTGACCTGTAAGTGCCTCTGCTATTTTTTTGTTTACCGGGACAATTCCCAGCGGGGTCTGGTATGCATCCCCTTCGTATATGGATATCCCGGGAAAATATTCCCTGTGGCTCGGGGAAATAATGATTACGTGTTTAATATTTTCCTATTCTTAAAAAGATTAAAGCCGAAGGCTGCCGTTTTGCCGGAATAAATGTATCCGGCATGTGGCGACAACTATTCCGAATAGTTTCCCCGGAATTTCTTTGTTTTCTGCAATTGAGAGCAGCACTTCAATTTCATCTTTTAGCTTTGAAGCATCAGCCGGATAAAAATATCCCGCAACTGCCGGTTTTCTAACCAGAGACATAGGACTTCTTCCTTTCTCCTTCTTCAGAAAAAATTTCAGCAGTAAAAACTTCAATATTTAATTTGTTTTTTTGCCAGAGAAATGGTTCAAATCCTGCTTTCTCACAGATAGCACAAAGGAACTTTTCCCGTGTAAAATGATTTTCTGATGCTACCTGCGGAAGGAGCAGTCCCCTCCTTCCAAGATGGTTCAGAATTAATCCGTGCTTCCCTATCTCGATCTCTTCATAATTATTTATTCTTGCCGCTTCTGACAGAACTGATATTTCGATTTGAATGAGATCAAGCTCAGATTGTGAGAGAGGGAGAAAACGGGGATCGCGGAAAGCAGCCTGGACAGCGGCTTCACATACAGTTTCAAACAGGTTATTTCAGCAAAAATGTAACCAATGCAGCCCCGTAGATCTTTTTTTATTGTAAGTGTTACAAAAGCGCCGGACCTGATGCTGAATGAGGGAAATTTTCCAAAATCTGCTGACGGTTCCCCGCTTTCACCGAAGACAGCTGCTATAGACTGACGTGCTGCATTTAATAAAACTGCCTTTTCTTCTGAAGTTAATGGCATAATGTAATATCCTTCAAACTCAAATCAGCGAATAAACCAACAGTTCAATTTTATCTTTGATCAGGAACAGGAGATTATCTTTAATAAAAAATGTATCAGGGATGTAGGAAGTAATACCGCTATTAATCACATCCTCAAAAATAATCTTTCCGCCGTCAATTTCAATAATACTGAAGTTATTGTTCAGCTTTCCGTCATCCCTCACAGTATGAAAACTAAGCAGCAAAAAACTGTCATATAGTATATAGTCTATACCTCCTGAAATAATCAAGTCTTTTTTAAGCTTTTCAATTCTTTCCTGCGGATCGGGAGGAAGCTTGCCGGCAAAGTAAGGATCGGGAAAATAATAATTCTTAAATTTTTCATACTGTTCGTCGAGTATTTTTTCGCGGATGCTGTTTATCTCTTTTGTATTCTCACCGTAGTTTCTAACAGACTCCCCTGTTTCTGCATCAAACGAAAAGAACTCACGCGATTCAAATTTCTGCAGGTAAGCGAATATTTCATCTTCATATAAGAAAAGAAAAACAGCGTCCTGCCTGTTCCATAATACCCGCTTACCGGTTAAATCGTATACGGTAATCCCCATATGACCCGGCATATCCGGTTTTTCATATCCATGAAAATATATTTTGTCCTTTTCAAATGTCTCAACACCTGCCCAGAATTTTTCATCAAGCTGAAAATCTTTCAGGATGGATTCGCCTGATTCAATTTCAACACAGCTGAAATAAACCTGCTTATTCCCTTCGTCTCTTTCCTCTATCAGGAGTTTATCGCCGGATGGTATCAGTCGCCAGATTGTTCTCTTATTTGCTATCGAATATTTTTTTTTGATCTTCATCTTTCTGTTACTTTGTACCGACCTCTTCAAACTGTGCAGTAAAATGTCTTAGCATTGGTGCCTGGTATGTAATCTTGTAGCCTTTGAGTGAACCTCTTTTTTTATAGACTTCAAGTAAAACTTCAAGTACATAATCAATATGACTCTGGGTGTAGACTCTCCTCGGGATTGCAAGTCTGACTAGTTCCATGGGCGGCGGAATTAGTTTTCCGTTCTTATCATATTTGCCGAACATAACGCTGCCGATCTCCACAGCCCTGATACCCCCTTCTATATAGAGAGAACATACAATTGATTGTCCCGGGAATTGTTCCTGCGGTATATTCGGCAGGAACCTTTTAGCGTCGATATAGATAGCATGACCTCCGGGCGGTTCGATTATCGGAACCCCTGCAGAGACAAGCTTTTCTCCGAGATATTCCACACTTCTTATTCTGTACTGCAGGTAATGCTCATCCAGTACTTCTTCAAGACCCTGAGCAACCGCTTCAAGATCTCGTCCGGCCAGTCCTCCGTAAGTCGGGAAACCCTCAGTAACGATAAGGAGATTGCGGCATTTCATTGCCAGCTCATCATCATTCATTGCAAGGAATCCGCCTATATTTGCAAGTCCGTCTTTCTTCGCACTCATTGTTGCGCCGTCGGCGTAGGAAAACATTTCCTGTGCTATCTCAAGCAGCGGCTTATCCTGGTAGCCTTTTTCTCTCTTCTTTATAAAATATGCATTCTCTGCAAAACGGCAGGCATCAAGAAACAGTGGTATGTCGTACTTCTTCAGCACTTCTTTTACTTCCCTTATATTCTGCATAGAAACCGGCTGGCCTCCGCCTGAATTATTTGTAACAGTAATCATACAAAGCGGGATATTTTCTTTCCCTTTTTCCTTTATGAAATTCTCAAGTTTTACAACATCCATATTCCCTTTAAATGGGGCGCGGATTTCCGGATGCTTTCCTTCTTCATTTAAAAGATCAACTGCTTCAGCATTTGTAAACTCAATGTTTGCCCGGGTCGTATCGAAATGTGTATTGTTGGGAATATATTTCCCTTCACCTCCCACTACGAAAAAAAGGATTTTTTCTGAAGCTCTTCCCTGGTGAGTCGGGATGATGTATTTAAGTCCTGTTATTTTCTTAACAACGTCCTCAAAACGGTAGAAGCTTTTTGACCCGGCATATGATTCATCCCCCTGCATTATTCCTGCCCACTGCATAGAACTCATAGCTGATGTTCCGCTGTCTGTCAGAAGATCGATTAACACATCGTCAGCATGAAGCATAAAAGTATTATAACCTGCTTTTTTAAGGAGTTCCGTGCGCTCCTCTTTCGTCGTAAAACGGATTGGTTCAACTGATTTGATTTTGAAAGGTTCGATTATAGTTTTCATTTGTTTCCCTGAATTTCAGAATATTGAATAACTTTATAAATATAACCCTTAAATTTAACGAAACTTCAACTATTAATTAACAATCTTCCCAATCAGTCAATCAGTCAATCAGCCAATCTCCCTCAATCCCCATTCAGCCGTTCAGCCATTCAACCATTCCCTCAATCCCCATTCAGCCATTCCTCCATTCCCCCCAATCTTCCAATCAATCTTCCACTAATTCGCCGATTTCGCCAATTCCTACCAATTTTATTTGCGTTTGTTTTCAACAATAAATAGATTTTTACCCGGTATCTAAAACTATTTGTGAGGGAGTTATAATGGACGATACAAATTTACCGGAAATTAATAAGGATCCTTCCCAGGAAGATATTCAGGAGGAGGAGTTAAGCCACACTGATAAGCTTGTTGGAGTATTCTCTGAACCGGCTGCGATGTATCAGAAGACGGCCCAATTTCCTCCGCGGACAATTGACTGGATTGTTCCTCTTATCTTATTAACTATTTTTTTGATAGCATCCAGTTACATAGTGCTAAGCAATCCCGAAATTTCATACAATATTAAGCACGAACAACTGGCAAAAATTGAGAAGTCCTTTCAGGAAATGGTTGATAAAGGACAGATGACTAAGGAACAGGCTCAGGAACAAATGAGCAAGATTGAAGAAAGAATGTCGCAGGGAACCAGTATGGTTCAGACTGTTATCTTCACCATAGTACGGGTCTTTTTATTCTTTTTCATAGTCTCGGGTATCTATTTTATTGTCGCCAGGTTTATATTTAAGGGTGAAGGTACTTATGCCTCCGCGATGGTCGCTAACGGACTGACTGCATATATTGATATTATCCAGGTGATAATCGCAACAATTCTCACTATCGTAATGGGACGCCTGATGATGGATACCAGTTTAGCGTCTTTAATGCAAGTTGAAAAATCATCCTTTATCGGATTTGTACTGGGAAAATTAGATATAATCACTATCTGGAGTCTTGCAGTCGCCGGGATAGGACTATCGAAGATGTTTAAATCCAGCAGCGTAGTGAAATATCTCGTGTTCGTATTCGGTTTATGGATAGTCTGGGGATTAATAATGTTCGGTCTGGGTCAGGCAATCCCGATCCTTCGCTTTTTAGGCGGCTGATTCTAATTCCCTCGGACTTGCGGCAAATATTTAAATTAAATATTTGCCGCCAGCTCTCATACCCTAACCAACCTGCCTGCCGAAGTGTAACGTAAGGCAGGCCCGCCTGCCGAAGTGAAACGTAAGGCAGGCCTGCCTGCCGAAGTGTAACGTAGGCAGGTCATTCATCCATTCAATCCCCCAATCATCCAATCATTGATCCCCTTCCCTCCCCTTCTTGCATTTAAATATTTATCTTTTTAATTTGCCTCACCCCTTCATAGGGGGTGCAACCCCTTGCTTAGGGGTACTCAACCAAAAAAATCAGAATAATTACCCGGAATGAACGGCTTAATTGATAAATTACAAAAGATAGGACTCTCAAAAAGGGAGTCTGAAGTCTATATAGCCCTCCTTACAAAAAATGAATTTACCGCCCCCGAAATAGGTAAAATCACCTCCGTTTCCAGGAATAAATCATACGAGGTTCTCCAGAGTCTTGTTAAAAAGAACCTCTGTACCGAAAAGTACAAGAACGGGACGAAAGTTTTTATCGGAATAAAACCCGACATCGCACTGAAGAATATTATCTCTGTTTACGAAAATGAATTAAAGGAAAAAAAGGAACTCACTGCAAAGTTCAGTGAGGAATTAATGAAGCTTCACACAGCTAACAAACAGAGTTCCGGTTCCCTCGATTATATAGAAGTTTTTACAGATATTGGGCAGGTCAGGGAAAGATGGGAAAGCATTGAAAGAAATACAAAGGATGAACTGCTCGTTTTCACCAAACCTCCTTATTCTGTATCGCTGGAAGAAACTCTCGAAGTAGCAAAGGAAGTAAAGAAAAACAAAATATCTATAAAAAGTATTTATGAGTTCACAACTTTGAGATCTGTTGAGGAAGCGGAAAAGCTGCTGAAGATGATTGATGTGTATAAAAAGATGGGTGAAGATGCAAGAATAATTGAAGAACTCCCGATGAAGCTTGCTATCAGTGATCTGAATACTACGGTTTTTGTCCTTGAGGATAAAGTTTCTATGCAGGGCAGCATGACAACGATGATTGTTGAACATCCTGCTTTCGCAGTGGCATTAAAAAAAGTATTCGACAGTTACTGGAGAGAAGCTCTTCCTGTTGATGTTTTCAGGAAGAATCTTAAGAAATATTTTAAGAAATAATTAATTAATTAATTTCAATGCGGAGAAGATCTATGAAAAGTTACTTAAAGTATTCTGCTTTAATAGTGCTTATGTTTTTTGGTTTTAATACCAGGGTAGCCGCTCAATGGTCATCTGATCCTGCAGTAAACCTGCAGGTCTGCGATGTTGCCGGCGACCAGGCTCTTCCCAAAATAGCAAATACTTCCGATGGAGGATGTTATATATCATGGTTTGATAACAGGAATGGAAGTTATGCGGTTTATTTGCAGAGGCTCGATCCCCAGGGAAATAAAATGTGGGATACAAACGGGCTGCTTATCAGCAATAACCCCCAGAGCTCTTCACTTGTTGATTGGGCAATTGCATCCGACAACCACAATAATGCAATAGTCACTTTTACTGATACGCGCGATAATGATTCCCTGCACGCATTTGCATATCTGGTCGATACCACCGGATCTATGCTTTGGGGTGCAAATGGTATCAGGTTATCCGGCAATGGTGATTATCAGCCAAATCCCGTAGCTTGCCAGACGTCCGACGGGAATTATGTTTTTGCCTGGATAATCGCAGCCGATACTCAGAAAATTGCACTTCAGAAAATTTCCCTCGCCGGTCAGAAGATGTGGGGCTCCGATCCAATTATTTATGCGAGCGGATCTGCTGAAAATTATACTTACCCTGCAATAGTGCCGTCTGATAATGGGAGCGCTATAGTTGTTCATACCGGTTATACGGGACCATTTTTTGCTGCAGTCGTGCACATTTATGCTCAGAAGTTCGATACGGATGGAAACCCTGTCTGGGCAAACCCCGGCGGAGTAGTTATACAGAACCGCGGCGGCATCCCCTTCTATGTTCATCCTGATGTAATCAGTGATAATGCTGACGGCGTTTTTGTTGCCTGGTATGATGACTGGGATTCTAATAATCTTTTCAGCTCTTTTGCTCAGCACGTAACCTCCACAGGGAATGTAACTTTCCCTGCTAACGGCGCAGAAGTTTCAACTAATGCATCAATGCATCATATCTACCCGACGCTGGCTTATAACTCGGGTGCTGATGAATTATATGCTTTCTGGCTCGAAGAGACTTCACTTCAGGATCAGTTTGCGGTTTATGGCCAGAAGTTTGATGCCACCGGTACAAGACAGTGGACAGCAAATGGAATGTCATTTACTTCGATGACATCAAATGCAATGTTCGCCCCTTCTGCTCTTCCAACAGATACATCCGTCTATGTAATCTACCTCCAGGGAAATCCTTCAGGATTAACTGACGGCGTTTATGCTTTTATGGTAAACTCAAGCGGCGATTTTTCCTGGTCGCCTAATATGGTTACTATGTCAGATCCGACTCCTCAAAAATTACACTCGGTTACAACTATATGGTCTGACGATATCGCAAAAATTGCATGGGAAGATACACGGAACGACGGAGGCGGCATCTATGCTCAGAATATAAATCCGACCGGCGAACTGGGCAACGTTGCTGTACCGGTTGAGCTTACTTCGTTTACAGGTGTTAGTAATGGTAATGATGTAACTCTGAACTGGCAGACTGCCACAGAAATAAATAACAGAGGCTTTGAAATCGAGAGACAACAGAACTCAAAATGGCAGACTCTCGGATTTATTGAAGGAAACGGTACATCAACCACCCCGCATTCATATTCCTATTCTGATAAAAACCTTAATGCGGGAACTTACAGCTACCGTCTGAAACAAATTGATAACAACGGTACCTTCAAGTATTTAAACCTGTCTGAATCCTTTGATATTCAGCCGGAAGATTACAGCCTCTCCCAGAACTATCCTAATCCCTTTAACCCGTCAACGATGATTAAATATTCTATCCCTCAGAAAACCCATGTATCTATCAGGATCTATAATGTACTGGGTAGTGAAGTTGCGTCTCTTGTTAACGAAGAAAAACCTGCAGGCACCTATGAAGTAAATTTCAATGCCTCAAACTTGTCGAGCGGTGTTTATTATTATACCATATCTGCTGGTAAATATAATGAAACGAGGAAGATGATTCTGTTGAAGTAACCTCTCATTGTACTCGTCTTACCCCTGAAGCCCTGCTGCGAAGCGGGGCTTTTTTTTTATGCTCCAATGAACTTTCCTCCGGGATATTTTTTAAAAATAGCAGGAATCGTTTTAGGAAAATTTGATAGCTCAAAGTATTCCCCTTTCTTACAAAGTTCCAGGAAGCGTCCACATATGTCTCACATAGGCTTCACATCCGTTTCATCTGCGCTCTAACTCCGCTTCACCTGCGCTCCACCTGCGCTCCACCTCCGCTTTAACTTCTAGCCAAATCCGCCATCGCCCCTTATATTGCCTCTTAAATTGGATAGGATTATATTAGAATCGCAAAAAGATACTGTATTTCACGGGATGATGTTCAGGGATTGATTCTATAAGGGCCCCGCGAATAAAATTATTTCGCTATACAACTTTAAGTTAATTCTAAGTGGGAAATCAGTGAATACAGCCATAATTAATAAGGGTGATATAATGAAATATTATTTTTTTCTTTTCGTTTTATCAGGCTTTCTTTTAACCTCTCACGCTCAGGATTCTTGTAAATCCGCAGAAACACATCATGGAGTCCAGTTCCAGATAGGCAGCCTGCTCTACCTTACAAATTTTGACAATTACACTTTTTCGTATCGGTACAGGTTTAATAATAAATCCGGACTCAGAGTAGGAATCCTAACAAATCTTGACAAACAGGATTATGACGTCACCCGGCAGATAGACAGCATCTCAATTAAACCGCCTGATTACAATCATTACTACAATTATAAAATTTCTGTTCAGTATCTCCATAACCTGGTGAATTATGAAAGTTTTTCCCTCATCCTGGGAGGCGGACCTTTTTTTTCTTATTATAAAAATGAATCTAAAAGTAAGTCGCTGAGTTCCTCGTATACAAGAGAAGGATCATTTACACAGAGTACATCAGGCTATGGACTGGATCTGATATTCGGTGTGGAATATCAGTTAACTGAAAATGTCCTGATTTCCGGCGAATATTCTTTAACCCTGGATAAAGAGTCTTCGGATATTGATAGGTGGGAAAAGTATGTTTATGACGATCCCTCTCAAAACAGTATCTATAAAGAAAATGGAACCCTGGATGAATTTTCTACAAGGGGAACCGGTGTAAACTTCGGGATCTCAGTTTTCTTTTAGGCCGTGAGTACCATGTTTCAGAAATCCCGGACAACTAATAATTCAATTGTAATTTCTAATCAGCAAAAGAAATTAAATAGATCTTTATGATTGACTATTCAGAAATTCTTATATGGTATGCGGTCTTTTTATTATCAACAACTTTTCACGAAGCCGCGCATGCATTTGCTGCAATGAAGATGGGAGACATGACAGCTTATGAAAGCGGTCAGGTGACGCTGAATCCCTTTCCGCATATAAAACGAGAACCGATCGGAACGGTCATTGTCCCGATTATCTCCTTTTTCCTTGGCGGCTGGATGATCGGCTGGGCAAGTGCTCCGTATGATCCTCAATGGGCTTATGATCATCCCAAAAAATCAGCTGCTATGTCTGCCGCAGGTCCTATAGCTAATTTCATCCTGGTTTTAGTTGCAGCCCTGTTAATCCATATCGGAATTCACCTGAATTTTTTATATGCCCCGGATACAATAGCTTCATCAAACATAGTTCTGGCTGTTCACCCGGGAATATTTGAAGGTATAGCTAAACTGCTCAGTATAATGTTCATTCTGAATTCCATTTTATTCTTATTTAACCTCTTGCCTATACCTCCTTTGGACGGCAGTGGAATACTTCCAATGTACCTCAGTGAGGAAACCGGTAGAAAGTATATGGAAAAACTGAACAGCTTTGCCCTGCAAATTGTAGGAATAATCATCGCCTGGAAACTGTTCGATCTGATATATTTCAATGTACATACAGTTTTAATAAATCTGCTGTATCCAGGAAGCAATTATCAGTGACGGGCGGGAATTTTTTACACTTTTGTTAGTGCCCTGTTAGCTATATTTAATACGTAATTATTATATTACTTTATAAGGATGGGGAAAATGAGATCCTTCTTTTTTAAAACTCTCTTTGTTTTTATTTACGTCACTATCATGGTATGCGCCCAAAGTAATAATTCCAGGCTGCTTATCCTTCCATTTGATGCAAACGGAATTGACCCGGTTTATGTTGAAACATCGGAATCTATTCTTCGGGTAGAAATCAACAAGCTCAGTAAAATGGATATTATTACTGAAGGCAGAACTGAGGAAATTCTGAACGGCTCAAAGTGTTATTCTACTGAGTGCGCTGTCAGCACCGGCAAAGAGGCTGGTGCCGATAAGGTGGTCGGATGTAAACTTGCAGCACTCGGCGAAAAAATTATAGTACAATATTTCCTCATAGATGTATCAAGCGGCAAACCTATATTAATGGACCAGCTTTCAGCCGTAAATCTTGAGGACCTTGAACAGGTTATGAAGAGAATGGCTTCCAATATTGTTGAAAATAAATCAACTGAACAGAATGCACAGGTGGGAAATATAGTTCAGGAGGAGACGGTTGAACCACTTAGGCGGTCTTCAAATAAGAATATAGGATTGTCATTCGGCTATCTTTTTCCGCAGGATGGCTACGATGGAGATAATAAATCATTTACAATAAATCTGCATCTCGATTATGAAATGCAGGAACTTGCTGTAGGAATGCTGTTTGGAATAAGAGATGGATTCGCAATGAATGTTTATGGTGATTACCTCTTCACTAGAACAGATATTTGTCCTTATATGGGCGGCGGTTTCGGTTTTCACTGGGTATCGCATCAGCAGACAAGTTATATTGCAGATGGTTTCGGGCCGGCTATTGATAATTCAAAGAAAGACAGCGACGGTTTCGAGCTTACCCTCAATACGGGACTCAGGCTGCTGCATACTTACAATTTTCAGATACTCCTGAACCTCGAGTACATTATCACATTCAACGATTATCATGATAAAGCCATTGTATTTACTTTGGGAATTTTATAATTAGCCTTAAAGCAAAGGAGATAGAATGAAGAAGTATTTTGTAATCGCTTTTCTTCTCTGCGTTCCATTATTGTGTGCGCAGCAGAGATATATAAATGTTGACGGGACATCGGAAATTGAGGTGAATGCTGATCAGGTTAAGTTTAATGTGCAGGTTAAGGTTATTGATAAAACACTGCCTGATGCTAAAAAGAAAGATGATGAATATCTGAATCAGCTTCTGCAGATCTTAAAAGGTCAGGATATCCTGACTGACGATATTGAAGTGTCTCCGATAACTCTTGGAAAAAATTATGAATATACCGATAGAGAAAGGGTTCAAAGAGGGTTTTATGCTCTTGTGAATGTTTCTTTTCTTCTGAAGGATCTATCAAAGTACTATGACCTTACAGATAATCTGACTAAGAATGAGAGTTTCGAAATTACAGGGGCTTCCTATGATATTTCCGATTATGAGAAACAGAATAAAAAAGCCTATGAGGAAGCTCTGAATGCTGCAAAACAGAAGGCTGAGTATATGTGCAGTACACTGGGAGTATCTGCGGGTGATGTACTTGAAATTGATGAAACCGGTAATTCACCTGGCTACCCTACCCCCTTTAATGTGCGGACAAAAGAAGGCGGCCAGCCTGAAAATCCTTTCGGTAATGTAACGATCAGAAAAACTGTGAGAGTAAAATTCGAAATAAAATAAATTTTTTTTTTAATATTATTTTGTAGATTTTCCCCGGAAATTGAAGCTCCCCGCCGCTGCAATACACCCCCCATCCATGCACCCATGCAATCAACCAACCATCCGTACATCCATCCATTCAATCATGCATTCATGCAATCATGCATTCATGCATTCACGCAATCATCCATCCATCCAATTATAAAATCATACAATCATACAATCATCTAATCATTAATTCATCCATTCATCCATTCATTCATCCATCCATTCAATCATGCATTCATGCAATCATGCATTCACGCAATCATCCATCCATCCAATCACTCAATTTTACCCGCCTCTGGCGGGCATACAATCATCCAATCATACAATCACACAATCATCTAATCATTCATTCATTCATCCATTCATCCATTCAATCATTCAATCTCTCCCTCACAACACACTCTGCGGATCAACATCAAACACCAGTCTTACATCCCGGAACCTCGATTTGCGGTTGAATTCTATGAATGAGTTAATTACTGCCTGCCGCAGAATTTTACTGCCGGGATCTGTATCTTTCGAACTCTTGATCATTATCTGGAAACGGTAGTTACCCTTCAGCCGGGCAATTACAGCCGGAGCAGCAGGCGAGATCTTTAAATATTTACTGTACCTGTCAAGTTCAGAATGAAAATCTTTAGCAGCACCCTTTGCCTTTTCTTCTTCTATATCCCTTGTCTCGATCAGGCATAGGCGGGTGAATGGCGGGTATCCCATTTTTTCTCTACTGAAGATCTCTTTCTGATAAAATCCGTTGTAGTCATTCATCAGCACTTTCTGAAGAGTAAAATTCTTTTCATTTTGTGTCTGAATAATCACTTCACCGGCGGTCTTACTTCTTCCTGCCCTTCCCGAAACCTGTGTAAGAAGCTGAAACGTTCTTTCATCGGCACGGAAATCCGGCAGCCATAAAGTCGTCTCGGCTGATATCACTCCCACAAGAGTAACACGGGAAAAATCCAGTCCCTTAGAAACCATCTGGGTACCGACAAGTATATCAATTTCACCATTCCCGAAACTCTGCAGGATATTACTCAGTGCATTCTTCTTATTAATTGAATCAGAATCTATCCGCTTAATTGAAGCATTCGGGAAATAATACTCAATTTCATCCTCAACCCGCTCCGTGCCGGTCCCGAAGTATTTTATATTGAGTGAGCCGCAGTGAGTGCAGGCGTTGGGTACTTTTTTTATGAGTCCGCAGTAATGACACTGCAGCATATTCTTGTTTATATGAAAAACCATCGGTACGGAACAGTTCTCACAGCTTTCTATCTCACCGCAGTCCTCACAATATATCTGGGTTGAAAACCCTCTCCTGTTCTGAAGTATAATCACACCTTCCTTTTTTTTCAGCCGGTCGGCAATATGGTCTATAAGAACTTGCGAGAAGACGTTCTCCATCTTCTTCTTTTTTCTCTCTATAGCAATATTGACCAGGCGGATTGCTGGAAGTTTTGCATTATCGATTCTTTCAGGTAATTCGAGTAGTGTGTATTTACCCGTTCTCGCATTATACATACTCTCTATAGAGGGTGTGGCCGAGCCGAGAAGAACAGGACATTCCATAATTTGTCCCATTATAATCGCAGCATCCCGGGCATGATACTTGGGAGCGGAATCAATTTGCTTATAGCTTCCATCATGCTCCTCATCCACCACTATTAACCCCGGATTCTGAATAGGGGAAAATAAGGCAGAGCGGGCTCCGATTATGACCCTTGCTTTACCTTTAAGTATCTTACGCCACGAGTCGAACCTTTCACCTGGTGACATCCGGCTGTGCTGTACAGATACAAGATCCCCGAAATTATTGTACATCCTTGAGGTCATCTGGGGGGTAAGGGAAATTTCAGGTACAAGGATCAATGCCGATTTATTCTGAGCCAGTGCTTTTTTAACGAGCTCAATATAGACCTGCGTTTTTCCGCTGCCTGTTACACCATGAAGCAGGAAAGTTTTGAAACTAAATGGATCAAGATTTTCAGCAACCGCATCGATTACTTTTTGCTGCTGCTCAGTTGCAATTATCTCCCTGTATTTTTCTTTATATGCTTCAATGTAATCTCGGTCTACTTCCTTCTCAAATATTTCTATGTATCCTTTTTTCTCAAGTGAATCCGCGGATGACGCCGATGCTTCGGACTTTTTAAGCAGATAGTTAAGAGGGACAGCTTTGTTCTTACGGTTAATCAGCTCCAGAAGGATCTTAACCTGCTTTGGTGAACGGCTCTCAATTTCAGGAAAACCTGCATAGATTTCACCTATGGTTTTTACCAGTTTTACAAACTTTTCTTTTTTAATTTTTACCCTTGCCCCACCCAGCTCATCAAGAACAGTTACCGCACCTTCGTTCTCAAGTGAACGTACAGCTGAATATATATTCTTTTTCCCCAGTATCTTCTGCAGATAACCAAAACGTATTTCCTCCCTGCCGCTGATTACATCAAGTATTTTATGCTTTAGTGTATTCTTCTTTTCTTTTCTGAGAAGTTTTTCACAGAATTCCTGATCAATTATTATTTTTCTTTTCGATTCAATATCCGACCCGGTCGGAACCCCAAGTCTAAGAGCCTCGCCGTATGAGGAGAGATAAAACTCAGATACCCACTCATAAAATTTTAATGCTTTCTTTGAGAAGACAGGTTTTTCATCGAGAATATCGGAGATTGGTTTTATTTTTTCTTTCACCTGGGTATTCTCGGAAACTTTCACAATTACGCCGGTAAGTACCCTCTTCCCGAATGGAGCTACTGCCCTTGCTCCTGGTTTTGCAAGGGAGCTGAATTCTTGGGGAACTGAGTACGTAAATGCGTTTCTGAAAGGTAAAGGAAAAACTAGTTCAACAAACATATTTGTCAGAGTAGTAAAAAATAATTTGAAGTTCTCCTTGAGTTAAGGCTTATAGTAAGGCCCGAGCAATTTGTACGGCTTGCCGGTAAATGTATTACTCAGGATTTCAAACTTAAGGGTCTTCATAGATTTATCCCATAAAATCCTTTTACGGTCTTTCGAAGAAATTATTTCCCCGTTTGTGGCAATAACACTGTCCGTAGGTTCAAGCGTAAGATAGAAAAACCCTGCATCATGCTGCATATTTTCCACGCTTGTAATTGAATCAAAAGTGTAAACCACATTCGCGTCAAGAGTATCTCCGGATACGTACAGCTGCCGCGACTGAATATTTTTTCCTTCCTGCTTCATCGACTGCAGGAAATCATCGCTCTTAAGTGCGAACTGGAAAATATTCTCTTTATCTGTTTCAAAATCCTTTTCGTTCTCAGCGTCAGATCTCAGGTCGTAAAGATGAACTGTTGCAGTACCTTTATCAGGTGTTTCAAGGTTTATTTCGTAAGATACCTTATAAAAGTCGATGCAGCCTGATAAGTTCAGGACCAGGTAAACCCCCATAAAAATTAATATAACGAACTTCATAAAAGGCTCCTCTAATTTTCGAAACTTTGATTTTTAATATACTGCCTCATTTGTATTCTTTGCAAGCCGATTTAACTCATCTTTTGTTATTTTAACAATAATGCTTAAATACATTTGGGATAAATGGTTGATAAAACACTAAGACAACTCAGGTTCGGCCTGGCAATCCTGTTCTTTACCATAATTTTTGGAACAGCCGGCTATATGATCATTGAAAAATGGCATATCCTCGATGCTATTTACATGACCATTATCACGATTTCTACTACCGGGTTTGCGGAAACACACCCGCTCTCCCAGCCTGGTAGGTTCTTTACCCTTATTTTGATCGTGATGGGTATTGGTTCAATAGCATATACCGGAGGAAGAGCAGCACAGCTTGTATTTGAAACTCAAATCTACAGGAGGAGAAAGATGAGTAAAAAAGTTGAGCATTTAAGTAACCATTACATAGTCTGCGGATATGGCCGGATGGGAAGGTTTATATGCGATGAGCTGGCTGAGGCAAAGGTCGATTTTGTGGTAATCGAGAATGATACGGAAAAGATCGACAGGCTGATTAACCGCAGTTTCATGTTTGTTAATGGTGATGCAACCAGTGACGAAGTATTAATTTCCGCCGGGATCAAAAAAGCAAAGGGACTTGTAGCCGTTCTTTCGTCTGATGCAGAGAATGTTTTTGCTACATTGTCATCAAAAGTCCTTAATCCCGATATATATATAGTTGCAAGGGCAGTTGAAGAAGAAACTGAATCTAAGCTGATGAAGGCAGGAGCAAGCAGAGTCGTAAAACCCTATGAGATTGGTGGAACGAGGATGGCTGAACTTTTACTTCGCCCGGGAGTTATTGAATTTATTGACAGTATAGCACGGGAAAAGAACGTTGATCTCAATATTGAAGAGGTTATAGTTCATCCGAATTCTGCACTCGTGGGTAGGACTTTAACCGAGCTTCCTATAAGAAAAGAAATGAACATTATTATTGTTTCCATTTATAAAAAATCGGGTAAATTCATCTACAATCCCCTGTCTTCAGCCAGGATTGAGGCAGGAGATAAACTTATAGCTATAGGAGAAAATACAAGCCTGCAGAAACTAAATAAGATGTGCCTTACCGAAACTCCAGATTAAGCTGCGGGTTTTTCTAATATCATTATTGTCTGTTTTGAAGCATCAAGTTCCGCCTTTATCCCAACCGGCAGGATAAATTTATTTTTAACATGACCGAACGACATCCCGTATACTACCGGGATATTTAAATCTTCCAGTCTGTTTTTTAACACTTCTATCAGAGTGAAGGATGAATCGAATGAAGATTTTTCAGAAGGTTTACAGTCTTTGAATACTCCGAGAGCAATTCCGGCAGCATTCTCAAACTTTCCCGCCATCCTCATCTGTGTCAGCATCCTGTCTATTCTGTAAGGATCTTCTTCCATTTCTTCAAGAAAGATAATTTTATTGCGGGTATCTATATCATATGGAGTTCCGATCAGTGAAACTACAACTGATAAATTACCTCCTGTTAATTCGCCGCGGGCAACGCCGTCCTTGATGGTTAAAGGCTGATACTCATCATCTGCAGACTCGGGTGCCGGGTTTTTCAAAACCAGGTTATCTTCAGGATCTATAAGCGTTTTACGGAAATAATCAGTGGTGAATTCATTATAAGTTGAAATGCCTACAGGACCATGATAGCAGACTAATCCTGTCTCCTGGTATATTCCGCAGAGCAGCGATGTAACATCACTATATCCCATGAAGACCTTGGGATTGGTCCTTATAACATTGAAATTTAAAAGCGGCAGTATTCTTGTGCTGCCGTATCCTCCTCTCGCACATACGATGCCGGCCACGTCATCTCTGTAGAACATCTGGTTAAGATCAGAAGCTCTCTGCTTATCACTGCCCGCAAAGTATCCGTTCTTTGAAAGAATATTGTTTGTGTATACAACATTGAAACCGAGTTCATTTAGACTCTTGATCGAATCATTCAGCTGGGCACCGGTTATATAGCTCCCTGGAGCAATTAATCCCAGTGTATCCCCTGATTTAATCCTCCGCGGAAGTATCTTCTCATTGGGAAAGATGGCGGGAATAGACTTGTTGAATGGGAGTATTGCACCAGCAGATGCAATGCCTGCAGCTTTGATAAATGTTTTTCTTTTCATTTAACCTGCTTTTATTCTTATATCAACAGCAAATAAATTATTTTGTTCGTCAACGATAAGCGGATTCAGATCGCATTCGGTAATCTCTTCATTGTCGAGCATCATCTGGGCAGTAGATCTAACCACAGCCTTGATTTTTTCTAATTCCACAGGCTTCTCACCCCTCACGCCGCTTAAAAGTCTGCCCATCTTTGTTTCGGCAATCATCTCATCAATGTCTTTTTCGGTAAGGTATGCAGAACGCATCGAAGTATCATCATAGACCTCAACATATTTACCGCCGGTTCCGAACATGACCATAGGACCGAAATCGTTATCCCGGAAGCCGCCTATTAAAACTTCATACTTCATTTTTATGAATGGCTGAACCAGGAAAGATTCAATATTAAGATTTTTGCTCCTGAATTCCTTAATCATTTTATCTGCTTCAGCAATTAACTCTTCCTGAGACCGGATATTCAGCCTTACCGCATTTAATTCGGTTTTGTGTATGATACCCTCTCCCGATGCCTTAACTACGACGGGAAAAGTTAATTTGGAATTTTTAAGTTCATCATACTTTAGATATGAAAATCCGGGTGCCGGAAGTTTATACTTATTTGAGATACCGGGAACTATTTCCGCACTTAAAAATCCATGTCCCTTGAATTCTAATTCTCTCCTGCTGTCCGCAGGCTTTAGTCTTTTATCTCCGCTTTTATGGATAGAAAAATTATACATATTTGACAGCACTACCGCGGGATCCTCGGGGTTCCTGAATAACGGTGTTTTATACCTGGATTCTTTTCGGTATTCCTCCCAGAATTCCGGCAAAGGCATTACAGTTTGAAGTAATGGTTTCTGTGATTTAATGCTGTTGATCAGCTCAATCACCGGCAAAGCTTTAACCATGATCGGCTCAACAAAAACAGAAATCACTCCATCTACATTCTCATCATTCAAAAGAAGCTCTATCGAATCGTGATACCCTTCAGCAGTTCCTCCGGGTAGAAGATCAACCGGATTATTCACACTTCCTTCAGGATGAACAATCTCTCTTAATTTTGATTTAGTCTCTAAAGAAAGTTCAGCGAGCTTTAAGCCGTTTTTCTCTATCGAATCTACAGCGAGAATAGCCGGGCCTCCTGCATTTGTAATCACTGCAATTCTTTTTCCTTCAGGCAGTGGAAAATTTTCAAATCCCTTAGCAGTATTAAATAATTGATTGAGATCGTTCGTTCTTATCAGATTAAACTGCCTGAGGATTGAGTCTACCACTTTATCGCTGCTTCCAAGCGCCCCGGTATGAGAAGAAGCCGCTTTCATTCCACCCGTCGTTCTTCCGCCTTTAACTATTATTACCGGTTTGGTTATCTTATTATTGATGAATTTCTGCACGAATTTTCTGCCGTTGGCAAAGCTTTCAAGATACAAAGTTATGACATTTATGTTCTTATCATTCTGCCAGTAATCGAGAAAATCATTTTCACTCATATCCGCTTTATTCCCTACACTAATAAAGTGTCCGAACCTGATATCGGTTTCTCTAAGTGAATTTAGAACTGCAGCTCCTATTGCTCCGCTCTGGGAAAGGAATGCCATCGTTCCGGTTTCCGGTCTCTCCGCAACAAAGGTTGCGTTGAGTTTCACAGTATCGAATGTGTTTATTATTCCCATACAGTTCGGTCCAACTAGCCTCCCGCCGCTGGACGTAACCATCTCAGCTATCTGTACTTCCTTACCTGCCCCTTCATTACCGGTCTCTTTAAAACCCGCTGTAATTAATATAATGGAGGTCACGTTCTTATCAAGCAGCTGCTGAATTGTTTCTTCCACAAACTGCTTCGGTACCATTACTATTGCAAGGTCTATTTGCTCTTTAATATCAGGAACTGAAGGATGGCATTTTGTCCCGAGTATTTCGTCGGTTTTGGGATTAACCAGGAACAGCTTCCCGGTATAGCCGTAAGTTTTGACGCAGCTTGTTAATTCATAGCCGAGATTTCCCTTTTTCCCTGATGCTCCTACGATACATAATGATTTTGGATAGAAAAATTTATCAATAACAGATTCCATAGAATCCCCATAGATTCATAAAATAATTTGTGCAAAATTACAATAATTGAGTGTTTTTCCCTAAAAATGACTCAATAATCTCCCCCATTCTGCGGGATTTTTGTGAAAAAATTGTGAAGTATATTTAATCTGAAATTTATAACTTCGTTTAATCCTGAAACATTATTATAAGAAAACCTGAAATGAAACCAGTAAATCTAAAACTTGTTCTCGTGTCGCTGTCTTTTTTGTTCTTCTCTACTGCCGCTTCAGCTTCTCAAACAGATAAAGTGAAATTTGAAAGACTTTCTCTTGATGAAGGCGCGGCACTAAACCTTACCTATTGTATGATGCAGGATCATAAGGGATTTATGTGGTTCGGTACAATGTACGGACTTGTAAAATATGACGGAAAAACTTACCAGGTTTTCAAAAATGATCCTGATGATAAAAATTCAATTTCGTTCGACGATATAATTTCGCTGTATGAGGATTCCGATAACAATATATGGATCGGCACATGGGGTGGCGGTCTGAACAGGTTTGATCCTTCTGATGAAAAGTTCACCCGGTTCATCAGTGATGAAAAAGACTCTGATGGAATATCTGATAATATTATCTGGACAATAACCGGCGATAATGATAATAACCTGTGGCTTGGTACGGAAGCAGGCGGTCTGAATAAATATATCTCCGGCAAAAACAAATTTATTAAGTATGTACACGATGAAAATACTCCCCGCAGTATTGCGGCAAATTCAATACGTCACCTGTACAGGGATAGTCAGGGCACTATGTGGATCTGCAGTCCTGCCGGGTTGTCAAAATATGTAAAAGAAAATGATACTTTCCTTAATTATAAATTACCCGGCAAGCCGGGTGAACGCGCCCCCCTTATTACAGTAGTAACAGAGGTTCAAGACGGTAAACTACTGACGGGAACTACGGAAGGTTTGTACACTTTTAATCCTGTAACGGGAGAATTTACAAAATCAGAAATATCTCAGTTAAATGATTTATATGTCTATTCCATCTGCAGGGATAAAGATAATACAATATGGATAGGCAGCAGCAGAGGACTGTTCAGTATCAACCATAACTCAAAGAATATCAAGGTTTATGAAAATCAGGCGGGCAATCCCTCATCAATCAGCGGCAGTAGTGTACTGAATTTATTGAATGATAAATCGGGTATACTCTGGATAAATTCATACGGAAGCGGCATCAGCAAACTAAACCCTGACGAATCCCGTTTTGTTTGTTATTCAAATCAGCCCGGGGATAAGAAAAGTATCAGCGATAATTCTGTCACTTCATTCTGCAGTGATGAAGATAATAATATATGGATAGGAACGTCCGATGGTCTGAATGAATTTAATAAAGCAACCGGGACCTTTGAAACCTATAAAAGCGGCCAGCCCGGTACAACAAGGATCTCTTTTCTTCTGGCTGATAAAAATTTGATTTGGGCAGGGACTAAAAGAGGCGTAAGTTTATTTGATGGCAGCACAGGGCAGTTCAAACAGCTCCCGTCTGCAATCAAGAAAAATAATGCTCTTCAGTATTTTCCTGTGCCTTCATTGCTTAAAGCACCTGACGGAAATCTCTTAATAGGTTCATACGGGGACGGATTATTTATTTATGATCCCCGCTGCGATTCTCTCATTCATTTTACTTCCCGCCAATTTCAGACAAATGATATTCATACGAATTATATTCTTACGATGTACCGTGATCCTTCAGATACCCGAATCATCTGGATAGGTACGTACGGCGGTCTTCTCAGGATGATTTACAACGATAAATCATTTGAGAACTTCAAACATTCCTTAAATGAAACGGAAAGCCTGAGCAGTGATTACGTCTTTTCAATTCTCAGGGATTCTCACGGTACGCTGTGGATCGGGACGGCCAATGGATTAAATAAATTTAATGAATCATCAGGTAGGTTTACCCATTATTTTGAAAAAGACGGACTTCCGAACAGCGTTATCAGTTCGATTATTGAAGATAGGAATGGTAATTTGTGGCTCAGCACAAATTACGGTATTTCGGAATATGATATTTCCCGGGGTGAATTTATTAATTACAACCGGCAGGACGGATTAGCGAATAACCTCTACCTCAACCATTCCTCATTTATCGACAATGAAGGAGACATATACTTTGGGGGGACTAACGGTCTTGACATAATTAAACCTTCTTTGTTTACTAAAGAGAACTTTATGCCGGGAGTATATATTACATCCGTTGAAAAGAATAATCCTGATGGGGGAGGCAGAACTAAAATTATACCTGAAGAGAAAGTCAACCTGCGTCATAATGAAAATTTTATCGATATTAGTTTTATATCACTCGATTATACTAATCCATTAAAGAATAAGTATAAATATAAACTTGAGGGTGTGGATGAAGATTGGGTGGATGCCGGCAATGAAAATAAAGCAAGTTATACAGATCTCGCTCCCGGGAGTTATACTTTCCGGGTTAAAGGGAGTAATAGTAACGGCGTTTTTAATCCTGATGAGGCAGCACTTAATATTAATATAATGCCGCCATTCTGGCAGACCGCCTGGTTCCGGATCATCGTTTTATTTCTTTTTGCAGGCCTGGTTTATGTATTTTACAGGGTGAAAGTAAGACAAAAAATAAACCTGGCTCTCGAAATAGAAAGAATAAAAGAAGAGGAAAGTGAAAAACTGAGACGCAAAACCGCAGCAGATTTTCACGATGAACTGGGACACCGGCTTACCAGGATTTCTCTGCTGTCGGAAATCATAAAAAGAAAAATTGGTAATACTTCTGCTGATATAACTGATCTGCTGAATAAAATTTCATCAAATTCAATCGAGCTTTATGAGGGTACTAAAGATTTTATCTGGGCAATCGATCCGCATAAGGATTCACTTTATGAATTGCTGATTAGGTTAAAAGATTTCGGCGATGAGTTATTCGGTGGTTCGGATATTTTGTTTGAGGTTAATGGAATAGATGAATCTCTCAAAAACAGATTATTAACAATGGATTGGAAAAGACACCTTGCCCTTATTTTCAAAGAGGGAATGAATAACTCGCTTAAACACGGCAGGGTTAGGAAAATTTCCATCGATTCTAAAGTGAATGCTGATAATATTGAACTGACTCTTTCGGATGATGGATTGGGGTTTGTTCCGGGTAATACCGACAAAGGCAGCGGACTTAAAAATATGAGAAGAAGAGCGGAAAAGCTTTTCGCTGAACTGGAGGTGAAATCTTCACCGGGCAGCGGGACCAGTATTTCTTTCAAAGGAAAAATACCGGGAAAGGCAATACACTATAATTAATTAAGAACATGTTGACTAAAAACATCTCCCTCCCGGCGAATCCTTCAGATAATCCGGGAGATCAAAAAATAAGAGTGATCATTGTAGAGGATGATGAAATCATCAGGGAAAGTTTTATTTCTTTGATTAACGACTCCTCGAAATTTTTCTGCCTCGCGGGGTATGAAAATTGTGAGAAAGCCATAAGAAATTTTGAGCAGGATGATCCGGAAATTGTACTGATGGATATTGAACTTCCTGGAATATCTGGTATTGAAGGTATTAAGAAAATAAAAAAACTTAAGCCTGAGATTGATATTTTGGTAGTTACAGTACACTCTGAAGATGAAAATGTGTTTGATGCATTATGTGCCGGTGCAAGCGGCTATCTTGTAAAGAATATCCCGCCCGAAAAACTAATCGATGCTCTGGAAGAAGTTTACCGGGGCGGCGCACCGATGAGCACGGATATTGCCCGTAAAGTAATTACCTCTTTTCATCATAGTACTAAATCTCCGCTCTCTCCCCGTGAAACCGAAGTGCTGCAGCATCTCGCAAAAGGGAAAAGTTATACTATGATAGCAGAAGAACTGTTTATCGATAAAGAAACTGTACGTACCCATATAAAAAACATCTACCAGAAATTAAATGTGAACTCAAAAGCCTCGGCGATCGAAAAAGCTTCTAAAGATAAGCTCATATAATCCTCCCCGACAAAAAATCCCCCAACTTGCAGGATACCGGGTTTCCTCTCCAGCAGTTATAATTGAACCGGAAGTTTAAGAATCAATAGTATCAGATGTGAAAGGAAACCTTTATGAAATTTTCTAATAATCATATCCGCTTATTGCTCATTGCTCTGTTTTTCTGGTTCCTGGGACCAATTCTGATCTTTGGACAGACATTCACAAAGATCACCGATCCCGGTAACCCGATAACAACAACGTCATTCGATCAGAATTATTCCGGCGCTGCCTGGATAGATTTTGACGGAGATGGTGATCTTGATTTATACACCACAAAAACATTTCTCTTTAGGAATGAAGGGAACGGAAATTTTACTTTACTTACTACCGGCCTGGGAATGAATATGGAACCACAGCTCGGCAATGGTGTAAGCTGGGGCGACTATGATAACGATGGTGATCCTGATGCAGCAATTGCGGGAAAATCATCACTAATTTATAGAAATGATGGAACTGACTCGTTTACTGTAGTAGATCAGCCGCCGCTCCAAATAAATGATGATAACAGGGGCTGGGCTTGTGCCTGGGGTGATTATGATAATGATGGGTTTCTGGATCTGGTAATAACTCATCCGAGAGGATTCCTGGGCGCTCCATATGAGCCTTGCTTCTTGCTTCATAACAATGGCGACGGCAGGTTTACAAAGATCACCGGTTATGAATTTACTGATGATCTTCATCCTTATACTGTGGCAACCTGGTATGATTTTGACCAGGACGGCGATATAGATCTGTTTATTGGAAGCGGCCCCGCCGTAGGCTCCGGTGCCAGGGACTTCTTATACAGAAATATGCTGAAAGAAACAGGATCGGCAGATTTCGTCAGGATAGATGATCTCCTGATTGGAACGGATTTACAGGATGGACAGACATGGAATTTTATCGACTATGATAATGATGGTGACTATGATGCATTTATAACAAATTATGGGGGAGAGATCGACCACTTTTACCGGAATGATAATGGAACATACGTAAGTCTATCCAATGCTCTTACTGTAGTAGGACAGCACCTCGCTAACACCTGGGGTGATGTTGATAATGACGGCGATCTCGATGTTGTAGTTACAGGTGAATCGGGAACAAGGTTCAACAGGAACGATAACGGTACGTTTGTAAACGATACAACCGGATTTACTTTATCCGGATCACCAAGGGGAGCTGTATTCGGAGATTATGATAATGATGGCGACCTGGACCTATTCGTTTCGGGGACGGGTGATGCAGAAGGTTTATTCCGCAACGATAATTCAAACGGTAACCACTGGCTGGAAATAATATGCAGAGGAAATGTATCTAATAAATCTGCAATCGGAACCCGCGTCAAAATGAAAGCAATGATAAATGGAAATCCCGTCTGGCAGTTAAGGGATATTGCCGGCCAGAATAGTTTCGATAGTCAGAATAGTTTAAGAGTTCACTTTGGTTTGGGTAATGCATCCTCAGCAGATTCTTTGGTTATTCTCTGGCCCTCAGGACAGACAAAAACTTATACAAACGTTGCTGCTGATCAGTTGTATACTTACGATGAAGAAATACCCTCAGGTTTTCTCAGAACGAATTTCTCGGCCGATAAAATATCGGGAGTCGATAGTTTGACGGTACATTTTTCTGATCTGACGGTTGCTGATCCCGGAATGCCGGTAACATCGTGGCAATGGGATTTTAATAATGATGGAACAGTCGATGCGACAGATCAGAATCCTATGTGGGTTTATAACTCACCTGGAATCTATACTGTTAAACTTACAGTCTCAAACGGCACAACTATGATGAGTAAAACCAGGCAAAGTTATATTAATATAGAAAATTCAACAGGTATAGAATCTCTTGGTTCAGGTATTCCGGATCATTTTGAACTTTTTCAGAATTATCCAAATCCGTTTAATCCTTCAACAAAAATCCGCTATAATATACCCGGCATAACAGGAAAACCGGGAATGGTCACACTAAAGGTTTATGACATACTCGGAAAAGAAGTTGCTTTGCTGGTTAATGAGATACAATCTCCAGGCACATACCAGGTTGAATTCTCAGCAGCTGCACTGCCGAGCGGAATTTATTTCTATAGGATTTCCGCACCGGGATATACGAATGTAAAGAAGATGATTTTGCTGAAGTAACTTGGCGTTCTTTGTTTTTTTCACCCGGTTGGGTTATTCCGGTTTATGGAGATGTAGCCGGGATACTCAGTAGTGAAGCCGACAGCGCACTATTACCGGAAGGTAGCCGGGTAGAATTTTATTAAAAGGAGTTTTTTTAATATGCTTAAACTGATATTCGGATTGTTGTTTGTACAATTTATATCATATTCTCAAACATCCGGGGATGATTTATGTTCTCTCCCGGAAGCCCACCAGATGGACTTCTGGCTGGGTGACTGGAGTGCTGAGTGGAAGAACGCGGATGGTACAATCTCAAAAGGGACAAACCACATTATTAATTTGTTCGATGACGGTTGTGTTATAGAGGAAAATTTTGACGGGAACCCCGGAACTCCCTTAATCGGTAAAAGTTTTTCTGTATACGATAGAAAAGCAAAGGAATGGAAACAGACCTGGGTTGATAACGGTGGAGCGTACCTTGATTTTACCGGAGAATTCAGGGATGGCAAAATGATGCTTTCAAGAGCAGCATTCGATAAAAATGGTTCGCCAATGATGCAGAGAATGATATATTATAATATTTCAAAGAATGATTTTGAGTGGAACTGGGAAATATCCCGCGATAATGGAAGAACCTGGGACTTGAAATGGAAAATTCACTATAAGCGGATTCTAAAATGATTTCATTCCGGTTTACTTTTTTCCGAAGGAAATCAGCTTGCTTCGTTGGGCCCAGCCTTGCTGATTTTATTTCCGGACGCGGCTTATCCAATTTTCCGTTAGGCTTAAGTCAACGGATCCGGTATCACCCTCATAAATCATCGCTTCAGCCAGGTCGTTTGAAATAAATTTCTTAACCCCCTGCCCTGCAGAAATCAGCACCCAAATAAGAATCTATTATTCGATTCATTTACGTTAGAAGGACTTAATAAGTTCTCTCATTTCTTTCACGGCTTCTTTAATCCCAACAAATACTGAACGTGCAATAATAGCATGACCGATGCTGACTTCATCAATGTCTTCGATTTCCCTGAATATTTTAATATTATGATAATCCAGACCATGACCCGCATTAACACCCATCCCGAGCTTTTTAGCGTGCTTAACTGCGAGTCTTATTCTTTCGAGCTCATCGAATTGTTCCTCCTCGCTGAATGCATTAGCGAATACGCCGGTATGGATCTCAATAAAATCGGAATCGATTTCTGCTGCAGCATCTATCTGGTTTATATCCGGTTCAATAAAAAGCGATACCTCAATTTCATGTTTATGAAGTTCTTTGATTGCATTTTTTAGCTTTGTAATATCATCTAGTACATTTATTCCGCCCTCCGTGGTGAGTTCCTGTCTTTTTTCGGGAACGATCGTCGCAAGTTCGGGACCCACATCGCAGGCTATTTTTATTATCTCATCTGTTGCAGCCATTTCAAGATCGAGCTTTGTCGTTATCAGTTCTCTTAATAACCTTACATCCCTTTCATTAATATGCCTTCGGTCTTCTCTCAGGTGAACTACAATTCCATCCACACCTGCCTGTTCAGCCAGCAGAGCATATGTCACCGGATCCGGCTGGACCTCTCCCCTTGCATTTCTTAATGTTGCTATATGATCTACATTTAATGCAAATCTCATTTTATTTCCTCTTAAAAAATTTGCTTGATAACGTTCAACAAAGAATTTAATCCGATGCCGTAATCTCCTGCCCGAAAGCGGAGAGTAGTTATAAGATCAATCCCAAACATAACACCTGCATGTGTAATGACGCAATAATAAATAGATTCCGTCCTCCAGGCAAGTATTCCCAGTGCAAGTCCGGCGATTATTGCACCGAAGGTCTCTGCCGCTGGTTTTCCGTTATGCAGTATCAGGAAGGGAATCATTTGAATGAAAATAGCATAGTATCCGAACTTCGGTTTTAATCCGAAAAGCATAAAGCCGCGCCAGATAAATTCCCAGGCAGCAACGTAAAGCAGAAGTCCTGATTCAAAAATAATGAAGGTATCCCAGTTGTCGCGTGCAGAGGCTAGCTGCGGATATGTTCTGACAAACTCGGGAAACGAGGAAAATATCCAGACCAATGGAAGCATTATTGCCAGGAAGATGATGGAAATTTTTATCCCTGCCCTGAAATCCCCGATGGTTAAGCCAAAGTTTTTAAGGTCAGCCTTTAGGATTAACTTAATAATGAGCACCGACAGTACAAAAAAACTGAAGAAGTCCCCAATATACCAGTATAGGTACTCGATCAAATAAATGTTTGGTTCAGACTGGTAATGGGGAAAAATATTTAACCTGAAAAAATACCTCGAAGTATAATACCAGGAGAATGTCTGAAGGAAAGCAACCGAAAGAAATACTGTTACAGCTCTCCTGTCAAGAGTGCGGATAGCTTGGGACAGGTTTTTCAGCTCGGCTTTTATTGATGATCTGCTCATTATTCTTCTGTAAAAACAAATTGAAAAATAGGAAAAGCCCGTTATAATTCATAAATATTATGCGGAACGATGCCTCGCTTCAAATAACTTGTTTGTTTAGCATAAATATATTTACAGATGAAATTTTCACCTTATCTCCCTTAATTCTCGAAATCCCCTGTTTCCCGGCCTCCTTTGTCCCATCTCTATCGACCTTGACAAATCTTGCTAACAATAGTATATTAGCACTCGCGATTAACGAGTGCTAATAACCTTAAATATAAAATAACAGGAGATAATTATGGCTAAAATGAACTTAAAACCTCTTGGCGACCGCGTTATTGTTAAACCCATGGAAGCTGAAGAGAAGACAAAAGGCGGTATTATTCTGCCTGATACAGCAAAGGAAAAACCGATAGAGGGGACTGTTGTAGCGGCAGGTCCGGGCAAAGTTTCCGATGATGGTAAAGTAATTAAAATGGAAGTTAAGACAGGTGATAAAGTTCTTTACGGCAAATACAGCGGAACGGAAGTATCCGTTGAAGGTGAGGAATATTTAATTATGCGCGAGAGTGACATCTTCGCAATTATTGAGAAATAAGATTTTTGAAAAATATAAACGGAGGAAATAATAATGGCTTCTAAACTAATTGAATTTAACAGTGAAGCACGTACTAAGCTTAAAAGAGGCGTGGACAAACTTGCTAATGCTGTTAAAGTTACACTTGGTCCTAAAGGACGCAATGTAGTACTTGAGAAAAAATTTGGTGCACCAACTGTTACCAAAGATGGTGTATCAGTAGCAAAAGAAATTGAACTTGAAGACCCGGTAGAGAATATGGGTGCACAGATGGTCCGCGAAGTTGCTTCAAAGACCAGCGACGTCGCCGGTGATGGTACCACAACCGCTACTGTTTTAGCACAGGCTATATACAGGGAAGGTTTGAAAAACGTTACTGCTGGCGCAAACCCGATGGATCTGAAAAGAGGTATTGACCTGGCAGTTGAAAAGGTAATTGATTACCTGAAATCAATAAGCAAAGATGTTGAGGGAAGAAATGAAATTGCCCAGGTTGGTGCTATTTCAGCTAATAATGATAAGTCTATCGGCAACCTTATTGCAGATGCAATGGAAAAAGTCGGCAAAGACGGTGTAATAACTGTTGAAGAGGCAAAAGGAACGGAAACTTCTCTTGATGTAGTTGAAGGTATGCAGTTCGACCGCGGGTATCTTTCACCTTACTTCGTTACTGATACAGAATCGATGGAAGCAGTTCTTGAAGATCCTTATATACTTATCCACGACAAGAAAATATCTGCAATGAAAGACCTTCTCCCTATTCTTGAGAAGATCGCTCAGCAGGGAAAATCTCTTTTGATAATTGCTGAAGACCTTGAAGGTGAAGCTCTTGCAACGCTCGTCGTTAATAAGATCCGCGGAACCCTGAAGGTAGCTGCTGTTAAAGCACCTGGATTCGGCGACAGAAGAAAAGCAATGCTTGAAGATATCGCTGTGCTTACCGGCGGTACCGTTATATCTGAGGAGAGAGGGTTCAAATTAGAGAACGCTACAGTCTCATATCTCGGTCAGGCAAAGAAAATAAATATCGATAAAGATAACACGACCATCGTTGAAGGCTCGGGAAAAACTGATGATATTAAAAAGAGAATAAATGAGATTAAGGCTCAGATTGATAAGACAACATCGGATTACGACAAGGAAAAACTTCAGGAAAGACTTGCAAAGCTTTCCGGCGGTGTTGCTGTACTCAAGATAGGTGCATCAACTGAAGTTGAAATGAAAGAGAAAAAAGCTCGCGTTGAAGATGCATTGCATGCTACCCGCGCTGCTGTTGAAGAAGGAATTGTAGCCGGCGGCGGAGTTGCTTTTGTTAGAGCAATCAGTCAGCTTGATAAAGTAAAAGGAGAAAACCTTGATCAGGCAACCGGAATCAAGATAATCCAGAAAGCTCTTGAAGAACCGTTAAGACAAATAGTCGATAACGCAGGTATCGAGGGCTCTGTGGTTCTGCAGAAGGTTAAAGAAGGAAAAGATGACTATGGATTTAACGCTGCAACTGAAACTTATGAAAACCTGATTAAATCAGGTGTAATTGATCCTACCAAAGTTACAAGAACAGCCCTTGAAAATGCTGCTTCTGTAGCTTCTCTTCTGATTACAACTGAAGCCGTTGTATTTGAAAAGAAAGAAAAAGAAGCTCCTATGCCCCCGATGCCTGGCGGTGGAATGGGCGATATGGGCGGAATGTATTAATAGAATCTGCTTAATTATAAAGCCGTCTCAATTCGATTTGAGACGGCTTTTTTATTTCCGGGCGTACTCTCCTAAATTTGCTCCCCATTTTCCGTAGTAATTATACTTTATCGGATAGCATTACTATACTAACAGCAGAAATAATTAATTTGCAGCCCCCTGCCCGCATTAGCCGCGGTACATTTGCTGTTGTTTTGCTGAAAACGGAAGACATCACCTCTGATTTTCCTTGCAAAGGATAATTTAACTTTTGTTTTTAATTAAAAAGAGATTAATTTTGAGTGGGTTCGTTCACAGAGGTTTACCCCTGCCTCGTGATGATAAAGGACCCTGCCCGATGACACCCCCGTCATCGGGTTTTTTATTTATCCTTCCCCCTCGTTTATTCTAATCCCAACCAATCAATCCCCCAATCAATCATCATCATTCAATCATTCCCCCATTCATCCATTCAACATTCATCCATTCAACATTCATCCATTCATCCATTCATCCAATCACTCATTCACCCAATCACTCAATCACCCAATCAAACATTCACCCAATCACCAATCACCCAATCGCTCAATCACCCAATCGCTCAATCACCCAATCACTCAATTCTCCATTCACTCATTCACCCATTCACTCATTCATCCATTCACTCAATCACCCAATCACCCAATCATCATTCATCCATTCATCCATTCATCCATTCATCCATTCCTTCCTTCCTTCCTTCTCTCTTCTCCGGAATATTTATTTTATTATATTTCCTCCGGATAAATTGAGACAAAAAACGGAGTTGCATGTTTGACTGCCGAAGATTTTGAAGAACTTATAGAGGAAACGTTTGAACATCTCGGGCAGGGGCGCTTCCGGATGGCTCTCACTTCTGCGAAAAAAGTGTACGGGGAATTCCCTGAGGATTACAGATCTTCAATTTGTCTTGCCTGGGCATTGATGGAAAACGGCAATTCAGCTGAAGCGCTTGAATTTGCCAATCTGTCCGTTCGTCTGTCATCAAATAATATAAATGCAAGAACATACCGCGGCTACCTCTTAAGCAGAATGAGTCTCTATGAGGGAGCCTTATCCGATCTGAACTATGCAATCAAAAACGGTACTCCCCTCTCTGAGATGGCACTGAAAGCTAAAGCTGCAGTTCTTGCAGGAACCGGTGATTATACGAATGCTTTGCAGATTCTGAATGATAAGGTAAGTTCTGAATCTGAATCAAATGAATCATTCAAATATCTTATCTCTTTATTAAGTATCGCAGAAGATCTTGAAAAACCTGTAGAATCGGATTTGAATCTTTATAAGACCGCTGAAGAGGCTTTCCGGCAGAAAGAGTACTGGTTTTCATACATTGCATCAAAAAAAATTCAGAGCAGTCAATCATTAAAAGAGCTACACAAAGAAGCTCTCCTGCTGGAGCTCGACTCTTTGTTCCTGATGTTCAGGATTAAGGAAGCTCTTGAGAAAGCAGAAAATGTTAGAAATATTTATAAAAATGATAAAAAATTCGATTATATATATAACAAGATCTTAAAAAGCAGTTCAGAAGGCAAAATCATTACACCAATGGAAAAGAAAGTATTAAATGGCCGCACCGATATTGAGATTTATCCCGGCCTTGTTTATAAAGTATATACAGCTAAAACTTATAATTTTATTGATAATCTGAATAGCGGCAGACGGGTGTACCTTCTTCAGTTCAATGAAGATACTGTTAGGTATATCGGAGTTGAAATTGTCATTGATAATCCTTTCTATAAAAAAAGAACCGTTGATATCGATGGTATGGCTGTCTGGTATATTAATAATGTTGAAGCGGGTAGAAACCGGTTTATTCTCGGATTGGAGAAGGAATGGCGGACAGTAGAATTTGTTCAGAACTGGGGCACGAATTCATCAGGGTTCTGGACAGAGGGACAGGGACAGGTTGATATATACCTCGAAGATAAAAAAATCTGTACCCGGTATTTTCTCATCGGCCGCAGCCAGTTGATAAATTTTGAAGAGAGTATTGAATTCGAAAAATCTGAGGAATCAGGCAAGAGGAAATTTACTTCCCGCCCGGGAGAGGTGAGGAAATTTATTACACAGAATGCGGGACTTGAAACAGTCGAAAGTCTGCTTGATGAAATAGAAAAATTATCCGGAATCAGAGAGGTAAAAACATCCATAAAAGATTTCATCGATTATCTGCGTTTTATAACTTATAGAAGAAAATCAGGATTAAATAATAGTGAAAATTTTTCAATCAATTGTATTTTTTCCGGTAATCCTGGAACGGGTAAAACTACTATTGCCTGGATTTTAGGCCGGGTTCTCAAATCTATGGGTACATTGCGGTCCGGACATCTGATTGAAACTGACTGGGGCAGCCTGGCTGGTGCAGATGCTGAAGATTCTGCTCAGAAAATGGAGCACGTAATCGAAGAGGCATTGGGCGGGATCTTGTTGATCAAAAACGCTTATTCAATAATCAGTGAAGATAAAGATGATTACGCAAAAATACATATGGAACTGCTCCTCCGTCTCATAGAGGATCGGGCTGGTGAACTTGCAGTAATTGCTTTAGTAGATCCGGCTCATTTGAATACTTTTGTTGAATTCTACCCTGGAATAAAATCGCTTTTTTCTCATATTTTTAATTTTGAAGATCTCACTCCCGCTGAATTAAATGGTGTTTTTAAGAAAATAGCTGCCGATGAAGACTATGTGGTTGCAGAAGAATCTGAGGAGTTATTAAAAAAAGAGTTTACATCGTTGCATAAAAAAAGAGATGCTGCTTTCGGGAATGCAAAGCTGATTAAAAACTATTTTAGTGAAATAAAAATTCAGATCGGTAAAAGATATTTGAAAATACCTGCATATAAGCGAACCCGTGAAGCGATGTGTACAATATATCCGGATGATGTGGCGGCTGTTCTGAAGTATAGGAATTCGGACAATAACCATCCCGGCATTGACGAAGATTTACTCAGGAGTTCTCTTGAACAATTAAATAAATTGACTGGTCTTGATGCTGTAAAAAGTGAGATCGGAGAAATCATTAAGCTTGCAAGGTTTTTTGTTGAAGAAGGTGAAAACCCCGAGAACAAATTCCTTTCACATTTTGTCTTTATGGGAAATCCGGGCACGGGAAAAACGACTATAGCAAGAATTTTTAGTCAGATCTACTGCGCATTGGGAATACTTCCTAAAGGTCATCTCGTTGAAACTGACCGGCAGGGCCTGGTTGGCGTTTATGTTGGTCAGACAGCTCAGAAGACCGCAGAGATGATCGATAAAGCCAGGGGCGGTACCCTTTTCATAGACGAGGCCTATACTCTAAGCAGGAAAGGTTCTAATTCGGCAAATGATTTTGGGAATGAGGCAATCGAAACTCTTCTCAAACGCATGGAAGATGAACGTGGAAAATTCATAGTGATTGCGGCCGGGTATACGGAGCAGATGAACTCATTCCTTGATAGTAATCCGGGACTGCAGTCGAGATTCACCAGGAAAATAATATTTGAAGATTTTTCGCCTGAAGAACTTCTGAAGATGACTGAGGATTCATTGAATGAAAAAGGACATTTACTTGTAGATGAAGCCAGGGATCAATTATTCAAATTTTATAACAAAATTTTCAGGGAAAGAGAAAAGAATTTCGGTAACGCTCGCCTAGTTAGAGACCTTGTCGATCGGATTTTGAAAAATCATCTGTTGAGGGTGGCCGATATCCCGTATAAAGAAAGAACTGACTCTAAACTCAGAGAGATATCTGTGGAGGATATACTAACAGTAACTGCAGAGTCGAAGTCAAAATCACCTGCGAAGATTCAGGGGGATAGTGAGTTGCTCGACGGGTATTTAACCGAATTGTCTGAACTTGCCGGACTGGAATCAGTGAAGAATTCGGTGCGCCAGCTTGTTAGCAGTCTGAAAGTTGCGAAACTCAGAGAGGAAAAAGGGCTCAAAGTGATCCCTAAAAACCTGCACTCTGTTTTTATGGGTAACCCGGGGACAGGGAAAACAACTATAGCAAGACTCTTAAGCAAAATCTATAAGGAAATGGGAGTACTGGATAAAGGGCATCTGGTTGAAGTTGACCGTTCAGGTCTGGTTGCCGGATATCAGGGGCAGACAGCTCTCAAAACAGATGCAGTTATTCAGCAGGCGCTTGGCGGTACGTTATTCATCGATGAAGCATATTCGCTTGCCCGCGGAGCTAATGACTTCGGACAGGAAGCTATTGATACTTTGATTAAACGGATGGAAGATTACCATGGCAGGATCGTCTTCATTGTTGCAGGCTATACTAATGAGATGAAGGAATTCATTGAATCAAATCCTGGACTTAAATCCAGGTTTACTAATTACTATAATTTTGAGGATTATACTCCGCGGCAGCTTCTGGAAATAGCACTTGTAATAACAGGTAAAAACGGTTATAGTCCCGATGAAGGTGCCTGGCAGCTTTTACTTGATATTTGTACGGAACTCTATCGGAAACGCGATAAAAATTTTGGGAATGCAAGGATGGTAAGGAATATACTTTATAAGGCTATATCAAACCAGGAGGAAAGAATTCTAACTTTATATAATCCCGATACGGAAGATTTAAGCACCATTATTTATGAAGACGTTGCGAAGATTGATCTGGCGGAATTATAATCTGGTATGAGGTTGACTAAATAAGCTAATACTCAGGCGACTTTCTGTGGAACCCCATAGACGTCGCATTCTATATCTATCTGAATCTTTTTGATCCGTTCAATCTGCTATTTTCTATCACCCCGTTTCTTTCTGTTCAAGGCAGACAGCAGTGCATAAAAAAACCCGTATAATAAAATATTATACGGGTCTGAAAACTAAGATTGTGCTTCTTTTATAACATTCCTTTTTCTTTAAGTACCTTCTTCACTTCATCAGTTGCCTGTTCACCTAGTTCGTAAGTCACACGGGTAGAAGGTTTATTGATTTTCAAAAGCCTTCCAAGATCTATCGGTGTTCCGATAATTACGGAATCACATTCAGTTTTATTAATCGTCTCTTCCAGATCCTTAACCTGTGCGTCTCCGTAACCCATTGCCGGAAGCAGTACACCGATATTAGGGTATTTCTTGTACGTAGCAGTAATCGATTTTACAGTATACGGTCTTGGATCAACTATTTCTGCGGCACCGTTTTGTCTTGCAGCAATGGTACCGGCACCGTATTTCATTTCGCCATGTGTTAAGGTAGGTCCATCTTCAACCACAAGCACTTTCTTACCTTTTATTAAATCAGGATTCTGCGCAGTTACCGGCGAAGAAGCTTCAATTATTCTGGCATCAGGATTCACTTTTTTGATGTTTTCTCTGACTATTTCCACGTTGCTTGGATCTGCCGTATCTACTTTATTGATTATAGCAACATCAGCCATTCGAAGGCTTGTATTGCCGGGATAATAATTAAGTTCGTGTCCTGCTCTGTGAGGATCAACGACAGTGAAAGTCAAATCAGCTTTGTAAAATGACATATCGTTATTGCCCCCGTCCCAAAGAATTACATCTGCTTCCTTTTCGGCTTCACGAAGAATGGCTTCATAATCAACACCGGAATAGATAATCCCTCCGTTGGCTATATGAGGTTCATATTCTTCAATCTCCTCTATAGTGCAGTCGTGTTTCTTCAAATCCTCTATGGTAGCGAATCTCTGGACTTTCTGCTTTACCAGGTCTCCATAAGGCATTGGGTGACGGATTGAAACAACTTTCTTGCCTGATTTGCGGAGCAGTTCAGCTATTTTTCTTGAGGTTTGGGATTTGCCTGATCCGGTTCTGACAGCTAGTACAGCAATTAACGGTTTTGTACTTTTGACTTCTGTCTCGGCGGCGCCCATTAAACGGAAAGAGGCTCCGGCAGCATTTACTATCGAGGCTTTGGTCATAACATAATTAAAAGGTATATCCGAATAAGAAAAAACAACTTCGTCAACCTTCAGTTCTTTTATTAAACTAACTAGTTTTGCTTCTTCATAAATAGGTATTCCCTTGGGGTAAAGTTTTCCTGCCAGCTCTTTGGGATAAGTTCTGCCTTCAATGTTGGGAATTTGTGTTGCTGTGAAGGCTACTACGTTGTAATCATCATTATCACGAAAGTAGACATTAAAATTGTGAAAATCGCGCCCTGCGGCGCCCATAATTAGGACGGTTTGACGTGCCATAAAAAAGATCTCCATTTTTTCTAAGAACATTATATAAATTCTTTTTCAGTACCATGTACTGAGAAAAATTATCCTTAAAAATACTAAATCTTTACGTAAGTTCGGAATATAAAGGACGAATGAAAGACCCTTTTAAACTATAAAAGCCTGCTTTGGGCAGGCTTTATGAAACCGGATTTTCCGGCATATTTATTTGGACAGTACTATCTTTATATGTCCTAAGGTACTTTCGCCTTCTATGATTACCTGGCTTCCCCTCTCCATATATTGAAAGTCTCCATAGAGATCAAGACCCATACGGTCTGCCTGCACAATAGAATTATCTACTAATTTGATATAATCGCCTTTTCTTTGAAATGTTCCGGTATTCCCAATATTACGTGAATCCTTATCTATCTCTGAGATTATTCTGCCGTCATATTTATATGTTGAGGTAGCCTCATCAAAATAGAAATTAATATATCCGGAGAGTGGTTGAGGATCTATGGCACGGCTGTCAGGCGTTGTTATTTCAAATGTCCCTGCTTGGGTAAGTGCTGCAGCATCTGATGCCGTTTTATCCAGTGAAGAGGGGGAAACAGGGTTTACAGCTTTCTCACAAGCCGCAAATGATATGGCAATCATAAATACTACGGCAAGTTTTATTATTGTTTTCATCGAGTCACCTTTTGTTTTATTTATACATCGTATGACCAGATAAATTTGCACTAATAAATATTTATATGTCGTTTCATTTATCACTGTCTAACCCCCCTTGAGAATTAATTCACATGTTTTCTGGGCTTTTTATCACAAAAAAAAGCCTGCAGAGTTTGCAGGCTTTAATATTTATGATTGATCTTAATAAATTATTGAGCGTTAAGGGTGATCCTGACTGAACCGAAATCACCGGTTCCTTCTATAACAACCTGCGTATCTGTATGCCTGTAACTATATACTCCTGAAAGATATAGACTTGGCAGCCACTGTGGATTCATCCTTTTGGTTGCATCGTCGAACATTTCTATATTCTCGCCCCTTATAGTATATGTTCCTTGATCGTGAATTTCTGTAGTGTTTACCCTGGCATCGGCGGTTGATAGCACGCCGCTGTAAAAATATGATCCCTGGTTAAAATTGAAATCTATAGATCCGGTCAGAGTTTCGCTCCTGGAAGTATTTTTATAGTCTTTATAAGTAACTTCAAAACTTCCGTTGTAACTCTGCGTTGTTTTATCTATTGAAGAATCGGGGGTTACCGGATTTGTTGCCTTTTCGCAGGAAGCGAAAGTAAGTGTGGCAAATATTATTAATAACACGTTCATTGCAATCTTCATAACATTCTCCTTTAATTATTCTACATATACAAATCTTTAGACTTCCATACCGGATTTAAGTTCCAAAAATTGATGCTAATTCGCAAGTCTGTATCCGAACCCTGTAACGTAATCCCTGCTGAATGTGAGATGATGCTCACGTTTGAAAAAGGAGCCGATCACGCCGTATCCTCCGTCAATATTTGAATAATCCAGTTGGTCAAGAATCACAGTAAATCCATCGAGAAATGTCTGAATAGTCAGGTAATAAGGCGCGAGGTTGTTATCAAGAAGAAGGAGATCAAAATCCGCGTCAATAATATAATATTTTGATTTGTCGGGATCGCCCTGCGATATTTCGTTCATTGCCCGGTTTATTGCGTCCATCTCGAAATTAAGTGTGTTGGCAGATGTTACAATCGGGTAATTCGGAAGATACTCATCACCGTTCCGGAAATAACTTATTGGAACTTTTTTCTCTGAATATACATTTAAACCGTTCTCAACTTTGTAATAATTAATCTTCAGTTCAGGCAGAAATAATATACCTGTCGTATCGTTGCCTGAAATATGCCAGATAAAAAATAAACCTTCGCTTTTTTGTTCGATATAAGTATCACTGCTTTCTTCCTGGTACTGGAATGAAAGGTTAGCCGATTTAGGTGTTACTGTCGATCCTTCAAGTGTTGTTCCATCCGGTAACACCGCTGTTATACTCATACTCTTATTCGGATCGGGTTTAAGACTGTCTGTAAAGTAGAAGTCAATCTCTTTATCGTTTATTATCGAAGATGTATCCCTTAAAATATAATCGGCGCCGTTGTATTTAATTTTGATTGCAGCATTCTTTACAAAAGTATTGCCGCTGTAGGATAACGGATCGAGCCCGTTTACATCATAACTCTTTTCGACGAAAGCACTCTGGTATGAGGTGTCGCCGTTTACTATACAAAATAATGCATACTGCTGCACAAAATCGGTCTTGGGACTAAAATTCTCCTCGCAGGAAATATTTAAAATAATTAAAACCGAAAATATGATAAATAAAAATACTTTTTTCATATTTCTACTCTCAATGTTGCTGTCGGCAGAAAAGGAAGCATGTTTACACGCTGACCGGTCTCTCTGTCAAAATAAAATAAATTGTTCCTGGCATATACATTGATAACACTTATATCCCCGCGGAATTTAAAATTGCCTATTGTGAATCTTTTTGAAATGCTCAGGTCCAGTCTGTGATAATCCGGCAGTGTCCCAAGGTTCTTAGAAGCAAGTATGGTGTAAGGTGTAAAATAGAAATCACGGTTTCCAAGATCACTAAAGTAGAGCTTATTATAAAAGCCTGCAATCTGCGTGAATGGAAGACCGGAATTGTAAAACCAGGCCGCACTTGCACTCCAGCCGCTCCCGAAATCATATTCCAGCAGCAGGTTAAGATTGTGCCGTGAATCGTACCGCGGACGGTATCTCAATCCATAAACTTCTTTGAAAGCCCAGCCCAGCGAATATGCAATGTTAAGTGAAAATGGCTGCTGTTTGATCACTGTAAGGACTTCCAGTCCGTACGATTCTCCCCTTCCAGCAACAATATCAGGATCATCCGCAAAATACTTTCTTTCATTTACAGCGGTAAGGTTGTGGATGATTTTATAATACCCTTCTATATCGAAAGAGAGAATGGATAATGGGGATATGTTGAATCCTGATACATAATGAAGCGCAGTTGCCGGGGGTAAGTAAGATGGAGTTATAATCCATGGTTCGAATACGCTGATAATTTCGTTCTCATCTGAAATTGTCGTCAGCTCCTGCTGATATATTCCCCAGGCGCTTTTGAATGCTATCCATGGGAATATCCTGTATGTGAGATTGACCCTCGGTTCAAAAGAAAAATCCCCCGCGGTGCCGTTTGCTAATCTTGTAAAATTGAATCTCGTTCCGCCTTCTATAATCAGATCTTTAATGCTGCTTAATTTGTACTTGGCATAAAGACTTACATTAGTACCTTCATCACTTATCTCAGTAAAAGATTTTCTCACATTTTCCAGGTCGAGAATTGATTTGACAGTTGCGAATTCAGTTCCTCCTGTTAACTCATTATCATTCTGAAATATATATGTAAAACCTGCCCTCACTGTAACATCATTTATTTCATTTTTCTCTGCGCGTGCCTCACTGAAATTAGGTATCACCTCTCCTCTGAAATAACTTGAGAATAATTCAACCTGGTAAAATAAAGGACTCCCGGTAACCCACTGAAAATAGGTAAGACCGAATAATTGATTTTTCCATCTGAAATCCTCCTGTAAAGGATCGGGATTATCAAGATTGTCAGAAGAAACGAAGCCGGTAAAAGTAAATTTAGCATCCTGCAGGAACTCGGGATTTGAATAATTCATATTAAATGATAAATCATAAAAATCTACCGGTACATTTTTATTATTTAAAAATTTCTTCAGGATTTTATTGGAATAACTTTTCCTTCCGGAAATCATAAAAGAACCGTCGGGTATCGGTCCTTCAATCAGAGCTTTCCCTGAAAGAAAACTTCCGCTTGCAATACCGCCAAAATGGTTTTTATTGCCGTCTTTACTCGTTATCTTTAATAAAGAAGATAGCCTGCCTCTGTATTCCACGGGAAATCCGCTTTTATAGAATTCTGCAACGCTCACCATATCAGGATCAACAACGCTGAACAATCCCAGTGCATGAAACGGACTGTACACGGGCATGTCGTTTAATAACACAAGGTTCTGATTGGATGCTCCTCCCCGTACATTGTATCTTGCGGTGACATCACCTGCAGAACTTACCCCTGGAAGAAATTTTAATGAGCGCAGGATATCTGTCTCTACACCTTTTGGTATTGTCTCCAGTTCACGGGTAAAAATACGGTTAATGCTGACATTAGGATTCTTTTCGAAATTGTACTTTTGCCCTACCTTTTCGAGCTCAGGGAGGCTGATAGCTGTTGGAATAAGTTTAACATCAACATGAGCCATCGCATTTGGAATTATTTTGATTTCATATGCCTCATTTCTGTATCCGATGTAAGAAACAAGGAGATTATAAGCTCCGGCTTTAAGAGATGGGAAGAAGAAATATCCGCGTTGATCTGTTGTGGTTCCCGAATTGATTTCCTGTAATATAATATTACAGTAAGGTAATGGTTCCCCGCTGGTAGAATCTACAACTAATCCGCGGAGCGATCCTGTGGATTGAGAATAACTATTGGAAAAACTGATTAACAGAATTAAAAATCCGACAGCAGGAATACTGAACCTGGATACTCGCATTTGTGAAGCTAAAAGTTATAAAATATATTCCTGTTATTGATTAATATTGTCAATATTAGCAAACTATTCAAGCAGGCAACCCCCTAAGCGCTAAAAAATCTGCATAAGCCCGGCGAAAGGTGAACTTTTCTGTGTTCTTTCACCGGGAAAAGAAATCCTGAGTCCTGCTTCCGCACAATTTATTTATTTTGTTCGAACTTAATTCCGAAATAAAATGAAATCAGGCAGAAAGTTCTTAAATTCGGATAATCCTTTTTAGAAATAAATCATCAGTGAATAAAATGGCATTGACTTATTCTGAATATCTTCAGCTCAACTCATTGTTAGAATCTCAGAAATTATTGTCTGAAGGCCCTGAACATGATGAAATGCTTTTCATAATAATTCACCAGGCATATGAATTATGGTTTAAAGAAATACTTCACGAGATGGATTACCTTAAAGTTCTCCTCGAAAAAAAAGACCTTCCTCGATCTTTGCATACAATGAAAAGAATTTTAACGATTCTGAAAATCCTTGTAGCCCAGATAGATATTCTTGAAACTATGACGCCTTTGGAATTCCTGTCTTTCAGAGACAGGCTCGAATCTGCAAGCGGTTTTCAATCGGCTCAGTTTAGAGAAATAGAATTGTGCCTGGGCAAAAGAACTCCCGGAATGCTGAATAGAACTCACTTCGGAGAAAAAGAAAAAGTGAAGATTGAAAAACGTATACAGGAACCCGCTGTCTGGGATGCCTTTATCGCTTATCTTTCAAAAATAGGATACGAAATTCCTGAACAGTATTTGAAAAGGGATTATTCACAGCCGGTAACTGTTTCCAAAGATATTCAGAATGTTATTAAATTAATATATAAATCGGATCCTGCAAATTCGCAGTTTTGTGAGCTGATGGTCGATCTGGATGAAGGCTTCCAGGAATGGAGGTATAGACACGTAAAAATGGTTCAGAGAACAATCGGTACTAAAATGGGTACAGGCGGTTCCGACGGTGTTAAATATTTAATGACTACATTAAACCATCCTTTTTTTCCGGATTTGTGGGAAATAAGAGCGGAGCTTCAGAAAGATGTTTAATCCTGAACAACTATATAAGTCGCCTAATGCCCTTGCTGAATATTATTCTAATTTCAGGGTCAGTGAGAGACTGCTGCTCACAGGTCATTCTCATCAGGCATGGCCGGACTGCGGATTTAATGGACAAAAACAGGCGTGGCTTGATGCAGCCGAATTTGTCGATGAAAAATGGGGCAAAGCATTCGAAAAGGCAGCTGAAGTTAAAAATGGTTATCGGAAACTTCTTGATGACGACAATGGTCATATTGCGCTGTCTTCTAATACCCATGAGCCTGATTATCAGATTTTTATCAGCTCTGCCGATAAATAAAGATGTTAATATTGTAACTACAGATGGTGAGTTTCATACGATACGCAGACAGCTCGACCGACTTTCTGAAGAAGGAATAGAAATTATAAAAGTAGAATCCTCTCCCACTGAGTTGGTAGCTGATAAATTGATCTCAAAAATAAATAATAAAACAATTGCTGTACTTGTCTCAAAGGTATTTTTCAATTCCGGTGAGATTGTAAACGATCTTTCCTCCGTGGTGAAAAAGTGTGAAGTGATGGGAGTATATTTATTAGTAGATGCATACCATGCCTTAAATGTTGTCCCCTTTTCTATTAAAAACGAAAAACTTGAAGGCGCTTTTGTTGTCGGAGGGGGTTATAAATATTGTCAGCTGGGTGAAGGAAATTGTTTCCTTAGATTCCCGCAAAATACTGATCTTCGGCCTGTTATTACAGGCTGGTATAGTGAGTATGGAACTTTATCAAAGGCAAAGAAGAAAGGTGAGATTTCGTATGGTGCGGGAGACGACCTGTTTGCTGGTGCTACGTATGACCCGACCAGCAATTACCGGGCAGCAGAAGTCTTTAAGTTTTTTAGGGACCAGCATTTAACTCCCGGGTATCTGAGAGAGATCAGTCAGCATCAGATATCTCTGCTTGCGAATGAATTTGATAAGATGGACGCCGATCCTGATGTTATAAGACGGCATAGAAATCTTAAAATCGATGATATAGGCGGATTTCTCGTACTGTATTCTGATCACGCCGGTGAGATGTCCTCCCGGTTAAGGGCTGAAGGAGTATGGACTGACTTTAGAGGTAACAGGCTGAGACTTGGCCCGGCACCGTATCTTTCGGATGATCAATTAAAAACTTCAATGGATGTACTCAGTAAAGTAATCAGTAATTTTTAATCTCATAATCTAAAATGAATTTTATTTCAGAGCTCGCAGGAAATGTCAGGATAGTTGATGTACTCGATATTTTAATAGTATCTGCATTCTTATTTATATTTATCAACTGGCTCCGCAGAAGCGCTTCCCGCAGATTGGTAGTCGCGATTTCTATTTTTGCACTAATTTATCTCCTGGCAAAATTTTTCCAGCTCTACCTTACTGAACTTTTAATAAAAACTCTGATAATTGTAATCTTAATAGCTGCTATCATCGTATTCCAATCTGATATCAGAAGGATGATAGATCTTGCCTGGTTCTGGACAAGCTTCCGTAGGAAACCCCGCCTGTCAACTTTTACCTCTTCGGTGGACATCCTGACGGAATCTGTGGGTAAAATGGCCGAGAAAAAAACCGGGGCTCTGATTACTATTAGAGGCAAAGAATCGTATGAACGGCAGTTAACAGGAGGTATCCCGCTCGAAGGCAGAATAAGCGCTCCCCTTCTTTATAGTATTTTCAATACAAGCTCTCCCGGTCACGACGGCGCAGTCATAATTGAGGGTAATCGAATATCTCGGTTTGGAGCGCACCTCCCGCTCTCTGTAAATATAGCTGCACTTGGTCAGGGAAGTACAAGACACGCCGCCGGTCTTGGATTATCTGAACAATGCGATGCTTTCACCATAATCGTTTCAGAGGAACGGGGTACGATCAGCGTGGCCGAAAATGGGCAGTTGAAATTATTGAAATCAACAGTTGAATTGAAAAACCGCCTCGAAGAATTTTATCACAAAAATTATCCGTCGGCTAAAGATATAGAATCAAGCTGGTGGAATAAAAGGCATATCATTACTGCTGCGGCATCTGTACTGATAGCCATAGTTGCATGGTTCCTTCTCGCATATCATTCCGACAGAATTTTCAGGAACTATACTGTTCCTATAGAATTCAGAAATATAACATCTGATTTTGCACTTGCACAGCAGGTCCCTTCCAAAGCAGAGATAACTCTGGAAGGCTCCGAGCAGGATTTTCGACTGCTCGACCCGTCAGAACTTGTCGTCTCCATAAACCTTAACGACATCAAGAAAGGCAAGAATGAATTTGCACTGAATGAAGAGGATATTGAACTCCCTTCGGGTTTGAACTTATACGATATAGAACCAAAAAAAATTACAGTAAACGCAATTCCTACAAAAATAATTTCATTACCTGTTAAGGTACAGACTACAGGTAAGCTTGCCGAAAACCTTCACCTCATTTCTATCCAGGCAAATCCTCCTACTGTTCTTTTGATTGTCCCTAAGGAAGGGAATAATATTCCGAAATCTATTAATACTGAACCGATCGATCTGACGAAGATTACTCATACAACAAGTGTTAATTCTCAATTGCTGATCCCCCAAAAACTAAAGCTCCCGCCTGAGGAAGATGGAGAAGTGGCCGTCAGTATAAAGGTTAAAAATAGATAACTGGCTTTGAATAAATGATTTAGTTTCTGCAGATTTCATTCTTAACTATAAAATGCGAAAATCAGCGATGCATATTTGTCTGCTTTAATAGGGCATCATACCAGATCAAAATTCTAAGATCCGCTAATTTACTTCCAAAATAATTATCCTCCCGTTTAGCTTAATCCAATGTTTTAATCAGGATTATTTTACGATATTCCTGCCTTTCACATACGTCTCACATACGTTTCACCTGTGCTCCAACTGCGCTCCAACTGCGCTCCATCTGCGCTTCACCTCCGCTTTATATGCGCTGTAAAAGATCTTATCCTGCCGGCTAATTTCTATTTTTTAAGAGAGAAGAATAGATAAAGGTTTTTGTCTATTTTAAACCCGCACGGAGAAAATATTAATTCCCCGGAGCTTCAAAATCATTTTGAGGCCGCATCGATTAAATAGCTTGATTCACCTTTATTTAAAAACATTGAAATAATGGAGTAATATGGAGTGGTTAATTCTATTTGTAGCAGGACTATTTGAAACAGCCTGGGCAGTTGGTATTAAATATTCACAAGGGTTTACTAAACTCTGGCCCTCGGTGTTTACCATTGTATGTATATTAATTAGTATGGGACTACTTTCCTACTCATTAACAAAATTACCCGTCGGAACAGCTTATGCTGTATGGACAGGAATTGGTGCGGTTGGAACTGCTGTATTAGGGATAATCCTTTTCGGCGAATCTCGGGAACTTGCAAGACTTTTTTTTATTTTTCTCATAATTACTGGTATCATTGGATTGCGTGTATTCGCAAAGTAAATGAAGAATTCCTTCTGGCAGCGACCAGATGTATTGCTTCAATCATTAAAACTGCTTAAGCTCATTCATCTTTCACCCTTCTCTGTTGTATGTAACTTCAGATCGCAAATCTAACTACTTCATTCAAGTATGATAACAGGATTTTGTAACTTCTGCACAATGTGTAGACCTGTCATTCTGCTTTAGCATTGAGCCTGGTCGCCCGATGCTTCAAAATTATCCTTGTATGACATGACCTACCTTAAACCCCTTCCATTTTTATCATAAAAATCATTCAAAGTCTATATCCTTGGAGTCCGTAAATACTCATAAATCCTCGAATTACAGCACATTTTTTAACAACACAGAGATTACAGTTTTTCATCATGCGTTGCATCTAAGATGCCAGCTGATATTTTTCGATAGGTAAGGATAATAATATGAAAAAAAGCAAAAAACCCGGTTTTTATCCTGTTTTATTGAATCTTGAAAGATTTAATTGCCTTATTGTGGGTGGGGGTAAAGTAGCCTCCCGGAAAGCCTTTTCTCTCATAAAATTCAATACGTCTGTAACGGTAATTTCACCACGATTCTGTAAGTCGATCCTTGAGCTGGCCCGGTCAAAAAAGATATCGATTATAAGGAAAACTTATTCTTCAGAGTACCTAAAAGGATTTGGTATCGTATTCAGTGCAACGGATAATCCTGAAATTAATAGAAGAGTCAGAATGGATTGTACAGAAAAAGGGATCCTGTTGAATGCAGCTGATAAAATGCCTCTATGTGACTTTATACTTCCTGCGAACATCTCAAGGGGCGATCTTACTATCTCAGTATCATCGCAGGGAAAGGCTCCTTTCTTTACCAAAGAAATGAAAAATAAGATTGAGAAACTTATTCCTCCCGTTTATGAAGATATTTTTCATCTTGCCGGAGAATTCAGACAGTATATTCTGGCAGATAAGAAGGTCGATTCCAAAACGAGAGCAAGAGTCTTAAAGTTTTTTGCATCAAAGGACTGGGAATCTATCTTAAAAAATAACGGCAGCGTCAGTACCAAACAATACATAAACGGGATCCTGAAGGAACTCGATTTAGTCTAAAAATTAATTAAGGTAATTAACATGGGTGATTTAAGAATCTTAAAGAAAAAAATATTTATCACCTTCTCTGTAATGCTCATTTTGATTATCGGCAGCGGCGTTTTAGGCTGGATAATAACAAAGCAGTTAGAAAAGAGTAATAAAATCACAGAAGTTGTGCATATACTAAAAGAGTCAGAACTTCAGCTTAGAAGAGAAGAAAAGAACCTTTTAATCAGGGGTTACTCGCAGGAGAGATTTCTACGCTGGCAAAAAGCCAAAGAGGAGTTCCATCAAAAATTCGGTGAACTTATTGGCATGAAAGCGTTAAAAGATAGTGAAGTGACAGCATTGAAAAATGATTATTCCGAAATGTCTGACAATTACAACCAGTTTTTTGATGTAATTCGTTCTAACGCTCTCAGCGCTGAAGAGATTGCAATGTACGATCAGGAATTTAAAAAAATAGGAAGAAAAACACTGGAAATGATCAACGAGATTCTCTCACGGGAACATAATGTTTCGTCAGGCAGAGATTCGCAGGCGGATATCCTTATAGCGGTATTCCTCATCGTCTTCGTAATTACAGCAGGCTTTCTGATAGTTAACGTTCTCAAGCAAATATAATAACTATTCCGGGGATCTATAAATGGAATATGGTAAAGTCTATATAGCGGGTGCAGGACCGGGCGATCCGGACTTAATCACTCTTAAAGCATTAAAAAGATTGAAAGAAGCGGATGTTCTTGTTTATGATAGGCTGATTGGTAATGACCTCCTATCTTTTTGTAAAGATGACTGTGAATTGATTTTTGTCGGGAAAGAATCTGGTCATCATCCGGTTAAACAGGACAAAATCATTGAAATACTTATTTACAAAGCTAAACTAGGATTGAATGTAGTCCGTTTGAAAGGTGGAAATCCTTTCGTATTCGGACGGGGTTCTGAGGAAGCAGCCGCACTTAAAGATGCAGGGATAGAATTCGAGATCATCCCTGGAATTACCTCAGGTTTATCCGCTCCAATATACAGCGGCATCCCGATTACGCACAGAGGACTAATAACACAATGCGTTCTCATTACTGCTCATGAATGCCCCGACAAACCGGAAACGCAGGTAGAATGGTCAAAACTTGCCCAAATGAAAAATACTAATCTTATTATTTATATGGGGGCTTCACGAATCGACAAAATATGTAACGAGCTGATCAAAAATGGTATGGATCCGTCAATGCCCGTTGCTGTTATTGAAAACGGAACTCTCCCGGCACAACGAACAATTACCGGAAGTGTGGAGAACATTTCGGATGAATTTCATTCGCATAATTTTCATCCGCCTGTTATAATCATGATTAGTCCTACAGTTGCACTCCGGGAGGATATATCCTGGTTCGAAAAAAGTAAAACTCTGATTACAGAATTATTATAGCAAAGGACATTGTAGAATAGTTGCACAGTTTCTCTTAATGATAAAACATTTCCTAAAAGTGTATGGACATCTTTAATATTTATCTGCCGGTAGCCGGAATTGAGTTCAATATCTTTTTATTACTCATTATTGGCTTTTGTGTAGGTATACTCGGCGGATTTTTTGGGGTCGGCGGCGGGTGGATTGTAACACCTGCTCTGAATATTTTCGGTTTCCATATGGCATTCGCAATCGGAACCGACCTTTCTAACATCTTCGGGCAGACAATCGGTGCTGTGAAGAAACATCAGCAGATGGGAAATATTGATTGGAAATTAGGACTTATTTCAATTATCACTTCTGTAATAGGTCTCGAAATAGGCTCTGAAGTAATTATTGCACTTGAAAAATCGGGAGATGTGGGAATTGTAGTACGATGGTGCTATATGTTCCTTCTCTTCTCGCTTGGGTGTTACATGCTCTACGATTATTTTGTTATTCATCCTGGAATGATGAAAAGAATTGAAGAGGAGAATGACAGGGCTCCCGGAACAAATTCAAGACGGGAGCGAAGCAAGATTTCCGAAAAACTGCACCAGTTAAATATTCCGCCTATGATTTCATTTCCCGCATCAGATATTGATAGCGTCTCGATCTGGGTTATCTTTTTGATCTTTCTTTTTACCGGATTTCTCTCCGGATTCATGGGTGTTGGCGGTGGATTTATTATCATGCCGGCACTTGTCTATTTAATCGGCCTCCCTACTGCAATAGCGGTAGGTACAAGTCTGATTACCGTTCTTTTTAGCGGAGCTTATGGATGTTTTACTTACGCCTTAAAAGGCAGAGTAGAATTAATCGCAGCCGTAGTGATGTTATTCGGCGCTGCTATAGGTGCACAGATAGGTTCAACCGCCGTCAGATATATAAAAGGTTATGGGATTAGATTACTATTTGCCATAATGATAATCTTTGCCGCATTTTCGGTGGCGACAGAACAGTTTTATAAAATTACAAAACATCCTCTCTTCCAGACTATTGCAGGAATTTTCTTAATTGGTACAGCTGTGACTATGTCGAGTGTTATTATAAGCAAAGTTATGATTGAAACCAGAAAAAATAAAAAATTCTAAATTTTTCACTATTTAAAACCGGGGAGATACGTGGATATTTTTAATATTTATTTACCCGTAGCAGGAATAGAATTCAATGTACTTCTATTAATCTTAATTGGTTTTTGTGTTGGGGTTCTTGGTGGTTTTTTCGGAGTGGGAGGCGGATGGATCGTAACTCCCGCTTTAAATATTTTCGGATTTCACATGGCATATGCTATTGGAACAGACCTTTCGAATATTTTCGGTCAGTCAATAGGTGCAGTTAAGAAACATCAGAAAATGGGGAATATAGATTGGAAGCTGGGATTTATTTCAATCGCCGCATCAATTGTGGGATTAGAATTAGGTTCTCAGGTGATCCTCAGACTGGAAAAAATTGGGGAGGCGGGTATGATTGTCCGATGGTGTTACCTGCTGTTAATGTTTGGCTTAAGCGGCTTTATGTTCTATGATTATTTTGTGCTTAACCCCCGCCAGTCCAGGAATTCATCTGAAGAAAAACCTGAGAATTCCAGAAGCAGAATTGCAGTAAAACTTTACAAGATTAAAATACCTCCAATGATTTCTTTACCTGCATCAGATATTGAATCAGTATCACTCTGGATCGTTCTTTCAGTTTTTCTTGTTACAGGCTTCCTTTCCGGATTTCTTGGTGTTGGAGGCGGGTTTATCAGAATGCCTGCATTGGTCTACCTCATCGGCGTACCTACCGTTATTGCTGTCGGAACAGATTTAATGAGTGTATTATTTGCCGGCGCATACGGATGTTTTACATATGCCTTAAAGGGGCGGGTAGAGTTTATTGCGGCTTTCTTTATGTTAATAGGTGCTTCTATAGGGGCTCAGATCGGTGCTACAGCAATTAAATACGTCAAGGGGTATGGAATAAGGCTTCTCTTTGCAATCATGATTGTCTTCGCAGGCTGCTCAGTTGCACTCGAACAGGTTTACAAACTTTCTCTCATAACTTTCTATCAGACCACGGCTGGGATAGTTTTAATGGGTACTGCAGTTTCAATGTCACTTATAATAATCGCAAGATTGATAATTGAATCTAGAAAAGAAAAGGCGCGGAAAAGTGAGCTGGCTTAAACTATTTTCTAATTTTATCATAGGAATAGTACATGGACATATTTAATATATATTTACCTGTTGCAGGGATAGAATTCAATGTTCTTCTGTTAGTGCTCATAGGTTTTTGTGTTGGAGTTCTTGGAGGATTTTTCGGTGTCGGGGGAGCCTGGATTGTTACACCGGCCCTGAATATTTTCGGATTTCATATGTCTTACGCGATAGGAACAGATCTGGCCCATATATTTGGAAAATCCATTGTGGCTACTAAGAAGCATAGTAAAATGGGAAATGTAGACTGGAAATTGGGACTGATTTCAATCGGGGCTTCGGTTCTTGGTGTTGAAGGCGGTTCGCAGGTAATTATGATTCTTGAAAAGGTGGGAAATGTCGGCTCTATTGTCCGATGGAGTTATATAATTTTACTTCTCGGACTCTCCATTTTTATGCTGTATGATTATTTCGTCGTTCGTCCAGCCGAAAACAAGGCTGTTAGTAAAGAAGTCGGGGGAGCGCCTAAAAAGAAAAAGGTCCGTTTATCGCAGAGACTTCATAAAATAAAAATTCCTCCTATGATATCGTTCCCTGCATCAGGAATTGAATCTGTTTCTTTATGGATTGTTTTAGCCATATTTTTCGTTACTGGATTCTTATCCGGTTTTATGGGAGTTGGAGGAGGATTTATAAGAATGCCTGCATTGGTTTATTTGATCGGCTGCCCGACTGCAATTGCAGTAGGCACTGATTTGATGAGTGTATTGTTCAGCGGAGCATATGGCTGTTTGACATATGCATTAAAAGGCAGAGTAGAAATACTTGCTGCATTTTTTATGCTTCTGGGTGCTTCTATCGGAGCACAACTTGGTGTTACAGCTGTGAAATATATACGGGGCTACGGAATCAGGTTATTGTTTGCTATCATGATTGCTTTTGCCGGTATATCTGTCGTTATAGAGCAGGTTTATAAAATGACGAACATTCCAATATATTCAAGTATTGCTGGAGTGCTCGTTATCGGAGCCTCGGTAATAATGACATTGGTTATCTGTGCAAAACTCTTTTTTGAAGCAAGAAAAGAAAAACGTTTATCATTAGAGCATTAAAGCAGAGGAAGTATTATGAAAGCTAAAAAAACAATAGTTGTTATTTTATTGACTCTCAGCCTGGGAGTTCTGCTATCAGGAATAATAAAAACTTACGCTGGTGAAATGGGCGGCAAGGAACAGGCTCCATTAAATATTACCATTGATACAAAAGACCTGACAGGTGTGAATCTCTGGATCGTAGAAATGTATAATAATGACAGAACGCTTTATGCTATTGTGGTAACCCTGGTTATGGCAACATTAGGATCAGTAATGGCCTTCGGGACTGACCTTATATTGAAATATTTTGGAATGAGTGTAACCAGAATTTCTCATAGTGAATAAAGCATACTGCTGACTTTTAGATAATAGTTTATTCGTAAAGGGAATGCTATATATATAGCCGGATAGATATAGAACAATGAAGATATTCGATAAATTAAAATATATAAGTATCTCTACCCGTATATCTATATTATTAGGAATAATAATACTGCTTACTATGGGGGTATTCTCAACTTTCAGCCTCGTTAAGCAGAAAGATGATGCTATTTCTTCTATTAATAATAATACGGGACAGCTTAGTCATACTATAGAGAAAATTTTAAGATTCAGTATGCTGAAGAATAGGAGAGATGAGATTTCCCTCGCTCTTAATAATATCGTCGGGAACGAAGGAATAAAATCAGCCAGGATTTTGAACCATGAAGGAGTCATAAAATATTCATCTCGTCAATCAGAGTTAAATAAAAATGTTTCTCAAAATATGCCTCTGTGCTTTAGCTGTCATGATGAAAACCATAATATGCATAAAGTGGAACAGAGCAATTTTAATCATTTCAGGATCGATGGGAAAGCTAAAATAATATATAACTCCCTTCCGATATATAATGCTCCCGACTGCGTTAGCGGTGGCTGTCACTATTCGGGGGATGGATTATCAGCAGGCAATGATTCAACTTTTTCTTCAGTACATAATGCGTCACAGACTATTCTTGGTTTTATTGAAATTGAAGTTTCGATAAATAAAGTAATTTCCGATCTCGAACGAACCCGGGTCCTATTGATTTCGCTTACTGTATTATTTGCTTTACTTGCTTCGGTAATAACTTATTTTTCAATCAGACATCTCGTGGGAAATCCCGTTAAGAGCCTTGTGGAAGGAACTAAACGCGTCGCCCAGGGAGACTTTAATAAAGACATCCCTCCCGGCAGGGCCGAACTTGGAATACTTGCTGATTCATTTAACAAGATGCAGAACCAGCTTTTCAGAACACAGACTCAATTAATAGAATCGGAAAAGCTGGCATCTGTCGGCAAGCTTGCGAATGAGATCGCTAATGAAATAAATAACCCCCTTACCGGAATTATCATCTTTAGTGAAAGTCTGCTCGAAAACTCAAATGGTAATAATTCGAGAAATGATTATGAGACGATAAGACAGGAAGCACTAAAAATCAGGGAGAGCGTGAGAAATATTCTTTCTATTACCAGGCACGAAAAACCTGACTTTAAGCTCATAGATATTGGACCCGTTGTAAAGCAGGCCGTCTCTATTGTGAAAAAGTTTTCGAATTTCAGAAATATTAAAATTATACTGGGAATAGATGAGACCTTACCTGAAATTCCGGCTGATGCGGCGCTGATCGAACAGATGCTGCTGAATTTCCTTTTAATATCGTCCGAATCGATGCTGACGGGCGGAATTCTTGATATCTCTGCATCTTATAAAGAAGAAACAAATGAAATTGTGATTGATTTTCACGATACCGGCAAGGGAATTCCTGAATCGGCTTTAAGAAATATCAACGATGAAAAGTCAGATATGAGAAACTTCGAAAAAACGGGAATAAGTCTTGTGGTTTGTAAGGACATTATAAGAATGCACCGCGGAAGTCTCAAGATAAACTCAGTTGAAACCGGTACTTCAATTATTATTAGTCTTCCCGTTTAATATGATGAAATTAAATCTAAAAATACTTGTTCTTGATAAGGAAGAAATTATTTTTAAATCCATTCAAAAAGCATTAAAGAATAATGATGCGGCCTCTTATGATATAACGTACTGTACTAATGCTTTTGACGGCCTGAAAAATATAAGGAGCGATAAATTCGATCTGGTTTTAATTGATATCGTACTTCCCGGTATGAATGCACTGGAAGCAATAAGAAGGATAAAAAATATCGACTCAACTGTCCCGGTGCTTGTAATGTCCGGCTCTTCCCTCTCCGGAATCGATTCTCAGGATGATATCCTGAACAGCGCAGCAGGTTTTCTCTTAAAACCTTTTACCACAGAAGAAATTAAATCGTTAATTTTACGTGTGCTGAAAACGAGTACTATAGCAGAATAGGAAATGAAATAATCGAATGTCATTTTTCAAAAAAATAAAAAAGCAGCAGAAAGAAAGATCAATTTCTTTCAGAGAAAAGCTTCAGCATTTTCAGAACCTCTTATACTCGAACGATGAGGCGCTCAAAGAAATGGCTCAGTTGAGTGAGGTTCTGTCATCCGGACAGCCTTTTTCAAAGGGAGAAATCTATAGACTTTACACTGAAATTCTGACCCATACGCGGGATGTGACTGATCACCTTTCTGCGATGTGCAATGGGAAATATAAGTCTCTGATTAACCAGATCAATAAGATTGAAAGTGAATGTAAAACGATTATTGCGCCCGGCTCCTATTGTCCCACACGGTGGGACTGTGAAAAACCTGCGTGCAAAGATTGTAATGAACAGGTAAATCTGCTTCCTAACAGGGCTTACTCTTACCGTATAGATGAGATAACTCTCAATCATACCCGCGAAGTCGGCGGTAAAATGAGCCGTTTATGTGAAATTCATAATAAGCTGCTGATCCCGATACCGGACGGGTTTTGTATAACTTCAAGGTTCTTTGAAGATTTCCTGGCCCAGGGTGATTTATACAGCCAGATAGATAATGCAATTTCATCAATTGATTTCAATGACAACTCACAGATACAGCAGGTCAGCCAGGTTATACAGGCTCTCATAATAGCTACTCCAATACCGCAGCTGATTGAAAAAATAATTCTTAATAACTACGAGTTCTTATCCAGTAAACATGGTGACGTGCTTCTTTCGGTCAGATCCAGTGCTGTAGGCGAAGATGATCTTCACCATTCTTTCGCAGGTCTTCATTATACTGCTCTTAATGTCAGTAAAGCAAATTTAATAGACGCATGTTTTGAAGTTCTCATCTCTAAATATCTTCCGCAGTCACTTGTCTACAGATATTTAACAGGTCTCCGTGACGTAGATATGCCGATGAGTATAGGCTGCCTTCAAATGATTGACTCTGAAATAAGCGGTGTATTATTTACTAAGGATCCGATGGGAAAACGGGAAGGTATGATAATCCATGCAGTAAGAGGTCTTGGTAATAAAATAGTTGACGGAAGTGTGGCACCCCAGGAATTTATTGTTGATAGTAAACGGGGTAAATTACTCAATTTCTCCCCCGGAAATCAGCAGTATAAAACCGTCTCAAGAAAAACAGATGGGTTGAAAGAAGAAAAATTACCTGATTCAATAATAAAAATCCCTTGTCTTACAAAAGAACAGCTGAGGGACATTGTCGAATATGCGAAAAGGATTGAGAATTATTTCGGAACTCCTCAGGATATAGAATGGACAATCAACAGCAGCGGAAAAATTCTTCTTCTGCAGAGCAGACCGCTTGCCGTTGCAGAAAAGGCACAGGGTGAATCAGAAATGATTTCAGTAAAAGTAGAAAAAAATGGTCACAATGTACTGATACAGAATGGGGCTTGTGCGAGTCCGGGAGTTAGTTCAGGCAAAGTCTTTTTGCTTAACAGATTTAAAGACCTTGTTAACTTTCCTTCCGGGGGTATTCTCGTTGTAAAAAAATCATCGCCGGAATTGACAAGGGTTCTGCACAAAGCATCTGGTCTTATTGCTGACATAGGTAATACAACAGGTCATCTTGCTATTATTGCCCGTGAGCTTAGAATTCCTGTAATAGTAAATACGGATAATGCAACTGAAACATTAACCAATGGAATGACCATTACAATAGATGCAAATGAAAATAAGGTATATGAGGGTATAGTTGATAATTTAATAGAGAAGTATAAATCAGAATCAATTACCGAAAACTTTTTTATGAAAAGCCCGATGCACCGCATCTGGCAGAATATATCCAGGCTGATTATCCCGCTTAATTTAACAGATCCCGGTTCCTCAGAATTTAATCCGGATAATTGCCGGACAATCCATGATATCACTAGGTTTGCGCACGAGTATGCAATGAGAGAGATGTTTTCACTCTACGAATCCGCACAATATGAAGATACACAGGCTTACCCTCTAAAATTTAAAGTCCCGTTAGATATACACGTTATCGATCTCGGGAAAGGCTTAAAGGATATAAAAGAGAAAAAGTCTATTACCACTGCAAATATTACTTCTGAACCCTTCCTGGCGCTTATAAAGGGAATGACTTCACCCGGGATCCGATGGGCTGGACCGTTACCGATCGACTTTAAGGGATTAACTAATCTATTAATGTCAAATATAGTCGATTCAAGTAGGAGCGACAGAGATCTTGGAAGCAGAAGTTATGCATTCGTTTCTGATTGTTATATGAATTTCTTTTCCCGCCTCGGTTATCATTTCTCCAGGCTCGATACGTATGCGAGCGATGAACTGAATAATAATTACATTAACTTTAATTTCCGCGGCGGGGCTGCAGATCCTATACGCAGAATGAGAAGAGCTAAAGTTATTACACGCGTTCTGGAAACTTTAAATTTCACCGTCTCACATCATGGCGATAATGTTTTAGCAACGATAAGGAAGATCCCCTCTTCGTCTATATATACATTACTATCTGAAATCGGCCGGTTAATGGGAGCCGTAAGGAATGTGGATGTAACTCTGACGAGTGATGAAAATATAGAGCAGTTTGTAAGCGCTTTTCTGAAAGGTGATTCCGCCCCGGCTATGAGTTTCATTGATAACGAGTGAAGCGGTTCAGACTAAAATGAATTCTTTCCTTCTCACCCTCAATAGATTCGTGTTCTAATTCCTGCTGAACTAAAAATTATTTCGGTCTCCATTTTTAAGCTGCCATCAATTCTTTCGCAGCTTTACTTTTTACTGAGGCAACATACAAAGCAATCGGTCTGTAAAGCAAGTGTCCCCATTTCCCGAAAGGAACCTCTACGATCAGCATAGGGACGACGATTGCTAAATGGATCATATAAGTATAATATGTCTGCATCGGCATATCGGAGACTCTGAATATATGGAGTAAGATTCCGGTTAAAGCCGAGAGAAAAAGTAAAATTGGAAATAACCAGTCGGAAAGATGGCTGAATTCATGCATTCCTGTTCTTTTAATTAATCTATCATAAATCATCCATACTGTTGAGACTAATAAAAATACGGTTGCATAGTAACCAAGAAAGCTTGTCCAGTGAAGACTATTGTCTTTAACCTGGAACCATGGAAGAAAAACCACCACGAGCGTAAATACCGTACCGTAACCAATAACCAGCATCAGGTGACGAATCCAGTTAAGAGTGGCTTCACTCTCATTGCACTCTTTCCACCTTTTCTGAGTTATGCCCTGTACTATAAAGAAGGGAATCTGCGACAGGTAAAAACGCAAAGGAATTTTATCATCTTTTGTCATCATGGAAAACATCCGGCCGGCATTAGTAAGCAGAAGCACGCCTAACACAAAAGCCATTATCCTGTCTCCCCAGTCCACTATATCAATTGGAGCAAAGCTTTCCATTGTTACAGTAGAAAAAGCAGAAGAATCGGAATGATTTAACAGGCCGAACCCAAAATTATCAGGAATAGTGAAAAGTAGAATGATCATTGCGGCCAGTGCAGCAAGAATACCTAATTCCCAGTATGCAGAGCGGTACATCAGTTTCGATAATCCTGTGATATCATAAAAAGATGTAAGGTATCTTCTTATTGACATCATCATTTCTCCGGGGTTAGCTTTACGCGGACATTTTTTTGTGCATTCACCGCAATAAAAACATAGCCACGGCCCGGGATCCTTCAGCAAACGGTCTTTCAATCCCCATTGAGCCATTAATAATTGTTTCCTGGGAAATCCAAAGTCCTCATTGGATAAAGTGCATACGACTGAACACGTAGCACACTGCATACATTTTTTAATTGTACTCCCGCCATTCTTTTTAAGGCTTGAGATAAAATCAAGGTCAGGCTGAATCTGATTACGTTCGTTCACAACAAACTCTCCCTAGTCTTTTTTATTATTGCTGTTAACTTTCATTGTTTTTTCGCCAAACAGGCAATATTTCAACCATTCGAAACCGAATATTTAATAACTCCGCATCATCTGCTTTAATTTTATTAACCGTTTCTTCAGGAACATCGAATCTTTCAAGGAATGTACTTTCGAAGACGAATTCCCTGAATTTGTCGATATTATAACAGACCGTATAGAACATTTCAAGTTGAGGAGGCGTTAGCTTTTTGCCCTTTTCGAAATAATTGTGGAGGGAAATTTCCTTAAATAATTTTCCCATCCTGTCGTATTCTTCTACTCCCTGGTCCTTCATCCACTCCGCAACTGTCCATTTCTTTTCTTCAAGGTAACCCTTGCATACAGGTTCTTCAATTATAAAATAAAAATCTTCTTCTTCCGTACCATCTGTTTCTTTAGGTGATGCTACACCCAGGGGAAACATTCTGCACGACCAGGGTCTGTCCTCATAAACCGTACAGCCGTCCTTACCAACCAGCTGACAGGTCTTTTCCTTGTCCTGGTTTAGTCTAAACATTATCACTGGGTGATTTTGGTTTTCATCTATAGGAAGGAAGGTATATTTATCGAGGAACTCCTGGGATGAGATTCCGAGCCTGTTTTTCAGCCTGATTACATCATAAGGTGTGAGGAAAATATTTACATCACTGCAGCATTTATTAAAGCAGCTGATGTTTCTGAAACAACTAAATTGAAATTCACTATCTTTTGTAAGTCTTGGATATTCTTTTAATATCGCCTCTTTTAATCTATCTATCTCGTTCATTTTTGTTCTCCCTGGTTTTTATTTCTAACTAATTTCCGACTATAAAAGTCAGATCCATTTATTCAATTATTGAATTTTTTAAAGCATCTTTTGACCAGACCGGCAGGGGTCCCGATTCATTATTAAAAGGATTAAACCTGTACCTGTATGAAACATTCTGATTATATTTTTTTTTCATCCATTCCCACCCATCTAAGTAATAGGGACACTCATCATTAAAGCATACATATTGATATTCAACTCCCCATGATGAATCAGGCGGACATAACCATTTTTTCAGTTCTTTATTGCAATGGGGGCATACCGGAATTACATTTGTTTCGTTCATATTTTGTACCTATGAAATTAATGGTGCAATAACTAAAGAAATTACCGCCATCAATTTAATTAAAATATTCAAAGAAGGGCCAGAGGTATCTTTAAAAGGATCTCCTACTGTATCTCCTACAACGGCGGCCATGTGTGCATAGGAGCCTTTGCCTCCGAAGGCACCGGCTTCAATATGTTTCTTAGCATTATCCCACGCCCCACCTGCGTTTGACTGGAATATAGCCATCAGAACTCCGACTACAGTAACTCCTGCAAGTAAGCCTCCCAACGCCTCTTTGTTTAATAATCCGAAAACAACCGGAGTGATTACTGCAATTAGTCCCGGGGCAACCATTCTTTTGATAGCTGCTGCTGTAGCAATATCAACGCACTTTGCATAATCTGCTTTTGCTTTATTTTCCATTAAGCCGGGTATCTCTCTGAACTGTCTCCTTACTTCTTCAATCATTTCAAAGGCCGCATTCCCAACTGCACTCATTGCCATTGAGCTGAAGAGGAATGGGAGGATTCCACCGATGAATAATCCTGCCATGACATACGGATTAGTAACATCGATTGTAGCAATATGAGCCTGTGATTGAAAAGCACTGAATAAAGCAAGAGCAGTAAGGGCAGCTGAACCTATTGCAAAACCTTTACCTATTGCAGCTGTAGTATTTCCAACCGCATCCAGCTTATCAGTTCTCTGCCTGACTTCCGGGGGGAGGCCGCTCATTTCCGCCAAACCTCCGGCGTTATCAGCTACAGGACCATACGCATCGACGGCTAGCTGGATACCGGTAGTTGATAGCATGCCTAAAGCTGCTATAGCAATACCGTATAAACCTGCGAAGTAGTATGAGAATACAATTGCCAGGGCAATATAAATGACAGGTAAAGTGGTTGACTTCATTCCAAGAGCCAGTCCGGCTATAATATTGGTAGCAGGACCGGTTTGTGACTGAGCGGAAATATATCTTGCAGGTTTTCTTGATTCAGAAGTGTAGTATTCTGTCGTCAGTCCAATTGCTATACCAGCAATAAGACCTATAATTGTTACAATAAAAATGTTTTCGGCTGTCAGCGCTGTTAATAAACCGGTTACATCAGAGACAGGTTCTGAGATACCCGGGACAAAATATTTAACCACAGGATAAGTAAAAAGTATCATCAGAGCACCGGCACCGAAAGTTCCCAGATTCAATGCAGCCTGCGGATTCCCGCCTTCTTTTGTCCTTACTGCAAACGTTCCGATAATCGAACAGATAATCCCGACCCCTGCAAGGAACAAGGGAAGAATTATTAAATTTATATCCTGGTATACTATTCCCAAAACCATAGTGCCTACTATAGAACCGACAAAACTTTCAAATAAATCGGCTCCCATACCTGCAACATCACCCACATTATCGCCAACGTTATCTGCAATTGTTGCAGGATTTCTGGGATCATCTTCAGGAATGCCTGCTTCAACTTTTCCTACAAGGTCGGCTCCGACATCAGCAGCTTTTGTATAAATTCCACCTCCCACCCTCGCAAACAAAGCGATCGAGGAAGCACCAAAAGAGAAACCTGTGATAACATTAACTACAACCATAAAATTTGTAGATCCATCAGGATTGAGAAACATTTCCGAGTAGATCGGAAAAAGAATTCCAAGCCCTAATACTCCAAGGCCGACTACACACATGCCCATTACAGTACCGCCCGAAAAAGCTACTTTCAAAGCCCGGTTTAAACTCTCCCTTGCTGCATTGGTTGTCCTGACATTAGCGGCTGTGGCAACGCGCATGCCGAAGAATCCTGCTAAAGCCGAACAGCCAGCTCCAAGAACAAATGAAATAGCAATGATGGGACTGCTATCCGGTGAATTCCAGTTAGCCAAAGCTAAGAGGATTGCCACTACCACTACAAAAACAGCTAAAACTCTGTATTCTCTTTTTAAAAAAGCCATAGCACCCTCACGCACATGGCCCGATATTTCAATCATCTTTTCCGTACCAGGATCCTGACGGTTTACCCATGCTGCTTTATAATATGCAAAGAAAAGAGCGATTATTCCTAAAATTGGGACGAGATAAATCCAGGTGGGCATATTTTAACTCCATTGTAAGAATTTCATGAACAAACTTTTTTGTTTAAGCTTAATCCAAGTACCCCGTATTAAGCTGTAAGTTCTTATTTTTTCTGAGTAATAAATCCCCTCCGGTAAAAACCGGAGGGAATTGTCTAACAATAATTATAGATCCGGAATATTAAACAGCTAATTCAGGTTCTTTATTTTCTTTAAAGACTCTGAGTATAGGCCGTTTAATCATTTCCCATTTACCTGAAGCTGGATCATATTTACAGTTTGCAAATGCATCCCAGTTTTCATGATCCATAGCAGGTTTGTCTGCTCTGAAATAATATCCGGGCCATCTTGTTTCTTCACGGAATAACAAGGTACGGACGTGAGCTTCAGCCTGCCACATACGATGTATATTCTCCCAGCATCTCATTAATTCGTGCAGATCCGGAGCTGCCAGTTTCAATGTATCTTCTTTCAGGAAGCTAAGCAGATCAAGACCTTTCTCCAATAGTTTTTCACTGGTTGTGAATCCTGTTGAAACACCGCCTGCATATTCATCCATAATTTTCTGTAGTCTGAACATGAACATTTTAGGAAGTATATAATCAGGGTTAACATCCTGTGTTACAGTTTTCTTGCTGGATTCTGCATAGAGATCAAGAGGTTTCAGAATTTCTTTCTTCATTTCATCGATAGCTTTCATATCATAGTTTATTACGTCTTTATGATCAAGAATAAACCTGACAGCAGCTTTTGCAGCAATACGGCCTTCAGCGTGTGAACCGGATGAGAATTTATGACTGGATGCTCCTGATGCATCACCAGCACAGAACAGACCATCAACAGTTGACATGCAATCATAACCCCAGAAGTATTCTTTTGGAGCTACATCTTCCGGACCGCTTACCCATGCGCCTGAAGCGCCGGAGTGTGACCCTATGAAATAAGGTTCAGCGGCGGCAATTTCTGAAGCTTTTTCTTCAGGAGCAGTATTTGTTGCTGCCCAGAGAATGGCCTGTGAAATTGTCATATCGAGGAAATCTTCCCATGCCTCTGATTCTAATTCTTTAAGTTTTTTCTTTGCAGCTTTTTCATCAGTTTCAACAGCAGCAATTTTACCAATTGCTTCTTCTGTGCGCATAGAAATAGGACCTTTACCTTCCTGAACATCCAGCATCATTAACCAGTTGCGAAGGTTGGCAGGAACAGGTTTTACTTTACCGTAAGGCAGCCATTTTTCCAGCTCAGGTCTGCGGGTTTCCATATAGTTTTCACCAAACCCGTTAGTAGCGCGTGATTTGAATAATAAGAACCATGCACCGACAGGACCATAAGCATCCTTGAACCTAACCGGGATAAAGCGTACTTCCTGGCAGGTCATTTCTGCACCGGCTTTAAGAGTAAAGTATGCACTTGAACCGGCATTCCACGGCGGATACCATGCTCTTCCAAGACCTTCACCTGAAGAACGTGGTTTAAATACGTGTACAGCACCGCCCATTGCTACTAAGACAGCTTTGGCTTTGAAGATGTAGAATTTATCTTCACGGATACTAAAACCAACTGCTCCAATACAACGATTTCCGTCCATTATAGGACCAACAATAAATATTCTTTCATAAATATTTTCGGTACCAATTGCATTTTTTGCAGCTTCAGCAACAATAACCTTATAGGATTCACCATTGATCATTAATTGCCATCTTCCTTCGTGAACGTATGCACCTTTTGCATCTTTCCAGATCGGAAGTCCCCATTTTTCAAAAAGATGAACAGTTGAATCGACATGGCGTGCTATATTGAATACAAGGTCTTCACGGGTTATTCCCATAAGATCATTACGAACGTAGTCAATATAATCTTTCATTGTATTCTGACCATCCCGCAAGCCCACATACTGATTTATTGCGGACAATCCCATTGCGACAGCACCACTGCGGTCTACCGCAGCTTTATCAACAAGAGTTACTTTTAATCCGTTTTGTTTGGCCCAGTGTGCAGCTTCTACAGCGGCGCCACAAGCAGCCATACCACCACCAACAATGAGAAGGTCAGTGGTGACTTCTACGGTTTCGAAATTAGCCATTATTCTTTTCTCCTTATTATTGGTTTACTTAGTTTAAACTTGCAACTTCCTTAAGACCCAGCGATTCAGGTTCAGTACATAAAGCGGGGCTCTTAAGATCATTGTGAGTCGGGTATCCACCATCTGGCTGTGCTTTGCCTTCAGGAATGGTACGAATAGGGAATTTAAAGCGTTTCAAACTGCCATTTCTGAATTTAACTGTCCAGAGTATGCTGTCTGTACTGCGCATTGGAGTAACTGTAGCACCTAATGGAACGAAATCTGCATATCCACGAACTTCGACTGCCTGTGTAGGGCAAATCTTTACACAGTTGTAGCATTCCCAGCACATTTCCGGTTCACGGTTATATGCTTTCATTTTGTCTTTGTCCAATACCATTAAGTCGTTAGGACAAATGTATTGACAAGCAGTTTTGTCGAGTGCTTTACAGCCGTCACATTTATCTTGTAATACATAACTTGGCATTAGTTTATCTCCTTTTATAATTATTTAATTAACCATCATATTTGAATGACTCAAACTTCATTAGTTATTTTTTTTCCAGATCACCAGTTGCAAACTGATGCATTTTGATTTCTACTTTTTCGTCCAGTTGAGCATAATACTCTCTGAGAATAGTCAGGACTTCAGGACGACTGAATTCGGCAGGAACATCTCCGCCTTCAGAAAGAGCTTTACGAAGTGCTGTACCGCTAAGGAATAACCGATCCTCTTTCTTATGAGGGCAGGTCTTCATTGATGCCATTCCGCCGCATTTATAGCACCAGAACGTCCAGTCAATTGGAAGCATCTTGCATTCCAAAGCACCGTCCCATAATTTGTAGTAAGATTCCTGAGCATCAAACGGGCCGTAATAGTTGCCTACTCCGGCGTGGTCGCGGCCGATAATCATATGAGTACAGCCGAAGTTCTGACGGAAAACGCCGTGAAGCAATGCTTCTCTGGGACCTGCATAACGCATATCCAGAGGATATCCGCCGGCAACTACTCTGCTTTTATCAAAGTAGTAATCGACTAAAGTATTTATACATTTTACTCTTACATCGGCCGGTATATCACCAGGTTTAAGTTTTCCAACCAGCTGGTGAATATAAAGACCATCTGAAACTTCAACTGCAATTTTTGCAAGGTATTCATGAGAACGGTGCATTGGATTACGGAGCTGTAATGCAGCAATAGTTCTCCATCCTTTTTCTTCAAATATTTTTCTGCTTTCAGCAGGACGCTGATAGATCCCTTTGAATTCTTCAGGGAAATAACTTTCTGACAGAACTTTAACCGGACCTGCAATATTCCAGTCCAGTTGTTCCATTACCATCTTAACTCCCGGATGTTCAGGATCGGTGGTAGTAAATACATGCTTACATTCAAAGAGTTTATCTATTTTGTACTTTTCGGTTACTTTCATAGTAGCCATAATTTCTTTGGTTTCATCAGAGATTAAGGTAATCTCCTCATTGATCTTCAAAGAATCGGCTACTTCATTTGTTACCGACATAGTAATAGGGATTGGCCAGAAGAGTCCGTTTGTCATCTTCATATCCTGACAAACACCTTTCCAGTCATCGTAACCCATAAAGCCTTCGAGAGGTGTAAAACCTCCGATACCAAGCATTATAAGGTCACCTGTTTCGCGGCTTGAAGCCGGAACTTTCTTAAGTTTTGCGGCTTTCTTTAATTCCGCTTCTTTCTCTTTTCCGCTGAGAAGGAGTATCTTTAATTCATCACTGCCATGAGGTCTGATCAGATTTGATTTACTCATATAAATCCCTTCCTTTTAAAGTTGTTATTAACTTGATTACCTTCAGGGTTAACTAATTTAATTACCTGCTCTTTTTTTAAATAGAAAGAGATATTCAGCTTACTCGGATTTAGCTTGTGTATTTCCCCACTAAAAACAGGCAATTTTCATCTCCCTTATTCAAAGATTTTATTGACAAAATGTTGACTAATTTCCTGTAAAAACAGTATAAATTCGTAATAAAAAACTAAATCTATGCGGAGGGAAAAGCAACGTGAATGAAGTTTCTGTAATCATGCTGTTGTCCGGATTTTGATCTTCACTATGTCAGACCCCAGGTGATCATGGAAGTGCAATAAAGACGACATTAAGTAGTCATTCAATACTAAATTGTCACCTTGTTGTAAATCTATGAATACTCTGATTAGCATAATCAGTTAAGCAAAAGTCTGATTACGGAATAACACATAATTAGCATTTCTTTTAAGGCGATTTTTTTACTCAGTTAGTTTGAAATTAATATTATCTCTTGGCTGGACAGAGATTTTAGATGATGTTTGGTCTTCAGGAAAATGATATTTTTTCCTGCTCTCTGATAATTAGTGTGCTTGTTCATTAAACAGTGAACATCCAAGATCAGTCTTTTTTTTGTGTAGAATTATTCATCAGTTTGACAAAATGTCAGTCGAAGTATTTACCCGGTATTAGACTGGTATTTATCCGCCTTTAGTCCGCCTTTTGAACTCAAAATGAGACACCGAAAAAACTGCGAAAAAACACAATTTTAAGCTGTTGAAATAATTTACAGATGACAAAATGTCAGTCGAGCGAAGGACTCTTTTCAAGACTTACTCTGAACAGTTTTCACCTTATACACTACCCTGAAGATGCGGGATTCAGGAACTCCAATATTTATATATGGATCCTTACATCCCTTTATAAGGATTCAGGCCGATCTCCCTAATCTGTTCAACAAATTCATTAAATATACCGGGGATTTTCCCATATTCATCAATGGAAAGTGTAAGGAGTTTAACTCTTTCAGGTTCAAGAACCAGCTGCTTTAATTTTTCCTGAACATTTTCCATTCTTTTACTTGCAAGTTCACTTCCTTTTACGTAATGACATTGATAGTCATCGCCATATTTGCAGCCGATAAGTAATACTCCGTCAAAACCTCTCGAGAGAGCATCTGCAATCCAGACAACGTTGACAGAGCCGAGACATCGGACAGGAATTACCCGGACATTCGGATCATACTGAAGCCCGTGTCTTCCGGCAAAGTCCAATGAAGGGTAAGCATCATTTTCACAGAGGAAAGCAAGTATTCTGGGTTTGTCTTCAAATTCATCCGGAATTTCAACGGACTTAATCATTGAAGAGATCATTTGAATAGAATAATCTTTAAATGAAATAATTCTTTCGGGGCATGCTCCAAGGCAAATACCGCATCTTCTGCACCGTGTGAGGTTCGGAAGGGGTGTTCCTTTTTCATCCTCATCGAGGGTACCGAACGGGCATTCTTCAGTGCATCGCTTACATTGAGTACATCTCTGCAGAAAGAATTCAGGATAGGATTGGTCTCCTGATCTGGGATGAACTGCCTTACCCTCCCTTGCAGCATAAAGAACTTGTATTGCTTTCAGGGAAGCGCCTAAAGCATCTTCTTTGCAGGACTCAATATCCATAGGATAGCGTACTGATCCCGCGGCATAAATCCCTGTTCTCCTGGTTTCATAAGGAAAGCAAATATAATGAGAATCGGGATAGCCATATTTTAAGGTAGGAAGATCCGTCCCCTGCCTGTATGCAAGGTTCAGTATTTTTGCACCCGCTTCGGCAGATTGTGCGGCTTTCTTTCCATCAAGTGTTTTTCCTGTTTCCCCTGTTTCAGAAGGTGTAGTTTCTATTTCACCAACGAGTGTGGATGGAACCGTCCCGGAAGCAAGTACGACAACTTCAGATTCAATTCTGATTTTATCACCAAGCAGGGTATCATCTATATCAATAGCTATTAAATCATTCCCGCTATTATTTATACCAACCACTTCTCCTTTAGTAAAAAAGATATTGTCTTCGGATTGAACCCTTTTATAGAAATGTTCCATATGGGCAGGGGTTCTGATATCCTTGTATATAATATAGATAAGAGCATCGGGATATTTTTCTCTGACATACAATGCCTGCTTTAATGAAGTGGTGCAGCAAGTTGAGGAACAATAAGGCAGATGCTTTTCATCCCTGGAGCCGGCACATTGTATAAATGCAACACTTCTGACAGGTTTGCCATCCCGCAACTTTTTACCATTTAAAAAATATTCTTCAAACTGAGTGCCGGTAAGAATATTCTTTGATTTACCATATCCCAAATCTTTAAGCTTATCAGGATTATAGGGCCTGGATCCGGTGGCCTGAATTACAGATCCCACTGTGAAGGTCTGTGAGTTATTCAAGACAACCTTAAAATTACCAGGTTCACCCGATATTTTACTTATAAGGCAGGATTTGAAGACCTTTATTTTATTGTTTGATTCAACTTCAGCGATCAGTTTCTCTGTTTCGGGCATTTCAGGCTGTAAGTATGGAGCATGAGAAGGTTCTGTTTTATAAACATTATTGAGCCAGCCTCCAAGCTTATCATCTTTCTCTGTGAGGATCACAGAATTACCCGCAGCAGCAGCAGCGAGCGCAGCAGTTATTCCTGTGACACCGCCGCCGACAACCAGAACTGTTTCATTTATTTCTCTTTTAAATGGTTCGGGGATTTCAATATTATTCACCTTTGCGATTCCCATCCGGAGATAATCATTTGCAAGCATCTGGGTATCTTCATCATTCGGCTTATGGGTCCAGGCAACATTCTCTCTAAGATTAACCCTATCAACAACCACATCCGAATCAAAAGAGAATATATCAGACAAAAATCTTTGAGAGCAGGCACCGATGACGACCCTGTTCAATTTTTCGTCTGCAATATCTTTTTTAATCATACTTACATCTTCATCGCGGCACAGCCATTGACTTACTTTGCAGACAGGAGCTTTATTTTCTTCGGCTGCAACTTTTACAAGTTCGTCAAAATTTAACGCTTCATTCAATCCGCATCCGGAGCAAAGATAAACTCCTACTTTATTTTCTGATGACATAGAATTAATTCCTTCTGATTTTTTGAATTGCACTTAATACAGAACCGGTGGCTTCCCTGACAGTTGATGCTACATCCTTCGGTTTTGTTACTACACCACAGCCGGAATATCCATTCCCCTCAGTTTTTAAGAAACCATCATCGTCCAGGAGTAATTTATCAACCGGCAGATTTTCAGTAGCCGGTTTCATCCCGGAAGCTAAGACCACCAGGTCTACCGGGGTGCTTATTATTTTCCCTGTTAAAGAATCTTCTGCTTCAATTACCAGCTGCCTGGTGGAATCATCTTTAAATACTTTAGCAACCTTTCCGCGATGAAAATGTATTTTATCATCTTTTTGAACCGTTTTATAGAAGTCTTCCAGGAGTCCTTCTGCACGGACGTCTATATAATGAATATGAATCTCAGCATCAGGATACTGTTCCCTTATATATTGTGTTTGTTTCAGCGAAGCCATACAACAGACAGAAGAACAGTAAGCAAGATGATTTTCATCTCTCGATCCGGCACACTGAACAAATGCAACACTATTCACTTTTTCTCCGTCGGATGGACGGAGTATTTGTCCTTTTGTGGGTCCGTTCACAGAGGAAAGTCTTTCCATCATAACATTAGTAATAACATCCGGATATTTCCCGTAACCGAGCAGGTCTAACTTATTTGCATCGTACGGGTCCCATCCCGTAGCCCAGATAATAGATTCAGCTTCAACCAAAATTACCTTTTCCTGTTCGTTTAAATCTCTTGCGTTGTATTTGCACGCATCCAGGCATTCATTACAGCTTTCACCCAGACAGGTATCCTTATCAATCATATATCTTTCAGGGTATGCATTATCAAATGGGACATAAATAGAAGCAGTTTCATCCATATTATAATTAAAATCATTCTTCCTGAACTGAGGGCATACTTTCACACAATCCCCGCACATCGTGCATCTGTTGTTAACATACCGGGGTTTCATAGTTAAAGAAGCCCTGTATTTATCATTCACTTTAGATACTTCAGTTATCTCAGTAAGAGTAAATAATTTTATCAGGGGATTATTACGTAATCGTCTTACATTTATTTCGAGTCCGCAGGCAGGGGGACACAGCTTTGGAAAATATTTGTTAAACTGTGCAACCTTACCACCCACATAGGCATTTTTTTCGACTAAGATTACATTCAATCCGGTTTCCGCTGCTTCAACGGCTGCCGTAATTCCGGCAATACCGGCGCCAACAATTAATATATCACCGGTTATAGAGTTTTCAGACATGATAATATTCCATTAATGATTTCTTGATACTTGATTTTTAAACTTGATAACAAATCCCGGTTTAACGTTTTTACTTAAAATATTCGCTTCCAACTTTTCGAGTAGATTGAATCATTTTTCCAGGTTCTTTTGTTATCAGAGAGATGAGTTTAATCCTCATCTTCTGATGACTGTTTCCAAAAAGATTTTCGGATGACCAATCTTTTTCTGTAGAAAAATCATTCATCAGCCGTAATAACCAACTATTGATTTAATAACTTTTACATTTTTTATTCCTTCGACATCAGAGAGAACAGTTTTAATATCATTTTCCCACATTCTCGAACCAACTTTCGGCGTGTTGCCTTTAATGACAATCGATCCTGTTGAAGCATCCGCCTCTATTTCAACTTCACTGCCTCTTGTACGGGGAGACTGCTGTAAATAAACTTTTGCACTTGAAGCAAGATGCAGATTCTTTAGTATCTTCATCGACTCAGGACTTGAATTGAATGATTTGCAGGCAACAATTCCTGTGATCAGCTCAGCAGCCAGGTCTAACTTAATTTTCTCAAGGTTAAGGACTATATCATAATTCGAAGGATTTTTCCAATCGACGCCATATAAAAAGTGGGACCATTTTTCTCTTCTTTCATCAATTAGCTTAATATACAGTTCAACCTCTTCTTTTGTTTTCCCGCCTTCTTTCATTAATGTCTTCACCCTGTATTCATCCGGGGCAGTAAGCAGGACACGGAGTACAAATGGAATATCCCCGATGAGGAACTGGGCAAGATGCCCGTGGTAAACTATGCTGTCTTTTATGGCAAAATCCAGAAGCGCAGTCTGGAAACAAGCTATATAATGTTTTCTCCTATCACTCATTTTGTCCCAGAATGAAGGGGCTTTTTCAATGAATGACAAATCACCTAGCCCGGTATCTTTGATGCCGTATTTTTCCGCGGCTTTTAAGACATCTTCCCTTGTTACAACCTTGCAGCCAAGACGATTTGAAATTTCTGTAGCAAGTTTTTCTGTTGCACTTAAAGAGCCTCTGGAAATTGTTATAATTTTCATAGAACCTCCGGTTAACTTTCGTTAATGCCTGTTTTAACCAGGTTCATTTTCACTGCCTGGTTAATTGTTGATTTCATTCTGTGAACAAGAGTATGAGAGAAGCGGTCTAATAGCTGGAATTCATCTTCAGATATTTGAAGCCTTGAATCGTTTAACAACTCCATGCGAATTAATTCGATTTTCTCTTCAATAAGATTCGTCGCACCATTTTTTTGAGATTCATTCCAGTTTTCAAATAAATAAGTCTCATCCGATATTATTTTTTCAGCAGCCGGAATGTCCATTAATATTTCTTCCTTTTCATCCTCCAGATATTTTTTCAGCCCTTCCATATCTATAACTTCTATTTCCTCTGGAAGTCCTTCAGAATTAATATCACGCGGCACTGCCATATCAATCAGCATTTTCGGAAGATTCGGCCCGGCACTGACACTATTAATCATACCAGCATTGATTATATAGCCGGGAGCTCCTGTACAACTTATGATACATTTGGAACCCGGAATCACTTCGGCCAGAGAATCAAGGCTGAATGCCCTCGCTTTATACTTTTCAGCAATTTCTTCGGCTTTGTAAAGCGTCCTATTCACAACGTTTAAACGAGTGAAACCGGCTTCGGATAAACCCTTTGTAAGAATTTTTGTGTTTTGATTAATTCCTATTATAGTTATCGGGTCTGTGCGGGTGAGTTTTTCTTTTATTATTCTGAGCACCACCCCGCTGAGCGATTGATGTCCATTCCCGATATTTGTTCCGGAGCGAACTGCTTTACCTGTCCTGAATGCAGAATGAAATAATTTATGCAGAATCTTATCCGGCGTTTTTTCCGAACAGGCTATGCTGTATGCATCTTTTATTTGTCCCTGAACCTGGTATTCCCCGATAACAATTGAATTCAGACCTGTAATCACCTTAAACAGGTGCTTTGCGGCGTCAGAATCCTTGTAAGTATAAAAAAGATGAGGATATAATATTTTTGATTTATCGCCGGCATAAAAATTCTGTATTAATGTAAACGGGTCCGCCGCCTTTTTTATCACCAGATAAAATTCCAGCCGGTTACAGGTCGAAACAATAACCACCCCCTCTACCTCCGGCAAGGATTTGAAATATCCCAATGCCCCGGGAATTTCTTTCCTATCTATCTGAAAGATTTCCCTTTCAGAAATCGCAGAAAGACTTATGGCTGATTCCGACTACTGCAAGCTGAAGCTCATCATTTCTCATGAGTCATCTCCATAAAGCCGGAAAGTTTTTCTGTGTTGATTGAATCACTGATCGAAGGAGACTGACATAGCATTGTACATAAATGATTTCCGCCTGCCAGGTAGGCAACATCTGTAAATCCGTTATTGGCAAATAACCTTGCCGCTTCGTATGACCTTGGACCTTTTTCACAAATAAACAACAAAGGCATTTCAATACCGGGCTCTTTAACTAAATCATTTATTCTGGACCTTATTTCAGTAAGGGGGATATGCAGGGTTTTTCCCGGGAAGGGAAATAACTCTATTTCACCGGACTCTCTTACATCAATACAAATACCGTGAAAAGAGGAAAACAATAAAGGGTTAAAATTGCGTATCCGCCCGGATTCCTGGTTGAGCGCCATATATCCAAGATGATTTAAGACAGAAACCGGTGATGAGTGAGCGGGTGTATAGCCATGTTCCAGGTTAGTAAGATCATGGACAGTTTTATGATCGGAGAGGAGATCAGAGAAAACATCAATATATCTTGTTACCTCCCCTTCCCCGATTAATTGAAGACCGAGCAGCCTCAGATCAGTTTTATCATAAATTAATTTACCGAGAAGATTTTTAGCCAGCGGATGATAATCGGGTCTGTCTGTCCAGCACCCTATTACCGCACCAGCGGAGTAGTTATTTTCAAGTGCTTTTTTTTCAGATAAACCGGAGGCAGAAATTATAGTATCGAACAGTTTCAATGACAGTGTACCTGCCGAACCCTTAAAGCAGCTCTCTCCTCCGGAGATCGAATCAGCAGCTGTTTTTCCCATTCGATTTGCTAATGAACCATAGCTGTAATAGCCTGAACGTCCTGTGACCAGGTTAGTGATTTCCACGCAATCGCCAGCCGCCCAGATATCCGGAATACTTGTCCTCATATGTTCATCGACTATTATTCCTCCGGATCTTCCGGTTTTAATATTTGCTTTTTGTGCAACATCTGTATCAGGTTTAACGCCGAGACAATAAAAGACATAATCAGCATTTATTTTTTGACCGTTATCCAGGATGACAACAGGATGACCTCTCTGATCAAGCTCGATTTTTTCAACCAGTGTCGAAAGCAGGAGCATTATATTTGAAGATTTAAAGGCACTTTCTGCATACGCCGATATTTCCTTATCAAGGCATCCGGGTAAAATAGTTTCCTCTCTATCAATCAAAATCGTTTCAATGCCCCAGAGTGAACTCAATGATTCTGCTAATTCGCAGCCGATAAATCCTGCTCCGATTATTACAGCTTTATTTATTTTTCCTTCCTGAGCAGCCTTTCTTAATTTGACTGCATCATCCGGGGAATGGAAAGGAGAAATCAGGGGGGATGAACAAAATGGAAATGGCGGGGTTACTACTCTGGAGCCTGTAGCTACTATCAGTGAGTCATACTTCAGATTAAACGTTTCACTATTTTCCTGATTATAACATTCAACTTCATGCTGCCAGGGTTTGATTGCTCTTACTTCTGTTTTAGTAAGTACCTTTACCCCTTTCACCTGGCTGAAGTATTTTTCATCGCGCATTATCCCGTAAGAAGTTTTAATCAGCTCTGATAAATCATCCAGGTCGCCTGAGGCATACATTGGCAATCCGCAGCTGCTGAACGAAATGAACGGGGATTTTTCAACTATAGTTATCTGATAATCTGAAGACAACCTGCTTAATCTTGCAGCAGCTTTACAACCTGCTGCCATTCCGCCTATTATTAATACGTTATGCACTTTATCATTTCAGGTTTCGATTACTCTTCTTACTGACAGAGCTATCTTATAAAAGATTGTTATAAGAAATATTCCAATTGCCCATATTCCAAGGGAAATAAATGCTTCCGGGATAGTAGGCCAATATTGAATTACTTTACCGAAAGGCGACGGGATGAACCCGGTTATAATTAATCCCAATCCTTTATCAATCCAAATTGATAAAAAGACCATGGAGCAGGCTAACAATAATATTTTTTTATTTTGTCTTAGACGGGGAACGAGAAGAAATATTAAAGAAGCTATTGAAAGGATTGCAGAAGTCCACATCCATGGGACTAACCTGGTTTGTCCATCAAGTCCAACATACAGGTACTGCATATGAGCTATGTGTTCCGGAATAGCACTATAGAAAGTTGTAAAGAATTCCATAAGTATGAAGAAAATATTCACGCACATTGCATAAGTAATAATTAATGCCAGTTTTTTTATAGCTTCTTCACCAGGATCGAACTTTGTCAGTTTCTTTACGATATAACAGAAAATTATCAGCAATGCGGGACCTGCAGAAAATGCCGAAGCGAGGAACCTTGGAGCCAGAATTGCTGTAAGCCAGAAAGGCCGTCCGGCCAAACCTGACAGAAGGAACGCAGTAACCGTATGTATACTTACCGCCCAGGGAATGGATAGAATTATTACCGGTCTTATCCATTTAGGAGGGGCAATATGTTTGACTTCTGAAGCAAGCGATACCCGGGTGATTATAACATTTATAACCAGGTAGCCGCTTAAAGCCACAACATCCCAGAACATTAATGAATGGAAAGTCGGATATAAAAAGATGTTTGCAACGCGGGATGGCTGTCCTAAATCCACAAAAACAAATAGTATGCACATAATTACGGATGCAATAGCAAGAAATTCCCCGAGAATTGTAATCTTACCAAATGCCTTATAATTATGCAGATAATAAGGAAGCACAACCATAACCGCGGATGCGGCGACACCTACAATGAATGTGAACTGCGCGATATATAGTCCCCAGCTCACGTTCCGGTTCATACCGGTCAGGCCCAATCCATAATTTAACTGGCGCAGGTAAAAATAGAACCCTGCTCCAATTATTATTGAGAGGAACAGAAGCCAGCTCCAGTACTTTTTGTTTCCTTTAAAAGCATATTCTAACATTTCTAATTCCTATACGAGATAATAGATTTCAGGACTTGTACCCAATCCGGGTTTACGCCGGATTGAAAAATTCTCTTTTAATAATTTTCTTACTTCTGATTTTGAATCATTCAGGTTTCCGAACACCAGCGCTTTTTCAGGACAGACTTCGACACAAGCAGGAGGCTGTCCTTTAGCCAGTCTTTCTTCACAGAACATACATTTCTCTACGACACCCTTTGTTCTTGTTGGAAATTCAGAGTTTATTTTCTTTACAAATGGTCTTGGTTCTCTCCAGTTAAAACTTCTTGAGCCATAAGGACATGCGGCCATACAATACCTGCACCCGATGCACCTGTGCCAGTCCATCATAACGATACCATCTTCCCGTTTCCAGGTTGCCTGGGTAGGACAAACATTAACACACGGAGGATTATCGCAGTTATTACAGAAAACCGGGACGTTCTTACTTTCATATTTTTCAGTCATATAAAAGTTCTCCTGATCAACAAAAGCATTCTCGTAAGGCTCTTTCCATATCCATTTTATTTCATCCTTCGTCTCTCCAAAATCCGGGATATTATGCTCATTATTACAGGCATCTATACATTTTGTACAGCCTTTTTCTGAGACACACTTCCGCAGATCGACTATCATTACAAGTCTTTCACCTTTAACCGCTCCTGCGGTTTCCAGCTCCCTGTTAACTTCACCAGGCTCAAGAAGTTTTACCGCAGCCATAGCCTGTTTGCCCAAAAACTTATCCGAGGCAATACCGAATGCAGTTAGCCCCGCGACCTTCAGAAACTTTCTACGTCCGCTTTTCATAAACTGCTCTCCTGTTTTTGAGGTTCATTATGACAATCCCAGCAATAAGCGGAAATACCGACATAGTTATGACACTGGTCGCAAAATTTGGATTTGTCTGAATGGCAATTCAGGCAGGTATTAGTAAGACTCATATTATAATGTTTTCCGGTTGTTGATACGTAATTTCTTTCACCAGCCCTAACAACTTCAAATCGCCAGTCATTTAACAGTTCCATATGGTTTGAGCGCATAAAAGCAGAACTTTCGATACATTCCTTTTGATTATCCTTAGTCGGAAGAACAGGATCCGGTTTGACAAGTGAATTATTGCTGGAAAGATCGTACCACACCGGAGAAGTAAATAATACGATAAAGATGATCAATCCTGTTATTATCTTTCCTGAATCATACATTTTATTTTCCTTGAATAAGCATTTTAGAAATTCTATCTGAAATATTTATATTAATACTTCCTGTTTTACCAATGGTTCTCCGCGGAGATCGGTAGTCCGTTCTTTTTCCCCGGTCATAATTAATGCGTTGCCAACCAATTCATGAACACCTCCCACTTCTACTCCGCCAACCCAATAATCCATTAATGGCGGAAGAGTTGCTTTATCAATTGCACAGATGCAGCCCAGGAAATTAACACCGTACTTTTCTTTTACGTACTTAACAGCATTAGCTCTCGGCAGTCCTCCACGCATCCTCATTTCAAAATTTTCATCGGTACCAAGTCCTGCTCCGCTTCCGCAGCAGAATGTTTGTTCTTTTATGGTATTATCAGGCATCTCAAAGAAATTATTACAGGTATTTTTAATTATATACCTGGGCTCTTCGATCAGACCCATTGCTCTTGCTGGATTACAGGAATCATGGAAAGTAACTTTCCATTGATTATTCCGGGATTTGTCGAGTTTTATTTTATTATTATTTATGAGATCGGATGTGAATTCACAAATGTGAACCATCTTTGTTGACCTGGTATTTTCGAACTTTGTTCCTGTTACAGGTGAGACAGGTACCTCAAGAAAATCGGCGGGTCCGTTCATAGTATCCATATATTGATTAAGCACCCTCCACATATGACCGCACTCTCCTCCGAGTATCCATTTAACGCCAAGTCTTTTTGCTTCAGCATAAATTTTAGCGTTTAAGCTTTTCATAAGGTCATGGGAAATAAAAGAACCGAAATTACCGCCTTCAGAAGCGTATGAGCTCCAGGTATAATCGAGTCCTATTTCTTTAAACAATGCAAGGTAGCCAAGCAGAGTATAATAGTGGGGTGTGCCGAAATAATCAGCCGACGGAGCAACAAAAAGTATTTCTGCCCCTTTCTTATTTATGGGTACATCTACTTTAATACCAGTGATCGTTTCAAGTTCTTCTGCAGCAAAATCAATACTATCCTTAAAACCGTGCGGCTGAATGCCAAGATGATTACCGGTTCTGAAGCTATTGGCGACAGGAGTAATAATCCAATCGATGTTAATCCCGATCAGATTGAGAAGCTCTCTCACAAGTATGGTGATCTCAGCAGTGTCAATTCCATAGGGACAAAAGACCGAACAGCGGCGGCATTGAGTACACTGGAAGAAATAATAGAACCATTCTTTAATCACGTCGACGGTTAGTTCGCGTCCCCCTGCAAGCTTACCCAATATTTTACCGGCCAGAGTAAAATTATTTCTGTAAACCGACCTTAAAAGCTCTGCTCTGAGTACAGGCATATTCTTTGGGTCGCCTGATCCGATGAAGAAATGACATTTATCTGCACAAGCTCCGCACCTTACGCAGATATCCATAAACAGCTGCAATGAACGAAACCTGCTCAACCTGTCTTTCAGTCCTTCAAGTATTATCTCTTGCCAGTTTTCCGGTAAATTCCAATCCAGATCGGTGGGCTGCCATTTCCGGGAATTCGGTAATTTAAGGTAATCAACATTCTGTGGGTTGCCGCTGTAATTAAACACCCCATGTTTAAATTCAACCGAAGGATCCATCCACCCTTTATGATCGGGGGTATAATTTATTTTTTCTGTTAATTCTTCAGGTTTTAATTTTGATTCAGACATCTTTATTCCTTATCTAGTGGTAATCCCGCTTCTTTCATCTTTTCTCTGAATTCATCCTCATACTCTTCATAAGGATGAACCATTACGGGGTGGTTCCAGGGATTTTCATGTCTTTTCATACGGCTGTTATTAGCCAGGTTCCTGGTTGGTGAAAGAAATATCCCGGGCATATGCAATAATTTGCTGAAAGGGAAATAGGTAATAAGAGTGCTGACAAGAAACAAATGGATAAAGAACATAACTCCTATCCCTTCAGGGACCATGGGGTGAAATGCAAACAATCCTACCGCAAGTTCTTTAACCTTGATTAAATCGACTTTATCGAAATAACGCATTAAAATTCCTGTAACCGCGATACTTATTATTAGAAAAAGTGGAAAATAGTCAGCAGCCAGAGAGATATATCTTACCCGTGAATCTATAATGCGTCTGAATAAGAGGTACAGCAATGCTATTGAAAACAGAGCATCGGTAATTAATAAAACAGGAAGACCTATCTGCATAAAGCCATCGATGTTTTGTATTGCAAGTACAAAAGAAGGAATGGGTTCCATGAATAATCTGAAATGTCGCAGAAAGATTATTAAGAATGACCAATGAAATATTATAGCCCCGAGCCAGAGGTATTTACTGCTGCCGTAAGCAAGCTGGGGACCATTTTTCAGTTCAGTTTTTGTATTCCGGAACAGTGAGCGGAAAAATAAAATCTCAAGAGCCATTCTGCCGAAAACGCCTAAAGAAGTATGCGGACTTTCGAGCTTGCTATTTTTTATCCAGGGAAGCGATTTCTGCTGACCTGTAACAGTGGGAATATGAAACGGGACCGGGATCCTCGCCCATTTAATTACATTATATATTATACCCAGGATAAATGTCAGAATGGCAGCGTATGGAAATATTACCCCAAACAAATATTCCAGCTTAATATCAACCCCGATAATCGCAATAATTATTAAAAAGATTACAGCGCTAATTGAAAAAAGTATCTTCATTATTGTTTTCCCCGGTTCTTTGTAAACCTGATAGAGAATTTAGCTGCTTAACAGCTTCTTTTATTTAGAGTATTTCAAGTCGGAATACTGTTCTTTATTTCCTGAATCCGCAGCTGAAAGATTTTCTCCCTGGCTTCCATAAATAAATCAAAAGCAATAAGTGCTGTTTTATCTATTTCAGCTTCAATCTCCCGGAAATCATCAAATAGTTTTTCATCTCTGATTTCCGGACCTAATTCCTTCCGGATAATATTTTTTAATGATAAAATAAAGCCTGCAGCATCCGAAGGTAAAAAGTTCTGAACGGCTCTTACCTTAATAATATCATTTAAGAAAATTTTTATCTCCAGATCCTGATTGCCGTTTAAAATCAGATTCAAAAATATTTTTAGCAGCGTCTGAGATAATATGACCAACAGGATTACTGAACTGATTTTTTTGTTCACTGAGAAAACTGGAAGTTTCAACAGGATAAGTATCAAAAATTGATTGAATCCAATTTCTTACAATCAGGTCTTTCTTTTGCAATATCGATTTTTTTATCATTTCCATCTCTAAATCTCACATCCATAATAATTTCCTGTCAATTGATCTTTTCAATCGACAGGAAATTAAAACCATAACTGAAACCTTTTATACGCAGCCGGTTGGTTTGGTAAGGCCTGCAACTTTACATGCGCCTTTTGCCGGACCTGATGGAAACAATTCATAGATTTCTTTTAAAGAAAATCCGGTTTCCTTGCACAGTTTACGGATCATTGGTGCAATACCATACTTTTTATAGTAATCGCGGAGGTAAAAGATTATCTTCCAATGATTCTCGGACATAACCTGAACGTCTTCCGTTGAAGCAAGTGCTTTGGCAATTTCTTCATTCCATTCTTCCGGTTTTAATATGAAGCCATCTTCATCGACTTCTATTTTCAATTCCTGAAATTCGAATGTTGGCATAATTTTATCCTATTGATTGTTTATGAAGTTTATTAATTAGTTAATTCATTTCTATATAACCGCATGGACAATTTTCCGCACATTTCTTACACCCGTTACAGAAGTCCAGCTTAAATTTGTAACCCTGATGTTTAATCACCGGTTTTACTATTGCCTGATCCTGACAATAACTCCAGCATGAACCGCAATCGAAACACGACCCGCAGCTCATACACCTTTTAGCTTCTTCGATCACCTGTGCTTCTGTCAATGTAGATGTGATTTCGAGGTTTAAGTCTTTTAATCTATCTGCAGGAGGAAGCTGAAATGGTTCATTTCTCAGCTTGCTTTCATAATAGCTAAGAATAATTTTATCGTGAGTAATAACGGGAGGTTTAACAACTTTTTCCGGTTGTATATTCTGAAACCTGTTATGTATAGCTTCAGCAGCTTTTCTTCCGTTAAACACTGCAATTGTAACTAATCCGAGTTCGAGGGCATCGCCGCCGGCGTATGTGTTCTGAACTTTAGTTTCTCCGTTCGCATCAGCTTTGATCCAGTCCTTCCCCTCGTGCAGATCATCCATCCCGGTAAAATCGGGTTCCTGGCTAATTGCTGCAATAACAAGGGATGCATCCAGAGTAAAATATGAATCAGGAATGGGAACAGGTCTTCTTCTTCCTGAGTTATCAGGCTCTCCCAATTCCATTTTCTGACATTTCATTTTAGTAATGATCTCCCCCTCTTTTTCAAATTCAACAGGAGCGGCAAGAAACTCAATTTTAACTCCTTCTTCCTCAGCTCCTGATATTTCTTCTTCAATTGCAGGCATTTCAACTTTTGTTCTTCTATATACGATTGTGACTTCGGCCCCCAAACGTCTCGATACCCTGGCAGCATCTATAGCAGTATCGCCTCCGCCAATTACAAGAACTTTATTTCCTACTTCTACCTTTTCCCCGCTATTTATTTTGTTAAGGAACTCCGTGCCTGTCAATACATTTTCAGCATCCTCATTTGGAACACCCAGCAGTTTACCTTTATGCGCACCAATTCCTACGAAAATTGCGTCATAGCTATTCTGAAGGTTCTCGTAAGGAATATCTTTGCCTATTATTTTATTACACTGAATCTCAACCCCGAGGTTTTCGATTCTTTTGATTTCCTTATCCAGCACATCCTGGGGAAGCCTGTAGTCAGGAATTCCGTATCTTAACATACCGCCCGGTTTGCTGAAGGCTTCAAAAACCGTAACTGCATAACCTCTTCTCGACAGCTGGTATGCGCAGGAAAGACCCGCAGGTCCGGAACCGATAACTGCAACTTTCTGCGGATATTTTTCTTCGGTTAATTTTTTAAGCTGGAGATCATTTTCGAGAGCAAAATCACCTACAAATCTTTCGAGATTATTGATACTTACCGCGCTGTCCTTATGAGTCCTGTTGCAGTTACCTTCACAGGGATGAGGGCAAACTCTTCCGCACGTTGAAGGAAAGGGATTCTTCTCAGTTAAAATTCCCCATGCTTTTTCATAAGCCGCAGCATGATTGCCTCCATTATCGTCAGACCAGCTTATGGCAGTTAAGAATTCTCTAATGTCGGTCTCATTTGGGCATCCGTTTGAGCAAGGAGGAGTCTTTGGAACCTGAACAGGTCGAAGCGGGGAAGATTCTACAGATGAACCGCCCGCTGAATGAGATCTTAACCCTCCTAACGGTTTTTTTGCTTTTTTTACAATCTTAGCCATTTATTGAACTCCATTTATGATCAATTTCATTTTAATGTAAGTTTATGCATAAGGGTATATGCCGGACTTAATATCTTCCATCTGCTGTAATATTAAATTATGTTTTTGCTCATCTGTCATGAGATATCCGAGTAAATACCTGACAACAAAATTTTTAGAGTTCTTCCTGGATTCTTCAGCCAGTCTGATTGTCTCTTTTTCAAGTTCGATATGTTTCTCTACAAGGTTCCAGACATCAGCTAATTCTTCAGGCATTAAATTGAATGCTGCCTTTTCATAATTATCTATTATTAATTGCTGAACCTTTTTATGCATTGCAGAATCCTGGCGTATTATTTCCATTATCTGTTTAACCACAGGGTTTTTGGTCCGGGCAATTATTTCTGAAGTTGATCTTACTGACTCATCTTCAACTACCTGCCAGGTTCTTAAAGTATCTACTAATTTTTCATTTAATTCTTTTTGTTTGGTCATTGCTTTATCCTTCAATTAACATTTTTTTGTTTTTTAATTTCTTGTACTTATTTGAACTGCTTATCATACCATCGACCCATTCAGGAGCAGCAGATGCATGAATATGGATATAACTTGCAAAGACATTTTTGTAAACAAGCCCATCCCTGTTATCAATACTCCCTTTCCCCCGTAATATTTTGAGTGAAGTTTTGATACCGGGGGTAAATTCGTAAATCTGAGAATAATGAAACTCATGTCCTTTTATGAATGTGCCTTTAGAAAAGAAAGGGTTATCGCTGTCGACTAATGCTTCAACATAGCCGTGCCCCTGGGGTTTACTATGCATCCGGATTTCTATAGGCAGGATCCCGGCAAGGGGGTATTCTTTTTCTTTCCAGATAATTTTGTCTGCAAGGTACATTAGTCCGCCGCATTCAGCATAAACAGGGAGACCATCTTCAACAAGAGTTTTTAATGCAAGCGATACCTGTGTATTTGCTGCGAGTTCCTCGAGGTTTATTTCCGGGAATCCGCCGCCGATATATAAGGCATCGAGGATTTCAGGATTCTGAATTAATACGGAATTATCCTGTATTGTCGATGAAAGAGGGATTAACTCAGCACCGGCCTGCTCAAGCAGTTCAAGGTTTTCGGGATAATAAAAAGAAAACGAATTGTCCTTAAAATAGCCTATAGTAACTTTTTCCTTATGCCGTTCCGTGTCCGAAAGTATCTGTGCTTTGACTGAACCTTTCAAAGCCGGAGTTTCGATTTCAGGAGCTTTATTAATTAATTCAAGTATTTTAGAAACATCAACATTATCTTCTATAATACTTTTTAATTCAGACAAAATACCGGTTTTGCCCTCAAGCTCATCGGGCATAATTAAACCGAGGTGCCTTGAAGGAAATATTAAACCAGCAGGAAGTTTTGGAATCGCTCCTAAAACGGGGATTCCCGCTTCTCCCTCTATTGCTTCTTTAACAATTTGTATGTGTCTCTCCCCCGCCGTACGGTTGAGGATTACACCTTCAATTTTTATTTTCGGATCGAGATTTAAACATCCTAAAATGGAGGCAGCGGCAGTCCGGGTAACTTTTGAAACATCCTGTACAATAATAACGGGGGAATCCAGGTACCTGGCAAGCTCAGCGGTGCTATGAGTTCCTTTTCCGTCAACTCCATCGAAAAGTCCCCTGTTCCCTTCGATGATATTAACTCCGGTTCTGTCTGCTTTTTTTAGAAAAGATTCTTTTACAACAGGAAATCCCATCATAAAGCTGTCAAGGTTTCTGGCAGGTTTACCGGATGCCAGGCTCAGCCAGGCAGCATCTATATAATCGGGACCTTTTTTAAAAGCTGAAACTTCTAAACCGCGGTTTTTAAGCGAAGTAATGAGTCCACAGGAAACAATAGTTTTACCTGAATCTCCCGAGAGGCCGCTAATGATAATTCTAGGATAATTATTCCTGTTCATTACTCTCTATTCCACTTAAATAAATCCGGTAAAAGGGATAAGACGAATAGTAAAAAAACCTATTCCGTCTTATACCCTATACCTTTAACCCCTTTGTGATATACTTACCTCTTTTTAATTTTCAGCGCCTTCTTTGTGGGGAATTTCAATGAAACTTCCGCCAAAATAAGTGTAGACGCATTTTCCGCTCTCAATCAATTCTCTGATAGCAGATTTAGCCATTGTCTTATCGCACTTATCGCCGTATAATTCCATTACGGCTTTAGTAAGATCTGTAGCTTTCCACTTTTTCTGACCCATGCTGTCTTTAATCAATCTAAACATAGCGTCAGAAACTTCATCAACTAAAACTTGCTCAGCCATAAAAACCTCCTCTTAATGTGTAAGATGGACTGATCTTTTAAATGTTAAGCCGGCATGCTTGAAGTCATCAATATGTTCCTTCTGGAAAGGAATACCTGTCATACGGAAGAACCTTGGCCAGCCGATACGGTTGATCCACTCGCCCATTCTTTCGTGAGGATTTGCGTCCTTAGCCCATACTTCAACCAGGTTACGTACTGCATCAACTACTTCAGGCCAGCGCGGCGGATTATTGGGTATAAAAGGTATTGCAAGTTTTGAGAACATTGGTTCGCTTCTCGCGTTAGAAACTTTACCTCCAACCCAAATTGAAACGCCATCGTTTAAGGGATCATTCAACGGCATGGCAGGACAAACAGTGTAGCAGTTCGCACAGAACATGCATCTTTCTTCAATTACTTCGACTGATGCTTTTCCGTCAAATGTTGCAGGTTTAATTGCTGCAGTAGGGCAGGCAGATACAACAGATGGTATCTCACACATTGCTTTAAGGTTATCACGATTGACTTTTGGTGGTCTTCTGTGAATTCCCAGAATAGCAATATCTGAACAGTGAACAGCACCGCACATATTAAGGCAGCAGGCTAATGCGATCCTTAATTTAGCCGGCAGTTTCATCTCGGTGAAATATTCAATCAGTTCGTCCATAACTGATTTTACAATTCCGGATGCATCTGTTGCAGCTGAGTGACAGTGAACCCATCCCTGGGTATGAACGATGCTCGAGATTGAATTTCCCATACCGCCGACAGGATGACCAATTGCTTTCAGGTCCTCTATAAGGGGGTCTATATTATTTTCGTCTGTCAGCAAGAATTCAACATTGTGGCGGCTTGTAAACCGAAGGTAGCCTTCACAATATTTATCAGCCAGATCTGCATATATCCGTATTTTATCAATACTAAGTAGCCGGGATGAAGCTGCGCGAACTGAATACAGCTTTGCCCCTGTTGCTGATACATGCATCATAACGCCCGGTTTAAGGATCTTCATGATATTTCCATTTACCATAATTCTCCTTAATAATCGGGGGTAAAAACTGCTCATAATGGGGCGGACCAATATCCGTTATTCTTTTCTGTTTCTCTTCAGCCATTTTTTTATTCCTTTGAAAATAATTTCATATATTAAAAATTAACTGATTGTCAATTTTAGTTTTCTTCAGCCATTTCGGCTGCTTCTTCCTCTGACTCTTCCTCAGTATCTTCTTCAAAATATTCTTCATAGAATACATAGGGATTCTCTCTCGGATGGGCAACCATTTCAGGAATTGGTTCAACTCCTATTGCTTCAAGGAAATTACCCATTCCAACTCTCTGGATAAATTCACCGATTCTCTCGCGGTTCTTTCCTTCTTCAGACCACAATTCGTGTATCCTGTCAACCAGATCTATTAGTTCTGTATAAGGCGGTTCAAGTTTTATGAAAGGAACTAAAACTGAAGAAAGTAATGCGCCTTCAACTATAGGAGCTTTTGCGCCTATAAGAATGCAGGCACCGCGTTCTTTTCCGGGAGAAAGAGCTTTAGGCATTGTGTTGATACAATGCATACACTTTACGCAGGACTTATTATCGATGGTAATTTCCTTGCCATCCCAGTCCATACATTTAGCAGGGCAGTTATTAACAACCTCTTTTTGAATATCCCTGGTTTTTGCAAATTCTGTAACTGCCTCTTTATCAATCTGGATATCATCTTTCCAGACTCCGATAATCGACATATCAGAACGTGCTATAGATGCAACACAATCATTCGGGCAGCCCGACATTTTGAATTTCCATTTATACGGGAATGGCGGTCTGTGAAGTTCATCCTGATAATGCATTGTCAGGAAATGAGTTAATGCCATGGTATCATAGCAGGCCCATTCACAGCGTGCCATACCACAGCAGCAGCTTGGTGTTCTGACATCCGATCCGGAACCGCCAAGGTCAAATCCGAGTTCGGTTAATTCTTTGAATGTGGGTTCCAGTTCATCAGTTTTAGTTCCGAGGAAAACGATATCCCCTGTAGAACCATGCATATTTGTTAATCCTGAACCATGTTTTTCCCATATGTCGCATAATTTTCTTAATACATCTGAGGTATAGAACCAGCCGGCAGGTTGATTTATACGCATTGTATGAAAATGTGAAACATTAGGAAAGTCTTCTGGTAAATCGGAGTATCTTCCGATAACTCCGCCGCCATAGCCAAGAACTCCAACGATACCACCATGTTTCCAATGACCGATTTTTTCTTCGTAAGAACGTTCAAGTTGTCCCAGAAGATCATTAGCCATCGGACTTTTCTCGGCTGCTGATTTGATTTCTTTAACGAAACTAGGCCAGGCACCTTTTTCTAACTCATCAAGTTGTGGTGTCTTCCGTTTTTTCTCAGCCATTTTATCTCCTGTTATTTTTTATTTTACAGTTTCCTGTTTAATTGCAATGTAAATTATTTACGGTTTTAATAAACTTTTCCTGAGTCCTCCCTGGAAATCTTAACCCAAAAATTCTGAATAAAACTTATTGAAGCAGGGGTGTAATTACAATATGAAATTGGGTTTTGTAATCTATGTGTTGCATTAACAGGGCAACTATGAACGGTGTTAGAGCGGTGTTATAACGTAGTTCTGGTGGTACAGCAGTGCGCTTATTTTACAGGAATGTGAAGAGATCTTACTGCCAGTTCGACGATAAAGGTTCTCATTTCGGGACTGTTAATGGGAAGATCCATTCGACGCGGTAATGTACCGCAATTAAAATTTGTAAAATATGTTTTACAGGGTTCCTGGAGATATAAAGACAGTCTGCTGAACCCGATAGGAAGCGGCACGAGCATCCACCATGCAATCCAGCCATTGATGACCGGGAGCGGGTCATATTTCGAGCATGTGAAACTTTTCAAATCTTTTCTGAAATGCCCGTAATAATCCTTCGAATCTTATGGTAGGTTTTTCATTTATTCTTTCCTGAAGCCTGTCGATGAAATACCCCCTGGAGTTTAGAACAATCTCTTTCATACTTTTATCTTTAAATATGACAAGATAATCCTTCAACTGGCAGGACTGGTTCGTTTTATAAGCGTTTATAGCTTCAAGGATTAATTTTTTAAGATCCGGTGCATAATACAATTCGCTTTTGAGGTGTTTATCGTAACACGCCCTGGTATAATGGTTGTAGGTAGTGGCGTAGGGAAAAACAATCTTTAGAGCTTCTTCTATGGATTTGAAGCCGTATGACATAAAAGTCGGACAAACAAAACCCCGGCAATTCATCCGGTCAAGCAGCCTTATCCACACTTCTTTAGACTCGCCTTTACCGACCTCAAATCCGAGAACTACTGTTGATAATGCATCAATTGCAAGGGCCAGGTATAAGCTGTGTTCTTTATTGCTGCTGCTGCTGCATTTGAATTTCTTACCTACGAGATGAATGAGCCTGGCTTCATGCTTATTAGCCGCGGCATCAAGATATTCCTCCCATGTGGGGCATTCATCCAGATATTCCCTGATTTTCTGGTTTATTCTGATTGGAGAACTATGGTATATTGAACATAAATCGCGATATGAATATCCACTCAGGTAGGACTCTGTAAGTTTTCCATAGTCGGGCGGGGCTTTTAATGTTTTATTCTCTACCCAGGTTTTATGACAGAATCTGCACCTGTATCGTTGTACATCAGCTGAAGTTTTTCCGTGCTTGATGATTCTGCTGCTGTTGCAGAAGGGACAATTAATTGTTTTTTCCGGGATGTTTGCAAGGTTAATACCCTCATACGATGCAGGTTGTATGAACAAAATTCCTTCCTCCAAAATTAATGGCTAATTAATTACACGGTAATGAATTTTGAATCATTAAAATCTTCCAGGCAGGCAGAGTCGATGGTGGTTTTATGTCACATCAGGATAAAGTTATCAGGATATTAAATTCAAGTCTTATGTTAGAAACATCAAATCCTTTATCATTTAATTGAACCAGAGATATTCTTAATTATGATACTGCTTCCTGGATTTTAGCATAAATATTTCAAATCCAATCTATATTCCCAATCTTTATGCCAACAACATTTTGTTTACAAAAAGGCCTCTTTTACATTTCGCCCGGCAAAACTGTAAAATTATTGAACACCACAGGGTTTTAATTTTCTCATATATGCCAAGAAAGATTATTATTGTCAATAATAATTAATATAGGCAACTATTGTAATCCCTTATTGCAACTTGAATAATTTTTGTTTAGTTTTGAGCATATGCTCATTATAAATAAGTGGAAGTGTAACCTCTGTACATGACAAAGAGAACTAATTATTAAAACCTGACCACTAAACAAAAGTATGCCGCGACCAAAAAAATACCGTAAAGTATGCTGTGTTCCTTCAGCTTATTATTTCAAGCCGAGGGGAATACCGATGTACGAGCTGGAGGAGATAGTCCTGGAGCATGATGAACTGGAAGCCATTCGCCTGGCGGATCTGCTTGGCTACTCCCACGAAAATGGGGCAGCAGAAATGAAGATATCAAGGGCTACTTTCGGACGAATTATAGAAAAAGCAAGAAAAAAACTGGCAGATGCCGTATTAAACGGTAAAGCAGTAAAAATAAATGAAGAAAATATTCACTTTCCTACTATGGAGGAATAAAATGTCAGATGTATTAAATACAACAAAATCAAACCCATTTAAGGGTAAAATAGCAATTGCAACCAATGATGGGAATAGGGTTACAGGTCATATTGGAAAATGCAGATCTTTTATGATAGTTGAGCTTGACGGCGATAAAATTATAAACCAGGAATTAAGAGAGAATGTTTTTACGCATCACAGGATGCACGAAGAGCATCATGGAGAGGGCGGACATAATCATAGCCATACCAATCTAATTAATGGCTTAAAGGACTGTAGTTATTTAATTTCCAGCGGAGGAGGATGGAGGGTAGTTGAAGATCTGAAGCAGAACAATATCACACCCATTTTCTCCGATATTGAATTAATTGATGAGGCAGTTGATAAATTCGTAAAGGGAGAGTTGAAAGACGATGCCGGATTAATATGCAATCACCATTAACGAAAATGTAAAAAACGAATTATAATCAACAAACTGCCGGAGCGTTTATAGATTTCGATGGGGAGCGAAACAATGTTTCGCTCTTCTTATACAGAGCAAGCAGAATTTTAGATCTCCGGGACCAGAACTGCTGCCCTTCCCCTTTTAGCCTATACTTTCAATAAATCTGTTTATACTAAACTGCACTTTAGTGATTAATTTATTCAGTTTTCATTACTACCGGTTTTACATCGGGAAGAATAACACTGTTGAAATGGGGTAATGAAATTTTCCAGTTAATTCCGGCCGTCAAATTCTCCGGCAGTTCAGATTTATGACAGGTTGAGCACCTGGCTAAATATGGTTTATCGGCTAATTTCTTTGCCTCTCTTAAATGACATGATACACATAAGTTGTGCAGGGCATCCGTATATGAAAGTGTATAGTACGATTTGTAATTTTTATTTATATCCGATGTAAAGTTATAAGTCTTATGACAGCCTGTACATTGTTTTGCAGAAGCTGTATTTCTGTTGATCCCCTGTTTATGACAGTCGCCGCATTTCAATCCCGCACCGGTTACCGATGAATGCCAGTCGTGCTGAAAAAAATCAACTCTGCTGTACATACTGGAGTGGCACTGCCAGCATTCGCTTAACTTTTCACCAGGCAGATTAAGGTGATGACAGGTTGTACAATTTTCTTTACCAATTCGGGTTATATGTGCCTGGTGAGGAAATTTTACAAACTGATCATCCCTGTTCCCGTTGATATAAAGACTGTCAATACCGGACGCCCGGCTGACCTTTACATTATCTATACCACCGCTTTGAAGCTGTTTTCCGGGAATTAAAGCCATGCCGAGGGCAAAACTTATTATAAAAGCAAGTGTATGTTTTGTAATGCCTGAGACATCGGGAGTTCCGAGCCATGTTCTTGATGAGTAATCAAATTCAGGCAGAGTATGAGGCAGTGAATCGGGTTCTTTAGGCTGTAATTCCCAGATATTAAAATTCTCTATAGCGAACAGAAATATCAGTGCTGCTATTGATATGATTCCAAGACTAATCATTATTTCTGTCAGCAGCGGAGTGTATGAATCCCCAGTATTTCCCAGCATTACAAGTCCGCCTACGTCAATCCGGTTCAGCATCATCCCGAACACGACCATAAACGATCCGATCCACTGGACAGCCGTATGATTGCGAAGTTTCGGGATACTGAACAAGACGACAGGAGTAATTACCGATATCATAATTTCGGTTATGAAGAGATTACTCTGCCAGCTGCCGTTAAAGATCAGACCAAATTTATCCTGTGCGATAAGATCAACCAGCTTTACAATGAGATAAACAGACAGAACCCATACAGCCGTTTTACAAAGCTTTGCGACAAGGTTTGATTCCGGCTTACGCTTATAGAGCCAGTGGGAAGCCAGGCTTTCAAATGCAACCATCATTAATCCCAGGGCAACTGCTGAGATGAAAAACTGAACGGGCAATATATTTGAGTACCAGAGCGGGAAGAGTTTGAAAGGCATAATAAGGAATAAACTTCCCAGGGAAGATTGATGCAAAGTAGAAAGCATTATTCCCAGCATGACAAATACGAAACGGTACTTCATAAGAAAATTTCTGATCTTTGCATACCTGCTGAATTTTTCCAGAGGCACAGGACTGAATTCAAGCATCAGCACCCCGGTATAAAGCATTACGCACCAGCCGACTTCAAAAAGAGGTGAATGAGGATTCCAGTAAATTATCATATGCCAGATATTCCATGGCAAACCCAAATCAACGAGCAGACTAAATATTACGGCGAGGTATCCGAGGAAAGCTGTCAGAGACTGCTGGCTTAACCAGCGGATGGAATTCATCCCGCTTCATAATATAAAAGATGGCAGTAAGTACAAATCCGCCTGCAGCTAATGCAACGCCACCCATTACATCGAAGCCGATCCACAATCCCCAGGGAGTAGCATCATTCAAATTTGTAGTAACGCCTAATCCGAAGATGAACCGGTTAAGGGCGACTGCGGCAGCAAATCCGATAATTAACCATAAAATAAGTTTTGCAATTACGTACTCTATTCATCGGGAGATTCCTTTTCATTGCTTTCTTTACTGAGGTTCATCCGGCGGCGAATAATCCAGTTAAGGCCTAGCATTACTCCGCCCATGCCTACAAACGCAAACGGAACCGACTCCATTGCAGTAGCTGTTTTTTCGGGTAGTGGTTTATCGCCGAGGTTTACCGGATAAGAAAGGAAATCGAGATTTATATCCGAAAGATAAAGAACTGAAGAACCGCCAACTTCATGCTCACCCCAGACTTTATCAATATATTTTCCGGGATTATCCTTAATCCGTTTATGTGCTATTTTTAATAATTCGGCTCTGTCACCGAAAATTGTTGCTTCCCGGGGACAGGCATTTGTACATGCAGGCTGCTCTCCTTTTATTATTCTGTCATAACACAGAATACACTTTTCAACATGAGGAACCGCCTTATCCCATTCATACCGGGGAATACCATAAGGACAGGCCATCATACAATACCGGCAGCCAAGGCATTTATCGGCATCATACACGACTGCACCGATTTCCGTTTTGTGAAGCGCACCTACCGGGCATACCGAAGCACAGGAAGGTTCAATACAATGGCGGCATTGTTTCCTGATATAATGGTCATCCGGTTTTCTGATTATCGAAGTCCAGTTCTCGGATGATAGTCCGTCGTTTTTCTGCCAGACCCTGGGAACATCACTTTCAAGATTATGAATTTTTTTGCAGGCAGCAACACATTCAAGGCAGCCTATGCATTTTGTAATATCTGTTAAGATTGCTTTGCTCAAACCGGTGCTCCTTTTTTATTTAGGGTTATGGCGATTTTATCGTCTGTTTCCGGAGGAAACTTCCAGGCAAGGGCGCAGATGACCTGAGATAAAGGAGTAAGCACACAATGTGCTATTTTTGAAAAAGGAATAAGAACAAAAATCAGCTCCCCGGCCAAAATATGCATCAACATAAAAAAGCGGTAGCCGGAAGGACTGACATTCAAATGCGCGCAGACGAATCCTGTAATAAACGGAATCAGCAGTAAAATCAGCCAGAGGTAATCCTGCTTTCTGCTTAGTGCTCTTGTTGTCCGAATACTCAGCCGGCTGATAAACAAAGCCAGCCCGAAAATTATCGTTCCCGCCGTTAGCCATAAGGCTGCATCGTGAGAAAGCGACAACCATGATATTCCGACTGCGTTATTCCATAACTGGATATGCGCAAACAGAAAAATAGGGACCAATATTAATCCTATATGGAAAAGGATTGAAAAGATGGAATAAAACCGGAAATTTCCTCTCAGTCTTTTAAACGGGAAGAACCATTCCCACGTCCGGCTGATTATTAATTTCCACGGCATTTTTTTATCATTTGTTTTCCTGTAAGCTTTATAAGCACCGCGTATATCCAGGAAAAAAATTCTGATTAGTCCCAAAACCAGTAAAGCAAAACTTAACCGGAAAAGAGGGCCTCTTGCTAATTCGAGTAAAGAATCCATTTATTTGATCTCTTCTTTTGGAGAATCTTTTTCGTTAACTATCAGGGAATCATCAAAAACGATTGCCTTATAAATAAGGTCGTGAAGACCAACTACCTGGCAGTCGATTTTCTGGTCCTCAACAAGCTCCCGCAGCTGTTTTTTACAGTTTGCACAAGGAGCTACAAGGATTTCACAGCCGGCTCTGCGGATCTGATCGGCTTTAAGTTTGCCCCCGACAGTTGTTCGATAAGGCCTGATCTCATCAATAGAAACTGTACCCCCACCGCCGCCGCAGCAGATATTATCTTCGCCGGAGGGTGTCATTTCGATATAATTTTTACAGAATGATTTCAGAATTTCCCTTGGCTGATCAATAATCCATCTCTGCCTGGCAAGGTTGCAGGGATCATGATAAGAAACTTTTTCTGTGATGACATCGGGGTTGAATTTTAATCGTCCTTCTTTCCAGGCCTTGTAGGTATACTCCATAATATTCAAAACAGGGAGCGAGTCCTCTCCGCCGCAATAAACGGGAACGAAATACTTTGCACTGCGTGAAGCGTGTCCGCATTCACCGATCAGAATATTCTTTCCGGTAAGTCTTCTTGTTTCCTCATCCACTTTCTTAACAACTCTTTCGAGTATTCTATCGCTATAGAAGAGGCCATAGTTTATTCCATCGTAGTAACCTGTGCCTATAGTCCACTTATCACCTGTTGCAGTAAAAACAGCTGCTATGCCCATCAGAGTTTCAGCTTCCATAAGAAAGTCGCTCACAGCAGGGAAAAAAACATAATCGGCATCGGCAACATCCATAGGAAATTTTATATGGACAGATTTTTCTTCAAACATATCATCTTCAAGGAACTCAAGAGTATCCTGTAATGCAGGTACGGGTACTGCTGAAGTATTTTTAGTAACTCCTTCAAGCTGTTCTCTTGTGCTTACAACCAGGGCACGGGGAGCAATTCCCAATTCACTTAGAATATACCTTCCAAGGTGGGTAATTAATCCATGATCGATACCGGCAGGACACTCAAGTGCACACCTGCGGCAGGCTGTACAATTATAATAGCTGTCGGCCATCTGCTGTATGATTTCAACTGTAATGTACCCTTTTCCCGAGAGACGGGCTTTCAGAAAGCCGCCGAGTGTAAAATGTCTTTTATAGATGTTCAGAAGAAGTTCTGACCGCTTACAGGGAATGTCTTCGATATCTCCCGTTGCCTGGAATACCTGGCATGCCACAGTGCAATTCGCGCACCTTGCACTCATACGTACAAAGTGATCGAGCGCCATTCCGTAATTTGAATGTTTTAGAATTGCTGCGAATGCTTCAAGGAATCTGCGGGGAAGATCATTTTTATCAAAATCTTCTACGTGATAACGGACGCTGAGATTCTGTTTTTCAACTATTTCCGGTTTTTTTACCGTTTTAAAAGCTTTGGTCCGTTCTTCATCAGTTATTTTATTAGTCCTCATTCTTTTCCCTTAAATTCAATATTAAATGAATAATAACTTAGGACTAATCTCAGAATAGCCTTAAATCATCTCAAAAAAACATAAATAAAAGGGTAAATTCAAAGACTTATTAAATGATGTATCCCGATTGTTGGTAGTCGTTTCTCTTAATTAAAACTGCCCTCTGATTTCCGTGTTCTTCCTCAATCTTTTACTATTTTCCTCCGTTATTTCACCAATTCACATACGCTTCATATACGCTCCACATACGCTTGAACTGCCTTCAGCTCCCCAACTCTTGAAAGACAGACCTTTTTATCCCGGTTGCGCAATATTTTGATCTCAAATTGAGAAATGCTGAAAATAAACTAATGCATTTTTTATTTTGTTGAATATTTTAACACACTGACAAAATGTCAGACTTTTTTTATGACAATTTAATCCGGCAGAGGAAGGGAGTATATTGAAGCAATTTTATGATGTATTTGTCATTGGGATCGTTTTATGGTATTAACACCGTGGCTTTAGCCCGGTGGCCTGTAAAGGATTAGAGATACCTCTAACCGTTTTAACGGTTTCCCGGACTAAGAATTGGCGACAATATAAAATGGTTTCTGGGAAGGCTGGGCATAAAAAGCAGCAGGTATTATTCCTGGTTAGAAATGGAAGGACTGCCCAATCAGCATAATGGTGACATTCCCAGAGGACACTGGATCCTGGACTGGGGGAAGAGAATCTATTATCAGGTATGCCAGGAATCATCCCGGAGAAGATTACAGAAGGCTTACTGTATAAAATATTCCCGCATATTTAAGAATTAATTGACTTCGGAAATGTTTTTCAATATGTTTGAATTGCGCTCACGGAATGAGGTTATGTAAAAATAGCTTTGAATGCTGATATAAACCGTTCGTATTCTAATTGTTCCATAGCTTTTTATAAACTAAGGAGTAAAAATAATGGGAGACAATCATCATCTTACAATCCGGGAACTCGAAATACTTTTATTGATTTCTCAAGGTATGAAGAGTAAGGAGATAGCGCTACAATTATTCATTTCCCCCCGTACCGTAAACACTCATAAAGCTCATCTGTGTAAAAAGTTAGATTTGAAATCCACATCAGAACTGACTTGTTTCGCAAATTCCAAACGAAACGAATTAATAAAAATAGAAGAATTAACGTCTATCTAATAATTTATTTTTGTAATTCTTTATACGGGAAAAACAGAAATTTACACTACCCCTTATCAGGATTGATAACAGAATAAATCCGGGATGTGTAAGCAATAACCTTGCTTTTTTTTACTTATAACAAAAAGAGTTCTAAGAATTTTTTGGAAGTGTAAGTAGCCCTAAAGATGTCCCTCCATAAATAAAAAAGGATATCTCAATCCTTGATTTGTATCTTGAACATTGAACTATCAGGAACTTGGAATAGGTTTATTGTTTTATCGAGGAATGAGGAAAAATAAGGAGATTGCACAAAAATTTTTAATTTTCTTTCTACCAAAACCTATCATAAGTTTCATCTGTGTAAAACATTGAATTCCACATCAGACTTACTTGTTAACAAACTCTACAGCAAAAGAATCAGACAAAATGAAAAAACTCGTTGAGGTTTGATGATCAAAATTTTTTAAATTTCTCAAAACAAAAAATCAGTAATATTAAACTCGTTAAATGTAAATAATTCCTTTTCCGCACAGATGGGATATTGAGATAATATGAATAAAATTTTAGAAATATTGTTCATTTCTTACCATAAATGGTTCAAGTCATACTTATAAGCAAAAAAACGGCATGCCTATTCATATGCTTTTTAAGTAAAAAAAAACGTCTTTTATGTATATATTATTAAAAAATAAATTTTGATTTTTATGACCGGAAGATAAATCTATGAAAATTATATTATTTATAACTATAATAACTGTACCCCTCCTGGAAATAAACTGCTACGATAATATTTGTGATTATAACGATTTTGAAGATGTAAAATGGTATGGTCAGTTAACAGGGGGGACTTTAATTCAATCTGTACTCAAGCCTGATAGCACCGTTTGGAGTTGGGGCTTTAATGGATTCGGCACACTTGGAAACGGTACTACACTAAACTCTGCGTATCCTGTAATGGCTAAAAATATTAGAGGTATTATATCTATAGATCAATCATATGGTGCGGAGGTTGCTTTAGATCGAAAGGGGAATATATGGTTCTGGGGAAATTTGTGGATTTATAATGGAGAGCCTGATACTGACACTAATACTGTTCTACCAATTAAATTAGGATACCTTAGCAGAGCTGTTTCGATTAGTATGGTTAATGTATTCATTTTCTTATTAACAGAGGATGGAGACGTCTGGAATATGAAGCTTGATTGGTATACACCCACAATAATCTCGGGACTAGAAAAACTTGATGGAATATCAAAAATTACCTTTTTAAATAAAAATTATGCTCTGACCAAAGAAGGAAAAATTTATGACTTATTATCAAAAAAATTTATTCAGGATTGTCAGTATAATTTTATTTCCATTTCGGGGATGGACGGACGTCATACTATTGCCTTAAAGGATGATGGAACTGTATGGGCCTGGGGTCATAACGATCTGGGGCAATTAGGCAATGGAACATTTGAGGATAGTTCTATTCCTGTGAGAGTTTTAAATCTAACAAACATTATCTCAATCTCTGCAAATTTTGATTATAACTTAGCATTAAGAAATGATGGGACAGTTTGGTTTTGGGGTTTCACCCCAAGGGAAGATAACCTATATAGTCAAAATATACCAGTTCTACTCTCAAATTTGGAGAATGTAGTACTTATAAATGCATCTGAGAATAATCTTGTAATGAAATCAGATGGGAGCTATTGGACATTTTATGCAGCAGAAAGAATACCCAGGAGGGTATTGTTCTAGTTTTAAGATCAAATAGAATATAAAGTCATATAAATTATAGTTAAGCACTTCATCAGTAGCAGGACCTTTTGAAGCACTATAACCTATGGTGAACCCCTTCAGCTAGACAGGTTTTTCCTTAATTTAAGGTGGATGAATTAAGTACTTACCATGTCATTTTAAGAATACTTCAGCCGGAGTTTTATAGCCTAATGACTGATGTGTTCTTTTATTGTTATAAAAATAGAAATAATTATTTAATCCCTCAAATAATTCCTGATAATTTCGATATTCCTTTTAAATAAATATCTTCATATTTTAAACTTCTCCATAAACGTTCAATGAAAATATTATCTAAAGCTCTGCCTTTGGAATCCATACTTAGTCTTACATTATTGTCCAGGACTTTATTGACAAAACTAAGACTGGTAAACTGACTGCCCTGGTCGGTATTAAATATTTCCGGCTTACCTGAACGCAATGCTTTATCCAGAGCGCTAAGACAGAAATGGACATCAAGGCTGTTAGATATTTCCCAGGACAGAACATATTTACTAAACCAGTCCATTACTGCAACAAGATAGGCAAAGCTTCTGTAGAGCGGGATATATGTTATATCTGTACTCCATACCTGATTGGTTTTTGTTATGCTTACATTTCTTAGCAGATACGGAAATATCAGGTGATCCTTGTTTGGTTTGCTCAGATTCATTTTCGGTGTAAGTGCTTGTATTCCCATTACTTGCATCAATCTTAGTATCCGTTTATGGTTAATGACTTTACCGTTATTCCTTAACTCCTGGGTTATTTTTCTGTAACCGTAAAAAGGCCAGGTTGTATATATTTTATCCATCCGTTTCATTATTTCGAGATCTTCGTCCGTTATGCCTAACGGATCAAAGTAATAACTCGAACGTGGTAATTCTATCAAAGAACATTGCTCAGTTATACTGAGGAAATCATCTCCGGGTTCTATGAGTCTTTTGAGATCTTCAACTGAATGGCTCGTACTTTTTTTTTAACCATTCAACCTCTACCTGAAGTTTTCCTATCTGCCGGTAGAGCTGATCAATCAACTCTGAGCTCCCATCAGTTTTTGGTCCCCTCGGATTATCAAACACAGAAGGAAGTATCTCAAGCAACTGTTTCTTCCATAGACTTATCTGATTTGGGTGGACTCTGTACTCTTTTGCAATTTCGTTTATACTGGTGAATCCCTTGACTGCCTCTAGTGCAATTTTTGCTTTTAGTTCGCTGCTGTAATTTTTTCTCTTGGTGGACATTTTAGCCTCCTTTGGCTTATATAAATTTAAGATTTTTCCACCTTAAATTTTTGTCCAGTTTTTGGGGTTCACTATAACCTTATTCTATTATTTCTAACAAAGGAGGAGCAATATGAGAAAAATCGTAATTTTAATACCAATTTTAATTTTATCTTTATTTGCCCTGACATATGGACAAAAAAGCACTGGGGTATATAACTACCCAATTAAACCTGGATCTTCTGAATGGAAAGCATTCAAATCACATTATCAAATGATAAATGCTTGTCAGTTGCCAACCGCTATAATCAACAAGATAAAAACAGAAGATTTACTTAATACATGTCTAGATTACCCTTTATATGACGATATGTTTTTTTATGATCGCATTCAAAAAGGTTTTGATGCAGTCAAACTTTATTTCAATGGACTGAAAGAATTATTAGATCGAAATGATGTGGGTAATCAAATATTGGATTTATATATGAAAATGGATCCTAATTCATATAATGAAGATTGGCCCAAAGCAAAGAAAGTAGAATTTGCCATAAGTTTTATCAAAATAGAAGTTTTATTAGCACAAACTAAAATATTAAATGAATTTTCAAAAGGTGAAAGAGCATTAATTCTCCAAGAGTGTATCAAAAAAGCTAGAGAAAAGCAAAAGTATCCTAAGTATTATGGCCAACTAAATTATGTAAACATTGGTTTGATAATAGGGCGAATTCTCAGAATGGAGAATCATCCTTCTTTTCTGATAAAGCTTAATGAAGATAAATATTTTAACACCTTTATTGATGAAGGTTTTTATCCATCGATGGTATTAATTGAAAATCTCATGCAATTCGCCGATGAATATTTAGATAAATATTTAAATGGAGTTAATCATGAATAAAATCATAATGTTCGTTTTAGCAGTAGGATTAATTTATGCTAAACTATCAGCTCAAGTTCCTGTAACTATTTATACTCCAAATGGGAGTGTAGTTCCTGAAGCTTATTTAACTCCAGAACTAACTCAAACTGAAATTGACTATTTTGATGATTTAATGGCAGAAGATTATCCAGCAGCTACAATTATAGAATTGGGAGCAATTTCAGGAACATATAATTGTCATGATTATGCTTGGTATGTTTCCGAAGGTGGAGAAAATGTTTGGATTGGATACGGATTTACCGCCGAAGATATATTTTGGACAGATGGAAGCTACACTGAGATAACGACATGGGCTGAGAATGAAAAAGTAAGTTATCTTCCGGATTGGCAGGATAATCATTCTGCAGTGACAACTGCATCACTTGATTATCTTATTTCAAAATGGGGTAAAGGACCTTTGGTCGGACCACATCATTATTCCTATTGTCCATTCTGGCATTCTGGAACAACTTTCAAATATTATGAACGTACCAATAATCCGGCTACCTCTCCAACTTTTTCGCCACTTACTAAGGAGAACAATTTGATAATAACTCCTGATCTTAAATTTAAAAATGGAGTAGATAATGTCAATATCCAGTAAATTTCTTTTTCTTGAAACAAGATTTATAACTTTACTTATTGGTTTTCTCTTTATTGGTTCGAATATAGTAAAAGCACAAAATTTTGACTATTTAATTATTACACCCGCAGCTTTTTCACCCCAGAATGAGACCTGGGATGATGAACTTATAACATTACAAACGTCGAGAGGTTATCATCCACTTTTAATTACAATTCAAGATGGAGTCAATAGGGATGATATTAAACAAACTATTACCACTTATTATCAAAATAATCCCATAAAATATGTTTTACTGGTAGGCAGCGCCAAAGATGGCCCACCCCAAGCTCCGAGAGATACATCAATACTTGATTTATATCGGGATCACGGAACTATTAAAGCAGCTGCTGATTTTGTAAACGGGAATTATATTCCATTTTTTGCGGTTGAAAGTAATAATCCCTGGAATCCTCCAAGGTCTTATGTGGCTACCGATGACCCATACATATCCGATTTGACAAGTCACGGTCAAGTATATATCGGAAGAATTCCTGTTATCTCCGTTACTGAAGCCGAAGATTATGTCGCTAAATTACAAAATTATTATAACCATTCACCAGCATATCTCGCTGCTTTAAATAATGAAATTATAATTACGACCAATATTGATCATCCTACTAATGGTTGTACAGGAACAATGGTTGATAGGATTATAAATAATTTGAAAGAGGAACACATTTCTTCTTCTACGGATGTTACTTTGCTTAATGTATCAGATTTCAACTATGATTGTTATTATTTTGATGAAAGATACCCTTGCGAAGATTCCGAAAATCATTTTACAGATTTATTGAATCCTGGTGCTTCAATTATTTCTTCTATGTCTACTGGAGGAGGTCCTCAAATTTTGGCTGGTTGGTTTTGGGAGAATGGTGACTATAATTTTACTAATAAAAATACAGCAATGCCATTTCTTGTTGCAGCGGGATGTAATATGGGAGAAGTTAATTATTACAATGTTGAATCCTCAATGAGGAAATTGATGACATACTACAATGGTGGTATAATTGGAGCAATTGCCCCGACAAATACCTCTGAACAACACGCTAATGGATATTTATTAAATAGGTTTAATGATTTAATAAAAATAGATAATTCATTGCCATTAGGTGAAATATTTAGAACTTTGAAAATGGAAATAGCGGCAAATTTTCCAATATTTGAATTCTATTATAATTCATTGGTTTTCTTTGGTGACCCAAGTATGCTTTCATCATTATATAAACACCGTTCAGGGAGCATCAGTGCCTCCACAACCTGGAATGGAAATATTGTAATAGATAATTCGGTTGCTCTGGCATCAGGACGTACACTCACAATTAAACCTGGCACAAAAATTTATTTTAAGAATGGATCAGCCATAACAATTAATGGCACTCTTAATGCTGTTGGCACATCCTCCCAAAAGATCCTATTTAACAGTGACGGAATTACAAATAGTGGATTGATAACATTTAATGGTACGGGATCTTCAAATTCTGTTCTGGATTACGTTGAAGTAAGGAACCGTTCCGGCATACAGTGTATGAACGGGGCGGATATAACTATTCAGAATTCCCGAATTGAACTTTGCACAAATGGAATTTATATATATAATTCTGAACCCCTCGTAATCAGCAATACTATTCAAAATCCTTCTATCAACGGAATATATGGAGAAGCTTCCGGAAAATATCCCCTTATTAAAGGTAACACAATTATTAAAACAACCAATCATCAATATCAAGGAATTTATTTATTGAATCAATCGCTTCCTTTTATAACAGCAAATGACATACAGGGTTTTGCATATGGATTATATATAGGAGGTGGTGGATATACCTATTTTATGGATAATAACTATGTTACGCCGTCCCAAAATAATCGCTTTTATGATAATATAGTTGGGATTGGTTCTGCCTGGGGTAGTTATGTATTTGCCTGTGAGAATCGGGGACGAGACTGTAACAATAATTCAATTTATACAAATAGCTCATATGATGCTTCTGCTTACCAAAGTGGTACTATTTATGCTGGATACAATTATTGGGGGACAGACGGGGCGCAATTATACCAGGATGGTACGAGTTATATCGATGCGAGTAACCCTTTAAGCTCAGATCCCTGGCCGCCAATTATCCCTCACGATGAGAAATTGGTTACGCCGGTTCAGAACAATAATCCCCGCGCAAATGGAAATGATGATATTTTCGAGTGTATAGATCTCGAAAGGCAAAATAGGACAACTGAACTTATTCAGCTTTGCAAACAGATGTTAACCCAGAATAGCAATGCTGATTTTGCTTTAGTTGAATTGGTTAAAGTGAAGAGAAAATTTCATATAAATGGCATCAAGGAATATCTGGATTCATTACTAAGTGGAAACAGACCATTTAGAGCGAGAGTGTTAGATCACCTGGCAAATATAGCACTTGATGAAAATAAATATAATGTTGCCAACCAAATATTCAATTTAATCCTTCAGCAATACCCCAATACCCCTATTGCTATAAATGTAATGTTTGAAAAATTCTTTGCTGCACTTAATATTATCGAAAACAGAGAGCTGGCTGGACAGTTTCTATCTGATCTACAATCACTCGAAATTAATGATAATGACTTTCTTATGCGATTGCATATGGCTGAAACCTTGTATAATCAATCCGGCAATTCTCATATGAGTAAACCGACAAACTCTCACGACGAAATAAATGAAGTTATGGAGTATGCACTATTCAACAACTTCCCCAATCCTTTCAATCCCTCAACGACTATAAACTATCAGCTCCCGCAGAATGGATTAGTTACCCTTAAGGTTTACGATATTCTTGGCAAGGAAGTTGCAACGCTGGTTAATGAGCAGAAGATACAGGGAAGTTATTCCGCAAACTTTGATGCTTCGAAATTAGCAAGCGGCGTATACATATATCAGCTCCGGGTTAATGATTTTGTAAGTTCAAAGAAGATGTTATTGCTCAAGTGATTTAAGGGAGCGAAAGCTCCCCTTTTTTTATTGCCTTTCTCATTTATAACATCTCATTGGAATAAAAATAAGATACAACCGGGGATACCTCTCTCTTCAGGAAGCGCAGCAAAGATTCATAACATACTACATAACATACACGCCTGATTCAAAAAATGATGCAATTATCGAACCTGCCGTTTTCGCTTATGTTATAAAATTTTAATCAATTTTACAACTTAGAGTAAGTGAAACAGCGTTTTCCGCCTATCAACTTTTTTATCTAAGATTTACAGATAATAACGGGCGGACAAGCTGCTCTACATTTTCACCCCGCCTCTCAAATATGAGGGCTCTTCATGGTTCACCGCAGCAAACCTTTCCTAGAACGATATATTAACAATCCCATCTGGTTGGGATGGCATATTTAATTTTGATGTTGATAGTTGAGGGGGATATGGTATAGACCATTGCCGGCGGTGATGTAGAGTTCCCGGCCGGAAGGGGTGAAGGTTAGGTTTGAGGGTACTTCGGGAAGTTTAAGGAAATCGATCAGTTCGCCTTCAGGGGAGTAAACTCTTATCTGCGGATTTTCCTCATCCCTTACAGCTATAAAAAGATTTCCATTGCTGTCTGTTTTGATGCCATCGGGGCCGGCATCTTCATTGAAATTAATAAGCACTTTACTAAAGACTGCACTATCATTTGAAGATATTTCGTATTTATAAAGAGCAGCAGCAGGTTTATGGTTTTCATCCCCTTCGTAATTACAGCCGACATATAAAGTTTTTTCATCGGGCGAAAGAGCAATCCCGTTCGGCATTGGAATATCTGAAATGATCAGTCTAACATTATTATCACCGTCTACTCTATAGACTCCCATAACCGGCTGATCAATACTTTCGTGACCAGTGTATCTTGGATCCGTAAAGTAAATTCTCCCCCTTTTATCTATTGTTAAATCATTAGGCGAGTTGAAAGATCTGCCGTTGTAAAGTCCGGCTATAATCTTGCTTTTACCTGTATGCATATCCGTACGGGTAATCATTCTGCCGCCGAAGTCCGCTCCTTCACATACCACCATATTTCCGCTCTTATCGAATGCTATTCCGTTAGACATCCCGCTCGGCGACCTGAACACTATCGTCGTGTCCCTTGCCGGATCATACTTCCAGATAATTCCTGCTTCCATACCGGTTTCATCGGTGAATGTTTGATCGCTGAAATAGATACAGCCGTCCCTCCCGACAGCAGGTCCTTCAGTAAAAAAACCGCCGTCAAATACTTTCTGAGGTTTTTGGTCTGGCGGGAAGATGGAATTTGACTGAGCCATTACGGTGGAGGTTGAAAAAAGGATTAGGATGAGGATTAACGAATTGAGAATTGGGCGGATTGGCGAATTGAGTGGATAAATTGACAGATTTGGGAATCTGTGGATTGAGTTGATTAATTTGGGGATTAATGAATTAACAAGCATATGATCAGCGAATTCTTTTTCCGTTCTTTAGAAATGGTTCGGCCAATCCTTTTAGCGACCCGTCCGCTTCATATATAGGTTCGGGTGAAAACTGAATAGCGTATGCCCTCCGCATTTTGTCTGTTTTGTTAGCACCTGATCTGTGGAAGGTGGTGCTGGAAAAGACAACTATTGAACCGGCCGGACAGTTAGCCGGGACGCCTTTTTCAGGCCCGAAATAACCTTCCCTGTCGTTAGATCCAGACACAGGTTTATGTTCAACTTTATCCTTTGTTCCTGCAAGCGAATAAGGAAGCAGATAAACCGTTCCGTTCTCTTCGTTGACATCATCAAGAGGTACCCAGGCATTAACATAATATTTATGCTGGTTATCCACGTATCCTGAATCCTGGTGCCATGTGAATTCCGCACCTTTCTGATCTGTTCCTTTTACAACAAACTGCTCCCAGAACAGGTATGCTTCATCTCCGATAGTTGCCCTGCATATCTCAGCCATCAGGTCGCTGAATATAAACTTACCCAGCTCAGGGTGATCTTTAAATGCAAGGAATACAAAGTAACGGCTGTTCCTTCTGCTCAGATTCAGTATGTCGGTGCCCAGACTGTCCATCTCGCTATTCTGTTGTTCAATAAGTTCGACACATTTATTCCTTACAGCTTCAAGCTGCTGTTCGGGAATTATATTCTCAAGGATAAAAAATCCGTCTTCCCTGTATTTCTTTTTTTGCTCCTCAGTTATCCTGAAGCCGGTCAGTGTGCTCATAAATCACTCCTTTGTTTTATTAAACTTTTTCCAGCTTTGTTATTCTTCCGCCTTTTATCCACTCAACAACATAAAGGTTGTCGTATTTATCCACTGCCATATCGTGGGGACTATTAAACTTGCCTTGTTCTACTAATTTCTTGGGATGATCAGGCCAACCCGGCACTTCACAAACCTGCTCATTTTGACCAAGGTAAGTTATAAGCTTATCATTTTCATCAAGTATTGCAAGCCTTGCGCAAAGCTCGGGTACATAAAGCAAACCGTCTTTGATTACTCCCCCGCAGGGGCATCCTAAAAAGTCATCACCAAATGACCGTTTGAAATTTCCATCGGGATCAAAAACCTGGAACCGCTTATTTGCCCTGTCAGCAACATACAGCTCGGGTTCAGATTTTCTGTAGTCAAATAATGCTGAATGGGGACAATCAAATAAGCCTGCGTCACCCTTTTCCCCATTAATACTTTTAAGATATATTCCTTCTTTATTATATTGATGAATATAATTCGAACCATATCCATCAGTTAACCAGATATCTCCGTTCCCCCCGAATCTTTCCTCAAAAACAGCTGCCCAGGTCGGAGAGTATTCTTTATCAATGTAAATATTAAGGTTCGGCTTTTTGATCAGAAGGATTTCTTCACCCGTTAGGGTAGTCTTGATAACTTCACCGGAATACTGATCAGTCAGCCAGAGGTATTCAGTTCCGTCTTCTTCAGTTAGTGTTAAGCCGTGTGCTCCGCCGAACCTGCTGCCCCAGCTATTAATAAGTTTACCGGTGGGATCAAATACCAGGACGGCAGGATCAGCCTGGTTGAATATAATTACATTTCCGGTTTTAGAAATTACTATGCCGTGCGTTCTTCCATTAGTTTCTGTGCTTTGTGTCCCGGGTATTTTTGCCCAATCCTCTATCCACTCATATTTATATTTATCTTTTCCTATTATCATATCATATTCATTTATTTATTAATTAATAGTCTTCTCCGTTTCAAAATCGAAGAAGTGCAGCTTATTTGTATCGAACAATAATTCCTTTTCCTTTCCTGCCTCCGGGATTTCCCTTGCAGGGATCCTTGCAACAAATTGCTCATTATCAAAATTGAAATAGAGCAGTATCTCATTTCCCATTGGCTCCACTACTTCAAGGACAACGGTTACAGGACTATAATACACTTCATTCTTTGCAATTGCAGAATCATAAATGTCTTCAGGACGTATTCCCAGCCATACGTTTTTGTTCCTGTAACTCCGGAGCTTTTCAGAATAACTGCTGTTTAACTGGAGGTTAATACTTTTATCAACACTCTGAAATTTTAATTCTCCGCTTTCAGATATTTTTCCATTTATAAAATTCATCGAAGGACTTCCGATAAATCCCGCAACGAATTTGTTCGCAGGTCTGTTATAAAGATTCAAAGGCGTATCAACCTGGTGAACAATACCGTCCTTCATAATAACTATCCTGTCGCCCATCGTCATTGCTTCTGTCTGATCGTGAGTAACATAAACCATTGTTGCATTCAGCTTCTGATGGAGCTTTGAAATCTCAGTCCTCATCTGCACTCTTAATTTTGCATCAAGGTTGCTCAGCGGTTCATCAAAGAGAAAAACCTTTGGCTTTCTTACGATTGCCCTGCCTACAGCAACTCTCTGACGTTGTCCTCCCGACAGAGCTTTAGGTTTCCGGTCGAGATATTCTTCCAATCCCAAAATCCTCGCTGCATCGTTTACCCTTTCCTTAATTTCCGCTTTAGGGAATTTCCTGAGTTTTAGACCAAAAGCCATATTCTCATACACACTCATATGCGGATAAAGAGCATAATTCTGAAATACCATTGCTATATCCCTGTCTTTAGGCGAAACATCATTCACCTTTTTTCCGTCAATATACATTTCTCCTTCCGTTATTTCTTCGAGTCCTGCAATCATCCTTAAAGTAGTTGATTTCCCGCACCCGGAAGGTCCTACAAGCACTACAAACTCCTTATCGTGGATCTCTATATTTACATCATCTACAGCTTTATTTCCACCATCATAGATCTTGGTCACATTTTTTAATATTACTTCAGCCATAATTCCACCGCCTGTATTTCTTTTTACTTATTGACCGTTGAAAGCAGTCTGTTTGATTTCTCCGCTGCTTCATTCAGCGCAGTGCCCGGGATCGACATCTCCAAGTATTGCATTCTCCACTGCTTCAGCAATATTCTGATTTATTTCCACCCTGAAATAGTCAATCGGGGCTCTTGCCTGGCTGACTGCAATCTGATCAACAAAAGCTTTCATTGCAGGGTCGCCGTCAAGAAATTTTTTATAACCGGGAAGCTCAAGCACTGATTTTCTGACGGGAAGATATCCTGATTCTTCTGAAAACATTGCCTGGTTCTCAGGTTCAAGTATCCATTTAACAAATGCCCAGGTTTCTTCGGGATGCCTGCTTTGTTTAAAAATTGCCAGGTGTTCACCAGCCATATAAGTTGCCCTCTTAGCCGGTCCTGCAGGAAGATAGGTAACACCCCATTCAAAATTTTTAATTTCCCTGAACTCGGGCAAGTCCCATGGCCCGTCCATTATCATCGCAACAGTATTTGATATGAATCCAAGGTCGTGCGTTAATGTAAAGTTTTTGAAATTCTCCATATTAAATATTTTCTTCCAGTATGAAAGTGCCTGTACTCCTGCATCACTATTAAATAACACCTCGGTCTGACCGGCATTTATCTCTTCCCCCCCGGCCTGCCACAAAAAAGGCGTCCACTGAAGCACCATCCATATACTCAAAGGACCTGAAGCCGGGAAAGCAGGAATATAAAATCCGTACTGATCGTTTTACCGTCACCGTTTTTATCCTTTGTCAGCTTCACAGCGTAATCGTATAATTCGTCCCAGTTCTGAGGGGGTTTATCGGGATCGATTCCTGCTTCTTTAAATTTTGTTTTATTATAAATCAGGGCAAGAGTTGTCGCTTCCATCGGCATTGCATAAAAGTGTCTCTCCATTTTGCTGACTGCAATGACTGGGGGAAAATATCATCCATTTCTTCTTTACTTAATCCGTTTTTGCCTGAAATAAAATGATCCATCTTATAAATAGCGTCAGCTTCAACAAGTTTGTTCAGGAAATCGCTGTGTATCCACGAAACATCGGGGGCAGTATTGCTCTGGATCGCGGTTACGAGCTTCTGTACCAGCGGGTCACCGCTCGGAACATACTGTGCATTTATATGGATGCCGGGATGTTCTTTTTCATATTTAGCGATAAGGCTGTTAAGTGCAGGGATTGTACGCGAGACAAAACTATGCCAGAAATTTATGGTTATTACCCCGGAATTGTCTTTAGACTTATCTCCGCACCCGTTAAAAATAAGGATCAAGACTATGAGTGCGGCTAATATCTTTTTCATAATGCTGTTCTCATTCAAATACTGAAAAATATTTCTTAAAGAACTGCTCCGGATTCACACTGACAGCAGCCTGATGTTTTCCGTTCTCTGAAGGGTTCCACTTCGTAAGTCCCTGTTTATTCTTTTCAGTCATTTCTATCTCGACTGTTCCTTTTTCAAATCCGCACACAGATCGTCGAATATTGTATACTGCAGCAAGCGGATCGTGGAAAGTAACCATATTCCATTTTTTGAAAAAATCCTTCGAAAAATCAAGTACAGGTTTCAGAAGTTTATAAGAAGAAAATCTCTCTTTGAATTCAGACGGCTGCATAGTTACCCTGGACGTAACATCGAGTCCGATAGATTTATGCATTTTCAGTTTAGCATTGTATACAATTGAAGAAGCATGATAATCCCCCATAGCATTCCACTCTGTTTCAGGGTAACCGGGTGCTGTTCTGTAAAAGTTGCCGCACATTGAAACCATCCCTTTTAGCAGAGATGGAATCTCAGGATCAACGGAAAATAACAAGCCGATGTTCGTTAAAGGAGCAATCGTCAAAAGAATTATCTCACCCGGATATTTTCTGATTGTCCTTCTCAAAAATTCGACAGCCTCACCCTGGGGAAATTCTTTTTGATGAGGATATTTCCTTAATGATTTAGCTCTGCCCGGCTTTTAATTGGAGCTGCGGAATCAGCAGAGGATCGGCCGAACCGGGATAGACAGGAATTTTCTTTCCTGCTATCCTGCATAAAGCACTTGCAAGCATAGCACGTTTGACCGGTTCACCTGTTACTGTTGTTATCCCGAGAAGATCACAATCAGGGTTTGCAAGAAGATAAGCAAGACAAACCGCATCATCGATATCGGTTCCGATATCAGTATCAAGTAATATTTTTACAGACATTTATTGTTTAATTATTTTTGAAATTTCTTTTATAAAACCGGGATTGGTTCCGCAGCATCCTCCTATAAAATCAGCCCCGGAATCAAGAAGTTCAGAAACGTATTCAGCAAATTCTTCTGCGGAAGTATTGTAAACAATCTGATTCTCCTGAAGTTCGGGAAGCCCGGCATTGGGTTTTATCCAGAGAGGCAGAGTGGTGGAAGCTTTCAAGTCTCTTACATATATTTACAAATCCTTCAATACCCTGTCCGCAATTGGCTCCAATTGCATCCGCCCCCTCTTTTGTTAATTCTTCAGCCACTTCTTCAGGCGGATGTCCCATATATGTAAATTCTTTATTTTTTCCTGAATCGAAGGCCATAGAAACAACTACCGGGAGTCCGGATTCCTTTGCAGCTTTTAAAGCAATTTTTGCTTCAGCAAGATCCGACATAGTTTCAATTACAATCCCATCGGCGCCTGCATCTTTGATCGCATCAACCTGCTCCTTAAATACTTCGTAAAGCTCATCTTCTGAAACATCCTCCGTCATCAGCACCTTGCCGAAGGTCCCACAGATGCAAACACATAGGCTTTCTCACCAGCGGCACGTTTTGATATTTCTACTCCGGCCTTATTTATTTCCGTTACTTTGATCTTCAAGTCCAAAGCCTTCAAGGGCGATCCTGTTGCTTCTGAAGGTATTGGTAAGAATTATGCTGCTGCCGGCGTTCAACGTAGGATTCAGCAACTTCCTGAACCTTCTCAGGATGGGTCAGGTTCCATGAGTCAGGGCATTCATTAAGTTCGAGTCCTTTCTCCTGAAGCTGTGTTCCCCAGGAACCATCAGTAATGACAGGACCTTGCTTTCAACAATTTTTCTATAATTTTCTTCATTTCTTATTTTCTTTCAAAGTTAATCCCATAATTCCCGATGTCGATTTTTCCGGAAGCATAATGTATGAGTCCGTCAGCTTTACTCCAATGTATTTTTCAGGAGTTACAGGGCCCTCAACAGGAATAGTAATCGACGCATAATTTTATTTTTTCTTAAAATATTAGAAATAAAAATAATCATCCCGAAGACTGCTGTCCACATTAATTTATAGAATACCAAAATAATGTAAAGCGAAACGCTGTTTCGCTTGCCTACACCCGTTAAAAATCTAAATTTGAGAATTCAACCGAGTCCCGCAACTGCGGGAGATCCGGATTGGCGAAATACCCAATTGACAACTCCGGTAATCTGAAATACATACATTATGAGCGGATGTAAAGCGTAGATGAAGCGCAGATAAAGCGCAGATGAAGCGCAGGTGGAGCGCAGGTGGAACGTATGTAAGACGTATATGGGATAGATTTGGAATGGGAATTCATCCGACAGAACCGCCGAAAAGGTATAAAAAAAGGCTGTCCTTTTGAGACAGCCTCTATTTATCCGGCATTTATTTTTTTGCGGGAGTTATTTCATCAATATCATTTTCTTAACTGAAGAAAAATTGTTTTTACCGTCCGCAGATGAAGCTTCTATCTTGCATAGATAAACCCCTGAAGGGTAATTAGCAGCATTCCAGGTAACTGTGTATGAACCTGCAGGTTTCATTCCATTCACCAGAACTTCGGCTAATTCACCCAGCGCGTTGTATACTAATATTTTAATATGACTGTCAGAAGGTATAGCATATTTAATAGTAGTTGCCGGGTTGAAAGGATTAGGATAGTTCTGTGAAAGATTATATTCAGTTGGAGCACCTGTATTATTGACCTCAATAGTGCTGCTGTATTTGAAGGTTCCGTCGAAGTCAACTTGTTTTAACCGGTAGTAATTTTTCCCGGATAAAGGTTTTGCATCAGTGAAGGAATATGATACCGGCGAGGTGGTGCTGCCGGATCCGCCTACAAAACCAAGCTGCTGCCAGCTTCCGTTTGATAACCGCTCAACATTGAAACCATAGTTATTTGTTTCTGTTGCGGTATTCCATGTAAGCTGAATGCCCTCACCACTCACATTGCCTGTAAATGATACCAGCTCAACGGGAATGGGAGTATCTCCAAGCTTAAGGATCATTCCGTTATCACCAACAGCATAACCTGTATTTGCATCCGCTAAGTACATACCTCTTACCATCGCACCTGTGTTGCTTTCCATTGGCTCCCAGTCGGCTCCGCCGTCTGTGGTATGCATAATCACTCCGTTAAGACCTCCTGTTATGCCGTTGTCAGCATCGGAAAAAGAAATGCTGTTCAGAAACATTATTGTGTTGCTGTTCTGCTGAGTCCAGGATACTCCGCCGTCGGTTGATTTGAGGACAAGCCCTACAACCACAGGATAAGGAGTAGAGCCGGAAATGTAAAATGTGTTTGCATCTACAGAACAGGCGCCGTAAAGTGAACCGTTAGTACCGGATGTCTGCTGTGTCCAGGTAGTTCCGCCGTTGGTAGTCCTTAATATAGTTCCGCTATTACCTGCCGCAATGCCGTTATTAAGATCGGCAAACGCTACTGCCCAGAGCGCTGCAGTGGTTCCGCTTGTTTGTGTTTCCCATGATGAACCGCCGTTTGTCGTTCTTAAAATTACACCTGACTGACCAACAGCTGTACCATTATCTGCGTCGGTGAAAGAAACACTGTTAAGATTTTCAGATGTGCCGCTTGTCTGACTGTTCCAGGTAATTCCGCCGTCTGTGGTTCTGAGAATTACACCCGACATCCCTACTGCTGTTGCAGTATTTGCACCTTTATAAGAGACGCCATAAAGCTCTTCGGTAACACCGCTGACCTGGCTTTCCCAGTTCAGACCGGCATTGGTTGTAGTAAGGATGACTCCGCCCGTACCGACTGCTATACCGTGAGTATTATCCCAAAAAGAAATCGATGTGATTGCCTGGTCAGAAACTCCCTGCAGCTGGCTTTCCCATGTGGTACCGCTGTTCGTCGTTTTGTAAATCATACCGTTGAATCCGACAGCAACACCGCTGTTTGCTGATGTCATTGACACAAAATTGAGGTCGTTCCAGGTACCTACGCTGTAAGGCGTCCAGTTTGCGCCGCCGTCTGTAGTAGTGATTATAACAGCTCCGGAAACAACAGCAGAGCCATGATCGGCATCGTAGAAAGAAACCGAATAGACATAATCCCAGGGATTTAATCCGCCGTCCTGCGGCGTCCAGACAGCACCGCCGTCTGTAGTTCTCAGGATTAAACCATCCTGACCCACCGCGGTTCCCGTATTAATATCAGTAAAACAAATATCATGCAGCAGACTTGCAACACCGCTGCTCTGGGGAGTCCAGTCTGTACCGCCATCTCGTGGTTCTCAGGATCGTACCATTGCTGCCTACGATCGTACCATTATTTGCATCTACGAAATCCACGCCGAAGAGGTCTTCAGTTGTACCGCTTGTCTGAGGGTTCCATGCTGCACCGCCGTCTGTTGTTCTAAGCACGAGTCCGTTGTTAGCAACGGCTGTACCATTATCCGCATCCGAAAATGAAACAGCATGAAACTGAAAGGTTGTTCCTGATACCTGCGGGAGCCATGTATCACCGCCGTCTGTTGTACTCACAATTTTACCATTCTGCCCAACCGCAGTCCCGTTATATCCATCAACGAATGAAACACCGTTAAGATTGATGGTTAAACCAGATAGCTTGGTTCACCCATGTTGCGCCGCCGTCAGTTGTCCGTATAATCACGCCGTTTTCGCCCACAGCAAGTCCGTTATCAGCATCAGAGAAAGACACACAGTTAAGTGTATTTCCCTGCGGCAGCGGGTTCTGCCAGTGCCATTGCGCATCAGCAGTACCGAGGCTTATTATCATAAAAGCCAGTAAAAAAGCCGTAGATCTTAGTAGTTTGTAAACCATATATATCCTTTGTTTTATATAGTGTGGAGATGATGTATTTATTTATTTATTGTTTGTTTGAATGTTTCCACATTAATACCCTCTGCCCAGTAACTCTCAAACATTTTCTTTAATGCTGCAGCATAACTGGGGTGATCCACATACATGCTCGTTATGTTCGGCTTTAAAGAAATTCTGTCATTCAGGGCAAACATTACTAATGCTTCATCACTGATTACAAGTTTCATCGGAAGTTTTTCGATCAGCCTGGCTTCCTCACCTATTTCCTGGTAGATCTCAACCGATCTCACCAGGCTGTCAATCTCTTCCTGTGTTAGTTCCCCGTATTCATATAGTCCCTTTATTACAATATTCTGTTTCCGGAAAATTTCTTTTTCCTGTTCTATATTATCTTCAAGTGCAGGAGTAGTATAGGGAGGTTTGGTAAATACAAGTAATTCTTTTTTTGTGTTCTGCTGAATAGCGACCCACCTCTCCCCTATTTGCCTTATATCGGTAAGCATTTCAATATAATCGAACGGCTCGAGACTGTCTGCACTGTCTTCATGGAGTGAAACCAGTTCCTTCTCAAGTAAGCCGGCCGCCTTTCTCTTCATTTCAATATCAAACTTCTGCTTCTGCTCAAATTCGATTTTCTTCTGCTCAACCGTCTGCTCATAGTTTGTTATGATATTTTCCAGGGCTAAATGCGGATCGAGACTCCGGTACATTTTATTACCATCCCGGCTGCTCTCGGTTACGATTCCCTTGTGAACAAGACTCTGGAGAATCTCGTAAATTTTTGTCCGGGTGATTGTTGTGATTTTGGTAAGCTCGGGAGCTGTGTATTCTTTTCTCTTCAAAAGAGCCAGGTAAACCTCGGCCTCTCTCTTTGTGAGACCTATCTGCTGAAGTTTGGTAATAAGTTCCATAATCCTCTTTTTAGCCTAAAAACGTCACTTTATTGTATCCCTTCTATAAAGGGATACAGAAACTTAAATATATACTTCCTAAATTCCAAGAGGCTTATAACAACTTCTTTTTAACCAGGCTTATTCTGCACATTTCCCGTCACATCACTCCCCTTATTCAGCGTTTAATTTAGATATTAAGATAAAATATTGAAGGATGTCGAAATGAAATACCGGATAATAATTTATTTAGCGCTTGTTTTTTTAGTAGTACCGGTTCAATTAATTTCTGCTCAAACTGAGGGGAAAAAAGTACTGGTCGAAGTCACTACTAATCAGAATACATCAAATAAAATCAAAACAAGATTCACGGACTTTGTGAAAGATGAACTTAGAAAATTTAATGATGTATTCCTGGTCGATAACAATGAGGATTATAAGATAAAAATAATGATGTTCGAAAACCGTACAAAAGAAAATGATAACCTCGGCTATGTATTTTCAACTGTATTCCTTGCCCCGTCCGATTGCAAAGAATACAAAACTTACACATACCTGACATCCATTTTATCTACCGCAAAAGAAACCCAACTTGATTCGACAGCGCATAATATTATATCTTCATTTAAAAGAGAATGTGTTGGAAGCACCTTAATTACTAAACTTTTTACTGAAGGATTCCGGAATAATTTACCCAGCCATCTTTTGGCTGAAATAGATTGAAGCCATATCTGTCAAAAATAAATGAATCACTCACATGACTCTTTATAATATGGTGACTTCCAAAACCACATCGATATTAATTTTCTCTATATTCCACTTCGTGGAGGAAGTCACAAGAACAAATCTTTCTTTTTTACTTTTTTTTGCATTACTTTTCTTGGCGCAAGAAAAGTAACACCTGCCTGCCAACCTTCACTTCGTTTCGGTTGTTAAGCAGGCAAGGCAGGAAAGAACATGCTCTGCAAAAGAATTGCTAAAAAATTACTCCATTTCGCTTCGATAAATGAATCTGTCTGGCGGCCAGGCTGCCTCCTCCCGATAGACTCGTAGCTCGAACAGCATTTATCGATTATCCCGCCCTAAAGTTTGATTATATTTGGCGGGATAACTGCTCCATTCCGTAATTTTTTCCCCCGCCTACTATAATTTAATCTAAATTCGGGCGGGGGGATCGCAATTTCCCAAGGGGATTTCGTCACGACTCAACTTTTGAGGAGCGGGCGAACCACGACTAACCGAGTAAAGGCCTACATGGCAGCCACTCCAATGCTCCAATCCTCTAGCATTCCACATTGAAGCCGGTTTAATAAAGTTCTGAATTTTAATTAGATTTGAGTACGATGAAGATCAGATATTTTATTTTCGGCTTTATCCTGCTCGTTCTCACCCTGAATGGGGAGGTTTTCTGTCAAACCGCTATTAATATAATTCCCAAACCCTACCTAATTGAAATGCGTCCCGGCAATTTCAGGTTAAATTTGAACACAATAATAGTAGTTCCCGGTACTGACAGCCTCACGAATAAGCTTGCTTCATTTCTTAAGGATGTTTTGAAAGGTTCAACCGGTTTTGACCTGTCTAATACGATGAACAAGGACCGTGTTTCTAATAATTTTATTCGGTTAGAACTGAAAAGTAATCCTGAGGCAGACTCCGAAGAATATTCACTTGAAGTAAATAAAAATTCGATCATAATTCAGGCGAATCATAGAAACGGACTTTTTTACGGCATCCAGTCTTTGCTGCAGCTGCTGCCCCCCGAGATATTCAGTCAATCCCCTGATCCAAATACAGGTTTGTCAATCCCCTGCCTCCGGATTAAAGATAGACCCCGTTTTTCGTACAGAGGTATGCACCTGGATGTATCCCGTCATTTCTTCCCGAAGGAATTTATAAAAAAATATCTCGACCTGATGGCAATGTATAAGATGAATTACTTTCACTGGCATCTGACGGATGATAACGGGTGGAGGATTGAGATTAAGAAATATCCGCTGCTGACAAAAGTAAGCGCCTGGAGAGTCGACAGGGAAAATCAGCCCTGGGGAAAATGGTCGCCTATAATGGTAGGAGAGAAAGCCGAATACGGAGGTTTCTATACCCAGGATGACATTAAAGAAATAGTGAAGTATGCCGCAGACCTGTTTATAACTGTAATCCCTGAAATTGAAATGCCGGCTCACTCAAGTGAAGTGTTTGCTGCATACCCGCAGTATTCCTGCAGAGGAGAAAGATTGAATGTTTGTCCCGGAGGTTACTGGCCCAACAAAGATATATTCTGCGCAGGGAATGACAGTACGTTCATATTCATAGAGGATATATTATCAGAAGTCAGCAATTTATTCCCGGGACCTTACATACATATAGGAGGAGATGAAGCAGACAAGACTTACTGGAAGGATTGCCCCAAATGCCAGGCGAGGATCAGAACTGAGGGACTGACAGATGTTGAAGATCTTCAGGGCTATTTCATTAAACGGATAGCCGGGTTCCTTAATTCAATAGGCAAGAAGATGATCGGATGGGACGAGATAATGGAGGGAGGCCTGGCTGAAGGCTCAACAGTGATGTGCTGGAACGATATGTCAAAAGGATCCGAAGCTGCTTCTGCGGGTCACGATGTAATAATGACTCCTACAAAGTACTGCTACTTCGATTACTACCAGGACAATCCTAACTACGATAGCATTGGTACCGGGGGAATTATCACCCTTAAAGATGTTTATTCTTTTGATCCGCTTCCTCCGGGATTAAATAAGAAGGAATCCGGACATATTGCTGGAGCCCAGGCTAACCTCTGGACGGAGCTCATTAAAACTCCCGAACGGGCTGAATATATGATACTCCCAAGAATGCTCGCTCTGTCGGAAGATGTCTGGTCTGTTCCTGAAAACAAAAACTGGGAAGATTTCCTGGCCCGGGTTCAGCAGCATTTTAAGTTTTTTGACGATATGGGATTAAATTATTCCCGCGGTTCTTTTGAGGTGAAAATTAGTCCGGTATATAATAATGAAGTAAATGAGTTCACAATTTCATTGAATTCAGAACAGCCGGATGCGCGAATATATTATACACTGGATGGAACAGATCCTGATACAAGCTCAACTTTATATACGAAACCCTTCAACACAGGAAAAGCTGTAACAATTAAAGCAGCAATGCTGCACGATAATATTCCATACTTTTTAACTGAGAAGAGTGTAACACGCGGCCTTGAAATAGGTAAGAGAATTTTTTATGCAGACCTTCCGGCAAAAAAATACAGGGGGATAAATGATAATAACACCCTGACAGATGGTCTGAGAGGGTCCGTTTACTATAATGACGGGAACTGGCAGGGCTTTGCAGGAAAAGATCTTGATGTAATACTTGATCTAGGAAACTCTTTACCTGTTAACAAAATATCGGTCGGATTTTTACAAGATATTTCTTCCTGGATTTTCCTTCCGGAAAGTATCGATATTTCGGTATCTGAAGACGGAATAAAATATCATAATTACAGGACTCAGATTGATACTTCCGAACTCAGCAGAGACTCATTATATGTGAAAACGATTGGTGAAAAATTGAATGGTTCAAAAATCCGTTTTGTTCATATAAAAGCAAAGAATATAGGTGTTTGTCCTCCCTGGCATGCCGGGGCAGGAGAAGATGCCTGGATCTTCTGCGATGAAATTCTCATCGAATAAAAGCTTATCTGAACCAGAAGGTCTTCTTACCTTCTAAACTTCTTATCTTCTTATCTTCTTAAGATCTGCCTTCCCTTATTTTTTATTTGACTAACGTTTAGGCAGCCGGTTATTTTATCAGCACCATCTTCCTGATCATTAATTTTCCGCCCGATTCCATTCTGTAATAATATACGCCGCTCGGGAATTTTGTTCCATTGAATTCCAGGTTATAAGTACCTGCTGCTTTATATTCGTTAACAGGGACTGCTGCCAGCTGCCCGAGAGAATTATATACTTTTAAAGCAACAAATCCATCTCTTGGAATTGTATATTTAATAGTAGTAGTGGGATTGAACGGGTTAGGATAATTCTGACTTAATTTGTATTCCGAAGGAGAATTTACATTTATTCCGATCTCGTTTGAATAAGAAAAGCTTCCGTCAAAATCAATCTGCTTCAACCGGTAGGAATATGTCCCGGGGGAGATATTATTGTCGGCAAACGAATAGGAATGATCTACTGCAGAAGTTCCGAAACCATCTATGAAACCAATTTTCGTCCATTGTTTTCCGGCTTCCGTATTACTTTTTCTTTCTATTTCGAATCCTTTATTATTGGTTTCAGTTGAAGTCTGCCAGCTCAGCAAAACGGAACCATTCTGAACATCCGCATTAAAAGAAGTTAATTCAACAGGAACAACGCCGTATCCAATCCTTTTTTTGAATACTCCGCTATGGAATCCTCCTGAACTTGTATAACCAACGCTCCAGATATCGATACTATCAGGACTAACACGCTGCCAGTCAATGCTCCCCATCTCCATTCCTGTAGTTACAGCTTCGGTCCAGTTAACACCGCCGTCTGTAGATTCCCATATCCCTCCAACGCCGCTGTTAACTTCACCACCCTGAGCAATACCCAACTGTGAATCAAGAAAATAAACAACACGTATAGGGTAAGGGGTACTGAGTATTCTGCCGCTCCAGGTAGTTCCTCCATCTGTTGTACGATGCACCCAGCCGGCAACTGTAGGCGATATTGATCCGCCGCCGGTCCAGCCGTGTAAATCATCCGGAAAAGAAACGCCGCCGTCAAAAGTATTATCGATCGATGTTCTTCTGTCCCAGGACAGACCGAAGTCTGTTGAGCTGCAGAAACTAATCCCTGTGATATAATATTTCCCATCAGGTCTCATAGTAAAGTTCCCTGCAAACCATCCTTGTGTGGGATCAGCTACTACCGGTGTCCAGTCGGTTGAATCAGTTCCGCCGTTTTCAGTAATGAAAACTTGCCCTGACGAGAGGATACTACCGACGGCAAGACCATGCAGAGAGTCAGCGAACCCGAGTCCCTCCAGCCAGTTAAATGGTGCAGGGGCAACTATAATATCATCTGTCCAGCTAATACCGCCGTCATATGTCCAGCGCATTATTCCGTCTCCGGTAGTATTATTAAATCCTGCTATCAGCACTTTTTGAGGAGAAAATGTATGCACACCATACCAGTAGTAAGGAAAGCCGAGGTTTAATACAGTCGACCAATCAGCGCCGCCGTTCGTAGTTTTATAAACAACCCCCAGCTCTGCCGCCATATACCCGACGTTGGGATTAACAAATGAAATTGCTTTTACTACTCCGCTGACTGTCTGAAGAAGATTCCAGCCGGCAAGCTCGACATTTTGAATTTTGCCGGCAGAATGACCAGACATTAATACCGAGGAAGGAGACGTAACAGGAATAGTGGATATTAATTCGTTTCCGTTAGTCAATGTAACCTGGTTGAAATTATCTTTCGTCTGAAGCACGCGGCTCGTTTGTCCCGACACTAGAGCGGACGAAAGGATAAAACACAAAACCAATATCCCCGTTACATACCTCGAAACCGTAAAATTATTTTGCATAATTCCTCCAGATAAAAATTTAATGATCCTCATATATCATTACGGACTACTGACTTTCTCAGACTTATTTTTTTATGACATTATAATGTGAAGATAAATTAACTAATTCAAAATAAAATAATGAATATATTTTGGTTTATAAATCACACTATAAGTAAACAAGAAGAAAGATAAAACGAAAAAGTAGGATTTGATGATTGAATTGCATGAACGCATATTGTATTATCGAATGAATGCATGATCGCATGATTGAATGATTGCATGATTGCATGATTGCATGATTGATTGATTGACTAATCATCTCATAGTCATTTGTTTTTATGCTACCCTCATCTTGATACTTTAAACTTGATAGCCGTTTTGGTTACAATGTGAAGGAGATGAGTATGATATCATAGGAGGTGAGAAGATGGGGAAGATGAGAAGATAAGAAGTGAGAGGGTGAGAAGTAAATTATAAAGTATCTTTTCCTTCACAGTAGAACGGCAACATCTCATATGGTCTATATAATGAATCACGCCAGCTATTTTCGCCCGGTATAATAAAAAAGGGAAGACAAGATCTGCCTTCCCTCATTTTTTATTTGACTAATGTTTAGGCAGCCGGTTATTTTATCAGCATCATCTTCTTTACTGCCGTAGTTCCCCCAGCCTCGATTCTATAATAATATACTCCGCTGGAGAGGTTAGATCCGTTGAATGATACTTCGTGCGTGCCCGCTTTTATCAAACCATTTACAAGGTCCGCTGCCAGCTGTCCAAGCGAGTTGTAAACCTTCAGACTTACAAATCCGTCCTTTGGAATGCTGTAGCTTATCTGTGTAACAGGATTAAACGGATTGGGATAATTCTGATTTAATGCAAACTTTGAAGGTACACTGATTTCTGCTTCAACTTCATTTGAATATTTAAATGTTCCGTCAAAGTCAATTTGTTTCAGTCTGTAGATATAACTGCCTGCTGCAACATTATTATCTGTGAATGAATATGTCTTCTGCTCAGTCGTTGTGCCGGATCCATCTACAAATCCAATCCTTTCCCATTGGCCGGGTGCAAATTGCGGACCGCGTATCTGCCTTTCGATATCAAAACCTTTGTTATTTATTTCCGTAGCCGTTCTCCAGTTCAAAATAGTCTTATTGCCTTGAACATCTGCACTAAATGAAATCATTTCAACAGGTACTTCAGTGCACAAGGTGTATACCATATGAGCACTCAAAGCTCCTCCCGACCCACCGGGCGTTGCACTATTCAATGTACCCATTAGATCATACATTGCAGGCCAGGCATCCATTGAACCGATCGTACCCCCGATTGGGGAGGGATCACCTTTCCTTGCCGCAATCATAAAATCACCATTTGGCCGCTGATCACCATCCTATCCATTCCACCGCTGCTGCTCAGGTCTGTCCAGAATACAACATTTCCATTCTGATCAATAAATTGCATAGGGTTCCTTGAGAAAGCCAGTCCTAAACACTGTCCGCCGTCTACTGAATCATAAAATACAACCACTTTCCTCCAGTCACCCGGTGAACCGGCAAACAGTCCCGAACTAACCGTAGACGGGGTAGGCTTATAATCGGCAAAGAAAGCTATCTGGCCATTATTATTTATGGATGCTGCCTGGATATCGAGATAAGTACCGCCGATTGGTGTAGGGTCTGAAGCTTTGATATACCAATCATCAGTTGCGCCGGTCCTCACTATTATCCCCCGGTCAGTTATACCGCCTGCTACAATTGCTCTGAAGGCAATTTGATCCTGGTCGTTAATATCGGGTGTTGGTCCCGCAGGAATACTGGTCCCATCGGGAAATCCATAACTTTCAGTACCGAGTAATGAAAATGTCCCACCGCCCGGTGCCGGGTCTCCAATAGCAGCAACTTTTGTTACGCTGCCGTTATCCCATAAAAATATATTGGCATTTATACTTCCTTGCGGGCATGCAAGAAATACAACCTTACCATTATTATTCAGAGAACCGGGACCAACCGCAACAAAAATACCTCCGATAGGAGAAGGATCACCGACAGCAGCGATTTTCACAATTTGCTGTGAGGCAGTCTGATATAAAAATAATCCACGGTAAGAGCTGCCTCCGTTCACATCGCAAAAGAAAAGTACATCTCCTGCATCATTAATATCCGGTGCGAAAACTGTACCTCCGAAGAACCCGCTGAATGTTCCGCCTATAGGTGAAGGATCACCGCTGTTTGAAAGAGTGTCACCGCTGCCGCCGCCGCTTCCACTGCCAATTGCTATTGCATAAATGTTGGCAGAATCGGCTGCAAATATTCCCTGGTTCCTCACTGAACCGTTAACCTGAGAGTAAAATGCAATCCGTCCTGAAGAATTGATCGTTGAAGGATTCATAAATGCTACCGGGTTCAACGTACCTCCGCCGGTATTGGGGGCTGACTGTCCATGCTTCGCAAATGATGCGAAGTCACAAATAGAATCTCCGCTCGTTACATTAAAAGGACTGCCTCCTTCATGATTAAAAGCACCGGTTTCCCTGGTGATTACATTGTCATGGACTTTTACATATGTGCCGCTCTGACAATATGATGCATTCGCTATTAAACCGTAACCAGCTAACCACCCTAAAAACAATAAAAACGAAGAATATAAAATTTTATTCATAATTAAATCCTTATGTAAGTGAACTTAGAATAAAGCTGCCAGGTTATTTACGTTTTGAGGTATAGATCTCTCCTGTTCTTTTTCTCTTTTAATTATAAATAATTAATAATAAAGAGACTCATTTATATAATCACATTTATTTTATAATTCAAGAGATGTGAGTTCTTCCGGCAATAAAATAATACTATCATACTGCGCCAAAATATTTCATACGTACATAATTATTAATTTCTTTTTATGCCGCCCAGCGGAGGAAGTTACAAGTACAAATCCTGCTTTTTTATTTTTATTTTAGCCTTACTTTTCTTGGCGCAAGAAAAGTAACACCTGCCTGCCAACCTTCACTTCGTTTCGGTTGGTGAGCAGGCAAGGCAGGAAAGAACATGCTCTGCAAAAGAATTGCTAAAAAATTACTCCATTTCGCTTCGATAAATGAACCTGTCCGCCAACCTTTACTTCGTTCCGGATGGTAAACCGACAAGGTAGGCTCATCCCGAAAGGATCGGGACTCGGACAGCATTTATCGATTATCCCGCCCTGAATCTTGAATTATATTTGCGGGATAACCGCTCCATTCCGTAATTTTTTTCTCCCGCCTACTATAATTTAATATAAACTCGGGCGGGGGGAGCGCAATTCTTTTGAGGAGCCAGCGAACCACGTCTAGCCGTTAGGGCAGGCACGTAACATCGTTTACCTGCGTAAACCAAAAATCAAAAAAAATACCGTAAATAATATTTAGAACATTCGGAGGATGAGGTTCCAGACAACTTATAGGATAACGAGCAGTAATTTTAGAAAGCATTCTACAAAATATTGATCTCGTCCGGCAGCTGCCGGACAACATCCCGCTTAATAATTATGAGCGAGTGCGGGACACTCCCCATCTGATGATTTAGTACCGGATAGGCCCTGGCCAATTCAGTTTAGTCTGTATAAATCAAACACCGCAGCATGACACACAAATCCACACAAATCCACACAAAACATATGCTGTGCTTCCAAATCTTGCTTGTCCCCAGTGTCCTCCCCGTGCAAAAAAAGGGAAGACACTGCTGTCTTCCCTGATTTTTAATTTAATCGATCCTGAGTCAGACAATTATTTGATCAGGATCATCTTCTTAACTGCAGTATTTCCTTCCGACTCGATCCTGTAATAATATATACCGCTCGCCAGGTTTGTTCCGTTGAATGCTGCCTTCGTGCGTACCAGCTTTTACCACTCCATTTACCAGGCTTGCTACCTGTTGACCCAGCGCGTTGTAAACATTCAGACTTACAAACCCGTCTCTGGGTATGCTGTAGCTTATCTTTGTCGTTGGATTAAACGGATTAGGATAATTCTGGCTTAATTCAAATTTTGACGGTACTTCAACTTCTATTTCTATCTGATTAGAGTACTTATATGAGCCGTCAAAATCAACCTGCTTTAATCTATAGGTATATTTTCCACAGGCAGGTACATTATCTCTGTATGCATATACATTGAGCCTGAGTCGATGTCCCGTTTCCGTTTACAAAGGTTATGGTTTCAAATTCGTTTCCGTTAAAACTTCTTTGAATTTCAAATCCTTTGTTGTTAGTCTCGGTTGATGTTGCCCAGTTGAGTACCACATTATTGCCTTCAACATCTGCGGAAAACGAGCTCAGTTCAACAGGAATCCCGCCTCCATTGGAAGTACTCAGGATAGACCCGAAAGCTCCAACTGCTGTTCCCTTATAAGTATCCGTGAAGCAGACTCCATAAAGATCTCCTCCTGAAAGCCCGGATTGATTTAACCAGGTGTTTCCCCCGTCTGTCGTTCTGAGTATAGTTCCGGATTGACCGACAGCCGTTCCGTTATTTACATCAGTAAAGGAAACACCCAGAAGAATCGTTGTACCCGGGTTAGTCTGACTTACCCAGGTTTGGCCGCCATCGGTGGTTTTCAGTATAGTGCTCGCAAAGTCACCGCCAACAACGGTTCCATGGTCTGTATCAGTGAATGAAACTGCTCTGAGCGGAGCACTTGTTCCGCTTGTTTGGGCATTCCAGTTCTGGCCCCCGTCAGTTGTATGAAGGATCAGTCCGTTTGTTCCTACAACTGTTCCGTTACTGGCATCACTAAAGTTCACACCAAACAATAGCTCGGTAGTGCCGCTGGTCTGGCTTATCCAGTTCTGACCGCCGTCTGTTGTCCTGAGGATTGTACTATTTAAGAAACCTATGGCTGTACCTGTATTTACATCCGTGAAGCAAACGCCGTAGAGATAGTCGGTTGTACCGCTAGTCTGACTAACCCAATTATTTCCGCCATCAGTTGTTCTGAGAATAATACCATCATCTCCTACAACCGTTCCGTGATCAGCATCTGAGAATGATACTCCAAAAAAATTAATGCCGTCGAGCGAATCAATCAGACCGCTTGACTGAACGATCCATGAATTTCCGCTGTCCGTTGTCCGTAAAATGGTTCCGGAAGGATACCCGTATCCAACAGCTGTTCCTGTATTCGCATCGACAAAGGAAACACTGTAAAGATAATCCGTTGATACACTGCCCTGGCCATTCCATGTAGTTCCGCCGTCTGATGTTGTAAGGACAGTGCCGCTGTTGCCGACGACTGTTTCAGTATTCGCGGAAGAAAAAGATACAGCATAAAAATGTTCTATAGTTGGTGTTGATTGTTCCGACCAGCTGTTTCCTCCATCTGTTGTCCTTATAATTATACCAGTTCCGCCCAGGTCAAAGCCTACTGCTGTTCCGTTATTCACATCAGTAAACGAAACTCCATAAAGAATTTTAAAAGTCCCGCTTGTCTGCGGCGACCATGTTTGTCCCCCGTCGGTGGTATGCATGATTGTCCCGCCGTCTCCGACCACCGTACCATTGTCAGCATCGGCGAAGGTAAGATCAAAAAGAAAGACAGTTCCGGGGTTTGTTACATTTGTCCAGCTGCTGCCTCCGTCTGTAGTTCTGATAATTGTGCTCTCTCCGAGAGTTCCACCGGCTGCAAAGCCATTATTTGCATCTGTAAAGTACACTGCAAATAAATTGTTGCCTGTACCGCTTGTGCTGGTATTCCATACAAGTCCTCCATCGGTTGTTGTCAGGACAGTACCGGCGAGTCCTACAGCAACGCCGTGAGAAACATCAGTAAAAAACACTCCGCGAAGATCTTCCGATATACCGCTTGACTGGGTTGTCCAGGTATTTCCGCCGTCAGTCGTCCTTAATATAATACCTGCTTCTCCGACTGCGGTACCCGTATTTGCATCAGTAAAATAGACATCCCACAGATTGGTCGTTGTTCCGCTGTTCTGGATTATCCAGTTATTTCCGCCGTCCGTTGTTCTGACTATCGTTCCGTTATAACCCACAAGGGTACCCGTATTTGCATCTATATATGAACTTCCCCTCAAATCGTTTCCCTGGGGAAGAGGGTTCTGCCATACCCATTGGGCATTGAGCGGGGAACTTACCATAATAAAGGTTGTAATTACCGCTATAAGAAATTTGAATAAATTTTTTGTCATAGCTACTCCATAATTAGTTAACTGATTAAAAATAGAATACAGATTTAATTTTTAACTTTTCACTCATTCAGCAGTTTAAAATCCTCCAGCTGCATTTCGATATAGAGTGAATAGTTCCTGAACTTTATCGGTATACCATAATTGACTTTTAACCTCTGAAAGAATCTTAGTGTCTCCTCAGAAATAAATTCTACTTCAGCCAGATCCAGAATAATTTCTTTCTTCTCCACAGGCTTTCCGGTTTCGACTCCGGAATCATCAAATTCGGGTATTTGTTTTACTAATTTATTGACAGATTCAACCCGGCCTTTTATATAAATAATTGAACCGCCGGATGAGTCTTTACGATATATATAATGCATTGTTGTCTATAATTTTTTGTCTGTGGAGATAAAATTTTGTGCCGGAAGGCAAGCCGGAATATGACCGGGATTTTTGCTTAAAAATGAATAAAATGAAAAATATACAGACTTGTGAGGGAGTGAAATATCATCCGGGAATGATATTTAACGCAAAGTCTATGATTTTTTCTGTGCTATGAAGGGGATTCCAAGTTTTTTCATTCTTGATCTTAGAGTCCCGGGATCCATTTTCAAAATCTCCGCTGCCCCGCCCTCGCCCCTGATTTTCCACCCTGTTTTTTCAAGAACTTTGGAGATGTATTGGATTTCAAGTTCCTGGAGAGAAATCAGCTCGCTATCTCCATTACTTTTGTGCTCCTGCTTCTGCGTAACAGGAGAGATAAGTATCTCTTCATCCGTGATAGTGTCACCCTTACAAATAATTACTGCACGGTGAATAATATTTTCAAGCTCCCTTATATTTCCCGGATAAGAATAGTCCTGAAGAATGCTTAAAGCACTTTTAGAAATAGAAGTTATCTTTTTATTCATCATCATAGAAAACCTGCCTATAAAATATTTAGCCAGCGGTTCAATATCGTCAGGTCTTTCTTCCAATGAAGGGATCGCGATTGTATATACATTTATCCTGTAAAACAAATCTCTCCTGAACCGGCCCTGCTCAACGAGTTCAGCTACATTATGATTTGTCGCAGCAATAATCCTGACATCAACGCTCAGCTCCCTGCTGCCTCCTATACGCATAAATTTCCTGGATTGAATGACATTCAACAGCTTTGCCTGCACAGGAAGCGGCATATCACCTATCTCATCAAGAAAAATAGTACTGCCGTCGGCAATCTCGAACTTTCCCTCCTGCTTTTCAACCGCTCCGGTGAACGATCCTTTTTCATGTCCGAATAACTCACTCTCAACAAGTGAATCAGGAATAGCCGCACAGTTTACAACTATAAGCGCCCGGTCTCTGCGGGGGCTTAAATCGTGGATAGCTTCGGCAACAAGGTTCTTTCCTACGCCGGTTGCCCCGGTTACAAGAACCGTAGAGCTGGTCGGAGCAATCTCAACAACTTTCTTTCTTACTTCCTGTATAGCGCCGCTTCTCCCGATAATAGAACTTACCTCCTGAATGATTCCCTGCTTTTCGCGTAGATATATATTCTCTTTTGCCAGTCTTTCTTTTAACAGCTGGATCTCGCTATGAGCTTTTTCTAATTCCCGCTTTTCTACGAGTTCCTTCTGAGCATCCATTAATTGATTATACTGATGCTCAACCTGTGTTTTGCTCTCCTCAAGGTCCTTTGTTTTTTCTTTTATTATTTTTTCCAGCAGCTGGTTGCGTTTCCGTATATTTATCTGACGGTAATAGTTAAAGCTGTACCCTGCAGAAACCAGCAGCAATACCGCGAGTGCAATCGAACCATGATCGTTTCCAGAAAGGCGGAGAAATTGTAAACGAAACAGAACGTACATCGCTCATTATTCCAAACTGGTTTGATGCCCTTACATAAAAAGTATATTGATCCGGTTCAAGATACCCGTAAGTAATTTTTGAAAACCTGGACGCATTAGACCAGGCTTCTTCAACAGGATAAAGATAATATTCAAACTTTACGCCGTCTTCATTGAAAAACGACAATCCATCGCAGTTGAAGCTTACTTTGTTCTGGTTGAAGGATAACTGAAGGGCGGTATCCGATCCGAGCGGGTATGATTTATTATTTATCTGAAGACCGGAGATATACACTCCCGGCTTTTGAGTAAGTGAATAATCTTCCGAAGGATCATAGATTGAGACTTCGCCGAACATGCCAAAATAGATTTTGCCGGTACTGTCTTCAAATATTGTATTGTTAAACGAAAATTCATCCGAAGCAAGTCCCTCATTCTTTGAATAACTTTTAATCACCCTGTATATATCATTGAATTTACGAAGCTCAAATACTCCTCTTGTAGTACCTGCCCATAAATTCCCTTTAGAGTCCGCCAGCAATGAAATGATCTCATTATCATTTAACGATTCAACATTGTAAGGATCATTTTCCGGCGGAATTATTGTTATGCCGTTCCTTTCTGCGGTGATAACAGAACTATCCGAATCGATTGCGATATCGCTTATAAATTCTGTCAGTCCCTTGTTCTTCCTGCTCATACCGGGATGAACAACAGATTTCAGTCCCAGGGGCGTCGTTGCATTCCGGACAATATATAATCCTTTATCTGTGCCTATATAAAGATCTTTCCCTGCCGACTCAATCAATTTGAAAATTGAACGGTCTGAAACATCAGGATACTGCTTTATAAACGTATCCCCTTCAAATGTGTACAATCCTTCGTGGGTTCCAATCCATATTCTGCCCGAATGATCTTTTATTATAGTCTGGATAATTTTATTATCGAGTCCGAGGTAACTGATTGAGGTGCCATTTTTAATTTCATATAATCCCGGGGCCGATCCGGCAAGGATTACCTTTTCATTCACAGGGAGGAGACACGTATACCATCTTTTTGAAAATTTTTCGGGATTCTCAATTCTTGAAAACACAGAGTTCTGCAGCTTAAAAATTCCCTTTTCCGTGGTGCAGAAAAAGCTGCCGTTATGTTTCAGAACCGAAAAAACAGCATTCGCATCAAGCCCTTCGGTATTATCATATTTATGAAACATCAAGGTCGAAATTTTAGAAACACCCTTTAGATCGTAACCAATCCAGAGATCATTCTCACTGTCGGCATAAACAAGCTTAACATCATTGCTGAGCAGCCCGTTCCTTTCGGTTATATTAAAAAAGTCCCCGGCTGCATCGTTCAGTGAATTTAATCTCAACAGGCCTTTTTCTGTAACAGCAAACCAGTATTTCCCGTTTTTATTCCGGATACCGTATTTTGCAGGGATACCTGTTATCCATCTGATCTCTGCATCTGAATCCAGTGATTCCGTATTAACATATCCAATCCCTTTACCTGCGCATATTATGAGGTTGTTTTCCTCATCTATAAAGAAGTAATTAATTCTGTCATCCCGGAAACCTCCGATATTAATTTCTTCAATTTTATCTGCAAAATACTTATAGAGTTTTCCGGGCCTTGTCAGGAAATAAATTCCGCCTTCATTATCCTCTGCAATGTTAAGGATTGTCTGATTTTTAAAATTATTCTCGTTCGAAAAATTATGAAGTGAATCCCGCAGGAAATAAAAAATGTCTCCGGGGAATAGAGTACTATATGCCCAGACCCTGTTGTAGCTGTCAGTGAATAGTTTAATACGGTCTTCAGCATCCCGCAATAACCATGTATGCACACTACCGTTTTTTAAAGAAGACACGCCCCGCTCGGACGATATCCATAGAACGCTGTCTCTATTCTCGGTAATTCCCAGGGGCCAGTCGTTTAATAACCCGTCCTTCTTCCCGTAAAGCCTGTACTCTTTACCGTTGTATTTTACAAGGCCAGCTGAAGTAGCAAACCACATATAACCTTTGCTGTCCTGGTAAATATCCCATACCTGGTTGCCCGGGAGCCCATGGTCCCTGGTATAATTTGTAACAGGATATTGCTGAGCAGTAATGCACTGTTGAAGAGAGAAAAAGAGTAAGTAAAGGATTAAGGATTTATTGAATATATTCATTTCCCTGAAAATTTTGATTTTAAGCGTGTAAATTATTGAAGTGATAACTTTCAAACAAGATATTAAGGGAAACATGAGAAAGATTAGCCCGGCATAGTACGATTTATCTGCGAATACACTGCAGAAATATTTTGACTATAATCCTGACTGTGTTTTTACTAACATCCCTCTATTCCGCTCTTGATTCCCCGGATCGTTTGATTAATTTTGTAATTGAGATTGGTTGTAAACAAAAACTAATAGATAATATAACTTCTATTGGAAAAGTTTGTAACCAATCTTTTTTTTATCTGCAAAGATTGGCGGCCATTGACAGAACTGAGATATGAAACCTTCCCCTAACGTTATTAATTGCTGAAGGGAAAACCCCGGGGTTTTCCCTTCAATTTCATCCGGGCCTATCCGAAAAGTCACCTAAGAAGCATCATCTTTTTTGTGCCGGTAAAATTGTTTGTAGTAATTCTATAATAATAAACACCGCTGGCAAGATCGGATGCATTAAATGTTATAGTATGATTGCCGGCTTTGACAAACCCGTTAATTAACTCAGCTACCTTTTCACCAAGTGTATTGTAAATATTCAGACTTACTATCCCGTCATCAGGCAAAGTGAAACTTATTTGAGTGGAAGGATTAAACGGATTAGGATAGTTTTGATTGAGTGAAAATTCCAACGGCGTGTTCACTTTAACTTCCGATTCGACCGAATATTTGAATGTACCGTCGAAATCAATTTGTTTTAACCGGTAGGAGTACGATCCCCGGGAGACTGAATTATCGGTATATTTATAAATGTTCCTTTGAGTAGTTGTTCCGCTGCCGTTCACAAAGCCTATAACATTCCAGCTCCCTCCGTCTATTTTCCGTTGAATCTCAAATCCCCGGTTATTGGTTTCTGTCGCTGTAACCCAGTTCAATTCAACTGAACTGCCGTTGATGATAGCATCGAAAGAGACCAGTTCAACAGGCACTCCTCCTGTGTATTCAGTTAAAATGGCTCCATTTATACCTGCGATATAACTATAATGGTTTACGGGGCAGCTTACACCGAACAGGTCTCCGGCGACGCCGCTCTGCTCGCTCTGCCAGGTACTTCCGCCGTCTGTAGTTCTGAGCACCGTACCGAATCCGCCGCTCACTACTCCATGATCCGCATCAGAGAATGAAACTGCTAAGAGTCCGTTTATTGTTCCCGGCGTCTGGTTGATCCAGGTTGTGCCGCCGTTCGTTGTTCTAAGGATTATTCCGCCGGTACCCCCGACATTATCGTAACCTGCTATTATCCCGGTATTTGCATCTGTAAAGCAGATGCTGTGCAGAACATCAGTTGTTCCGCTTGTAAGGGCGAACCAGTTATTGCCGCCGTCAGTCGTTTTAATTATTGTACCATTCTCGCCTACCGCAAAACCGGTATTTACATCTGTAAAATATACTCCGTACAGGAGTGTTGAAGCGGCTAATCCGCTGGCCTGAGCCGTCCAGCTATTACCGCCGTCAGTTGTTCTTTTTATCAAGGCTCCATCCAGGGCGGCTGGTCCCTGCCCCACTACGGTTCCGTTATTTGCATCACTGAAAGATACCCCAAAATAAACAGTGAACGCTTCACCGTTCTGGGTTGTCCAGCTGCTGCCGCCGTCGATAGTTTTAAGAATGACCCCGTTATAACCTGACACCCACCCGGTGTCTGCACTTAAAAAAGAAATAGCCTGAAGATCACTGGTTGTTCCGCTGCTCTGCGCTGCCCATGTATTTCCGCCGTCTGTTGTACCAAGGATTGTTCCTGATAAACCGACAGCTGTTCCGCGCAGTGAATCGGTGAACATAATTGCCTGGTTTGAATTGGTTGTTGTTCCTACTGACTGCATTAACCAGTTGTCGCCGCCATTGGTCGTCCTGATGATTTCTCCTGCCAGGCCGACTGTTGTTCCGTTATTAACATCGCTGAATGAGACGCCCTGCAGCAGATTCGTGGTCCCGCTGTTTTGCTCTGTCCATGTAGTGCCGCCATCCGTTGTATGAACAATTGCGCCGCTGCTCCCGACTGCAGTTCCATGATCCGCATCTGCAAAAGATACTGCCTGAAATCCCGTTAATGAGCCCGAATACTGACTTGTCCAGGTCGAGCCGCCATCAGTGGTTCTTAAAATTATTCCTGTTGTGTAATCAGTTCCAACTGCTGTCCCGGTATTGGCATCGGTGAAGGATACGCCGAACAGATCGCCTGTGGTACCTCCTGCAGCCGACTGGTCAATCCAGGTGCTGCCTCCGTCAGTTGTATGAAGAATAAGACCGGATCCCCCTACTATAGTTCCATTCATTGCATCAGTAAAGCTGATCCCGTAGTAAAATGCCGGCGTAGCAGATTGTGAAATCCAGCTGCTGCCGCCGTTAGTAGTCCTCATAATGAGAGGTGCAAAAAGATTCAGGTCTACACCGATGAATGTACCGGTGTTTGCATCTGAAAAAGATATCCCTGTTATCCAGGCAAAAGTATTTGAATATTTTGGAGTCCACGTCTCCCCGCCGTCGGTAGTTTTCAAAACTGCAGCAGGCCCGTTCACATCATCAAAACCTGCAGCCCATCCATTATCCGCATCAGTGAAGGAAGAAGCTATCAACTTATATGTATTTCCGCTGTTTTGAAAATTCCAGGACTGCCCTCCGTCGGTTGTTCTGAGAATCGTTCCTGCCTCTCCCGTAAGGGTTCCGTTATTTGCATCGGGAAAGGATACGCCGTAAAGAGGGTTACCCTGCGGCAGCGGCTTCTGCCATACCCACTGGGCATTGGTAATTGTCATCGATAAAAATATTATCGCAGTTAAAAATTCCAGACTTCTGTAAAAATTCTTCATCATTTTCTCCAGGTCGATTAACGGATTTATTGATTTGTGAAAAATTATCAAATATTGCTTTTAAAAGACCATGACGCATATACGTCATTTTAAGGAACCTTCTTATAATAATTTCCTGCCCGCGGTTTTTACAATTTTTCCTTTACTGCTTTTGCAACAGCAGCCGTCCTTGAGTGGACATGAAGTTTGGTGTATATATTTCTGATATGGTTGTCAACTGTGTGGTAGCTCAGAAAAAGTGAATCAGCGATCTGCCGCTTGGTTTTTCCATCCACCAGGGAATGAAGAACTTCGGTCTCACGCTCCGTAAGCTGATACTCTTTGACCGGGGCTGAGAGGTTCTTAAAAACATCAAGCACCTTCTTTGCAATTTGTCCGTTCATAGGCGCTCCTCCCTGCATTACTTCATCTATTGATTCTATGATTTTTTCTTTAGAAGAAGTCTTCAGGATATACCCTGATGCCCCGGCCGTAAGGGAATTAAAAACATTTTCGTTATCGTCGTGTACTGTCTGAATAATAACTGCCGTGTTAGGCGAGATAGATTTAATATGGCGAATTCCCTCTACCCCGCTCATACCCGGAAGACCGATATCAAGTAAAATCACATCGGGGGGCGGTTCTTTGGAAAGCGCATCGATCGCATCTTCACAATTGGAAAAGCCTGCCTTACAATCAAATCGTTCAGTGCTGTTCAGCAGGTCTTCTATCGTAGATCTGAAATATTTATTGTCTTCGATAATCCAGACAATGATATTTTCGTTTTTGGTCATATTAAAAAATAAAAAGCCCTGTCAATATATTTTATGACGCAACTGCGTCATTTTTCAGAAATAAGTTCAATGAATGTCCCATTGCCGGGCTCACTTTTAATCCTAATTACACATTTCATACGCATTGCCCTCGATTGTAAATTATTCAGACCGCTCCCCTTATTTACTTTTTCAAAGTCAAACCCTTTCCCATTGTCATAAATACTCATGATTTTTTTATCATTCCCGCTGCCGAATATGATAGTTACGGCGGCAGCCTCCGAATGTCGTACGATATTGGTAAGGCACTCTTTATATATCAGGAATAAATTCTGCCGGCTTTCAATATCCTGCAAGTATTTCAGAAAATTAGTTCCCCGTTCAATAGTATAGCTCCTCCCTTCAAGCATAGTTTCTGTGACTTCCTCTATCCTTGACAGCAGTTTTTCGGGACTATCATGCTCAGGTTTTATGAACCAGACAATTTCTCTCATAGAATCAATTGCCCGAAGTGCGTTTTCTCTTATTTTATTCAGTCTTCCCTGGTCGCCTGAATCCTGTCCTTTCGTCATCTGGCTTGCAAGAGCAATAGCACTAAGATCGCTGCCTAATTCATCGTGCAGATCATTTGCAATCCGGAATCTCATTCTTTCCATTTTCAAAATCTGAATTACCCTGTACCTGTAAAGCGTATAGAATAATCCTGCAATCAGAAGTACACCTGCAATCCTGAACCACAAGGTCATCCAGAAAGGAGGATTTATGATAAGTTCGATTGAGGCTCCTTTTTCGTTCCAGACACCGTCATTGTTGGAGCCTTTTACTCTCAATGTATACGTCCCGGGGTCGAGGTTTGTATAACTTGCATACCTTTGAGATGAAGGAACATAGTGCCAGGCTTTATCAAATCCTTCAAGTATATAAGCATAAAGATTTTTTTCCGGTACGGTATAACTTAATGCTACAAACTCAAACGAAAAGTAATTCTGCGAGTATGCCAGTACAATCTTTTTAGTCAGCAGAACAGAATCTATATCCGGAAGAGGTTTATCAAATACTTTAAAGGAGGTGAAATATACAGGAGGTATAATACTATTATCTTTAATTTCCCCGGGAGCGAACACATTAAAGCCGTTCACCCCACCAAAAAATAAATCGCCTTTCGCGTTTTTATAATATGCCCCCTGGTTGAATTCATTCGACTGCAGACCGTCATTCTTATCAAAATTTTTGAATGTGCCTGTTTCAGGATCAAACCTGGTCAGTCCGTTGTTGGTACTTATCCAGAACCGGCCGGAATTATCGGGAAGTATCCCATAAATTACATTATCCGGTTTATTGTTTTTAATTTCGAATGATGTTGATATACCGGACGAAGGATCAAATCTTATAATCCCATTCTTATCACTGCCGATCCAGATTACTCCATTTTCCGGGTATATGGTTGAAATATCAAGTCTCTCCTTAAGATCCTGCTTTTTAACAGTAGGATTTTTAAAAAGCTCATAACCTTTTAACTCTCCTGAAGACGGTACATAACTCAACAATCCGCTTCCATGCGTCCCGATCCAGATTTTTCCATTTTTATCCTCCCGGAATATTGTAATTGTCGATCCGCTGTTCATTATAGAATCTCCTGCGGGAAGCTTAAGATGATCGAAAGTCCCTCCTGCATAATTGTAGATATCTATCGCACCGAGGTAATGCCCAATCCACAAATTCCCTTTGGAATCGTTATATAAAGCGGTAACGTCATTACTGCTGATTTTGTTTTCCGAAGAATGCGGGTTATAGGTATAACGGCTGAATGAATCCGACCGGAGGTCGAGGCAGTCAAGGCCGCCGCTTACGGTACCTACCCATATATTGTGATCGGGGCCTTCGGCAAGGGCCAGTATCCTGTTGCTGCTCAGACTCCTGCTATTACCCGGAATATTAACATAACTTGTGACTTTATTGGTTTCACTATCGATATATTTTAACCCGTTTCCGAATGTTCCTGCCCAGAATCCGCCCCGGCGATCCTGGATAATATTCATTACCACATTCGGATTTTGCGGATCATTTAAATAGTTAGTAAAGCGGTTATTCTGTTTGTCGAAAAGGAATACACCATGAAAGAAAGTTCCGGCCCAGATGATGCCGTTTGAATCTTTATACAGCGCCACTACAAGGTCATTCTGCACGCTGGATACGCTGACGGATTCTTTGGTTTTCAGATTCAGAGCGCTCAGGCCGGATGAATAGAGAGACCCGTACCAGAGGATCCCGTCAGATTCTTCGATCAAAGGTCTTACGCCTTTCGGACTTTCAGGAAAATCAGTAACCTTACCTGTCTCTATATCATAACTTTGCAGAGGGTACTCTTCGCTTCCAATCCATAGAATGCCTTTATCAACCAAAACTGTACTTATGATATAGGATCCCGGGTTATCGGACCTGATATCTGCATGCCTGGCGATTAAGGTACCGGAGTTTAATTTAAAGAGACCCTGGTTCGTTCCGATCCATAAATTACCATTACCATCCTCGTTAATTGCATTTACGGCAACCGATGTTGATGTTCCTTTCTTAGTTATAAACGATACATCCCCGAATTTATCCCCCTGCTTTTGATAAAGATCCAGACCTTTATTTGTACCAATCCAGGTTTGACCCTTCGAATTTTTGAATAGAATATTTATCCTGTCTGCACTGACGGATCCAGGGATGCTGTCAGAATGGGCATAGTGGTAAAATTTATTATGAGTAACTGAATACCTGTCGAGCCCGCCTTTAAATGTACCGATCCACAAATTATCGTCCGTTCCGCCTTCCAGGCATGATATTGAATTATCAGCTACTGAATTGCGGTCGCCCGGAATATGTTTGAAAACTTTCATTGAATATCCGTCAAAGCGATTCAATCCATCCTGTGTACCGAACCACATAAAGCCGAAGGAATCCTTTGCGACAGCATAAACAGTGGATTGAGATAGTCCCTGCTCAAGTCCTATATTTCTGAACCTCAGATTTTCTTCCTTCAGGGTATGCGATGGCTGCGCTGAAACAGCAGGAAGAAAGTACATTAAGATAACAAGGGTTAATGATCTGACAGGCTGCATCAATTAGTGAAGAATGTTTTCCGATTATATAATAGTAAAAAAAATAATATTATTTAACTTTAATTTCCATACAGTAATATTCCGGTATAAAAACCATATTCAGTAATTACCCGGCAGTTACAACTATGTTATTAATAAAAATTAAATCTTATGCATCAAAATCTATTGCAGATATTGAAAGAGGCGGATTCCTTGCTGCATTATCATTCTAACCCGCAGTAAAATTTAAGATGTGATTTTGATTTTAAATAATCAATTTTATATTTGTAACAGTTCTTCAAAATATTTGTCGTGATTTAATGCGAATTGCAGCGACATAAAATAAAATGCTAAACAGCCCAGATAGTTTTTAACCCGCTGTTTATGCGGGTTTTTTGCTTTTAAATCACGAACTCGTTCCGGTGGAACGAAGTTTTATAGAACCGTCGTCATTTGCGACATATTGCAGCGACGTTCCCGCATCAGGCGGGATGGATCCGGTGATCCAAAAAAAATGCTAAAAAGTCAGGTAATATTTTTATCACCCGTCTTTTTAGACTGCGTTGTGCAGAAAAAAGACGGGTTTTTTTATTAATTATCTAAAAGAAAGGTTCCTTATGAAAGATTCAACAAAGATCCTGCAGTCAATTCCCGTTGACCCGCTGACAGGCTCAATTGCCGTTCCTATCTACCAGACATCAACGTTTGTACAGGAAGCTCCGAATGTCAACAAAGGGTTTGATTACACAAGGACGAACAACCCCACAAGGAAAATACTGGAAGGGATTGCGGCAAACCTTGAGAACGGAAAATACGGACTGGCATTTTCGAGCGGGCTAGCTGCTATCGACTGTGTTGTAAAACTCCTGAGCGCCGGAGATGAAATCATTGCAGTAGACGATATATACGGCGGAGCATACAGGTTATTCACAACAGTTTATAACAGATTTGGAATAAAAGTCAGATTTACGGATACCACTGATCCCGAAAACGTTAGAAAGGCAATTAACCAGGACACCCGTTTAATCTGGCTTGAGAGTCCGACCAACCCCCTCTTAAAAGTATCCGACATTAAAAAGATTTCACAGATAGCTAAGGAAAACGGCCTGCTGGTCTGTGTCGACAATACATTCGCAACCCCTATTATACAGAAGCCGCTCGAGCTTGGTGCAGATATTGTAATTCACAGTGCAACGAAATACATAGGCGGTCATACAGATGTCCTTGCCGGAATTGTGGTTACCAGCTCGCAGGAACTCGGAGAAAAACTGAAATATATTCAGAATGCTACCGGCGGGGTACTTTCGCCGTTTGACTCCTGGCTATTAATAAGGAGTATAGAAACTCTGAAATTGCGTGTGGAACGACATTCTCTTAATGCTTTAAGGATAGCCGAATTCCTTGAAGGTAAGGAGGGGATCGGAAACCTATACTACCCCGGATTACAAAGTCATCCTGACTATACAGTTGCAGTCCGGCAGCAAAAACTTCCCGGGGCTATAATATCGTTTTCACTGGAGGAAGATACTGAAGAGAACGCGGTAAAATTTGTTACCTCAACGAAACTGTTTAAACTGGCGGAAAGTTTAGGCGGTGCTAAAAGTCTCATCTGTCATCCCCCTTCAATGACGCATAAATCAATTCCGAGGGAAAAGAGGCTTCAGTCCGGTATTTCCGACAGCCTTATCAGGTTATCGGTTGGATTGGAGGATGCCGATGACCTGATAGAGGATATCGACCAGGCATTGTCAAAAGCCGCCAGCGGGAAGAAGGCACAGGAAATTAATAAATAAAGAAGGAAGAAGAGAATGAGCAGAAATAAAATTAAAATCGGTTTGTTTGGTTTTGGTTGTGTCGGAAAAGGGTTATATGATGTTCTTGAAAAGACACACGGGCTAAAGGTTGAAATAGTTAAAATCTGCGTTAAAGATGAAAACAAATCAAGACCTATCGATAAAAAATATTTTACGTTTAATAAAGATGAACTTCTAAACCATCCGGATATAAATGTTATTGTTGAGCTGATAGATGATTCAGAAGCCGCATTTGATATTGCTGCAGCTGCGCTTAAGAACGGCAAGGCGGTAGTCACAGCTAATAAAAAAATGGTATCAGAAAATATTGAGGAACTGCTCTGTCTGCAAACAGACAACAAGTCACCCCTGCTTTACGAAGCAGCGTGCTGTGCCAGCATCCCGTTAATACGGAATTTTGAGGAGTATTATGATAATGATCTCCTCCAGTCATTCAGCGGAATTATGAACGGCACAACAAATTTTATATTAACAGATATATTTAATAATAATAAAAAGTACGGTGAAGCCCTCGGATTTGCTAAACTGCACGGTTACACCGAAAGCAACCCATCGCTTGATCTTGACGGTTATGATTCAAAATACAAGTTAAGTATTCTGCTGACGCATGCTTTTGGGCTGGTTGTAAAGCCTGAGAATATCTTTAACCTCGGTATTCAAAGGATTAATGATTTTGATATCAGGTTTGCGAAGGAAAAACGTGCTAAAATAAAGCTTATAGCCAGGGCATTGAAGTTAAAGAACGGAGGGGTGGCAGCCTTTGTAATCCCCGAACTGATCTATGAAAGCGATGAACTATATATGGTCGATGGAGTTGACAACGGGATAGTAACGGAGAATTACTTTTCGGACAGGAATATATTTATCGGCAAAGGTGCAGGCGCATTTCCCACAGCAGCGGCAGTGCTCTCCGATTTGTCGGCTTTAACTTATAATTACAAATATGAGTATAAGAAAAAACAGCAGGTGAACGGAATCTTTGCTCATAACGATTTCTTTGTAAATATATACTTAAGATTTAACCGGCAGAGCGAAATACCTGCAACAGAATTTGAGGAATTATACGAGAAATATGATTCCAGAGTTTACAGTTATATCACAGGCAAAATAAGATTTCAAAAATTAATAACATCAGACTGGATTAAAAAAGAGAACGTCAATGCTATTTTATTGAACGATAGTATCTGTATTTAGGAGTGCAGCAAAAAGGGAAGGCTATTTCTAACCTTCCCTCTCTGACAGAGATCTATACCCGGGATTACTATTTTAAAATGATCATTTTCTTTGTGCTTGTAAATCCGCCCGATTCAATTCTGTAATAGTATACACCGCTTGAAAGGTTTGATCCATTGAAAGTTACTTCGTGTGCGCCCGATTTTACTATTCCATTTACCAGGCTTGCTACCTGTTGACCCAGTGCGTTATAAACTTTCAGACTTACAAACCCGTCTTTGGGTATGCTGTAGCTTATCTTTGTCGTTGGATTAAACGGATTAGGATAATTCTGGCTTAAATTAAAATTCAAAGGAGTATTGACCTCTGCTTCAACGATGCCTGAATATTCAGATGATCCGTTAAAATCAATCTGTCTCAGACGGTAAGAATATTTGCCGGACACTGTCGGATTGTCGTTAAATGAATATGAGTTCTTTGATGTTGTAGTGCCGTTCCCTTTTACAAAACCAATCACTGCCCAATCCTGAGATTCGCCTGTCTGCATTCTTTCAACTTCAAAGCCGCGGTTGTTCGTTTCCGTTGCTGTCTGCCACTTCAGTAATACTGAACCGTCAATAGTTTCTGCTGTAAATGAAGAAAGCTCAACCGGTACAACCTGCTGCAGCGGTCTTTTCCATACGCCGCCTACTGCAGCGAGATAGAGATCGTCGTTAAAGATCGTTAAAGCCCTGTCATCCATATTTGTTAGTCCGCTGTTTATAGAATGCCAGTTTTCTCCGGAATCGCTTGAAAGGAATACGCCGCCTCCCCACGTTCCCGCAAAAAGGTTTGTTCCCGAGGATAGAAGAGATAGAGTATAATGCGTTGTTAGTCCGTTTAATACCGGCGACCAGTTTGCGCCATTATCTGTAGTTCTGAATATGCCCTGGGTTGTTCCGGCAAACAGAGAATTCTGAACTGCACTGAGCGCCATAATTACATTATCACCAAGACCGTTGTTAACTGCTGACCAGTTCTGTCCTCCGTCAGTCGACATATAAGCTCCCATTCCCCACGTACCGGCAAAAAGATCTCCATTCATTTCAGATAATGAATAAACCGGGTATAGAGGAAGTCCATTGCTTACATTTGTCCACGACGACCCTGCATTTGTAGACAGAAAAACACCGCTTCCAGCACCAGCGTATATATTGCTGCCGTCGGTCAGCATTGAATAAATCTGGTTATCGGTTAAACCCGAGCTGCTTGCTGTCCAGGTATTTCCGTTATCGGTCGATTTGAATATCCCGCCCTGTGTACCAGCCAGCACCGATGAGCCGGTTACCGCAAATGATGAAACAATAAAGTTAGTTATACCGTTATTCTTCTGGTTCCAGCTGATGCCGTTGTCGGTTGAAATGCAGACGCCGGCGCCCCAGGTACCGCAGTAAACATCAGAGCCTGAAACGGCCACTGCCTGCGTAAGCAGGTTCCTGATCCCGCTCGAAGAAGGACTCCATGAATTGCCGGTGTCTGTTGATATATAAACACCACCCTGGGTTCCCGAGTAAACGAGCGGTGCAGAAGGATATACTGTCTGCACTGCAGAAGCAGGTATCCCGTTGGAAGTAAACGACCAGTTATCTCCGTTATTGCCTGATATGAAAAGTCCATCGTTTGTGCCTGCAAATATATTTGAGCCGTCGGCTCCCAGGCATAAAACATTGATGCTGGTGAGACCATTGTTGACTGCAGTCCATGTAGACCCGCCGTTTGAAGAACGGAAAACGCCGCCTCCCGATCCGCCTGATCCCGCAAAAATATAAGATCCGCTGGCCGCAAATCCATAAACATAGGGAGAAGTTATTCCGCTGGTAGAAGATGACCAGGTGGCGCCGTTATCGGTTGTCTTGAAAACACCTCCGCCGAAAGTACCGGCATAAACCGTACCCCCGGAAGCTCCGAGTACAAGAATATTTGTAGTTGTTAAGCCGTTTGTCACCTGGCTCCAGCTGCTGCCGTTGTCAGACGTCATAAAAACTCCCTGAGATCCGGCCGCAAAGATATTGCTGCCGTTTATCGTCATCGTTTTAATGTCATTTGTACCCAAACCGGAATTTCTTGCACTCCAGCTCGAGCCGTTGTCAGTCGACATATAAACTCCGCCGTATCCGCCGCATAATATATCCGAACCATTAACAACAAAAGCATAAATATTATTTATTCCTAAACCGCTGTTAGAAGGAATCCAGCTCGCCCCGTTATCAGAAGAAACAAATACACCGCCGCCTCCTGTTCCAACGAAAATACTGCTTCCAAGAGTTTTATAAGCCTGTATCGATCCTCCGTAAGGTCCGTTGGTATAAGTCCATTGCGAAAATATATTTGTGTACCCCATCAGAACAAATGTCAGCAAGTAAAGTACAATCATTTTTCTCATAACTTTAATCCTGTAATTGGAATGAATAAATAGAAATATCCTAATCAGAAAGCCTTTTCATACAGCTCCCGCATAACACAATAACCGCCGGAGGCAAAGAAAATAATATTGTAATTAAGATATCCGTTAATTTGTTTAAGTCCATAGCCGGTCAATCAGATGAAACTTATAACCGTAATTTTTTAGAATCCTTTATATTCATCGCCTTTGCCCAGTAGCTCTCAAATGTATTTTTCATTGCAGCCGCAAAGGCCGGGTGATCGATGATAATTGTAGTTATAGAAGGAGTTAGTGATACTCTGTCATTTAATGCAAGCATAGTTACAGCCTCATCGCACACAGCAAGTTTCATAGGAAGCTTTTCTATTATCCGCGCTTCCTCCCCCAATTCCTGGTATGTCTCTACTATATGCAGGAGATCCTTAATCCCCTCCTGTTTCAGTCCGCTGTATTCATAAATACTCTTCGTAACTATCCTCTTTTTCTTCAGTACCTTTGAACCCTCATTTATGTTCTCTTCAAGCGAAACAGAATAAGGCGGTTTTGTAAATACCAGTATTTCTTTTTTAATGCTCTTTTCAATGCTGAACCACCTTTCCCTGATCTGTGCCGGGTCATTCAGCACTTCGATGTAATCAAGAGATTCTATTTTATTCAGACCCATTTCATGTAAAGAGGATAGTTCCTTTTCCAGGAACCCGGATGTCTTTTTCTTTCTTTCAAGTTCGGCTTCGTAACTGCTTATCAGGTCTCTGAGTACAACCTTCGGCTTTACAGCACGGTAAAATTTTTGTCCGTTTTTAACATTCTCATTGCATAACCCTTTACGCACAAGGTTCTGAAGATGTTCATAAATCTTTGTCCGTGTAATAGTGGTTATTTTGGTAAGTTCCGGGGCTGTGAATTCTTTTTTCTGAAGTAAACCGATGTAAACTTCAGCCTCGCGTTTGGATAGACCGAATTCTTCAAGTTTTTCTATTAATTCCATATTATCCTTTAATGTATCCCGCTGCCGGGATACATAAACATACAAACAGAAAATTACTGATGCAATAAGGATGATAAATATTTTTACTTATAATCCGGTCAGGATGTGATTAATGATTGAAATCATATTTTATCGATCGTGTGAATGATTACTTATCCTGGCATTTGCGGGAAATTCTGCATACTTCATCACACAGATCTCACTGTTACTTTTTCGTGACATTTTCTTGCCTGAATTGTGAAACCATTTCATTAAAATCTAAATGTTTAGGCATGATTAACCGAAGCTCTCTTTATACCCGGTTAACCTGCATTTCATTTCATTTAATTACAGGAGGCGTAATGAAATATTTCACTTTCGTTTTATCAGTGATAACGATGTTATTACTATTTTCGATTTCGGCTGCAAGCCAGACATTAACTCTTGATATAAACGGACTTCAGGATCTCGGATCCGATTTTCAGTATGAGGGATGGGTAATTGTCAGCGGAATGCCCGTGTCAACCGGCACGTTTACTGTTGACGGAAGCGGTCAGTTAAGCCAGACAGTTTTCGATGTAAACCACAACGATCTTGTAAATGCCGCAGCATTTGTGCTGACTATCGAACCTGTTCCTGATCCCAATCCTGCACCGAGCGGCACCCACATTATGGGCGGTAACTTTGTTGATTATGATGCTTCACTCTCCGTGGCTCATCCTGCCGCGCTGGGTAATGATTTTTCAAGCATAAGCGGCAATTACATTCTTGCAACGCCTACTAATGGTACTATGAATAATGAATTAAGCGGTATATGGTTTATTGATTTAACTTCCGGAACGCCGATGGCGGGACTAACCCTGCCTACTTTGCCTTCCGGATGGAAATACGAAGGCTGGGCTGTAATTGACGGTATGCCTGTTACAACAGGTAAATTTACAATGTTTGATACAGAAGATGAGTCCGCACCCTACAGCGGCAATATGCCCGGTCCTCCCTTCCCGGGAGAAGATTTCTTAATGAATGCGCCGGGCGGATTAACTTTTCCTACAGATCTTTCGGGAATGACAGGCGTAATCAGTATAGAGCCTGATCCTGATAACAGTCCCGGACCCTTTTTGCTGAAACCGCTTGTAGGCAGCATTCCTGCAAATGCTATGGACCATACAACATATACAATGGGGAGCAATGTTGCTAATTCATTTCCCACCGGTACTGCAATGCGTTCAGAGGTTCTTCCGGTCGAGCTCACCGGGTTTACTGCCTCTGCTTCCAATGGAAATGTATTACTGAAATGGAATACAGCTTCCGAGATAAACAATAAGGGATTTGAAGTTGAACGTACTGCTGAAAAAACCGGTACCGGCAGCTGGCTGACCGTCGGTTTTGTTAAAGGACACGGAACAACCACAGAATCCAGGAGCTATTCTTTTACAGAAACGAATGTAAGTGCAGGCAGCTATAGTTATAGATTAAAACAAATTGATTTCGACGGCAGCTATGCATACAGTAATACTGCAGAAGTTGATGTTGCGGCACCGGCAGAATTCGCCCTGGCCCAGAATTACCCGAACCCGTTTAACCCTGCAACTAAAATAAGTTATTCTATTCCCGCCGCCGGAAATGTATCTTTAATTATTTATGACATTATGGGAAACGAGGTAAAAAGACTGGTTAATGAAAAACAGGAGGCCGGTACTCACAGTGTAAACTTTAATGCAATAAACCTGGCAACCGGTGTTTATGTATACAGGCTTCAGACAAATAATCTGATCGCAACAAAGAAAATGATCCTCCTCAAATAATTCTAACTGAATCCTTCTCTTCCCCCGGCAGCAGTTTTTGCTGCCGGTTTTTTTTACCCTTTTTATCTAAGAACAGCTAATTGGCGGTCACCTAAAATCACCGGAGATCATTTAATTTGTCCGCAGATAGAATGAATACATAAAAAAATTTTCAAGTTCTTATCTTAATTACGGAATGTATTTTAATCCATAATATCCAAATATCTATAAGATTTGTATTGACTATGAATGCGCAAAGCAGCTTTTATTATACCCGTTTAACGGAAGAAAACAAGATCAGCCGGAAACCTCTGCCAAACAATAATATTCTCTCGGTCTCTGATTTAAAATCAGGGAAGTTTTAAAAACGTAATCCACGGTTATTCTTTAAAGCTGACATTAAAAGGAACTGAATCTTACCTTATAAATGGAAACGAATTCATTGTACCCGAGATGAATTTTTTAACAGCGTGTGCGCCCTGCGACAGCCAGGTTTTCCTGGAGTCGGAATCCGGTGTAAAAGGATTGTGTATTCAGATCAGGATGGAATTGATTAATGAAGCTTTTACCATAGTATCCGGAAAATATTCTGCAGATCCTGATAATATCTTAGCAGGCTATTTTAATTCCGGTAAATTTTTTGAAAATGTTTATTCCGCTCAAGGATCGGAACTAGGCAATAAGCTTCTTTCTATCTGGTCGAAATATAATTCTGAAGGGAAATATTTTTCATTCATTAATGATGATATTTTCCTGGAGCTGGCTGAAATAGTCATCAGGCATGAATCAGGGTATTTAAGAAATCTCAATTCGCTGTCATCCTTAAAATCCAATACAAAAAAAGAAATTTTAAGAAGACTGATTAAGGGAAGGGAATTTATTGATGATAACTTCAGGAAGAAGATAGGTGTAAAGGAAATTGCCGGTTACAGCTGTTTATCCGAATTCCATTTTTTCCGTTCCTTCAAGGAAGCATTTGGTATTACCCCTCACAATTACCTGATCCGGAAAAGATTAAATGCAGCAGATAAATTACTAAGAGACCGCAGAGTCAGCATCGGGGAGATCGCATTTGAATGCGGTTTTGCCGATATCCATTCATTCAGCAAATCATATAAAAAACAATTCGGGGTACCCCCGTCAAAACGGTTCTGAAAAAAGCAGTTTTTGACAAATAACCCTCAATTCAGAAAATTATATTTGCCTGCAGAATAAACTCTATCAAGACGTAAAATTAATTTTCTAATGAGGTTTTTATGATCCGGGAACTTTTTTATAAGGTACTGTTAAATTATAAAACGCTTCTATCTCTAATGATTGTAATAGCATTATCAGGATCAGTATTAGCTCAGTCTGCTGCCGTTGAACTGCTTGTCAGCAGCAGAAATACTAATTCCGTCAAAAGGTTCAATGGCGAAACGGGTGATTATATCGATGACTTTGTGCCATCCAATTCAGGCGGACTTTCAGCCACGCAGGAAGTATTATTCGGATTTGACGGAAATCTCCTGGTTTCGGGCAGAGGCAATACTCATATTTTAATGTATGATGGTCAGACCGGTGCTTTTATAGGAAATTTTACCTCAGGATATGATCTTGATAATCCCACAAAAACAACCTTCGGACCTGACTGTAATCTTTACGTCAGTCAATGGGGAACAGTTAAAAAAAAGGTTGCCAGGTTTGACGGGAGAACCGGACAATTTATTGATGAGTTCACCAGCATCGATTTAAATGATCCAAGCGGTCACGCCTGGGATTCTGATACTAATCTCTATGTTGCCTGCTATGGCTCCAGTGAAGTAAGAAAGTTTGATAAGAACGGCAATTTTATCGAAGTCTTTACACAGCCGGGACATCTTCAGGGTCCCGTAAATCTCTGGTTTAATACCCAGGGAAATTTATGCGTACTTGACTGGGATAATGGTTCAGTAATTGTATTCGACGGCTCTACCGGAAACTATCTTTCTACCTTTATTTCCGGTCTTACAAATGCCGAAGGGATTACCGAGGGTCCCGACAGCAACATATATATATGCGACTGGACAGACAATAACATCAAACGCTTTGATCAGAACGGCAATTTTCTCGGCGTATTTTCCAATGGAGGAAACCTGGCGGCGCCTAACAGTCTTATCTTCAGGGTCAATAACTCAACTTCCGTCAAAAATAAATTCGGATATATTCCCCTGAAAGACCGCCTGATGCAGAATTATCCTAACCCGTTTAACCCTGCTACCAGGATAAATTATGAAATTTCCCGTCCGGGTTTCGTTACCGTTAATATATTCGATCTCTTGGGAAACCTTGTTGACAACCCCGTTGATCAGTACCAGGACCAGGGCTCCTATTCATTCCTGTTCGACGGGAAGAATCTGAGTTCAGGAACTTATGTCTATGTCATAAAAAAAGATGAATATATTGAGGCGCGAAAAATGCTCCTGATCAAATAAATGTTGAGTCCGGCATCTGCTGGGAAATCCCGCTCTGCTGGAAAGTACTCCATTATTCCACTATTCCAGAGGCTGTGTGAAAATCAACGCCGGGGAAACAAAAGCGACCCGCCTGGCGGCGAGGCAAGAACAGCGTTTTCCCGCCACAGAAGCGGGACAGGCTGCTTTACATTTTCACACAACCTCTTCACTATTCCCTAAAATAGCCTACGAATTACAATAACGCTTAGTTAATCCAGGCACGTGCCGCTCCATTCTTCCAAAACTCCGGTACTCCACCAAATTACACCTCACTTGGCATTTGTACAATTACTCCTTAGATTATATATCAATTATAAACTAAATACAAAAGCACAGGAGCATAAATAGTATGGAAGTTAAAATTGAAAACGATAAACTTGTTATTACAATTGAATTACAAAAACCAACACCAAGTGCATCGGGCAAGACATTAGTCGTTGCCACAACACACGGCAATGTAGTAACAGACTGCATAATCGACGGCAAACCTGTGGTAGTTGGTCTGAATGCTTATATAAAAAAATAAAGTTATTATTTGAGGGTAAATTCTAAACAGGGATAGACCAGCATAAAGAGGCTAAGAAAATACGTGTCATTCCGGCATGACTACATCCCCATTATCATCGGTCATTGTGTTATTTTACAGAAGTGTTAACGTAATGAGAAAAGCACCGAGATGATTGCCTCATTATTTTTTTAATCCGCATTGCGGAGGAAGTCACTAGAACAAATCCTTCTTTTTATTTTTTTTAGCCTTACTTTTCTTGGCGCAAGAAAAGTAACATCCCGACTGGTCGTCGGGACAGGAAATAAACATGCTCTGCAAAAGAATTGCTAAAAAATTACTCCATTTCGCTTCGATAAATGAACCTGTCCGCCAACCTTTACCTCGTTCCGGTTGGTAATCCGACAAGGTAGGCTCATCCCAAAAGGATCGGGACTCGGACAGCATTTATCGATTATCCCGCCCTAAATCTTGAATTATATTTGGCGGGATAACCCACGCCTAACGGCGGGCAGGCGCTCCATTCCGTAATTTTTTCCCCCCGCCTACTATAATTTAATATAAACTCGGGCGGGGAGACCGCAATTTCCCAAGGGGATTTCGTCACAGACTCAACTTTTGAGGAGCGGGCGAACCCCCGACTTAGCGTCGGAGCAGGCACGCAACATAGTTTCCCTGGCTAAACTAAAGATCAAAAATTTACTCGCAAATGTTAATTCGAACAGCCGGCTGATGAGATATTTCAAGCAATTAGGCAGAGGGAGAAAAATGAGCAAATCCTTCTTTATTGAATGACATCGACTATTCAGCCTCAGCAATTACTTCATCTCCCGTTTCACCTCAGATTTAAAATCCTTTGGTCTTCCAACAGCAGTTAATCCAAGTATAATGCGTGCTCTATCGAGTGAATCATCAATATTTCCGAATATATTCTCTTCTCCCACTTCATCCATGACGTTGTATTGTGTAAGGGCAAATAACGGCTGTGCATGAACACCGGACAATATCAGATGGATCCCTTCCTTTTTATTTTCCTTTATAATTTCACTTAATAAATTCAGTCCGGTTGCATCAATAGCCTGTACATTCCTCATTCGTAATATCATAACTTTTGGTCTTTTCTCAACGTTCTGCATAACTTCCTTGAATTTTGTTGCAGCGCCGAAAAAGAATGGTCCGTTAATTTCATACACCTCAACGCCTTCAGGCACGGTTTTATTATCGATTGAATTAACATCGGTCACTTCTTCCTCATCATTAAGTTCCCGAGTTATAATGTTTACATTTGAAACAGCTGCCATTCTTCTCATAAATAGTATAACTGCCAGGATCATTCCTATTTCAATTGCTACTGTCAGATCAAAAATCACAGTAAGACCGAAAGTAGTTACCAGAACCACAATATCGCTTCTGGGACTCTTGAACAGCCTGATAAAAATACGGTACTCGCTCATATTGAATGCTACCACAACCAGAATAGCAGCAAGTGCAGCCATTGGTATTAGTCTGGCCCATTGTCCCAGGAACAGCATTATCAGCAGTAATGTGAATGCGTGGACTATTCCTGCTACCGGTGTTCTTCCGCCGTTCTTTATATTGGTTGCCGTTCTTGCAATAGCTCCTGTTACAGGTATTCCGCCGAACAACGGGGTTACAATATTTGCGATACCATTTGCCACAAGTTCCATATTTGATTTATGCTTTCCGCCAATCATACCATCTGCAACCACAGCTGATAATAAAGATTCAATTGAACCGAGTATTGCAATGGTTGTCGCCGGCATAATGAGTTCTTTTATGTCAGACAGGTTAAATGAGGGAATTGAAGGTGCGGGAATTGAGGAATTTAATTGACCGAACCTGGATTCTATAGTTTCTACATTTAAGTGGAATAAATGAACAATCACAGTTGCCAGCAATATAGCTACAATTGATCCGGGTATTTTCTTTGACACCCTGGGCCAGAGAATTATTACCAGCAAAGAAAACAGACCAACAAGCATTGCTTCATAATTTATATTTGACAGGTGTTCCAGGTATTCAGCCCATTTCTCAAAAAAATCTGCGGGGACTTTAGCAATGTTTAATCCTAAAAAATCATTCACCTGGCTCGAAAAAATCACTACTGCAATCCCGCTGGTAAATCCTACAACAACAGGATATGGAATAAACTTTATCATCGAACCGAACTTTGCAAATCCCATAATGATCAGTATAACACCCGCCATAATCGTTGCAAGCATCAACCCGTTTATTCCATAATTCTGTACAATTCCGTAGACTATAATTATAAAGGCTCCTGTCGGTCCCCCTATCTGTACGCGGCTTCCTCCCAAAAATGAAATAATAAATCCGCCGATCACTGCGGTAATAATTCCTTTTTCCGGGGAAACACCTGAAGCAATTCCAAATGCTATCGATAGAGGTAGAGCTACGATTCCTACAAGAACACCGGCTATTATATCTTTATAGATTTGTTCCTTTGTCAGGGCGGGCAGTAAAACAAAAAATTTTGGCCTGTACATAAACTCCAATAATCAGAAATATTTAGCTTTGAAATTTATCAAAATAAATTCAATTTCAATCAATATTATTGCGGGGATTTTTCAGCGTGAGGCTATTACGGAGCAGCGGTAAATTCTTAGAAATGATTGAAGAGGCCTGCGAGTGACTACTGAAAGTTGAGTCCGGCAGGTGCGGGACGAAACCCGGCTCTGTCGGAACCACTGAAATGGCACCCCTCCACCCATCACTCTTTTAATTTTAAGAAATCACCATCTACTATCAGTAATTTCACACCATCTTTTGAAACAGATCGGTGAGAACTCAGTTTATCTGATACAATATACGACATCCCCGGTTTTAACGTTACTTCCTTCCCATTCTTAAGTTCATTTGTAAAACTCCCCTCCAGGCAGTAAACAAAATGTCCCTTCTCACACCAATGATCAGCTTTATAACCCTTGCTGTACTCAACCAGGCGGACCCTTAAGCCGGGAAATTCAATCGTCTGCCAGACAGCTGTTCCAGTTTCACCTTTAAATTCTATTTTTGGAATTCCAGACCAGTCTATTGTCTGATACGGGATGTTCTTATTGTTCATAAAAATCTCTACTTATTTATCTGTATTCAAATTTTTATACAGTATAAATATTAGTAAAAATAAATTACTTTGCCTTACTGTGCCGTTCCTGATCAGTACCGGGAAACTATTTCAGCAAAATCATCTTACGATTTATCACTAAACTCCCGGACTTCAGCTGATAAAAGTATACGCCACCTGAGAGTCTGCTCCCGTCGAACCTCAGCAGATAATTCCCTGCCTGTTTCTCTTCATTTACCAGCGCTGCAATTTCTTTTCCCAGAACGTCATATATTTTTACTGTCACCATACCGGCACAGGGAATTTCATATCTTATAGTGGTTGAAGGATTAAAAGGATTCGGATAGTTCTGACTTAAAATAAATTCATAAACCGTATTTACAGTAACTTTGATTTCATCCGAAAATTTAAAACTCCCGTCAAAGTCAATTTGCTTTAATCTGTATGAATAGATCCCGGCAGAAATATTATTATCAGTAAATGAATATCCATTCTGCTCTGTTGTCGTTCCATTACCATCAACAAATCCTATTCTCTCCCACCGGCTGCTCTCTGCATTCTCCTTACTGCTTATATCTCTTTCTACTTCAAATCCTTTATTATTCGTTTCCGATGCGGTCGACCAGGAGAGTATAACGCTGCCATCCAAATAATCTCCACTGAATAAAACTAACTCTACCGGTGTAGGGTCGGGCTCTGTTATAAAGCCCCATTCTGATCCGGTTGGAGAGCAAGGGGTTCCATAATTGATTACCTTCCAGTAATATGTAGTAAGATATTCCAGAGGTGAATACTCCGGTGTTATCGTCCAGGCTGAGTCCGCCCCGCCTCCCTGAACCATTGTTAAGCTATCGGGATCCGTTCCGAAATACAATTCGCTTATTATCTCGCCGGGGCTATTGCTCCAGCTAAGCTGAGTTAAATTCACCGGTACGTTCTGAGCCCCGGCAGGAGGATCAGGATTTGAAGGAGGAGCCACACTGCAGACACTGAGTTCATATAAAAAGAATGTATCATCAAGTCCTGAATTACTCTGCATCACACCCCCTATTGAAAACATTCCGGCAACGTAATCTACAGTTGAAAATAATCCCCCGGCAATGCCGTCAGTAAGGTCGAGACAAGCATCATGGCATTCTCCGTTGTATATTCCGGAGGCTATATCAAATTGATAAATCATCAGGCTGCCCGGACAGACTCCCCCGCCCTGGTCGAATATCCAGAGAAAAGTTCCACCGCTACTTACATTGTCAAAAGCTGCACCGTACTGGTTTGTCAAACCGGTAGAAAAGGAGTCAAGCGTCTGACCTGTCCTGCTTACCAATGTCGGATCATCCGTCCAGCTCCCGCACCAGAATCCGTCATTTATTTCATCATAGGCTATAAACCTAACGGCGACGGGACTTGAGATTGTCCCTATAAGAGTTTTCGTATTAAAATCCATCTGGTAAATTATATTTGAAGCTGCACCCCCGTACATGTATGTTCCGTCGAAAGCTAAATCCCTCAAACCGGTTACACCCGGGATAGAAAATTCCTCTACAAGGTTACCCGACATATCAAATTTATGAATGAGGTTTGAAGCCCACCTTGTTGTATATAAATAAGTGCCGTCAAACTCAGCGCCCGCGTTCCCGGAAGAACCTGTTGCGTTTGTAATATTAAATGAGAACTCCAGGTCCCACCTGGCAAGACTTTCATCCTGTTTCTCCCTACCGGATCCGGGGAACGGTGATTTGTCTTTATAGTCATTCTGTGAAAACAGAAGTGCGGCACTGATAAAAACTGCAGACAGGGAATAAAATAACATCCTGAACATAGAACTACCTCCCATAGTTTAACTATGCACACCAGGAACGGGTATTATCCTGAATAACCCTGAAAAAAATAAAAAACAGAAACCGATAAAGAATATCTATGCCCGAAATTTGCATCATTTATTTGATATAAGCAATATTTTACGGGATTATTGATCAGGGGGATAAGGATCAGAAGGTAATCACGCTAAAAAAACATCTTATTTTGATTGAACAAATGAACCTGCTGTCATTATGTCTTGTACCGAATAATTACCCGGGGTTTTCTGGTAAACCGACTCTCTCCTGAAAACATCTAAAAGCTTTCCTCACACTCATATCATCATTCGGTCTCACCGGATGTTATGAAGAACATCCTGGTAATAAGTGAGTTTATCAGGGTTATTTTCAGCTTTATACAGCTTAACAAGGTAGTTAAGGATCCGGATAGTATTTAAATTATTTGCTCCTTTTATTTCTTTGATCTTATTATATCCGACACTTAAAAGGGCTTCGGCTTTTTTATAATCTTTTTGATAATACTTAATTATCCCCAGCTCTGCATTGGCTGAAACAATATTAGAATGTTCATTCTTGTAATTCATTTTATAAATTTTCAACGCTTTATAAATTAAATTTTCGGCCTGAGTATATTGACCTTTTTCAATTAATACTTTGCTGTACCAGTAATCAGCCAAACCAATCCAGACGTGTGTTCCATTTAATGAATTCTTAAAGTTCGCCATCGCCGTAAGTAAATTTGCCTCAGCATCGGAAAACTTTTTCATAGTAAACTGAAGCGCCCCAAGGTTCATGAAAGCAAGCCCGACAAGCGAATGACCTTTGCCTAAAGTCTTGATTTTAAGGTTAAGCGATTTTTTAAAATAATCCTCCGCTACATCGCGTTTCTCTTCATCTATATAAATATAAGCAAGGTTATTATATAAGGTTGATATCTCCGGCCTGTCAGGTCCGTATAACTTAAGATATAAATCCAGTGATTTTTCAAAATACTTTTCAGCGTCTTTCAAATTATTCAGAGATTCATACGTTAGTCCGAGATTATTTGAAACACTGGCTACATCCCTGTCATTTTCACCAAAATTATCCAGGAAAATTTTATAGGATTCATTAAACAGCACCAGGGATTCCCCGTACTTTTCCTGTTCCTGCTTCAGGGTTCCGTAATCATTAAGAGTGCTTGCAACAGCCCGAGGAGGCGAATCGGGATTTTCTCTGAAAATTTTTATGCAGGCTGAATAAAACGAATCGGATGCAGCGAAATTTCCGATCCAGTCATAATATAATGCAATCTCATGCATGCTTTCCGCTGTATGATAATTGCTGATGCCGTAATACTGTTTATTCAGCTCCAGGGATCTGAGCAAATGCGGTTTCGCTTCGTCATACTCACCCAGGTTGGTTAAGGTTTTACCGATAGTTTTTCTAATAGCTGCCTCAATTTCGGGATGATCTGCAAAATTGTTCCCAATATCTTCTGAAGCTTTTTTCAGCACATCGTATACCTTAGCATCCCTGCCTGCTTCAGTCGGGTCAGCTGATGAAAGCATTTCCTGGAGAAAGTCATTTACATTTTCTGAAATAGCAGCCTCAGCTTGAGAGTAATCCCTTTCCTTAGCAGCAACTTTTGCCTGCCAGATTATGGCGACTAAACTTGCAATCAAAAAGAGTACAAACAATATGGAAGAAACAAACCCGACCCTGTGCCTTTGTATAAACTTTGAAAGACGGTAGGCAGTTGTATCTTTTTGTGCAAGTACAGGCATCCCCGTGAGATGTCTCGTAATATCCTGCGAAAGCTGTTCAACCGAGGCATATCTCCGGGAAGGATCCAGGTGCATTGCTTTCAAAACTATATTATCGAGATCACCTTTAAGATGCCTGGAGGTCTTCTCAATAATTATTTTTTCATGGTCTGATGACGGAGCGGTCCCGTTTAATTTCTCACTCGGCTTTACAATTTTTTCACCGGTAATAAATTTACTTATGGAAGCAGGCGACTTATTGGTAATCCTATAAGGCTGGATTCCCGCTAGGACCTGGTAAAGGAGAACTCCAAGGGAGTAAATGTCAGCGGTCGTAGTAACTTTTTCACCTTTAATTTGTTCGGGACTGGCGTAGTCGGGTGTCAAGTGCCACATACCGGTGTGAGTAAGTCCTTCACCCTGGTCAGTAAGGTCCTCATCAAGAAGTTTGGCTATACCGAAATCCAGCAGCTTTGGCACACCCTCGTTGGTAACAAGGATATTGCCGGGTTTTAAGTCGCGGTGAACAACCAGGTTTTGATGTGCATACTGGACTGCATTACAGACTTCAATAAATAATTTCAGTTTCTCATCAATTGACAGTTTATTTTTATCACAGTACTCTGTAACAGGCATTCCCTCAATAAATTCCATTACCAGGAATGGAAGTCCATCTTCAGTTCTTCCGCCGTCAAGCAGTCTTGCAATATTATGATGCTGAAGATTTGCCAGTGTTTGTCTTTCTACCTGGAAACGCTTTAACAGATAGTCAGACGTAATCCCTTTCCTCAGGATTTTAATAGCAACTTTTTGTTCGTATTCCTTATCATTTCTCCTGCCTGAATAAACAACACCCATTCCGCCAAAACCAGCCTCACCCTCAACAAGGTAGCTGCCTATCTGTGTACCTATTAAAGGATCCCTGAAAACCTCTTTATCCTCAGGGATCAAAATCAGGGGAGATTCTAAAAAATCTTCCGAATGACTGAAGGAATTTATCAAACTGATAACTTCATTTCTCAGTTCGGAATCATGCCCGCATCTCCGGTTTATAAAATCCTCCCGATCCGAAGCGGCCAGATTCAAAGCCTCTCCAAATATTTCTTTTACAGTGTTTAGTTTTTCGCGATTCAAAGTACAGGTAGTTTTTTGTATTAAATGCCGGATATCTCCCGGTAAAGCCATGCTTTTGCAAAATTCCAATCCCTTTTTGCGGTTGCGGGCGAAATATCCAGTGCTTCGGCCGTCTCTTCTATTGTAAGTCCGGAAAAATATCTTAACTCAACAATTTTGCCGGGACGTTCCTCAAAGGCCTCAAGTCTATTCAGAGCTTCATCAAGGGCCAAAATCTGCTCATCACTTTTTTCAGATATTTCGAAAGCATCTTCGAGGGACATATTACTTTTCCCTTCACCTCTTTTAAGTGATTTTCTTTTTCTGGCGTGATCAACCAGTATCTGCCGCATCGACTGCGCAGCTATCCCGAAGAAATGTGCGCGGTTCTGCCAGGTAATGTTTTCATTCCCTACCATTTTAATATAAGCCTCGTGTACAAGTTCAGTAGTCTGGAGGGTATGATTACGGTATTCATCATTCAGATACCTGGAAGAAATCCGCCTCAGCTCGTCATAAACATAGGGCAGAAGCTGATCAACTGCACCCTTTTGACCCTTAATGCAATTTTCAAGCATGAGAGTAACATTCTGCTGAGTAATAGCCTGCATAAATATAATGTTAACTGAAAGATTCTATGATTTTAATTTTAAGTTATGAGATAATCCTTGAGAAATCAATACTTTTTCAAAATATTTGTTAATTGGAACCCTTTCCGGGAGTTTTGATTTTTAACCGATGAACCTTTTCACTCGCCTTTTCCGCATGTACTCCTGAATCCCAAAAAATAATTCATAAAACCAATAGGAGAGTCATTATGAAAAAGTTCTTTTCATTTCTTTTTTTCGTTGTTCTCGTTTTTATAACTATCCCTGTTTTTGGCCAATCGGTGAAGATCGGTCCGAGAATAAGCGGAAACTATAATATTTACAATCAGCAGGGACTGACATTATCTTACAATGGAATCGGGGTGGGCATCGGTGGAACTGTCGATGTTTCTTTCAGCCAACATATTGGTCTCATAAACAATCTGACAGCTTTCGATATGAGTAATTTTTCAAATTCTACTACTAACCAGGGACAAACAATAGAAAACTCATATTCACTCTATTATTTAACATTAGATCCAATGTTCAAGGCAGAATTCAGCGGATTCTACATGGTAGCAGGACCTTCTGTGGGTATAAAACTGGGCGGAAGCGGAGAACAAACTGTAACACAAACCGGCGGGGGTAATCCCCAGGTGAATACCTTAAATACCAATTTTAATTCCGTTCGTTTCGGCATTGCTGTAGGCACAGGCTATAACTTTCTTCTTTCCCCGGGATTGTATATGGCTACAGATATCATGGCGGGAATCCCTTTGTCAAAAACCTTTGATGCCCCGGGATTAAGCAACAGTATTTTTACGCTGAAGCTGGGTGTTGCATTAAAATTTTCCATTTAGCAAGAAACTGAAACAAAAATTTTAATTATGGAGGTTCAGATGAAATATATATTGTTTTTATTAACGATGTGTACAATTTTCTTTTTCGGCTGCAGTAATGACAGCGGAAATCCAACAGGCGTGGGTGGTGTAGGGGGAACGGGGGGAGATACAGGAGGGGGAAACAATACAGGGAATGTAAACCTGGAAGTCGGCCTGGCCCAGGATAACCAGGGAAATATTTTTTTCGGGGTTAATCCGGATGTTGCTGTAACAATCACCTCTATTGTTGTTACCCAGGCCGACCAGGGGATAAACGAAACAGTTACCAACCCGGATCCCGCACAGCAGTTTGAACCCGTACAAGCAGGCAATTACTATACTTTTTACGGGGTGCAGCAGCAGCAGCTTCAGACAGGACAGAAATGGTCTTTCAAATTCTCAGGGAAAATTGTGGAGGGAAATGAAACTTATAGTAAGACCGTAAATTACACTGTACAATAGTTCGGACTCTCCTGTCCGGTAAAAAAAGGGTTTGTATTTGCTGCCTTCAGCTTATATGAACCCTTTAATATTTTTTGATTCCCACTCAGGATAACAATCCCCTTACGCTGATATTTAATTGTTTTTAGTAGAGGCGGCTTGTGCTGCCGGACCCAACTCATTGACTTACCGCTTAGCTTCGCATAGAATGATCTCCGACTTTACTGCTGACACTCTATTAAGATTCCTCAGTCGTCCTGCGGATTTTTTCGAAATGATTCTAAACCTGCCCTGTTAAAAAATAATATCATTTCGTTATCACTTTTACCTTCTTTTCCTGCGTTTAATAATACAGAGATAAATCATTAATAAAGTGTGATTTAATATCATTTATAAACAAAGTTGAAATTACCATCACGGATTGAGCTTTTCAACACTAAAGGAGACAATAATTATGAATAAGATCGGATTATTTTGTCTGTTTACTTTAACAGTAATTCTCACGGTCAGCTTATACACACCCGGGCAAACTTCCGGGTACAGGGACAGGCTTAACCAGGTTAAAGATCTTGTTAATTCAAATGAATTAATTATGATATGGAGCCAGGGAGCAAATTCAAACGACCAGAATCTGCATCAAAGAATTTACGACCTGGATTTAACGCGGCCGGGGGGTGTTGATTCAACGCTGGTAAGAAAACCGCTGCAGATTGATTCAGCTATTACAGGCAATAAAACTCTTGCTGTTGCATCAGGCAATTTCCTTGACGGGGAATATAAAAATTTAGCTGCTGCGTGGGAATCGGAAGATAATACAGTCCGGGTCTCTGTTCCTGAAATAAATTCCGGAACTTTATCCTGGACAAACACCAATGAGCTGACATTAAACGGACTGGCAGCTTTTCAAAAAAATAAAATACATATTGCTGCCGGAAACTTTTTCGGTAATTCCCAGGAAGAATTTGTGGTCGCATTCCAGGGACAGGATACAACAATACATCTTCAGTTATGTTCTTTCAACCCCGGAAGCCTTGTTCCGCATCTGCAGGGAAACATTAATGATGAACATTCTTATAAAGCAGATGTATCAATGAATAATTTTGATGTTGTTACAGGGGATTTTAACAGCGACGGGTATGATGATATTGCTTTATTGTTTCTTAAACCGGTCGGGGCGAACAACTGGGCTCTCTGGATTACAATTTATACTATTGATAATAATGGAAACTTTGTAAGAAGATCTTCCAAGCAGGTATTTGAAGAACCGGCGTATACTATAGATGATGTGAGTATAGACGGCACTGCCGGATCATTTGACGGCGATGCTGAAGAGGAGATTGCCTACGGGTTCTCATTTTTCCAGAGAGATCAACCCGGGAATGACACTTACGTTTATCTTCTTGACATAAAGAACGATCTTGATTCAATAATTGTTGATGATTCAAAAAGAGTTGCTGCTAATTTAGTGGGACCGAATGAAATGCCGCTGTTTAATATTGCCGCAGGAGATCTTAACAGAGATGACCATGATGAACTAGTTCTGATGTCCGGCGGGACATTCTATGTCTATTCAGTTGATAATGATCTTAATGCTCAATACAAATCGCAGCAAAATGCACTGACACCGGGGTTAAACTGGGACAGCGATGCTTTTCTTGCTGTAGGAGATATGGATCTTGACCGGAGTGCAGAAATAGTAATTGTAAAAAATTACCAGGACTTTGACCCGGGGGGTCTGCAGTATTTTCAAATGAATGTATTTAGTCTTGATACAACCCTCACAAACTATACCCTAAAAGCAAGAAGACTGCAGGAAGAATCGATACCCAGAAACTTCAACGAAAGAAAATATGCAATCGCCCTGGGTGATTTTGATGGCGACAGGGTGAGACTGGGTGACCCCGTACATTACAGCAGAAGAGGTGTAATGCAGCCAGAAGTAGTTCTGAACACTCCCCCGGTTCATTATGATATTATAAACGGAACCACTTATGATCTGAGCGGATGTTATCCCGATCAGAGCTGCGGTTTCTCTTCTTCGTATGTACAATCCACAACCAGCGATACTACAATTACTACAGAAGTGCATGAAGACTGGGGAGGTGATGCTACAATAACTGCATCTCAATTTGTACTCAAAGAAAAAGTTAAGGCAACTTACGGTGAGAATTTCAGCAATAAACAATCATCAGGAACATCATATACCATAACTACCGGCAGAATTGCCGCAGGGGATGACTGGATATACTCGAATGTTTTTGATATAGATTTTTATGAGTATCCTGTTTATAACGGGCAGGACCCGACACCAATCGGATATTTTATGGTAACCATTCCGAAAAATCCCCGGCCTTTATGGATAGAGATGAAAGATGATGATTTACTCGGCAACCAATTCAGACCCGATCACGAAACAGGCAATGTACTTTCATACAGATCAACAGATACTTATGATACTTCCCGTGTTATTGTGGATTTTCCGGAGCAGACAATAGGTGCAACCGGGAACAGTTTTGTTTCCCTTCAAATTCAGTCATTCCAGGAACACAATGTTGAAACAAGCTGGGATGAAGGACTGGAAGTTGGTGCAACACTCGATCTGTCAATAAATCTTCTTGGTTTTGATGCCGGTGTTGATGTCGAAGCAAACGGACATTATAATCTTGGGGAAATTTCTACTCAAACTGTCAAGGTTCAGAATTCACTGGAGGTAAGAGGCGACCTCGGTCATTTAAATAATCAGTTTGGAACCAGCGGAACTTATTATGTACAGCCTTATGCATACTGGACATCTTACGGTGCGCTTGATCTGGATTATAAAGTTACTCAATTGCCGGTCGGGACAAATTCATTCTGGCAGACACACTACGGTAATAAGACCGATCTTGCTTTTAGTCTGCCGTGGAGATACGACCCCGAAAAAGGTTATCCCCTGCCGGGTAATGATACAACATACCGATATCGTTCAAGAGATATAAGATTATCAAAGATTCAGCCTCTTGGCGGAGATACCGTTACAATTACCGCAAAAGTCCGCAACTTCGGGCTGCAGGCTGTTACAACTCCATTCAGTGTAAAATTTTATAAAGGTGATCCGGACAATGGCGGGTCTATGATAGCACAAACTACAGTTGACACCACAATTGCAGCACGCGGTTACAGGAATGTTTCAGTTCAATGGGCAATACCGCTCAGCCAGAATTTAGACAGTGTAAGAATTTATGCAGTACTTGACCAGGAAAATGCGGTTACAAATGAAGTCCATGAAAATAATAATACAGGCTGGGCTCCGGCTGTCGGTTATGGATCAATAACAGGAATTAAGCCCGAACATAGCACAGTCCCCGGCAAGTTTACACTCTACCAGAATTACCCGAATCCATTCAATCCCGAATCGACAATAAAATTTGAACTGGCAGCTTCAGGTAAAGCTTCTCTGATAGTTTATAACATACTCGGGCAGGAGGTAAAAACTCTTGTAAACGGATTTTTAAACCGGGGAACTTATGCAGTGCAGTTTAACGGAACCGGACTTGCGAGCGGTGTTTATATCTACCGCCTGCAGACTGAAGGATTTACCCAGACTAAGAAAATGATTTTGATGAAGTAAAAGATTATTTTCATACCCACTATCTGAGCAATTGATTCCGACTTATAAATCATTTCAGCTATTTGAGCTATTTTGATTATTTTTTTCGCATGTGTCTATATACTTCGGTAAATGTATTGGATTTAAATAAAGATTTTTATCCGGATAGATCATTTAAAATTATGGAGAGTGTAATGATAAAAAATTTTTTCCAGATTAAGTTATTCTTCGTTCCGTTTCTGGTTCTTTTTATACTGATATTAAGCAATATAACTTTCGCAATAGATTCTGTAAGAGTTGAATGCCAGATAGATGAGGCAATTGCACAATATGGTGTTACGGGGCAAAATGTAGCTGTGGCAATTCTTGATCGTGGAATTGACTGGAAATCGAATGATTTTAGGAATGATGACGGCACAACACGAATTGCATATATTTTCGATCTCACAAATGATTCGGGTGCCACCTGGCAAAACAATCCGTACGGTGTTGGAACTATATACAGCAGGGAACAGATCGATTCTGCATTAAATAACCAACGCCCATTATATTTCAGGGATGCCGTCGGACACGGAACAACAACTTCAGGTATCGCCGCGGGGAACGGGAGAAATAGTCAGGATAGAAAGTGGAGAGGAGTTGCCCCCAATGCTACAATTATATGTATAAAAATAGTTGCAGGTGCACCCGGCCATGACAACCAGCCGCCGGAGGATTATTTTTATGATCCTGCAAGGATCCCTGTCGCAATAGATTTTGCTGTTGATAAATCAACCGAACTTGGAATACCGTGTGTAATGCTGCTTAATATTGGCTCCCAGGGCGGGCCGACAGATGGAACAAGTGAACTTTGCAGAAAAGTTGATGAAACCGTAGGTACGGGAAAACCTGGTCTGGTTTTTATTACAGGAGCCAGCGACGATGGAGGAAATCCTAACAGGGCATCATATACTTTATCTGCTTCTGAAACTGATACATTAAAAATTCATAAAGCTTCAACCAGTTCACTGACATTAGATTTGTGGTATGGTGGAGACGATAGATTCGATGTTTCAATTGTTACTCCTCTCTCAGTTTATGGACCTTATCCTTCCCCTGCTACAAATGATGATTATACCCAGGTATCTAATTCAGAATTTCTTTTTTATCATAACGGATCAAACGTTGCGTTTTATAATCCAACAGATGGTAAAAGAGAAATCTGGTTAAGGATTGATGGTACACCCGGTGATTACCAATTAATTTTATCCGGGGCTACAATTAATAACGGTAAGTATGATGCAACTTTAAATCCATCACAGGTCTGGAATTCAGATAACTCGGGGAATATTTTTCAAAACCATGTTGTAGAAGGAAGCGTATGGGATCTTGCATCAGCAAATAATAACATTACACCGAACTGTTACATACTCCGCACAAGCTGGGTTGATATTGATGGCATCACACGAACTTCACCGCCCGGCGAGGGAAGCGTCGGTGAGCTTTGGCTGGGCAGCGGTGTCGGGCCAACCTTTGACGGCAGACTTGGTGTTGATGTCAGTGCACCGGGAAATACAATTGTAACCACATATAGTCCAACTTCGTACTGGGAAACGTTCCGAAATAATCTCGTTCAAAATGGCAACGGTCTGTATGGTATGGCTAGTGCCGTTAGTGCGGCAAGTCCTATAGTTACAGGAATTGTGGCACTTATGTTACAAATGAAACCGGACTTAGATGCATCAGAGGTTAAACAAATACTTCAGCAAGGTGCAAGGCAGGATTCATATACCGGAACTACTCCAAATACTCATTGGGGTTACGGTAAAGTGGACGCTCTTAATGCACTAACTTTAGTTAACCAGATACTTGATGTTAAAAGCGAAAATAACATTCCGAATAAATTTGTTTTACAACAGAACTACCCCAATCCTTTTAATCCGACAACAAAAGTGTCATTTGTAATTGGTTACCAGTCATTGGTTTCATTAAGAGTTTATGATGTTCTTGGCAATGAAGTTGTAACTCTCGTTAATGAAGAAAAACCTGCAGGAAGTTATTCGGTTAAGTTTGATGGGATGAATCTCTCAAGCGGAATTTATTTTTATAAACTAACAGCGGGAAGTTTTGTTGAAACGAAGAAGATGATGCTTATCAAATAGTGTCATTTGGCACCTCAAAAATGGATAAATTAAAACAAACAATTGAGGTGCTAAGTGAAAATCAGAAGAAGAGACTTAAACAGACAACAAATAAAAAGTTCGGAAGAAGAGTTCATATGGGAATTAGAAAACTCATATGAACTTTCTCCGAAAATCAGCCAGATGATATTATGGACGGCAAAAGAATGTTTACTGAAAGAGAACAGTTTAAGAGCCAAAACAAAGCGGAAATACAAGGTAACAACAAATTCTGAGCATTCTTACCCGGTAGCAGAAAATATATTGGGGCAGAATTTTAATTCTACAGAAATAAATAAGAAATGGGTTTCCGACATAACGTATATATGGACCAAGGAAGGGTGGCTGTATTTGTGCTGTATAATGGATTTATGCTCCCGGATGATAATTGGCTGGCACCTGGATGTAACGCTGAGAAGTTCTTTGGTTATTGCCGCACTAAAACAGGCAATAATTAACCGGGGTGTAAATCCAGGGTTATTATTCCATTCAGATCGAGGCAGTCAATATGCCTCAGCTGAAGTCAGGAGATTTCTGAATGAAGATAAAATGGTCCAGAGTATGAGTCGTAAAGGGAATTGTTATGACAATGCAGTGATGGAAAGTTTTTTCCACACAATAAAATCAGAGCTGGTCAGTTTTGAACAATTTGACAACAGACAGGAAGCAAAGATGAAGATATTCGATTACATTGAAATATTTTACAATAGGCAGCGAAGTCATTCAACAATTGGTTACTTATCACCATTTGAATTTGAAGAGTTGCTAAAAGTTAAATTAGTTGCTTAATTACATGTACACTATATTGGGTAAATACCAGTGCTGGATCAGGGAAGTTTACCGACACATAAAGGAATAATAATAAGTTTATATGAGCAGGGGATCTCACCAGCCGACATAGTGCTTAAGACGAGCCATAGTCAGGATGCGGTAGACAGATACATAAAACACTATACTCAGGTAAAGCAGTTGATAAAAAAAGGAATGGATGAAGAAGCAATAAAGGAAATAACTGGTAGGTCTATGAAAGTTGTAAGAGAATATATTAAGTTATATCATGATCTAAATCCTGGTGCAAAAACAAAGAAGTAAAAAATATGCCAGGTGCCAAATGGCCCTATAGTAAATAGTATCCCGCAGTCCGCTTCGCAGAACTCAGCGAAGCAAGGAACGGGACAGGCTTTTCAATTGCTTCGCTCTTCATTCAACAGCCTGCCTGCCGGACAGGCAGGCTCTGGATGACTCTTCACTATCCGGTACTATTTACTATTAGGAAAATTTTCCTTATTTCAGGAGAGTCATCTTACGATTTATTACTAAACTTCCGGACTTCAGCTGATAAAAGTATACTCCGCCGGATAGTCTGCTTCCATCGAACATCAGCAGATACCTCCCTGCCTGTTTCTCTTCATTTACCAGCGCTGCGATTTCTTTTCCCAGAACGTCATATATTTTTACTGTCACCATACCGGCACAGGGAATTTCATATCTTATAGTGGTTGAAGGATTAAAAGGATTCGGATAGTTCTGACTTAAAATAAATTCATAAACCGTATTTACAGTAACTTTGATTTCATCCGAAAATTTGCAACTCCCGTCAAAGTCAATCTGTTTTAATCTATATGAATAGATACCGGCAGTAATATTATTATCAATGAAAGAATATTCCTTCTGCTCTGTAGTGGTCCCGTTCCCATCTACAAATCCGATCCTCTCCCACCGGCTGCTCTCTGCATTCCCCTTGCTGCTTATATCTCTTTCCACATCAAATCCTTTATTATTCGTTTCCGATGCGGTAGACCAGGAGAGTATAACCCTGCCATCCAAAAAATCTCCACGGAATAAAACTAATTCTACCGGTGTAGGGTCGGGCTGTGTAATAAAACTCCAATCTGATCCGGTTGGAGAGCAAGGGGTTCCATAATTGATTACCCTCCAGTAATATGTAGTAAGATATTCAAGAGGTGAATACTCCGGCGTTATCGTCCAGGATGAGTCCGCCCCGCCTCCCTGAACCATCGTCAGGTTCCCGGGATCCGTTCCGAAATACAATTCGCTTATTATCTCGCCGGGGCTATTGCTCCAGCTAAGCTGAGTTAAATTCACCGGTACGTTCTGAGCCCCGGCAGGAGGATCAGGATTTGAGGGAGGAGCCACACTGCAGTCAAGGAGATCATATAAAAAGAATGTATCATCAAGTCCTGAATTACTCTGCATCACACCCCCTATTGAAAACTTTCCGGCAAAGTAATCTGAAGTTGAAAATAATCCCCCGGCAATGCCGTCAGTAAGGTCGATACAGGCATCATGGCATACTCCGGTGTATATTCCGGTAGCTATCTCAAATTGATAAATCATCAGGCTGCCAGGACAGACTCCCCCGCCCTGGTCGAATATCCAGAGATAACTTCCGCCGGCACTTACGTTGTCAAAAGCTGCACCGTACTGGTTTGTCAAACCGGTAGAAAAGGAGTCAAGCGTCTGACCTGTCCTGCTTACCAATGTCGGATCATCCGTCCAGCTTCCGCACCAGAATCCGTCATTTATTTCATCATAGGCTATAAACCTAACGGCTACGGGACTTGAGATTGTCCCTATAAGAGTCTTCGTACTAAAATCCATCTGGTAAATTATATTTGATGCTGCTCCTCCGTACATGTATGTTCCGTCGAAAGCTAAATCCCTCAAACCGGTTACACCCGGAATAGAGAATTCCTCTACAAGATTACCCGACATATCAAATTTATGAATGAGGTTTGAAGCCCACCGTGTTGTATACAAATAAGTGCCGTCAAACTCAGCGCCCGCGTTCCCGGAAGAACCTGTTGCGTTTGTAATATTAAATGAGAACTCCAGGTCCCACCTGGCAAGACTTTCATCCTGTTTCTCCCTACCGGATCCGGGGAACGGTGATTTGTCTTTATAGTCATTCTGTGAAAACAGAAGTGCGGCACTGATAAAAACTGCAGACAGGGAATAAAATAACATCCTGAACATAGAACTACCTCCCATAGTTTAACTATGCACACCAGGAACGGGTATTATCCTGAATAACCCTGAAAAAAATAAAAAACGGATACTAATAACAAATATCTATGCCCGAAATTTGCATTAAATATTTGATATAAGCAATAATTTGAAGGGTTTAGAGCAAATTGGGAATCAATAGTTATTTATGTTTTAATATATTACATTATATCCGGTTTAACGGGGTCTCCGACTTCACTGCAGCATCACAGGCAGGGATAACTTCTTTGCATCGAGTACTATTTCAGGAGAATCATTTTCTTAGTCTGAATGAATTCGCCTGCTTTAATTTGATAGATGTAAACTCCTGAAGGTAAATCTGCGGCATTAAAATTAACTACATAATACCCGGGTTTCATTATTTCATTTTTCAGTTCTTTAACTTTTTCACCGAGTATGTCGTATATACTTAGATTAACCCTGACTTCCTCCGGGATAGAAAACTTAATTATTGTTGCCGGGTTAAAAGGATTGGGAAAGTTTTGAGATATTGAAAACTCTGCAGGTGCTGCAACAAAGACTTCAACAATTTTTGAAAATTCAAAATTCCCATTAAAGTCTATTTGCTTTAATCTGTATATATAATTCTCCGGTTGAAGTGACTTATCAACATACGAATAATGCTTTGGTTCAGTGGTAGTGCCGCTGCCGTTCACAAATCCAATTTTTACCCAATCATTTTTATTTTTGAGACTTCGAAGGATTTCAAATCCCTCATTATTTTTTTCAGAACCCGTAACCCAGCTCAAACTGACATCTGTACCTGCAGCTTCGGCGGAGAAAGAAGTCAACTCAACAGGCAACGGAAATTCTAAGTTCTCATCAGCTCCTTTATATGGATACACAGCATTTCTCAATTCGCCGTCAATATCCGTAGTTACACCAGACAAGGGAAAAGCTATTAAAGTGGTATCCCCAAGTGATTCACCGGTTAGGTGCAAATCGGAATCAGAAATGAAGGAAACATTTTTAAAGCTCGAATTGGAATCCACCGAAGACTGATTGATCCAGTCTTCCAGCGTTAAAATATTGTTTTCCTCTACCCCGGCAAGATAATTATATGAACCGGCAGAATAATAATAATTATTGTAATTTAATTCGGGCAGAGCATTATGATTATCAAAATACAAACAATAATTTTTACAATTCTGCTGAGTACTTGTCCTCAGGTTTACAAACAAATTATTTTTGATCTTTGTATAAGTTGTGGCTCCTAACCGACGGAATGCAGTACTCAAACTACCTGATGCATTCATTCCATATATCAGGACGGAGTTATAATACGCCTGAAGATTTGAAGCATAGCCGTATGAGGCAAATGTTATTCCTACTACCGTAGAAAGTTCATTCCCTTCAAGACTAATAAAATTATTTACGGCTTTCACGCTGAAACCTCCCGGTAATTCCATTCCGATTACGGAAGCTGCTGCTGACCATTTTAGGTTTAAGATTATAGATCCGGTTTCCCTGAACCAGTACAGGGTAGGGTCCATTTGATCCATACTCACTATAAAATCCCTCAACCGCCGGTGAAGTTGATTCAACTGTCTGATATATTTTGTTTCCGATTATACGTACGCTATTTAAATAATTTACCAGAGAAATCCCTCTAAAGGCGAAATCTTTAATCATACAATTTTCTATAGTGTTTGAAATACTTGAATCTTCAACTGATCTGCCCTGGTATTCCCTCTTTATTAAAACTCCGTTTGTAACAGTACCAGCTTCGTTCCTGCTGATAATACAATTTTGTATTTGATTACCCTGAAGGGTTAATTCATTCTGCAATTCAAATAACTTTACTACGGCACCATCGGCAGAAGTATCCGCGGCCTGCAGTCCGCAGTTTTTAATCATATTGAAGCTGGAGCCTTCCGTAAAATAAAGTGCATCACCAGACAATGAATTATTAATGATTTTAATTTTATCCTGTCCCGAGGATTGATCATAACCGTCTATAGTGAAATACCTGGCATTTTTAAAATGAAATACGTGTTCACCATTATTCTGAAAAACAACTTCATTTGATGCCGCCGGTTTTATAGTAATTCTATTTTCTTCAGATGCGTTTGAAACTCCCTGCAAAATAATGGGGTACGTCTCATTTGCCGGCAGGTAATTATCAGTTAATTCCAAAGTTACCTGACCCACCAATTGATTGCTTTCTAAAAAATTTAATGCCTGCCCGAGGTTATCAAAATCATCCCCTGACCCAACCGTATAATTGCCCATAATTCCCATATTAGAAATTATGCACCGGGCTGTTCCAAGAGAACTATCAGGGACCATTCCGGGGCAGCACTCGGACATATCAATGAAATAGCAATTTGCGTCGACAAAATCACCTGCTGCTGCATTCGGGGCTATATCATATGCCAGCCAGAAGTAAGTCAATGCGTTATTATTCAAATTGTAATAACCAATATTGCCGATCGAAAATTGTCCGTTTGGGTTGGGATATGCGAGTCCCAATTGATAATTGGTCGCAAAGTAAGGATACTCATCAGTAGTATATAATCTGGCATTCAGTATATCCGAAGTATTGGTAGTTCCATAAGTATTAAAGTCAAACCTGGTTACCCAGGGAGAAGTTAAAACACCTCCGGCATGGCAGGCAGCAATAATTCCAATTATTTTCTGATTAGGGCTGCCGGCTATAACAGTATCGGGAGTTTGATATATATAAGAAGCGTACACCCCGGCATTTGCCGGAACAAAGCTGAATAACATTCCACTTGTCAGAAGAGATACATCATCATTCATATTGTCAGCTGTTGTTGTACTAACCGAATAATTGTACTGACCCTGAACAGTAACACTTATAAAGTTCCCGGTACCTCCAATGTTGTTATTCATACCAACCGAAAAATAATCCCAATGGGTTGGTTGTGAAGGACCCGGTCCATAAATAAAATCAATGGTTCCATCCAATTCCCAGAGTCTTACCTGGAAACTCTTTCTTTCATAAGATGAAAGAAGAATATTCTTCCATTGAATTACAAAGTACCTGGCAGGATAAACTCCGATACTTTTATACCTGATTTCACTCTGAGAATCTGCTTCCAGGTCTTCCCATAGCGGACATATCAGTGGTTTTTCCTGAGTGCTTTCAAGTTGATTAACAGAGCCGGGGCCGGTATAAGTCTGCCCCATTTCCAGCCATCCATTCACGGAAATCCTCGCAGTTGTATATGTAACACCCATATACTTAAACGGAAAAGGAAGGGTTATATTCTCTGCTCCGTCATTTCCGGCTGCTGTACTTAATGTTCCACCAGTAATTTCATTATAGAAACCGTATTCGGTAGGAACAAAATTATATCCAAGGTAACTCTGAGAGAGCGACGGAACGGAGAGAAACAGAACTAAAGAAAGAAACAAGTAAAAATGATTCATATCCCTGGACCCTTATAAAAATTATTTGTTAATGTAAAGCATAACTTTGCTAAAATCAAGAAAAATTAAAATTGCCTTCCCCGGGAAAATCCGAATTCTATTTTATTGATTTTAATAAGTTTTATTCTGAACAAGTTTGATCCTTTCATTTATTCTAATAATTGATATAAGTATTACCCATTTATTCCACTGCCAATTCTTATATGCTGCAGGGGCAGGCAATCGTGTACCATCCTTGTCATATTCACTGAGACGCTCAGTAAGCCACTGAAACACTCGTATAGATACAGACGATTATCATTGCGGCAGCGCTCCCCGATCCACGGTTTAAGCTTCTTGCCCGAAAGGAGTATTGGTCCCTCATAAATCGACGGATATTCGGAAATAGAAATAAAAACCCGATGACAAACTGTCACCGGGCCTAATTCTTTCAAGAGGCAGGGGTAACTTCTGTGAACGAGAGTTCAATCAGCCTGTCGGAGGTCCACATCCGTCGCCAGTTCAAAGAAGGTCTAAAATGATATCGGACTGAAATCCACGGATAAAGAAGCAAGTCAGACCAATTCCCTTGAGAATTTCTCTAAAACGCTTGAAACACTCCAAATCATTTGATACTATTTTAATAAAATCATCTTTTTTATTTCCGAAAAGGTACCATACTCAAGTTTATAGAAGTACAACCCGCTGGCAAAAGACGATCCATTAAATTCAACTTCATATTCTCCTGCCGGTTGTTCTTTGTTCACCAGGGTTGTTATTTCATTACCCAAGACATCATAAATTTTCAAACGGACAATTCCGTTCGGGTTCTTTAAACCAGGGATAGAATAGCGGATCCTGGTTGAGGGATTAAACGGGTTGGGATAGTTCTGAGCTAAGCCAAATTTTATACTATTTAAATGATCTTCTTTTACATCTGTGCTATTAAGATTTATGGATGATGATGGGCTGTTTGCAAGAAGATACAACGAATTATTTCCTGTTGTAGAGTTGTTATTATAATCAAATAATCTCAAATAATAAGTCTGGTTTGGATCAAGATCAGTTACAGTCACACTGCTTCCGCTTCCATTATAAACGACAAAATTACCTTCACCAAGATCTTCTCCCGAACCGAATGATGAGCTTGCAGAGTAGTCGGTTCCGTCAAGCGGAAATTTATTCGCTGCATTTCCTGATCTCATTAATAGAAGTCTCTTTTCCCCGTCACCATTGCTCCAGTTAATGGTAACAGAGTTTGTTGTTATGCTGCTGAAATTGATCCCCGTGCCGTTTTGCATGGGACTATCAAACAAATCAAAGGACGGATAAGTTGAAGTGCTGCCGAGGCAATTCCAAATAAGGTTATCAAAATCGGAGTAAAAATTTCCTTCAGCCCGGCCATTTAGTATTATTACCCAGGCGAAACCATTTGCTGTGCGAACCAGCTCAGAACTTGTTCCATCAAGGCTGCCGGTGTGCCACCAGTTATTATATTGATTTACTTCCCAGCCTTTTGCATAGTTCGCGTTTGTTAGTGATGGAGCAGTCATCGTATCAATAGTTGAAGGCAAAAGTATATCGGGTTTAGTATTAAATTTATCAACTGCAAGTACAAATCTCAGTAAATCTTCGGCAGTAGCAATCCAGCCGCCATGAGCATCCATAGCTTCGAGATTCCATCCGCCGTATTGCCATGGAACATACTCCCCGGTTCCGTAGCAGGAAAGTGTTGTAAAATTGTTTATGTATTCTCCTTCTCTTTCCATTTTATCTGCCAGAAGGTTTTTCCCAAGATGCATGTCATACGCACCTATCTGATCAAGGAGCTCTGTTTTAACATAATCTTCATAACTCATTCCTGTAATATGTTCTATTATAACACCAAGTATCAGAAAGCCGATGTTTGAATAATGATATTCTGTTCCGGGGGCCACATCCAGGCCTCTCTCAAGAAGAAATTTAATAAGCGCTCTTTCAGTTACAGGATTTGATTCGCCAAGAGTAAGAGTTACGTGCAAAGGAAAAGAAATCGGATCGCTTGATGCAAAACCATACGGATAAGGAGGAAGCGGGTTTGGCAACATTGGAATATCACGGTTCCACCCTGCGGAATGTTCCAGCAGATTCCTTACTGTAATATCATATATCCGGTTATCGGTAATATCAGCACTGCTGTAATAAGGATCATCATTTAAAAGACCTCCAGGTCCGAAGACATGAGCATCGAGATTTATTTGTCCTTGTTCCCACAGTTTCATTATTGCGGCACCAGTGATAGGTTTGGAATCACTTGCAATTCTAAAAAGATTATAAGGCTGAGTTAATTCCTGTTCCGCAATATCGGCATAACCAAAAGCCCGTAAATATATCAGCTTACCATTTCTTGAAATCGCAACTGTTGCGCCATGAATACCATAGTTATTTATAAATTGAGTTATAAGACTATCGCTTGTATGCATTGAAGGGACGTTTATGCCCGTTTGCGCATAAGTTTCTGCAGACTGGTAAATCGATAAGCACGTAAACAGTGCAATTAGCTGAACTATTTTTTTCATCTCCGGTTCTCCTGTATAGAATGATTTTTAGCCCGATTTGTGTTTTTAAAATTGAAATTCTAACGGTACATGGATACATGCGTAGTTTTTACTAAAACCGGCTCATTTCATTTACCATCTTCTATGCGGGCTGTAATTCTCCTGTCCGGGATTGTCTCCGGCAGATATCGAATCCTTCAACTGAGAAAATGATGTAGTGCAAAGAAGCATAAGAAAAAGAAATACTTTCCTCTTTGTTCTGCTTTCATTGTTGGTTATTATTTGAATTATTGCCATCCAGCTCATTCATCAACTCCAATTGTAAATTTTTATTCATTGACAATATATGTTGAAATTCTGTCCTGGCCCATGAAGTTCTAACGCCGATACCAAAAAGCAGTTGGTCTAATTGTACGGTACCATACTGTGCTTTAAATTTTGGGAGGGATAATATATTTTTTTCCCTAAGCTTATAATAATCCAATTGGCGGTTCTTAAATAGCACACCGGTATTATTGATGCCGTATTCGGCCAAAAAGGGTTTTACATGGCTCTCCTTGAAATTTCGAATATTTTCTAAAGCATCTTTTATGAGCTGTTCTCTTCCAAAATATTCATTCAAACTTTTCTCAATTTCAGGGTTACTAACTTCTTTGGTACTTCTGGAATAATTTGTGGTAATGACCAGATTGAAAATTCTAAAACTCCGAATTGAACCAAAGTCAACAAGGGAATCACTATTCGAAAAACCCTGAGTTCCCTGGTAAATACTATTAAGAATTTCCAAATCATTATTAAAATAATCAATATGCTGGTTTATTCTGTCTTCATCAATTTTCAAATCCATTAATATGCGACCATATAATGCTCGTTCATTTATTTTCGCTTTCCTTTCTTCATTCCAATTATTAACCTGAAGTGCAATGAGGATCCCAATTACGACAAGCAGTATCTCACCAACAGCATAGCGCAGGTATTTTGCAACACTATTTTCGGCTGCGAGTTTTTGCCTGATGTTTCTAAATATTTTCATCTTTGGTTTAATACTGTTTCAATATGATTTAACAATTGTTCTGCTTTGGCTTTTAATTTTTTATCCCCGGCTTTTTGTAATTCAGCCAAACCATTTCTAAAAACAACATCATTAATTAACTCCAGTCTCAGTTTGGGTTCATTGAGGTTTTGAACTGCAATCGTTCTCAGCTTCTCGTCTTTAACATTAATAAAATTCATAGGATAACTGTTCAGGAACATTTTTCTCATTTTTTCGGAATAAGTAGAAAATGCAAAGTTGCTGTTTTTTATCACACTTCTTGCAACAATTTGATCTACCAGGTTGGTATTATTATTAACTGTATTTGTGCCGAACCCTTCTATAAGCAGGTTAAATTCCATTAGTTCCTTTTTTAGTGATTCATTGTCAATAATATTGATGTCACCGGAATTTATCATTTCTAAAAGAGTTGTGTTTACATTAGTAAAGGTCACCCTTACAGTCAGGTCGTTTATTTTTGTAAATATGGAATCCATTTTTTTGAACCCTTCATTTTGCTCATAATGTGCAACTATGTCTTTGCAATCCCGAATGAAGATATTTTCAAAATCGATATAACGATCCAGCAACTGTATTTGATTATTTAAATCAATACTCAAATTCTGCAGATAAATTATCTCTTGTTTTTTTTGTTTCTGATGCTCATTCCAGTTGTTAACCTGTAACGCAATTAATATTCCAATAACAACCAACACAATTTCACCAATTGCATAACGCAAGTATTTTGCGATATTACCTGCCTGTCCGGCAGGCAGGTTTTCGGCTGCAAGTTTTTGTCTTACATTCCTAAATATTTTCATTATCTGATGTCTTCTTTAATTAGCTTTTTGATTTCAGAAATTTTATCGAGTGCGCTATTTCCATTTCTAACCAGACCTCTTCTGTTATCCTGGTATAATTTAAATAGCGTAATGTTAGCGGGCTTTTCAAAGAATTCTTTCGAATTTGCCGGGTCACAGTAAACTCTCCATTTAAAGTCTGTAAAATTTTCTTTGATTAACGGCGTCCAATCTTTATTAAATGATAACTCCACGTCTTTCATACTTTGATAAACAATGTATAAGCTTTGGTCATAATACGATATCAGAGCCATCTGAAGTGTTTTATCCGAAATATTTTCCAGACCTTTTGCCTTCAGCATTTCATAAGCGCTGGATTGAGATCTGAAACGCTCAAAACATATGATCTTTCCCATCCAGTAGTTCATGCTGTCATTATAGTTTTTTACATTAACTTGATTTAATAAACTGTCCGTTAAACTTATTGCAAGTATTGTTTTAGATAGTTCAGAAGATAAAGAGATTGAGTCTTGTTCAAGGTTCTGGTCTATTAACGAAAGGATCTCTTTTTCAAACCTGGAATCTTTTCTTCCCTCATTCCAGTTATTAACCTGAAGGGCGATTAATATTCCTATAACTACAAGAATGATTTCTCCAACTGCGTAACGCAAATACGCCATCACTTTACCTGCGTGCCGGTCAACCAGGTTTTCAGAGGCAAGCTGCTTCCTGATGTTTCTAAAGAACCTTACCATGACCGTGTAAGAGGTGTAATTGAATAAACAACTATTAAGTCATCTTCAGCATCCGATGCAGCAACAGCTGCAATTTTCAAAATTACCATCCGATCGTTTCAATTAAGTTTATATGCTTATGGTTATTTCAGAGGTAAATATAGGTTTGATTATAAACAGAGTTTTGTACTTTTTGTGCAAAAAACAGGACAAAACAATCATCTTCGTAAAATTGTCCTAAAAACAGCTAATATTGTGCGCTTAAACCGGACAGATTGCAGATCATCAGGCGATAGAGAAAAAAGAGCTTCGGGTAGAGGTCTGCCGCTGACTTATCCCCATCATCGCTGAGCTGCATAATCACCCTGATTTTTACGGGGTGCTGAAGAATACTATATACTATAGATTGTTTTATGTGTGAAAAAGAGCATATACCAGAAAGAAAACGAATATTTTGTCCAGGTCTTTACAGAATTCAGAAACAGAGCCGGACTCCTTCAGAACGATTTAGCTCGGAAGCTGAATGTTCATCAATCATTTATTAGTAAAATTGAAACGGGTCAACGAAGGGTGGATATTATAGAGCTTAGATATATCTGCAAGCAGATGGTGACTAGCCGACTGAGTTTTGCAGGGTGCTTGAAAAGAGGATTAAATCAGGGAAATAAAGGGAGCCGAAGCTCCCTGATATTATTTCAGCAGAATCATCTTCTTCGAACTTACATAATCATTAACTCTGATCCGATAAATATAAACACCGCTTGCCAACTTTGAAGCGTCGAAATTAACCGAGTATTTTCCCTGATTCTTTTGTTCATTAACAAGTGTGGCAATTTCTTTCCCGATTATGTCATAAACTTTCAGAGTTACGAATCCTGATTCAGGAAGCTGATAATTTAAAGTCGTTGTTGGGTTAAAAGGATTCGGGTAATTCTGCTCAAGTGAAAATTCATAAGCCGGGTTTAATGAAACTGAGATTTCTTTGCTGTATTTATAGTTGCCGTTAAAGTCAATCTGCTTTAAACGATAATTATATTTCCCGGGGATTACATTTTTATCTGTGATAGAATATGTGTGCGATTCTGTTGATGTTCCATTCCCTTCCACAAATCCAACTATCTGCCATTCTGACTTTTGACCTTTGACCTCTGACCTCTGAATTTCATATCCTTTATTATTCTCCTCCGTTGCGGTCTGCCAATTGAGCACAACTTCTCCCGGCGAATTTGAAGACGCACTGAATGAAATTATTTCAACCGGAAAATAATAATCAGCAATTACCCAGTAATTATCTATATACATTTCGCTGGAATCGGAAGAACCCCAGAAATCGTTTGCTGAAACCAATAGTTGAATGGGTGTTCCGTTAGCTCCCAGGGACCATTGCCACTGATAGTTGAATTCCCCATTATAGGTGTAACTCGCTTCATCATACTGAAGAAATACAACCACTGCATTATGTATCCAGGTATCGAATTGAAAGTTAAATACAAATGTAGTATCGCCGGCATTTAAAATTGCAGTCCCGTCATTATTAAAGTAAACTTCCATTCCCCATTCATGAGTCCCGATAAAAGAAGCCAATGTGCTGAAGTAACCTGATTTACCCGAAGGGATATAGCAGTCGAAATCTATTTCCCAAAAAGTACGGTCTCCGGGTTCCCAATATTTAACTACATCGTTAAGGGAACTAACCACAACAGAATTAGATCCGCTGTATGCTATATTATTTGATACAAATGCATCTTCTAAGGAGCAGGGTAAAAAATTCCATGTTGTCCAGTCATTGGGATTCTGACATGCAAGCCTTTCTCCGGGCCAATACGATTCGAAATCATCTGAAAAATAGTATGATTGTGCTTTTACCGAGCTATACATACTTATAGCAATTATTAAAGCCGTCAAAAGAAGTTTTTTCAGGGAAACTGTTGAATGAATAACAGAATTCTTCATACTTTCTCCTCCCAAAAGAAATTATCTAAAAAATTCTGCTTCGGGAGAGTGCAGATAACGAATTTATTCTATCCGGAGCTAATCGTCAGATGTAATCTGGCATAAATATTTGATATATGCAAATGTTGGGTATCTTATCAACGACATAGTTCAAAAGACATCAGAGCTTGACTTCTTCAGAACGAATTGGCAAGGAAGCTGAACGTTCATCAATCATTTATTAGCAAAATAGAAACTGGGCAACGAAGAGTTGATATTATAGAGCTTCGATATATCTGTAAGCAAATGGGGACAAGCCTGACTAAGTTTTGCAGAGTCCTGGAAACAAGAATTAAAAAGGGGAAATAAAAGGGAGCCGAAGCTCCCTGAAATTATTTGAGTAGAATCATCTTCTTCGTCTGAATAAAATTTCCTGCTTTAATTTGATAAGCAGGCGAACCCCCGACTTAGCGTCGGAGCAGGCACGCAACATAGTTTCCCTGACTATACGAAAAATCAAAAAATTACTCGTAAATGTCATTTGGACATCAACCCCCTTCGGGGGATGATAAATTCCAGGAAACTTTTATAGATCATCAACAATCATCCGTTTGATAAAGGGGGGATTCAAAATAAGTAAGGAGGGATTGTTTTATTTCTTTTCTAAATCTTAAACTATTTTGATGCATTAAGTTTAATTTGGACAGCACTGATTAAACGATACTGTTTCAAATCCTATACAAGAGGCTTTAATATTATAAGTGCCCGCTGGAATTTTTGTTATTTTATAATTTCCGTTGTTGTCTGTTTCAGTGCCTGACAAAGTTGAATCAATAACTATTTTAGCATTAATAAGCGGCTGGTTAGTATTTTTATCAACAACTCTTCCAAATAGTACAGAATTATCATCGAGATTTACATCAAGTTTACCAGAATAAAGTAAAACTGCTTGAGAATTACTTGCACAACTCGAAAATGAAAATACAATTAGGCATGTAGAGATTATGATTAAACAGGCTTTGAGCCTGACATCAAATCTTTCCTTTATTGCTTTTGATTTATTGCTGAGTTGCATAATCACCCTGATTTTTGAGACTAATTTAAATGTAGTGGAAAACGAGAATTACATAGGTTAATTTACATTAAAATTTACATTTTCAGCCGGAAACCCAGTCAATTATCTACCAGAATTTATTAAAAAATTCGGGGTCCGGGCTGATTTTTTTTGTTGATTTTTTAAACAGTTTTGACAAAATGTCAGTCGCTGAACTTATTCGGTTTAGGGACGGGGAAATGACGGAGAATGGACGGAGAAGGAACGGAGAAGGACTCAAAATGAGACATTTGGAAAACTGCGAAAAAACGCCATTTTTAGCTGTTGAATAAATCTACGTTTGACAAAATTGACAATAGTGGAATTCGGAGGGAGGGACGGAATTTTGAAGGATAGGGGGGTGAAAGCGTGAACGGGTGAATGGTTGAATGTTTGAATGGGGACGGATTTTTCATTGGGGTTGTTGTACGGTGTGGGTGAGGAAAGTGCCATACTTTGACAGATATTTAGATGGCTAAATGCGGGAGCTTATTGATAATGGGAGCAGCGACGCCTCACTTTTATTAATGAGATTAACCCCGTGGTAAACCCGGGGGCAATAAAGGATTGCTAACCGTTTTAACCTGACTGCCTCTGGCAGGCTTGTCTGCCTCTGGCGGGCAGTTTCCCATCTAAGAATACAGACTATGGTTATGGTTACTTTCGAAAAAGTGACCCCATCATTACCGATAAGGAAGTTCTTATTGCCCTTATTCCGAAATTGCCGTATGTTTCCATTGATTATACTTATGATACCTGGGGTTATGATTAAGTTAAGCTATTGTAAGGGTCCTTTCGATACTTCAGAAAATTAAAACAAAGAAAATCTTTGCCCGCACTGTGAGTGATGTGCCGGAGGTGTGAAATGTGGCGGGATGATATATATGCACGAGCTATTTTTAAATATGGCTATTATGCTAAAATTAAAAGGCAAATGGAATACATATATGCAACACTGTACATATATATATTCTATAAATCTCAAAACAGAGCAGGATAATTAATAGTTAGGAATTAAATGATAGGAATTCAGTCAATGCGTTTTTTCATTTCAATATTAATTTTCGCGACGAGTATTTATAGCCAGAATATTAAAATTACTCATAGAGATATTGATGATATTCGTATTGCTACAGTTCCGACGATATTCAAATTGAAAGTTGATTCTGCAATAATTTCAAGGACGGGAAATAAAAATTATCATAAATATTTTTTATTTGATTCTTTAAAATCTGGTTTATATCCTGGTAATAAAGATTACTTACAACTTAATCCAACAGAGTATTCATATTATTTGGGATTACCACATTATAATGTAATCTATTTCTTTGTTATTACTAAAAAGCCTTGGGAAAAAGTTGCTTTGAGTTGGCATCTAGATAGTCTTGGAAACTTTATAAAAGACCATTTCCCAGAACAACTTCCAGATTGTATTTCCGACTCTTCAAATTGCTTGTTTGAAGTTGATTCCCTTGAGGCTATTCAAATTGCCAAGGACAATGGAATTCCTCTTGCAGAAAGACCAGAGACAATTGCAGAATTATCAGCCTTAAATTTGGATAATGAGTTCAAGATAGTCTGGGTAGTAACTAGTAATGTTGACAGAAATCATATTGCATTCTATTATATTGATATAAACAAAAGGAAGGCTTTACTTAAACGGAACATTAGGGTGGAATATTAAATTAACATTGCCTAACCTATGCCTCAACCCGACAGCTTCGCATCCACCAGTCTGTTCCGGGCTTGAAGTTCAGCATAATATCGTCAGGCTTAAAGGATAAATGATATGGAAATACAGTCTGGTTACTTAATCGTAAAGACATTTGATAAACTATATAAAGATTATGTGGAAAGATATAATCTAAGGTCAGATATTTATGCAATTCCCCGCATCGATAAATTACCGCAAGAATCAAAAATTAAATATAGAGGTTTAGATAGAGATGCACTCGATAATTATCAGGACAGTAAAATTTATTCAGAGTTACTAATGGATGAGTTGTTCCATCTTGGTAAATGTAAAGACGGTTTTTTATTTGAATATAATGATGTTATATAAGTTTATAATCAACTTGAAAATAAAGTTGAATATGAAATAATATGGACAAAGGCGGCCAATAAAAAAGTTAAAATTCCAGCAGACTTTATTTCAACCGGATACGAGCCCACTTATTTTGAAGATGATCATTTTTCCGCTTCATGTGATTGTATGTTATTCCCGAGGTGGCATGGGACAGATCATGAGGGAACATTATTTGAAAAATATTTTGGAAAGTTGAACAGTTTCGGTTTATTCAATTCTGTATTAGAAGCTAATGAGTTTCTAAATTATTATCTATCTTTTGATTGGACCGAAAGAGGAGAATTTGAAATAGCGGAAATATTTATTCAAAAAGTAAGCCTTAAAGCATTTTAACCTGACAGAATTTCGCATCCACCAGTCTGTTCCCCGCAGAGCGGGGTAAACCGGACTGCGGCATAAATCACTTTGTACAAACTTGGAAATAAAATGAAGTATTTGAAATTTACATTTGTTCTTTTGTTTTTACTTTCTTCGATTATTTTTGCACAATCAAAACAGGAAGATTTTGTAAAAGCATACCCTTTAATTGGATGGGATTCTTTAAGAAGCATTATAGAAAGACTGGAAAATTATCCTGAAATATTACGAAGACTGGAGTGTATGGAAACATACATGTTTCTTTACTAATTGATTCAACCGGAACTCTTGTCAAAGTAGAACCAATAGAAAAAAACAGCACAATGGCTGTTAAACCCGTATAATAAATTCGCATAGTTACCCTGAGGATATTAATGAATGAAAGATTTTACCTCAGTGGGAATGAGGATTTAGATGATAAAGGTGTAAAAATACTAAGATGTGAGAAATTTAAAAACTATTTCAAATTATTTTTGCATCTTTACAAGCTTCAAGAAATGGAATTCTTAAAAAATTATAATCAGCTAAGGGTGTAATCTTTCTTGAACTTATTTGGTTGTTGAAGGCTTGTCTAACTGAAACATTATAATTTGCGGCTTCATCAACCAGCTGTTGCAACCAATATTTTGAATCATCACTACTACATTTATCGATATATCGCTGATTAATACCAAATAAATCATTCCAAGTATTTACTTCTTGTTGACAGGTTTTTGATATGATTGCAATATCCAGATCATTATTATGAGGCGTAATTGGATCAAGCGAATTTATTTTGATTTTAATATCAAACTTGTGTGATTTTTTATCAAAAGGATAAAATGCTTTCCTTCCTCTCATTTTTGAATCATAGGTCGGAATTTTTTCAAGTTTGTACGAAGAATTACAAGTATTACAGGAAGGCGCCAAATTTTTTAGATTTACACTATTAAAGGGAAAAGACCCTTTAGGGAAATAATGATCAAAAGCATCCCTTTTAGTTAGTAACCGAGATTTAATATCAGTTAATCCACAAAACGGGCACTTCCCCTTGGTATTTATAGATACAAATTCTTTATAATATTCGTCAAGCGACTTAAATTCACTGCAAAATTTTCCTTTCGAGATTACATGTTCATAGAGATTGCTACAGAATGTTTTTAGTTCACTCGCCAAAGAAACAGAAATGTTGTCAATGTCTTTATAAAAAACAGGTTTAAGCCTTCCTCCACATAAACGATTTATATTATTATTTGTATCAAATGCTTTTTCAATAAACATTTTCTGTCTTTTATTTAACGTTTGACAAATATTATAAATGTTTTCAATAGGTTTCTTCAAATAATCTTTTTCGTTTTTGCCTATGTGTTCAACTATTGGTTTGAAGTCTTTATGAAGCCAATCAATTTGAAAACTGCCAGTTTTTTTACACCATACCTCTTTAACTGTATGCTTAAGGAACTTATGCAAATTGCTTACATCATGATCGATAGTTTTATAACTAAACAGCATTATTTCCTTTTACTTCTTATTTGATTTATAAGGATCACTTTTTCGACAGAATCACCTAAACTATTAGCTTCTTTAAGCGCCTCTTCAACCTCTATTTTATTTTGAGACAATTTTTTCTGTATAGATTTTATTTTCTCTGTGGCAAAAGAAGAAATAGTCTCTGTCTTTCCAAAGACCTTGGCTGAGATAAGGTTTACAGATGCACCTAATGTATTAAAATCCGGTTGCTCGAAAATAATTTTTCCCCGGGAATTTCTCTTAAAGGAATAAACTTTAGAAGGTCTACAGTCTGAAACTATAAAAGGAGAATGCGACGTTAATAAAACTTCTTGTTCACGATGATCCTCACCAATGCAATCATTCATCAATCTTACAAATTGTGATCTCCATTCAGGGTTTCAAATGAGTTTCCGGTTCGTCAAAAATAAAAAAGGTATCTTTTTGTTCCATTAACATCACACTTCCAAGAATATGTAATAATTGATGCTCACCATCTGAGAGTTGTTTATAATAGATCGGATAGGATGCTCCTTTTTTCCTAAAAGCAATATCATTTATGGAAAATATTTAATCTATTTTCTTCATGCTTTGGTAATAGAGCGGAAATATTTAATCCTCTTTTTGCATTTTTTATTTTATTGCGTAATTCTGTGGAGACCAGGTTATAATTAAGTAACTTTAAAAAGTAAAGTTTTCTATAAAGTTCTTGAGCGTTATTAAAATGTTCAATAAATGCTTGTTTCGTAGCTTTATTAACCCAATAAAATAATTCGATATCGTAAACTTTAGGATCGGAATTATAATTCGTATTATCATTAATACAAGTAGCACATTTTTTTAGACTATTTATTGTTAGATGCAATTCTGGGGGAATTTTGATCGGATCTCTTTTATTTTTATAAAATTTTAATTGGATTGAAAAAGAATGCAAATCTAAAATATTAATCTGTTTTATTAATGTAGATACATCTTTTGCCCCAAAATCCTCTACACTGCTTTTCTGGCTTACTAATTCTTTTTCTTTATATGCTTCTTTATCAAATAGAAAATCGCAAATGGTTACAGTTTTATTGGAATCATAATCCATAAAGAATAGTCTGTTATAATCCAAAATTGGAAAGGAAGAATCGCCTGACTTATCCTTAAAATCATCAAAATAGGCTAAATCCATTTTCAAGAAAGGATTACTAATCAATTCGTTCATTCCTGAGGAGTAACCTATTATGTGGGATGGCAATACTCCAATATTTCTGTTGTAATTATTGTTTTCTAATTGAAATAGCTTGTTATCAATACTTGCAGTAATAGAGGGTATTTTATCTGTTCCTTTAGTTATACAAAAAATAGGATCAGCAATTGAATTGTTCCATTCATTATTAAGTTCGGGCCAAGGGATACGAGGCATGTTAAAAGTTTCATAACTTATAGAATATTCAATTTCAAATCCAAAAGGAGTAAAGTATTTGTAATCAAATTTATTATCTATTAGAGAATTACTTTTTTTCTTAATTTCTTTTTCTTCTTCTTGAAGTTCTTCTTTTGTTGCTAAATGATATCTTTCCAGATAGAAAAATATCTCGGTCAGCACTTCAAGTACATTTGATTTGCCTGATCCGTTTAAACCAACAAAACATATTGGCTCAATATTATTAAAATTATTACCTTCAAAATCATTGAACTTAATTTCAAAATTGTTAGGAAGTCCCCTGAATTCGGATAGTAGTTTGAGTCTCTTTAATTTCATCTTTCCACTTTAAAAGCTATAACTTTTTCTCTTTTGGCGCTTAAAGTATCATCATCATTGCTATCCAATTGATACTCATCAACTATTACCTGTTCTAATTCAGGTGGATTTTTTTCTAGCATTTCAATAACTATTTTTCTTAATCCATCATAGTTATGATACTTTGTCTCTGGAAATTGTTTAATGCTTTTCCATAATTCATCAAATGTGAATAAATTCATTTTCGAATTTTGTATCCATTCCAATACAGTATTAGGGATAGAAGTTTCGATATCTTTTTTCATCAACCAAAGTCTTCTCAATTTTGTTATTATCACCAGATACATTAATTGTATCTAATAACTCATAATCTTTAGAAACCACTTTGATTTTACTCAAGTCTAAACCACCCTTAAAAGCTTCTTGGTTTAATGATCCAAATAGATTCCCAAGTTCTGTCAAGCTATTCATATATTTCGATTTTAAAGATTCAATCTTTTTTACCACTATAGAAAATTTTTCCTGAAGATCTTTTGCCGGCACATAAATAGGAAGTTTTCTTAAATCATCAAAATTTAATCCGGATTTTACCCCTACACGATTTTTCTTTTGTATTGCATTATATCCAAACGGCATAGAATAAAAATAAGCTGCATATATTGGATTCAAGCTTTTTTTAAGTCTCAACAATGCAAGGTGTTGATTGATATAAGCATTCCCAAAATTTGGTGGTATGACAGCCGTCCGACCTAAATCAGCTGTGATCGAAATAAGCAAATCACCTGATTCAACTTTTGTTCTTTTTGATTCTGCTGAACTTGGTGGCATAACATAGAACATCTCATCCAATTTTAGATGTCCCTTTCCCACGTTTTGTATTCTTAAAAACTTATCTCCAGTCTCTGAATAATATTTTGCCCAGCCACGTGAACCACTTGTTAAAAAATTTATATGATTATTAAGCTTTTCCTTTTCTTTTAACTGGATTGTCTTTGGATCACCAAACATCACTAGGAAAGTATTTTTTATCACTTTATCCAAAAGATTTATACATTCTTTTCGTTTTAGTCCTAGTTCATCAGCAATTGTTAATATTTTTGCTATACGAATTTGGTCTTCAATTGATGGAAGGGGTATTCTTATGTTTTCAAGATATTTTTTTGACGTATGCTTTAATCCAGCTCCCTTAAATCCTCTTTCAAGTATTGAAATGTTTGAATACAGATAATAATAGCAATATTTTGTCCACACATTTTTATTTTTTGGTTGGAGTACATAACAATCAGTTGATGTGCTAAATCGTGAGGTAGCATAGTGAATGCTGGGTTTTCCCCCTGTACCAAAGACTAAACTTTCACCCTCGAAATTGTATCTATTACTATACTTTGAGATTTCAGAACTTGAAGTGTAAAATGGGTATTCTCCTTCTTCTAAACCCTCGCCAGCTTTGAATTTTGATTTGTTTTGGAAATTAAATATTTCTTTTATTTTTAAATAATTCATACTCGCTATTTTAATAAATCTTTTAATTCTTTCAATTGCTCAATTATTTTATTTTCCAAGCCATTATTACCAATTAATTTTTCCAAAATAATGCTTGGATGATCATATTGAATTTCTTGATATTCTTCTTCCTTATATTTACTAATTGTCAAATCATATTCCTCATCAGCAATTTCTTTTTTAGACACCAAGAAACATTTTCCTTTTCTTCCAATTCCTTTTTGGGAATAACGTTTTTTATATTTTTTAATAATATCTTGTAAATCACCATAGCCATCAAGTTTTGTACGTTTATCATCAAGACTATAGCCATCATTTTCCATATTATAAAACCATACATTTTCAGTTTGACCACCTTTTGTGAAGATTAATATTGCAGTACTTACACCTGCATAAGGTTTAAAAACTCCATTCGGACAAGCAATAACAGCTTTAAGTTCAGTATTATCAATTATAAGTTGACGTAATCGTTTAAAAGCCTTGCCTGCACCAAATAGCACGCCTTGCGGCACTATTACAGCTGCCGTCCCGCCTACTTTTAGCATTCTAAAAATACGTTCAACAAAAAGCAATTCAGTCTTAGTTGTACTTATTTTAAGATTTTCATTAATATCTCCTTTATCAATACTCCCAGTAAATGGTGGATTAGCCATTACTATATTGTATTTATCTTCTTCAAAATAGCTTTTACTCAACGTATCTTTATAATCAATTTTAGGGTCTTCAATTCCATGCATTATCAGGTTCATAGTACCTAAACGAACCATAGTTGTATCGATGTCAAAACCGTAAAGACTTTCACCGAGTATTTTTTTTGTTTTGTTATTTAAACCGCTGCTTATAGAACTCCTAATAAAGCCATCTTCATCGGGCTTAATTTTAGATTTATTACTATTTAATTGTGTAACAATATATTGATATGCCCCTAGAAGAAATCCACCTGTACCGCAAGCAGGATCAGCAATTTTATTACCTAGTTGGGGATCCACAAGATCCGTCATTAGCTTGATTATATGTCGCGGAGTACGAAATTGACCATTCTTACCTGCTGTAGCTATCTCGCTTAGAAGCATTTCATATACATCACCCTGGATATCCTGAAATGTGTGCCCACCCGGAATTTCCTCCTTATTCATCTCTTCAAATATTAGATCGATAGTTTTAGTAGCTTCAACAAGTAAACTTGGCTTAGGAATTATAAAAACGGCGTTTACCATGTGTCTTGTAAATGAAGATGTTTCACCGTTTAATTGTTTTATGTATGGGAATACTTTTGTTTGAACGTGTTGAAGCATTTCCTCAGCCTTCATCTTTTTGAAATAGCTCCAACGAAGCTTATTTTTATCTATTTTTTCATCTATTCCAGGAATATCAAATTTTCCTTTAAACCTAAATTTAGTTTCTTCTTTTTTCCAATATCCTTCGTTAACATTTTTTTCTGCAATACTTTCATTATCATCAAGCTTTTTCATAAATAACAGATAGGTAATCTGCTCAATTGCAGTTAAGGGATTTGATATTCCGCCGCTCCAGAATTGATCCCAGAGTTTTTCTATTAGATTCCTGATGACAGGATTATTTAATAACATTTTACGCCACTAATTTTTCAGTTAATGAAATTATTTCTTCTACTTCTTTTGGAGTAAATACTCCCCTTATACCTTCTGGATGTAGTATTGTAAATGGAGCTTCTATTAAGTCACGTTTTTCAATAGTCTCATGATCAATAATATAATCTCGGAGCAAAAATAAAAATTCTAATTGCCTTGTTGAAAGATAAGTATGCTCACATATAAATTTATCAATACTTTTAGAAACTGTTTCCGGGAAACTCTCGAGAATTTCTATACCTAAAATATGCCTAATAAACTGAATAAACTTTGCTTTCTGATTTCTATATACTTTTCTCAACAGTTCTTCAGTAATATGTGGATACTCATTATGAAGATCTTCAGCGAGAATTTCGGATTCCACTTCTGAAATCATAATACCATTTTTTAACTTCTGCAAAATTGGATTTTTCAAAGTTAAGGAGTTGATTTTTTCTTCTACAAGTTCTCTATAACGTGATATACTAAGAGCTTCGTGTTCCGGTCCAAATTCAATTTTGTCCTTTTCAACAAGGATATCCTGTAAATCCAGCTTTGTAAATCCTGCAGGTTGTACTGGTTCGCGGTATTTCATTAACGGAGCTAACCTTTTAGAAAGTTCGTCCAATGCGGAATCAGTAATTGTTGCCCAAAATTTATTTGATTGAGCATTGTTGATCAGTTCTTTCTCCTCTGCAACAATATTTACAGATAGCGGGAGTTCACTAATTATTTCCACTAGATTATCTTTTAAAAATTCGAATTTTTCATTTTCGTTATTAAGTAAAGCAAGTGAAGTCTCTAAAACATCTTTTTCGAATCGCATTGCTTTAAAATCAACTTGTGAAATAGCTCTGAAAAGTGGTTTTATATTATTTCTCAGGAACTCCAGTCTTTCTGAATGCAATTTAATCCAGAAGTTATCATCCTTTATTACATCCAGATCTTTAGCAGCATCCTGTACTATAATAGACTTTCGAGGTAGTTCATTAATTTGTTTTCTTAACTCAATTATTTCCTTATCCGCTATTTCCATTTTACCAAGTTTTATTGCACTTTCAATTTTATCTACTCTAATTCCAAAATTTCTTACAGGAAGAGGAATTTGAGGTTTTATTTCTTTACCCTTTGGGGTGATTTTGAAATATTCAAAATTATCCCAACAGTCAATAATTAGGAATTCATTTTTCACCGGGCACCAGGGTTTAATCTCTTCAGATTCTAATAACCTGGTACCTCTTCCAATCATTTGCCAGAATCTTGTATATGAGAATACAGGTTTTGCGAAAACCAAATTTACTAGCTCGCGAATATCGATCCCGGTATCAAGCATACCAACGCTTATGCCAACCCTTGGCATATTGTTTTTCTTAAACTGATCAAGCAATCCACCTTTACCATAAACACGCGGATCATCTGAGACTATAACTTTTGCCAGTTCACCGGCATATTCAGGATATAGTGCATCAAATATTTTTTCTACTCTACGCGCATGTGCTATGGACGAACAGAAAAAGATTGATTTGCCAGGTAAAACACCATCAGAATCCTTTATTGATTCTTCCATAAACTCTTTAACTATTAAAGCATTTGTGCCTTCATTAGTAACTGTCTTCTCTAACTCAGTTCCTTCAAAATTAATTTCCTCAATTTCTTTACCTTCAAGAATAAGCCTTTTTTGATCTTCCAAACTTATAGTTCGTTTGCTAATTCCTTCATCCTGGAATTTTGTTTTGATCTTTAATACCTGAAAATCACATAAATAAGGAGGAACATGATCTACAGCTTCATCATATGAATAAGCAAATGTAGGCAGTTCATCCTCACAGTTAAATAGATTAAATGTATTATGATCAATAATGTCAGTGGGTGTTGCGGTAAGTCCTAAACTAATTGCATCAAAATAATTTATTATATCCTGGTAAGCATTATAAATTGAACGGTGGCTTTCATCAATAATAATTAAATCAAAAAAGTGTGGTGAAAGTGGATTATCGTCATCACGAATTATATTTAACATTGTCGGATAAGTTGCAACATAAATTCTTCTATCAGAAGAAATTGATTTTTCTCTTTCCTTCGGCCATCTAGGTTCATTTGGCAGATAGTACTTAAATGCATCCAGAGCCTGATTTCTTAATACAATTCTATCCACAAGAAACAAAGTTTTTTCGATCCAACTGGCTCTCATGAGTGAATCAATGAGTGCAATACTGGTTCTTGTTTTGCCGGTACCAGTTGCCATTACCATAAGGAATTTTCTTTGTTTTTTCGAAATGCCTTCCAACACACTTCTTATGGCTTTAATTTGGTAATCCCTTCCAGCAATTTTAGGATTGATTAGTTCAGTAGCTAAAATCTTACGGTTACTTCTGATGTACTTAAGATGTTCAAGGTCTTCTCTTGTTGGATAGCCGTAAATTTTGCGGGGAGGATAATTTTCTAAATCCCAGAAGTACAACTCAAAGCCGTTTGTATAAAAACAAAATGGTAGTTCGCCACCTTTTTCTTTTTGAATATTGTAGCAATATTGTTTTGCTTGTTCCCTACCAATTTCTACATCTTTAGTGGTTCTTTTTGCTTCTACTACAGCTAGTGTTTTGCCATCTTTTCCTAGTAAAATATAGTCACTGAATTGATGCCCCTGAAAAGGAATGCGGGGTTCATTTACACCTTCTGGTAGTCCAACCTTAATATCAAATTCTTCTATAACTTTTGTAGGGTCGCTAATATCCCAACCGGCACTTCGAAGATGGCCATCGATAATTTTTTTGCGGGTTTCAGCTTCATTCATTTGCATATTTAGGTCAAATGTTTTTTCATACTTTTTTCCCAATAGTGGTCTCTCAGGTGTCAATTCAATAACTGCTTTATCAATTATCTTTTCCTTCTTGAAGCCCTGTGTCTCATCAAAATATCCGTGTTCATTCAGGGTTAAAATATATTGAAACTTTTTTTCTTTAGCGAGAAGTGTATCCATAAATTTTATGAGGGCACAAGTGTATTTGTATAATATCAGCCAATGTACATTAGTTTTAAAAGCCTAGCTGCAGAATCATCAAGATGAGTAATCTTTTAATGTCCTCACTAGTTACTTACAACTAAAAGCTGCACAAAACATAAAAGAGAGTTTAAATACCAATTGCCCGTATGGTTCCCTAATATTAAGTCTTCCACGTTACTACATTTCTTGTGATCAAATTAAATATAAAAATGCTCATAACCGGTCATATATGTAGCTAAGAATTTTAAGGGGTAGTTATGAATAATTCAGCAAGGTTAAAAAATAACGTAAAATTTGGACAAGTTACCATCATATTCCTAAATGATATTACTTACTTTTTATTTACTAATAATTTTAAACGTCGTTTTTATTCTTATGAAAATATCATCTATTCTTGAACTGCTGAAAAGGAATTCAGGAAAGTTCTTAAATATGATAGTTATCATGCGAATGTAAACCTTGTTTTATTGCATTTTATCATTTCAGTTGAAGATTTTTAAAATTATTAGAAGAAGGGGAAAAAGATGAAGAAGCTGCAAAACTTGAACTATTAAGAGAACTGATAAGAATCAAAGGTAACCTAAATATAGCAATTAAGGATTTGGTCGATCCGGAATTGTAAAGGGTCAAATCCCCTTAATTAATAAAACATTTGTGGAGGTGGCGGGTCTTAGTGAAAATTATGCCTTCGTATAGGGCAGGAATAGACCAGATAGAATGGCGCATAATCTTAAAGAGGTTGGAATATATCTCATTTTTCTCTCACGCTGTAAATTTACCTTAAGCATACCTTAAGAGATTATGGCCTCCCCTGCTTCGAAGATTTAATTTTTAATTGACATTTAAAAGAGCTATCAGATTACAGGGAGTATATTTAGTCGAACCCCGAATGAAAGTCCCGTGTAGGGCACGTATGATCGCTTAAAATTAATTTCTGGAACATAGATGGCTCTCAAATATTAATTAAGTATGATGTGATCGATATTAGTCAATTGCTTGTTGTTGTTTTCTGCACGCTTGGCCAAATCTGCATATTTCTTAATATCCATTTCTTCTCCGTTACCCAGTGCTTCAAGGGATTTTATTGCCTCCTCGCAAGACCGCTTTTCCCAGTATCGAATACTGTCCGGAGTTACATTCTCCCCGATATACGAGACCGATAGAGGGAGTAATAATGCTCCGCATAGAATAATTTGAACAGTGTGATTCCCACCTCGTCCAAATCGTATTCCAAGATTATTTCCTTAGCTGGTGAAATATGTAAAAACATACCACCTATTTCGGCTTTACTGTAATCGAATTTATGTACCCTATTTTTTTTTGAGCGTGGACCGATAACCTCCCCCTCACTATTGACCGTGCAACGAGAAAAACTTTTTGCTGTTTTAGGCGCTGCATTTTTTTTCCTGGGACTGGATTTCTCCAATTTTGAAACATTTGTTTCTTTATCAGAACTTTGTTTCGCGGTGTGCTTTCCTTTTTCCTTTTTCATAAAAAATCTCCCTTGGAATTTTAACAATTCAATCTTAGTACATTAGAATTGCATTGTCAAACGTGTCAAAAGGTCGGCGCCTGATTATCGTTGAATTTAATTTATACCTGCACAAAATAAATTTTATGCAAGCGGGTGCAAGTTGAAAAACCAAAAGGTTGATTAGGGATGTAATTCAAAATTTGCTTAAATTTTGATAAATGAGTTCGGGGATCTTAGACAAATAAGGAGGAGCAAGTAATGTCCAACACACATAAGTCTGTTTATACCTGTTTAATCATTTTGGTTGTTTTTACTCAATGTAGTTGCGGTATATTCATACCACTATCAAATAATAAAGATAAATTGAACATTCTGGAATTGAGAATGGAGAAGAAACAAGTCAATGATCTAATCGGCTCCCCAGATGAAGTCAGAGGCTCGGTCCAGAATGTAGACGGGGATATCGTGACCGTGTGGCAGTATGAGCTTATACGATAAATCCTCTGCCTGGAAGAATTTTGGTTTAGGGATAATGCCCTTCTTTACATTATCCTGGTGGTTCCCAACTTTGGGTAACTACAATAGACCAAATCAATACTGGCTTTATTTCGTTAAGGACGATCTCGTCCAATGGGGAAGGGCAGGTGACTGGCAGCCGGATATAATAATGAATATAAGACTGAAAAGCGAATAATAGGTCGGGATTTCGAGTAAGGCTACTAGTAAATATCGGTATATGGACTGTCAGACTGCTACAGAAAACTGCAGTTGAAAACTGACAACCTGGAATAATGTTTATAATAAAAATAACTCGTAAGTCTTTTATTTTATGAAAGAGTTTTTTGACTTCCTAAAAAGAAGAGATTTCCACGTCCCAAAAAGGTCTTACTTTGGCATCTAGGAATAATGAAGTCGTTAGGCCTTAACATTTTTTAACAATTCCAGTTTTCAAATTAGCCAGCTTTATTGAAAAACCTTAGCATTTTTTAACAATTATTTAGACACTCGAAACTTTATCGGAAGATTTAAATTACCTGGTGACCTCAACATTTTTCTGATTACTGGTTATGCAAGCAAATAAGTCAAAAGGTTAAATAGCGAAAGAATACCGAAAGCGATGGCAGCCAGAAACGATAATGTGTTAAAAGATCCTAAAGGAGTTGGGAAATAGTCAGGGCAACTTATTGTAGGATTATTTATTTTATCAAGAAAATTTAACCGGGATATGCAAGTGGGAGATAATTTTGGATTGAGGGAATTCCTTTCAGCAAATAGCTCGCAGATAAAAACCTTATTCGGGGGAGCCCTGTGGATTGTTATAGCATTCGCATTTTGGCTCAGCATTGCCGGAAATCCCATTGATGAGTTGAATCTGATTTTAAACGCAGAGACTACCAATGGCTTTATCGTTGATGGATGGGATGATGTAGACGATAATGGAGAGGGAAAATCAGAATGGACACATCGATACATTTATGAATTTTATACTTCCCCGGGCCAAAAATATAAGGGGGTTGAAGATGGTGGAGGGCCTTTAATGATCGATTTCGAAGAACCCAATCCGGTAGATATAGAATACTTACCAGACAATCCAAACGTTAGCAGAATAAAGGGGAGCGGATGTTCAAGCATCTGGGAATGGCTGTGGAGGAAAATCGGAATAGGTGGAATTTTTCTCATTTTAATTATTTCCCCTGGTTTTAGATTGCTCAAGGACGGTATTAGCGAGATTAGAGAACGGGGATTCTTCTTAAGAATGAAAATCACAGGGAGAAAGAAATGACAGAAGAGTTTTAAAAGATGCCACCACCGTTGGAGCTTATCATCTTAAATATATAATTCGTGAAGGATATGAGGGGGGTCGGGAATTTGAAGAATGGTCAAAAAGAGTTATTGACGATTTGGGGGAAAAAATAAAACCGCATTTGAAAAATATTTGGGACAATCTGCCAAATGATCTTCAGCTATTAAACGATTGTCCCGATATAGTAATGTTAGACGAGATCAAGGATGATTGTGAATCACCCGGAGCAAAGGAAATTCCCTATGCTCACTCTGAGGGGTCTAAAAGGTTAAGGGGTAATATAAAAACCCTACTGGAAAGGAATGGTGTCAGGAAATTGCTGATATCAATTTTTATTTTCCTTAGTGCTTTAATACTTACCAACCCTTCAAACGCTGAATTCAATCATTATCTCAGAGGTAAGGGATATAGAGTTGAAGGTGGTAGAATACGCAATTTTTTCATTGTCTCTATATTCGCTAAGGGTGATGGCAGATATATTGGCATTCTTGGAAATTTTTTTGAGATTAAGGAACCGGCAAGGGATGGAGGTAGTACCATCATCAAGCGGCAATTAAATTTTTAAGAATAAAAAGAGCTTCGGACAATATAAAAAAAGGGGAAAACAATTAAGTGAGGGAAGAAACGACAAGAAATCAATACTGCCTTAAATTATCTCCTCCCATAAACTCTTTCCAACTTCACCATCTGCATTTTCTTTTCTTTTTATGGTGTTAAAAAACTCCGGGTGTTCTCCCGGGATAATGATTATAATACATATAATCGGTGAATCCGTCGTTTAGATAAATGGAGTTTTCGGACTCCGGAAAAGACGGGATTTGAGTTTTTCACGTCCCGAAGGGGGCAAATTAATTTTAAATAGAGAGTCAGACAATCAATTTTAAGTTTGGTTTGATCTGCCGCCTTACTGGATATCCAGTGTCGCATAAAGCGAAGAAATAGCGAAAGTCGTCAAAACTTTTGACTTGCCCGATAGAGGTATTTCAAGAAAGCTGTAAGGAAAACCTTATTATGAGGGTTATTTCCCATCGATAAACTTTCTGATCAGCTCTATCAAAACAGATCGCATTGATCGATTCAATAACGAGCACTGGGCTTTAAATTTAAACCATACATCGTCGGGAATCTTCTTAATGATATACTCTCTCACGGAACCTCCAAAATAATGTTTATAATGTTAATAATTTTTAGTGTTGGAAAATTTTTCACACAATAAAAAAAAGATCACTTGAATTTTCGGATATTTATGGTGTTAACGCCGATGCCAGATCTTCTATATTTGCTGTGTGGTGTGAGCTACAAGCCATTTCCTCCCGGGGGGTAGGGATAACATACGGCTTTTCAAAAGAGGGCGCTCCCACAATACATTTTTTGAAATATTCCCTTGCCTTGGTTCCATCCCTAAATGTCCATCCCAAAACTCCCCAGGATTTATCACCAGGGTATACTTCTCTTGCCGGATAATTGACCTCTTTCCCTGCGGACAAAAACGCGCGAGATCGTTGTACTTGAATTTTAATAACCTCATAACTGAAATGATACTCATTGCTATCAAAGGGAACGTCGTTCTCCTTTAGATAAATAGCAAAATTACCAGTTCTTTCAATCTGCGTAAACCTGAATCCCTTCTGCCTGAAGCTTGCTGCTAACTTTTCCATTTTATGATTACCTGTGATGTTTTAATTGTCTCATATAATACTATCTTCCGGCCCATAATAACCTTCGATAGTCATATTTTAGATAGGTTCGGTTTCAAATGTCTTGTAATCCTTATTGAAAAAGAAACCTATTCTCCCAAGTTCTCCGTGTTCACGGTTCTTTTTAACCTCCAGGAAAGAGTCATAAGGTTTTAACCCTTTTTTTCTCCGGCCATCAATTTGTTCCTGAGAATACCTGTAAACCAAAAAAACATTATCGGCTATATTTGTTATATCTCCGCTGCCGGATACATCCGTTTTATCCGATTCATAATCGTCTGATTTGGATTTTCTGGGATGGGCAACTAAATGGATGTGACACTTATATTCTTTCACGAAGTCCGCTAATCTGTTCACGAAGTTCTTTTGTTCGCCATTTAATTTACTCTGTTCCGAGGCTAATTTGATTTTCATTAAGCTGTCAATTACAAAGACTTCTACCCCATATTTTCGGCAAGCGAATTCAATGATCTCATATAGATGATCTTTACCTATTTCCCCGGTTACATCTATTACGAATAAATTCTCGGCAAATTCATTAAGAATAGAGTCCACCTCATAATCTGTAATATCTGTTTTCTTATGTGCCTGTTTGACCAACCACCATAAATATTTTCTCGGAGGCATTTCAAATGATCCGATACAACATTTCTTCCCCTGCTTGAGTAAGTGAATTATTTCCTGAGATAGGAAGGTAGATTTCCCGGCTCCATTCTGTCCCGTCCATACACTTACTTCTTCCCGTCTCCACCCCTTAAGTATCTCAGTTAGTTTGCTGCTGCTTGTGATCGTTCCAAAGAGTTTATATGGATTGTTTTTGTACTCATTGATTTCATCCACATAATAGTCGCAATGCTTTAATTCGCCGATATTAAATTCTATTGCGTTATTGATGCAATCGGTAAGATCGTTCTTTGTCATTCCCTTCATCAAACATTCATTAACGTCTTTGTGGGGTAATAAAACATTTTTACATCTCCACTTTCCCAGACGATTAACAAGGTTTTCGATTATTGATTGTCCGGCTGTGTCGTTATCCATTATTAAATAAATCTCTCTGAATCTCTCCAGGAATTTCCAATCGTGTTCAATCCAAGTTAGATCATTCACGCCGGAAGGAATTGAAGCACCCTCTATCCCGTATTCAAACAATGCCGCACAGTCCATTTCTCCCTCTGTCAAGTAGAGCTTGTCACCATTAATGTTATCCTGATTCCAGAGAGTTGACTTACAGTCTTTTTCTTTGTAGAATGTTTTTTCTTTCATCACCCGATATTTTATATTCACAAGTTTTCCGTTTTGATGATAAAGGAACATCACTGCTTTACCATCTGGAGACAATCCAATCCTAAAATGACGCACCGTATCTGCTGATATTTTTCTGCTCTCAAACCAAGAATAAACTTCTTCGTTTACTCTGCCGGGGTTGGTCTGTGGTTCCGCATAAGTTTTTTCTCTTTTTATGAAAGACTCATCTCCCATCAATCTTTGAAATTCAAAGAAGCTGCCTTTGATTCCACACTTGTTTCGTCGGAAACATTGATAAGCTCCGGTCTCAAGATTAACGGCGAATGAACTTTTATCTCCGCACTTGGGACAGGGGAAAATAGCTTGTAAACCGGAACCGTTTTTTGTCTCACGGTATTGTATTCCTTTTGAGTTTAGATATTCCGATACATTATTCATTTTCCAACTCCAATTTGTCAATTAGTTTTTGGGTTAATTCTTTTGGGAGCAATCCGAAATAATAAAGAATGATTATTATTTTCTTAATAGTCATCAAGATATTCCTCACGTCTATCGGGTATAATTATTTCATCATTCCAACATTTATCCCGTAACCAGTTGTTGGGTTTTTTCCGGTATTGCTTATTGGGTGTTGATTCTATATATGCCGGGAGGGATTCAAATATTTTTCCCCGCTCCTCATCAGATAATTTCTGCCATAATTCAATTGAATTCTCTTTAGAGGCTTTTTTATCGTAAATATCCCAAAACTTCCGGAATTGATTATTAATTAATTCTTCATCATTCTCATCATTCTTATTATTGTTCCGCTGTTGTTCCGCTAATGTTCCAAGTCCCGTTCCAAGTTCCTCTTTTTCATCCCCGGACTCACCCTCAAATGTTTGGCTTTTAATCCCGTTTTGCAGTTTTTCCCCATAAATAATAGCATTGGCAGGTGTTCCAAGTCCCGTTCCAAGTTTTTTTGCGTCCTCACTGTCAAATGTTTCATTTTTATTCTCTTTTTGCTGATATTTTTCATAATTGACGATTTTGAATAGTGTTCCAAGTTCTGTTTCGATTTTGGTAATTCTTTGGGAGTTTATCAACCTTTCAATACTCCTGTTTATTACTGAAAGTGAGGGGACTTTAATCTGTCTGTTTTCGACATATCGTAAATCTTCCTGCAGCTTCCGGTAACTTCTTAAAATTTGTCCTCTGCTAATATTTACCTTCCCATAACAAACTCCCTCCTTCTTGTGAACCGCATTACCCACAAGCCAAAGAAATAGCCGCAAATCAAATGGATTCTTCCAAAGTCCATTTTCAAAAATTATTCTATGAAATTTGATCCATCCGCTATCCATTTTTAATGCTCCGGAAAATCAGAATTATCACCAACGAGGTTGCCGCAGTACTCCAAAACGAAATAAATATCGGCGATGCAGGCCTTGAGACCGCTCATCTATCCCATCCCGAGTCTTCCTTTGCTCGAAAGGGAGATCCTTTAGCAAAGTCAACCTGACAGTCTCAATCCTAAACAGAATTGTTCGCAATTCCTCAGCAGAATTTCTGATCAGATCGCCCGGGGATTCGCTCACCTTCTGAGGATCTGGTAACTTCGCCATTATGTTGGGGTCTCTGTTTTCCGAATTGGAATATTTCAAATAATTACTCTTATTCATTTTCAATCAAAGCCTTTATGTCTGGAATCTATTAAGGTGTTTAGAACTGCTGCCCTATCAAAGAATATCCTTTTTTTCCCAAGTCTCAAGTACGGCACCTTGCCCTGGGCCTTCCATTTGTTTAGTGCGGACGCCGAGCAACCCAAAAGCTCAACCGTCTGGTTGAAGGTTAGTAGCCTCTGTTCTTCCTTTTTGGGATTTGCATCAGTAATGGCTGCCCTTATCAGATCGGTTAACTCTGCTTTTGAAATAGAAATCAGGACGAAACTGTCATTTGTACTTTCTTTTGAATTTGCTGACTTCATCATACTATCCGGTTTTTTAATTTTAATTTTTCCATCCATTATTCATTTGCTGTGTTGCTAAAAAAAATTAAGGGGCCGTGTTTGATCCCGGGTTACTATTTTTCCGAAGTTCCAGTCTCTCGCTTGCAATAGTATTTGTTTGTTCGAGGTAGAATTTAATCAGGCTCTCACCCCCTGCCATTCCTGCTTGCTCGATTTTGTTACAATAATATTCCTGCAGTTGCAATAACCGGTCATCTAAACGATCTGGATCAATCGATTTTTTAGGCCTAATGCGTGAGTTCCCCGTTTGGCTTTGCTTTCTATTTTGAAAAACTATATTTTTCATTTGTTGATTTCCTTTAAGGCCCCGTTGACGCGGGGCATTTTATTTAATAATCACGGGAGCCCACCAGCTAAACCCGGGAAACTCATCATAGTCGCCTCATCAAAAACTGGGGTGTTACTCTTAGGTTTCATTAGAAAAGCAGAACCAATCTGTCCACCCGCACCAATCAATGCTCCTAAAGTCTGCCCCCAGGCACTTGGTTGTGAGTTTATATCCGCATTAAGAGAATTGGCATTCTGCATCCCGCTCATAAATGTTTTTAAGTAATCAAGGTTTAACCCTGATTGAGCGACATCAAGTCCGAGAAGTTTACTGAGCGCATTGTCTTTTCTCTGTGTCTCCATCGATGCAAGATTTGCATCAAGTCCTGATATACCTCTACTTTGTGCATTGTAAAGTGGGTTGAGCGCACTGACACCCACCCCGCTTCTTCCTAACCCGGTGGCAGACAGGTTTTCTTGGGTAGTAGTAATATTTTTATCCGTCTGGTCTTTAATATCGGCAAGTCCCTGTTGCCTTAATTTCGCCATTGCCGGGTCTTCACCCTGAATGATGTTCTTTAAGTAACTCTCCATATAGTCTTTATTACCAAGACCGGAAGGGTCACCGCCGCCCAATGCTCCCGTTGCAACGTCAAGCGACTGCTGCGATTCACCGCCATAAATGCTGTTGAAATAATTTCTCATCATCTGCGCTAAAAGCGGATTGCCGAAATTCGCCTGTGCTTGATCAACTCCTGAATAATCTGTTGCCATTTTGAACCTCTCTAAAACTTTTTAATCCTGTATGTAAATCTTTGAATCTGCATCAGCATATAGCTGCTTGATCTTATAAAAAAGGCTGTATGATGCAGACATACAGCCTTTAAGAATAAGGGAAAACCTTGTCCATCTGCATCGAACAACTTCAATTCTATTAAGAACTATTAAAATTTATTAGAACAAATCTCTGTAGCTAACGTAAAAATTATATCAAATAAAATAATGAGCTTGATTTTACAAAGTGCTGTAAGAAGTGGGGGGTTTCTTACAAAGTGCTGTAACTGTGAAGTGAGGTGATGGTGGGTGAACGTATATTTTTAAAATAGAATCATTTTTTGATATATCTTTCAAACGATTCTATTTGTAGTTGTGATTTTTTCAAATTGAGATGTTGTCGGATAAATTCGTAATGATCCCGAATGAATTTCCTCTTATTATTCCCCCAGTAAGTTTTATATTTTCCAAAAATGGGGGATAATGCTTCACCTAACTTTTTATTAAATCCTCGTGTCGCATGCAAATAATATAAACGTCCCAATATTGGGGTTAGCTCATCCTCAATCTGTAATTTAATTGCTTGAACATCTTTGATATTTTGCTTGTAATTTTCATATATTATTTGTTTTTCCCTCTCTAACCGTTTAATCTTGTTTGAAGATTTCAACAGGGGATAATAAAAAGTTGAAAGTAACGCGTCGACTTCAGGGATATTTAAATCATGAAGTATAATCAATATCTCCGATTAGAAGGTCGAGCCTTGATTTATTGGGTTTGGGAATAAAAAATCTGGTTATTTGGCTCTCCAAAATTGCTTTGGCTTCCCCCCAAATGTTCGCTATAACGCCATCCCTTTCATCCTCACTCAACTCAAGGGTATCAATTCTTTTTTTTATATGGCTATATAGTGTTGCTTTCCAATTATTATTATCACTCGTCTTCATACTTTATTAAAAAATAAAAACCCCCTCCACTTACGCATAACAGCTCTGCCGGAGCCTCTCCCGGAGGAGACGTAAATGAAGGGGTTATTTATATAATATCTATTTGGCATTATTGTTAGGTTTCTATTAAAAAATCTTTCTTAAGTCCCCTCACTTCCGTTAATTACTCTTAAATTACTCCCCCATACTTTATCCATCTCATCACGCAGATGGTTATAATCGATCTTCAAATATTTCTGCATCATTCTGTAAGTCGTATGCCCTGTAATTGCCATAATGTTTTCCGGTTTCATTCCTTTTTGCAATGACAAACTTACAAATGTTCTCCTTGCAGTGTGTGTTCCGATTATCTTCAAATTTTTTATATGTGGATTCGATTCTCTTGTTACCCCTAAACTTTACTTTTTTAACTGGTTCATCTATTTCGGCGATCTCACAAAGTTCCTTCAAATAGTTATTCATCTTTTGATTTGATATTACCGGCAATGGTTGCAGGATTATCGCTATATCTTGCTAATATAGAAAGTGCATAAGCATTTAGAGGTATTTGAATAATTTGGTGAGTTTTTTGCGTTCTTAAATTCCAGGTCGAATTCTCTAATATCTTCCCTTGAAATATTTTCAATATCTGAATACCTGACTCCCGTAAAGCACTGAAATACGAAAACGTCTCTTACATTTCTTAATCTCTTCTTCAAGTTTGTCCGGCCCAAGATTATAGAGTTTCATCAATTCATGTTCAGTTAGATAAATTACCTCAGGTTCCTCAGCTTCTTTTATCAAATCTTTTCGTTTTAATTTTCTCATAATCTTTGAAGTTATGATACTCATAATCATAAGCCCAATTAAGGAATGCTTTAAGGAACTGAATTTCTTTATAAGCAGTGTTGTTAATCAAATCCTTCTTCTCAATCATATAAGTAAAGAAATCCTGAAAGAAAGATTTTTTTGAAATGGTCTTAATATTTAATGTTTCTTTCTTGCCATTCCCTCATATTCCTCAAGTAATCCCTTTAGCCTTTTATATTTGCGCAATTGATTTGGGAGATATTCTCCCTGATCTTTTATCTAATAAATTCCTCATAAATATCAAACAAAGATTTTTTATTAAAGTGACTTTATTATTGCTTCTTTAATATCCTCAAAACTAGCTGTGGTTCTTTTTCCCGGACTTCCATTTCAATTGATTTCAGCTTTTTTTCTAAAGAATCCAGTACTTTGTTTATTCCATTCAGCTCCCCTTTCAGAATATTACTCACACCAGTTTTATAATTAATAGCTCTTTGGGATTTTTTATCCCAATGCTGCGGATCAATGCTCAACTTGGTTGGTAAGTGTAAATGTTTGATTGTGTTCCAGCAGGTAACAAAAAATTGCGCATTGATCTTTGGAGGACTTTCTCGATAGGTAAAATCGGACTGTCATAAGTTTCATCCTTTAAAATGAAAAAAGCCAGCTAAAGGAAAATCGAGGGAGTTGTAAATCCCTTAAACCTTTACTGGCTAATTTCATTAAAAATTTCTTCATTTTACAACTTTTCGATTTTTCATCCATAATCTACCTTAAGAATACCTTAAACGCAAATTTTAAAAGATGAAAAATATTAGGAATTTAGCCTAAAAACAAAGAAATTCCGAAAAATATCTGTGGAGGTGGCGGGAGTCGAACCCGCGTCCGAAGTTAAGATCCAAAGAACATCTACACACTTAGTCTGTTTTTGTTTTAGCTTAAAGCTACCAGACAGACAAGGATCACTTTAAGCCCGCCTGCTTTAATTTCGCCCCGTCATACCGTACGAGCTGCTCCTGACCGATGTGGTCATGCCCGGCATGACCGGGCCGGAGCTGGCGAGAGCATTTCGCCGGGATCCGTCCCGAGGTCACCGTGCTCTTCACCTCGGGCTACTCGGGCGCCGCCGTCGCCGACCGGGAACTGCTCGCCGAGCGGCTGCTCGAGAAGCCGTTCACGCTCGATCAGCTCGCACGAAAGGTGCGCGAGGCGCTCGACGCCCGGTAGCCGCCGCGCTCGCTAGGCTGGCTCGCGGTGGCCGTGATCTCGTTCGCACGTGGCGTTCCCGCCCCCGAGTGCCTCCCGGTCGAGGAGCTGGCCGACTGCGCGCGCGTCGCGCTGGAGCGGGACGGGCGCACGATCCTGCTCTACGGCCCCGGCGGCGGCTACGGCCCGCTGCGCGAATGGCTCGCCGAGCAGCACGGCGTCGAGCCGGGGCG